>NZ_SLWV01000019.1 GCF_004345705.1 Marinisporobacter balticus
GAAATATGCACATTTGTATATCCTCTGTAATGAAGAAGTATCACCTGATATCTGATATGCATACGCTTATTATTAGTCGTTCGTAATAGCTTTTTCAAAACATTAATTTCTACTTGTTCATTATGATTTTCAGTATACATGCACAATCCCTCCCCTCATAGATTATGTTTACATAATATCATCAAAGAGGCGGAATATTTGATTGTAATTTTTCCCAGTGTTAAATCATTAATACGTTATATATAGTGAAGGATTTTTTTAATTTTATAAAAATAATCAAGGCAAGATTTGCTATTTATCAGCAGAGCGTGCCTTGTTTCGTATTTTACGCTATTTGTTCCATCGCTTACTATAAGAATAGCATTCAGTAACGATTATGTTGGTGTAAATTGGAGAAGAAAATCAAGATTACTCTATTATATTTATTGTAATTGTAAGTTGTTGTAAGATGGCAAAGATTTTTATTTAGCCTTATGTTATAATAATTTAAGGGTAATTTATTGAAAATACACTGATTTATACCCTAAATTTATTTTTCTTTAAAATTGTTGAATAAATTTTATTGAAGAAAGAACTGAGTTAAAATTTATAAAGTTTGGAGTTAAATATGTCATTACAAGAGATAAATAAATCAGCCATAGCGAAAAAAATAATTGAATTTTGGTATATTATTGAATTTTTAAGTCAAGATCCATTTCCTAAAAAATCAAAAATGCAAGAAAAAAATGCTCACTTAGCAATGCTAATGGCTAAAAATCTTCCAATGCCAAAAGGAAAAAGCAAACCAAAGAAATTTATGGTATTTAATAAGCTATGTACAAATGAAGAGATACTAAAAATAATTCAAAATCACAATGAAATATATAATAAACACCAGTATTGTAGTGAATTCATTCATATTTGTTATGGGAAGATAGGGAAGGAAGAAATAGTTCAACGTTTATTTGAGGTGTTAGAAATTGAAGATACAAGACCAGAAGAAGACAAAGGGAAATTGTGTCTATTTGCTCTGAAGATTGATAAGAATGGATTTTATATAGAGGATAGCTTAAGAATTTCACCGATGCTATGGGGAGTATATCGGTGTTGCATAGATAAAAACAGTAAAGATCATGGAATCACTATTAAAAATTATTATGATGATGTGAGGAAGATTGAATCAATCATTGAAATGGAAACAGAACTTACAAATAAGACGTTAAATAAGTTATATCAACATATAATTTCCCAATATGCCAAAAAAGTATTCAAGGAAACTACGTGTTTATTGGAAGAGGGAATACTTACATATTCACGATATGACTCTGAAAAAACTCAAAATAGGGAAGAAGGAAAGAGTTTAGATTTGAGTGAGTTGCTAAATGGATTTTATACTGATGACTTGCATATGATAAGTCATTCAATCAATGATAAGCACGATTCCAAAAGTATGCATGCTGATATAATTGATTATGTAACAGCTTTATATATGAAAAAAAACAAAATAAAAGATCACAAAAAAGAAAGAATTGATATTAGAGCTAATAAAGATTACATAAGTAGAATACTTAGAATTAAAGAATCACCACTAGGAAAGTGGCCATCAAAATATAGTCCTGCATTAATGCAGCAGATAGCAATCAACTTTGGTATGTTTAATTTTGAAGGTGTAGGTAATATATTCTCTGTAAATGGACCACCTGGCACAGGTAAGACGACACTTTTAAAAGAAATTATTACTCATAATATAGTTGAACGTGCTACTTTACTAACAAAATATGAGAATCCTGATGATGCATTCATAAAGAACAATTATTCGGACGGCACATTAAGGTTAAATGGATATGATGAGTATTATCCTTATTTCTATTCATTTAAGGAGGATAAACTTGCTGACTATGGGATGTTGGTTGCATCTAATAATAATGCTGCTGTGGAGAATATAAGCAAAGAATTACCTGATGCAAAATCACTTAGAGTGAACATGTATTCAGATAAACTTCTTACTGAAAATGATAGACAGCTTGATGAGGTTGCATCAATGTTTGATGTCTTAAAAGCTCTTGAACAAGAAGAATTCTTTATTAAATTAGAAAAAGAAGAATATGGTAATGTGAGAGCTGTTTATGAAAAGAAAAATGATATTTACTTTTCATGGCTTGCTCATAAACTAATTTCAAGTGAAAGCGATACAGAGACTGAGATTAATGCATGGGGACTTATTTCAGCCCCAATGGGCAAATCTTCTAATGTAGGGCGTTATTGCTATAATGTATTGAATAACATAATTAAAAGTTTTTATAACAATAATGATAAAATGAAAGAGCGTAGAAACAAATATAAAGAAGCAAGAATAAATTTCATTAACCAATTAAACATTGTTAAGGATATTGAAGATAAATTATTCAATGATTCTAATTTGAAATCTAGTCATTTTTTAGCTATTAAAAAGTTTCAGGATGAAATTTCAAGTTATGAATTTAAAATAGCTAAATTGGAAGAAATAATAACCGTATATAATAAAGACATTAATAAAATACAACAAGATATAAGTCAAAAAGAAAAGGAATATATAGAAATTGAAAAAGATCTAACTAATAAAAATGATGAGTATTCAGATATTAATAACAGATTAGAAGATATAGATAATGAAATATCTAAAACTCAATTTAGTATAATAGAACTAGAGGATGCTAGAAAGTTTTATGAAATAATATTGCATAGATGGATAAAGACTGAGCGTTTATTATTGATTAAGGAAATGAAAGCTAAAAAGAATCAAATGATTGAAGTGTATAATTCCAATGAAAAAAAGAAAATATCAGTTGTTGAAAATATAGAATCTATAAAAAAAAGTAAGTGTATTATAGAAGAAGAAATATCAAAACTCAAGCAAATTCTTTCACAAATGAGAGATAAACAAAATAATATCTTGGAAGAAAAAAATAACTGTATGAAAGCTATACAAGACCTGACCCAAAAAATCAGCTTAGCAAATTCAGAATTCATGATGAAACTCGAAAAGATGAAGAAAGATCGTGTAATACTTGATGATGACTTTTGGAAAGAGTACTTTAGTGATGTAGAATCTGTTAGTACAAAGGCTCAGATATCAAATCCTTGGACTACTGATAAGTATAATCGAGAAAAAGAAAAATTATTTCATTCAGCTATTAAACTTCATAAAGAATTTATTTTATCCTCAAAGTCATGTAGAGACAACTTCATAAATCTCAGTATGATGTGGAAAAATCGTGAGAATAGCAATAATGAATTATGTAATTTCAGTATTAGGGATAAAGATAGAGCTTTCCCTCACTTACTTAATACTCTCTTTTTATTAACACCAGTAATTTCAACTACTTTTGCATCAGTTGGACGATTTCTTAAACACATTAAAGAAAAAGAAAGTATTGGACTATTAATAGTTGATGAAGCAGGTCAAGCTGGACCACATATTGCTCTTGGTGCACTATGGAGGTGTAAAAAAGCAATAATAGTAGGCGATCCTAAGCAGGTTGAGCCAGTTGTGACAAATGAGGCTGATGCCATTAAAAGGGCATTCTCTGATCAATTATTAAAACCTTACATGGATAAAACTATTTCTGTTCAATCCTTTGCTGATAGCATAAATAAGTATGGTTCTTATATAAAAAATTCAGCCAATTTAGATTCTCATTCAGAATGGGTTGGATGTCCACTTGTTGTACATAGAAGATGTATCGAACCAATGTTTAGTATTTCAAATATCATTTCGTACGGTGGAACAATGAAATACCAAACAGCAGCACCTGACATATCATTAATTGATAAATTTATATTAGATAAATCTTGTTGGTTGGATATTAAGGGCAGTGAAATTGGTAATAGAAATCATTTTGTCAATGAACAAGGAAAAGAAACAATGAAAATGATAGTAGATAGCTTTCAGAAATATAATGGTTATCCTAACTTATATGTAATATCTCCTTTTACTACAGTTATTACTGAATTGAAAAAGATGATTCTTGGATATGACAAATTAATTGAAGAATATGGTGAGACTGTTGAACAATGGTGTGAGAATTGTTGTGGTACAGTTCATAAATTTCAAGGAAAAGAAGCTAATGAAGTTATATTTTTACTTGGTTGCGATAATAAAGCGATTGGTGCAGTTAAATGGGTTAAACCAAATATTTTAAACGTTGCTGTAACAAGAGCTAAGTATAGATTATATATCATAGGTGATTCTAAGTTATGGAGTAAGTCTGAGATATTTAAAACAGCATATCAATTAATGCAATAGTTTGAGATTGTAGATAAGAACAGCATTAATATGGAAAAGTGAAATGATATTTTTGTCCTAACTTGACACCATCATATACAAAAAAGACTAATCGTATTTGCCCATATACCACTTAAAACCAAGCTTTTCATGTTTAATACGGATATTGCTAATTATCGTAATAAGGAACTGAAAGGTGAAATCATCGTAAGGCTAGGCTTTTGGATGTGAAATGTAGGGATATAAGTCGAATAATAAAATCCACTTACACTAGTAGGTGGATTTGCATTTCAAGAATCAGAGTTGACATTATTCGCGATTGCGAATATAATAATTTAAGAGTTTTGTGTAGAGGTGATATAGATGGATTATATTTCGGTTAAGGATATAGCTAAAAAGTGGCATATTTCTAAAAGGCGTGTTCAAATATTATGTAGTGAAGGTAGAGTACAAGGTGCTTTAAGAATTGGTAATTTATGGGCCATACCTAGTGATGCAGAAAAGCCTATTGATTTGAGAACAAAATCAAAAGATACATAATATATAGACAGGAGATTTTGTATGAGCGATAAATATAATTTAATAGATTTATTTTGTGGTTGTGGGGGATTTTCAAAGGGTTTTGAACAAGCAGGATTTAACATTAAACTTGGATTAGACTCGTGGAAAGATGCCACAAAAACATATGAATATAATTTTCCGGATTCCATAGTTGTAAATGATGATATCACAAATATTACAGGGAAATCATTGCTTGATTTAATGGATTTGAATAATGATAGTATTGATGTTATTATTGGAGGCCCTCCATGCCAGGGGTTCTCGGTTTCAGGTAAAAGATTGATTGATGACCCAAGAAATACATTATATAAATCTTTTGTTAGAATAGTAAATGATATAAAACCTAAAATTTTTGTAATGGAAAATGTGCCTGGTTTAATAAGATTATTTAATGGAAAAGCAAAAGATGAAATAATGGAAGATTTCAGAAACATTGGATATAATGTTCAAGTTAAAATGTTATCTGCAGACGAGTATGGTGTGCCACAGAAAAGAAAACGAGTTTTTTTTGTTGGGGTTGATGAAAATCAAATTATAAATTCGGATAAATTTAGTTTTCCAGAACTAACTCATGGTGTAGATAAAGATTTATTGCCATTTGTAAACTGTAAGGATGCTATATCAGATTTGGATTATATAAGTGATGAAGTACCACTTGGAGATGGTGTGCATTATTCTACAAATGCTAATACAATCTATCAAAAAAAAATGAGAGATGATTCAGATATGTTATTTAATCATGTAACAGCAGTTCACAAAGCGGAAACAAAACGAATTATAAGCCTCGTACCTGATGGAGGAAATTATAAGGATTTACCAGAACATTTGAAAGATACACGAAAAGTAAATATTGCTTGGACACGAATGAATAGTAGCAAACCAAGCTTTACTATTGATACTGGTCATAATCATCATTTTCATTACAGAGCAAATAGAGTTCCAACAGCAAGAGAGTCTGCAAGAATTCAATCCTTTCCAGATAAATTTAGATTTATAGGGACAAAAACAAGTCAGTTAAAGCAGGTTGGGAATGCTGTACCGCCAATGCTTGCAGAAGTAATTGCAACAAAAGTAGTTGAATTGATGAAAAGGGGATAAAATAATGTATAATCATTTCAATCAATATAGGTGTACTATAATTAGAGGGAAGTCTAAGGGCGAAATGGATAATTTGTTGCCTGCATATGCTCAAATAATTGACGAAATAACACCTGCAGATAAAGGAAGTTTTGAGAATTCATTTAATCGATTATTGAAAAGGTTCTTACCTAATGCATCTATTAAGACATTAGATAATCATAGAACTGAAATTGCAGGAAAACTGTTCGGAATGTATTATATAGATGAAAATCAGAATGTATATACATCAGAAAGAACTCTTAAATTTTTAGAGGACAATGATCAACCAGCATTTTTTAAAGATATGTGTTTTAAGATTCAGTATCCAAATGGAATGGATAAACCAGCTACTATACTTGAAAGAATTAACAATAACATTTCGGTTAGACCATGTTCTTTAGTACTAAGTGTTTTATTAGAGGCGAAAGAAGTTGGGTTGGTATTAACTAAGAATGATATCGGTTATTATATATTAAATTCATTAGATGCGTTGCAAGGTAAAGCTTTTCCAAATGAAATAGTAAATGTAATCGTCAACGATAGGAATGAAGGGATTATAAGAAAGATAAAAAATCCTGGTAAGGCGTCTTCTTATAATATGCAACATATAAATGAGCTTCTAAACTATCTTGAACTAGCAAATTTAATCCATATTGGAATGGAATATGAAGTATTATTGAATGAAAATGAGTTAAATGCTATAAATTATTTTGCAAAGCATTGGGATGAAAAATTAGAATTTGATGTATATTCATACGATTTATCTACAGTTGAAAATAGGAAAAAAATTGGAACAGATTGGAGTTTTTATTTTTCAAAACTTGTAGATAGCAAAGAAATCTTCACGACAACTGCAAAATCATTAGGAATTCCAGAAGAAAAATTATCTAAAAAATTAGGTAGAACGGATTTAGTTGCGCTAGGTGATGAAGGTGAACTATTTGTTTATGAGTATGAAAAAGAACGTGTTAAATCATATAATCATCGATTAGCTTCAAAAGTACTTCACCTCGGTAAAACAAGAGGTTTAGGGTATGACATTCAATCGGTGATTGCCGAGGATGGTGATATATCAGAATTTGTTAAGTATATAGAAGTTAAGTCCACTAAGCGAGTCACAGCCCCGAGCATAGAAGATGATAATTGGATTGATACAATAAACTTAACAAGGAATGAATGGATAGCAGCTAATCAACATAGTAATTACTATTTTATTTATAGAGTATATTTTGTTAGAGGAACTGTTTTTATGTATGTAATAAAGAATGTAAAAGAAAAAGTCGATGACGGATTATTAAGAGTAATTCCAGTAGCATATAGGGCTGATTTTGGAAATTCGGCAATTGATATGGTTATTAAAGAAGCAAGGAGTGAATATGGTGTATAAAGTAGTTTCTGTATTTTCGGGCTGTGGTGGAGCTGATCTAGGACTGTTGGGTGGATTTGAGTTTAATAAAGAACAATATCAGCGATTACCATATAATATAGTATATGCAACAGATATAAATGAAAAAGCTCTGAATACTTATAAAAAAAATTTTGATTGCCACAAAGTAGTTTGTGATGATATTCAAAATATTAATGCAAGTGAAATTCCTGACCATGATGTTTTAATGGGTGGTTTTCCGTGTCAATCATTTAGTACTGTGAATCCCAATAAGGATCCATTTGATGATAGAGCAAACTTATATAAAGAGATGATAAGAATTTTGAAAGCTAAAAGTCCAAAAGCATTTATAGCAGAAAATGTTAGGGGATTTATGACTCTGCATAAAGGTAAAATATTCAGTAGAGTGATTAAAGAGTTTGAATTAGCCGGATATAAAACTTATTCTATGCTAATGAATTCAGCCGACTATGGAATTCCGCAAAAGAGACAAAGAGTTATTATCATCGGAATTAGAGATGATTTGAAAAAGGAATATATTTTCCCGAAAAAAACGACTGCCAATGAGTGGGTACCATTATCAGTTGCAGTAAAGAGCCTAGTTTCAGAAGATAATAAGTACTATTTTTCGAAGCGTGCAGTCGAAGGAATGAAAAAAGCAAAAAATAATATGAAAAGAGGATTATATCAAAATCTTAATGAACCATGCTTGACCATTACGAGTCATCTTGCGAAAGTTAGCTTAAACTCTAGAGATCCAGTTCTTTTGGTTGATCCAGAGAATGAATTATACAGAAGATTTACCCCAAGAGAAGCTGCTAGAATTCAGTCATTTCCAGATGAATTTGTTTTTGCTGGTTCAGAAGGTGATGCATATAGGCAAATTGGTAATGCAGTACCACCAGTACTAGCTTGGCATATCGCCAAATCGTTACTTGAAGTGCTGGATGCAGAAAAATCAGAGAATGGAGAAATAATATTTAACGATATAGCTAATTTAAAATATCAATTAGCCTGAATTATGATTAATGATTTAGGCTGAATCCAAAAAGAAAGTGTAAAGTAATAAAATATTTTCGGCATCCCCCTATCTGTTTTCGGCTTATAGATAGGGGGATTTTTTTATACTTTTTTTCGTACACCCCCTATGATTTTTCGGCTTAATAGTGAGGGGAAAAATAATATTGAAAATATTTCGCCCATCCCTCGTGATTTTTCGGCTTATAAGTGAGGGGCAAAAATTAAAATGAAAAATGTATAGACCAGACCCCTCAAAAAATCGGCTAATAAGTAGCGGGACAAAAAGGAGGTAAACAATTGGAACATGAAAATGAACTAAAACTCATCAACATGAGTGATGTTGAGGTAACAGAAGTGAAATGGTTATGGAAGCCCTACATTCCCATTGGGAAAATCACCATTATTCAAGGTGATCCAGGCGAGGGCAAGACCACCATGATTTTGGCAATAGCATCAGCAATGACGACTGGTGATGTATTGCCTTTAAGTAAGGAGGCGTTAGAATGTAGCAATGTTATTTATCAAACTGCAGAAGATGGCTTAAGTGACACCATTAAACCAAGATTATTGGCAGCAGGTGCTGACTGCACCAAAGTAATCGTTATTGATGAAAGTCATAAGGAGCTGACGCTATCAGATAAAAGAATTGAAGAAGCCATTATTGAGACGAATGCACAGTTGCTAATCATTGATCCCCTACAAGCTTATTTAGGTTCTGGTGTAGATATGCATAGGGCAAATGAAATCAGACCAATTTTCAAAAATCTTTCTAACGTTGCAGAGAGGACAGGTTGTGCCATTGTCATTATTGGTCATATGAATAAAGCAGGTGGTACAAAAGGACTTTATCGTGGACTTGGTTCTATTGATATTACAGCTGCCGCTAGAAGTGTTTTGTTAGTAGGGCGCGTAAGAGCAGACCCATCTATTCGAGTAATGGCTCAGATCAAATCAAGTTTAGCACCTGAGGGTAAGAAAGTTGCTTTTAAGCTGGATGAAGAAAATGGCTTTGCGTGGATAGGAGAATATGACATTGAGCTGGATGAATTACTCGGAGCGGGTTCAACTGAAAGTGTTCTTAAGCGAGCAGAAAAGCTGATTAAAGAAGTTCTTGATGATGGTGCTAAAGCCAGTGACTATGTTGTTGAAAAGGCAAAAGAAAAGCAGATTTCTCAAAGAACGTTGAAAACAGCTAAAAAGAATCTTG
The DNA here is from genome assembly GCF_004345705.1 of Marinisporobacter balticus. Lineage (GTDB taxonomy): Bacteria > Bacillota > Clostridia > Peptostreptococcales > Thermotaleaceae > Marinisporobacter > Marinisporobacter balticus. Next base: position 9,538 of record NZ_SLWV01000019.1, read on the forward strand.
AAGTGAAATCTATTAAAACAAAGGAAGGTTGGAAATGGCAGTTATAAAATCAAGAGTGCAAGGGGGCAATGCTTATAACCTTTGCACGCTTGCACCCTTGAAAGGAAGGTGATAAAAATGTTAGGCAAATTATTTGGTGTTGAAGAATTAAAAATTGAATTGCAAGAAGCTAGGGAAGAGATTCAAGTACTTGAACACAAGCTTCAAATCAAGGAAAAATCCATAAAAGAACTTGAAGATGAGGTGAGGATATTGGAAGGGAATATTAAATCATTGCTTGATGAAAATGACCAATTAAAGGCACGTCCAGATCACTTTGGACGAGTAACGAGAGCCTCTGGTGAACATATGCGACTACTTAAAATGTATCAGTGTAATGCATTATCCTATCAAGAAATTGCAGATAAAATGACTGCGTATACCGGTGAAAAGTGGTCCAAAAGTACGGTTCACTATTTGCTGACGAAGTCATAATGCTTTTATCTTCAATATCCCCAATAAATCCGAAAGCGTCTAGTTTGTTACTGGACGGAAGCTTAAGCTTAAGGATTTATTTACCCTGTTTTAACAGGGGCAAGCTTCCACTTTGTATAGCCAAAGTGTGTAATAGTGGGCATGCCCACACCCATTTCTAAGGAAGGAGATGCTAATGAGAACAAGAGATAAGCAAGTGAACATTCGAATGACAAAAAAAGAATATCAGCAGATTAAGAAAAAGGCAGACCGAGTGAAATTAAATATGAGTGCCTATATCATTAAATCTGCTTGTGATAAAAGGATTACTATTATTGATGATTTCAGAAATTTTCATACCCAATTAACTAAGATTGGTAATAACCTGAATCAGTTGACTATACTTTGTCATCAAGGGAAGACTACAAGTCCCAATCTTGAGGAAGTTAGAAAGTCACTAAATGATATTTACGAAGCCGTAGTGACTGTACTCAAAAAATACCATTAAATAAAAAAAATCAAGTAGGAGGGTTAGATGGAAAACTTAACGAAGTTTACAATACAGTTAGCCATGCTTTCCAGCCTGCTTGATGAAAAGATGATTTCAGAAAAAGAATTCATCAAAATCAAAGCTGAGTTGGAAAGAAAATACAAAATTAAACGAGGTTTATGTGGCACTTGATTATCTACTGTGGTAAAATTAAAATGATAATTAGGAACATACATTGTTGAACTATCCGGAATTACCGGATAGTTCACTTAAAAACGTCAGACAGTGTCTGATGAATTATAAGTTGCATATGGAAAAGGAGGGTAACATTGGATCATAAAAACGATTTACTCATTTATCAGACAGAAGATGGTAAAACTAAAATTGATGTTAGGCTTGAAAATGAAACCGTATGGATGACACAGAAGGCTATTGCCGAGCTTTATCAAAAAGGTGTGAATACCATTAATGAACATATAAAAAATATCTATGCCGAAGGTGAACTTGAAGAAAATCGAACTATTCGGGAAAACCGAATAGTTCAAACCGAGGGAAATAGAGAGGTTGAGAGAACGGTACGTTTTTATAACCTAGAATTAATTATTGCTGTAGGCTATCGTGTTCGTTCTAGTCGAGGGACACAGTTCAGACGATGGGCTACGGAAAGGTTAAATGAGTATTTAGTCAAAGGCTTTACCATGGATGATGAACGCCTTAAAGGCATGCGTAATATTGGTGATGATTACTTTGATGAGCTTTTAGAACGTATTCGTGACATTAGAGCATCAGAAAAAAGGTTTTATAAGAAAATTACTGATATCTACGCATTATCAATAGATTATGATGCAAAATCTGAAGCTGCAAAGAAATTTTTTGCAACGGTTCAAAACAAGCTTCATTTTGCTATTCATGGTCATACAGCTGCAGAACTAATTGAACAAAGAGCTGATGCATCAAAAGATAATATGGGACTTACCACTTGGAAGGGTGAGAAGGTGCGTAAAGGTGATATCACCGTTGCCAAGAATTATTTGACTGAAAAAGAAATGAAATCACTCAATAGAATTGTAACCATGTATTTAGATTATGCAGAAGATCAGGCTGAAAGACGTAACCCAATGTATATGAAGGATTGGGAAGAAAAGATTAATGCCTTTCTTAAATTTAACGAGCGAGACATTCTTACTGGCGCAGGTTCTATTTCTCATGAAGTAGCTAAGGAACTTGCTGAAAAAGAATATGAGAAGTTTAATCAAAAACGTTTAAATGCTCCTGAAAAAGATGACTTTGATGTGTATTTAGAAGAACATGAATGGACACATAAGAAGTAACATTGTTTTAGATTCCATAAAGGAAGTGAAGACATGAAAGAAGTAGAAGTCATAAAACCAAAAAAGAATAAATTTGACCGTGCATCTGGTAAAGAACTCTCCAAAATTCGAGTAGCACCTTATTGCAGAGTGAGCACTGATTCTGCTGAACAGATGGCAAGTTATTATTCTCAAGTAGTTTATTATGAGCAAAAGATAAAAGAAAATACTAATTGGGAACTGGCAAAGATTTATTCCGATGCCGGTATTAGTGGTACGAATATTGATAAACGCCTTGGTTTTCAAGAGATGATACGTGATGCCATGGCAGGTGAATTTGATTTAGTGATTACAAAGAGTATCTCTAGATTTGGTAGAAACACGAAAGACGTACTGGAATACACCAGACTTCTTAAAAAACATAATGTTGCTGTACTATTTGAAAAAGAAAACATCAATACCTTTTCCATGCAAGGGGAAGTTGCTATGACCGTTTTAACTTCAATAGCCCAACAGGAAAGTGAAAGCATTTCAACCAATGTAAAAATGGGACTAAAGATGAAAATGAAGCGTGGCGAATTGGTTGGTTTTCAAGGTTGTTTAGGTTATGACTACGATAAGGAAACCAAAGAATTTGTGATTAATGAAGAAGAAGCTGAAGTCGTTCGGTATATTTTTGACTGTTATAATCAAGGTAAGGGTGCCCGACTTATTGGAAATGAATTAAAAGAAAAAGGCTATAAGACTAAGAGAGGCAGCACCAACTGGCCTGATAGTACCATTAGAGGGATATTAAAGAATGAAAAATACATGGGTGACTTACTACTTGGCAAGATGTTTACTGTTGATCCAATTACTAAGCAGCGCCTTGATAATATGGGTGAAGAAGAGAAATATTACATCAAAGATCATCATGAGCCGATTGTCAGCAAAGAAACCTTTGAAAAAGTCCAAGCCATAAGAAATAAGCGTAATTGCAACATGGAAAAAGGACGTTTGAAGCGGTATAGTAGACAATACACCTTTAGCAGTAAAATTGAGTGTGGCTTCTGCGAAACTACTGTTGGTAGAAGAGCGTGGAACTCAGGTACTAAGAATAAAAAAGTGGTGTGGCACTGTATAAAATCCAGTAAACATGGTAAAAAGCATTGTCCTGATAGTAAAGGAATCCATGAAGCTGTAATTGAAGAAACCTTTGTCAAAGTCTTTAATGAAATGTGCCAGCATAATAGAGAAATCATTGAGGAATTTATTTCAACTATTGAAAATACATTAAGTGAAAGCACTAGCAAGAAGGAGCTTTCAGCTCTAAATAAAGAACTTAGCAAAGTTGAAGATAAAATCAAGAAGCTCATAGACATTCATATCGATGGTGCCATTGACCGTGAAAATTACGAAAATAAGTTTATTGAGTTAAATAAAGACAAAGAACGATTAATCAAGGAAACCAATGAACTATCTTTGACAGCCAGTGAAGAAAAAGAAATGAAAACAAGGCTAAAAAGTTTTAGGAAGTACTTTGATGCCAACAAGCCCCTTAAAAAATTTGATGCAGATGTATTTGATTCTATTGTCGAGAAGATTATACTAGGTGGCATTGATGACAAAGGACAAAAAGATCCCCATCAACTGACTTTTGTTTTTAAAACCGGTCCAAAATCGACAATTACTATGGGAAAAGATGATGATTCAGATAATGGGAAAGGATTTTTAAAGAAGGGTAAAGAATTATATTCCCAGTTATCACCTGACACATGTGGAATGTGTGGTGTTGATAAAAAAGGTGTAAGTGTTGATTCTACTGGTTTTGATGGATTATATCAAAATCGACTACTCAACCAAAAGTGTGTTTTTGCGTTTTCGGAAACATATCGAAAGGTAAGAAAATGTACGTGGGGTTGAGTGGATGGTATAGATAACATTTGTAGGGTTGTGGAGATAGGATAGATGTAGAAACAACATTGGTGGCTGACCGTCAATCGGGAGACGTACTCTCTTGGTTGGCGGTCTTTTGTATGTTGTGATTTACAAATGAAGATTTATTTATAAATCATCATTGACATCCAAGTCTATAAGGTATAGACTTATAATATAAGGTCGGTATTATATAGACCAAGGAGGTTTATTATGAAAGAATATAAACTCACTGAAAGTGAAGAAAAGTTTGCAGAATTAATTTGGCAGAACGAATCGATAGGTTCTGGTGATCTTGTGAAGCTATGTGAAAAAGAAATGAACTGGAAAAAGTCCACAACATATACAGTATTGAAAAAGTTATGTGAAAAGGGCCTTTTTCAAAATGAAAATGCTGTAGTTTCATCTCTAATTACAAAGGATGAATATTATGCCAAACAAAGTATACGTTTTGTTGAGGATACTTTTGGAGGGTCCTTGCCAAAATTTCTAACAGCTTTTATTGGTGGGAAAATATTAAGTAAACACCAGGCTGAAGAGTTGAAAAGATTGATTGACGAGCACAAGGAGGTGTAGCAATGATTGAACTATTTATTTCTGTTTTAAATATGAGTGTTACTGCAAGCTATGTAATCCTTTTTGTGATACTTGTTAGACTATTACTCAAGAAAGCTCCAAAAGTTATCTCTTATGCCTTATGGGGTGTGGTGGCATTTCGCCTAATAATTCCATTCTCATTTGAAAGCATGTTTAGTCTTATGCCACGGAATACGCATACTGTGTCAATTCCCCATGATATCATCTATCAGCAGAGTCCTCAGATAAATAAGGGGATAGAAGTAGTAGATTCATTTGTAAGCCAATCACTTCCCGCTCCGACTGTTGAAGCAAGTGTAAATCCATTGCAGATTTATATAGAAATAGGGGCATACATATGGATTTTAGGAATAATGATATTACTTATCTATAGTGTAGTATCCATTTTACTATTAGAAAGACAGCTGAAAAGTGCACAGTTAATAGAACAGAATATCTTCGAAGCTAAGAATTTAAAAACACCATTTGTTCTTGGCTTAATAAGACCAAAGATATATTTACCGGTTGGACTTAATGCCACCGAAAGAAGCTATATTTTGCTACATGAACAAACCCATATCAATCGAAAAGACCACATCATAAAAATATTTGCTTTCTTAATATTATCCATACATTGGTTTAATCCTCTTGTGTGGATTGCGTTTATACTAATGAGCACAGATATGGAGCTATCCTGTGACGAAAGAGTATTGAAAAAAATGAATGAAGATATTAAAAAGCCTTATGCTAATTCATTATTGTCGCTTGCTACTGGAAGGCATATCTTAAATGGTAATCCCCTTGCTTTTGGCGAGGGAAATGTAAGAGGAAGGATTAAAAACGTGTTAAATTACAAGAAATTTTCCTTTTGGGTGATTGCTGTATCAATGATAACTGTAATTATTGTAGGAATTGCACTAGTTACAAATCCTAAGGGAGGCAACACGATTCAACTAAAAGATAATCTAGCAGAAAGTCCTTCGGGTACAACGGAAGCAGCGTATCAGGAGTATAACAGAGTAAAAATTGAGTTTCACTCCGACATGATGGGCTTTAAGTCGGCAAACGAGTTTGAAACAACCGATTCAAAAATAGTTGCATTCACTGATTCAACACTACGAACAAGTCTAACACCTGCAAAAGAGGATGATCTGGAAAATAATCATACTAATCAGTATACCGTAAAATTGTCTAATAACATAGGCGGATATAGCTGTAGACTTTACTACGATACGCTGTATAATAAAGCCTATATTGTTAAAGACGGTGGTCTTTACGAAGTAAATACAGATTTTGCACGTTATATCGATTCATTTCTGGAGAATACAAGCATTACCGTCTATATAGATAACGCCGATGCCGTAGCACTATTTCAAAAATATGGATGGACGCTTGACTATCAGATTAGCGCAATGAAAAACAAGCTCAACAACATCAAAGCCTTGTCTGGTTTTAATCCAAACGCATATTATTTCGCTTATAACAATGAGCTTTCAAAGGATATCGGCCTGGACATGAGCGGATACTCTAATACTGCAGACATTGATGTTGAAATTTATAGGATTCATGAAAGTATGCCGCAGGAGTTTTATCCGATACAGGATTGCAGAGGTGTTGTTGTGAAAAACGACAGCAAAATAATCGGTGCATTCATCCGTGCTGGGCGGCACAGCACTTTTAACGCCTGCAGTCTGATAGGAAATAGCTTTGAAAAAGTGACAAGGCAAACGCTTAACGAATGGCTTGTGAACATGATTCAGGCTGACGACCTTGAAGTAAGCCTATCCAAATTGGAACCAGAACAGGTTATTGAAGAATATTTCACGGCGTTGGATAATAAAGATGCTAAGGTAGCGGAATACTGTATCTTGAAAAAAACTTTACTGGGTAATTTAACATCAAATATGCAAAATAGTGAATTATTTAATGAGGGTGTAGGATTGCCTTTAACGGGTGCCAGTATCGGTGCTGCATCAATTTTTGATAATCTGAAATCTGCAAAACTATTGAAAGTCGAACTGATTGATGAGCCCGATGAATACACTAAAATCTTTAGAGTAACGGTAGATCTTCAATACAATAATGAGATAACCATTAGTAGCGGGCAGCAATATTGGGATTGTCACATGGTTTACGAATCTCCACAGACTGGATGGAAAATAGAAGGCTTTGGACATTAAAGATTAATGGACGCAGCCCAAAAATCTTTGATATGTTCCCGCCTACTGATAGTGCTAAAAATGCCGTGGATATGTTTCCGAGAACAGGCAGGTATAAAAGACATCAATGCCATCAACTCGAGCCATGTGGAGACGTGCGTACTTTTGTCCCACAAAAACCCACAAACATCTCCACCGTCTTTATAAACAGGAAAATTGAATAAAATAGACTTCAAACGCAATTTAGCCTCATCACATGGAAAAATCTCTATTTTTTTGATTAGCGAAGAAATCAGAGTTTTTTTCTCTTCATCGCTGATTTTATCATACACTTTATCAAAGTTTGCCAGTAGGGTGTAGATGTTTTCTAATGTGAGGGCATCCTGCTCCACAGCTTTGCGGCGTAGTTTGACATCCTCAATTTTTTCTTCTAGTTCTACGATGATGTCATACAGACCATCAAGCCGGGTTTTATTAAGCTCAACCTCCGCGGGCATAGACATAGTTATGTTGTTGTATTTGGGCACAACAAAAAACTGCTAAATCACAGGTGGATAGTTGTAATGTAGTTCTTCTTTAATTTAGTGAGTTTTGAAAGCATCTGCAACATGGCAATCCTCTTATGAAAAAGAGCCGATAACCACGAGTTTGATTCTTGTTGGTTATCGGCTTTGCGCCTGTGCGTCTGGCTCTTTGATAACTGACATATCAAATTTTCTAATGCTGATTAGCGTTTCCTGTTTGCACTTCGGACAAAACAAAGGGAAATTTTCAAGCACAGTATCCTCTCGTATTTTATCACGAGTTTTGTTACCACATATAGGGCATAGTAACCACTTGCATTCTTTCATAATCACCTCATGTTTTGCGATTAAGGCTAATGTAAATGATGCTTATTTTCTGAATATGTCAATCGCATGACTTGTTATGCCTAGTAAACCTTCACGCTCACAAGTTGCAAAGTGGTATTGCAAGTATAAGTCAAATGTGCCGTTGTCCATTGCGTCTACTGATTCACGAATAAATAATGCACAACCGTCTGCGGCAACGTAATGTAGCCGAGTTACAGGAAATACGGACATCAAATTGTCAATACTTTCTTTGCGGACAAGTTCAAACAAAGCTTTTGGCTCTGACTTGGCGGCAAATGTCTGTGAATCAATTAAGCCCTGTTCAATATATTGAGAAACATTGATGTTCCCACGATTGAAACCTTCGTCAAGGAGGCAACCATCGGATATAACATAGGCGGCAAAAACTATGCCTCCCGGTTTTGTTACACGAATCGCCTCGCCCAGAGCTTGTTGTTTATCCTCTTTGGTGTAAAGGTGATACAGCGGTCCTAACAGCAGCGTTATGTCATACTCATTGTCTGGGAACGCAGATAAATCCATAGCGTTGCCTTGTGTAATGGTTATATTTTCATTCGGTTGAGTGTTTTGTTTGAAAATCTCTATATTGTGTTCAACCAACTCCACTGCATCAACATCATATCCCTCTCGTGCCAGTGCATGGGAATACCGACCTGTTCCAGCACCAATTTCAAGCACATGGTCGTCAGATTTTATGTATTTCTCGATATATTTCATTGTGGTAAGGAACTCAACGGAACCATGTTTTACAACAAGGCGGCTATCTTCATCATAATTGTTGTAATGGTTAATTAGATATTGGTTTGTATTCATATTGCACTCCCTCTATTGATAATAAAAATTAAATGGATAAATTCCAATCTGGTTTTTCTTGTCTAATAAAAGCTGTTAAAATGTTTGTCACCATTTTTTCAGCCTTATCTCTATCTAATGCTAATTTTTTCGTTGCAGCTAGAACTGCTATGCCATGCGTGTAAAGAAATAAGTCTAAAAATATGATTTTTGATTGTTCTAACTCTACTCCAATAGTTTCCGAAAAAAGTTTTGCCTTTTTCTCATTGTCAATTTCTTTATAAAAGTCTTTTGCTTCTGTCATTTCTAAAGCCATATCATTTATAAATAACAGTTTAAATAAATGTGTTTCTTTTTGAGCAAATTCAATGTAGGAAAGGGGAAGGATTAAATATGGACTGACATTAACAGAACTATTATAATTGGTGACATATTGCTCGTAGTATTCATAAGCAAAATCAAGAAATTCTGTTTTTAATTCATCCATGTTTTCATAACAAGTAAAAATAGGTCGAGTAGAGCATTGTAGCTTACTTGCAATACTCCTTGCGTTTACAGTTTCAAATCCTGTTTCTCTTGTAATATCCAAGACAATATTCAAAATCATGTCTTTCGTTATTTTTGCTTTAGGTGGCATATTAATTTTCTCCTTTACTAGATTTTGAATAATCACATATGTTATACAACTATTGTTACATATCGAGTAAGCTTTGTCAATGGGGAGCTTTTAGTTTTTTATAATGTCAAAATATTATGCTCTATTAGAGTTAATGCTATGATGTGTATGCTCACACCTAAGAGCATAAGGTGAATAAAATCGAGTAGTCAGCTATAAATTAGCTCCGCAAAAATGGTTTCCTCAACCTGTACCTTGATGGTGTTCATTAAGCCTAAGCCTAAGCATTTTATTTGGTCGGTGGCTTTAAGCAGTTCCGTGATACCTGCGACTTTTGCCATTGGGGGCATAAGCCTTTCCAATCGTTCGTTGGCTACTTGGTCGATTTCAAGTAAATTCAAGTAAATGGAGATAGAGTTTTTAGGATAAAAGCAAGCTGCTATACAGGGTTGGCGTTGTTCCCTTGGATATGTTTCAATATACGGTATATTGTTTGCGAACAAAAGTGGCAATCAGGGAAAGGTGGTACACACCTTGCGATTTTGCTCAAAATTCCCTTGCGGGATTTTTGGCAAATCTGCTTGTTGGGGAGTATCCCCAATCCCCACTGAACACACAATAAATTGTGTGGCTACGCCTTCTGCGGAGGCTGATAAAATCACAGGACAGATTACCTCTGTTCCTGTGATTTTTCTTTTTCACGATGAGCCGTGTCCTCGCCTAAAAGACGGTCAATATTTGCCTTTGCGATGACTACTTCCTGCATATCCTTTTTCGCCTTATGGTATTCCCCGTAGGCTTTTTTCTTGCCGGAAAGTAGTTCTGCATATTCAGTTTGCAGAGCTTTGACAGTGGGGAGCTTTTTCACATTCAACTCATGTTATCTAGAGTCTTGGAAGCCATGGGTGTTATAAAGAACAGAATCTCAGAAAGCTTGTATCCAATTACCATCCGTAATTTTGTTGATGATGACATTGATTATTTGATTTTGCGACATCAGATTCTATATCCAGCTGAATATGGTTTATCTTCAGCCTTTGTCAACGATGTAAATAGGGTAGTACATCAATTTGTAGGACATTTTGATGCGAGTAAGGAATGTATACTGATTGCAGAAGTGGACGGACGAAGACTCGGAAGCATTGCAATTTCTAAATCAGATGATAAAACGGCGCAATTAAGATTTTTTCTCCTTGAACCGGAAGCCAGAGGCAAAGGTATAGGAAAAAAACTTATTGAAGATGCACTTGATTTCTGCAGAGAGAAAGGCTATACACACATTTTTCTTGAAACTATAAGTAAACTAAAAACAGCAAGGCATATCTATAAAAGCAAAGGATTTAAAATAACCCATACACAGGAAAATCCGGCATGGGGAAAAGATGTTATAGAAGAGCGTTGGGATATGGACTTATAATATTCATAAAATAGAAGATTGTTGAACTTCTATCATATATAGAATGATCTTACCCCTCTTATTTGAATTAGTAGAAAAAAGAAATTATACAGGTAGAGTTTGCATATATAATCAGGATAAATGGAGATATAGCATGTTTTATTTCAACAAAGAGTATCCTGAAACTGAGTATGATACATTTCAAATTCTGCGCATATCAGAATAAAATGGGGTTTGTGAATATCCCGCCGTTAAAAAACAACTATATCAAAGAGAATAATTATTAAATAAACTAAGGTATTGAAAGAATAATCTTGATGCCTCTGTTTTCATATAAACCTAAAATACAATTTAATAAATCTGCCATCGGGCAAAACAACCATGAGGTTATGTTCTTCGTTACTGAAAAACATAGCCTCTTTTTTTGTTGTCCGATTTGCAGAAAAAGAAAGGACTGATTAAAATGATTACAAGATTTATGAGAGATACACCTCTCGCTGCTATAGAAATAGAAATGCAGAGCATAAAAAGAGATTTCAAAGTATCTGTAAAAGAGGTATGTTTCCGAAGCTAGAAGAAATCTACGGATATGCAGCCGTTATTTTTTTACTCTCTGCAGATGCGTTTGTCTGGAGTAAGGCAAAAAGTTGTTTAGACAGTCAACTCATTCATTTTGAAGCTATCCGCATTCGGAGTTTGTCAAGAAAATTGTGGTTCTTTCCATACTTAGTTGAAACTATTGGATTTATAGCATATTTTTGAGTAACAATTACTATTTAAATATAATATAAATTACACTTTTCAACAAACATTGGAAAGAACCAAAATTGTCGTATAAAGTTGTTACAATTTATTTTTCAAGCTTATTTGAATCTTCCGGTTTGCTATTGACATTGAGCCTCCGTAAGTATGGTTGCTTGCCCTGTGCGTAGCCATCTGAAGAAGGTAACGCCCCAGGCAGGCTACCATACTTACTCTTGGTCTTGAAAATGAACTTTGCACACCTAATCTTTCGAGTGTTGCTAAAAATGTGGCTGCTTTCTTTCCCACGATGTGTAAGCATTTTATTTTGCCTAAGTACTCTATAAAATGTAGATTCAGAAGCGATATATTTCCCTTTATCAGCAAGTTTAGGAACGATTTGAGAGGGTGGTAAACTGGCATATTCTTTAGAATTTACTGTTTCTAAAATTTCTTTGCGTTCTTGTTGCGAAAGTTTATTTTTAGGTTCAGGGCTAATAGCATACGGTCTTGCATCTGATTTAATATCACCATATTGTTTCCACCTTTGATACGTTCTACTTGTAAGTCCAAGTATTTTACATGCAGGTTCTAATCTTGCCCCACCATCTCGTGCTTCATCAATTAATTCCACAGCTTTTTGGCGATCTGAAAGATATATCAATCTTCCTCTCTGTCCCCCCAGATCGCTTGGGCCTTTTTTTGGAGAACCAACAGAGCATTTAAAGAATATTTTTTTAGATGGTGAATTAGATGAAAATTCAGTATGTCGGAAATTCCGACGAACTAGTTCTGATGGGAAAGAATATAACACTAAATTTTATAATCTAGAAGCAGTTATTGCAGTTGGATTTAGGACTAATTCTGAGAGGGCAATAGTTTTTCGTCAGTGGGCAACTTCTGTACTTAAGGTTTTTTCTATTCGTGGTTATGTTATGGATAAGGAAAGGTTAAAGAATGGAACGTTTTTAAATGAAGATTACTTTGATCATTTGCTTGAAGAAATTAGAGAAATAAGAGCAAGTGAAAGAAGATTCTATCAAAAAATAACAGATATTTATGCAACAGCAATGGATTATTCTGCTGATGCTGTAACAACAAAAACATTTTTTAAAACTGTTCAAAATAAATTGCACTTTGCAATACATGGCAAAACAGCAGCAGAGCTTATAATGGATAGAGCAAATGCAGAAAAAGAAAACATGGGATTAACTACTTGGAGAAATGCACCTAAAGGTAAAATAGTGAAAAGTGATGTTTCTGTTGCTAAGAATTATCTGAATTTAGAGGAAATGGATTCGTTAAATAGAATAGTAACTATGTATCTTGATTACGCTGAAAACCAAGCAAAAAGAAAAATACCAATGACAATGGAAGATTGGGCAAATAAACTAAATGCCTTTTTACAATTTAATGAATATGAACTTTTAAATAATTCAGGTAAGGTTACAGCAGAAATTGCAAAAGCTTTTGCAGAAAGTGAATTTGAAAAATATAGAATAGTTCAAGATAGATTATTTGAAAGCGACTTTGATAGACTTTTGAAGCAAGCTGAAAAAGAAAATTAAAAGCAATATTTTATACGGGATAGGTTCTGGAGAAAAGAAGATGCAGCTCAAATAGTTAAAAAGATTTTGGAAAGGGAAAAAGTTGAACATATACCAAAATGGTTGAAGGAATTACTGCTTTCTAATCTACAAGAATAGAGAGGATTTTGGGTGGGGATGAAAATTTTTGAAACGCATTAGGGTTTATTTTCTGATAAGAATATAAAGGTAAAAATTGATCGTAAATGCTTAGGAATTAAAATCAAAATTTTGATAAATGGCGGTTTACAGCTATTGTGATAACCTAATGCATATCTAACTAGAAATGATTCTGACTTCATGCGAAATAGACCCCGGGGCGTTTTTAGCATCCACGCGAAAATCAGGCTAAAAAGTGCCCAATTTTTGCCCTGATTTTTAAGGGGAAATATAGATGACATAGGATATATTTGATTAATATCCTCTAAAATGTGAGCATATAGATTTGTAGTTTTATAAAAACTATAATGGATCTACGGAGAATAAACCTTGCTATAATAAAAAGTTAAGTATATATTTAAAAATTGAATATTGGTAAAATATGTATTAATGTAAGGTCAATACGTAACTATCGACTTTACATTCTAAATTACATGCTTGCCATTTTTCTGCACTCATTAGCGCACATATTACAGATATCAGCACACTTCTTGCAGTGAGCATCTTTAAACATAGCACATTCAACTAGAATACTTACACAATTTTTTCTCGCATTCAAATCTGATTCATTTAGACAAGCTGTAAAGCACTCATAGCAAGCTTGGGTACATTTTGAGCAAGCATCTATGCATGCTTGATATTTGTCAGTTGCATTTGTTACCATTCCCATTTAAATTACCTCCAAAAATTTTTTTGTTTCTAAGTTATTATCTATAGTTTTGCACAAATGAAGCCTTTATAAAATTATCCATACCGCTGCAAGATGTATAAATCTGAATGTAGGCAATAGAACTTGATGCTGATAATCTCCTAAGCCTAAATGCTACTTCATATCTATGATTGCTATTTCGATAGAAAAACGTGAGCCATAAATTGCAATAATTTGAGTTGGATTCAGCGTTATGTCTGTACTGATTAATGCCATTACATTACTACCCAGTTTTGTGACCACTATTCGTACTTTACGGTCAAGCGCTAATACCCATAAGTCTTTTGCCACAACTTCAATGGCTCTTATTTTTTCATATAAGCATACAGATATCGATTGGATAGGTTCAGTTTTAAAAAGATCAACTATTTTTATCTTTTGTCCTCTTTTTCTTGGTCTGCCACGTTTCTTTGTTTGAGGTTTCTTAAGGTCTAAATACCCCACTGCATTTCTTTTTAATTTTGTAATCACATGAATAGGAGTTTTTCTACTCAAAAGTGGTTGTATAAATGACTTATTACTAAAGTAGGCATCTGCTACTACCCTGACAGTATGCTTACAGGTCCAATCTGCAAACTGAAATATGTAGCATGGACATTGTCCCAGAAGTTCATGGGAGTTGCTATTCCATCCGCATCAGACATCCATTGAGCAGGGGTTCAACTTACCAGATATTAAGCGGAAAATGAGTGGGAAATATAAAAATCGGTTCGATAAAAAAGAACCAACAATACCTAAAATTCCCCAATGGTGACCTATGATATACTTACCTTTTTCTGCATTGCTACTGTGGTTATTCCACTTTTGAATACCAAGTATTCTTTCAGAATTCTTTGCTATAAGGCTAGTGTCATAAGCTACCAATAGCGACCCATGGATCATAAAATTATTTGGAAATAACGCTAAAAGCTTATAAAGCAATTGTTTCATAACACCCATGCAGTCCCACTGGTTTTTGCTTAAGAACCGTTCCCAACTTGCCAAATGCTTCTTGTAAAAAAACAATATCTATGAATATTTCTGGTAGTCTTTCGTCCTTCAGTTACTAAAAGGCAACAAATAAAGCTAACAAAATATTTGTAGTTTGGTATGGATAACAATTATTTAGGAAATAATAACAACGGCAGTATTTCTTGAGGAATATAAATGTACATGAATATCACTCCTTTGCTGGGGGTCTATTTTGTACATATATTCCTCTTTTATTTTGAAAATTATTACGTTAATTTATGGAAATAATTTAAAAAGTACAAAACTGTAGTATTTAAGTGTGATATTAAATTTATATAATATCATTATACAATGGTTTATAAATATGTAGATCATAATTATTATGCTTAAAAAACTATTTTGTTGACAAGGTTGGTCGGTCGTGATAAACTAAAAAAGGTTGATAGCAACCAACCAACCAACCAACCAACCAACCAACGGAGGTGATTAATTAATGGAAAAAAATTTAAAATTGTTTGATGCAGAATACAAGTTTATGAGTATTGTTTGGGAGCATGAACCTGTAAACTCTACTGAATTGACACGATTGTGCCAAAAGAAGCTTGGTTGGAAAAAACCAACGACTTACTCAATGATTAAAAAATTAAGCGAGCGGGGTATTATGAAAAACGAAAATGCTACCGTCACAACACTTATTGAGCGAGAGCAAGTTCAAAAATACGAAGCCGATACACTTTTGGAAAAAGCATTTGGAGGTTGTGTTCCTTCTTTTATAGCGACCTTTTTGAAAGGTAAAACATTGTCCGAAAAGGAAGCCCAGGAGATTAAACAAATGATAGAGGGAGCGATGAAAAAATGATACCATTATTTATAAAAATTTTTAATATGAGTTTTTCCGCGGGTATAGTGGCTTTGGCTGTCATGCTTGTTCGTATGCCACTGAAAAAAGCTCCTAAGATATATTCATATGTTATTTGGGTTGTGGTATTGTTTCGATTAATCTGCCCATTTGGTATTTACAGCCGATTAAGCCTTTTGTTTACCTCGGAGTATGTACTACCACCGGATATCCTTTATACGGTAAACCCTAAAATAACAAGCAATATTCCGATTCTGGATAATATAGCAAATATGGCAATTACAAATGTTTTGCCAGCGGATAGTATGGAGAATAGCATAAACCCGATACAGTCTGTGCTAGAAATTGTGAGTTTTATTTGGTTCCTTGGGGTAGCTGTACTGCTGTTATATGGGGTAATCGAATATATCCGCCTAAAACGAAATGTGTATTATGCAACCCTTGTGGAAGGAAACATTTACGAAACGGATAATATCAAAACTCCATTTGTACTAGGGTTTATCCATCCAAAGATATTTATTCCTACCACCTTGGAATCTACACAATATGACTACATTATAAAACATGAGCAAATCCACATAATGCGCCGAGATTACTTGATCAAGCTGTTTTCATTTATGGTACTTGCCATTCATTGGTTGAATCCTCTGATATGGGTTAGCTATTTCCTTATGTCAAAAGATATGGAAATGTCTTGTGATGAGGCAGTATTGCGAAAGGAAGAAGAAGATATACGGAAGGATTATTCATTATCATTGCTTGATTTGTCCACGAAAAGAACGGGCATAATGAATCCCATCGCCTTTGGGGAAAGCGATGTAAAATGGCGGATTAAAAACGTAATAAACTTTAAAAAACACGCCCCATGGATAAACATCGCTTCTATCTTGATTGTAATGTTTTTTCTTACAGGATTTATATCAAACCGTACACCTTATCCCTATCTTGTTATATGTGAGGAGGAGTTAGCTGATCCTGCTATGATGTTTGTTGACGGGGCTTTCTACAGTGATACAGGGGAAACCATCGAGACTTTACCGGAGGATGGTTGGGAGCATATAGGGAATATTGTCAGAACGGTTCCCCAAAGCATACTGAAAGTGGAGGAGGAATTTGTCTCTAATACGTTAGAATCGGGAGTAGAAGTGTATGGTAATGACTTTGACACAATCCACAAATATGTGGCGTTGACGGATGGCTGCTTTATGTTATATGAGCGTATCTTTGAATCCGTAAGGCTGGAAATTAAGAAAGGTCCAGAAGGGGATATGCCCTATTCTTTTGTAGGTACATTACTTGAGGATGGCACCCTTGGGAAAAAAGGGGATACTGTAGAGGTTGTATGTACTGACAATATTGAAATTGTAGGGTTTGGAAACCTTACCGTAGGGCAAGAAGTATGGGTTGACTATACGGATATTATGAAAAATGCAGGGCATCCACAGATTAAGGTAGTTTCTATGGCAATTCCACCGGCTGGATTTGTAGAATCATATGAAAAAGGAGAATAATGTGAAAAAATTACTAGTGATAACAGTATATATATTCTTATTTATAGCATCCACAGGTTGTTCCCATAATGCTGAACTGCCAGTGGAGGCTAATGAACCCGAAATGGAAAATACAGTGAATCCTTTTCAATCCAATGATGAAGATATAGGGATTATGGGAAGCATTTCACACGGACCAAGTATTCTCAATGTTGATGAAAATAATCATAGGGTGCCGTGGGTTTATGATGGCAAAGAAATCTACATTGAATACCGTGTAAAGGCTTCTGGCAAAGCAAAAAATATGGGGTTTTTTATATTCGTGGATGGCATACCACAGCCATATAAAGTGGATGATACAAAAGCCCCATATGAATATATGCACACCTTTGAACTCAAGGAAGATGATGTTGATCTACCATTTACATTCATATTTTCACCTGTTACCGGTAAGCAAGGTGAAACACTTGATCTTACTATAACGAGTATTTATAATCCAAGGTTTATGCCGGATATGAATGAAACATCATCTTATGGAGGCTATCATGGACTTTTACCGGCATTTTATCAACTTTCTTTTGAGGCGGATGGGAAAGCCCCAGATGATCAGTCAAGGGAAGTTAAAGGGACTATAAATCTATCCAAGGAACCGGTAACAAACAAATTTATGGAAATTTTAAATAACAACAATTTTATGCAGGATATTGATATGGATGTGTTCAACAGCCAAATATTCAGCCTTATTTACTATGATGGTTCTTCTATAATGGATCATTACAAAATAAATGATGACGGTACACTACATGTAACTTATAAACTGTGTGGTCATGGAGGACTGGAATATACAACCACCTTCTATATTAATCACCAACCAATATCAATTGGCGAAGGGACATCTATAGATACTACCATTGAAAAAGGTTCTGTATCGGTGATTGAGCTTGATATTAACTTAGACAATCTGGAAGATTTCAATACCTTTTATGCCATATCGGCTCCGAAAAACGCAAGAGATTTTCCAGATGGTATTTTTGAAGCTGAAAAAACACAATCAATATTACTTTATAAAAAAGGAGAATAAATATGAGAAAATTATTTTGTTCTATTGCATTCGTTTTGATTCTATTATTGCCAGGTTGTACAAGTATGGGGTTGGTTCAGTCTAATACTTCGGTTAAAGCCCCAGACAGTAATGTTTTGAGTCAAACAACGTTTGCCTCAGATAATTTATCCAATACCCTATCCAATCAAACCATAAAGAATATCGACACAAGTAAAATACAAGGTAAAATTAAGAATGTATATTATATTGAAAAAAATAAGATACTTATCCTAGCTGATAACCTATATCTCTATGACCTTTTCACAGGAAAGGTACTAAATCAAACTGAAAAGGTAGACTTTGATCTGGAAGAATACCATGTGATAGACAATGGCATCGCTGTCATTGGTATAAGCTATGACATAAGTGATGAAGACGGTAGCAGCGGGTTTGGTATAAGCGATGGTGCTTTTAGGGATTCCTACGTTATTAACATTTATGATCTAGAGCTGAACAAGCTAAACGAGATTAGCATCAATAAGCTAATGGGTGAGGATGAATTTGTTGGTGATACGGAACAAATGTCAGTATCCAAGGATGGTCGAAAAATTGCGTTTGCAACACTGGACGGATTGTTTCTTTATGATATTAACAGTAAAACCAAAACGACCTTAGTGGATCTTCTTGATGAGAATAGGTCAAAACGTTCAGGATTAGTAGGTTTTGATCAAGTAGCATTTGTTCAAAACGACAATATCATTGCGTTTAAATCGAAGAGCTTAGATGTTCCCCCAGTATACGGAAAGAGCTCCTTTGACACCTACGGAACAATTAACATCGATGGCTCGGGACTTTTAGTAAAAAGAAGTACGAATTATTCCGTAAAACAGTTGATTCCTTACAATGCCTTTGGGTTTTTAGCTGAGGATTTTACCGTGCCTTCCGGGAACCTGATGGTATTTGATTTTAATTCGGGGGAATCTAAGATTCTAAAAACAAAAACTCAAAAAGAAAGTGGTACTGTATTCGGTTCAGAAGACGGACAGTTTTTTGCCACATCTACTTTTGATAAGAACAACTTCGAGGTCAGAGTGTACGACGCAGAAAAGGGCAGTATGGTGATGGAAAAAGTCATAGACGCAGACCCCAATGTGGCTTGTGAGCCGGAGGTTCGTGTCATTGATGAACTGAGGATCTGTATTGTTTTGGTAGCCAACAGGCAGACCGATTTATCAACACAGTGTCTTGTATTCAGCTTTTAGAGTTAACAGTGTTATTGGAGGACTTATGCTTATGAATATTTTATTTAAAAACATCTCAAAGCAATATAAGGGCAAGTATGCTTTGAAAAACTTCTCATCAAGTTTAGACAACGGTGTTTATGGACTCTTGGGTGCAAACGGTGCAGGAAAAACCACCTTAATTAATATTTTTGTAGGCATACTCAAAAGTGATATGGGCAGTATTGTTGTTGATGGAATGGATACCAGAGAAATGGGGCTTGACTTTTTATCCCATATTGGTTATATGCCCCAGTATCCACGGTTTTATAAGAATTTTACGGTCTATGATTTTCTATTATATATAAGTACATTGAAAAGTATTCCCTCTGTATTAGCAGAAAAGAGGATAAAGGAACTTTTAGACATTGTAAATTTAAGGGATGCCGCCCATAAAAAAATTGGTGCTTTATCTGGAGGGATGCGACAACGAGTTGGGATTGCCCAAGCTATGCTCAATGATCCCGATATACTGATTCTTGATGAACCTACAGCGGGTCTTGACCCCCAGGAAAGAATCCGATTTCGTAATCTTATTACAAAATTTTCGGGAAATAGGGTTGTTTTGTTGGCTACACATATTGTTTCAGACGTTGAATTTATTGCTAATCAGGTCATCCTGTTAAAAGAGGGGCAACTCATAAAACAGGACGCACCTGAGGTCCTTATGCAAGAAATTGAGGGCAAAGTGTGGCTTGTATCTGCTAATGATAAAATACTCAATGAAAAAGCACCCCATTTGAAAATTAGTAATATGTACCGAGAAAACCAGTGTATTCAATTAAGGGTGATCGATGATCATAAACCTGCTGAAAATGCAGTTTGTGTGTCCCCAAATCTTGAAGATGTTTTCCTGTACTACAATAGCGAGGGTGAACAATGGTAAATTTGATTAAATATGAATTAAAAAAACATTTTTTGAAGAGATCAATTCTCATTGCCATACTTATATTTTCAGTGATCAATTTTATTAAAATACATAGCATTTATCAAGAAAACTCCTATATCGCCGAAAGTACATCTCCAATATGGCACGAAGTATACTGGAAGTTATATGATCAATTTAGTGGCGTAATCACACAGGAGAAGATTGAAGAACTGCTATCCATTTATAGACCATTAGAACAGAAAACCGCTGATTTGACCGCCAGTACTAGAACCGACGACCCAAATACATATACAGGAAATGTATACAGCGACTATTACCTTTTGACAAGGTATTATGTACAGCCCATGGAGTACGCTTATATGTACCAATTCGCTGCCAATGATATTGTGGGGACAGCACAGAACAACATGATATTTTACGATGAAATAGGAAATAAGTATAAGTATCGTGAAAATCAGATGATTGCCAAGCTTTTTGCTAATAGGTCTATCACAGATTTATCTTACACAGAGATGTACCAATACTATTTGGAATATGACTTTTCATCCTTGCTGGTTTTGCTTATTTGTCTATATGGATTGGTGGGGGTTTTTGTATCAGAGAAAGAAGCCGATATGGATACGCTCCTCCTAACCACTGTGTCAGGGGGAAGAAAAACGGTGCTTGCAAAAATAATTGCCTCCATGCTTTTTATATTTGTAGTATGCTTGTGGTTCTGGCTGCTGGATTTTGTGGGATTTTCCATTATTTTTGGTTCCCTTGAGGGGGCAGCACTCCCCATTTATACCCTTAAAAGCTTTGAAAATGCGTGTATAAACCTTTCGATGAGCCAGTATGCCATAGTATCTGCGGTGATTAAAACAGGTGGCATGATGGTTTTGGGAGAGATTTTTCTATTGATCTCCTCAGCTTCAAAAAATGCCATGTTGCCATTTTCAGCCAATCTGGTAGTGACCGGCATAGCCATCCTCCATAAGGAAATCATGGAAGGTTCAGGATACATATTGGCTAAAATCGCCAATCCTTTTATACTTGTAGCCAATAGTGAGTTGTTTAGACAAACAGAGTTTGTCAATTTTCTCGGTATTCCAGTACAAAGCTATGTTGGGGCTTTAGGGTTGGGCATACTGATGGGTATAGTCTTTCTATTCTTACTTCTGTTTACTGGGAGAAAAAATGCCATCGTGAAGGGAAAGGCGGGGGCGAACAATGAATTATGAAATGAAGAAAATGTATATTCATCAAAAAGGTATCTTATTTGTAGGACTGTTCATTGTGCTCAGCATGATCCTTTTGTTTGTAAGGGATAAGCCTGTCAATCTTTCTTTTGAGGAAAGCCGAAGCCAATATGATGTTTATCTTGAAAAAGTAGAGGGACGTTTAACAGAACAAACCGAACAGTTTTTACTGGATGAGTCCCACAAGATTAACCAAGCTAAAATTAATTTAGATAAAGTATATGACAGTTATTATGACGGTAATATCACCGAGGATGATTTTTTGCAGGAACGTAATCACCTTGAAGAAGTTCTGTACAATCAGGATGGTTTTGAACGGATCTTCGAACAATATCTATATGTTAGAGAAAATCCCGAGCAGCGCTACTTCTTATATACAAATGGCTGGGATGGGTTATTGTCCAATGACAATCTGGATTTTCTTATTGTTCTTCTGATACTGGTTTTGGTAACACCGGTATTTTGTCATGAATATCAATGCGCTATGAATTCCCTTGGACTGACTATGGAAAAAGGGGGAAGGCATCAGGCAATTTGCAAGATTTTACTGGTTCTTGTATCAGTAGCTGTATTAGTCTTGTTTTCCTTTGGATTCCGTTACTTGTTTTTCAGCCTGAAATACGGACTCAAAAATGGAGCGTACCCATTGCAGAGCCTTTCCTATTATTCTACCACAACAAAGAATGTTTCCTTGATGGAAACTTTTATATATACGTCTATGATAAAACTACTGGGCTACATAAGCTTTTCTGCCCTTATTTTATTTTTATCCGTATGGATTAAACGGTATACGTTGACACTGTTTGCAAGTACCGCAGTTATTTTACTCCCATTTTTCGGCATGGGAACCTCTTCAGCAAAGTATATTTTTACGGGTCCACTGGGTCTTATGCTTGCAAATGGCTTTTTTAGAGGAAATTTGTATGAAATAGATCAACTTACAGATAGAGAGTATCTAGTCTTTCAAGAAATACCGGTTCGTACAATATTCATTCTGATTTTTATTGTATTGTGTGTTATGCTTCTTATGCTTTTTATTCTCTTATGTCTACGCTCAAATGTATGGCACAAAGCAAAGAAAACCAATGCAAACAAAAGGATTGCCATATCAATTATGCTGTGTATTGTTTTGTTTGGCATGACGGGCTGCTCCCACAAAGTCCAATTAGGATATGATATTTATAACTATCATTCCAATAGGACGTTTCAAAATTCAAAATATCGTTTTTATGTGGACTCATCGAATTTAGACAATGAGCGTCTGGTATTTGAGGATATAGAAAGGGGAGTGGTGGAAGATTTGGTACGAACACCTCTGAAATCTTCAGTTCAAATAGAAAGAACAGTTTATGGCAATGGTGATTACGTTTATTACATAAAATACAATTTAAACAAATCGGGACCTAATATATATCCTGATAGAATCTCAGTTATTGAAGTGGATACAGGAACATTCAAGGAGAAAATTATATACGAAAAACCTATTGATAGGACAAAACAGTACTTTATGGGAAGTGTTACACTTAACAATGAAGATTATTTTTCTCTTGATAATACAAATGGCTTCTTTTTAGATCAAAACAGTATCTATTTTATTGGTGACGGTGTACAGCAGGTCAATCGGAGAAGTGGACAAATACAAACAATCAATATACCTACAAATGGCAATATTGCCTATGACGGTCAAAGAATATTTTTTATTGGAGATAGATACCAGCTTTCCTATTATGATACGCATACAAAAGAGTTTTCTACTGTTCCAGAAATTATTGCAACAAAATTTTTCTTAGACGATAATAAGGTATTCTTTTTGAATCCCTTGGACGGGGAAAAATTATATGTGTTAAATCTTGTCGATAATACCAGGAGAAAAATTTTAGATAAAACCGTATTGGACTTTTACTGTGATAGTGAATACATTTACTATCAGGATATGGATAATCTACAGGAGTATAGGATAGATTATAATGTCCCCGCTTGTCAAGACATGAAAATCAATTTTTTAAGATAAATCCTCCTCTCGTGTTTTAGTAAGCTATACAGCGATTTTTTATATTGAATAATAAAGATCACTTGGGGTGTAGTTATCAAGACCTTGATGGCCACGTTCGTAGTTATAACACTTCATATAAGCCTTGGTCATATCTTTCACCTCTCGAACAGTTTCTGGGCACAGCACATACAACCGTTCCCACTTGAACGACCTAAAAAATCTTTCAATCATAATATTATCAGTTGCTCGTCCTTTGCCATCCATGCTGATTTTGATAGTCTCATGGATTTTGATGCAATCTGTGTAAGCTGTAGAGGTGAAATCGATTAAGAAAAAGGGATTACTCCCTTTCCCTCATCTAAGAACCGTACGTGAGAGTTTCCAACTCATACGGCTCAAGCATTTCTTCACTTTTTCAGGCGGCAACGGTCATGTAAAGTTTTATCTAAGAAAGGATTTTTTGAAATTTTTAACTTCAGATGTCTAACAATTCTGTGTCCGGCAAATCGGGTATGGGTCATATGCAGTTGTTGCTATATCTAGAACAGATGGTACTTCAATGCCAAAGACTTCCGATGCTGATTACGGAAAAGTTCCATTCTTTATATCACCATTGATTCAGGGACTGAATCCTCAGCAGTATAATATTATGACAATGAACGGAGGCTATTTTGAAATAGTTAAGGAGGGCATTATGTACCGGATGATTGAATGTGACAATACTCAGCTATTTGCGGATCGTGCACTCTATTTATGTGTCAACAATTCATCTTTTTATGAGCGAGATGCCTATAAATATAATGAGAAAACTGGTGAAATTTCGATAAACGAAGGTTTCAAAGGGTTGAATCTGTTATTTGATTTTCCATTAAATAAAGATAAAGCTAATAATGAGGCAGCAGAAGAGTATTTGAAGGAATTTGCATCTGCGATGGAAGATGATTTACAGGAGGAAAGCAATGAGACAGAAAAAGCTGTACAGAATGTTGATATAAATAAAATAGTAAATCATTGGACATTGATTTCGGAAGAGAAAGTAATTCTAGATAAAAATGGAAGAATTTATCATTCTTATAAGACGGCGTATGGTTCTGGAGAGGGTTTTGTTACAGTGGATGCAATATTTGAAAAAGATGAAATAGGATATTCAAAGAATGTAAGTATTAATGAAAGTGACAAAGAAAAAAATGTAGTAATTTATTACAGAGATGAAAAAGGAGACGTGACGGTGTCGGTTTATGAAACAGTGGAATAATAATTATTAAAAAAGATAAGATGCGGTTATAAGCCTATGTAAGAGTAAGCAAACGGGTAAATATTTTCTACCCCCTCTGCATTTTCATTACAGTTTTGATATGAAGTATTCAAATTCTGTTTCCACGCACATGGAAACTGTGATTCTGATGATGCATTGTGGTGTAAACGATAAATAAGCCAATACAACCACGATATGCTGTGGTTTTGGAGTGAGAAACGGGCAAAAATGTCATCTTTTTAGGGCTGATTTTCAGATGAAAATATAGATGACATAGGTTATTTAGAGTGATGATAGATTAAAAACAGAAGTTTGAGCTATCAATCAAGAAAAGTACTTGATATCTATGCAACAAGTATTGATTATGATCCTAGAACTGATGCATCAATGATGTTTTTTAAAACAGTGCAAAACAAAATGCACTGGGCAGCACATGGACAAACAATTCTCACCCATGCAGGGGAAATCAACGCTAAAATGGCTGAGTTAAAGGCGAAAGAGGAATATCGAAAATATAAATCTTTGCATTTGGAGGATGCTTCTAAGGTTGAAAAAGATTATGTAAAAGCGTTGGAAGATATGGAAATGAAGTTGCTCGGTGAAGGAAAATAGGATTATGCTATAACAATAATAGGACTATTCTCACTGAGGGTACCTATTGAAAGTCTGTATTAAAAATGAAGTATATGGAGGTGAAAGGAATGGCTATAGAGAAGAAATATATATCAGATGTTGAAGCAATATTGTCGCACAGGTATGATAATGGCGCAGACTATTGG
This sequence comes from Marinisporobacter balticus, assembly GCF_004345705.1. GTDB lineage: Bacteria > Bacillota > Clostridia > Peptostreptococcales > Thermotaleaceae > Marinisporobacter > Marinisporobacter balticus. The sequence continues at coordinate 35,087 of NZ_SLWV01000019.1, forward strand.
ACTACACCTGACAAACGCCTAATAAAAGGTTCACCTTTCTCTATGCTGGATAGCATACTGTATCTGTTGGAGTTAGGCATGGAACTCACCGAGCCTTTACTTAAAGAATGCGCCAACATAATATTCAGTGCATGGAGGGAAGATGGAAGGTTTAAGTTGTACCCGAAAGGTTCCATTTACCCATGCCATACCGCCAATGCTGCCAATGTGCTTTGCCACATGGGTTATGCCTGTGATGCCAGACTGCAAAAAACCTTCCGACACCTTTTGGATACACAATATAACGATGGCGGCTGGCGTTGCAACAAGTTTAGCTTTGGACGAGGTCCAGAAACTGAGTATTCAAACCCTTTCCCAACACTTACTGTCCTGAACGCATTCCATTTTAGTGACTATCTTAACAAAGAACCAGCGCTTGAAAGGGCTGTGGATTTCTTGCTTGAGCATTGGACAATCCGGAAACCGATTGGTCCATGCCATTATGGAATGGGCACACTGTTTATGCAGGTCGAATATCCCTTCCGCAACTATAATCTTTTTATTTATGTATATGTTTTATCCTTTTATAACAGTGCAAAGGAGGATAATCGGTTTCTGGAGGCCTTGAGAGCACTAGAATCCAAGATGGTGGATGGACAGATTGTTGTTGAGCGTGTTGTTCCGAAGTTAGCCAAGTTTTCTTTCTGCAAAAAACGTGAACAAAGTGTATTGGCAACAATACGATATCACGAAATTTTAAAAAACCTTGGCGAAAAGAGATAGGACAAGAAATTTAGTTTAAGAAAGGTGACAAAAATATGTCAGACTGGAATCCAGAATAATATCTCATGTTTCAAAAAGAGCGCAATCAACCTATTCATGATCTAATTTCTCGTATTGAGATTAAAAATCCCAATCGTATTCTTGATATTGGATAATAGTACGGCACAAATCTTGAGAAACCCATCAGCCAGTTTTCTCTCGTGTTTTGGCAGTATTTTCGCTACCGCTGTGGACATGTTGTCGAACAGTATCCTTGTGGGAACTCCACCTATATATTCAAATATCCGTTGCATTCCTTCAAGAAGACACTCCTGGTTTTGCGATTTGCAGAGATGTGCATACGAAGCATTACTTGCCAGCCTGAGGGATGTTAACCGTATTTTCCTACAAGAAAAAAAATATGTTTACTATTATACTCCCACCATTTCAGAAACTGATTTCGTAGAGGCTCGTACAAAGGAGTTTCTGCATAAGGTTTATGGCGGGGATGTGAAACATCTAATTTCTACCATGTTAAGTCCTGACGTTTTAACGCCAGAGGAGTTGGAAGATGTGAGAGAGTTTTGGACAAAGAAGGCACATACAGCGATTCTATTGTATCAATAACATTAAGTGAGAATACAAAACTGTTAAAGGAAAGGTTGGGTTCAATTTTGAGTTTTAGAAAAAAATCAAAAATAATTATTTTTATATCAATATTGTTAAGTTCTATGTTTTTATCTGGAGCTGCTTTTACAGGGGCATATACAGCAGGGACTATTGAAAAATCTGATAATAATGCCTTAGTAGATGTTAACGAGAAACTTAATTACAAACCTTGGAAGCTGGATGATAAAGCTTATCCTCGAGATAAAACGGCAAAAACAGATAGTTTTACGTTTGTCGATAGCCCTAATGTCGATATTACGATAGATAACAATGCGGCTGTTGATTTGATTACTACATCCGATAAAGAAATAACCATAGATTACAACAACACCTTATACAAGGTTTCTGTTGAAAATGAAAGCAAAAATTGGAAGGTACACATATCTTACCTTGGAAAAGAGTCGGTATACTCTTCTGCGATTATGTATGTTCCCAATGTTATTTACGGGGATATTAATCTGAAGGTAAAAACAGCTACTGTTAATTATAATAGTGTGTTCCAGAACGTTGGAAATATCAATGCTGATATGTACGATTCTTCAATATTTTATACGATTCCAGATCAATTTACGGGAGTCTTGAACGCTATCGTTTCTTCTAGTTATTTGGAGTTGGAATCTAATGATGAATATAAAAACTGCAAAGTTACCATAAAGAGGGGTGAATGGTTGATTGAAGACTTTCCGGATGGTTTTACAAAGCGTAATGGTACATTCACTTATGCTAATGGCACACAAGTAGGGAATATCAAATTTAACTTAGAGGATGAAGGGTATGCGGTGATAAAAGGACAATAAAAATATGGATAGTAAACCACGGATATATGTCCTTGTAGAAATAACTTTCACCACTAAAGAGTTTCACTTGCTATGAATGAAATTAAGAATAGTCTAGTTTTTATAGAATAGAGCGTGGATGGTAAGATTTAAAGAGAAAGAGGCGATTTTTTCCTTTTAAATGGGATGTTAAAATAAAATTAAGGATTTTCTAAGGAGTATACTCTATGAAGTTTGTTATTGATAGAGAATCCAATATAAGCATTTATCATCAACGTTACAATCAAATAAGAGATAGAATATTTTCTGGGGAGATTTCAAACGGCGATAAATTGCCCTCTGAAAGAAAAATTGCTGAGCAGTTATCCGTTAATTGCAGCAATATAGTCTGACGTATGGATAGTTAATATCCATATAGTTACATATTCCAAAAAATCATAGCCAAATCCTTTAAAATAAGTCAAAATATTTTTCCTACAAAATATACTTATATGAAAGGATTGACTATGATTAATAACCAAGAATATATTACTATAGAATTGAAAATGGAGGAATGGAACATGAAAAAACAGTACATCAAACAATTTAAAGAAGATGCAGTGAGATATTATGTAGACCATAAAGAACTAGGATTAGCAGCTTGTGCAAAAAATCTTGGAACTAGCAAAACAGCCTTAAGTACTTGGACTAAGGAAGCAATAGCACACGATGGGGAGGTTCCTACAAGCCGATCTGGTAATTATAAAACTGATGAAGCAAAAGAAAATGCAAAGCTACGCAAAGAATTAAGGGACGCTCAAGATGCATTAGAAATATTAAAAAAGGCTGCCATCTGACAGAAGTACACGTAAGGAATCTATAAAAGAAAAAATCAAGCAAATCTATAATGAATCTTATCAAAACTACGGTGCTCCAAAAATAACAGAGATTCTACAACAATCTGGGGAATGTATAGCTGAAAAGACTGTTGATAACTATATGTGTGAAATGGGGATACAAGCACAATATGTAAAACCCTATACAATTACAAAAATAGATTCTGATTTCAGCACTGAACTTACTAATATATTAAATGAAGAATTTAACCCAGCTGAACCTAATGCTGTATGGTGTTCAGATATTACTTATCTTTGGACTTATATTCAAGAAAAATAATATCTTGGGTGTTTAGTACTACACTTGAGGCAAAATGGGTGGTGGAAGCTATAGAAAAGGCGAAAAAGGAACGAAACATAACTAAGCCATTAGTTATGCACAGCGATAGGGGGCAGTATGCTTGTAATTCCTATCAAAAGGCTACGAAAACATCCATAAACAGTTATTCAAAAAAAGCATATCCATGGGATAACGCTTGTTCATGCATTGGTTAAAAGAGAATGGCTAAATAGATTTAAAATTACAGACTATTATCATGCTTGTAAAAATTCCTAATTCAACTTGCACTTTCTTGACATAGTACCAACTGTCAGTTCACCTCCTATCATATTTTATAGCACAGATATGGAAATCAGAACGAACTAACAATGATGGTAAACATGAAATGATTTGCTTATATTTTGCGTACGCTGTAGTAAAGTAAGAATGAAAGTAGATATTCTATCGTTGCCTTGACAAAAAATCAAAAATGGATGATAATGAATATATTCATTCACTCATAAAATGATTTTAAACGGAGGCAAAAATATGGCATTGTCTAAAAATAAATTCTCAGAGGACGAGAATGATCGTTCCCGTAAAATACGTATATCAAAAGAACCGGATGAACGCCGTCAGGAAATTGTTGAAACAGCATTAGAGATGTTTTCTGAAAAAGGTTATGAAAATACAACCATTCAAAATATCGCTGAAAGGATGAATGTATCTCCTGGTTTATGCTACCGCTATTTTAAATCTAAAACGGAAATCTTTGCGGCAACTTCAGAATATTATGCAATACAAGCGGTAGAACAAATGAAAATTCCAATATCACAGGATATCCCGGCAATTGAAAAGTTGAATCTTGTCATAAACCGCATGTTTGATTTTTCGGTTAATCACCATGAGTTTGAATCGAGATATAATGAGGGGTCAAGCATTAGGGCAATTCTGTTGGATGATGTAGCCTATCAATGGATGACTGTAATGATACCGATTATAGAACAGGGAATGAAAGAAAAGACTTTTAGTTGCAGCAATGCTCCAAGAACAGCTCAGTTTTTGATTTCAGGTCTGATACACACTTTCCACGCAGAAATGCCAGCGGAAAATGCGAAGGAATATATGCAATCCTTTTTTGATTTTACACAAGATATGCTAGTACGTGTTTTAGGGATCAAGGCAGATTAGAATATATGTAAAAGAAAATGTACATGAAAAGTCTATTGGCTATCATGTACATTTTTTATTAGCAAGTCATTGAATAAATTTATTCATTGACATTTTCGACATAAAGGTTTATCATATGAGTGAATAAAATTATTCACTTATAAGGAGGTGAATGTATTTTTGAAATTACACCAGTTAGGAGAAGATTACATCAATACGCGCCCCTAAAAACATTGAATTCAGCTGGATCATATTATTGATACGCATCTGTTCCATTCTTGTAAAGCTTTATATGTTTTTTTATAACAAGAATATTGCATGTAAAATAAATTCCTCTCCCATGAAAGCAACTTTGATGGTTGGTGCGAATTGCTGGTTTCTATTTTTATCATGTTTTCAGGATTGAAATCCATGATGGAAATTGTAGAAAGATTGTTAGGGCAAAAACCGGATAAAGATTTAGTTGATAAAATTACAACCTTGATTATGCAGTATCCTCAAGTAAAAGGTATCAATAGCCTGATCATTCACGATTATGGTCTTGGACATTATGTAGCTTCCATGCACCTTGAGGGAGAGGAAGAAAACAGCATCATTTTAAACGATATAGCCAATGAAATTTCATATAAACTTTATCTGGAAATGGACTGTGATACAACGATACAAATTGATTATTTAGATACCAATCCCGTTATGTATGACCTAATATTCCAAAAGGTAGAAAAGGAAATACAAACATTCGAAGTAGGTGCAAAAATTAAAAGTTTACGAATTGTTAAATCAGGTTTACATACAAAGGTGTCATTCCTAGTTTCAGGATCAAGAAAGTTGCAAAAGAAACAAGATCAAACCAGGGAAGTAATGAATCAATCAATACTTTCGATCAATAGCAAGTGCAGAGTAATTATGAAGCTTGTAATTGCATTCTTACACTTAGAAAGGTAAGGATGCAATTGATATACAAATTATAAACTAAAGGAGATTTTTATTATGAACAAGGAAGAACGTATCACAATGCTAAGGGAAGCACCAATCCCTCAGCTTTTATTGAAAATGGGATTGCCGACAATGATAGGTATGCTGGTAACAGGATTTTATAATCTGATTGATGCCTACTTTGTTGGAGGACTTGGGACAAGCCAAATGGGGGCAATATCCATTGCCTTCCCTCTTGGACAAGCAATTGTCGGTATCGCAGTTATGTTCGGCGGCGGTGCAGCGGCGTATATTTCCAGACTATTGGGGGAGAGAAAAAATGAGGATGCAAGTCATGTAGCTTCAACCGCCCTTTATTCAAGCCTTATTATCGGGACGGTTGTAATCATTCTACTAGAGTGCTTTCTAGATAAAGTATTATGGGGTTTAGGTGCAACGGAAACAATTTTTCTTTATGCAAAACAATATGCCATTATCTATGTGGCCAGCTCAATATTCAACATATTTAATGTTACCATGAACAATATTGCTTCGAGTGAGGGAGCAGTTAAGGTTTCGATGACTGCGATGCTGCTTGGTGCCGGATTGAATGTCATCTTTGCTCCGACTTTCATTTTTGGTCTGCATATGGGAATTATAGGGGCTGGTATGGCAACGGCAGTTGCTCAAATTGTTACCTCAATTATGTATTTGTTTTACATATTAAAGAAAAAAAGTATATTTAGCTTTTCACTAAAAGAAATCCGTTTGGAGGGTACGATCTTCAAAGAAATTTTTAAAGTAGGAATTGGAATCCTCGTTTTTCAACTTTCCACCAGTGTAGCTATTAGCTTAACAAATATGGCAGCGCAGCCATATGGGGATTCCGTCATTGCAGCTATGGGAATTGTAATCCGTGTAATCTCAATGGGCATCTATGCGGTATTTGGTTTCGTAAAAGGCTTTCAACCCGTTGCCGGATATAACTATGGTGCAGGACAATATGACCGGTTGCAAAGTGCGACAAAGATCGCAGTAAAATGGACTACCATTTTTTGTGTGTTAATGACCTTGCTCATGATTTTATTTCCTCAGCCGGTCGTTTCCTTATTTACAACGAACGATGCATCCGTTATTAAAATTGGTTCATTTGCGCTTCGTATCAATATCATAACATTCATTTTCTATGGCATAGAAGCAATTTATTGTATGCTCTTTATGGCACTTGGCAAACCGTTAGGCGGCTGGGTACTTTGCGCCGGACGTCAGGCCGTGTTCTTTATTCCTATTATTCTGATGCTTCCAAAATTTATGGGATTAAACGGAGTAATAGCTGCTCAGCCGATTGCCGACATAATAACGATTATCATCATGGGGATTTTAGCAATAAAACTAAATGGAGAAATTAAGAATTCTGCAAATATACATGTGGGTGAAGCAAAATTGGAAACAACGGAAATAAACCAATACAAATGAAAGAATTATTTCAGTGAAAAAATCTTATCGAATTATATAATCCGAGAAAATTATGCTGTTTTGAAGAAGGATAATTTGAGAATCTACAATAGCTATTATAATTTATACCAGTATAAATCCCATACTGGTACTATTATAATACTTGTGTTATTATTTTGGTAGGATATGTAAATAAAAATAGAATGATGGAGGGTAGCTTATGAAAATAAAATCACTAAAATTGGTTTATTTTTCACCTACGGGTACAACAAAAAAGATTACTCAAGGCATTGCACGAGGAATCAACCAAATCAATGTGGACCTAATAGATATTACTAAGCCGAATGTAAGAAAACAACGACTACAAACATTGGAAAATGAATTGCTGGTTGTGGCAATTCCGGTTTATATGGGAAGAGTTCCTGCACTTTTAATGGAGTGGCTGCATGCGCTTAAAGCCAATAATACACCTACTGTAGGTATCGTCGTTTATGGTAACCGTGCATATGAAGATGCACTACTTGAACTAAAAAATGTTTTGATAAAATGTGGATGTAAACTTATTGCTGGTGCAGCATTTGTTGGAGAACACTCCTTTTCCAGTTCCGAATTGCCAAGTTCTGAAGGCCGTCCTGACGCAAGTGATTTGAATCATGCAGAATTATTTGGACGTAAAGTAAATGAAAAACTATTATCTATTTTATCAATTGATCACATTTCTGATATAAATGTACCGGGTTGCTATCCCTATGGAGGCGTTACGGAACTGTGGAAAGTTGATTTTATTGCAGTTAGTGACAGGTGCTCACAATGCGGAATTTGTATAGAAGGATGTCCTGTTGGTGCTATTGATTCAGAAAATAGTAATTTGATTGATAAGGAAAAGTGCATCTTGTGTTGTGCTTGTATTAAGAACTGCCCCCAAAAGGCAAGAACAATGAAACCAGGCCTTATGAAAGATGCTGCAATAAGAGCACATGAAAGATTTAAAGAGCGAAAGGAACCAATATTCTTTTTCTAAGCTGTAAACAAAAAAACACAACAAACTTAAACCTGCCGAGATCAATGGGTAGATTGCCTTGAGCGATGTGAGAGGTTTGGCTAAGCGACGGATTTCTATTGAAACCGTCGTTATTTTATGCCATCTGGGAAATCAAAAGAGATAAACTTCGAGGGGACGTTGGTAGTGCCTCTATCACTCTCCTATTTTTCCTTAACATTAATGGTCTAACAAGGATTTTATTTTTTTAGCAGTATCTGTTCCAGGTAATGGGACATGTACAATTAATTTTAGCGCCATATTGTTCGACACATCAAAGTTATTTACTTCAAACTCTAATCTTCCCGCAGTGGGATGATTCAAAAGTTTGTATTTTTCACTGCTGCTCTCGACATCATGTAAAGGCCACCATGAATTGAATTCTGTACTCTGTATTTTTAAATCATTTACAAATTGAGCAAGCCAAGAGTCTTCTATGTATTGCCCGCAGCTTGAACGAAAAGAACCTAATAAACGTTTTGCGTACAAATTCCAATCAGAAAATAGCTGTTTGTATTTAATATCTGTAAACATAGCCCAAACGATATTTCTTTCTCGGGCATTCATTTCTTCAAAATCTCCAAAAAGTAAACAGGATTCTTTATTCCAAGCAATAACATTCCAACGCTGATCGGTAATAAGTGACGGGCAAAGAACTAAACTATCCAAAACATGTTGAAGCGAAGGGGTTACTACACTCTGATGTTTTGGAACATCAGCTGAAAGAGACTGATTTGCTAAAAAATAAAGGTGTTTGCGCTCGTGTTTATCAAGTAATAAAACTCTTGATAAGCTTTCTAAAACTGATGAAGAAACATGAATCGGTCTACCCTGTTCAAGCCACGTATACCACGTCAGTCCAATTCCAGCCAATTGTGCAACTTCTTCTCTTCTCAACCCAGGAGTCCTTCGGCGGGACATTGATGGAAGTCCCACTTGCGAAGGTAAAATTTTTGATCTGCGGGTTTTTAAGAAATCAGCCAACTCTTTATATCGATAATTTTCATTACTTAATGTCATAATTAAACCTGCCTATTATAAAATATACTATGATACTTTTACTTCTATTACTATTATAAAATTTGATTTATAATAAAGCAAGTTAGAAATAGTAATTGAAAATATTAAACCCCCAGCTATGCTGGGGAGAATAGAGTAAAACAGTAGTGTTACTTCGGTTAATAAAAAGCCTCCTATAGTAAAATGATACGGGTGTCGCAAGCCAATATCACATTGTATTTATTCCAAGGTACAGACGCAAAGTAATATTTGGACAGGTAAAATCAGATATCAGGGAGATATTGAAAAAACTATGTGAGTATAAAAAGGTTGAAATAATAGAAGGCGCAATATGTAAGGATCACATACTGTTGGATATGTAAAAGGAAAAAGCGCATTAATGATATTCGACAAACATCCAAATCAAAGTAGTAAATGGAACAGAACTTTTTGGGCAAGAGGTTATTATGTGTCAACAGTAGGAAATATCACTGAAGATGCAAGAGCCTCTTTTAGAGGCAGATGGTAGTAGTGCTTGTGATGCCCACCTTTTAAGGTGTGCAAGTAATAAAGCCCTTATAGGGCTAGTATCAAACCACCACTTGAAGTGGTGGTTGCTGACTAAAACTGCGCCTGCTAGATTGCTGCACTTTTGACCTTCTACATCATCAATCAGTCTCATTATAGTACTTACCACTTCATCAGAATTATATTGTTCATCTCCATTAGGCATCGTAGATGACCATGGGGTTAATAAAGCATCATCTGGGGAAGCATTAGGATAATCTTCTTGTAGGTACTCACGAAAAGATTGGTAGGATGTCTTTCTTGGTTTACCCAGTGGAAATATTCTACTTTCACTTGTGGTGATGATTGCGGTTGCAGTAGTGTGTATCAGTGTATCGATTCGCTTTTTTAGATGGGAATAATGCGATAAAAATGAAGGCATTTATCAATTCTTTTGTTCTGTTTTACAGAGATATTCTTCAACGTTGGAGATAGCGCAGTGATAAGGGTTCATGAATAGGTAGTTATAAAAAAGGGGGGGCGTTTTGAAGGAAAGAGAACAATTAGACAAACAAATAGAATAAATAACATAGATATGCATACTTTTAATGCATTGGCCCAGAAGATAAGATTCTTGAGCCAACGTATTTTGTTTTTGCGTTGAAGCGTGGGATGAACTTTGAAAAGCTATAAAAAAGAAGGAAAAAAGTAGAATGATGTAGAATGTTAGGACATACACAAAATGTATAGAATACAAGAGGGGGCAACGAATATGATGAAAAATATAAAAACAAAGCTTATTATTTATTTTTGTGTATTGACTCTTATTACTACTTCAATGATAAGTTTATTAGGATACAGTAAAAGTTTAAATGGAATGAAGAAAATAGAAAATTTGCTTTTAACAAAGAAATTAAATGGAGATATTTCATCGGCGACCATTTACTTTGAGAATTATTTTGGAAAAGTTGAATACGGAAATGGCGCATTGATAGATGAAAATGGACAAAGTATTGAAGAACAAAATAAAATGGTGGATGCTATTTTGAATGATTTAGGAGATGTGGCTACTGTATTTGTTAAAAGTGGGGATGACTTTAAAAGAATTACTACAAATATTTTAAATGAGGATGGAAAAAGAGCGGTAGGTACTTATTTAGGGAAAGAGAGCCGTGCTTATAGCGACATCGTACAAGGAAAACAATATACTGGAGAAGCTGAGATTTTAGGCAAATCGTATTTAACAGTATATAAACCCATACAGGATAAGGCAGGTGAAATAATTGGAATACTATTTGTAGGTATTTCTAAAGAAACATCTTATCGGTTCATTAGTGCTTATTTAAATGAATTAAGAAATACTTTTATATTCATAACGATATTAGGAATAATAATAGGAGCTATCGTTGCTTATATCATAGCGAAAAGGATAGCAGTTCCGATTATAAATCTATCTAAAATTATGAAAAGACTATCAAACTATGATTTATCTTTCGATGAAAATAGTGAAGCAATAAAATATCTAGAAAGAAAAGATGAGATAGGAATTATAACAAGAGAATTAGTAATTATACAAAAAAAATTAATTTATCTGATCAAAAATGTTTCTGATATATCTCAACAGGTGGCTTGTTCCTCAGAAGAATTGACAACAACAAGTCAGCAACTATCAACAGCAGCAGAGGAAGTAGCGCAAACTATCGAAGAAATAGCAAGCGGTGCTAGTGATCAAGCAAATAGTACAGAAGAGGGCGCTCAACATATTAGTGAGTTAGGTAAATTAATAGAAAAAGATCAGGACTTTGTACAAGTCTTAAATATTTCCACAAGTGAAGTTGATAGATTAAAGAATGATGGATTTAAGATCGTAAAGGATCTTGTAGAAAAGACAAATGAAAGTGATGCGACAGCTAAGGGAATATATGAAGTGATTATAAATACCAATGAGAGTGCAGAAAAAATAGAAAATGCCAGCCAAATGATTAGAAATATAGCAGAGCAAACTAATCTGTTAGCATTGAATGCAGCCATAGAAGCAGCTAGGGCAGGAGAATCAGGTAGGGGATTTGCTGTTGTAGCAGAAGAAATAAGGAAACTAGCAGAACAGTCTCATGAATTTACAAAAGAAATTGAGAATATTATTGTAGATCTGACAAGCAAGAGTAGAGATGGTGTTGATAAAATAAAAGAAGTGAGAGAAATCGTAAGTTCTCAGACAGAAAGTGTAAAAATGACAAATGAAACATTTAAAGGAATCGATGATGCAATTGAAAATATGAAAAAAGTCATCAGAAATATTAATGGATCAGGAAAGGAAATGGAAACCAAAAAAGATGGAATCATTACGATTATAGAGAATCTTTCAGCCATATCAGAAGAAAATGCAGCTGGAACAGAAGAAGCTTCAGCATCTGTACAAGAACAAACAGCAGCTATGGAGGAAATTGCAAATGCTAGCGAATTATTATCAAGGCTAGCAGAAGAAATGCAGAAAAATATAAGTAAGTTCAAGTATTAAAATCAAAGAGCTTATGCTAGGTAGTTTCAAATATTTTATCTTATATATAGTAAATTTAGTTTAGAGATATAAAAAAAGTGTGAATTTTTACATTTACACTTTTTGTTTTCACAAAAAGTTAGCGTACCCTCTAAATTTTACCTGTTTTAAATAAATATCCTTATTAAAAAGAATATTTATTTAAAGTACTCTGAAACAAAACTTTTGTCATGAGATAAAAAGAAGTAAGAAATTTTAGAATGATATAGAGAAAGAATAGCGAAAATGTAAAAAAGGTATTGACAAATGATAAAAAAAGGTATATTTTAAAATTAAAATTAGCACTCACTCACATAGAGTGCTAACAAAAAAAGATTGTATTAAATAGGCTATAGAATTATGAGAAGTATGGTTTTTTTTTGCTAAGATTAAGGTTTATGATTTAAGTATATTTTTAATACGATAATCTATTTATCGTGTAGTTTTTATTATGAGAGGAGAGATTGATTTGGAAACCAAACAGTTTAAAGCAGAATCTAAGAGATTGATGGATATGATGATTAATTCAATCTATACCCACAAGGAGATTTTTTTAAGAGAACTCATTTCAAATGCGAGTGATGCAATGGATAAGATTTATTATAAGGCATTAACAGATGATGCATTACGTTTCGACAAAGATGATTACTATATTAAAATATCTGCTGATCAAGAAAATAGAATATTGAAGATTTCTGATACAGGGATGGGTATGACGAAAGAGGAACTTGATGATAACCTTGGTGTTATAGCAAAGAGTGGATCTTTAGCATTCAAAAAAGAAAATGAGATAAAAGATGGATATGATATTATTGGTCAGTTTGGTGTAGGTTTCTATTCTGCATTTATGGTAGCGGATACGGTTAGCGTGATCAGTAAAGCTTTTGGGAGTGATGAAGCGTACAAGTGGGAATCTAATGGTGTAGAGGGGTATACCATTGAACCATGTGAAAAAGAAGGTACTGGTACAGAGATTATACTTAAAATAAAAGAAAATACAGAAGATGAAAAATTTGATGATTATCTTGAAGAATACAGATTAAAATCTATTATAAAGAAATATTCTGATTTCATTAGATACCCTATCAAAATGGATATATATGAAAAAAAATTAAAAGAAGGCAGTGAAGAAGAATACGAAGAATACATAGAGGAACAGATTGTAAATAGCATGGTACCTATATGGAAAAAAAATAAAAACGAACTGAAGAAGGAAGAGTATGAGGCGTTTTATGGGGAAAAGCACTATGGTTTTGACAAACCAATCAAACATATTCATATCAAAGTGGATGGTGCTGTGAGCTATAATGCAATTTTATTTATTCCAGAAAAAATGCCATATGATTTTTATACAAAAGAATATGAAAAGGGATTAGAACTATATGCCAATGGTGTTTTGATTATGAATAAGTGTTCCGAACTATTGCCTGATTATTTTGGTTTTGTAAAAGGAATTGTAGATTCAGAAGATCTATCACTAAATATATCGAGAGAAATGTTACAGCATGATAGACAGTTAAAGCTTATTGCCAAAAACATCAAAAATAAAATTAAAAGTGAACTGAGTAACCTATTAAAAAATGAAAGAGATCAGTATGAAACATTCTACGAATCTTTTGGAAGACAACTGAAGTATGGTATCTATAGTGATTTTGGAAGCAATAAAGATATGTTACAAGACTTATTAATGTTTTATTCGTCAAAAGAGAAAAAGTTGGTTACGCTAGATGAATATGTATCTAGAATGCCAGAAGATCAAAAATATATTTATTATGCAGCAGGTCAATCCAATGAAAGAATTGAAAAACTACCACAAACAGAACTTGTAGCAGATAAAGGATATGAAATTTTATATTTTACAGATGAGGTAGATGAGTTTGCGATAAGAATGATCATGACCTATAAAGAAAAGGAATTTAAATCTGTATCAAGTGGTGATTTAGGCATAGAAGTAGAAGAAAATGAAAGTGATGCTAGCTTAAATAATGAAACCAATAAAGAATTGTTTGAAGCGATGAAAAATATTTTAGCAGATAAGATTAAAGATGTTAGAGCATCAAAAAGATTAAAAAATCATCCTGTATGTCTATCAAATGATGGTGAACTTACTATCGAAATGGAAAAAATATTAAATGCGATGCCGAACAATCAAAATATGAAAGCAGATAAAGTTTTAGAAATAAACATGCATCATGATGTGTTTCAATCATTAAAAGAAGCTTTTGAAAAAGATAAAGACAAATTGAATCTATATACAAATTTATTATATAATCAAGCACTACTGATTGAAGGATTACCGATTACAGATCCTGCAGCATTTACAAATGATATGTGCAAAATAATGAAATAGAGAAATACCACTTTTAAGCTGTAATTGGCTTGAAAGTGGTGTGATTAGCGCTTATACAGCACGGTTTTGTAGGGATTTCATATTGTAAGGACAAGGATGATTTTTATATTAACTATCGAATGATTATCAGAAATGACTAAAAAAATAAACGAACAATAAAAGACTAGGACTATTTCTAGTCTTTTTATATAAAGATTTTTAGAATATCAATTGAAGCTTTAATAACCTTTCTTTCAATTCATGGATGATTCTTTTTTCTTCTTCGTAATCTTTTGCTTCAAAGGTAACTGAAAGTCTTACATAAGGCTCTGGTGTATTCCATGGAACCGTACAAGTAAAGGCTTCATTTAGTAGATACAGTGAAAAATCTTTAGCATCTTTAAATACTTTCCCTGATTTGGCTCCCTTTGGAATGGGTAAATAACAATAAAAAGTAGCTTTGGGTTTTTCTACATCAAAACCAACTTCTTTTAAAGCTTCAATTAATAAATCGAATCTTCTTGAATAGCGTATACAGTTTTCAGTTGTAATCTCAGGATGATTGAGTGCATAAATACCAGATTTTTGGATAGCCCGAAATTGACCTGAATCTGAATTGGCTTTTACAGTCCCGTATATACTGATTGCTTCAGGATTTCCCGCAATAAAAGCAATCCGCCATCCGGTCATATTAAAAGCTTTCGATAAAGAATGAATTTCAACACCCACTTCTTTTGCCCCATCAATAGATAAGAAACTTAAGGGTGCTACCCCATCAAAAGTAGTTGTTGCATAGGTAGAATCAGCGACAACAATAATTTTGTGTTTATGGGCAAAATCAACGACCTTTTTATAAAAATCCTTTGTAGCAATCTGACTGGTAGGGTTATTGGGATAATTGATATATAAAAGCTTGGATCGATACAATATGATATTTGGGATATTAGAAAAATCAGGATAGAAATCATTTTCCTTAATTAAAGGCAAGCCATAGACTACTCCGCCTAAATACTTTGTATGGGTAGCGATGATTGGATAACTTGGAAGTGTTGTAAGGGTAATATCACCTGGATTGATAAAACATAAAGGTAGTGTGGCTAAAATGGATTTTGCACCAACACCGTGCAGAATTTCTTTGTAAGGGTCAATATGATCTACACCATAAACATCCATTAGATACTTGGCAGCAGCTTCTTGAAATTCAGGAATCCCATTGTCCGCGTAGCACCTGTTTTCAGGTTTTGCTGCTTCAGCTGAAAGAACTTCTACAATGCTTGAATGGGCAGGTAGATCTGGCTCCCCTATACCCATGTCGATCAATTCTGCATCCGGGTGTTTTTTTAATACATCTTCCTTAGCTTTTTTTATTTTTATAAATTTGTAATCTTCCTTAGCGATATCAAAACTATGATCCCTAAATCGATCAGCAATCATATCATGAATGAAATGCAATGTGAGCGCCTCCTTTTATAAAGATTTTTCAGATAACGATTATCCATATAGCACATTTTATTCTAAATAAAAAAAAGTGTTCATGATGCTGCATTCTTAGATAATAAACATCAAAAGGATTTATGTAACAATTATTTTACTAAAAGCATATAGTAATTATGAAACATAAATTTTATTGAGGAGGGACAGGTATGCGATTAGGAAGGACGTATTGCCTATTGGTACATGGGTTGCAGGGACAATGCTTGCGTATGGCAATCCTGTTAATGGGTTTGGAAAAGGTGTAGAATTTTTATGGAATGCGTTAGGAGATCCTTGGTCAGCAAGAATCGTACTGACGAGTTTAACATTAGGTGGGTTGGTAGGCATTATGCGCGTTGGTGGAGGAATAGAAGCGATGATTCTATGGATTACAAAAAGAATCAAATCGGCATGCAGTTTGATGATTTGGAAATCATCCTCTAAAATATGCTAAAAGCATTCTAATATTTGAATACTCATACAAAGATCTACGAATGTACAAAAGAAGTGTAAAATAAATGACTCTATGTTGCTTGTAATTTTAAGACTTGGTAATATAAAGTGATTTTTTTTGTGCCTTCCATATGAGAAATATTTAAACTATGAAATTATCTGAATAAGAAGGAAATTCTGAATGTTTGAAGAATATATAAGTTAATTTGAAATATAAGAGGAAGATAAGGGGGATAAAAAATGGAAAAGTTCTATTATTGTAAAGACTGTAGAAGAATAGAAAAGGATGATACAAAATGTGGTTTTTGCAGTAGTGAAAAGATGAAACTTTTAAAGGTGGGAGATCCAGTAAATATTATGGGTACAAAGCAAAAGGGAAAGATATTTAATATAAAAGAAGATGAAGCGAATTTGCTCATCATCAATGGCGCAAAAGAAAAATTGATAAAAAGATATAAGTACGAAGAAATTCAAAAGATTTTATAATTACATAGATAGGAAAGATTATTATTCTAAAAGAGGATGTAGAGAAATACATCTTCTTTATTTTTTCTTGAATTATTTTTACGACTATCTTATTACTGGAAATAGGTGTAAAAAAAAGTATGACTATAAGCCGCGATGTGATTTCCAGAAATAAAATTTTAAATGCTAGTATTTTAAAGTCTAGCTATTTAAATGGGTATAAAGAGGTTGCTTTTATAGGGATTGTTTTTTGCATTTTTCTATATTTTATAAACATGAGGCGGTTTTCATAGCATAAACTGTTTGCAAAAAAATGATTGTATCAATAGACTAAAAAAACAATTAATGCAAACCTTCATCATAAGTATCTTGTGTATGGGTATGCTTGTATTTTATCATGAAGTACTATTAGCAGCGTATCCATCTATGATGATAGGTGCTTTGCTTGTCGTGATGATCCAATATGAAATACTAAATGGTTATGATGAGAATATCAAAAATGTTTCAATGAGATTATTAGAACAGCTAGAAAATATTACTCCCAATCAGTGAGAAAAAAATTGGGAGTGACCATAATATCCTCTTATTTTATTGAGATTTTTCTAGTATAAATTAATTTCCATAGAAATAACAGATAGAGTATGTACATTTACTAAATGTTAGAGGGTACCTTATAAAAAGACTTTATCACTGGATTATAGTGAAGTGTTTTTTTCTCTACAATCCCTTGAAATTTCAAGTTTATATGGTATTCTATTAATGGTATAAAATATATTACAGCATTATCAAGGGCTATATCTATATCTACAGTGTATTTGGATTCCATTTCTTTTTTTTGTCTTAGTCTTTCTAATTTAAGTGCTTCAGCTTTTGAAATAAGCTCAGATTTTCTTTTGTCAGTGACACCTTTTCGTTCAAGTTTTTTTGAATTTTCTATTTCAAGTTCATTATAATACTCATCTATTCTTTGAAGTTCTTTACTAAATTCAATTTTGTCTACCATAACATTAGAATATTCTTCTGCTTCTATTTTTACATATGAATAAGCATTTTCAAAAGCTTCAAAAACACTGTGCTGTTCGGGAATGGGATAGTTCGTAGTTAGATTTTTTTCGTGGAATATTAAATTTTTATTCTCTTGTATTTTTGTATCTATCGCTCCATTTTGCAGATTGATCCAAATATCCTTGAGTTCTTCTGTTCTTTCATGTGCAGTATATCCTATCTTATAATTAAAACATACCCATCTTCCCATTATTTCTTTTTGTTGTAGAATTTCTAATTGAGATTTATCCATATCTAAGAATTTTTTTATTTTATCTTCGGCTTTTAATAAAGAAAGTCTATCTATTACTGCATAGCGAATAGTGCTTATAGATTTTTCATGGGCTATGGTTGTTAATTGTTCAAGCGTATAACTTCCAAAGGTAATAAATTCAGCTTTCGGGTTTTCTTGCGCTACTTCAAAGTCAAAAGCTAAAAGCATTTCAGTTTTACCATTAAAATAATGACTGTATTCATCTGGGAGCATTACATAACAAAGCGCATATTCTAACAGGTCAACCACGCCATGCATAGCTTCAATTGTATCTATTACAAAATGTTGAAGTTTCATTATTATTCACCCCTATAGATCATCTGATTTAAATGAATTACCAAATAGTTTATCATCTAAGTCCTTCATTTTTACATATTTTCGTTTATTATCTAAAAGCTGTTCACCAAGCTTTTCTATTTCTTCATTCATGATAGTCATATCTTTTGAATTAACCCATGTACTCATAATAATTTCTGAAAATTCAGCATTCTCTTCGATATCCCCTAAAATCATATCTACTTCTCCAACTACTAATTCAAACATATTAATTTTTTTATCTAATAACTCAAGAATATAGTGTTCAACAGTATTTTGAGCAGCAAGATTGTATACAAAAACATCTCTCGTTTGACCTACACGATGAATTCTTCCTATTCTTTGCTCAATAGCCATAGGGTTCCAAGGTAAGTCATAATTAATCATAGCATTACAAAATTGGAGGTTACGGCCCTCTCCACCAGCTTCAGTACATACAAAAATTTGTGCCTTTTCTTTAAAGTATGTTACTTGCGTTTCCTTTTCTTTTCTCTTAAGACTACCATGAAATTCAGCTACAAGGAAACCAGTTTTTTTAAGATAATCTACTAGAAATTTTTGAGTAGCTTTGTATTTAGTAAATATAAGAACCTTGTCATTAACTTCGTTTATGATTTTAAGAACTTGATTGATCTTAGAATTAGAGTAGCTTTCATCAAGTAATAGATCATGAGCATTGTTTGAGAAATCTTTAAGAATTTGTTTATCATCTATACTAAGTTTTTCATGCTCAGCGTATTTGTTTAAAGTAGAAACAGCGCAGTGTATACTGCTTCCCATTTGCTCTTGTAATTTTTTTAGCATAAATTTAGTAAGCGTACCTGTTGTATCACTAAAATACTTTTCACGTATAAATGCACTTATATTATCATAAAGTTCTTGTTCTTTAAGTGGTAGATTTAAGCTGTATGTAATGGCACTTCTTTTGGTGAATTTTATATCAACGTCACTTCTTTTATTTCTAATCATAACGCCAGAGAGTAAGTTGCGAAGTTTATCAACATTTTTTGCTTCTATACCTTCTTTATCGTCCATAAAATTTTTTTTAAAATACGAATAAGTTTTAAGCTGACCAGGCTTTAAAAGAGTAATAAGGTTATATAGTTCTTCCAATTTGTTTTGCACTGGAGTAGCTGTTAGCAGGAAAATATATTTTTTCTGAAGGGTATTTACAAATTTCCAGGCAACTGTATTACGATTTTTAAGGTGATGTGCTTCATCTACAACTACAAGGTCATAGTGAATTTTGGATATTAAAGCACTATTACTTTGTCTCTTTGCAGTAGATATGGAGGCAATGACTTTATCATAATGATGCCAAGCTTCATCACCCATAGATTTGAATTTTGGATCATCAGCTCGAATAAAATCTAGGTTAAACTTTCTTTTCATTTCTGTATACCATTGTTCGACAAGCGATGGAGGTACGAGGATTAGAATTTTTCTAGTTAGACCGCGTGTGACATACTCCATCATAGTCATACCTGCTTCAACCGTTTTTCCTAAACCAACTTCATCACAAAAAAGAACTCTACCTTTAAATCTATTAATAGCTGCTTTAACCGTTTTTAATTGATAATCAAAGAGTTGGAGTTCTCTTAGATAGGGCAAACACATTAACTTGTCATCTTTAGTATTTAAACTGAATGATTGTGCTATATGATAAATATCAAACCATTTTTCATCGCCAGTTTTCATATTGTTTAGCGCATTTATTACTTCTTCTAGTCGTTCTTGGTTTTCAATATTTGTTTGGAATTGCTTAAAAAAAGTTGTGGATGATTTTTCGATATCATATACTTTGAACTTCTTTTCTTCTAGAGGTTCAATAAAGATATGTTCAGTAGAATATTTTTTAAAGAAACTTTTAATCCCTCTACCGTGAAGTAGTTTTTCAGATTTATTGATTTTAAAATTTTTTTCCTCATCTTTTTCGTTTGTAAATATTATTTGTTCATTATCTTCTATATTGTTGAAAATAGATAAAGATTTATCATCAAGTTCAATAGCGCTTAAATCTAATAAGTCTTTATTTAATTTAAATAAAAATTTATACATATACTTATGCTCACTTTCTAATTTTTTTGTATAATTAAGGCTAAATTATCCATATTGCTATTGTAGCCTATATTTCGATGTGTAAACAAGTTATTTTATAAATTATAGGATATACCTTTCATTAAGTTTTTACTAAGAAGGCTACAGTTTAATTGACAGTTACATCAAAACAATATAGAATAAATATTCGAAGAAAGAGAATGCAAAAAGCATTCTCTTTCTTCGAATATAAAAATTTATTTTATGATCTGCCTTTCATTAATCTTTTCTCTAAAATAGCTACGCATTGATACATAAGTGATGCAAGTATTGCCAATATGATCACACTTGTCATAACCAAATCAAGCTTAAATACTTGCCCACCATAAACGATCAAATAACCGATTCCTGCTTGAGATACCAAAAATTCTCCAACGATAACCCCCACCCAAGAAAGTCCTACATTAATTTTAAGCGCATTAATGATTGTAGGAATACTTGATGGAATGATCACATTTTGTAATACCTGCATCTTTGTTGCACCAAAGGTTTGAAGCATTTTTATTTTATCTTCATCAACTTCCCGAAATCCTCCGTATACACCTAAGATAGTAACAACGATAGATACGGTTATGGTTGTAGTGTTACGATGATGAAATGGAGTTAGAAGGTGTATATCGCGATAATTTTAATCAATATGGATAAAAGGTATTTTAAAAATATTACAAATACAGTATACTGATATTAATCTATAATTACAAAATTTGTAAAAATGTGGTGAACTAGGTATTTAAAACTTCGAATGCTCTTATATCAATGAAAATAAAAAAACTCTAAATATATAAGTGATAACAAGAATAGAGGGGATGAAAAGAATGGCAAAACGAAAAGATATAGAAATCAAAACAAAGTACTCAACATTACAAGAGCTGGTTAGTAACTGTAGGGATATTAAAAAGAAAACAATATATTCGACAAAAGGGTTGGGAAAAGCCCAAATAAGTGGGGAAGTATATGCTGATGGAAGATTTGAATTGAGTAGTACAAAAGATGGCGGTAGCTCATTTGAGTTTATTGGTAAAGCAGAAGAAAGAGAAGATGGTGTATATATGGTTGGAGAGATAAAGCCAAAGGGTTCTAGTGTTGGAATGGCCTATATGGTGGGTATAGTGGGAGTGATTTTAGGGCTTTTTTTGATGTTGATACTGATGTATAAAGGTGGTAAAAGTCAAGCATTAGTAATGGGACTTGCGTTTTTTCTTGCACCTGTATTAAACATATTACACCTTAAACGTAGTGATGCATTATACGAAGACATAATAAGAAAGGTAAGTTAACTCGTTGTGTTAGTTAAAAATTACAAATAAAAAAGCTCTAGTTATTATGTTAATCTATCATTGAAAACGACTAAATAATCAAGATAGGAGGGAAAATATATTGAGATTTTGTGTGGATAATATCTATAAGTTCTTATAATTCCACACAATCTCAACTCTATCAGTAACAACAATCTTCTTTATAAAATCTTTAAGAATAATTCTTTTCTCTTCAAAAGTTGCTTCATTCCATATGGGTTCAAAATTTCCTAACATCGATAAAACCTCATCCAAGGATACATGAAGTTGTTCTTCTTCAGACATTTCCTTTTCAAGGGCAGAAATTGTTTTTTCTAATTTTTTTCTATCTTGATATAGACTATCTATCCTATCAGAAATTTTTTGTGCTGGAATTTTGCCGTTTTGATATAGATCCATCAAGCGATCAATTTGCTTATCAACCTCACTAATTTGTTGTTCTAGTACGATCTTGTCTTCATGGAATGTAATAGCTTCTTTATTTTCTTCATATGTAGCGATTATTTTATCTTTATTAAGAGGGAGTTCAAGCAATTGTTTAATAACCATAGCATCTAATTTATTCATTTTCCAATACTTAGATGGACAATTAGGGTCTTTTACCATATGGAGTGGTCGTTTGGCTTTTGAATAGCATATGTAAAAATAGTATTTAGGACCACCTTTGCCTTTTGAAGACCAATTGGCTTTTAACCTAGCTCCGCAATATCCGCACCATAGCATTCCACCAAGTAAATATTTGCTTTTCTGCACTGTAGGATGTTTACTAGATTTCTTTTCGTGAAGAAGTTTTGCAATAGTATCGAATAATTCGGCACTAATGATAGCTTTATGATTGCCTGGGTAATATTCTCCATTATATTCTATGTATCCTGCATATGTTTTAAGGTTTAAGGCACGTCTTATTTGTGATCCAGTCCATTTTGCACCGCTATTTGTCTTAAGTCCTTTTTCATTCAATAGTGCAGCAATCTTATCTTGACCATATCCCTGGGTGTAAAGATGAAAAATTTCTTGTATTTGCATGGTTTCATAGGGATTTATGATGAGTTCATCATTTACAAAGTCATATCCAATAGGAATATTCCCACCACCACGCCATAAACCTTCTTTTGCTCTGCGTTCCTTACCAAGTTTACTTCTTTCGATGATGGTTTCTCTCTCAAGTTGAGCAAATACAGCTAAAATACCAAGCATAGCACGTCCGAAGGGGGTAGAGGTATCAAAGGATTCTAAGAGGCTTACAAAATCCACGTTGCTATTTAGCAATTTTTCTTCTACTAAGTATAAAACATCTCTTTGAGATCTAGAAAGTCGATCTAGCTTGTAGACGAGTACAATGTCGATGTCATTGAGATGGTCTAGAAGTTGATTGATTCCAGGTCTATCTAGATTTGTACCTGTATAACCATCATCTATATAAATGTCATAAATGCTCCAGTTCTTTGCTTTACAATAGGCTATTAATTTATCTTGTTGAGCCGCAATGGAATATCCTTCTTTGGCTTGTTCTTGTGTTGAAACACGTATATATATACTGGCCTTCTTCATAAAACCACCTCTATGTTAGTTATATATGTATAATGGTGATTAAAAAGAAGTTTTTGACTTGAGTTATCTTAAGCTATAGGATATGATAAAAAAGAAAATTTTTACGCTGCTATTAGAGCAGATGCCTTAAAGAAACACTACAAGGGTTAAAAATATTTATAGTATTGATTTTTCTTATTTGGAGGAATTGAATGTGAAAATAGCAGTTTGTGATGATGAAATAATATTTCAAAGACAACTTATGGCGTTTTTAAATGATTATTATAAAAGTTTGGATGTTGTTATTGAAACTTTTTCTTCTGGTGAAGAATTGTTGCAAGAATATAGGAGCGGACAATTTTATGATTTATTATTTTTGGACATTGAATTGGGTGGATTAGATGGAATTGCCACTGCCCAAAAAATAAGGGAATATGACAGTAAAGGAATGGTTGTATTTTTGACGAGCCATACTGAATTTGCAATGGAGGGATATGAAGTAAGTGCGATTCGGTTTTTGTCAAAACCAATAATGGAAACCAAATTATTAGAAACGTTAAGGGAGATCAATAATAGAATTCAACAAAGGAAAAAACTCATACTACATATTAATAGCGAAGATATAGTCATTGATTTAGAGAATATAATCTATATGGAATCAATGAGGAATGATGTTTACTTGTATGTGATGATGGGCAATAGAAAAGAAGAAAGGTTAGAAGAAATAAAGGTGCGTAAACGGATTACGGAATTGGATGAGGAACTTAATGAAAATCAGTTTTATCGGTGTCATAGAAGCTATATTATAAATTTAGATTATGTTATTTCTTACAATAAGAACAAGGTAAAGATGAAAATGGATAAGATGATTCCTGTAAGCAGAGGAAAAGAAAAAGAATTAAGGGATAAAATTATTTGTAATATTAGAAAAAGAGGAATTTAGTATGGAAATGATAAATGATATATATGAAAAGATATCATATCCGTTCACAGTTTTTGAAATATGTATGATATACAGATACATATATGGTTTTTCAATACAGAAAGTGAGAAAAGTTATACTGGCTGCCATATTGATGGTATTTGTACTCGGGTTATTTATGCCAAGTACAGAAAAGGGCACGGAATTGGCATTGACAGTAACTGTTTTTCTATGTATGGCTGTATTTTTCCTTTCTGTGCCTAAAAAAAGACTGAGACAGATGCTATGGATTTTTCCGAGTTTGGCGGCCGGTATTGTACCTGTATCCATGTTGTGGCTTTTCTTTCGAATTTTCATGAGTAATTCATCTGGTTTAGCAGATGTAAATCCATTCGATATTATAGGGGATATTTTTTTATTGGTGTTTTTGCTGATATTATATTATCTGGATAAAAAATATCATTTTACAAGATGTATAAAACGTAATGAACGATTTTCTATATGTATTACGTCTTTTTTTATAGTAACAGTTTCCTTGATCTTTGTTGAAGGGAATATTGTATCCGTCTTTGGAAAATACACATCCATTACAGTATTGGGTGTATGGATAGGATTGGCTTTATTGTTATGGATTATGATAAAGATGCTCATAAAAGGAACCTATGCACAATATTACATGGAAATAAATAAAAATAATGAGAAGATTATTGAGATGCAGATGCAGCATTTTGAAACATATAAGAAAACCCAAGAAGAAATACAAAAAATGCGTCATGATATGAAAAATCATTTAGCTTGCATGAAAATCCTACTGGATGCAGGTAAAGAAGAAGAATTAAAGGCTTATTTAGAGGAGATGATAGAAACGGTTTCTTGGTTATCACCCAATATTCAGACAAATATTGATATTGTTGATGCTATCATTGGTTCAAAATATCAAGAGGCGAAAGCATTTAATATATCTATACAAGTTGACGGAAAATTATCTTTTGCAACAAATGTTAAGGCGATTGATTGGTGCAAAATATTTGCCAATGCTATTGATAATGGAATGGAGGCATTAAGAAAACTTGAAGATAAAGAAAATAAAATCTTGACTATTACTATTGAAAAAAGCTCTAATTTTGTACTGATTCGGTTTGAAAATCAGTGCAAAAGTCAGGTGAAGATTGAAAACAGGAACGTGCATAGTCATAAGGAAGATCCAGAAAATCATGGCTTTGGGTTAGAAAATATTCGTAGTGCTGTTAAGAATTATAGTGGTGATATGAACCTTTTCTGCCAAGAGAAAAAGGGAGACTGGTATTTTATTACGGAAGTTTTAATTCCAACCCATGAAGCGTGCAATTCGTCACATAGATAATACGATTTATCCAAAAAACAGCAATATTAATTATTTTTTTGATAAGATACTTTCAAATAAATAATTAATATGAGGAGGAAAAGGCTGTGTATGAAAATGCAGTTATTCAAAAGATTGACAAGAAGCTATTTAAAAAGGACATAAATAAACTGGCGCGAACTTTAATTTGGTATACGGTGATGATGTTTGCAGTAATGTTCTTATATATAATTGGCCTCAGCTTTAAAATTTTTATAGAAAATATGGAAGATATGAATAAGGGGTATGAATATTTAGAATCGTGTGTCTTGAAAATGGAGAATAACGGAGTGATCTGTATTGTTGGAATCGCTATTGGGATGATTATAATTCTTTTATATCGTAAAAAGGAATTATTTATTCATGATTTAACTGTAGTTCATGGCGAAATGGATTCAAAAAAATTTCTTGAGTTGTTTGTCTGCTTTATGGCACCACAGATTATGTTTTTTGTGATAGGGCTCTTGGCTGAGAAAATTTTGAATGAATATGGTTACAGTATATTAGGAGATATAGAGACGGCTTCGTCAAGCAGTACCACAATCTCAATGTTTTTGTATACGTCATTTTTAGGACCCATTGCAGAGGAAATTGTTTTTAGGGGTGCAGTGCTCAGAAAACTGGAACCCTATGGAAAACTGTTTGCAATTATAATTTCAGCAGTATTGTTCGGTGCATTTCATGCGAATCTCATTCAAGGAATATTTGCTACTATGGTTGGTCTGATATTAGGATATGTGGCGATAGAGTATTCTATTAAGTGGTCAATCCTTATGCATATACTAAATAATTTCTTATTTAGTGATGTAATGGGATATTTACTGAAGAATATGAATGAGACATCTGGTAATATACTGTCTAATGTAGTGATGGGAGGGTTTTTCCTAGCTGCCTGCGTTATTTTGTTTAAGAATAGAATGAGCATAAAAGCATATATTGAACAGAATAAAACACAGAAAAAATTATATGCTTATCTGTTCATGTCTAGTTGGATGATAATATATCTGTTAGGAAATCTGATACTTGCAATTATGGGTATTGAAAAGATAACTGTATAATTGTGGTGTAAAGCAGAATAAGAAGACGAAGGACAGAATTTATTTCTATCCTTCGTTATTTTTCTGTTGTTCTTCCTTTTCTTTACTGATTATCCTTTGTATCACCCTTAGCATAATCATATAAGCATCCATGATAATATATATGACAGTTTCTAGACAAATATGCAGTATCGTAACAAGAGGCAATG
Source organism: Marinisporobacter balticus (assembly GCF_004345705.1). Lineage (GTDB taxonomy): Bacteria > Bacillota > Clostridia > Peptostreptococcales > Thermotaleaceae > Marinisporobacter > Marinisporobacter balticus. The sequence continues at coordinate 61,852 of NZ_SLWV01000019.1, forward strand.
GATACGGTCATTGCAGTAAAAATGATCCCGGTGATACCAGCACCTGCCCAAAGTATGATAATAGGGGCTAGTGCTGTTTTAGGTAATGCATTTAATACAACCATATAGGGATCTAATACTTTAGAAACAAAGTCAGACCACCATAAAAGAATAGCAACAATGGTTCCGAAGAAAGTTCCCAATAAAAAACCTACAATGGTTTCAAAAGAACTGATACCAATATGCTTAAAAAGAGAACCGCTCTTTGCAAGTTTTATAAACACCTGCCACATTTGAGAAGGATAACTTGTAAGGAATGTATCGATCAACTCTGCTCTAGCAGCTACCTCCCAAAAAACAAAAAATACTATAAGTAAAGAAATTTGCGTAATTAAAATCGCCTTTTTTTTCTTTTGATGCATCCATAGAAAATGAAGATGTTCTTTAGAAACGTGTTTATTTATATTTTTTAGATGGTTAGGGCTGTTTACTTTATCTAACATGCACATCAAGCTCCTTCCATATGGTATTAAAATAGTCCTTAAATTCAGGAGCTTCTCTAGATGAAAGAGGTGTTCTTTCATTTTCAAGGGTTAGCTTGATTTTATGGATACTTTTAACGAATGCAGGCCTTTTTGATAATACAATAATTCTGTCTGCCATAGAGATAGCTTCTGCTATATCATGGGTTACCATAATCGCTGTTTTTTCTTCTTTTTTCAATATATTTCCTATGTCATCTGCAACGGCAAGCCTCGTTTGATAATCTAGTGCGGAAAATGGTTCATCAAGAAGTAGTAGTTCAGGCTGGATTGCCAAGGTTCTAATAAGAGCAACCCTTTGTCGCATGCCACCAGATAATTGTCTTGGGTAATGATATTTAAACTCACCTAATCCATATATCTCTAGTAGCTTTTCTATGCTAGCTTTTGTATCTTCATTTAATTTGTTTTGGATTTCTAGTCCAATCAGAACATTATTTAATATATTTCTCCACTCGAATAGATGGTCTTTTTGAAACATATAACCTATGGTCTTGTTTGTGCCGTTTACTGGCTGACCATTTACAATCACTTCACCAGAGGAAGGTGTAAGGAGTCCTGATATGATAGATAAAATAGTTGATTTTCCACATCCACTAGGTCCTACAATTACAACGATTTCTCCCTTGTATACTTCAAAAGATAAATTTTTTATAGCGATTGTTTCACGTTCTAAAGTATGATAATTCATTGATATATTTTTGATATCCACAATTTTTCCCATGGGTATATTCCCCCTAAGCCGAAAATTTCAGTATATTTTTATATTATTCAATGGCAAAATATTTGTTACTTTATTAATAGTGCCGTTTCAAATGAAATAAACAGTTAACAATAAAAACATTACATATTTACATATTTACATGTATTACAAGTTAATAGATTGAATTCATGGGGTTTGATAAGATTTTATATCCAAGTAATTTATTACAAGTCAAATAAATATTTAAGAGGGACTGCAACCATAGGATAGAATAAAAAGAAAAAGATGATGTGAAAACGAAGGCGAAAATCAAGCATGAACATGATCTAGGATACAAGGAAATTCTTTCTCATAAGAAAACTTTTCTTGAATTTTAAGAAGTTTTGTAAAGAATTTATATTGAAAAATTTCAAATTTAGTAAGTTCAATATTTTTATTAGATCAAGATGTAGCTATAGAAGCATAGATAGAGGAATTTCCTGTTAGAAGGAAGATTTTTACTTTTGATTATATATGATCTATTGGAGGAGGTTTTACGGTGAAAGTCAAAATAGCACCTATTACAGAAAGGACAGCAGCGATCAAGAATGTAGGTTTTAAACCACCCGCATTTGTAACGATTATTGGACCGGCTAATGCAGCAATGCCATATGCCTGATAAACAACTCCGTAGTTTGCACCTAAATTTTTAATACCAAAAAATTCTCCTGTTATTGTTGGGAATACGGCTAAGAATCCTCCAAAACAAAAAGCAACACCAGCTAAAGAGGCGAAGAAAGTAACGTAATTTAGAGCAAATATACTCATGCTAATCATGGATAGCGCAGAGATTATAAACATCATTGTTACGACTCTTATTCTACATAATTTATCTGAAAGTATACCCCATATAAGTCTTCCACTAGCATTGAATAGTGCAATCATAGCAACTGTATTTGCGGCTACAGAAGCTTCTAACCCAGCTAATTGCATCCCAATATCTTTAGCAAGACCGATCACTAAAAGTCCACTCATACATCCAAATAAATACATGATCCAAATAAAATAGAAAGATTTGGTTTGAATCATTTCTAAAGTGCTAAAGACAGTTTCTTTAGGATTATTAGCGTTTTTAATACTTGATTGATATTTAGTTGGTGGAAGGATTAAGAATTGAGATCCAATGAAACCTAAAATAGCATAGATTGTACCTAAATAAAAGAATGTTGAAGAAATTCCACTACTAGCTAGGAAATGTTGAATGACAGATTTGAAAACTAAGCTACCAAGTCCAAAAGCACCAACGGCTATACCTGTAATAAAACCTTTTTTCTCTGGAAACCATTTAACACAAGTAGATAATGGACAAACATAAGCAAAACCAACTCCAGTTCCAGCTATAATACCATAATAAATATATAATTGGGTAAGAGAGGTAGCTGTAGAGGTGAGTATTAGTCCTCCACCATAAAGGAGAGCACCAATAGTAGCAACTTTTCTTGGGCCTATTTTATCTTGTAGTCTACCAGAAAAAATAGTTGAGAAAGCAAAAACAAAAACAGCAATTGAATAAGTAAGAACTACCTGACTTTTTTCCCAACCGAATTTATCCATAAGTGGCTGATTAAACAAGCTCCATGTATAAATAGCACCTATACACATTTGTAATAATACAGCACCAAATACAACAACCCAACGCTTCATCATTTTATTAGGCATGAATACACCTCCTTTATAGTATAAGCTTTTTAATTAACAATCAAAGAAGAATAGTAGTCTTAATATTTTTTATATACTTGCGCATATCTTCTTTTTTTATGTTTCAAACTTACCTTTAGTCTTTGGAAATATCTAAATGAAATACATTGATTATTTTTTATTATTTTACTAGATTAGTTATATAATAACAATACAAATAAAAATCCAGGGACAATCTATTCGTATATGTTGTTGGATTTTTTTATGCCACAAATTTGCCTGTCTTTTAGAAGACATAGCTTCTGCTATGTTATGGGTCACCATGATTGCTGTCTTTTTTTTATTTTTCAATATATTTCCTATGTCATCGGCAACGGCAGACCTGCGCATGGAGGCCAGTTTAGAATTCCTATTCTTAATAAAGGAATTATATCTCCTGGTCAAGGGATGATTCCTAAATATGCTTTTATATTGTATAAATTTGGTAATCGTGTTATGGTTATTAGTAGAGGGATTGGGGATAGCATTATTCCTGTAAGAATTCATAACTGCATTACTATGATAAGGTGGGGCTGGTGTTTGATGTTGTGTAAGCGTTGAAAATTTATATTAGGCGAGTTAAGGAATAAAATATATCCTCTCTTTTTCGCAAGTAAAATCAAGCAATGCAATTTCCATTACACTATAATGACTATAGAGTGGTTGAAACGAGGTGAACAGACGAATGTATGAGTGGCACAAGCAAATCCAAATAATGGTTGATGAAATAGATGAGTGTATTAAAAATCGTAACAGTGAAGCAATAACGCTACGATTTCTTTCTCGCAAGTTAGGTTATTCCAAATTTCATACTACGAGAAAATTTAAGGAAATATCGGGTATGCAATTTAGGGATTATCTGCGGCATAGAAAATTAGCCTTTGCACTAAAAGAGGTTCGGGATAGTGAAAAAAGCATTTTGGATATTGCTTTTGAATATGGTTTTTCATCACATGAAGCTTTTACCAGAGCTTTCAAGGGAACATATGGTGTAACTCCAAGTGAATACCGAAAAAAGCCTAAGCCTGTCGTTCTTCGTACAAAAATAAACCCTTTCGACCGCTACTTTTTAGGATTTGGAGAGATGGGTATGATGAAATCTACAGATAATGTTAAAATTTATTTTGTAACCATTCCCGCACACAAATTTTTGCACATTAAAAATTATGAGAGTAATGGGTATTGGGATTTTTGGCAAAAGCAAAGTCTGATTCCGGGACAGGACTGCGAAACAATTTGCGGCGTACTCGATAGTATCAAGGGCAAATTGGATGACGATGGTGGGAGCGAATCTAACAGCGGCAGCGGTCAGATTATGGCGTACATTAATGACCCAGACGGTAGACTCTGCGATTGGGGTATTCCACGTACAGAGTGTTATGGTGCACGTCTTCCTTTTGATTATAAAGGCGAAGTACCACCACAAATACTTATGATGGATGTTCCCGAAGCCGAGTATATTGTTTTTGAACATGCGCCATTCGATTATGAGCAGGAAAATCGTAGTGTGGAGGAAAAGATGGAAAAGGCAATGGCAACTTTTGATTTTGCAGGAACCGGTTACTGCTTTGATACTTCCCCCGGTAGAATAATTTACTTTTCATTTAATCCGGAGCGGTTTTGGAAGTATATCAGGCCAGTGCGGAAGTCATAATCAATAAAAAGCACCTACCCAATGCGGTAGGTGCTTTATTACATATTGAAAGTGAAGTAGATTTTGATTTAAGACCAGATTGGTTTAGTTACAGAAGGCTGAATTGAGAATAGAATTTGATATATAATATTTGGTATGGCAGTAGTAAAAAAATATTGAATATGCACGTATAATTTTTTCAAAGGTGGAATCGTCTATATATAAGAGGGCAATTTTAAAGAGGAGATTTATTTGGAAAAATGAATATATATAGACTAATGGTTGTAAAAATTTTGGTGTCTTGTTCTCTAATCATACAAGTGAGGTGAAATATTGTGAGACGTTTAAAAGAAATTTTGGCCAGCAGTATCAAAGGAATTTCTCTAGCAGGATTTCGTTTTCCAATGACGGTGGTCAATTTATTGTCAGCTGCTTCCATCATTTTTAGATTGATCGCCATTGATGAGGTACTGTCTATGATGCTTCAAAAGCTGATTTTTACGTTTGTGGTAGGTGCAGTTTTGGGCATGGTTGCACAATTCGTAGTTGAAAGATTTCACAAGCTTTCCGGAAAGAGGGTTTTAGTCTATGGAGTAGCATCGCTATTTCTTGCAGGTTATTTTCTGATTTTGTTGCCTGCACCCGAAATTAGTGCTGAGATCACAATAAGAAGTTTCGTTGCAGTTTTTGCGCTAGTTTGCATGGTACTGTGGATCCCGCCTTATAAGTCGGAAGTTAACTTTAACTTAGTTGCTTTGGTTCACTTTAAATCTATTTTTACTTCTGTGCTCTATTCAGCTGTTCTTTCGGCAGGAATTGCAGCTATTATTGGAACCATTGACATTTTGCTTTTTAAAGTCAATGATGATACGTATGCGTACACCATGACGGTCATCTGGGTGGTATTTGCTCCTGTTTACTATTTATCGCTCCTGCCAAGATTTAATTCAGAATCTGAAGCAGATCAAAGCATAGTCAAACACGCCAGTAGTTATCCAAAATCCCTTGATATTCTGGTGTCGAATATCGCAATTCCTTTGATTAGTGTATATACGTTAGTATTAATTGCTTATTTTGTAAAGATACTTTTCACGCTCACGTGGCCGTTTGGGCAGGTTGGACCAATGGTATTGATTTACTCGATAGCCGGCCTTTTAATTTTTGTACTATCAAGTTTACTCGAAAATCGATTTGTTTTATTCTATCGTAAGATATTTCCGAAAATTCTTATTCCTGTTGTGATCATGCAGTTAATCTCTGTTGGCATTCGTTTGAATACATATGGTGTAACTGAGTCAAGATACTATATTGCTATCTTTGGAGTCTTCTCCATCATAGTGGGGGCGCTTTTAAGTTTTAGCACGGTTTCAAAAAATGGACGAATTGCTTTACTTGCTGCTGCCTTCGCAATCATTTCAATTATTCCCCCGGTGGATGCTTTTACTGTCTCTCGAAGGAGCCAAATTAACAGAATTCAATCTATCCTTGAAAATGAAGGGATGCTTATCGATGGTAAAATTATCAAGAAAGAGGATGCATCTGAATATACCAAAGTTGAGACTACTAATATTTTGTATTATCTCGAAAGAAGCAGTTCACTGGAGTATATAGACTGGCTACCAGAGGATTTTACAATCTATCATGATTTCAAAGCAACCTTTGGGTATAAACCGACGTATCCTACCCATAAGAATGGAGATCAACAATATATTAATGTTTCACTGGATACACAGCAACCTTTACTAGTTTCAGGATATGATGTTCTGCTCAATACCTTTGTAGGCAGATATATGAACGAAAAAGAAATGAAAGACTTTGATTTTGAACTAAATGGTAAGATGTATCGATTGAAAGTGAACAGGATTCCAAATGATGAAGTGCGTGTTTCTATTTTGGATTCATTCGGTACTGAACTTGTTGGAACAGATCTCAATAAATTTGCTAAAGGAATCGTTGGCGAAGAAACCAATGTGACGAAGGAAGTGTTACCGCTAAAAGAGATGAGCTTTGATGTTATAAAAAATGAGTATAAGTTGAAAATTATTTTCCAAAACATAAGTTATGCATCTGGAAGGGGTTCTGATTCAGGCGCTGATTATGCCATTTATGTTTTGTTTGCAGCGTATAAGTGAAAAAACTCATATTGCACTGTTTCGGAGATCATGAGGCTATGATTTGAGAGATTCAATATAAAAGGGTCTGCACTGTATGCATCTAAAATGTAGTACAGACAGATCCTTTTATATTTGTTCAGAACTAAATCGTTGTATCTTCCACAATCTTTTTTAAGGGTACAACCATTGAAGATTTAATTTGGTTTGAATAAATTTTTTTTCTTATGGAAGGAAATTTACACATTAACATGAATATGAAATTCCTTATTCTAGATTTATAATTTTTTTGTGGAAAATCATACACATTAAGTGCTTTATAAGCGTTATGATCAGCAACAAACGGAAATCTTAAATTTCCCCATATTTCATCTCTAAATATCTTCATACCTGCTACACCAAGAAACGTGGCGGGCTTGATGTAATTTACAGTTGATGATTTAATAAGGTTGCATGAGAAAACATATAATTGCTGATCGATTTCTATACTGGTATCATACTCGTCAGTGACGAACCCAACTAAATTGGAGCCTTGCCATTGCGTATAGGCTTCTAATATCTGTCTTAAATTAGGTATTTGCCTTAAGGCACCAGATATAATAAAACCTATTTGTTTACCTGAAAGAGATGGGGTGTGAGTATTAAAAAATCCTCTGTCTAAGAATCTTTTCCATGTAGAAGATAAATGTCTGTATTTAATAGCACCGGTGAAAACTATTATATCTGCAGTTTTTAATTTACTATTATAAAAGTTAATAAAATCATCTTTACCAGTGTAAGCGCACGCATAGTTATAGCCACATTTTAAGCAACCCAAGCAGCCTCCTTTTATATCTATATCTTGAAGATTAACTAATTCTATAGTTTGGGAAAATGAGTTTCTAAATTTATGTATCATATTTTTTAAATTAATATCTTCTAAAGAATCAGTTACTACAACCACCTTCTTATTTGAAACATCTATTTTATGATGGGTAATTTCAGGAATATATTTATTTGGAGAATATTTTATCGGATTGTAATTTTTTAAAGTAATTACTTTGTTTTCTATTGCATTAAAATAGTTTTGAGCAAATTGTAATAGATTTTTTTGTGTATCCTCCTTTCTTAAGTCATACATTTCTGGTGAAAAATAATCTACATAATTCATATTTAAATCATCACAAATAGAATTCATGTAATTTACTGCAGTGTGGTCATAGAAGTGAATTGATGTAGCAAGAACTGAAGTATATTTCCCGTCAAAAGCATCTACAACATTTTTTTCAAAAATTAATTCTATAAATCTTTGATAATTCGAATGAATAGTAAAAACATAAAGAGGGAATGCCCATATAACGCCATCACTAAATTTTATTTCATGGATTATATCCTCAAAAGTTTTTTTATCCTTTTCTATTTGATTAATTCTTTGAGAAATATTAATTATTTTTAATTCGTGATTCTTAAACTTATTTTGAATATAGTTTATATACTGCATAGTAACACTCATGTCCCCTTTAGGACTTCCATTTAAAACTACTATTTTCATTAACAACACCCCTATTATTTATTGGTTTTATCGAAGCGATTCTATTGAGTCAGTACATTTAATATGATGTGAGATTGCACAAATGCTCTTTTATAAAGTATGTTTACACTGTAAACTTAAATTTAATTATACACCCATAAGTTTACAATGTAAACATAAAGTGATATGATTTTTATCATAGAGATCATTTGAAATATATTCTAAGCTTTAGGGAGGTAACTAGAATTGGATAGAAAAACATATCATCATGGTGATTTAAAAAAAGAGCTTATTCATAATGGATTATTACTGCTAAATAAAGAAGGTACTGAGCGATTTTCCTTAAGAAAAGTTGCAATTATGTGTGGCGTAAGCCATAGTGCCCCGTATAAACATTTTAAGGATAAGGATGCGCTTATTAGTGAAATAATTAAAGAGGTCTGGAAAGAATTTTACGTAGCATTACTAGCGGTAACGGAGGTATATCCAAATGAACCTAAATTACAAATTATTGAAATGGGAAAAGCATATGTGAAGTTTATGGTGGAAAATCCAGAGTGCTTAAAATTTATGTTCCTGTCAGATAATGCATATCCTGTAAGAATAGAAGATGATAAATTTCCGGATGATAAAGTGGGTGCCTTTGGAGTTTTTAAAGATAGTGCAGAAAGATTTTTTAAGGAAATGAAATTAGATGAAAATTTATATATGCAAAAGACATTATTACTATGGAGTATGGTTCATGGACTCGCAATATTAATTATTAAAAATAGTATTGAATATAAAGGAGATTACTTAGTGTTAGTGGAAAGTATGATTAGAACTAGTCTTTGATAGTATTAATGATGATTTATATATATTATTATAGTTGTGCCTATGTTAGTAGTACGAATCCTATGTATAGGCTATTATTTTCCATAGAATAAATGAATTTGTCTAAAGAATCTTTCTAAAAACGATTCTTGTGGCAATGGACAGATTTGTGTGACGCTTTTAAAGTTTGAGATGAAAATAGTTAGCTGAAGACTTAGTCTTCAGCTAAAATAATTTTAGTGTTAAATTTTTTGAATTTATTAGCGATGTTCTTATTTAAATAAGAGTTCGTAATAATATAATCAATATTATTAATGGGTGATATGTTTATTGTTACATTTGTACCAAATTTACTGCTATCAGCAGCCACAAAGACTTCCTTAGATCTTTCGATGATTTTTCTTCTTGTAACGACCTAATCTCACAATCAGTGTTTATAAACTGATTTACAACTGGTATGGAATTAGTAATGATTGTGAGATTTTTATTATTTTTAAGATGCTTAGCGATATGATATGTTGTGGAGCCACTGTCAATAAAAATACAGTCTCCATCTTCAATAAATTCACTACATTTCTTTCCAATAACTTATTTTTGTAATTGTTTACTTACCATTCTCTTTTGGTGTATTTCAAATGTTGAACTGTCGTAATACACATTACGGAGAAGTGTATCATCTGCTACTGCAAGTCGAGTTTGGTAGTCTAGTGCCGAAAAAGGTTCATCAAGAAGCAGTAGTAGGGCCGTTACTTTTGATTGATTTAGTTATGGCATTCATGTTCATGGCAGGAATCACTAGAATCAGAAATTGGATAGGTTACAATTAATTAGACAGATATTTTAAGGTCATGTACAATAAATTTATTAAGACAAAGGAGAATAACCATGACCGATTCAAACA
>NZ_SLWV01000020.1 GCF_004345705.1 Marinisporobacter balticus
TAAGGGCAGTAATGTCTTTAGCTGACCGATACTAATAGGTCGAGGACTTGACCAAAAACATATGCATTGTTCGGTTTTGAAGGTACAATTTGTTCCACAAATTGTACCAACAGTAACCTAATTACAAAATTAACATTTTGAAATTTCGGTTGCTTAAAGGGTAAAACCTTTAAAATATCCAGTGACAATAGCGAAGGGGTCACACCTGTTCCCATACCGAACACAGAAGTTAAGCCCTTCAGCGCTGATGGTACTTGGTGGGTAACTGCCTGGGAGAGTAGGTCGTTGCTGGTTAGAGTGTTCCAAGGTAGCTCAATGGTGGAGCAACCGGCTGTTAACCGGTAGGCTGTGGGTTCGAGCCCCACCCTTGGAGCCATTATTATCGCGGAGTGGAGCAGTGGTAGCTCGTCGGGCTCATAACCCGAAGGTCGTAGGTTCAAGTCCTGCCTCCGCAACCAATCAAGGCCCATTGGTCAAGCGGTCAAGACACCGCCCTTTCACGGCGGTAACCCGGGTTCGATTCCCGGATGGGTCACCAATTTTGGGCGCATAGCTCAGCTGGGAGAGCACCTGCCTTACAAGCAGGGGGTCATAGGTTCGAGCCCTATTGCGCCCACCATTTAAGTTAATAAAAAACTTAGAAATATAAAATTTGTGTGATCGAAGCATGCGGGTGTGGCGGAATTGGCAGACGCACTAGACTTAGGATCTAGCGCTTATGGCGTGGGGGTTCAAGTCCCTCCACCCGCACCAATATGCGGAAGTGGCTCAGTGGTAGAGCATCGCCTTGCCAAGGCGAGGGTCGCGAGTTCGAATCTCGTCTTCCGCTCCAAATGAATAAATAAAATAAAACTCAGTAAATGCTGAGTTTTATTTTATTTATAATACAATGTCTCTTTCTAATATTTTTGTCAAAAGAATGATCGCATTTTCAACATCATCTTTAGACACCATTTCGGATGGACTGTGTACATATCTACAAGGGATGGATAGCACACCAGATGGAACGCCACTGCGCGTAACATGAATAGCGCCAGAATCTGTACCACCAAATTCTAAAACTTCTAGTTGATATGGAATTTTATGATCTTTTGCAGTATTGATCATAAGACTTTTGACAGCAGGATGGCTTAGTAAGGAATTATCCTTGATCTTAATAGCTGGACCTTTCCCTAATTTTACTGCCATTGCTTTTGCTTTTGGGGTATCTCCGGTAGTGGTTACATCTACTGCAATTCCTAAATCGGGATCAATGCCAAAAGCAGCAGTTTTTGCACCTCTTAAACCTAATTCTTCTTGAACAGTGAAAACAAAATAGAGTTCATTGGAAGAATCTTTTATTTTTTTTAATGTTTCAATGGCTATAAAACACCCAATTCGATCATCTAAAGCTTTCGCAGTGATCGCATCATTAAGAGTAGTGTATAGACGATAAAAACAAGCAACATCTCCGATAGTTACTTTCTGCATAGCATCTTCTTTATTTTTTGAACCAATGTCAATATACATTTTATCAAGCTTTAGTTTTTTCATATCTTCTAAATGTTCCATGCCGATTACCCCAATTGTGCCATCAGCAAACTGTACCCTTTGACCTAGTGAAATATAAGGAGAAACACCTCCAATATTTGCAAATCTTAAGAATCCATTTTCATCGATTCCTGTAACAATTACGCCGATTTCATCCATATGACTGGCAATCATGACTTTGGTGCCATTTCCTTTTTTTATGGCGATTAAGTTGCCCATTTTATCTATTTTCATTTCATCTACATAATCCTTTATTTCTTCCTGAATCAAATGGCGAATACTCTCTTCATTTCCAGAAGGACCGTAGGTTTCTGTAAGTTTTTTTAATAGATCATATTGACTATTCATGATATTCCTCCTTTTTTACATGCTCAAGGAAAATAGTTACGAGCTTAAGCGCATTTTCAAAATCATCCTTGTGAATCACTGAGACAGGAGAATGAAGATAACGACAAGGGACAGAAATAGATGCTGTAGGAATGCCTTCTTGTGTTAGATGAATTCTTCCTGCATCGTTTCCGCCTTTGATGGTTTGCTTAAACTGCACTTTTATATGGTTTTTATCAGCAATCTCTAATATTTTTTTGAGAAGGTTTTTATCAAAATAAGAGACGCTATCTACAATAGATAAAGCTGGACCAGATCCAAGACGGGTAGCATAGTTTGGCTCTTCAATATCCGTTACATCATAGCAAGTGGTAGCTTCTAGAACAATGGCTATATCTGGGTTTAATCGATAAGCAGCTACACCTGCGCCTCTTAAACCTACTTCTTCTTGTACAGAAAAGACTGCATAAATGGTACTATTGTATGATTTCTTTAAGATTTCCATGATTATTGCGCAGCCTGCCCGATCGTCTAAAGCTTTTGCTTTTACAAGGTGGTTTCCAAATTCTATGTAATCACTATCAAAGGCAATATAATCTCCTATGGTAATCAATTTTTCTGCTTCAGCCTTTGATTGTGCACCAATATCTATGTAAAGCTGTTTGTGTTTTAGTGCCTTATTTCGTTCATCGGGTTCTTGAAGGTGAATGGCTTTTGCACCAATGACACCTTTTACTTTATTTTTTCCAATTTCCACTACTTTTGAAACAAAAATACGATCATCCATACCACCAACAGGCAAAAATTTAATAAAACCATTCTCATCAATTTCTTTTACCATCATACCTACTTCATCCATGTGGGCAGAGAGCATGATTGATGGGTAATCTTCTTTTCCTCTTTTTATGACAATTAAATTTCCTAAGGGGTCTATTTTTATATCATCTACAAAAGGTTTAATCTCTTTTAATATAAACGCACAAACATCTTTTTCATTACCAGAAACACCATGAAGCTGGGTTAGTTTTTTTAGAAGCATAGAAATTCCTCCAAATCTTCATCATCTAAACTCGTGATAAAATAAGCCAAAAGTCTTCCAGTATTTTTTATATCTATAATATCTACTGTTTCGACAGAAGTATGCATATAGCGTAGTGGAATAGAAATCACACCTGTTGCGACACCAGATTGGCTAATTTGCATAGATTGCGCATCTGTTCCAGAATTTGCAGGACTTAGATCAACTTGATAAGGAATATTATATTCTTTGGCTATTTTTTTAAGTCTTTCATGTATCTTTGGATGAATATTTGCACCAAAACCAATACCAGGACCTCTTCCAAGATCTAAGCTATCACCCTTTGAAAGTTCAGGTGTTTTTCCAAAACCAACATCCACAGCGATGCCAATATGAGGAGCAATTTGAAAGGTACTTACCATGGCCCCTCTTGTTCCAACTTCTTCTTGTACGGTTGCTACACCATAAACATCACATTGATGATGCCACTTTTTCAGTTCTTTAAAGCATACGATAATTGCAGCAACACCTGCTTTATCATCTAAAGCTTTGCCTGCAACAACATTTTCTTGTAAAGAGATTATTTTGCGGTTAATGGTAATGGGATCACCAATTGTAATGATTTTCTCAGCCGCAGTTTTTGATAAGCCAATATCGATTAGCATATCTTCTATTTTGATGGATTCCTTTTGCTCCTCAGGCGTTTGTAGATGGGGTGCTTTTGTAGCAACGATTCCTAATAGATTCTTTTCTCCATGAATGATCACTTCTTGTGCAAGAAGGGTTCTTTGATCTACACCACCAATAGTGGTAAATTTAACAAAGCCTTTTTCATCAATATCTTTTACCATTAAACCAATCTCATCCATATGGGCTGCCAACATAATTTTTATAGGTTTTTGCGCATTGCCTTTTTTGTAGGCGATAAGATTTCCTAGTTTATCTCTTTTTATGTCATTACAAGTATCTTTTAAGAAAGATTCAATGATATGAGACGCAGATTGTTCAAATCCTGACACACTAGGTGTTTCTACCAGATTTTCTAAAATATTTCTAATTTGCATATATGTCCTCCTTTCTTATGAATAGCGTGATGGAAATCTTAAGTAAAGAATCTACATCTATAATTTCATGTAAACTCCCTATACAATTTTACTAAGATATACACCCTACGACCATTATTATAGCATATACTCAATATATATTCCTCTTTTAACCAATTTTGTTTATATATATAGTAAAAATTATTTTGCATAATTATTTTTAGACAATATTAAAACTATTTTGATATATCTGTATAAAATTATATTAAATATAAATGATAGATTACTACTTATTTATAGGAATAAGAAAAAAATGATGGGATTGCGAATAAATTTTAGCTACTTCAAATGCTGTTAAGTGTACCTTAAGCACCAAATTTATCTAATCGCTTCGAATTCGCTAGGAGTAAACCCATCAAATATTTACTTTCAAAAAATCCTAAACCTCCGTTATTACAAGCATTTTCATGAAATTTTTTCACATCATCTACCCCACTGAATCTGCCATTAATTAAAAGAGGTACAGGATGCCAGCTATGAGAACGCATGGCACAAGGAGAAGCATGATCTCCTGTTATCGCTAGAACATCAGGTTTATTTTCAAGAATAATAGGAAGGGCTTCATCTACGCGTTCAATGCAACCTACCTTTGATTCAAAATCACCATCTTCTCCAGCTTGATCGGTACCCTTTACATGAATAAAGAAGAAATCATATTTTTGTTTATAATCTCTATAGGTTTCAAACAATCCTTTGATAGAATCTGGTGCAGGAAGTAGCGTCATATCAAGCAAAGATGCAATGCCTCTATACATAGGGTAGGTAGCAATTGCTGCAGATTCTAAAAGGTAATGATCTCTCATAGAAGGAATCTTAGGTTTTGAAGCAATACCGCGCATTAAGAATGCATTTGCAGGGTGTTTTTCTTTTATTAGAGCATAACCTTCTTTCATGAATTTATTGATAACGCTTGCTAAAAACTGAGAGGAAGGATCTTTTCCAGTAGCAGGAATGGGAGGTTTTCCTTCTACTAAAGGATCAGTATCATTGATATTTGATCCAATCTCTTTTTCTTTGCTTCTAAATATAGTTACAAAACGATGCCCTTTCCCAGGCTTTATAATAATCTCCACACCATCAATTTCTTTGATACTGCTTAAGATATTACATAAGGCTACTGTCATTTCAGTAGGAATTCTTCCAGCTCGACGATCTGTAATCACACCTTTTTCATTCATCGTAGTAAAATTACATCTTGTAGCTACATCATAGGGTTTTAGTTCAAAACCAAGCCCAACTGCTTCTAATACACCTCTACCGATGATATGACACATAGGGTCATATCCAAAAAGACCAAGATGGCCTGGACCACTGCCGGGGGTAATACCTGGTAAAATAGGGTACATACGACCGGTTACAGATTCTTTTGCTAGGTTGTCTAAATGGGGTGTATGGGCATATTCTAAAGCTGTTTTATTTTTAAATTGTGGATTTCGAATATCACCTATCCCATCTAGCACGAGTAAAACAATGGTTGAATTATTTGTTTTGATTGTATTTTGAATGATTTGTTCATAATGCATAAAGATCACCTCTTAGATTTAGAATTGAATATATTATAGTTTTCCACAAAAAAGAAAATTTTAATAAAATTAGATGAAAAATATGTTTGAAATACTTGTAGAAGAATTGCGGAATAAATTGTATAAGAGATATTTATTTCCTGGGAAATGTATCGAATGAATGAAGAATATGAAAGACAATATAAAATGCCCAAGAAAATTCGGGCATTTTATTATCGCTTTCTGACTTTTAGCTTATTAATTACTTTTGTAATACCCTCTACACCCATAGCAATTTCTTTTGCAAATTCCATTTCAGTTTTGTTATGTACATAGCCACTTAAGGTAAGTTTTCCGTGATCTACTGAATGGGCAATATCCATATAGTCTAAATCAGTTGTACTAAGAACCTGTGTAACATTACTATTAATCCTGGAATCATCATATTTTTGAGCAGTAGATATATGGATATTATTCACAACATCTTTTATACCACGAATTTGTGATGCTATAGACATGGCTGTATGGGCATCTTTTAGGGTATTTGTGGAGCCTAAAAGGTTAGCAACGCCATCTTCTATTTTTACACCAACACCTAAAAGATGATCAACGCCTATAAGTCTGGCCATGACTTCTTTTTGCATATGTTTATCTGTAATATTGCTGTCCATAGCAACGGTGATTTTATTTTCAATTCTTTTTACCCTTTCAATTCCTTTTGCAATGGCTTCAGCTGTCTTTTTTTCAGAAAGGACATCTACCATACCAGACATGTGAACATGACCATTTTCACAAAATACATTAATATCCATTGCACTTGCTTGCATTTTTTCTTCCAATTGATCTTTGATGTAATCCGTGACTAAATCATCTTGATTGGGAATTTTATAATTTTTTATATCATTTGCACGCTTTTTTTTCATTTTCATCGTTCCTTTCATTTTCATGTGATATGGCGTAAGGCGTTTTAAATACATATTGTGCGTTTAATTGCTATTCCAAGAAAATCAAACAACGAGAATAGCATGGGAAATTCTTTCGACTTATTTATTAGTGTGCCACAAAATAAAATAATCATGTGAAATATTAAATTTTCATATCAAATAGCCATAGACTGGAGGAAATAGTGTAAAATAATAAAGAAGGGTTAAAACAAAAAAATAGAATTTAGAGGGATTTAACCTTGTATATTAGAATAATAATATATAAAAGCGTGTAACAAATTTTAAAAAAAGGTGGCATATTATTTGTTGAAGAGGTGTTCAAATTGAAAGAGGTACTAGAGATATTTTCAAATATTGGAGTAAGAGATATACTAGACATGGCAATTGTAGCTTTTGTTTTTTATAAGTTGTTTATGCTCATTCGCCACACGAGTGCGGAACAGGTATTAAAAGGACTAGTGGTGCTTTTAATTGTCACAAAGCTTAGTGAATGGGCAAGATTTTATGTAACTAATTGGATTTTAAAAAATACGATAACGGTTGGAATCATTGCATTAATTATTCTATTTCAACCAGAGCTTAGGCGCGCGCTTGAGCATATAGGAAGAACCAAATTTTTAACAAAGTCTATTATGGAGTTATCTCGTGAAGCATTAAATGAAAATATACATGAGATTGTAGAAGCGTCGACGAATCTTTCAAGACAAAAAATAGGTGCACTAATCATCATAGAACGAGAAACAGGAATAGGAGATGTTATTGAAACGGGAACTACGATTCAAGGAAATATTTCTTCTAGACTTCTTATAAATATTTTTATTCCAAACACCCCGCTTCATGATGGTGCGGTAGTTATAAGAAAGGATAAAATAATGGCTGCTGGTTGTGTCCTACCCCTTACACAAAATCCTAATCTTAGCAAGGAGTTAGGAACACGACATAGAGCAGGAATTGGAATGACTGAAAAATGTGATGCCATTGCCATTATGGTTTCAGAAGAAACTGGCGCCATATCTATTGCTATGGATGGAAAATTATCAAGATATTTAGATGCAAAGACATTAATGTCTGTATTAAAAAATGCCTATCAAAATGAACAGCAGAAGCCTTTATTGCGATGGAAATGGAGGCAAAAAGATGAATAATATTTGGAAAAAAATTAAATTTAATATAGGAAATACTAGGTTTTTTAGTAACAATACTATGCCTAAAATTCTGTCAATTGTTTTTGCAATCATTATGTGGCTATATGTTATGGGTGAAGTAAATCCTCAAAGTATGATAGAACTTACAAATGTAGAAGTGCAACTGTTAAATGTAGAAGAATTAAAGGAATCTGGATTGGTAATCATGGGTCAAAAAGATTTCTCAGTGAATGTAAAAATAAGTGGTAGACGAAATGATATATATAAGATGCGTGCGCAGGATTTAATAGCAAGAGCAGATATAAGAGGGTTTGATAAAGGTGTCAATAGTGTACCTGTTGAGATCAGTACATCTCATAATGTAAGTATATCAGAGATCTTTCCAAGCCAAATAAAGATTACATTAGATGAGATTGTACAACAGCAAAAGCCAGTGATGGCACAGCACATTGGAATAGCTTCGGAAGGATTTGAACCTAGTGAAGCGACCATATCTCCAACAAAAGTCATTGTAGAAGGGCCGGAAAGCTTAGTAAATAAGGTGACAATGGTTTTAGTGGATGTAAACATAAAGGACCGACAGGACGATGTAATAGAAAAATTGCCGCTTAAGGCTGTTAATAGTGAAGGAAAAAAAGTAAATGGCGTAGAAGTAAAGAATAAGTATGTGGAGATTGTGTTACCGATATTAAGAATAAAAGACGTACCCATATCTATAGCTTATGAGGGTGCTGTAAAAGAAGGCTACGAGATTACTAATATTACCTTAAGTCAGGAAACTGTAAAGATAAAAGGAAGAAAAGAAATTGTAGAAAGCATCAAACAAATTAATGCAAAACCGATTAATTTAGAGGGAGTAGAAAAAAATGTTCGAAAAGATATTTATTTAGTTTTACCCAAGGGCATAGAAACACCCTATCTAGATAAAACCCCCAGTACTTCTATCATGGTAGAACCTATAAAAAGCAAGGATTTTAATTTTAAAAGTGAAGAAGTGAATATAAAAAATGTAAAACAAGAATATATAGCAGATTTGAGCCAATTCCCACAGAATATAAAGGTCAGTGTAATGGCTAAAGAAAGTATGCTTGATAAAATTAATAAAGAGGACATAGAACTTTTTATCGATGCAAATGATTTGTCAGAAGGGCTATATTATATTCAAATTTCACATAATATATCTCAGAAAGTTGAGAATATAACGATATTCCCTAAACAAGTGGATTTAATTATGAAAAAACAAGAAGAAATACAGCCAACAGATAAGAAAGCTAATGCGGAAGTGAATACAGAAGTATTAGAAGAATAAATAATAAAAATAGCCTGGATATAATATATCCAGGCTATTTTAAGGGATAAAGAAAAGAATAAAAAACATTTTTAAAGGGAGAATGTGGGATGAAAAGAGAATTAGAAGTTATATTAGATTCTACGCATGATGCAATGATTGCAGTAGATGAAAAAGGAATTATCACTTTATTTAACAAAGCTGGAAAAAAGCTAACAAAACATGAAGGGGTAGAAGTTATAGGAAAATATATTACAGAAGTAATCGGTAATTCAAGACTTCCATATATTCTAAAGACCGGAAAATCAGAACTAAATCGTAAGCAGCCGTTAGGAGATATATCTATTGTTACGAATCGTATGCCTGTAAAGGATGAACGTGGAAAGGTTATTGGAGCTGTAGCTGTTTTTAGAGATATTACAGAGGTGAAAGAATTAGCAGAGGAAATTACCAATCTAAAAGAAATACAAAGTATGCTACAAGCCATATTTCATTCAACAGAGGATGCCATATCTGTCGTAGATGAAAAGGGGATTGGGGTAATGGTCAACCCTGCCTATTCAAAATTATCTGGACTTGTAGAAGAACAGATTATTGGAAAAATATGTACCGTTGATATTGCAGAGGGGGAAAGTATTCATCTGGAAGTTTTGAAAACAAAGAAACCTGTGAAAAATGCCCAATTAAAGGTAGGACCATCACGAAAGGAAGTGCTAGCAGATGCAGCACCTATGATTGTTGATGGGCAACTAAGAGGAAGCGTAGCAGTTTTGAAGGATTTAACAGAAATCAAAAGACTTACTTCTGAGCTAAACCAAGCAAAGCAAATCATACGAAAATTAGAAGCAAAATATACCTTTGACGATATTATTGGAGAAGATGAACAACTACTATCCGCTATTGATCGAGCAAAAAAGACTGCAATTACACCTGCAACGGTGCTTCTTAGAGGAGAGAGTGGAACAGGAAAAGAGTTATTTGCACATGCGATCCATAATGAAAGCAAACGGAAATATAGACAATTTGTTCGTGTCAACTGTGCGGCCATTAGCGAAAATCTATTAGAAAGTGAATTGTTTGGATATGAAGAAGGCGCTTTTACAGGAGCGATAAAAGGCGGAAGAAAAGGTTTGTTCGAGCAGGCAAACGGTGGAACCATATTCCTTGATGAAATTGGAGAAATTAGCTTAAGTACACAAGTAAAGCTTTTGAGAGTGTTGCAAGAAAAGGAAGTTGTTAGAGTTGGCGCAAGTATAGCAATCAATATAGATGTAAGAGTCATTGCTGCTACGAATTTAGATTTAGAAAGAGCCATAAAGGAGGGTAGATTTCGGGAAGACTTATATTATAGGTTAAATGTAATTCCGATTATCATACCGCCCATTCGACATCATAAAAAAGATATTCCTTTATTGGCAAAACATTTTATTAAAAAGTACAATCAAGAATATGGGAGATTTGTTCAAGACCTATCTCCTAATGCAATAAAGACATTGATCCATTTAGATTGGGCAGGAAATATAAGAGAATTAGAAAATTTTATTGGACGTGCCATGATTAATATGAAATTCAATGAAATGATTATAAGATCTCAGCATTTGCCTACAACTAAAGGAGAAATTAAAAAGGAATTTATGCAGCATATATCCTTTGATGAACGTAAAGAAATAATCAATAAAACATTAGAAGATGTAATAAACGACCATGAAAAAAGATATATTTTAGAAGTCTTAGAAGTTTATCATGATAATAAAACAGAAACAGCAAAACATCTAGGAATATCTATAAGAAGTCTATACTATAAACTGAAGAAATATAATATAGAATAAGGAATGATGAAAAATAAAATAGAATCGATGATTCATGCAAAAATTTGCACAAAATATAAAAATGCAAATTATTGCATGAATTTTTTTGCATAGAATAATTGATAGTGTCTTTTCACAAAATAAATAAGGTGTAAAAAAATTTGTAAAATATAAAAAAAACAATAATGAAACTTAGAAAAATCAAGTACTTACAACTATGTTTTGTTGCAAGATAAAAATACATAATAGAATGTAAGTAAGTGGCATATATCTTGCAAAAGAAATGGTTGTATTGATTCATATGGTTAAAGATGAAATCATCGTCTCAAATAAAGGCGTAAATAGAGTGTTTTTAGGACAAGCAAAAGAAAAAAATACGAAGAAGAGGTGAAAATTTATGATCAAAAATATGAAAGAAATACTGAAATTTGCAAAAGAAAGAGGACCAAAAACAATCGCGGTTGCTGTAGCAGAAGATTTAGATGTATTGCTAGCGGTAAGTAAAGCTCAAAAACTTAGGATTGCGGATGCAATTTTGGTTGGAGATCAAGATAAAATTGAGAAGATCGCAAAGACACATCATATCGATATTACTGCATGTGAAATGATACATGAAAAAGATATAAAGGAAGCTAGTAGGAAAGCAGTAGCACTTGTTTCAACTGGAAAAGCGTATATTGTTATGAAAGGATTAGTAGATACAGCTATTATTTTAAAAGCTGTACTCAATCAAGAGATTGGATTAAGAACAGGAAATGTATTAAGCCATACAGCAGTTTTTGAAGTGCCAAATTACGATCGACTTATCTTTGTTACCGATGCAGCGATGAATATTGCCCCTGATCTAATGACAAAAAAACAAATCATAGAAAATGCTGTAGAGGTTGCCTATGCACTAGATATAGATACACCTAAGGTAGCTGTAGTATGTGCAAAAGAAAAGGTAAATCCTAAAATGCCACCTACAGTAGATGCCCAAAAACTTGAAGATATGAATAAAGAAGGAGCAATAAAGGGGTGTATGGTAGGCGGTCCTTTTGCACTAGATAATGCTGTAAGTAAAAAAGCAGCGAAGCACAAAGGGATTGATCATCCTGTTGCAGGATGTGCGGATATCTTACTTGTACCAAATATAGAATCAGGAAATGTTTTATATAAATCCATGGTATTTTTCTCGGATACCAAAAACGCAGGGGTAATCGTTGGAGCGAAGGCACCGATCGTACTTACATCTCGTGCAGATAGTGATGAAACAAAATTAAATTCCATTGCACTAGCCGTTTTAATGGCTGCAAAGAAAAGTAACTAGAACTGAAAGAGAGGATTAAAATCATGAAAAAAGTATTTAGAATGCTTGCAATCAATCCAGGATCAACATCTACAAAGATCGCTGTATTTGATGATGAAAAATCAGTACTTGAAACAACTTTAAGACATAGTACAGAAGAAATAAATAAATATGAAAAAATTTATGATCAATATGCATTTAGGAAACAGGTAATATTAGATACGTTAAATGAAAATGGGATCAATATTACAAAAATAAATGCGGTTGTAGGAAGAGGCGGATTACTTAAACCTATAGAGGGAGGTACCTATAAGGTATCTGAAAAAATGATGAAGGATTTAGAGGTAGGGGTTTTAGGAGAACATGCTTCTAATCTAGGCGGTATTATCGCGAATGAAATTGCAAAACAATTAGATGTGGATGCTTTTATTGTAGATCCAGTAGTTGTAGATGAAATGGATGATTTAGCCAGAATTTCAGGAATGCCTGAAATAGATAGAAAGAGTATATTTCATGCATTAAATCAAAAGGCTGTTGCGAGATGCGCAGCAACAGAAATCGGGAAAAAATATGAAGACGGAAATTTCATCGTAGCACACATGGGTGGAGGCGTCTCAGTAGGTGCACATAAATGTGGCAGAGTAATAGATGTCAATAATGCACTAGATGGAGAAGGACCATTCTCACCAGAACGTGCTGGAGGACTTCCAGTAGGGGATATGGCAAAACTATGTTTTTCAGGAAAGTATACAATCGATGAAATCAAGAAAAAACTAAAAGGAAAAGGTGGACTTGTGGCTTACCTTGGCACCAATGATGGTAGAGAAGTAGGAAAAATGATAGAAGATGGAGATGAAAAAGCCGCCCTTGTATATAAAGCAATGGCCTATCAAGTAGCAAAAGAGATTGGAAGCTGTGCAGCAGTACTAAAGGGAAAAGTAGATGCGATTATCCTAACCGGCGGGATTGCTTATGACAAAGAATTTGTAAAATGGATTACGAAACATATAGAATTTATCGGAAAAGTCATGGTTTATCCAGGAGAAGAAGAGATGGTTGCATTGGCACAAGGCGGATTAAGAGTGCTAAGAGGCGAAGAACAACCAAAAGAATATCTATAGGTGATGGATATGTTAAATGATAAAAGAATCCGTGTAATCATTGGGCATTATGGAAGTGGGAAAACAGAATTTGCGATAAATTATGCAATGAAACTTACTAAGATGGGAAAAAAAGTAGCATTAGCAGATCTTGATATTGTGAATCCTTATTTTCGAAGTAGAGAAAAACAAGAAATGCTTGAAAGCTTAGGAATCACTGTTATTAGTAGTCAGATAAAGAATTCATTAGGCTCTGATTTACCAGCAGTTGCTTCTTCTATATTGATGCCATTGCAAGACAAATCTTTTGAAGTGATATTGGATGTAGGAGGAGATGCGATCGGGGCGAGAACTTTAGGAAGATACCATACTTATTTTAAAAAAGATGATTATGATATGTTTGCTGTAATCAATGCCAATCGACCACAAACATCAGAGATCAATGGGGCAATGAATCACGTAAGAACCATTGAAGCAGTTGCAAGAGCAAAAGTTACAGGACTTATAAATAATACCCATCTCTTACGAGAAACAACTATAGAAGATGTATTAAGAGGACAAAATCTAGTGAAAGAAGTTTCAAGAGAATCCAATATTCCAATTAAATATATAAGCACATTAGAAGAGATTGCAAGAGGTCTTCCAGAAAAAATGGAAGGAACAATTTTTCCAATTAAGATGTATATGCGAAAAGATTGGATGTAAAGTGAAAGGTCTATACGAAATCATAGATGAAAGGATTTCGATAGTATATTTGGGAGGTGAAATTATGGCAAAAGCAAAGGGTAAGGTTGCATTTAAAGAAGATCTATGTAAAGGATGTGAACTTTGTACAACGGTTTGTCCTGTAAAGATTGTAAAAATGGATAGAACAAGAATCAACATCAAAGGATATCATCCTGCAACTGTAGATGAAATGAATAAATGTATTGGATGTGGAAATTGTGCAACAATGTGTCCAGATTTAGTAATTACTGTTGAGCGAGAAATGGAGAAATAAGGAGGGAAAATAAATGGCTAAAATATTGATGAAGGGAAATGAAGCAATTGCTGCGGCTGCCATCAAAGGCGGATGTAAGTATTTCTTCGGATATCCGATCACACCACAAAATGAATTACCTGAATATATGGCAAGAGAACTTCATAAAACTGGAGGATGCTTTGTTCAAGCAGAAAGTGAAGTGGCAGCAATCAATATGGTATATGGAGCAGCAGGTGCAGGTGCTAGAGTTATGACTTCCTCATCATCACCAGGAATTGCATTGAAACAAGAAGGGATTAGTTATATTGCAGGAGCAGAGTTACCTTGTGTTATTGTAAATATTTCTAGGGGTGGCCCTGGTCTTGGAGGCATTCAACCAGCGCAATCTGATTATTTCCAAAATACTAGAGGCGGTGGAAATGGAGACTATCGTTTGTTAGTTTATGCACCAGCAACACTTCAAGAAGCGGTAGATTTAACAATGGAAGCTTTTGATGCAGCAGATTTTTATAGAAATCCAGTAGTAATATCAGCAGATGGTATGATCGGACAAATGATGGAACCGATTGAATTTAAAGAAGCTCCAAAACGTGAACTTTTACCAAAGGATTGGGCTACAATTGGAACAAAAGGACAAAGAGAACCCAATATCATAAATTCTCTTGCATTAGATCCAGCAGAACTTGAAAAACATAATATTCATTTAAAAGAAAAATACGATTTAATGGAAAAAAATGAAGTGCGTTATGAATTATACAATATGGAAAATGCAGAATTAGTGATTGTTGCATATGGTACAACTTCAAGGATTGTAAAAAATGCAATTGCTGCTATGAAAGAAGAAGGGATTCATGTAGGATTAATTAGACCGATTACATTATGGCCTTTCCCAATGAAAGCATTTGATGCAATACCTGAAACTACAAAAGCGTTATTATCTGTTGAAATGAGTATGGGTCAAATGATTGATGATGTAAAGATTGCAAATGAAGGAAAATTACCCGTACATTTTTATGGTAGAAGTGGTGGGATGATCCCTACACCGGATGGGATTGTAGAAAGCGTAAAGAAAGTATTAGGAGGTGAGAAGTAATGAGCGTTGTATTTCAAAGAACAAATGGATTAACACAAAAATCTACCCATTATTGTCCTGGATGTACGCACGGAATTATTCATAGATTAGTGGGGGAAGTATTAGAAGAACTTGGTGTATTAGGAGAAGCAATAGGGATAGCACCCGTAGGATGTTCTGTTTTGGCATATGATTATTTTAATTGTGATATGCAAGAAGCTGCTCACGGACGTGCACCAGCTGTTGCAACAGGTGTGAAGAGAGTATATAAGGATAAAACAGTATTTACGTATCAGGGAGATGGAGATTTGGCATCGATCGGTGCTGCTGAAATCGTTCATGCAGCACATAGAGGAGAAAAAATAACAACGATCTTTGTAAATAATGCGATTTATGGTATGACAGGTGGACAAATGGCACCCACTACCTTAATTGGACAAAAGGCAACGACAGCGCCTTTTGGAAGAGATCAAGCACACTCAGGGATGCCGCTAAAAGTTTCTGAAATGCTTGCAACAATTGATGGTGCAGTGTTTGTAGAAAGAGTGTCTGTAAATACACCTGCGAATATAAGAAAAGCAAAGAAAGCAATTAAGAAGGCTTTTGAAGTGCAAATAGAAGGAAAAGGATTTGGTATTGTTGAAGTTTTATCAACCTGTCCAACAAATTGGGGATTATCACCTATAGAAGCTTTAAAATGGTTAGAAGAAAACATGATGCCATACTATCCACTAGGAAATTTCCGTACACCTGAGGAGGTGAAGTAATGATGAAACAAGAAATTATTTGTGCTGGATTTGGTGGGCAAGGAGTAATGTCTATGGGACAACTTTTAACTTATGCAGGTATGCTTGAGGAAAAACATGTATCATGGCTTCCATCTTATGGACCAGAGATGCGCGGAGGAACAGCGAATTGTAGTGTAATCGTTTCAGAAACACCCATTGGTTCTCCTATTGTAACAGAAGGAACTTCTGCTATTGTTATGAACTTACCATCACTTATAAAATATGAAAAACATCTTGCGAAAGATGGATTATTACTTATAAATAGTTCATTAATAGATCAAAAAACTTCAAGAGAAGATGTAAAGGTTTATTATATTCCTGCCAATGAAATTGCAAATGAGCTAGGCAATGGCAAGGCTGCGAACATGGTAATGCTAGGCGCATTTTTAGAAATTACAAAAGTGGTTTCAATCGATTCTATTCTTGCCGCATTTAAAAAAGTATTTGGACCTAGTAAAGAAAAACATATTCCAATGAATAAAGAAGCCCTTGAGAAAGGTGCAGCTGCAGTAAGAGGATAATGATAAAAATGATGTGTAGTAATACGCATCATTTTTTTTTTAGCTCGTGCTACGATCTTGCTTACTAGTAAATGAAATAATGCACTTCATGTAACGAAAATGGCAATTCATGTTGTATGCAAAAAAATACTTCTAATATTATGAAAATTCTTGTATAATATTAGAAAAAGAGGATTTAAAATACACGATAAAAATCATTCAAAAAATAGGGGTCGATATATGAAACATATAGAATATTTGGAAAATATAGAAAGAAAATTAAATAGACATTTTGATATTAAAAAAGATTTTTTCTGTAAAGATATAAAAATAGATTTGTTTGCAAAATATTTTCTAAGGAATGAAAGATATATAGGCAGTAAAAAAGCATCTATTTATGCCTTTGAGAATAATGAATATTGTTTAATCAAATATTTTAACCATTTAGATCAGGAAAAACTTCAAAATTTTATGGAACATATAAAAGCTGCGGTAACTGACTTAGTCACACCAAATGAGGAGCATATGTCAAGTATTGTGACAGGGGTTGTGGTAATAGATGCAGATTGTGATGAAGAAATGGCTAGAATTGTCGAAAAATTCAGATTTCATAAAAGTTTTGCTTTTGGATTTAAGGGTTGGGTGGATATAAGGTTGCTTTTAGTGAGCTTAGATAATCATGAAATCACTACAAATAAAAAAGGAAAGGAGGTTAAGGATGTTTATCAACCTTAGTAAAAAATAAAATTTAAAGGAGGAATCATTATGAATTCGTTATGGCTAATTCTTGTAAGTATCGTTATTTTTAGTGTTGCCTATGTAACATATGGCAGTTGGCTTGCAAAACAGTGGGGTGTTGATCCAACAAGAAAAACACCAGCACATACAATCAATGATGGGGTAGATTATGTACCAGCAAAAGCGCCAGTATTAATGGGGCACCACTTTGCATCTATTGCTGGAGCAGGACCGATTGTAGGACCTATTGCAGCTGCAGTATTTGGATGGGTTCCTGTAATGCTTTGGATCATTATTGGAGGAATCTTTTTTGGAGGCGTACAAGATTTTGGTTCTCTATTTGCATCCGTTAGACATGATGGAAAATCTATTGGTGAAATCATTGAAGTAAATATGGGCAGAAACATGAAAAAACTATTTTCCGTTTTTGCTTGGGTAACATTATTACTAGTTGTTGCAGCTTTTACAAATATTGTTGCGAATACATTTGTGAGTGTTCCAGCGGCAGCATCAGCATCTGTACTATTTATTTTCTTAGCAGTTGGGTTTGGATTTTTTGTATATAGAAAAGGTGCATCGATAGGTATTTCAAGTGTAATTGGTGTAATTCTTTTATTTGCATGCATTGTACTTGGAAATATGTTCCCATTGGTATTAAGTAGAAATACATGGATTGTTATTTTATTAGGATATATTTTTGTGGCATCTGTTACACCTGTATGGATCTTATTACAGCCTAGAGATTATTTGAACTCATTCTTATTATATGCAATGCTTTTAGGCGCTGTATTAGGGCTTGTATTTTATAGACCAAGTATTCAATTACCTGCATTCACAGGATTTGATATGGGAAAAGGAAACCTTCTATTTCCAATGTTGTTTGTAACAGTAGCCTGTGGTGCTATATCAGGTTTCCACTCATTAGTAGGTTCTGGAACAACTTCTAAGCAAATGGATAATGAGGCCGATGCAAAAGCGGTTGGATATGGTGGTATGTTAATTGAATGTGTATTAGCTGTTATTGCTATTATTACAGCTGCATATGTTACAAAAGATAAATTTGCAGAACTAGCTGGCGCTGGTGGACCTGTAAATGTATTTTCAGATGGTATTGGTGTATTTATGTCAAAATTCGGTATACCTTATGGTGCAGGGAAATCTTTTGTTGCCCTTTCTGTATCTGCTTTTGCATTAACAAGTTTAGATACAGGGACAAGACTAGGAAGATTTATATTCCAAGAATTATGTGGAAACCCAGAAAAAGAAACACAGTCTATTTTAACGAATCGGTTTGTGGCTACAGCCATTACTGTTGGATTAGGTGGATGGTTGGCAGTCGGTAGCTGGACAAAAATATGGCCAATATTTGGTTCAGCAAACCAATTACTTGCAGCGTTAGCATTGCTTACAATTGCTGTTTGGTTAAAAAATAGTGGTAAAAATTACAGTATGTTTATGATCCCAATGATCTTTATGTTTGGCGTTACGGTTGTAGCATTAGGGCTTTTAATTCAAGCAAATCTAGCTACAGGAAACATAATATTAGTTATTTTCCCAGTATTATTGATGGTGTTGGCTTTTGTTCTTGCTGTAGCAGGATTCAAAGCATTAACAAAACCAGAAGAAGTAAATATAAAGTAATAAAAATAAAAGGAAAAATGGCTTTAATTAAGCCATTTTTCTTTTTATTTTATAGGTGGAAAGAAAAGGGCTGTGGTAAAAATTGAATATATTATAAGAATATGATAAAATAACATGGATGCACTATTTCTTTTTTAGAATAGTGAGAATAAAAGAATGATAGACTATTACGAGAGGAGTCTAATCAGATGGGAAAGTTGTTTGGGACAGATGGCGTAAGGGGTATTGCAAATACAGAATTAACAGCAGACTTAGCATATAAACTTGGAAGAATAGGAGCTTATATACTTACAAATGGAAAGAAAAAAGCAAAAATAGTAATTGGAAAAGATACAAGAATATCAGGAGATATGTTGGAAGCAGCACTTGTTGCAGGGATTCTTTCAACAGGGACAGATTGCTTATGTGTAGGGGTTGTACCAACACCAGCTGTATCGTATTTGACAAGACATTATAATGCAGATGCAGGTGTTGTGATATCAGCTTCTCATAATCCTGTTGAATACAATGGCATAAAGTTTTTTAGCAAGGATGGATTCAAATTACCAGATGACGTTGAAGAAGAGATAGAAGACATGATCAAGAACAATAAAGAAGTGGATGTACATCCATTTGGTAAGGATTTGGGCCGAAAAATTGAGATTGATGATGCAATCAAGCAATATGCAAGCTTCCTAAAAGGAACCATAGATGTAGACTTCAGGGGAATGAAGATTGCTGTTGACTGTGCAAATGGGGCATCGTATGTGGCAGCCCCTTCAGTACTTTCCGCTTTAGGTGCTGAGATAAAAATCATTCATCACAAGCCAGATGGACTCAATATCAATCTAAATTGTGGGTCCACACATCCTGAAGAAATGCAACAACTCGTAACGGATTGGGGCGCTGATGTAGGCGTAGCTTTTGATGGAGATGCAGACCGATTGATTGTAGTAGACGAGAAAGGTCAAATTGTAGATGGAGATAAAATCCTTACAATATGTGGAACGCATTTAAAAGAAAAAGGAAAACTTAAAAAAGACACTGTTGTCGCTACAGTTATGAGTAATATGGGACTAGAAAAAGCGTTAGCTAAGGAAGGCTGCAAGGTAGAAAAAACAAAGGTTGGAGATCGATATGTCCTTGAAAAAATGCGAGAAGAAGGATATGTTCTTGGTGGAGAACAATCAGGACACATCATATTCTTAGAGCATAACACGACAGGAGATGGACTTTTATCAGCACTTCAATTATTAAGTGTTGTAAAAGAGAGAAAACAATCCGTATCGAAGTTAGCAAGTGCAATGACTACCTATCCACAAGTATTGGTAAATGCAAAGGTAAGCAATGCTAAAAAGTTAAAATATATGGAAGATTTAGTGATTGCTTCTGAAATTGAAAAACTTGAAAAAATAATGGATGGAGAAGGTAGAGTATTAATCAGACCTTCGGGAACAGAGCCATTGGTAAGGGTTATGCTTGAAGGAAAAGATAAAAGTCAATTAAAGACACTCAGTGAAGAATTGGCAAACATCATTGAAGAAAGACTAGCATAGTGTCACTTTGTATAGGAAACTTGCATAAGTTATAAATAGGTAAACTCAGAGACTTCTGAGTTTACCCTATCAGCTACATGAAAATTGTGGAAAGGGGTGATGATTATCGAAAGAGAAAGAATACAAAAATAAAAGCGCCAGAACTTAAATCACGACCGGAAAAAAGGATTTAAGTTGACGAGGACAGGGTTTATCGAAGTTTCGGCGGATGCCCTGCGGTGTATCACCACCGAGAAAGAACCTACAAAACCTCCAAGTGATTGGTGGGACAAATAGGGGTCAGGTGATATGAATTTGTATAAGGATAAACAAATTAGAAAGGGTAGTAAATTTCCACAAAATACTATCCGCGGTATTTTATTGCCAAAAATAAAAATTAGAATATTATTGAGAGGAGAACATAATATGTGTGGCGTTGTTGGATATATAGGAGAAAAGCAGGTAGCACCTATTTTAATAGAAGGATTATCAAAACTTGAATATAGAGGATATGACTCAGCAGGGGTTGCAATACTAGACGGTACTGAAATAAAGGTTAGAAAATACAAAGGAAGAATGAGTATATTAGAAGAGCATTTGAAAGAAGAAAATATAAAAGGGACACTTGGGATTGGTCATACGAGATGGGCAACCCATGGAGAGCCATCAGATCGAAATTCTCATCCTCATACAAATTGTTCTGGAAGTATTGCACTGATTCACAATGGGATTATTGAAAACTATATGAAATTAAAAGAGTGGTTAATCGAAATAAATGGAGATCATTTTAAATCAGAAACGGATTCAGAAGTGATTGCACATTTAATTGATTACTTTTATGAAGGTGATTTATTAGATGCCGTATACAAAGCAATCGACAAAATGGAAGGGGCTTATGCAATTGGTGTCATTTGCAAAGATGAGCCAGATAAAATTATAGCTGTAAGAAAAGATAGTCCACTGATTGTAGGTATTGGAGAAAATGAAAACTTTATTGCATCAGATATCCCAGCATTATTAAAATATACAAGAAACATGTATCTTATTGAAAATGATGAAGTGGTACTCCTTACAAAAGATGGTATAAAGATATTTAATGAATTAAGACAAATCGTGAAAAGAGAGGTACTCAAAGTTACTTGGGATGCACAAGCAGCAGAAAAAGAAGGCTATACCCACTTTATGATGAAAGAAATAAACGAGCAGCCAAAGGGTGTACATGATACATTACACAGAAGACTCGACAAAGAAGGCAATATTGTATTAGATGGGATTAAAATTACCAAAGAAGATTTAGAAAAAATAAACAAAATATATATTGTAGCTTGTGGAACAGCTTATCATGCAGGATTAGTAGGGAAATATGCGATTGAAAAATTTGCAAAGATTCCTGTAGAAATAGATATTGCATCAGAGTTCCGATATAGAGATCCATTTATTGATGAAAACACATTATTTATTGCAGTCAGTCAATCAGGAGAAACATTAGATACATTAGCAGCACTAAGAGAAGCAAAGCGAAAAGGGGCAAGAATTCTTTCAATCGTAAACGTAGTAGGTTCATCTGTATCAAGAGAGTCAGATGATGTATTCTACACTTGGGCAGGACCTGAGATTGCTGTAGCATCAACAAAAGCATATACAACACAGCTTGTATCCATGTATCTTGTTGCGCTACACATGGCAGTAACAAAAGGAATGCTTACAGATGTACAATATAAAACATACATGGAAGAACTAAAAGCGATACCAGAAAAGATTAAGAAAATCTTAGGAAATACTGAAAAGATACAACAACTAGCAGATGCACAATTTAATAATGAAAATGTATTCTATATTGGTAGAGGGGTAGATGTAGCTGTTGCATACGAGGGATCATTAAAGCTAAAAGAAATTTCATATATTCACTCAGAAGCCATTGCAGCAGGAGAACTAAAGCATGGAACGATTGCACTTGTAGAACAAGATCGATTAATCGTAGCACTTGCAACACAAGATAAGCTTTATGATAAAATGCTTTCAAATATTCAAGAGGTTAGAGCAAGAGGAGCTTATGTAATTGCTGTTGCAAAGGAAGGCAATAAAGAGATTGAAAAAGTAGCAGACAAGGTAATCTACATTCCAGATACATTAGATGAACTAACACCTATACTAAGTGTGATCCCACTACAAATTTTCTCTTATTATATTGCAGTGGCTAGGGGTTGCGATGTAGATAAGCCGAAAAATCTAGCAAAAAGTGTAACGGTTGAGTAATTATGGTAAAAATGGATAAAAATTCTGTAATTGTACAATAAAGTTTGAATGTTTACAACAAAGTTTGATTATTTACAATAAAGAATGAATGTTTTCAATAAAGTTTGAATTAAAATCACCCCTTTGTGTTAGAATAAATACAAAGAGGTGATTTTGCTTTATGAGTAAAAGAAAAAGATATATAAACAGAGAAAGAATAGAAAGGCTTATCAAAAAAGGGCGAGGACAAGGTATAGAAGAAGCGTATAAACCATGGCTTTTAATTCAAGATGTCCCTTCGGCAGGAAGAGAAAGTAGGTTAGTAGGAATCAAAATTAATAGACAATATGATTTTTTGTCAGATTTAGAAAAAAATTATTTTTATATTTTAGATTTTGCAGATGAAATAATAGACATAAGAGAGCAATTTCCTTTACTACCAGTAGAAGAAACAATCCTAATTGCTGATGAACTAGGTATCAAGCATCCTACTGATCCAAAGACAAATGAATATATAGTGATGACTACAGATTTTTTAGTAACCCAAAGACTAGATGGCAAAAACATAGATATGGCAAGAACAATAAAGCCATCAGAACAGCTAATGAATGAAAGGGTTATAGAAAAATTTGAGATTGAAAGACGATATTGGGAAAAGCAAGGGATTGATTGGGGGATTGTTACAGAAAAAGAAATTAATAATACCATCGCTAAGAATATAAGCTATATATACAGCTATTATCATATTGATGAAATAGATTCCCTAAAAGAGCTAGATAAAGAGTATATAGGAGATATACTTGTTGAATATATTAGAAGAGTTATAGATAGCAAGGAAAGTATAAGAAGCATTTCAAGTCAGTTTGATAAGGATTTATTTTTAGCAGCAGGGACAGGAATATCTATATTTAAGCATTTGCTCATAAGAAAAATATTAAAGATAGACTTGTCTCAGCCTTTGGATATAAACAAAGTGATGAAGGTTGAGTTATCAAGGGAAGAGCTAAATAAGGAGATGAACATATCATGATCCTAGAGAATATGACACTCCAATATACTAATAAAGAAAATGGAGAAAAGCTAAGGATATTATATATTGATCATGAAAGCATGTATTTATACTATGTAATAATGGGCATGACCATGTGCATGCCAAAAAAAGAACTCATAGACAAATTAGAAGAAGAAATTGCAACTGGAGTACTTATTAAAATTGCTGATCCATTTCTTAATAACATTGATGAAAAGGATCTATCAGAAAATGCAAGATATAAGAGAGATCAACAATGGGAAATCATAAAAAAATATTGGGACAGTGACAAAGAAGCTTTTCTAGAAAAAAAGGGAAGAGAAAAGTTATTTAAAGAGATAGCAGATAAAGAAAACACCTCTAGAGTTAGCATCAAAAGAATCTTTAATAGGTTTTGGGAAAGAGGAATGACTAAAAACGCTTTATTACCTGATTATAAAAATTCAGGAGCAAAGGGGAAAGAAAGAAATTTAAAAAGTAAGAAGGTTGGAAGACCTAAGAAAGTAGATTACATAGGAGAAGTACAAGAAGGAATAAATATAACAGAGGACATAAAGAAAATTATAAACTTATCGATAGATAAATTTTATAGAAAGAAGGAAAAACCTACTATAAAAGCTGCATATAATTCTATGCTGAAGGAATTTTTTTCAGACAGATATGTAGAGAATGGAGAAATTAAATATAACGTATGGAGCAAAGCAAGGATTCCTTCCTATAGACAATTTTACTATTGGTTCAAAAATTATGAGGATATACAAAAGGATATAATTTTTAGGGGGAGCAAAAAGGAATATGAATTAAAGCATAGACCTATATTAGGAACTACTGCTATGGAAACGGATGGACCAGGGACTAGATTTCAGATAGATGCTACAGTAGCAGATATATATATAGTAAGCTCTTTAAATAGAAATAGGATTATAGGTAGACCTATAGTATATATGGTAATCGATGTGTATTCTAGATTAGTTACAGGGATATATACAGGATTAGAAGGACCATCTTGGATGGGTGCTATGATGACATTAGATAATATGATAGCAGATAAGGTAGAATTTTGTAAAGAATATGATATTCATATTACAAAGGAACAATGGACATGCAAGCATCTACCAGAAATAATCATAGCTGATAGAGGGGAATTTGAAGGCTATTCTGTTGAAAATTTAATAAACAATTTAAATATTAAAATAGAAAATACACCACCGTATAGAGGTGATTTGAAGGGAATTGTTGAGAGAAGCTTTAGAACAGTTAATGAAAAGCTCAAGCATAAAACACCAGGGGCAATACAAAAGGAGTTTAGGGAAAGAGGAGATCGAGACTATAGATTAGATGCAACACTAACACTAGAAGAATTTACTCAAATACTTATAAAGATGGTACTGCATCATAATCATAAGATTATTACGAATTACAATATGGATAAAGAAATGATTTCTGATGAATTAACTCCAACTCCAATCAATTTATGGGATTGGGGAATTAAAAATAAAAAAGGAAGATTAAGAGTCATAGATAGAGATATTATGAAGCTAAATCTCCTACCAAGGGGTAAAGCAAGCATATCACGAGCAGGATTAAAGTTTAAGAAGCTATTTTATAGCTCTCAAAAAGCCATTGAAGAGCAATGGTTTGTAAAAGCTAAGCAGAGATGGGTTGATGTTGTATATGACCCTAGAAATATGAATGATATATATATTCTTCATGAAGACGGAAAAGGCTATGAAGTATGTCATCTTTTAGAGAAAAGCCTTCAATATAAGGATTGTAGACTAGAAGAAATCATATTTCAAGAAGAATTAAAGGAAGAGCTTATAGAATGGGAAAAGGATAAACAAAACCAATTAAATATAGATTTAGATAAGGAAATAGAAGACCTTGTAAAAAAGGCAAATAAAGAAAAGAAAGATACTATTGTAGAGACTAATTCTAAGTCAAAGAAGCTTAAAGGAATAAAAGAAAATAGAACTTTAGAAAAAGAAATCAACAGGAAAAAGGAAGCATTTGAAATCGGCAGAGATGAAAAGGAAGGTATAGTAAAAGCCTTTAATAAAGAAGCTGTAGAAGAGGACGAGGAAGAAAAGGATATAAGACGATTAACCTTGATGGAAAAAATTAAAAGAAAAAGGGATGAGAAGCTTGGAAAGAAGTAAAAGGACTCCTTTACTTAAGGGAAGAATAGAGCTTGCAGAATACAAAGAGCAAGAACTCATTGATTATGCCGATAATCCGTATATAGAAGCATTACCTGCAATTTTTAAAGAGGAAAAGGTTATAGATCAATTTACAAGGTATCCAATTCTTCAGGAAAATGAAAGGTTTAAAAGTAAAAATCTAAGATTTCACATGATTAAAAGACTTAAAAATTTCATACAGCCACTGCCAGATCATTTTGTAATAGAAGGTAAGCTATCTTCAATGATTAGAAGAGGGTATTTAGCAAGAAACCCTTTAGATAGAAGTTATTTTGAAAGATTAAAGATATTAAATGAAGTGCGCTCTGAAAAAAAGGAAGAAAGAGAAGAAGCATTAATATCAAATATGGAGCATATACGCTCTACAGCAGATTCTCTATCTATCATTGGTATATCTGGAATCGGGAAAACTACAGCAATAGAAAGGTTGCTGTTGATGTATCCTCAAATCATTAAGCATGAAGAGTATAAGGGAAAGCTATTGAGTAGGACACAAATTGTTTGGTTGAAGATTGATTGTCCCTATGACGGAAGCCTATCAACCCTTTGTAAAAGCTTTTTTAAGGCTATAGATGATTTACTTGGTACTCGATATCTTGAAAAGTATGGGTATTTAAATCGGATCACTTCTTCTATGATGCTTCACATGACATCACTTGCCAATATATATGGAATTGGCGTTTTAGTTATAGATGAAATTCAACATTTAATAAATGCTAAGAATGATCCAGAAGAAATGCTAAATTTCTTTGTAACCTTAACGAACACAGTAGGAATACCAACAGTACTAATAGGAACCTTTAAAGCTCTTAAAGTATTTAAAAAGGATTTCAGACAGGCTAGAAGGGCTGGAAGTGAAGGGAATATTATATGGGATCGTATGAGTGGAGAAAGTGATGAATGGGATTTTTTCGTTGAAACACTTTGGGAGTTTCAATGGCTCAAGGGAAAAACAGAGATTACAAAGGAGATGAAGGATTTCTTCTATGATCAGTGTCAGGGGATTACTTCTGTAGCAGTGAATTTATTTATTCTAGCACAGGAAAGAGCCTTGAATACAGATAAGGAAAAGTTAACAAAGGCAATTATCAAAAAAGCTTCAAAGGAAGATTTACACATGATTCAGCCAATGATCAAGGCACTTAGAAGCAATAATAGGCAACAAATTAACAACTATGAGGACATAGCTATAAATTTAGATGATATTTCCTTTAGTCATAAAAGAGATATAGATTTAGCAGGAAAGATTAAGGAAATGGCAAAGCATCAAGAAAAATATTTTGAAATGAAAAGAAATAACATAGTAGAAAACTTAATCGTGGAAGTTTCTACATTAGGGATATTTGATGAGCTTACTGAAAAGGAAATAGGGGATTTGGTGAAAAGAACAGTTCAAAAATTTGGAGTAGATGATGATTTCAATGTAATAAAAGCAGAAGTCGTAAAAAAAGCAATCAATTCTAATGAAAAAAAGAAAATAGGGAAAAATATCCGTAAGGATGTACCCTATGAAGAAAAGGATTTGAGAAAAATATTAAAAATTGCAAAGCAAAAAAAGGTACATGCCTATGAACTACTCAAGCAAAAAGGATATATTAAAGATCCTGTAAAGGAGTTTATGAAGGCGGAATAAAAAATGCTTACCTTTTTCACCGATCCCCATGAAGATGAACTACTATATGGAGCTATAGCTAGGTATCACTACTATATAGGAAATATTGATTACAAGGATACATTAAGAGAATTATTTGGCAAGGATAGTGTTATCCCAAGCTTGTATTTACCATGCAACCTAGAGCATTTAGCAAAGCAGCTAGGTAAAAAATATACGTTAGATTATCTTATTAAAAACCATACACTTTTTCCTTTTTATGCTCCATTTTTACCGCAGGAAAGAAAAAATACTTTAATAAATACGATGAAATATGAGGATGGGCAAGGTATTTATACAAGACTTGGAATGATAGCAGGAAGTATATGCAAAAAGGAAGGTATATACTATTGTCCACTATGCTCAAAAAAAGAGATAAAAGAATATGGGGAAGCATATATTCACAGAATACATCAGTTTCAAGGTGTATTTGTTTGCCCTATGCATGAAGCAAAGCTGAAGAAATACAAAATAGATAAAACAAGAGCAAGTAGAGTGGCCTTTATAAGGCTAGATGAAAAATTACTAGAGCTTGATACAGAAAGCAACGAAAGAAAAGCTATAGATAAAGAATTAGTAAAAATAGCTCAAGCTGCACGTTACTTACTAGACAACGATTTATCAGCATTTGACAAAGAGATTGTAGCAAAGAAGTATAGAGAGCTTCTTTATGAAAAAGGATTTTTATCGGTCAATAAGACAATACAACAAAAGAAGCTATACGATGCATTTGTTTGGTTTTATGGAAAGCAGCTCTTAAAGAATCTTGAATCTGATATAGATAAGGATGATGAATATAATTGGCTAAAGGTCATTTCAAGAAACAGCAAAAGAACAGTACATCCTATCAGACATATACTTTTTATCAATTTCTTAACTGAGGATATTAAGTACTTTTTCAAGCCAAAAATAGATTTTTATTTCCCTTTTAGACAAGGTTCTTGGCCATGCTTAAATCCTGTTGCAGAGCACTATAAAAAGGATATTATTAAAAATATAAAAATAACCTCTGATTATAAAACTAGACTTCCAGTAGGAACCTTCTCCTGTGTTTGTGGCTTTGTTTACTCTAGAAAAGGACCAGATCAATTTAAAGAAGATCGATACAGGATAGGAAGAATCAAAGCCTTTGGACATGTATGGGAAAATAAGCTGAAAGCATACTTAAAAGAAGAAAAGTATGGATTAAGAGAATTGGCTAGATTAATGAAGTGTGATCCTAAAACAATAAAAAAATTTGACGAAAAATTAGGGCTTAACTATTTTCAAGGCTCTAAAACAATTGTAAAGGAAGTAATGGATAATGAAAATCAGGGTAGACAAATTGATATACAAGCCTATAAGGATAAAATTATAAATACTATAAGAGAGCAGCCTAGTCTTTCAAGGACGCAAATTAGAAAGCTATGTCAGAAGGAGTACTCTTATCTATATTGTCATGAAAAAGAATGGCTTTTTTTAAATCTTCCAGAGAATATGGATAAGCAGGAGATTGATTGTAAAAGTGATCAAAGAGTAGCTTGGGATATAAGAGATACAGAAATAGTAGAAGGAATAAAAGAAGCCTATAAGAAGTTGTTAGAAAGCGAAAAGTCTGTAAGAATCACAAAATCTAGTATAGGAAAAGTGTTAGGAATTCTTCCTACTCTCGAAAATTATTTGGATAAGTTACCACAAACAAAGGAATTTTTATATAGTATTTTGGAAAGCGTAACGGACTTTCAAATAAGAAGATCCAAGAGAATAATAGATGAAAAAATAGCTAAGGGAGAGCCTATTAGATTATGGGAAATTCAAAGGTTAGCAGGAATTAGAACGAAGGCTTTTAATAAAATCAAGGACAGCTTAGAAGTGTACATAAATAGGGGGGGATAAAGATCAGCAGTAAAGAAAATATAATTGTGAAGGATTGGCCTTTTCAGCTAGGAGAAAAGGTTAAGCTATATTGGGTGGATAAGCCCTATAAGCTCAACAATAAATGGATGCTAGATGCATATTTTAAAGGACACAAGGAAATTAAAAAAATGACTTTTGATTGGGCAACTATCCATTTTTTAGCCTTTGGGAGATATTATAAGGATGGAAATATCAACAATAGTGAGATTAGGAAGAATGCTACTATTGTTGATTTAGATTTAAGTAGTATTGTATTCGAAATGATAGAAGATTTTTTAGAAATAGAAGCTGAAGGAAGCAAAAAAGAAATTCCCACAAAAGTATTTGTGGGATACAAAGATAAGGTTGAATATAGAATTCCTGCATTAGAAATTATAAGAGCTATTATTGCTACGAATAGATTTTTACTCAATAGGATTGTTGAACTCGATTCTCTTGATAAATACTTTATTTATAGCTATGATAAACAAAAGAATTTACATATAAATTTTTTCGATGAATATGAGGAAAAGCTATTAAATACAGAATATGTGAAGCATTTAGCTTGGATCATAACCAATGAGAGCATAATTAAAATGTTTAATCAAGTAGGGAAGAATCTATGGTTAAAGGAAAATATAAGCTTTGATTTTTTATTTCATCACTTTAATGTTAAAGCGAGAATAAGAAATAAGAAGCATATCATAAGAATTCTAGAAGTTATAGAATTTAGAGAAAAAGAAATCAATGCAGAAGAAATATTCATAAGCTCAAGGTATCTTAAGAATATAAGGAAAATTAATCAACCTAAAAAAAGAAAATACAGGCTATTAAAGGAAACTGATGATAAGAAATTAGATCCTAAAGTAGATGGAGCGAAAAATTCGGAGTCAGATTTTGTTGATACATCTAATATAAAGCATATTTACACTAAGAATAGCAAGATCAATAGAATAAGAAGTGGAGAAAGCTATGTAAGAGATGAAGAAGATGAAAAAACTAAGCTTTATGAAATCGAAAATGAAGCTTTAAGAACCACAGCAGATACTGGGGGAATGGATAAAGCTAAGGGGATAGAATATAAAAACGTAGAAGATGTAAGTATACAAGGGGAGCTAGAAGAATTTATTGAGATAATGAAGCTATTAAAGAATAAACCCAATATTAAAGATGTCCAGCTTGTGATAAAGGATTTACCTGAAGGAAAGAAGGGTAAGAAATTTTCAAAGCTTCATGATGGAGAAAACAAGAGACAATATGTGGTGGGAAAAATAACGATGAATAATGGAAAAGAAGTTAGTTTGATAGAAGTAGAAAGAGAAGAAAGGTCTTTATCTATACTATTATTATATGCAGTGAAAGCAATTAATTGGGGAAATCTATATTTAAAAGTAACTCTTGGGCTAGTGAATAAAAATGGTACTTGGGATTCACAGGGTTTGAAGAGATTAGAAGGACAAGGTGTATTTTCAAATAGAATCAGGCATAAGTCTGATAAAAGTAGTATATATGATAAGTGTGATTATACATATGAAAAAATATTTAGGGATAATTAAAGTTCATATAAAAAGTTATGCAAAATAAAGTGTAGAAATTTGCATAAAAACGTAAAAGAAAAGGAAACATTTTATCTGTGTTTTTGTGGCAGCAAAGGAGAATTATATATAGTTTGTGTTTTTAGAGTATGAAAATATAGATAATGTCAAAATAGAAGGAAATTTAGAATGCTTTGTAGAAATATTTAAATTAACAAAAAACCAATTTAGCAGAAGTAAAAAGATAGAATAGATCTTTATTAAAAATATTGTTATATTATGGAAATAATATTGATTGGCAAAACGCATATTTTCTAGTAACATTAGGATTAATCGACAAGATAAAAACTTGAAAATTTGGTATAATAAGTAATGCTCGAAAAATAGTAATATCTCTTGATAGAATAATATATATTAGATACCAGAAGTTTGATAAAAAAAGCAGAATATATATAATAAGCTACAAAGATATTCTAATTTAAAATAAGTTTAATTATAAAAAGGCGAGGCATAGAAATATCTTGTTATAATTATGAAGAGCAATAATCGGTATGAGAGAAATTAATGAAAATTTGCCTAATATAAGGTAATAAATTAGATTGAAGTATAGGTTTATACTATAACTTAGATATTTTAAAAATATTCACACTAAAAAATATATTCTTGTTACAGATAAATTTAGTATTCAAGTTGTATACATATCATATTTTTTATAATGAGAATAATGGTTCGTAAGTTTCTAATAAGATTATGGGGGGGTACAAGTGAAAGAATTTATAGCATTTAAACCTAGAGCAAGGCTTATGTCTCAATTAGGAGAACAACTCATAAAAGATGAGAGTATTGCAGTTCTAGAGTTGATTAAAAATTCTTATGATGCAGATGCAAAAGAAGTTGAAATTACTATGCAAAATATAGATAATCCGTTAAATGGTACAATAATTATAGAAGATAATGGAGATGGAATGTCTCTAGATATCGTAAAAAATTGTTGGATGGAACCAGGAACAGATAACAAAGAAAAAAAGTTAAAGAATATGA
Organism: Marinisporobacter balticus; assembly: GCF_004345705.1. Taxonomy (GTDB): domain Bacteria; phylum Bacillota; class Clostridia; order Peptostreptococcales; family Thermotaleaceae; genus Marinisporobacter; species Marinisporobacter balticus. The sequence goes on from NZ_SLWV01000020.1 coordinate 31,857, forward strand.
TAGAAAAGAATATACGTAGTAAATTAAATAGGCTACCAATGGGAGAAAAGGGGATAGGAAGATTCGGTGTACATAAATTAGGGAATAAAATTACTTTAATCACTCGAGCAGAAGGTGAAAATGAAGTGTATTTGCAAATTGATTGGTCAATATTTAATTCGAGTAAGTACCTAGCAGATGTTCCGATTGAAGTGATAGAACGTAAACCTATACAAAAATTTTTGAATAATAGTTCTACAGGTACTAAAATTATTATTGAAAAATTAAAAACTTCTTGGACTCGAGGAAAAGTAAGAGAATTATATCGATCAATTAATTCTTTAAACTCACCATTCAGAGCATTAGATTCATTTAATGTTAAGTTTGGGATTGACAAGGAAGGATGGTTAAAAGGATTAATCGAATATGATGATATTAAAGATTATGCTTTATTTAAAGCTAATATGACATTATCAGGAGATAAGATAAAAAATTATGAATATCATTTTACACCTTGGAAATCTATGAGCAAGCTTGATAAAAGAAATAATATAATTCCCGAAATTGATATGGTAGAAGACGTTAAAGTAAAAACAGAAAAAGGAAAAATGAGAAAAGAACCTATTCCTATAAATGTAGATAATTATAAAATAGGAGATATTGAAATAGAATTATTAAGTTTTGATTTAGATTCATCAATATTAAAGATGGGAGTAACAGATATAAAAGGGCTAAAAGGATATCTTAATACTAATGGAGGAATATTTGTTTATCGTGATAATATTAGGATATATTCATCTGGAGAAAATGACTGGTTAGGATTAGGATCAAGTCGTGTTAAAGCTCCTGGAGATAAAATAAGTACAAATTTGGTATTAGGAAGCGTTAATATAAAACGTAATGCTAGTTCAGATTTAAAAGAGAAAACCAATAGAGAAGGTTTTATTGAAGATGAACCCTATAATCTTTTTAGGAAGGCAGTTTGTTTTGCAGTAGAAAAATTTGAAAGGGATCGTGCCCAAGATAAGCAGTATTTAAGAAAATATTATGGAGCTACCTCCAAATCGGAACCTGTAATAGCGGAAGTATCTGTACTTAAAGAAAAAGTAGAAAAAAAGATTTCTGATGAAAAGCTAAAGAAAGAAATCTTTGGTTGTTTAGATAACATTGAAAGGGATTATAAACATATTACAGAGGTTTATCAAAAAAGCTCAAGCGCTGGATTAAGTATGAGTGTAGTTTTGCATGAAATTGATAAGATTATTTCTGAACTTGAGCATGCTATTGTTGCTGAGCGTGCATCAGAGCATGTAAAACTTTTAGTAAAGCGATTAGGTAATTTAACGGATGGATATGCTTCTGTTGTCAAGTCTAAAACGATAAAATATTTTGACTTAAAAAAGATGATAACCCAATCGCTATTCATGGTAGATTTTAGATTAGCTGCACATGAGGTTTCGATTGACAAACAATATATGAGTAGTAAAATAGATTTTAAAGTAAAAGGTAATGAAAGTCTTATTGCAAGCACTATAATTAACATTATAGATAATTCAATATGGTGGCTTCATTACTCTAAAGTATCGACTAAAAAAATATATTTTGATATTACACGTGATATTCCAGGGTACATAAGTATAATCATTGCTGATAATGGCAAAGGATTTACGATACCAACAGATATTGCAACAAGGCCGTTTATAACAGATAAACCTAGTGGGATGGGGTTAGGGCTTCATTTAGGCAGTGAGTTAATGAAACAACACGGTGGAGAACTTTTATTTCCAGAATTTGATGATGTACAGTTACCAGATGAATATAAACAAGGAGCAATAATAGCTCTTTCGTTTAAGGAGGAATAAAGAGGGGATGAATATCTTTAATAAAGTATTTGTAATAGATGATAGATATGAAGAAGCACTTCCTATTATTCAAGCATTAGCAATTAAAGGGATTTCTTCGATATACTGGAATGGAGATATAGATACTAAGCCAGAATATCCTTTAAATGGAGTTAGATTAGTAATTCTGGATATGCGTTTTTCATATGTTACTGATTCACGAACTATAATTACTCATCTGTTTACATTGTTAAAAAGTGCAATTAGTAATGAAAATGGACCATATATATTATGTGTATGGAGTAAACATGATAACGAGTATTTAGAAGAATTTAAGAAAGAGCTTATAAAACAACCTAGCATTCCACAACCATACTTAATCATCAATATGGAAAAAAGTAACTTCATAAAAGTTACTAATCAAAGAAATAGAATATATGATGAAATGGCTATTGCGCTAGATTGTGAAGTTGGAGTAGAAACTCAAAAAGAAATATTTGAAGCATTACAAAATCTAGGAATAGATGAAACTATAGAAACAATTGAAACCAAAGAAAATATTTTTGAAGAATTAATACATAATTTAGATGAGAAATTAAAAGAAGTTAATTCATTATCGATTTTACTTATATGGGAAAATCTAGCCAATTCATCTGTGAATAATTTGGTCAATGGCATTGCACAGTTCTCGGAACTAGATGGGACTTGGGATAATAATATAAAAACATTAATTCAGCATCTAGCTACTGCTAATGCAGGGAAATCTTTAGGCGAAACACCTAAAGAATATATACTTAATGCTTTATTATCTTTAAATCATATGCTACCTGATGAATTATTGAATCAGCTAATAAATTGGCATATAGACGAAGATAAATTTAATTTCATTAATGATCCAGCAATTATGAAAGAAGTAAACAACAGTGTATACTCAATTTCAAAGCCTAGTAAAAAGTTTATTGTTAAAAAGGATAATGAGGTCTATAAAACCTTTAAGTATATGAGTGATATAGAAAGATATGAAGAAGAGGATAGATATGTATGCAAAGAATTATATAATAAATATTTAAATTTTTTAGGAAACAGTAATTTCAAATTATTATGTGAAAGAATAATGTCTGGTGACATTAAGAAGCCGGGAAGTATATATAAAGTTGATGATTTTGAGCTTTTAAAAGAACTAAGTGGTTTTGTATTTAAAGATAAAAATAAGATAAATATAAAGCATAATAGCTTAGTAAAATTAGATATATCTTCTTCTTGCGACTATGCTCAGAACAAACTTAAAAGAGTACGTGTGCTATTTGGGATTATGATTGAAGATCTCTATTTTAGTGATATTAATAATACCGAAGATATATATTGTACACCGGAACTAAATATAGATGGAAAGAATTTCAAGATAGCATTCAATTTTCATTATATCACAAATGAATGTAATGATAATCTAATACAAACAGATAAACTTTTTTCATTTAGGGAGTTGCTATTAACGGAAATAAAGCATAAGCTTTCTACATATATATCAAGAGTGGGAATTATAAATTTATAGAAAGAAGCTGTCCTAATAAAAGGGCAGCTTTTATATAGTATATGGTTTTATCAATAAATTTGATATAAAAATATTTACAATTATGAACTAACCTGGTATGCTTTATATAAACTAAATAGAATGCTGTAATACAAGGAGGCTAGGAATATGAACTTTTTAGATTTATTTGCAGGTGCAGGAGGTCTTTCAGAAGGATTTTTAAGAGCAGAATTCGAACCAATAGCGCATATTGAAATGAATAGTTACGCATGTAAAACTTTAGAAACAAGAGCATCATATTATTATTTAAAAAATAATAATATGATGCATTTATATAAACAATACCAAAAGACATATCATAAAAAAGATAATGAAAGAGAAGAAAAAAGAAAAAAGTTACTATCTTATATTCCAGAAGGTATAATAGAACCGATTATTAATGAAGAAATTTCAGAAAAAACACTACCCCAAATATTTGAAATGATTGATAATAGATTAGATATTATGGATAATAATGAGATAGATCTTATAATTGGAGGACCACCATGTCAAGCTTATTCAGTAGTAGGAAGAGCAAGAGATGAAAACCAGATGGAAGATGATCCAAGAAATTATTTATATAAATTGTATATAAGATTTTTAAATAGATACAAACCTAAAGCATTTGTATTTGAAAATGTTCCGGGGATACTTACAGCTTTTAATGGGAATATTTTTAAAAACCTTCAAGCATATATGAAAAGAGTAGGTTATAATATTGAAGCACGCAAACTTAATGCAAAGCAATTTGGAGTGCTGCAGAATAGAATAAGAGTAATTATTATTGGTTGGAGAAAAGATTTAGATTTTGACTATCCAGATATTGGACCTGAGAATATGAATTATTTGATCAATGATATTTTAAATGATCTTCCCAAATTAAAAGCAGGAAAAGCATATAAGAAATTTAATTATAGAGAGAATCCTAATAAATATCTTTTAGAAAGTAATATTAGAGATAGAGATGACATTCTTACTCATCATATTGCTAGACCTCATATTAAACGAGACTTAGAGATATATAAACTTGCTGTAACTAAATGGGATAAAGAAAAGAAAAGGATTAAATATACTGATTTGCCTGAAGAATTAAGAAATCATAAGAATTTAACTTCATTTTTAGACAGATTTAAAGTTGTTGCAGGGGATGAACAATATTCACATACTGTAGTTGCACATATTTCAAAAGATGGTCATCATTATATTCATCCAGATATAATACAAAATAGATCCATTAGTGTAAGAGAAGCAGCTAGAGTTCAATCGTTTCCAGATGATTATTATTTTGAAGGTCCTAGAACATCAAATTTTGTACAGATAGGGAATGCAGTACCACCATTAATGGCAGAAAAAATTGCAAATTGGTTTAAAGAAAAATTAACCCAGTTATAGAAACTGGGTTAATTTACTTTATGTTTAAGTATAGAATAAAAAAGGAATTGAAGATAAAAATATTTAGTAGTTATTATGGTGAGGATATTAAAAATAAAACTCAGTATCTGTAATGATTCTATGAAAAAACGTACATAAGTTAATCTGTTGTGATGGTAAAAATTTTGAAAAATCAAGAATGTTATAAAAATTATGATAAAATGAAAGAAAGAGAAAGATAAGTAGAACATTTTGATCAAACTTTGTTTTAAAAATAATTATCTAATAAATTCTAAACAATTGAATAATGATCAAACTTTGTTTTAAGATTCATCTTTAAGTTTGACGAAGATTCAAGGGTTTCATAGAATATTTTGATCAAACTTTATTCCAAAACTACAAATTCGTAGCTTTGAAAAAAAGATGAATAGGAAACTATGCATCTTTTTTTATGGTTTTGGGCGAATAAATATTTGTAAAAATACTCATTCCACAATAGATTCGAGAAAACTATCCAGGGCAATCGCATGAAATATAATTTCAACTATAACTTTTCACAAAGTTTTTTAAAAATAGCATTGCACCATTAGAATATGTGATGTGATTATTTTTCTTAAGAAGTGACCTAAAGCAAAGGCTTTACAGGCATAGCAAATAAACCTTTATACATTTAACATGCCAACTTACACTTGTGAGGGATAACTCAGCTATCTGTTGTTATTTTATACCTGATACTATTTCACTTAAAAATTCTTCATTCATTGTAGCTTTATATCTTTTCATTTTCAAACTCATCAAGAAGAAATAGACATATTAGCAATAAATAAAGATAAGGCTATAATTGGTGAATGCAAATGGAGAAATGAGTTATTAGGCATGGGGGTGGTAAATTCTTTAATAGAGAAGGGGCGTATATTAAACTATGCAGATAAATATTATATATTATTTTCAAAAAGTGGATTTACGCATGAAGTAATAAAATTTTCGCAATCAAATGAAAAGATCATATTAGTAAATGATATAAGGGACAGCCCGTGATTATAAAATAATATGTAATATTTTAGGTGTTCTAAAATAAAGCATATGTATACGCTTTATTGCAGGAGGTTGTAGATATAGTGACGGAAAAAGTGTTCGAATGCGTTACAGTTGACAAAATTTTCATAATAAAATATAATAAATGTACAATAATAAGACAATTTTTTATAGGCGCCTATTGTTTAAAAGGAGGATAATGTATGGAATTGATACCTGTAGAGAAAGCCATAGGGATGATTTTGGCACATGATATGACTGAAATCATCCCAGGAAAATCTAAATGTGCAGCTTTTAAAAGAGGACATGTTGTTAAAAAAGAAGATATTCCAAGATTATTAAGAATGGGAAAAGAACATATTGGGATTATTGTGGTTAAAGAAGGGGATATACATGAAAATGATGCAGCTATTAGAATGGCTACAGCAGCTGCCGGTCTAGGAATTGAATTAACAGAACCTTCAGAAGGTAAAGTTAATTTCATAGCTAAAAATAGGGGTTTGTTAAAGATTAATTATAAAGCATTGTTCAAAATAAATAGTATCGAGGATATTATGATGGCAACACGTCATACGGATATTCTAATAGAAAGTGGGGAAGCGGTTGGTGGAACTAGAATTATTCCACTGATAACAGATAGTCAAAAGATTGTTGAAATGGAAGCAATATGCAAAGAGAATGATCCGATTGTACAAGTTTTGCCATTTAGAAAGTTTAAGGTTGGCATTGTAACAACAGGAAGTGAGGTTTATCACAAAAGAATAGAGGATAAATTCGGTCCTGTAATAAAAAATAAATTTGATGAATTAGGATGTGAAGTCATCGGGCAAATTTTTGCAAATGATGATGCGGATATGATTGCAGAATCTGTGCATCGATTAATAGATCAAGGAGCAGAATTTATAACGTGTACGGGTGGTATGTCAGTAGATCCTGATGATGTAACACCTTTAGGAATTAGAAAAACAGGTGCTTGTGTTGTATCGTATGGGGCACCTACACTTCCTGGTGCTATGTTTATGCTTGCATATAAAAACAATATTCCGATTGTAGGTTTACCAGGATGTGTGATGTATTCGAAAAGAACAATTTTTGATTTAACAGTACCAAGATTAGTTGTAGGAGAAAAGCTAACGAAAGAAGATATTATTCGACTTGGCCATGGGGGATTTTGTTCAAGTTGTAAAGTATGTACATTTCCTAATTGTGGGTTTGGAAAAGGTGGGCTTTATTAAACTTCATATAGAAAACAATATTTTAAGGGGGTCATACGATGGTAAAGAAAACGTTAACAATTAATGGTACAAAAACAATTTTGGTTGTGGATCCGGAGGCGAAATTATCAGATGTTTTAAGAAAGCAACTTGGTTTAACAGGGACTAAGGTGGGTTGTGGTATTGGAGAATGTGGTTCTTGTGCGGTCATTTTAAATGGCAAGGTAGTAAAATCTTGTATTACAAAAATGAAAAGAATTGAAGAAGATTCCAAAATCATTACAATCGAAGGTGTAGGAAGTAAAGATAACCTTCATCCACTTCAAGTTACTTGGATGGTACATGGTGGTGCACAATGTGGTTTCTGTACACCAGGATTTATTGTTTCAGCAAAAGCTCTTTTGGAACAAAACAATAATCCTACAAGAGAAGATGTGAGAGATTGGTTTCAAAAGAATAGAAATCTTTGCCGTTGTACAGGGTACAAACCATTAGTTGATGCTGTTATGGATGCAGCTAAATTAGTTAGAGGAGAAGTGGAAGTAAAAGATATTTGGAAACAATTGCCAGAAGGCGCTTCTTTGATTGGATCAAGCTTTATTCGTCCTTCGGCTTTAGCGAAAGTAACAGGAACATGGGACTTTGGAGCAGACTTAGGACTAAAGCTTCCTTCAAATACGCTTCATGCTAAACTAGTACAAGCAGAAGTTTCTCATGCGAATATCATATCGATCGATACTTCTGAAGCTGAAAAAGTTCCAGGTGTATATGCTGTATTAACTTATAAAGACGTTAAAGGAACGAATAGAATTAACGGTTTGGCATTCCCGACTAATAAAGGGGATGGTTTAGATAGACCGATTTTATGTGATGAAAAAGTATTCCAATATGGTGATGCGATTGCTATTGTATTAGCTGAAAATGAAAAAGCGGCTCATAAAGGTGTGGATAAAGTTAAGGTTGAATTAGAAGTGCTACCAGCTTATATGAGTGCACCAGAGGCGATGGCAGAAGATGCAATTGAAATTCATCCGGGTACGCCGAATGTTTACTTTGAAAATCAAGTTAGAAAAGGGGAAGAAACAGCGGCTATAATGGAAAATGCCCCATATGTTGTTGAAGATGATTTCTATGTTCAAAGACAACCTCATTTACCAATCGAACCTGATGTGGGCTTCTCTTATGTAAACGAAGAGGGAAAATTGATTATTCATTCTAAGAGTATTGCGATTCATTTCCATGCATTGATGATTGCTGAAGGTGTGGGGATGAAAGCAGAGGATGTATTTATTGTACAAAATAATACAGGTGGAACATTTGGATATAAATTTAGCCCAACAATGGAAGGTTTATTAGGTGTTGCAACACTTGCTACAGGAAGACCTGTATATCTTGAATTTAATATGCGTCAACAAATCACATATACGGGTAAGAGAGCACCATTCTGGACAACTATGAAATTGGCTGCTGATCAAGATGGAAAGATTTTAGCGCTTGAATCTGATTGGAGCTGTGACCATGGTCCGTATTCAGAATTTGGTGACTTAGTAACACAAAGAGGTATGCAATTTGGTGCTGCTGGTTATGATATCGCTAACATCAGAGGAAATGGACGTACAGTTTGTACTAACCATGGCTGGGGTTCAGCGTTCCGTGGTTACGGTGCACCTCAAATTATGTTCCCGTCAGAAGTACTAATTGATGAGTTAGCAGAAAAAGTAGGGATGGATCCATTAGAATTCAGATATAAGAATGTATACAGAGAAGGCGCTACAACACCATCAGGTTGTGAACCAGATGTATATTGTTTAGAAGAATTAATTGATAAAGTTCGCCCTGCGTATGAATTAGCTAAAAAGACTGCTGCAGAAAAAAATGAAAATACGCAAGATAAGAAATATGGCGTGGGTGTTTCAGTTAATATTTATGGTTGTGGTTTAGATGGTCCCGATACTTCTGAAGCTTGGGCAGAACTTACACCGAATGGGGTAACGATTGGAAACTCTTGGGAAGACCATGGTCAAGGTGCTGATATTGGTACATTAACCTTTGCACATGAAGCTTTAAAACCATTAAATCTTAAACCTGAACAAATTGATTTAGTTTTGAATGATATGACGAAAACACCTAACAGTGGACCTGCTGGTGGAAGCCGTTCTAATGTCGTAACAGGAAATGCGACGGTTGTTGCTTGTAGAAATTTGCTTAAAGCAATGCAAAAAGAAGACGGTACTTACAGAACTTATGATGAAATGGTAGCGGAAGGATCAGAATTAAAATATATGGGTAAATGGACAGCGCCATGTACGGATACGCCGCCAGATGGTGGTCAAGGCAATCCATTTGCATCATATATGTATGGTGTTTTAGTAGCAGAAGTTGAAGTTGACTTAAATACTGGTAAAACGCAAGTTAAAAAAATGACTTTATCTGCTGATGTCGGTGTAATTATTAATAAACTTGTTGTTGATGGACAGTTATATGGTGGTCTTGTTCAAGGTGTGGGGCTTGCTTTAACTGAAGACTTTGAAGATTTGAAGAAACATACTACACTAACGGGTTGTGGAATTCCACGAATAAAAGATGCTCCAGATCATATTGATTTAATTTATGTTGAAACGCCAAGACCTAATAGTTTATATGGTGCTTCAGGTGCTGGTGAAATGCCTCTTGCTGCGCCACATGCAGCTATTATTAACGCGATCTACAATGCTTGTGGTGTTAGAGTTACTCACTTACCAGCTCGTCCAGAAAAGATTCTTGCAGGGTTAAACAAATAAAGTATATTCATAAATAATCAAGTTTAAAAAAGGAATTGGGATATGAAGCTTTTAGCTTAATAGGTATTAGCATATTCCCAATTCCTATTTTCCTATCAGAAGAAAGAGAATCTAAATGCTATTATGGGAGGATGTAATAATGGATTTGGATAAACTATTGGCTATCAGCAATAAATGCATTCATTCTGAACCACCAGTATGTGTAGCATCCTGTCCAGTTCATATGGATGTTATTGCATTCATGTCTGAAATTGAGAAAGGGGATTTCAAAAAAGCTTATAAATTGATGGAAAATAAGATTCCTTTTGCCAGACTCATTGGGAAGATTTGTGATCATCCATGTGAAAATGTATGTGTTAGAAAAGATGTTGGGGGCAGTATCAATATTAGTGAATTAGAAAAGGTTGTTATTGACTTAGGATATATACGCTCTAAAAAAAGCTTTTCTATACCAAAGAAAAAAGGAAATGTTGCAGTGATCGGTGGAGGATTAAGTGGAATGGTTACAGCTATTGATCTTGATAAAAAAGGTTATCAAGTAACTATTTTTGAAAAATCAAACCGTATAGGAGGAAGAATTTGGGATTATGAGGGTGAAATACTTGATAAAAGCATTATAGAAGAAGAACTTCAAAGCATTGAAAAAAAGGGGATTACAATAAATTATAATACTGAAGTTTTTCAAAATGATTTACAGGAGTATATGGACAAATTTGATGCCGTATATTTGGGTACGGGATATTGGAAAAAAAACTATGAGATAGACCCGAATACATTTCAAGCAAATGATTTACCATTATTTATAGGTGGGAAAATTCATAATAAAAGTGATTCGATTATTTTTTCGGTAAGTTCAGCCAGAAGAGCAGCTATTTCTATTGATAGATATATCAGTAAGAGTTCTATGGGTGCTTCTAGAGAACGAGAAGGAATTTACGAAACATTATTGGATTATAAAGTGGATGATATCGTATCAGTAGAACCGGTACAGAAAGAAACAGAAGCCTACTCTGAGGAAGAAGCTGTTAAGGAAGCAAAAAGATGCTTGAAATGCCAATGTATAGAATGTATTAAGGCTTGCAGTCATATGCAAAAGTTTGATATAACCCCTGATGCATATATTAGAAGGATCAATCATAATGAACGCATTATACTTGGAACACATTATGCAAATAAAATGATCAACGCTTGTACAGAATGTGGATTATGTAAAGAGCAATGTCCAGTAGGTATTGGTATGCAGGACATCATTCATGAAACGAGAGAAAGTATGGTTCAAAGAGGCAAAATGCCATTGTCTACGCATGATTTTGCATTAAAGGATATGGCATTTAGTAATAGTGAGCATTTTTCTTTAGTAAGAAAACAACCAAGTAAGGAGCAGTCAAAAGAATTATTTTATTATCCTGTTATAGCCTTTTCACAATATGCAAGAGGGCTATACAAAGGTTCAGGTAAGACTGGATATTTATTTTATCCGGGATGCCAACTAAGTGCAACACATTCAGAATATATTGGTGATATTTATAAACATTTAGTTGGAACAATAAAGGAAAATGATGCGGATAAAGATGTGGGGCTTTATTTAGGATGTTGTGGGGCTCCTGCAGATTGGGCCGGAAGGCAGGATTTTATGCAAGAAAATGCTGATAAAATTAAGCGTGTATGGGAAGAGATGGATAAGCCAACACTTATTCTTGCCTGCTCCAGTTGTGCCAGTACTTTTGAGAAATACTTACCTATGATTGAAACTGTTTCATTATGGCAAATATTTGATAAGTATGGTTTACCAGAAGTTGATATTAAAAAAGGAAAACGTGTTTTAAATATTCATGATGCTTGTGCTACTAGACATAATCCTAAAATCCATGAAAGTGTCAGAAATATCGTTAAAACTTTAGGCTATAAGATAGAAGAACTTGCGTATACAAAAGATAAAGCGAAATGCTGTGGTTATGGTGGATTAGTATCTTATGCAAACAAAGCGCAGGCAGAAGTATTTGTAAAAGACCGTATAAATGAAAGCAATGAAGATATGTTAGTTTATTGTGCGATGTGTAAGGATTCGCTTGTTAGAGGAAATAAAAGGACTTACCATATTTTAGATATCATTTATGGAAAAGAAATGAATGATGCATCTCTTCAAAAAATACCAACATTATCTGAAAAGAATAAGAATAGAACAAAATTAAAGATGAAGCTGCTTAAAGAAATATGGGGTGAAGAGCAAGATATGGATTTAATGAAGCATTATAATTTTAAATTAAATATTCCTGATGATGTTATGAATATAATGGAAGAAAGATATATCCTAGTAAGCGACATTGAAAAAGTAATCGACAATGCAAGAAGAAATAATGAGCGTTTCTTTAATCCTGATACATACAATTACCTTGCAAGATTAAAGTTTGAAAATGTAACTTATTGGGTCAGATATGAAGAAAAAGAAAACGAGATCTATGTAAATAGTGTGTATAGCCATAGAATGGAAGTCGTGGAGGAATAATGATGAAACATGAGAATGAAAAAAAGAATCTATGGATATGTGATAAATGTCATAAGGAGTTAGTATCTGAAAAGACAAAGGTACGCTATTTAGATGGCAACTTTGAAGTTGCGCTTTTAAAATGCCCTGAATGTAACCTTGTGTTTATAAGTGAGGATCTAGCTTTAGGGAAAATGCTAGAAGTAGAAAAAGGATTGGAGGATAAATAGTGTGGATGGTTGTAATGCATATGAAAGCAGATGCATGAGCGACGTTATGGGGGAGACATTAAGACCTGGTGGATTTGATTTAACTGAAAAAGCAATTGCATTTTGCAATATTACAGATCAGAATGAGGTTCTTGATTTAGGGTGTGGCATGGGAGCCACGGTCAGATACCTATATAAAAAACATAATATAAAAGCTGTGGGTATCGATCCTTCTGAAAAATTACTAAAAATAGCAAAGGAGAAATGTGTTTTTGCGGATTTTGTAACAGGAACAGGGGATTTTTTGCCATTTCCGGATGAAAGTTTTCATTGTGTATTTGCCGAATGTACCTTATCACTTATGAATGATTTAAATGCATCGATAAATGAGGTACATAGGGTTTTAAAGAAAAACGGTTGTTTTATAATTACGGACGTTTATGCTAAAAATCCAAGCGAAATTCAAGCATTAGAAAGTGGTTCTTTGAATAGCTGTATGAGAGGACTCCATGATTTAGACTTATTACAAGAAAAATTAAAAAACATAGGATTTGAAATAGTACATTTGGAGGACTGTAGTGATTTACTAAAAGCGTTGATGGTTAAAATTATTTTTTCATATGGATCTATGGATGTTTTTTGGAATAAAGCAACGAATAATGCAGATTGTATGAATGGGCTTGAGTTTCAGAAAAAGTTGAAGTTATGTAAACCTGGATATTTTATTTTGATTGGAAGGAAAGGAGAAGCATAATGGATGATTTAGCTTTTAAAATATTCAAACTGTCAGCATCGGGTTTTTGCTGTACGCAGATTATGTTGAAATTAGCACTTGATGAAGAAGAAACAAAGAATCATGATTTGATAAGAGTTGCACATGGACTCTGCAAAGGAATTGGCAGTACGCAAAAAACGTGTGGTGTTTTAACGGGCGGAATTGGAATTTTAGGTTTATATGCAGGAAAAGGGCATGAAGAAGAATATACGCAAGAAAACTTTTCACGTATGATGGATACATTTTGCGAATGGTTTGAATCTGAATTTGGAAGCACAGAATGTATAGATCTTATTGGTGTGACTGAATTTGAAAATGGTGATCAAAGTTATCAAGTAAAGTGTGGCGATATACTTGTAAAAAGTTACATGAAGGTGTATGAAGTTTTATCAGAATACGATTATGAATATGGGAGCAGGGAATAGATATGATGTTGTTAAACAAACAATCAAAAATTGAAAGTCTGTGTCCGATTTGTCTCAAGAAGATTGATGCATCCATTTTTACAGAGGGTGAAACCTCATATATGATGAAGACATGTCCTGAACATGGAACCTTTAAGACGGTTTTATGGAGAGGTGGAATTCCAATGGGAAAATGGGTACGACATAAAGAAAGAGCGTATTTAGAAAAAACCGTAACCAAAGTGGATAAGGGTTGCCCTTATGATTGTGGACTTTGTAATGAACACAGGCAGCATACATGTACAGCTTTAATTGAAGTCACACAAAACTGTAATTTACAGTGTCCATTCTGTTTTGCGGATTCATTTGCTAAAAAGGGCCAAGAGCCTTCATTAAACGATATTAGATTCCAGTACCAAAGTGTTTTACGTGTTTCCGGTACATGTAATATTCAACTTTCTGGTGGAGAACCAACAGTAAGAAATGATTTACCAGAAATTATTAAGATGGGCGTAGATTTGGGTTTTACCTTTATCCAAGTCAATACCAACGGTATTCGTATGGCAGACGATGAAAACTATGTTATATCATTGAAAAAAGCTGGATTGAGCTCTGTTTTCTTGCAATTTGATGGAACCCATGACAAAATATATCGAAAGCTTAGGGGGAAAGCACTTTTTGAGAAAAAATTTAAAGCCATTGAAAACTGCAAAAAATATGGTATTGGCGTTGTATTGGTACCAACGCTCGTTCCAGGGGTGAATATTGACAATATTGGAGAAATCATTAAATTTGGAATAAAGCATGTGCCCACTGTAAGAGGTGTTCATTTTCAACCCGTTAGTTATTTTGGTAGAATGCCTAAAATGCCACAAGATAAAGACCGTATTACTTTACCAGAAGTGATGACAGAAATAAGCAAACAAACAGATAATATGATTTTGGTTGAGAGTATGAAACCACCAGGATGTGAAAATGCACTTTGCTCATTTCATGGCAACTATATCATAGAGGAAAATGGATTGATGCAGGTTACAAAACGATCAAGTTGTTGTTGCGCTACAGAAAAGGCTGAGGAAGGTGCGAATAAGGCGAAAGCTTTTGTTGCAAGAAATTGGTCCTACTATAACCATAATAATAAAGATAAACAGCAAGAGGATTGTTCTGATTGGGATAAAATATTAAAAACCATACAAAAAAGTTCATTTAGCATTTCTGCAATGGCATTTCAAGATGCTTGGAATGTGAATTTAGAGAGAATAAAGGATTGTTGTATTCATGTTGTAACGCATGATGGTAGGCTCATTCCGTTTTGCATGTATAATTTAACAAATGCAGAGGGAAGGTCACTCTATAGAAATTGAGAAAAGAGGTGATTGCATGAAGTTAACGCCACTAGAGAATTGGATACTTCATCGTACTTCTATAGGGACAAAAAGTAGAGAGGCTTTGGAAGAATATCAATTTAGCCAATTAATTAAAACACTAAACTATGCCAAGGAAAAGAGTAGATATTACAGAAGAGAATTGAGACATATCGATATTGATTCCATAAAATCAATGAGATATTTTGCAGCCGTTCCATTTACTTTTCCGCAAGATATCATCAAAAATCCACGTGATTTTTTATGTGTAGCACAAAAAGAAATTAAGCGTATTGTTACCATGAATACTTCTGGTACGAGTGGAGATGAAAAAAGAATTTATTTTAGCGAAAAGGACTTAAAGGGTACAATTGATTTTTTTCAGCATGGTATGAGATGTTTAATAGATCAACGCGACCATGTTCTTGTACTTCTTCCGGGTAATGCTTATGGTAGTATTGGAGATCTACTAAAAAAAGCATTGCGTTTGTCTGATATAGAATGTATTGTTCATGGGGTGTTAACAAACCTAGAGGAAGTAAAACGGTGTATTGAAGAAAATAACATTACCTGTATCGTAGGAATACCGATGCAAGTACTTTATTTAAGCAGAATGAAAAGCGATGTCTTTAGAAAACATATTAAAAAAGTTTTGCTGAGTACGGATTATGTTCCCGATGTTTTGGTTCGTGAACTTAAAGACCAGTTTAATTGCGACGTTTTTAATCACTATGGGATGACTGAAATGGGATATGGCGGTGGGGTTGAATGCGAAGCATTAAACGGATATCATTTAAGAGAAGAGGATTTATACTTTGAAATCGTCAATCCGAAAACAGGCGCGATTGTTAATGATGGTCAATATGGGGAAGTGGTTTTCACAACGTTTAATCGGCAGGCTATGCCCCTTATTCGATATAGAACAGGAGATATTGCAAGATTTTCAACAATCGCTTGTGCTTGTGGCACATTTTTAAAGAAAATGGATAAAGTGATTGGAAGAATGACAAATAAAGTAGTGCTGAAAAACTCAAAGGAAATACATTTAAGAGAATTAGATGAAATCATTTTAGCATTTAGAGAAGTGCTAGATTATAATGCCACTCTTTATAATGATGATATGCTGTCATTACTATTAATCCTAAATGATAGCAGTGAATTCGAAAGGATGAAAGAAGAGATTACAAATCGCATATATGATAGATTGAACTTTAAGTTAGATTTAGATATAAATTGGCAGCCAGATGATAGAACACCTAAAATTACAAATAGCATGATTAAAAGAAAGATATATGATTTTAGGAAAGGAGAACAATAGATGAAAGATATTTGTGAACAAGTGATGGATTTATTAAAGGATAAACAAGAAATTGTAATGGCTACAATATTAAATAAATCGGGTTCTGCACCAAGGGATGAAGGAACCAAAATGTTGATAAAAAAAGATTTTTCCATCATGGGAACTATAGGTGGAGGTTTGCTTGAGGCAATGGCAATGAAATTATCCGCGAGCGTATTTAATAGCAGAGAGTTTGTAATTGAGGACTTTATATTGTCAAATAAGGATGCTGGGGCAATCGGTATGGCATGTGGCGGAGATGTAGAAGTGCTTTTAGAATATATCGATCCTTTTGATAAAAATATGGTTAAAATTTATGAAAAAGCAAACGAACTTAGAAAAAATGGAATCGACTTTGTTATGATAACAAAGATTTCTGAGAAAAATGGTTATATTTCTGGTAGGGATAAATGGATTTGTACCGAAACCGCGTTCTATGGGGTAGAGGATAATGAAATTCAGAGGATAACAAAATCTATTAGAGAAGATTTTAACGATATTAAAATCAAATTAGTTCATGGTAAGGAAAGATATTTGATAGAGCCATTTTATAATTTTGAAAGAGTGTGTATTATTGGAGCAGGACATGTTGCTCAAAAAATTGCAGATCTTACGAAAAATCTAGGCTTTTATACAATTGTTGTTGATGATAGAGAGGAATTTGCAAATACGAAAAGATTTCAAACAGCACAAGAAGTAAGAGTGATTCCCTCCTTTGATAACTTGACAAATATTATTGAAATTAATCACAACAGCTATATTGTGATTGTAACGCGGGGGCATTCATATGATAAGGAAGTTCTTGCTCAAATGTTAAAAACGGATGCCAAATATATAGGTATGATTGGAAGTCACACGAAAAGAGACCATACGTATCATGAATTATTACAAGAAGGTTTTGCAAGAAAGGATATAGAGCGGGTTCATTGTCCTATTGGTATTAAAATCTATGCACAAACGCCTGAAGAAATTGCAATTAGTATTGTTGCAGAACTGATTAAGGTGAGAAGATTACCTACGAATGAAAAAAAATAGAATTGCAGCGATTATTATTGCAGCTGGCTATTCATCTAGAATGAATAGTTTTAAGCCGTTGCTAAAGTTTGAAAATGGCACGGCTATTGAAAGATTAGTGGATACCTATAGGCGCTTTGGCATTGAGGATATTTATGTTGTTGTTGGGCATAGAGGCAAGGAGATCATTGAAAAATTGAAAGGATTTGAAGTTACCTTTGTGTTGAATGAATCCTATCCACAAGGCATGTTTAGTTCTATTAAAAAAGGAATTATGGAATTGGACAAGGATATAGATGCATTTTTTATGCAACCGGTGGATATTCCTTTAATAAAGATTCAAACACTTGAACGATTAAAAAATAGCTATGCTCGCTGTGATAAAGGGGTTTTTTATCCAATATTTAGCGAAAAAAAAGGACATCCACCATTGATTGATTGCAAATATAAGGATAGGATTCTAAATAGCAATAGTGATGGGGGTCTAAAAAGAGTTTTAGAAGTGTTTCAAGAGGATTCATTATGTGTTCCTGTTTTTGATAAAGCTATTTTAATGGATATGGATAAAAAAGAAGATTATGAAAAACTTTCAGCATATGATCAACAAAATGCGCCTACTAAAGAAGAATGTTTAGAAATCATGGTGCAATATCATGTGCCTGATCCTATAATCAAACATTGTGAAGTAGTTGAAAGTGTTGCCTGTATTATCTATAATGAAGTTAATTCTTGTGGAATTTATTTAAATGAGCATGCCCTTTTTGCAGCAGCACGATTACATGATATTGCTAGAAAAGAAAAAAATCATGCGCTATTGGGTGCAAATATGATAAAGTCAATCGGTTATGATTTTGTTGGGGATATAATCGCTTCTCATATGGACATAAAAATTTGCGAGGAGGGGCCTATAACAGAAAAAGAAATACTTTATTTAGCGGATAAGCTTGTGAAAGAGGAAAATATTTGTGAAATGGATGAACGATTTGGGCAGGCATTACAAGACAACAGAGATAATCCTAAGGCAATAGAAAAAATAAATGAACGGTGGCTTGCAGCAAAAGCTATTATTAAGAAAATCGAGAGGATAAATGGAAAAGGTTTTATGTATGAATAAAAAAATTTATTTAATTAGACATGGAAAGATTGATATTGGAAATGAAAAAAGGTATTTAGGAATAACAGATTTATCTTTAGATCATGAGGGGATTGCGCAGGCGAAATTCCTAAAAAGCTATTTTAAGCAGATTCCTATTGAAAAGATTTTTACGAGTCCATTAACAAGATGTTTGCAAACAACAAAAATCATATGTGAAGAAAAAAAACAAATCTTTATTCCTATTAAGGAATTTACAGAAATCAATATGGGAATATGGGAAAATAAACCAATTTCGTATATTAAAAAAAACTTTCCACAAGCATATGAAGACCGAGGGGGAAATTTAGGATCTTTCATACCGCCTGAAGGTGAAAGCTTCAACCAATTAGCAAGTAGAGTATTATTAGCATTTGATAGTATTGTTGATCGTTACGCTAGGAATATAATGATCGTTGCGCACGCGGGGGTGAACAGAGTTATATTAAGTTATATATTAGGGCTTTCTATTGAAGATATTTTTAGTATTCAGCAACCATATGGTTGTGTGAATGAACTTATATGCAATGATGCAAATAAAAAATGGGAATACAAACGGTTAATTTAAAGGAGTAATGATTATGATTAAAGAGGAATTTAGACCTGTCATCGAAAGCTCTCATGGGAGATGTAAACGCTTAAATATCAATAGAGATATGGTTTACAGTAATAAAATTATTGGTGATGCTGAATTACAAAATAAGTTTGCGAAAAAAAGAAAAATGATTTTGACAGCAGCGCCATATATGGAACAATTGATAAATATTGTTAAAGGTCATAATTTTTTTGCGTTACTTACTGATGGTGAGGGTTGTATATTGAATGCAATTGGGGATGAGAAGATCCTAAGTGAAGCTTTTAAACTAAAAATGATTCCGGGTGCATATATGGATGAGGAAAGTATTGGAACAAATGCAATGGCAGTTGTAATAAAAACAGGGAAACCCGTACAATTATCAGGAGCAGATCATTATATCAAATCCTATCACAGATGGACCTGCTCAGGGGCACCTATAAAAGATTATCAGGGGAATTTAATAGGTGTTCTAGATCTTACAGGGTATACTGAACAAGTACATCCACATACATTAGGGATGGTTATTGCCGCTGCGAATGCAATCGAAGAAATGATGAAAGTAAAAGAATTTCATAAATTACAAAATACAAATAATAAACACATTAAGACAATATTTAATTCAATGCCTGTAGCAATTATTACTTCAGATGTGGATGGGAAAATTAAAATTTATAACAATAAAGTCGCTGAACTTTTAGGGAATAGAGATAATCAACTAGAGGTAAAAATGATGAATGAGATTATCAATGAGTGGGATCACATTAAAGAACTCGTATTAAATAGAGATCACTTTGAACAAGATATCAGCATTAAATCTCTTTATAATGCTTCTAACTGTCATCTGACGGCAAATCCAATTTATAATCCGATAGATGATAGCGTCGAGATTATATATGTTTTTGAAAAAATCAAAAAAGTAGAGAAACAAGCATTTTATACTTTTGATAAAATTATTGGTAAGAATGAAAATTTTTTGAAAATTGTACAATATGCAAAAAAAATAGCGGATAGTAAATCAACTATTTTAATTTTAGGCGAAAGCGGTACGGGAAAGGAAGTATTTGCGCAAGCTATACATAATTATAGCATCAGAATGGATGGACCTTTTTTGGCGATTAATTGTGGGGCCATACCTAAACAGCTTATGGAACTTGAGCTTTTTGGTTATGAAGAGGGGGCGTATGTTGGTGCTAAAAAAGGGGGCAATCAAGGGAAGTTTGAACAAGCTGACGGAGGGACAATACTTTTAGATGAAATTGGTGAATTGCCTCTAGATATGCAGATTAAGCTTCAAAGGGTATTGCAAGAAGGCATTATAACAAGAATCGGAAGTCAAAAATCCATCCCGGTTAATGTTCGAGTCATTGCTGCAACAAACAAAGATTTGAAAAAAGAAGTGGAATTAGGAAGATTCAGAAAAGATCTTTTTTACAGACTTAATGTATTGCCTTTATATATCCCTCCTTTACGTGAAAGGAAAGGGGATATTAAGCTTTTAATTCATTATTTTATGAAGACAATTTGTGACAATCTTAATAAAAAAGAGATTGAAATTCCAGATGAATATTTGAAGCTAATGATGAACTATAATTGGCCTGGGAATATTAGAGAACTAGAAAATGTTATTGAATTGATTATTAATACAGAAACAATTCCATCGGAATATTTTAATAAAGAAACGGGTGCTACTGATGATGCACAGGACGTTGAAATTTTAAATTTGGCGCATGTAGAGCGAGAACACATAAAAAAAATTCTTCAAAAAAACAAAGGGAATATTACAAGAACTGCTGATGATTTGGGAATTAGAAGGAATACGCTTTATAATAAAATTAAAAAGTATAACCTATGCATTTAAAGCTTGAAAGACTTTGTATGATAGTTCAAACTCAATTTAGAGGCGTTATTTATAGGATAAAATACGACAAAGATAGTATTCAAAAGAATCGAAATTTATGATCAAAATAATAAGGAGGGTTTTAGGAGATGTATAATAATAAAAAATCAAGAATTTTTTACCTTATAGTATTTAGTTTTGTAGGTTTATTATTTCTTGGGGGTTGTAGTAGTAAAGCGAAGCAGAAAGAAGAATCCACAAAGGTTTTGTTTGCTTTTATTGGAGCAAATTTAAAAAATCCAGTAAGTGACTTGGCTGAATCTTATGAGAAGGAAACAGGAATAAAAGTAGAATTGACCTTTAACAATTCTGGTGCTTTGATGAATCAAGTAGAGACAATGAAAAAAGGAGACATATTTATGCCTGGTGGAATGACATTTGTGGAAAAAGCTAAAGAAAATGGATTTATAGACCAGGTAATGGGGCCTATTGCTTATCATACACCAGTGATCATTACACCTAAGGGGAATTCTGCAAAAATAAATTCAGTTGAAGATCTCTCGCGTGAAGGCGTAGAACTTGTAATTCCTGATAAAGATGCGACGGCTATAGGTAAAACAGCTTATAAAATTTTTGAAAAGACGGGTAAAAAAGACGAAATAGAAGAAAATATTATTGCTAATTTAGAAACACCTGCAAAGGTATTAGCTGCAATAACTATGGGTCAAGGAAATGCGGGTATAGTTGAATACAGTAATACATTTAAAGACAGAGATAAATTAGAAGTTATTGAAATGGATCCTAAAGTGAATCAGGTAGAAGAAATTCCTGTTACTTCTTTAATATATTCAACAAATAAAGATATGGCATTAGACTTCATGAAATATATACAGGAGAACGGCCCAGCAACTTTCGAGAAATATGGATTCAAGACAAAATAATCCTAAGCAACTACAAAACGCTATATTTTTTTGTTTGTTATGGATAGTATTTGCCTTTACAATCTTATTTCTCCTGTTATTAATGATGGGCTTAATCTCTTATAGTGATCTTAGTACTCTTTTTAACATTCTTAAACAAGTAGAATTTCATTTTGCATTAAAGTTTACGCTATGGACTTCTTTAGTCGCCACAATTTTTGCAACGATCATTGCTTTGCCTTGTGCCTATATTTTATCGAGATATAAACTTCCAGGGCGTGTATTTTTGGATACGATGCTAGACATGCCCATTGTGTTGCCACCGCTGATTAGTGGGATTGCTTTACTAATCTTCTTTGGTCCTGTTTTGGGAGATCATCTGGCTCAGGCTGGAATAAAGATTGTTTTTACTCCTTTAGGAGTTATTATTGCCCAATGCTTTATTGCTACGCCTTATGCCATTAAAACCTTTAAGCAGGCATTTGCTTCGATTGATCAACGAATGGAGAATATAGCACGTACTTTAGGTTTTTCTCCCCCAAATGTTTTTTTAAAAGTTACCTTGCCATTGGCTAAAAACGGAATTATTGCAGGAATAATGATGGCTTGGACACGGGCTTTAGGGGAATTTGGAGCAACGGCTATGCTGGCTGGAATTACTAGGATGAAGACAGAAACTCTTTCTGTAGCAGTTTTTCTCAATATGTCTATTGGGGATATAAAATTTGCCATTTCCACGGCTATTGTCATGCTCTTTATTGCTTTTGTCTTGCTCATTATATTAAAGATTCTTCTTCGAAATGAGGTCAGCGTATGAAAAAAACTTTTTTTCAAGTAGAAGGACTTCGCGTCGAAGCTGGAGGATTTCAACTTCAAGATATTTCTTTTTCATTGCACAAAAAAGAATATACAATGATCTTAGGACCTACTGGTTGTGGGAAAACAATGTTGCTGGAAACACTAGCAGGACTGCGAAAACCAATTATGGGGCAAATATTTCTAAATAATACCAATATTACTACATGGTCTCCAGAGGCACGCTGCTTTGGATTTGCTTATCAGGACAGCTTACTCTATCCTTTTTTAAATGTAGAAGAAAATATCTTATTCGGAGCTAGCGCTCAAAAAAGGCATAAAGAGGTAGAAATACGAAAAAGATTGAACAGGATTACAGAAGCAATGGGCATTTCACATCTGTTGCAGCGTGTTCCACGGTTATTAAGCGGAGGAGAAAAGCAGCGTGTTTCCTTAGCGAGAGCGATCTTGTGTAGTCCTCCTGTTCTTCTTTTAGATGAGCCATTGTCTGCTTTAGATCCACAAACACGTCATGCTATGCAAGCGTTGCTACATGAATTACATCATTCAGAAGGATTGGGTATTATTCATGTGACACATGACTTTAATGAAGCTTTACAGTTAGGCACGCAGCTAATTGTAATGAATCAGGGGAAAATAGTGCAGCAAGGAGAACCTTTGAATGTATTTCATCAGCCCCGATCACTCTTTGTAGCAGAGTTTCTTAGAAGTGAGAATATCATCAAGGGTAAAATTGAAAACATTAATGGAATACTTTGGTTTAGCGATAGAGAAAATGAATGGGTTTTAGGACCACTGTATGAGAAATTGCGCACAGATGCTAATCAAAAGGAAGTTTATTTGATGATTCATGCTGGGCAAATAGAAGTGTCTTTGAGGGAGGATACACCTTTACATAATTTAAATACATGGAACGCTTGCGTACAAAAGGTAATGATACATAGCACGCATGTTGAGATGATTTGTAAGGGGAGTAGATACTGGCATGTGGCATTGTCTTGTAATGAATGGCAAAGACTCGATTTAAAAGTAGGATCAAGGGTTAATTTATCGGTGAATATGAAGCATATTCACATTATAGAGGATTAGTGACAATTTCTACAAATCATAAAGTGTAAAGAAACTATGGAAATAGAAACTTTAAAAATAGGAGGAAGAGATATGAAAAAAGAAGATTATTTGATAAAAATACAAAGAAAATTTAAACAACTTGTAAATGAAAATGAACTTAATGAAAAAGAAATAGCGATTACCTGTTCTGTGCTCACAGCCCAAGAGGCTATTGGGGATCCGGGCAGAAATGATTTTCCTATTCAGAAAGGGAAAGAGAAATTGATGCAAGCTTGTTTTGGATGTTCCTACGGCCAAGCGTTTACGGATATGCCAAATGGCTATAGGGGTAAATTGGAGGAATTAGCAACCATACCACTACAGACAAATTTTGATCGCGCGGTTTTTATATCTGGAATGAATGCGGTTTTAAGGGAACTTAAAATGACTGAGTGTACTATTCATTGTAAAGATGATGGACCTCGAAAATGTAGTGTGGAATTGGTGGAAATGATAGAGAAAGAATATGGAAATCCTAAAATTGCTATGTTTGGTCTGCAACCAGCGATGGTTGAAGTTTTGGCACATAAATTTACATTAAGAGTCTTTGACCTAGATGAAGATAATATCGGCAAAGATAAGTACGGAATTGTAATTGAAAGTGGAATATGTAATATGGAAGCTGTTCAAGCATGGGCGGATATATTTTTAGTGACAGGAAGTACAATCTGTAATGGATCCATTGTCGATTTCCTAAAGATAGAAAAACCTGTCATTTATTTTGGGACAACCATTGCAGGAGCTGCCAGTCTATCAGGGTTAAACCGTTTTTGTCCACAGTCATCTTAAATGCAATCAAAGAAATCATTAAAGTAAAAGAATTTCATAAATTACAAAATACAGATCATAAACATAGGATGATAATATTTAATTTAATGTCTGTAGAAATTTGTAGTTCGCATGTTAATGAAAAAAAAATTAAATTTATAAAAATAAAGGGAAAAATAGTAGATTGTAAATCTACTATTTTATTTTAGGCAAAAGCAGTAGCCACTTTTCTTCATCAATATTGTGATAGTGTGAGCCATTTTTTAGAGTATCATATTTTGATTGAATAGCGCTTATATTTATATCATGATGCTATTTTGTTTCTTTATGAATAGCAGTTTATTCTTTAGGGTGTTTAAATCCTTAAATAGCTAAAGATATATGAACTAAAGATACCTTTGTATAAACAATATAAACAAAATCACCCCAAAATCTACCTATATTCACAAAGTTTTTCATAAAATTATAATTTAAAATAAGTATTCAATAATTATACTGGGATGAAAAAAGAAAAGATTAATTATTTTATTAGACTAATGTAGAAGCGTTGATAAAGAGGTTGGATACATTTCATTTCTAAAAGATAGGATGTCACATTGCGTTAAAATAAAAATCAATAATTTGGAGAAAATGGTAGTGAAGTTTTTTTATATAGTTTATAATGAGGGTACAATTTTGATTTAGAATAAAGGTATAAAGTATTTTTGTACTTTATAATGAATGATGGGGAATTGCCTTAATACTACAGTATGTAACGCATATTTCATCGGGTTATTATATATTAGCTGTAAACATACCTGTATTTTTAATGGGTATGAAACAAGTGGATAAAGAGTTTTGTATTTTTAGTTTAATTGGCATGGTGTCTTTAGCGGGGTTTATGATTTTAACTCAAAATATATCTTATTATTATACGATGAATGATATGGTTGTATCTAGTGTATATGGAGGTATATTAGGGGGGATTGGTGGCGCCATTGTTTTTCAAAATAGAGCTTCTATGGGAGGAACAGATATTATCGCTGTGATACTTAAGAAAAAAACAGGAGGAAGTATAGCAAACTATTTGTTTGCCATGAACATAGTAGTTGTATTCATTGGAACAAGGATTAATGGGATCAGTATTGCACTTTACACATTGATTTCTATGTACATTAGTTCAGAAGTCATGAACAGAGTAATGAATGGAATCGAAAGAAAAAAACTATTGTTTGTTGTAACACAAAAGGAAAGAGAAATTGCAGATCATATCATACGAGAAGTAGGCAGAGGTGTAACTTTTCTGCATGCGCAGGGAGCTTATACAGGAAATGAAAGGAAAGTTATTTATTGCATTGTAACTTTGAGACAATTACCTAAAATTAAGAAGTTAATTGAAGACAAAGATCCTCAAGCATTTATTTCTATACTAGATACTTCAGAAGTACATGGAAAAGGATTTAAGAAATCAATCGTATAAAGATAAAAAAATGAATTTTCTTAAAAAATAACTATAAAGTTCTAAAAATATGGTTTATGATGATATTATAAAGGATAGCGAATAATCATTGCTATCTTTTTTTCGGTTCGTTCAATGGTCAATAATGCTTGACAATATCAAGTAAATTTGTGGTAGGATAGATGCAATAAATATAATATTGGGGAGAAATTTTATGTATACCAAATGGTTAAGCACGTTGATAAAGGTTAGATTGTTCGAAAATATTGAAAGAGATGCGTTAAATAAGATGTTACTTTGTTTAAATCCAAATAAAGTAGCTTATAAAAAGAAAGCGTATATAACCATAGCAGAAGATAAGTTTACGGGGATCGGGATTATCGTAGAAGGTGAAGTGATTGTCACAAAAGAAAATGTAGCAGGGGATCGCGTGATGATGGCAAAATTAAACGAAGGTGATATTTTTGGTGAGATTGTTGCTTTTTCTGATAATGATAAATGGCCTGCTACAGTGATTGCTTCAAAAGATTGTACCATATTATTTTTACCGACAGAAAAAATTATGGGAAATTGTCCTAAAATGTGTATAGGACACAAATTATTAATACAAAATATGTTAAAGATTGTTTCGCAAAAAGCGCTCCAACTAAATAGAAAGATTGAATATTTAGCAATCAAAAGTATAAGAACAAAAGTAAGCACTTATTTATTAGAACAATATCATAGCGTTAAAAAAAATAAATTTATGATCCCTTTAAAAAGAAATGAATTGGCTGAATTCTTAAATATATCGAGGCCATCATTGTCAAGAGAACTGATAAAAATGAAGGAGGAAGGGTTTATAGATTTTTATAGATCTTCATTTGAAATAATAGATATGGAAGCCTTAAAAGCAAATATATAATTATAAACTTGTTTAGCAAAGCTGAACATCGGAAATTAAGATGGGAATTTTACGCCTCCTAAACCAACTGCGACGTCTTATAAACAGATAAAGTAAAAATGGTTAACCCTATAAACTTATAGGGTTAACCGTTTTTATAATGTGAAAATTATCAATTAGAAGACGCACAATTGTAGCCAAGATATTTTGCTTTAGAAAAAAGAATTTATTGAATGATTTTACGTAACATAGGATACGGAAATAAGAGAAAGTAAATGCTATAATAAAAACAAAGAAAGCGATAAAAGAAAATGCCCGAAGGAGGGGATCTGTATGGAGAATAAATATTTTGATAGGAAAGATACACTATTTGATATTACTCAAAAATATAAAGAAGCCATTGACTTATTAGTATCGGTAGGTATTGACAATATAAAAGATGAAAAACAAAGAGCAACCATTGGAAAATCTATTACATTGGAAACTGCTTTAAATATGAAGAAAATAAATGTAGATACGTTTGTAGAACAATTAGTAGATATCATTGAAAATAAGCAAGATGAGAATGAAAGCATAAAAGATACAGATATAAGAATTGAAGGGGTATTGCCTTGTCCAGTAAGAGTGCCATTAATGGAAGCTTTTCAGAAGTGGTTAGAAGAAAATAAAGATGTATTAGATAGGACAATCGGTTATGAATTAAAGGCTGCATCTATGGGGGTCGATTGGTTAAAAGCATCTTTAGAAAAAAAAGAATCAGAAGATATACTCGCAGACCTATTTATATCCGCTGGGTTTGACTTGTTTTTCGATAAAAATTTAATCGGTAAATACAAATCTGAAAATGTATTTGAAGATATTACAAGTATGCATCATTACAATAAAGATTTTGAAAATGAATCTATAAAACTTAAAGATCCAGACAAGCAGTATTCAATGATTGGGGTTGTTCCAGCCGTATTCTTAGTCAATACAGAAGAACTGGATGGAAGAAAAATGCCAACAAGCTGGGAAGATCTACTCAGTGAAGTATTTGAAAATAAGGTGAGCTTACCGATCGGGGATTTTGATTTATTCAATGCGATATTATTAAATATTCATCAGAAATATGGTGAAGAAGGCGTAAAAAAATTAGGAAAAAGTTTGTTAAGAAGTATGCACCCATCAGAAATGGTGAAATCGCATATTAAAAAGACAGAAAGACCTATCGTTACGATCATGCCTTATTTTTTCACAAAGATGACAAAAAGAGGCGGTCCTATGCGTGCTATATGGCCAAAAGACGGTGCCATTATCAGTCCAATATTTATGTTAAGCAAAAAAGAGAAAAAAGAAAAATTAAAACCGATTGTAGATTTTTTCGCTTCGAAGGAGATCGGAGAAATATTATCACACAATGGAAAATTCCCAAGTGTAAATCCCAATGTGGATAATATGATTTCAAGTGAGCATAAGTACATGTGGCTTGGATGGGATTATATTAAAAACAATGATATAGGGAATTTGATCAAAAAATGTGAAAAATTATTTAATGAAGCAGTTAGGGAGGTGTAAATATGAATGTAATAACGATATCAGGCCCCCCTTCATCAGGGAAAACATCGATCATATTAAAAACAATTCGTGTATTACATGAAAGAAAATTAAAGGTAGGGGTAGTAAAATTTGATTGTTTGTATACAAATGATGATATTTTATATAAAAAGGCAGGTGTTCCTGTTAAAAAAGGATTGTCAGGGTCTTTATGTCCAGATCATTATTTTGTAAGCAATATTGAAGAAGTCGTACAGTGGGGAAGAAAAGAAAATTTAGATGTATTGATTACAGAAAGTGCAGGACTTTGTAATCGTTGCTCACCATATATTAAAGATATTAAAGCAATATGTGTGATAGATAATCTAAGTGGTATCAATACACCTAAAAAGATTGGACCTATGTTAAAGTCAGCAGATATTGTGGTGATCACAAAAGGAGATATTGTATCGCAAGCAGAAAGAGAAGTATTTGCTTCAAAAGTACATTCAGTAAACCCTAAAGCAATCACGATGCATGTTAATGGCTTAACAGGTCAAGGCGCATTTGAACTCAGCACATTGTTGTATGATGAAAAAGAAGATATAGAAACAGTGAAAGGAAAAGAATTAAGGTTTTCCATGCCTTCAGCACTTTGTTCATATTGCCTAGGAGAAAAAAGAATTGGAGAAGACTATCAAATGGGCAATGTAAGAAAACTGAAATTAGGTGATGAAAATGATTAATATAAAAGAGATAGAGGAAATGAAAATAAAAGAATTAGAGAAAAAATATCCTTTTGCAGTTTCATTTTTCGAAAATAACCATTTAAATCTAGAAGGATATGATGAATATACCTTTGAACAATATTTAAATCATTTTACAGAGGAAGAAATAGAAGAATGGGCAATCGATATTGAAAGAATGAAAGTAGATTTTATTGTTTATATGAATCAAATGTTAGCATTTCTAGGAATAAAAGAAGCGGATCAAGTCAATTCTTTGACAATTATTGCGGGTAAGGATAAATATAGAGAAAAAGAACATTTTGAAACATTTACAATCCATAAAGGAGAAATTGTTTCAATCGTTGGGCCAACAGGTTCTGGTAAAAGTAGATTACTAGCGGATATAGAGTGGACTGCGAATAAAGATACACCTACAGAAAGAAGGATTTTGATTAATGATGAAATACCAGATAAAAAATGGAGATTCTCATCTTCTAATAAATTGGTTGCACAATTGTCTCAAAATATGAATTTTGTAATGGATTTAACGGTAATGGAGTTTATAGAATTACATGCGAAAAGTAGGATGATTCAAAATGAACAAGAAGTTATCAAAAAAATCATTGATGCAGCAAATCATCTAGCGGGTGAAAAATTTGATTTAGATACACCGATCACCAGCCTTAGTGGTGGACAATCCCGTGCTTTAATGATAGCAGATACAGCAATATTAAGCACATCGCCTATTGTTTTAATAGATGAAATAGAGAATGCAGGAATCGATAGAAAAAGAGCTTTAAATCTTCTTATTAATGAAGAAAAAATCGTACTCATGGCGACACATGATCCTACTTTAGCTTTAATGGCAGATAAGCGGATTGTCATTAAGAATGGAGGCATTCATAAAGTGATACAAACGAATGATCGTGAGAAAGAAGTATTAGTGGAATTAGAAAAAATGGACAAGATGATAAGCACGTTTAGAGCCGATTTAAGAAAAGGTGAAATCTTGAAGAAATAATTTAAAAAAAGGAGAATGAAAATGCATGAAGGCTGTTTAGGAAGTTTTCAAACAGGAAAAGAAGTCGTAGACAAAGTTAGGATACCGAAATTATAAACAAGTTATTATATGATAAGCGTATAGAAAATATAAATGAAATAAAAAAGGGGGATTTTATATGCGTATGTTCTGTTATCAATGTCAAGAAGCAGCAAAAGGAACAGGCTGTACAATTAAAGGGGTTTGTGGTAAACCTGAAGAGGTTGCAAATTTACAAGATTTGATGATATACACGTTAAAAGGTATATCAGTAGTAGCGCAAGAAGGTGCAAAGGCGGACATTAAATTTAAAAAAGCAGATCATTATACAATGAATGGTTTATTTATGACGATTACAAATGCTAATTTTGATGATGCTATGTTTATCGAAAAGATCAAAGAAGGCTTAGCTTTAAGAGAAGAAATGAAAAAAGAATTAAGCGACAAAGGTGTTGTACTGAATGATTTACATGATACAGCTACTTGGAGCGCCGAATCAGATGCAGCGATCAAAGCAAAAGCAGATTCTGTTGGCGTGGGTGTTTTAGCTACAGAAAATGAAGATGTTCGTTCTCTTAGAGAATTAATCATCTATGGGGTAAAAGGTATGGCAGCTTATGCAGAACATGCATATAATCTAGGAAAAGAAAATGATGAAATCTATAGATTTATTGCAAAAGCTTTAGTAGCAACATTAGATGATACGCTAAGCGCAGATGAATTGGTGGCACTTACATTAGAAACAGGAAAATATGGTGTAGATGTAATGGCACTACTCGATGGTGCGAATACAGGTGCTTATGGAAATCCAGAAATAACTGAAGTAAATATTGGGGTTAGAAATAATCCAGCAGTTTTAATATCCGGTCACGATTTAAAAGATTTAGAGCAATTATTAAAACAAACACAAGGTAGCGGCGTAGATGTTTATACACATGGAGAGATGTTACCCGCACACTATTATCCAGCATTTAAAAAATATGACAATTTTGTTGGAAACTATGGAAATGCATGGTGGAAGCAAAAAGAAGAATTTGAAACATTCAATGGGCCTATTCTTTTCACAACAAACTGTATCGTACCACCAAAAGCAGAACATATTGAAAGAATTTATACTACAGGGGCAACCGGTTACCCAGGATGTAAAGTGATTGTTGCAGATGAGAAGGGTGTAAAAGATTTCTCAGAAGTCATTGAACATGCGAAAAGATTAAGTGCACCTACAGAGATTGAAACCGGTAAAATTGTCGGAGGATTTGCCCATGCACAAGTGTTTGCATTAGCGGATAAGGTGGTAGAGGCTGTAAAATCTGGTGCAATCAAAAAATTCTTTGTAATGGCGGGTTGCGATGGCAGAATGAAATCAAGAGATTATTATACTGAATTTGCAGCAAAACTACCAAAGGATACCGTAATTTTAACAGCAGGATGTGCGAAATACCGTTATAATAAATTAAATTTAGGAGATATTGCTGGGATTCCGAGAGTCCTTGATGCAGGACAATGTAATGATTCTTATTCATTAGCAGTCATTGCGCTTAAACTAAAAGAAGTGTTTGAACTAAATGATATCAATGAATTACCAATCGCATACAATATCGCATGGTACGAGCAAAAGGCAGTTATTGTATTACTTGCATTACTTTATCTTGGCGTAAAAAATATTAAGCTTGGACCAACATTACCCGTATTTTTATCACCGAATGTAGCAAAAATACTAGTTGAGACTTTTGGGATCAATGGAATAAATAATGTGGATGAAGATTTAGAACAATTCTTAGGATAATTAGATTTGTATATAAATGAATTTAAGATTGTATTTTAATGAATCATTTGAAAAAAGGAACTGAGCATGTGCGCAGTTCCTTTTTTAGTGGTGAAGGTAAAGAAAGCGAAAAAAGTTTCTAAAATGATCAATAGATTGTACTAGTTATTTTACAGAAATTATTGTATAATAGACTTTGTTTTCTCATATATGGAATAAGGAGGTAATATCATGAAAGGATTTATTATATATTTTTTACTATCATCTATTACAGGAAATCCATTAATGGCATTTTTAGGGGTAATAATTATATATTCATTGATAGATAGATTTTATCTAGGGTTTTTACCTGATTTTACAAGGATTTTTAGGAGAAATCGGCAAATGAAAAATAGCCTGAAGGAACTACAGGTAAACCCTCAAAATGCGTCTGCAACTTTTTCGATTGGCATATTGTATTTTGAGAAGAAAAAATATGAAGAGGCACTAAAATATTTGGAGCATCCTAAATTAAAAGATAATGAAACGGCTAACTTTTATTATTATATGGGCATGACTCTTATGAAATTGAAAAGAAGTGATGAAGGAAAAGACTATATTATGAAGGCATTAGAAGTCAATCCCCGCATAGGATATGGGTTGCCCTATATTGCGTTAATAGATCATGAAATGGAAAAGTATGCACCGGATAGACATATCATCAATGATCTAGAAGAAAAAATTGAAAAATTTGCCAACACGGAAAATCTTTATAAGTTAGGGAGACTATATAAAAAATTAGGAAATAAGGAAAAAGCGAAAAATTTATTTTCAAAAGCAATGGTTGAATATTCATATTGCCCTAAAGGGATAAGAAGGATTCATCGGAAATGGGCAATCTTATCAAGAGTGTATAAAATCGTATAGTGAAAAGATTAAATTTAGCTTTGTATCTGATGATGAAAGGTTATTTTTTATAAAATAATAGAAGAGAGAACAAAAAAGACTGTATTTTTCACACTATGTCCCCCCAATAATACATGGGGGAAAAGAAAAAAATAAGAATGGATATATAAAGAGCGTACGCAATCAATACTTGGTACGCTCCTTTTATATAATCTTTATATATTTATATCATTTTTCAAGATACAAATTCTGCTGGATTAAGTAAGAGTTCTTGACAAATTTCATGAACAATTCTTTTTTCTACGGGACTAAATTCTCCATCTGCAAACCCAATAGCGCAGCATAGTCGAACGATGAGGCGTGCTGCATCGGGTTTTGATCTCATTTTCCCGATAGCTCTTAAGCCTTCTGCTTTACCTAACATAAAATCTGATTGTAGACGATTTGTATAATATTGAAAACGAGAAAGAACTGTATTGATATCTATACCTTTCATTTCATCACTTGTGCTAAAATAGTTGATTAGACGTTCTCTTTCAGAAGAATCAATTACACCATCGGCAATGGCAACTAAAGCACTGCCAGCAACTAATGCTTCCATTAAATCGGCGCCCTTGTAGCGGTTAACTACAGCTTTTGCGTTGTTAGCCTGTGTTTGTAGCCACTGGGATGTATTTGTGTTGCTAGATCCATTCCATCTGTCTTTACAATCAAGACATAAAAACTCTAGATTTTTACTACCAATGAATCCGCCTAGAAGACCCACTGGACCTAATAGAAGACTACCTACAACGGCTTTTCCAATTCCGAAGCCTTTTTTACCTGCTGTGACTCTTGAAGAATGGCATCGTGGACAGGTAAGGCCTGATTGTTGATGATTATGTATTGGTTGTCCATACTGTGGTTGAACATAAGATGGTTGCTGGAAAGAGGACTGTTGATAGGTTGGAGAAACTGTGTTTGAAATGCTTGTACTATTGTTTTGTTGATAGATAGCATTCGATGGTGGGATAGATATAGCTGATTCTTCTTCTACCTCTAAGCCAAAGTTTTTACATAACGCCGCTAATCCGCCTTGGAATCCACTTCCTATTGCATTGAATTTCCATTCGCCTTGGTGGCGATACAATTCTGCTACAACAATAGCCGTTTCTACTGAAAAATCTCTCCCTAAATCATACTCAAGAAGGAGTTCGGAAGTATTTTGATCTAGAACGCGTATGTATGCATTCGATATTTGTCCAAAATTTTGACCTTTCTTTTGGGCATCGTTTATTGTAATCGTAAAAGCGATTCTTTCAATACTTAAAGGAATGAGAGAAAGGTCAACGGTAATTTGTTCATCGTCTCCAGATCCAGAACCTGTTTTGTTATCACCACTGTGTGTGACAGAACCTTGCCCGCCACTGCGGTTGTTATAAAAGATAAAATCCGCTTCGCTACTTACAGTAGCAGAACGATTGAGTAGGAAAGCTGAAGCATCTAAATCGAAGTTAAATTGGCTTGAACCTTGATTGATATCCCAACCAAGACCAATAATGAGGTTTTTTAAATCTGGATTTTTTTTCGTCAAATCTACTTTTTGTCCTTTACTAAGTTTTACTGCCATTTTTTATACCTACCTTTCTTTATTTGTTTAGCAATAAGAAAAAATAACAAGTAAGATGGGTGCCCTTATTTCTAAGGATCCCTTATAGGATACATGATTATTTATCCTAAATATGGAATAGTCTAATTATATAGTACACTAATATAGGTAAGAAACAAAGGTAGAATTTTGAAAAAGTTATGAATCATCTTATGAGGTATTTACAAACTTTTATTTAACATGTACGATAAATTGTAAAACGTTTGTAGAAACGAAAGAAATATGCTATATAAGAATAAGGAAGGAGCATCTATTATGTATGATATGAATGAAGAATATATAGTCGTAGATATTGAAACAACAGGATTAAGCTATAAAAATGGTGCTGAAATCATAGAAGTAGGAGCAGTAAAAATTGTTGATGGCAAAATTTTAGAAAGAAGAGGGTCCTTGATTCGGTTTCATGGAGAAATGGATCCATTTGCTTTTAAAGCACATGGAATTACAAGAGAAATGACAAAGGATCAACCGAATCTAGAAGAGGTACTACCTAGAATTAGAAAATATATAGGGGATAATATTGTTGTTTGTCATAATGCAAAATTTGATGTACCTTTTATGAATCATTATTTTAAAAAATTAGATTTGCCGCTAATAGATCGGAGTATATGTACGCTAAAGGCTTTAACTAAATTAAAAAAAGAAGGATTATATAAGGGGATTAATAATAAATTAGATGCGGCTTGTGCTTATTATGGTATAGAACTTAAAAATTATCATAGAGCATCTTGGGATGCAAAAGCTACGGCAGAATTGTTTTTGAAAATAGCAGCAATAATAGATAGAGTTTGATTTTTTTAAAGGGGAAAATTTCATCTGTAAATATTGTAAAGTATAGAAAGATAGAAAATCTTAAAGGGATTATAGATGAAATGCAGTATTTATTAAGAAACGAAGAAAATGTAAATAAAAAATATTTAGAGAAGATAGAGGTATATGTTGGAATAAAAGAAAATTTAGAAAAATTATGAAAAAGATAAAGATGGAAAAAAGAATACATAGTAGGACATTATATGATAGAAATATTATTGGAATTTGAAAATACTGTGGGTATAATTTAATAGGAGGTGAGATGCTTGAAAAATAGATTTGTTATTTTAATGCTAGTATGTTGCTTTGTTATTTTACAAGGAAAGAATATTGTGATGGCTGAATATGCATCGATAGTATCAGTAGATTTACACAATAGTACTTTAGATTCAACGATATCAGATGTATCTTACATGGATGAAAGTGTTAGAACAAGACAAGAATATCCTAGTTTAAATAATTCTAAATGGGCTGGCAAGAAATTCGTAACATTTGGGGATTCTATTACATGGTATGATGGAAACCGTTATATTAATACGCATATAGAAAAAGGTCAATTAGCTAAAGGATATCAAAGCTATATGAGAGAAAGATTAGGTTGTATTATCGACAATCAGGGGGTAAGTGGATATAACATGACGGAGATATGGATGAATCGTATAAGTGGTTTTGACTTTGATAAGGTTGATGCCGTAACAATAACAAGCGGAGCGAATGACC
Organism: Marinisporobacter balticus; assembly: GCF_004345705.1. Classification (GTDB taxonomy): domain Bacteria; phylum Bacillota; class Clostridia; order Peptostreptococcales; family Thermotaleaceae; genus Marinisporobacter; species Marinisporobacter balticus. Next base: position 67,825 of record NZ_SLWV01000020.1, read on the forward strand.
ACAAAAATGGCATTTTACCTGGCGTAGTATTACCAATAGGCTCTACATTTGATGTAAATACCTATGCAGGAGCAATTCAAGCATCAGTTGAAAAAATAATCATTGAAAATCCTGACGCAAAAATATTTCTCATTACACCCGTTCAAGGTTGGTATAATGAAAAGAATACAACAAATGTACCAGGTCCGTATAATATGGAAATGACGATCAGTAAGGATTATGTTGATGTAATGAAAGAAATAGGATTATTATATGGGTTACCTGTATGTGATTTATTTAATTTAACAGGAATAAATGATCTGACAAGACCTACATTTATAGGGGATAAAGAAACAATGCCATATTACTTGCATCCGACGAATAAAGGGTACGAGCGGATGGCAGAAATTTTAATCCCATTTTTAGGGAATGATTAATTGCATAAGGCATATTTAAAAGATAAACTATATAAATCGTGATAATGACTTTACACGATGCTTGTAATATTTATTAAAGCAGAATTATGGGGGATTATTTATAAACAAATAGAAAGTGATTGGAAATATTTATCTGTGGCGCATAAAAATAGCTATAAATTTCTTAATATTTGATATAATGTATATAAGGACTAAAGAACTATATGTGATATTTTGGTTTAGGGAGGGGATAAGGTGAAATTTAAAAGTAATACCTTTAAAACAAATGAATCGATGGGTAGAAGATATTCTTTCAAAGAAGAAATCGCCAATAGTATATCCCATGGCATTGGCATCCTGTTTAGTGTTGTAACTTTGACAATACTCTTGGTTTATGCCATATGGGAAAAAAAACCTATTTCAATCACAGGGTTTAGTATATATGGGGTTTGTTCCATTTGCTTATATGTTGCGTCAACGCTCTACCACAGTTTTCAAAAAGAAAGAGTCAAAAGAATTCTTAGAGTATTTGATCATTCATCTATATTTTTATGTATAGCGGGTACATATACTCCCGTTGCGTTGCTTGCTATGGATGGATATTGGCGAATTGGGATTTTAATATCTGTTTGGAGCATTGCTTTGATTGGGATTTTATTTAAGATTTTTACTTTTAATAAGTTTGAAAAGTATAAGGTAGTTTCTTTAGCTTTATATATCCTGATGGGATGGGTGGTGGTGATTGCTGTAAAGCCTATGCTTGAGATGGTTCCTATTGGTTTTTTTATGTGGCTTTTGGCAGGTGGCATCATATATACCGTAGGCGCAATTTTTTATGCTTTCAAAAAAATTCCATATAATCATGCGATTTGGCATGTTTTCGTTTTAGCGGGTAGTGTGGTGCATTTTTTAGGTATTTTTAGATACCTTGCTTAGAATCGCTACTTTTTTCTGGATCAGCGTTCGCATTGACACTTGTTTTGATATTTCTTGTGCGATAAATTTTATAGTATAGATGGAAGTAAAGAAAAAGGAAGAAACGAAGAAGGTCCTTCCTTATCTACTGAGCAACATATTGATATCGAGGAGCTGCTGATTTAATTCCAAAAGCTTATTTTTCAACTGATCATATTCTTTTTTAAGCAGTTTGTCATCAATCAGCATATCGGTTTTACGGGCTAGATGATCAAAGGTATTATAAACATCTTGCAATTCTTTGAGGATATTTTCTTTTTTCTTTAAAGGTTCTAATATTTCACCAGAATAACTTTTTAGCATATTGTCTTTTACTTCAAATATATATCCCATGTTTGGTACAATTGTATCAACACCCAACTTTTCTTCAAGCAATTTTGCAAACGTTTCAGCAGATTCTTCTTCACCATGGACTACAAATATTTTTTTAGGAAGATTTTTAAAAGCCTTTAACCAAATAATTAAATCTTTCTGATCTGCATGACCTGAGAAGCCTTCGATACTATATATTTCAGCTTTAACAGCAATTTCTTCACCCAGAAGTCTTACTTTTTTAACGCCTTCATTTAATTGACGACCAAGAGTGCCTTCAGCTTGATAGCCTACAAAAATGACGCTATTATTTTTATCCCATAGATTATGTTTCAGATGATGACGAACACGTCCTGCGTTACACATGCCACTAGCAGAAATAATTACCTTTGGATAGGGTTGGTTATTTAATCGCATAGATTCCTTTTGACTATTTACATAGTAAAGATTTTCAAAATGAAAGGGGTCATCACCGCTTAAAATCAATTTTTTTGTTGTATCATCAAAGCCAGAAGAATTACGTCGATAGACTTCTGTTGCGGATATTGCCATGGGGCTGTCTATATATATAGGCACTTTCATAAAGTTTTCTAGTTCTTTGGTATGGGCATAGTATTTATTTAATTCATAGATTAGTTCTTGAGTTCTGTTGATCGCGAAAGATGGAATGATTACTGTGCCACCACGTAAAGCTGTTTTATTAATAATATCGATTAATTCTTTTGTTCTTTCTTCTATTTTTTCATGAAGTCTATTTCCATAAGTTGATTCCACAATAATATAATCAGCTTCTTCAATAAATTCAGGATCTTTTAGAAGGGGCTTATTTTTCATACCTAAATCGCCTGTGAAAACGATTTTGGCAGTTTTATTATTTTCAGTAACCCAGAGTTCAATAATAGAGGAACCTAATATATGCCCCGCATCTTTGAAACGAACCGTAATGTCTTCGTTTAGTCTAATCGTTTGATCATATAGACAAGGATCAAAATAATTTAGACTGACTTTAGCATCTGCAGCAGTATAGAGAGGCTCAAGTAATGGAAGCCCAGCTCTTTTACGTTTATTATTTTCCCATGTGGCATCAGATTCTTGAATATGTCCACTATCCACTAACATGATATCACATAAATCTTTCGTTGCTTTAGTAGTAACGATTTTTCCATTAAAACCATCTTTGACTAATTTTGGAATTCTACCACTATGATCAATATGGGCATGACTGAGTAGAAGAAAATCCATTTGAGTAGGATCAAATTCAAAATCTTTAAAGTTTAATTTTTCTAGTTGCTTGCTACCTTGAAATAAACCACAATCTAATAATATTTTATATTTGTTTGTGCTAATTAAATAATTTGAACCCGTCACTACTTTTGCTGCCCCTAAAAACTGTATTTGCATGGTCATTCCCCCTTTTAATATGAGAGTTCTCACAGAAACTCATCTGCCCCTGTGATTACTCTCTTTTATTAATTTAATTTTTTATCGATTCCCCCATTTTTTTTTGCATAAAATACTT
>NZ_SLWV01000021.1 GCF_004345705.1 Marinisporobacter balticus
ACCAAAGAATCATCCCTACCTACGGAAAGCATGAAGGTGTTAAACTCTTAGGGACTCTCAACTATGAAACTGGTGAGATTTACTGTGAAGAACATGAAAAATATGATGCTGAGGTATTCCAAGGCTTTCTTAAAAACGTGCTTAAGATACATCTTGATGGGAAAATAGTTATGATTCTCGATAATTCAAGAGTTCATCATGCAAAATTATTGGAAGCATTTTTAAATGAAAATAATGAACGACTTACACTTGTGTTTCTTCCACCATATAGTCCTCAAATGAACATCATAGAAGGATTATGGGGATGGATGAAAGATGAGGTTATTAATAATGCTTTCTTTTCAAATGTACAGGAAATTAGACAAGCGGTACAATGGTTTATCAATTGGGCAAATCAAATACCAAAAACTGTAATCAATAGATTGTGCGTCCGCATGTAGTTTCATTTATACGATATATATAGTAAGTAAAAAAAGCTGAGGTAAAATACCTCAGCTTTCTTTATAATGCTTGATAATTTTTCTTACAATGCTGTAAACCTTCCTAGCACACTGATTAAGGTATTAATATAAATCAGCCCTAATGGATATTAAAAGTTGTTATTTTAAAAGATCATTCATAGTATAGAATCCATTTTTTTTATCAACAAGGAATTTGGCAGCTTTTATAGCGCCTAAGGCGAAAATATCCTTTGAGAGGGCTTTATGGGTTATTTCTACTACTTCATCTGCACCTGCAAATAATATGGTGTGTTCTCCCATGAATGTACCGCCACGAACGGAATGAATACCAATATCTGTATCTTTTCTGTCATCATTATTGCCATGTCTACCAAAAATAAAATGTGTTTGTTCTTTAAAGGTATCTTTTATGCCATTAGCAAGCATGAGTGTTGTGCCACTGGGAGAATCAACTTTTTTATTGTGATATTTTTCTACAATCTCTATATCAAAGGAATGTCCTAATGTTTCTGTAGCTTTTTTTACTAAATCTATTATAACATTCACCCCTAGGGACATATTAGGTGATTGGAGAATAGGAATAGCATGAGAGGCTGTTAGTAGCTGTTCCTTTTGGTCAGAAGCTATACCAGAAGTTGCTAAAACTAAAGGGGTCTTTGTGTGCACACAGTAGTTTAAAACATCTGAAATAAGGCTATGATGGGAAAAATCTATTAATACATCACCCTTTTCTAAGCATTTAGAGGGATGAGAATAGACAGGGAATGGATGATTTTGTTTATTTATATTCCGATCAATTCCTGCAACCACAATAACCTCTTCATCGTTGTTGACTGATTTTACTAAAATATTCCCCATTTTTCCATTACATCCATTTACAATTACTTTAATCAAAAAAACGCCTCCTTGTTTAATCAAGTTTTTTATTATAGTATAGCTGTTTATCCTAATAAAAAGATAATTATTCAACGGGTGTGTAAAATTTTATGTTACAGAAGAACTATGATTAATGATAATGGGCATATAAACTTTGAACGGTCTGGGTAATGTGATCTAATGGAAGAAGAATAGCTAGACGATCATCAGACCAAAATATATCTTGGGTAGCTAAGTTTGCATGAATGAGAAAATCCTGCAAATTTTTTTTTGTTTCATCCTCAGGGTTTTCATGAAAGATTATAGATATTTGTCCAATATGATCTTTTTTTTCAAAGTAGCTATTTTCTTCTATATCTAGTGGATAATCAATATGATCTTTATGATAATAGGCTTCTAAAAAATTTTCTGATTTCTTTAATAATATATCTGGATTTTTCAAAAAATCACTTTGTGATAAAACTTCTTTTTCAACTTTAATATATGAAAAATCTTTTTCTAGAGCTAGACCTACAATGTTATCATTGTAAGGTACATCTTTATCAGAAATAAGTGTTCCTAAATCATTGGAAAAAGTTGAACGTACACGCACGGGAATATTAAACTGTTTTGCTGTCATAACTGCCCTAGGATGTATAACCTTGGCGCCATGATAGGCAAGTTTATATATATCATCGTATGAAATAGATGATATATAAGGGGCTATAGAAACAACTCTTGGGTCTACCTTTGCAATTCCGGGAACATCCGTAAAAATATCTACCCTTTCGGCTTTTATATATCCACCTATGGCAACAGCGGCAGTATCACTACCCCCACGACCAAGTGTAGTGATTTGTCCACTAGCAGTGATTCCTTGAAAGCCAGCAATTACAACAACCTTTCCTTTTGCCAAGTTGTTTTTAATGGTAGTGGTGTCTATATGAATAATTTCACTATTATTAAAGTTATCATTGGTAATAATCCCTGCTTGAAATCCTGTTAGGGCTTCCGATGGAATATTGTTTGTATCAAGGAAGTGGGAAATCAATGTACAAGATATAATTTCTCCACAACTCATAAGTAAATCTTTCTTTTGGGGAATAATAGTAGGATTAATTTGCTCTAAAAGATTGATTAATGTATCCGTAGCATAAGGAGCGCCATTTCTTCCTATAGCGGAAACAACAACAATGACATCATTACCTTCATCTTTACATTTTTTCACATGATTTAAGAGTGCATGACGTGCTTCTGGAGTTGCTACAGAAGTGCCTCCAAATTTCTGAACGATAATACCCACTTTGTTATCCTCCTATAATAAATTTCGTTGAACTAGGGTTTCAGCAATTTGTACAGCGTTTAGCGCCGCACCTTTTCTAAGATTATCTGATACAACCCACATGTTTAAGCCATTTTCGATTGAAAAATCCTTCCTAATTCTTCCAATGAAAACGTCATCTTTTCCAGCTACATCAATAGCTAACGGGTAGGTATTCGTCTTAGGACAATCCTGCACTGTTATTCCAGCAGCGGAAGTCAATAATTTTATAACATTGTCTATGTCTATTTTCTTTTCTACTTCAATATTGATAGATTCAGAATGGCAACGAAAAACGGGTACACGTACAGTGGTAGCAGAAATTTTTATGTCTTCACAAAGTATTTTCTTCGTTTCATTGACCATTTTCATTTCTTCTTTTGTATATCCATTATCCATAAATATGTCTATATGCGGAAGGGCATTAAATGCAATCTGATATGGATAGACAGTGTGAACCATTTTTTTAGCAGAAGCATAATCCTTTGCTTGTTGATTAAGTTCATTAATGGCTTTTTGACCTGATCCAGATACTGCTTGATATGTAGAAACAACAATTCTTTTGATCGTATAGGCATCGTGTATAGGCTTTAGGGCTACCATCATTTGAATGGTCGAGCAGTTTGGATTAGAAATTAGGCCTTTATGACTATCTAAATCTTCAGGATTTACTTCAGGAACTACCAATGGAACAGTAGGGTCCATCCTCCAAGCGCTACTGTTATCAATGACAATGGTATTTTCTTCTACTGCAATAGGAGCAAGTAAGGTGCTTGCATCACCACCAGCTGAAAAAAGTGCAATATCTACATCTTCAAAAGCTCCTTTTTCTGCAGTTTCTACATAGACTTTCTCACCATTAAAAAACACTTCTTTTCCTTTGTTTGATGCAATATCCAATGGCTTCAGACGATGAACTGGAAAATTTCTTTGTTCAAGTGTTTTTATCATTTCTTGACCAACAGCACCTAAAGCACCAACTACTGCAACATTGTATTTTTTCATAAATGATCCCCCTTATAATTAATAGTATAGTTAATAACGTGGTTACTCATCTAGTGATGAGTAGTATGGTTTTATTATAATACCTCTAATTTGAAAATGTCAACCAAAATAAGAAAATTCAAAAAAATAATATAGAAAGTCTATTGTTTATATGAGTATAATACATTTAAATAAATAGTGATGAAAAAACATAATTGGATTTATGTTAATGCTTAAAAGGATTGTTAGTATATGCATACTAAATGATGTGTTTGATTATTATCCACTACAATATATTGTGCATCACTAACAAAACAACTGTCAAATTAGAGTTGGGAAATGGATTGTTTCTATAGAGGAACACAACAGCTAACATTCTCGTAATGAATAAATAGGTTGTAATATATTGCAAATAACTTAATAATCTAAAAATGATAAATTTTCTAATAATATTCAGAAAAGTAGTTGACAGACTTTGGGAAAAAGGAGTAATATAAAAAAAAGCTACTCATCAAATGATAAGGAACTATATATGAAGATGCAAAAGGGGGCGCACATACTATGAAAAAGATATATGATGTTGCAGTTATTGGAGGCGGAATCATTGGATTATCTACAGCTTATTATTTAGCAAAAGAAGGAAAAAAAGTTGTTTTAATAGAAAAAAATGAGATCGGCAGTGGTGCATCGGGTTCGTGTGATGATATGATCTTATTTCAGTCTAAAAAACCAGGAATTTTACTAGAACTTGCTTTTGAAAGCCTAGAGATGTATAAGCGTTTATCAAAGGAACTAGATGTAGATATACATTTTGAAAACCGTGGGGGCATGATACTGATAGAAGATCAGAGACATCTTGAAGTAATGGAAGAGTTTGTTCAAAAACAAAGAAATTGTGGATTAGAAGTAGAAATTATTGATAAAAAGGATGTATTGAAAAAGCAACCATATATAAAAAAAGGCGTTATTGCATCTACATACAGCTCTAAGGATGCTCAAGTAAATCCGCTGAATGTGATGCGTGGCTTTGTTTCTAGTGGTGTTTCATTGGGGTTAGAAATTAAGAAGCATGTTGTGATAAAAGATATTAAACAAAAAAAAGATTATTGGAAAATATTATTTGATGATGGCAGATGGATTGAATCTGAGAAAATTGTTAATGCTGCTGGCGCTTGGGCTTCGGACATTGGAAAAATGATTGGAATTGATATTCCGATTAAACCTAAAAAAGGGCAAATTGCTGTGACAGAACAAATACCTCGAATCGGAGAAACAAATGTATGGAGTGCTGAATATATCGTTGCAAAGCTGAGACCGGAATTAGCTAAAAATAAAGATGACTTACATAATAAATTAGGTATTGGATTTGCATTTTCACAGTGTTCAGATGGGAACTATCTGATTGGCAGTACAAGAGAGTATGTAGGGTTCGACAAAACAACGAATTATGAAGCATTAAAGATTATGATTAATCAAGCAATAAAATTTTTCCCCATTTTAAAACATGCGCACATAATTCGTTCATTTGGAGGGCTCAGACCTGCATCAGCTGATGGAAAGGCTATTATCAGTGAAGTCAAAAACAGGAAAGGTTTTTATATTGCTGCAGGACATGAAGGCGATGGAATTGCTTTAGCGCCTATTACAGGTAAATTAATTGCAGATATGATCAGTAATAGAAACATCTATTATGATATGAATGCGTTAAGTCTAAGGAGATTCGAGCAAAAAGAGGGGGCGAAAAATGCAAGTGCTTAGAATTTCAAATAAAAATAATAAGGGGGGGTTTAAATGAGTTTAGGTTCATTATTATGGATACTTACAATTCTAATGTGTGGTGCTTTCTTATTTATTTCATTGAAAGTAAAGGATCAGGCTCAATCAAGTTTCTCGAATTATGCAATTGGTGGTAAAAGTTTTCCTATGTATCTTATATTTTTTACTCAATTTGCGACAATCATGGGGGTGGGAAACTTTGTAGGTCATGCTGGTAAAGGGTATTCAATAGGATTACCTTGGATGGCATTTATTTTAGGGGAGCAAGGATCAAAAGTTATTTTCGCTCTAGTGTTTGCTGGGTTGGCAGGCAGATTCACTTATAATACTTTCCCAGAGATGATTGATGACTTAATTGCAAGGGATAAGGTTACACGGGCCCTTGGAGGAATATTGGCTTCAATGATTATGATTGCTTGGGTGGGTGGACAAGGAAAAGCATTTGGAAATATATTCAATATTGTTACTGGTGCAAACCCTATTCCAATTATTTTAATGTTCTCAGCCGTATTTATTGTGTATACTGCCCTTGGAGGAATATATTCAGTTGTATGGACCGACCTTTTACAAGGGATCATGGTGGTAATCTTCGGTACAGCATTTTATATTTATGCATTTTCTCCTGTAAGCTGGAGTATGGCAGAATTGGGATCCAGGCTAGCTGAAGTTGGAAAGGCTGAAATGTGGTCAATGGGAGATAATGATATTATTGCCCTTGCAACAAAATTTGTGACAGGTTGTGTGGGAATCTTAGCAGCGCAGATCTATTGGCAAAGATGTTTTTCAGCTAAGAATAGCAAAACGGCAAGAAATGGTATGCTGTATAGTGGTATCATTGCCATTTTTATGGTAATGCTGACAGCTTTAGTGGGAATGGTTATATTAACATTGAATCAAGGATTAAAGCCTGATGATGCTATGCCATGGTTTATGATGAATTATGTGCCAATCGGAATATCAGCCATGATTTTCGTATTGATTTTAGCAGCAGGTATGTCATCGGCTGATTCAAACTTAAACTCAGCATCTATTTTGATTGTAAATGACTTAATTAAACCTTTTAACAAAGAAGCTACAGATGCGCAACTTGTTAAGTATGCTAAGAGTCTGACAGTGCTCATTGGAATATTTTCAGCCGTAGCAGCAATTTATGCAAGCTCTATATTAGGTCTATTCTCTAAAGCCTATGCAATGGCAGGGGGTGGATTGGTACCTTTATTATTGGTTGGACTTTTATGGAAAGAGAGATCAGGGGAAGAATTTGAAATGGGTAAAAAGAACAGCAAAGTTACCCCTTGGGGTGCTAGGGTAGGGATTGTTGCTGGATCAGTTCTGACTCAGATCACTGCATTAGGTCCAAACCGAGTACTTACAGCCCTTGTTGTATCAGCCATCTTAATTGTCGTGGTATCCACTATGACACGGAATAAAAATGTAGAAAATGAAGGGAAAATGGTTTAAATAGATAATACTATAAAGTAGGGTATGGTTTCTTAATGAAATCATACCCATCACTAAAGAAATTAAGTAATTGGAGGGTATTATATGAAAAGAATTCTAGACGAGAAAGAACTAATAACTTTAGAATGTATAGCAGATTCCCAAGAACCCATTGGAGCATGGCTTTTAGGAGAGAGATTAGAAATTAATGGAATTACTATTAGTTCTGCTACCATCGGTAGAATTCTAAACCGTTTAGAAAAATTGGCATTTGTGGAAAAGGAAAGCTCTAAAGGACGAGTAATTACCGACAAGGGACTTGAAGCAATAGATAAAGCTAGAATGATAGATCATATTAATTTTCATAAAGATGAGTTAGATAAAATGGTTAATACAAAAGTGCTGGAAGATTATATTATGGTAATACAGGCTAGAAATGCAATTGAGCGAGAAACTGTAAGGCTAGCAGCTCGAAATATTACGGATGAAGAAATTGAAAATATTAAAGAAATATTAAAAAGGCAAGAAGAAAATCGCATAAAAAACCAAAGTATTGCAGAGGAGGATATTAATTTTCATAAAGCAATTGCTAGAGCGTCTAGGAATACTGTTTTAGAATCAATCTATACAATAATATCTACTTTCGGTCAACAAACAGAGCTATTCGAATATATAAGAGACCGTGTTAAATCTCCTTATAGAACTGCCCATAAAGAGATTTTCGAAGCTATAAAAAAACATGATGAAGAAGAGGCGGAGCAATGTATGATTCATCATTTTGAAAATCTAACAAAGGATGTTACTAAGTATTGGAATAAATATTATGACAATGGATGTAAAGACAAAAATGGAGGGGTTTGAAATGAGTGATGAAATTATTTGCAGGTGTGAAGAAATTACTGAAAGCGAAATCGTTGAGGCGATTCGTAATGGTGCAACTACTGTAAATGAAATTAAAAAATGGACTAGAGCGGGAATGGGTTTATGTCAAGGGAGAACATGTCGAAGGATGATAGAGCGCATATTAGCGCGAGAAACTGGGATTGAATTAAAGGATATAAAGCCATCTACATATAGGCAGCCGGTTAGACCCATCAAAATGGGTGCATTGGGAGAATGATATTTAAATTATAATATAAGGGATGGGGGAGAACATATATGAAAAATTGGGGAAGATTTATTACGGCTATGGTGACACCTTTTGACGATACACTGCATGTAGATTATGACAAAGCAGTAGAACTTGCTAATAAACTGATTAATGAGGGAAATACAGCGTTGGTAATATGTGGAACTACGGGGGAAGCACCTACTCTTACAAGGAAAGAGAAAATGGATCTTTATAAGATATTGAAAGAAAAGGTGAATGTTCCTATTATTGCGGGTATTGGAACAAACGCTACATCAGATACAATTGAGAATGGAAAGGATGCTATTTCCTGCGGGGTAGACGGGTTATTGGTTGTGGTACCTTATTATAATAAGCCAGATCAGGAATCTATGTATGAACATTTTAAAACGGTTGCAGAAGCACTGGATGGGGATATTATGCTGTATAATGTGCCTGGAAGAACGGGAATCAATATGCTGCCTAGTACGGTGGAAAAACTAGCACAGATAGATAATATAGTGGCTTTAAAAGAAGCCAGCGGAAATATTGTTCAGTTTTCAGAAATGGTCAAAAAAACACCAAAGGATTTTATGGTTTATACAGGAGATGATGTACTAACCCTACCAAGTATGGCAGTGGGAGGATATGGTGTGGTGAGTGTAGCAGCACATATTGTTAGCAGTAAAATGAAAGAAATGATAGATAGCTTTTTAGAAGGAAATGTTAAAAAGGCAGCAGAAATACACTTAGAATTACTTGATATCAATCAAAATCTCTTTATAGTGACAAATCCTATACCTGTTAAGGCAGCATTAAACATGATGGGATTAAATGTAGGCGGTTTAAGATTACCATTAACAACAGCTAAACCAGCTGTGAAAGCTGAAATTCAAAAAGACATGAGAAAACTTGGTTTAGTATAAAGAGGGTATGGAAGGAAGGCTGAAAAGTATGACGAGAATATTAAAACATCCGATATTGGGAGATATTTCGGAACAAAAAAAAGTAACAATCACTGTGGATGGAAAATCCTACCTTGCCTATGAAGGAGAAATGATTGCTGCAGCTTTGTTTAACAATGATATAAAGACTTTTAGATATACAAAGCATCATCACAAACCTCGTGGCATTTACTGTGGTATTGGAAGATGTACAGATTGTGTTATGATTGTAGATGGCATTCCAAATGTTCGTACTTGCGTTACGCCTGTAAAAGATGGCATGATCATTGAAACGCAACATGGGACAGGGGAATGGAAAAGAGGTGGGCAAGATGAATAAAGCATCTATTGTCATAATAGGAGGAGGTCCTGCAGGATTGTCAGCTGCCATTGAAGGGGCAAAAGCTGGGGCCAAAGTGTTAGTGATTGATGAAAACGGAAAACCTGGTGGACAACTTTTTAAGCAAATCCATAAGTTTTTTGGTTCAAAGGAACATAAGGCAGGTACCCGTGGTATAAATATTGGTGATCAGTTATTAGAAGAAGCTAAAAGATTAGATATTGAAGTATGGTTAAATACAGAGGTTTGTGGAATTGATAAAAATAAAAAAATATGGGGTATTCGGGACAAAAAACAATCTTTTAGCATAGTAGCTGATAAGATTATCTTGGCTACTGGAGCGATTGAAAATGCAGTGAAGTTTTCAGGATGGACATTGCCTGGGGTAATGGGTGCAGGAGCAGCCCAAACAATGATTAATTTAAATAGAACATTGCCTGGAAAGAAGATTTTAATGTTAGGATCAGGAAATGTTGGCGTTATTGTATCATATCAGCTTATGCAAGCAGGAGCTGAAGTGGTTGGAATTGTTGAAGCAGCGCCAAGACTAGGAGGATATGGTGTACATACTGCTAAGGTTCGCCGTGCTGGAGTAAATTTTTATACTTCGCATACAATTTCTAGAGCAATAGGAGAGAATTGTGTAGAAGCTGTTGAAATTGTTCAATTAGATTCCAATTGGAAACCTATAGAAGGAACAGAGAAGATTTTAGAGGTAGATACGATATGTATTGCTGCTGGATTAACACCTCTAACAGAGTTGGCTTGGATTGCAGGATCTAAATTTGTTTACATACAAGAGATGGGGGGACATGTGCCAGCGCACAATAAAACTATGGAAACTACGGTAGAGGGTATTTATGTTGCTGGAGATGTTTCAGGGATTGAAGAAGCGAGTACGGCTATGGAAGAAGGTCGGCTGGCTGGAATTAATGCCGCTGCCTCATTGGGATTTTATATTGAAAAGGAACAGGAAGAAAGAACAAAAATTGTGTGGAATGGGTTGAATGCACTAAGATGTGGTCCTTTTGGACATAAAAGAAAGAATGCAAAAGATAAGATTTTAGCTTCTAGGGAGGGATAATTTGAATGGATAATAAAAGTTTAAAAACAGTAGGATCACCTTCATTGGAAGAATTGAAAAATTCACCATCATTTCCTAGAGAAGAGGATTTTTTAAGAGGACCTATTGCAGTGATAGAGTGCATAGAAGAAATTCCATGTAACCCATGTCAAACGGCTTGTCCTAAAGGTGCTATTTTTGTGGGTAAGCCTATTACGAACTTGCCTAAAATTGATTTTAAAAAATGTATGGGCTGTGGTATCTGTGTAGCTGCTTGCCCAGGGTTGGCAATTTATATAAAGGATTTAACTTATTCAGAACAAGAAGTACGCATTTCTTTTCCTTTTGAGTATTTACCATTACCCAATATTGGGGATGTAGTGGATATGGTAGGGAGAAAAGGAGAAGAAATCTGTAAGGGTAGAGTGACGAGAATTAATAACGGAAAAGCCAATCATAATACAGTGGTGATTAGTGCCACTTATCCTAAAGAATATTTTCAAGAAGTAATATCTATGAAGCGATTATAGATAAAAGCCAATAGAACGGATCTATTGGCTTTTAAATTATCCTCTAAGATCATCCAATAATTGTGTCTTTTTAGCAGTTTTTTCATCTTTTTCTTTTATAATTTTTGCAGGTGAACCAGCAACCACACAGCCTGCAGGAACATCTTTTGTAACAATCGCTCCAGCAGCAACGACTGCGCCTTTGCCTACTCTAACACCTTCTAAAACAACAGCATTTGCACCAATTAATACTTCATCTTCTATGATTACAGGGGTTGCACTAGGTGGTTCTAATACGCCTGCAATTACAGCACCTGCACCTACGTGTGCATTTTTTCCGATGGTAGCACGCGCACCAAGAACAGCATTCATATCAATCATTGTGCCTTCGCCGATTTCAGAACCTATATTGATTACGGCACCCATCATGATGACAGCATTTTTTCCGATTGCTACCCGATCTCTTATGATGGCACCTGGTTCAATTCTTGCAGGGATATTTTTCATATCTAGCATAGGGATTGCTGAATTTCTACGATCGTTTTCAATAAAATAATCGGAAATTATGGCCTCGTGCGTTGATAAGTAATCTGAAATGTGTTCATGTTCTCCTACAAGTACCCAAAAATTTTCATGACCAAATTTTTTAATCGTGTCAGAAGGTGCATTTTCAAGATTTCCATCAACATATACTTTTACAGGTGTAGATTTTTTTGCCTCTTTAATAAATCGGGCAATAGCATAAGGATCTGTGAAATCTACATTTTCATTGGTTACTTTTCTTTCTGTAGTCATTAGTATAATCAATCCTTTCTTTTCTATTATTATATGATTGAACCACAAAGGGGAATCATTCATTTCCATTATACCCTTTGTGGTTGCAAGATTATAGGATGTTTATCAGAATATTTTTAAAATGCATAGGATATCATTCTTATTTTAGCATGTCATTCATATTATAGAAACCATTTGTTTGCTTCAATAAGAATTTTGAAGCTTCTATTGCACCTAAAGCAAATATATCTTTAGAAATAGCTGTGTGCTTAATTTCTATGATTTCATCAGGTCCTGCAAAGATAACCGTATGTTCCCCAACAATCGTACCGCCACGAATAGCATGTATACCAATATCTGTAGTTTTTCTTTTTTCAGCCCGACCGTATCTACCATACACAAAATCTTTTTTATTTTCTAAACCTTCATTGATACCATTCGCAATCAAATAAGCAGTACCGCTAGGGGAATCTACCTTTTGATTATGATGTTTTTCTATGATTTCAATGTCAAAGGGATCTCCCAGTACCTGTGCAGCTTTTTTTGCTAAATCGGTAATCACATTAACACCTAAAGACATATTTCCTGTTTGAAATATAGGTATTATTTTGGAAGCATCCATAAGACTTTCTGAATCTTTATCACTTAATCCTGTAGTTGCTGTAACTAAAGGAGTTTTTGTATCTACGCAGTATTTTAATATAGCATCAAGTGTGCTGTGATGGGAAAAGTCAATGACTACATCTGACGATTCCATACAGTCACAAGCGTTTTTATATACAGGGAATGGATTTTCATATCTATCTACATATCTATCGATTCCTGCTATAACTTCCATTTCTCTATTATTAGCAATGAACCTTGATAAAATCCTCCCCATTGTTCCATTACAGCCACTTATAATTACTGTTACCAAAAAAACCCCTCCTTATTTGAGTAAACCGTATACTGTCATTTCTGTTTTTAGTACATTTAGATTTTCTTCATTCATATCTACAAGCGGTAATCTTAAATTACCCATATCAAAGTTCATAAGATTCATGGCTGTTTTTACTGGAATAGGGTTTACCTCAATGAATAAGGAATCTATTAATGATTTCATGCCAAGCTGAAGATCACAAGAACCTTTTACGTCGCCATCGATGAATTTTTGCACCATTTCATGTGTATCTTTAGGAATAATATTTGCTACTACAGAGATTACCCCAGAGCCCCCTAAAGACATAAGGGGTACAACCATATCATCATTACCAGAATATATATAAAAATCTTTTGGCACAAGACGGGCAATTTCTGCAACTTGTGAAATGTCCCCACTTGCTTCTTTTATGCCTTGAATATTTGGGTGTTTACTTATTTTTTCTAAAGTGGCAGGGAGAATATTTACACCCGTTCTACCAGGAACATTATATACAATCATTGGAATATTCACGGCGTCAGCGATGGCATTAAAATGTGCAATTAATCCCTTTTGTGTCGTTTTATTATAGTAGGGCGTAATAATTAATAAACCATCTGCACCTATCTTTTGCGCATATTGACTCATCTCTATGGCATGAACGGTACAATTACTTCCAGTTCCTGCGATTACTGGAATTCTTCCGTTGATTATATCTACCGTGAATTTAATGGTTTTCTTTTGTTCT
Organism: Marinisporobacter balticus; assembly: GCF_004345705.1. Lineage (GTDB taxonomy): Bacteria > Bacillota > Clostridia > Peptostreptococcales > Thermotaleaceae > Marinisporobacter > Marinisporobacter balticus. Next base: position 13,222 of record NZ_SLWV01000021.1, read on the forward strand.
TCCTCTGTCATTGTAGAGGCTTCTCCAGTAGTACCACAAACTACAATGGCATCAGTTCCTTGTTCAACGTGCCAATTAAGCATTTCCTCTAGTTTTTTGAAGTTAACCTTACCTTCTTTAAAAGGAGTCACAATTGCAACGCCGGAACCTGTAAATAAACTCATAAAAAACCATCCTTTCATTATAATTTAACAGATCATAAAAAATAACTTACTAGAATTATTCTATGTGAATTAAGCGAGCGTAGGAACTAAAAGTTCTGCGATTTGAATTGCATTTGTTGCAGCACCTTTTCGAATATTATCTGCTACTACCCATAAATTTAGTCCATTTTCAACACTAAAGTCGCGTCTGATTCTTCCAACATAAACTTCATCTTTTCCAGCTATATCTCTAGCTAAAGGATATACATTGTTAGAAAGATAATCTTGAACAATGATGCCAGGTGCATTTTCTAAAACATTTCTTACTTGGTCTAATTCAAAGGAATTTTCAAATTCCAAATTGATCGATTCACTGTGACTATCCTTTACAGGAACTCTTACAGTCGTTGCCGTAATCTTTAAGTCATAATCATTGAATATCTTTTTGGTCTCTTCAATCATTTTCATTTCTTCTTTTGTATAACCATTTTCTAAAAATACATCAATATGAGGGATGCAATTTCCTGCAATCGGGTGAGGATAAGCAGTCAAAAGGTCATTGCCCTTCATTCCTTCTTCTAAATCACGAACCCCTTTTACACCAGAGCCTGATACAGCTTGGTAAGTAGAGTATACGATTCTTTTTATTTTATATGCCGTGTGTAGTGGTTTTAAAGCCACTACAGCTTGAATGGTAGAACAGTTTGGGTTTGCAATAATACCTTTGTTCCACTTAATATCATCAGGGTTTACTTCTGGAACAACCAAAGGAATGCTTTTATCCATTCTAAAGGCACTACTATTGTCTACAACAATGACACCTTTTGAAGCAGCAATCGGTGCAAAGTGTTTGCTTGTATCGCCACCTGCTGAGAATAGGGCAATATCAATATCCCTATCAAAAGAGTTTTCAGTTAATTCCTCTACTGTAAATTCCTTGCCTTTACAAGTTACGGTTTGACCCGCTGATTTTTTAGATGCAAATACATATAGGTTTTCAAATGGAAAATCTCTTTCCTCTAATACTTTTAAAAATGTTCTACCAACCATTCCTGTTGCACCTACTACTGCAATGTTTATTTTTTTCATGTGATTCCCTCCTGAATTCAATATGATTTATGATTCTATATTTAAATAGTACAAATTTCTACCTGAATGCCTCTTTTTTCTATTTTTGCCAGTTCTGATTTGTTGGCTTGATCATCAGTAATGAGTATATGGATTTGATCTAATGTACATACATTTGAAAAAGTGATTCTTCCAATTTTTCTGTAGTCAGTAATGACAATATTTTGTCTACTACACCCAATAAGGGTTTTTAAAAAATCGCTGCTATCAATTGTTGAAGTACTAATACCAAACTTTTCTTTAATGCCAGCACAAGGGATAAAGGCTTTGTCAAAATGATACGTTTTCAAATCATTGATCGCTCTAGAACCCAGTATATTACCTTTATAGTTTTTGATGCGACCACCAATTAAAATGGTTTCAATATTAGAAAATTGTGCTAATTCTTTTGCTACATCTAGAGAATTTGTAACGACTGTAATGGTTTTATCCTTGATTAACTGGATCATCAATAGACTGATCATACTACCCATAAGCATGATGGTATCTCCATCGTCAATAAATTGTGCTGCCCTTTGTGCGATCTTTCTTTTTGCATCAAGTGCTTCTGTTTTTCCTTGTTCAATAGATGGAATCCACTTTGATTTTTCCACTTTAACAGCGCCACCGTGTATTTTTTTAAGAAGACTTTTTTCTTCTAATGCTGAAAGATCTCTTCTTATCGTATAGATGGATACATTGAAAACTTCAGTTAATTGTTGTAGGTTTACGATGTCTTCTCTTTCGATGAGTTCTACTATTTTTTTCCTTCGGACTTCTGTAATCAATAGACCATCCTCCTAAGATTAACTCTTGCTAATATTATTATAATATATTTATTAATATTTGGTTACATTTATAATATAATATTATAAAAAGTATGTAAATCGTTTTTTGAAATATTTATGAAAATAATAGGAATTAGAAGGTATGAAAAAAATAGAATAAGGTGAGATACTTCAGAGAGATAAAGATGCGCCATTTTTTTAAAATAAAAAACGGCAAAAGAGTAAAAGGTTCTTTTAGCCGTTTATAAACGCTAGATAGAATACAACTTTCACCCCGTGTGAAGTAGCGCACCATTGATAGCTTGGGTAATCTACCAATGACAGTAAGATGCTTATTTAACATCATACCAGCAGTATATCCAAAGGGTTGGATATACGCTTCGGCGACGACACCTTTCATTTAAACATAAGAGCTCCCTTTGCCTAGTTTAAAATACTCATTGTCTATCGCAACCTCTAAAACACAACGCTTATTTCTAAATATTCATTTTAAGGTATCGTAACATAGGATTATATACATGTCAACCCAAAACTTTCTCTTTTCTAAGATGAAAAAAAAGGATACAATAACTTTATATATGATTTTTATTAATAACTTAAGAGGTGAACAGAATGATTCATATTGAGAAAGAAATATTAGATGTAAAAGAAGAAGTTGTGCTTATAAGGAGGACGCTACATCAGATTCCTGAAATTGGATTTGAAGAAGAAAAAACAAGTGCTTTTATCATACAAAAACTCGAGGCGTATGGGATTGAGGTTTATAAGCATATTGCTAAAACCGGTGTTGTAGGATATCTAAAAGGGACTATAGGAGATCGAACGATTGCTTTTCGTGCAGATATGGATGCCCTTAGTATGGAGGAAAAAACAGACGTTGATTATGCGTCAAAGCACAAAGGAATGATGCATGCCTGTGGACATGATGCACATATGAGCATTGTTTTAGGTCTTGCGAAGCTTTTATCTATGCATAAAGATAAAGTGAAAGATAATATTGTTTTTTTATTTCAGCCTGCTGAAGAAGGGCCTGGTGGAGCAGAACCAATGATTGAAGAGAGGGTCATTGAAAAATTTCATATTGATAAAATTATGGGACTCCATGTATTTCCAGAAGTAAAGGAAGGGAAAATTGGGTGTAAAAAGGGTCCTTTAATGGCTCAAACAGGTGAATTTGATATTAAAGTGTATGGTCAAAGCGGTCATGGTGCCATGCCACAAAAGGCAAATGATGCGATTATTATTGCATCAAATCTACTTTCTATCTATCAGACCATTATCAGTAGAAATATTAACCCGACGGAAGGCGCTGTACTTACAATTGGAAAGATGTGGGGAGGCGAGCGAAGAAATATTATTGCTGCAGAAGTTTGTTTAGAAGGAACATTAAGAGCTTTTAGTGAAGAAGTATATAAAAAGATGAAAAAAAGAATGATAGAAATAGCTAATGGGATTGAAAAAATGTATGATTGTAGGGTAGAGGTTATCTTTAGAGATATGTATCCTGCTGTAAACAATGATGAGAATATGGTAGAGGATCTGGTTGATGCGATTGGAGGGGAAAATATTGATCTTATTGAACCACAGATGATTGCTGAAGACTTTTCTTATTTTCAAAGAAAAATTCCCGGAATCTTCTTCTTCCTTGGCGTTAAAAATGAAGAAAAAGGGCATATATATCCGCTACATAATAGTCGATTTACCTTTAATGAAGAGGTGCTTCTTACAGGAATTCAAGTATATGTAACCTTTCTAAGGCATATAAAAGGGGTAGCGCAATAAAAAAGGCTTTATAAGGAGTGGATTTTTTGGAAAAAAGAAAAGAAATAGATATTTTAGGGGTAAATATACTATATTTTGTTACCGCGATGCTACTTTTAACAGTCGGTTATTATGTGCAAAATAAAGATTTGAAAATGGGACTTGTCATAACGGAATATGTTTTGGTTTTATTACCACCCCTTATCTATATCAAATTAAAAGGATATGGTTTTAAAAGGGTATTAAGATTAAATCCATTAAGCATAAAACATAGCCTTATTGTGATTGCCATTACGATACTCGTTTATCCAATCGCTTTATTCTTTAATCTGATTGTGATGACGTTTATTAGTACGATAGGAAAAATACAATCTCCGCCTATTCCAACTGCTAATAATATAACAGAATATTTTATTTTGATGGTGATTATTGCTATGTCCGCAGGAATCTGTGAAGAAATATTTTTTAGGGGATTGGTTTTACGGGGCTATGAAGAACTTGGTAGCATTCATGCGGTTGTGATATCGTCTCTTTTATTTGGTTTGTTTCATTTTAATATTCAAAATTTTGCAGGACCTGTAGTACTAGGACTTGTTTTTGGATACCTTGTATATAGAACAGGTTCTTTGTTTGCAGGTATGATTGGGCATATGACCAACAATGGGATTGCTGTAACCCTTGGGTTTCTTATGAATTTGGTAAAGGATCAATTGCCTCAATCAAATATGGATACAATGTCTCAGATACCAAACACGCTATCTTTAAGTGTAGCGACTATTTTCGTGGGCGTTATTGCAACAATTACAGGAATAGGGGCATATTTTTTACTAAGGATCATCATAAAAGATACAAAAAATAGGAAAGAGAATAGAGATATAGAGGACATAAGGTTAGAAAAAGAGGATGAAAGCATAGAAATATCTAACAAAACATCCATTTATGTATTTACACCTATACTGTTAACGGTTATTATATTTATATATGTTGCGTATTCACAACTAAAATATATGATGCTTCAATAAGGGATAAAAATAGAAGTTGGGGGTTTTTAAATGAAAAAAATTGCGATTGTCACAGACTCGACTTGTGATTTGCCGGATGCGTTATTGGAAAAATATGAAATTAAAATACTTCCCCTTAGAATTATTTATTCAAATAAAGAATTTAGAGATAGAATAGAAATATCTGGAAAAGAAGTTTATGAAAAATTAGATCATGAAATTCCTAAAACTTCACTTCCTTCACCAGAAGATGTGCATAATCTGTTTAAAAAATTACAAGAACAAAGATATACACATGTACTAGCAATACTTATTTCCGGGGCATTGAGTGGTACTTATAATATGGTCAAAAACTTTTCTGATAAATTTAATGAATTAAAAATTGAATTATTAGATTCTAAATCTTTAACCATGGGATTAGGATTTCCTGTACTTGAAGCAGCGCGTGAACTAAGAAAAACAAATGATTTTTCAAAAATTTGTGAAAGAGCCAAAGAAGCAATGAGCAAATCAAAAGTTTTTTATGTATTAAAGACGTTAGACTATTTGCGTAGGGGTGGAAGAATAGGTGTTCTTGAAGGTACGGTAGGAGAAATTTTAGGAATCAAGCCAATTATTTCTATAGACCAAGAAGGAAAATATTATGCTTACGCGAAAGTAAGAGGTCGAAAAAAATCCATAGAACAGTTGTACGAAATTATAAAAGAAAAATCAAAAGATAAAAAAGTAAATGTTGCAGTGATGCATGGAGATGCTGAAGAGGAAGCAAGAGATCTTTTAAAAAGGATTAAGGAATTTAGAAATGTAGATGAAACTTTCTTTGGTCCAATCAGTCCAGTTTTAGGCATACATACAGGACCTGGTTTGATTGGTCTAATAACGTATGAAGTGATAGAGGAATAAAAAAATTTAAACGAAAAAGGGGAGCTAAATAAATTTGGCTGAGAGGGAATGTGTTTGTTCCGACCCATAACCTGATCTGGATAATGCCAGCGGAGGGAAATGATTTAATCCGATGCTGCATTTTTGAGTGCAGTATTTTTTTATATACAAAAAAGGAGGAATGATCGTGAGAAAAATATCTACAAAAATGTTAGTGGAAGCGGGAATTATGATTGCAGTAGCCCAAATATTAAGCTATGTGAGAGTTTTTGAGTTGCCAAACGGAGGATCGGTTACAGCTGGAAGTATGGTGCCCATTCTATTTTATGCTATAAGATGGGGGGTAAAACCTGGTATGTTTGTAGGGGGGGTATATGGTATATTACAATTAATATTAGGAACGGTTTATTCTACCCATATTGTATCACTATTATTTGATTATAGCATGGCTTTTGGGTTGTTAGGATTAGCAGGGTTATTTAGAAAAAGTTTGGCAGGTGTATTTTTAGGGGTGTTTATAGGGATCTTTGGAAGGTTTGTATCCCATGTGATTTCCGGAGCGATTGTATTTGCATCTTATGCACCAGAAGGAACAAATCCATGGATTTACTCAGGTATGTATAATGCTTCTTATTTAGTACCAGAGTGTATTATATCTGTTGTTGTTGTTGGACTGTTATATAAAAGTTTTAAAAGATTACCAAATTTATAAAGAGCGTGTGAATCAAAAAATATTTTGCAAAATCATATAGAAACCTATTGATGATGGTATAAAATATATACCCCTTACCCATAATACTAAATAGGGGAGGGATATATATGTCAAAGAAAAATAGTGAGAAAAATAAGAAGAAAAAAATAGAGACGATTGAAGATCAGTGGAAGTATGAAATTGCGAAAGATTTAGGACTGCTAGAAAAAGTAGAAATATTGGGATGGGGCGGTCTTACTGCAAAAGAGACAGGAAGAATTGGTGGACTTATTACCGTCAAAAAAAAGCAATTAAAAAATAACAAAACAGTTGAGGGATAGAAGAATCTATCTCTTTTTCTTTTCTAAAGAACAAAAATTCATTATAATAGAATAAGGGATGCAAAATAAATAATGCACCTAAGTCACGAAGAAATTCGAATTATTTTTTAGAACATTCCTAAGTGAGGGATTTAGAAATAGATAAGGGAGAGATAAAATGGAGAGTTATAGTGCTTTTGCCTATGTATATGATCAGTTGATGGAAGATGTAGATTACAAAGGATGGGTTTTATATATTGAAGAAATATTTGAAAGATGCGGTATAAAACCCAAAAATATAGCAGAACTGGCTTGTGGTACTGGAAATGTTACGAACATTTTGGCAAAGCGGGGATATAATCTAATTGGTGTGGATATTTCTGCGGATATGCTCTTTATTGCGCAAGAAAAATCAAGGGCTATGGGTGTTGAGGTAATCTACTTAAACCATGATATGAGAGAATTATCCTTGCCTACTGAATTAGATGGAATTTTATGTGTTTGTGATGGGGTAAATTATATTGCAGATGAAAAAGATCTACGAAAAGTATTCAAGTCTGTCTACCATCATTTAAAGGATGGGGGATTATTTATATTTGATATTAGTACCTATTATAAACTAGCGAATATACTGGGCAACAATACTTATGCAGAAAATTTTGAAGAAGTATCGTATATATGGGAAAATTATTTTGAAGAAGCGCAAAAAATGTGTGATTTTGATTTGACTATTTTCGTAAAAGAAGAGGATACCTATAGAAAATATGAGGAAACACACAGCCAAAGAGCCTACGAAGAAAAGGAAATATTAGATCAACTAAAGGGGATTGGATTTAAGAAAATAGAGTGTTTTGAAGCCTTTACATTTTCTGACCCAAAAGAAGAAAGTGAACGTATTTATTTTGTGTGCCAAAAATAGTTGGAGGTAATGATTTTAATTGACACAAAAGAATACCTATGATAAAATCGATATGTAGTAAAAGATATTATTATACATATAATGTAAGTATGTATGAAATTGGTTAGGAGGATTATTTAAATGGAAAAAGGTACTGTAAAATGGTTTAATTCAGAAAAAGGTTTTGGATTTATTTCAAGAGAAGATGGAGACGATGTTTTCGTACATTTCTCAGCGATTACTATGGATGGATACAAAACTTTAGAAGAAGGTCAAGCTGTTGAATTCGAAGTAGTTCAAGGTGAAAAAGGACCTCAAGCTACAAATGTTTCTAGAGCTTAATAAACAAATTTAATGAACATGTAGCAAGTGATAGCCCTGATGATTAATGGTAATCGGGGCTTTTGTTGTGTTTATACATATAAATTTAGCGTATAATATAGATATATAAGTAGCAATATATCGTTTATATTTAAGATAATTGTACATAGGTAGATCAAAGTAGTTTTAATCTTATCTCAAAATACTTATGTAAAATAATTATTGCTTTATATATAAGAAGAATGGTAGGAGGAAAATACAATGAAAAATTATGTGATCCGTGCAATCGCAGCGGATAAAAGTATAAGCATTTTTTTTGCAATTACAACGGATTTAGTAGAAGAAGCAAGAAAAAAACACAATACCACACCTGTTGCAACAGCAGCATTGGGAAGAACACTTACAGGCGCTGTAATCATGGGGCTGATGCTAAAAGGAGAACAGAATAAATTATCTGTACAAATCAAGGGAGATGGTCCATTAAAGGAAATTTTAGCAGTAGCAGACAATCTAGGAAATGTAAAGGGGTATGTAGCAAATCCTTCTGTAGATTTGCCGCTAAGACAAGATGGAAAGCTAGATGTTAGTAGTGCGGTAGGGAATGGTAAAATGATCGTCATTAAAGATTTGGGGTTAAAAGAACCTTATAGTGGACAATCTGATTTAGTATCAGGAGAAATCGCAGAAGATTTCACAGCTTATTTTGCTTATTCAGAGCAACAGCCTTCAGCTGTAGGTCTAGGTGTATTAGTTGATCGGGACGAGACTGTTAAATCTGCAGGAGGCTTCATTATTCAGGTGTTACCAGATGTTCAAGAAGAAGTACTTACTAGGCTTGAAGAACGATTGAAATGGATGCCACCTATTACGCAGCTTATGGAAATAACAACAGATGGAGAAGAAATGCTAAGAATGGTTTTAGATGAATTTGATGTGGAAATACTAGACAAAAAAGAAGTGAACTTTGTGTGCGATTGTTCCGTTCGAAAGCTTGAAAAGGCATTAATTAGTGTGGGTGCAAAAGACTTAAAAGAAATTATTGAAGAAGATGGACAAGCAGAGCTTACATGTCATTTTTGCAATACAAAATACCATTTTGATAAGGAACATTTAGAAAGATTGTATGAAGAAGCACAGTAGTTATTTTCAACTATTATATTTTTCATTTATTTCGTTGGTGAAACATCTCCACAAATGGTGTGCTAGAGGTATTAATAGTATCATTCAATCTGTTAAGCGCAGAGCACGAGGTTACGGAACTACCAAACATTTTATAAATATAGTTTATTTAATTTGTAGTGATTTAGAATTTAATCTACCAACAGCTTTCGAATAATTACAATTCCAATTTACATAATTGGAAAAAATATAAAGCGATTAAATCCACACAATATAAGAAAGAACCAAGGATATAGTAATGTAGCATTAGAAGAGTTAGACATATTTAAAGATACTAAAAATATTGATTCTTGGGCAAAAGACGGTGTAAGTCTTTGTGTGAAATAAACTGAAAGTCTGAGGGTGTTTTATCAGCAGGTTTTACTTTGAATAGATGGTAAATGAGGAAAAATGTGAAAAAGGTATTGATATTATTTGGAAAGTAAGATAAAATTTACTATGTCGAAGTTTATACATATATTTGTTCATTTTTTAATGGAAGACTGCTAGTATAATGCTGGCAGTTTTTCACTTTAGAATAAAAACATAGAAAAATGTGACAAATAATGTTGAAATAAATAACTTAGAATGATAAAATTTATCTAATAAAATAAAACAATATTGCTTTTGCTTAGGGAAAAAGGTGAAGAACCTTTGCTGTAGTCGCAGCTGTAACCGGAGATGAGGATCAGAAGATGTCACTGTTTAGTATAAAACTAGATGGGAAGGCCTGATCTAAAGATGACCTGGGAGCCAGAAGACCTAATATGGCATTCTTCAATTAACCTCCGGCTTTGAGGGATTGGAGATATATGTATGCCTCAGACTCTTTCTTATACTATCATCAATCAGATAATTTTTACATTCTATACAGTATATAGGATAACAGAAATACATATATCTTTAATCCTTTCCAGTTTATGGGAAGGATTGTTTATTTTAGAAGATATGGAGGTGTTTTTATGAAAAAAGGTTTATTTATTTTTCTATGCATAATTTTTATCTGTACATGTGTAGGGTGTACTGAAAAATCAACTTTAGAAAATGGCAAGATAGAAGTGATTGTTTCAAGAGATTTTGGCAATGAAATAGTATCTGAGAAAGCTGTTGACTTTTCAGAAGATTCAAATGCTATAGAAGTAATGGAAGAAAACTTTGATATAGAGACGGCTTATGGAGGAGGTTTCATCAATGCAATTGGTGGTCTTAAATCAGGGTTTACAGGTGTGGAAGATAAGAAGAAAGTAGATTGGTTTTATTATGTAAATGGGATTTTACCAGAAGTAGGGGCGCAAGATTATTATTTGAAATCAGGCGATGTAGTGGTATGGGATTATCATGATTGGAGTAATAATAGATATGGATCAAGTATTATCGGCGCTTATCCTATAAATTTTATCAATGCGCATGATGAAAATGTTTTAAAAACAGAAATAACATATGAAAAAAATTATGAAAAAGAGAGTCAAGGGTTTGCAAGTTTTTTAAAGGAACAAGGGGTAAAAAATATAGTGTTTAAAAATATGGATGAACAAGTATTAGAGAATGGAGAAATAAATTCTATACTGATTGGTTCATGGGATGCATTATCTAAATCAGATACAATAAAAGGTTTTTATGAAAATGGTAAAAAAACTGGATTGTATTTTAAGATGGATAAAAATATAAAGGCACTCAATGAAAAAGGAGAAATTGCAAAGGAATATAAAAAAGGCGCTGTGATTACTTCGATTGTTAAAGAATATGGATTATCAGGCACAATATGGTTGATTACTGGAAATGATGAAGCGTGTATTAAAAAAGCTATAAAGCTTCTTTATGAAAATCCAGAAAAATTGAAAGGCAAATTTTCTATAATTGTAACAGAAGATGAAATGGTCAATATTCCAATAAAGAATTAGGTGATGATATGGCAAAGTTACACCCGTTTACAATGATATTATTCTCTATGATCTTATTTTTTATGGCATTAATCTATAATCATCCACTCTATATATGCTCTATTTTAATTTTTATAGTAGTGAGTATATTGCTTTTAGGAGAAGGAAAACAGTTGAAAACAACCATGAAATATGGGGTATATACAGCTGCATTGATTTTGATTATAAATCCTTTAGCAAATCAGAATGGGCGCCATATACTCTATAAAAGTGGTAAAATTCCTATCATAGGTAAAATTAAGATTACACAAGAAGCGCTAGCTTATGGAGGAAATATGGCATTAAAGCTATTTTGTATTTTATTGATTTTCTTGTTTTATGGATTGATGACAGATAGAGATGAAACATTTAGCTTTTTTTCAAAATATGCGCATAAGCTTACCCTTACTTTATCGATGACGATAAACATTATTCATCGATTAAGATTAGAAATCATGCGGGTAAAGGATGTGATGATTTTAAGAGGTGTAAACTTTCAAGAGAAGAATTTACGGAAAAGAATGAAAGCATACTATCCCATTTTAAAGGTAATTTTTATAGCCTCTTTAGAAGGATCATTAGATCAAGCTGAAAGCTTATATGCTAGAGGATATGGAAAAGGAGTTAGAACCTCTTATTCTCAAGTTAAAATAAAAAATATAGATTATTTATTTCATGGGATCAATTTCATTTTGTTATGTTTTGTTGTATATGGCTTTTTTTTAAATGTTGGATTTGTACAATTTTATCCAACCTTTCACGGGTTTGATTTGAAAGAAAATATTTTTCTTATTTATATAGATATTATCCTAGTGGTAGCCATCTTGCTGATTTGGGGGTGTAAGAGATGGAAATTCTTAAGATACAAGATTTAACCTATTATTATCCCAGAAAAGAAGAACCCGCTTTAAAATGTGTTAATTTATCTGTAACAGAAGGAGAATTTATATTACTCTTTGGGAAATCAGGTTGTGGAAAATCTACTTTAGGGAGGGTATTTAACAAAATTGTTCCAGAGTTTTACGGTGGGAAAATAAAAGGAAATGTAGAAAGTAAAGTAGATATTGGGATGGTTTTTCAAGATCCAGAAAAGCAATTGGTGATGGAGCAAGTTGAGCGAGAAATTGCTTTTGGTCTTGAAAATATTGGTATAAATTATGAAGTGATGCGAAAAAAAGTAATGGAGACCCTAAGCTTTCTAAATATATGGGACATCCGATATAAAAAAACTTATGAGCTTTCAGGAGGACAAAAACAGAAGCTGGCAATTGGTGCTACAATTGCTATGGGTTATAAGTTTTTAGTTTTTGATGAACCAACTTCTCAGCTTGATCCTGTAGCAGCAGAAGAAATATTACATATTTTAAAAAGGTTAAATGAAGAATTGGGATATACTATTGTTTTGATTGAACAAAGGATAGATAAATGTTTTCATTTAGCGGATCGCGTATTATTTATGGAGGAGAGTCAAATTATTTTTGATGGTGCGCCTAAAGATTTTGTAGCCTGGAGCTATAAGCATGAGAAAAATTTCTCTCCGTCTGTTTCTAATTACTTTGTAAAATTAGGAGAAAAAAATATCCCGCTTACGGTAAAAGAGGGAAGAAAGAAATTAAGAAAAAATTTATTTCTTAAAAAACCAGTAGTGATTCAACACGAAACAAAGGAAGAATATGGGAATCGAGAAGCGATATCCATAAAGAAGCTGTATTTTACATATGAAAATGGAAAAGAAGCACTAAATGGTGTGGATTTGAAGGTTTTTAAAGGAGAAGTATTAGGTATTATGGGTGAAAATGGTGGGGGAAAGTCTACTTTACTAAAAAATATTTCAGGACTATTAAAACCTGATAAAGGAAATCTTTCCGTATGTGGAGAAGTAGGATATCTTTCTCAGAATCCAAATGATTATCTTTTTAATGATACAGTTTATGAGGAACTCAAATATACACTCGATCAAAAAGGAATAAAAGATTTATCAAGAATAGAAAAGGTATTAAAGAATTTAGAACTTTTAAGATACAAAGATAAAAACCCTAGAGATTTAAGCGGAGGGGAAAAGCAGAGAGTTGCACTAGGATCTATCCTTGTTATGGAGCCTGAAATATTGATTTTGGATGAACCTACAAGAGGATTAGACAGAGATTTAAAAGAAAGATTAGGAGAAATTATATTAAACTTGAAAAATAAAGGAAAGACCGTTATTTTGGTGACACATGATGTTGAATTTGTAGGGAAGTTCTGTGAGCGGGTTTGTTTGATGTTTGACGGAAGTGTAGCACAAGTGGGTTCAAAATATGATGTTTTAACAGAGGGAATTTATTATGCGACACAAATGAATAAATTGTTTAGTGGATATGTTGATAAAATTATTACTTTAGAAGATGCATGCTATATAACAGATCATCTAAAAGAGGGAGTTATTTAATATGAATTATGGTGTAATTTCAGTAAGTATTTTACTTATTTCTTTTATTTGTATTTTTGTATCTTATGAGAGACAAAGTATTTCTGTAAAAGAAATTTCTTTGATTGCCACATTATCAGCATTAGCAGGAGTTTCTAGAGTACCCTTTGCAGCCATTCCCAATGTACAGCCTACTACATTTTTGGTAATCATATCGGGCTATGTATTTGGACCGGGATTTGGATTTATGGTAGGAGGAATTGCTACTTTAGCTTCTAATGTTTTTTTAGGGCAAGGCCCTTGGACGCCATGGCAGATGTTAGCTTGGGGACTAGCGGGCTTTAGTGGAGGGATATTAAGAAAATTTTTCAAAAATCCTTCTAGATTGCTTTTAGGTATTTTTGCATTTTGCTGGGGATTTTTATTTGATTATATTATGAATTTGTGGCATTGGTTAGCTTTTGTATATCCGCTTACGGTGCAAAGTTTTATTGTCACATATATCAATTCATTTTATTTTGATTTGATGCATGCTGTAGGAAACTTTACTTTTGCTTATTTGTTTGGAAAGGATTTTATTAATATATTATCACGATTTAAAGACAGGATTCACTATACTGAGATTCCTAACCAAAAAATAGATTGAGAAAAAACTTTGGAAATTAAGATTTTTAAGAAATGGTGAATCATTTTTTAAAAAATTAAGTGGAAAGAGGGAGGTAATAACGTGAAAAAAATAACGGCTTTAACAATTGCAATTTTAATGGTTTTTACAAGCTTTGCATTTGCTTTGGATTTTAATGCTACTGTAAAATACTTAGAAAAGCAAGAACTTGATGAATGGGGGATTTTGGCGTTATATTCATCTGGGACGGATGTAAAGAATAAGACACTAAAAAGAGTAGATGATTCTACTGCTACAACAGATTATGAAGCATATATGATGGGGGCAATACCAAAAGGAGAAGATGTTTCTGATTATGCAGGAAAGATTGTAAAGACACAAAGAGAGAATGGAAAATTTGCTGATTATATTGATGGTACTGGAGAAGATTTAATCAATGCCCATATTTGGGGAATTATTTCGTTATATGCAGCGAATAAAGAAAATTATGATAAACAAAAAGCATTAATATGGCTTAAGGAAAATCAAAATGAAGATGGAGGCTTTGGCGTTTTTACAGGATATAACCATTCAGATATTGACATGACAGGTATGGGCGTTATTGCTTATAGCATATTAGGACTGAATAAAGATAGCAAGGAAGTAAAGAAGGCTTTGAGCTTTATTGAAAAAAACTTAGACAAGAAAGAAAGTTGTGAAGGGGTAGCTTACTATATATTAGCAAAAGTGAAATTAGGATTAGCAGTAGATAAAAGTTTATATAACAAGCTTTTGCAGTATAAAATAAAGGATGGTTCCTTTAAGCATCTTAAAAAACTTTCAAGGGGAAATTATATGGCTAGTTGGCACGCGCTATTAGCTATGATAGATTATAAGAATAAGATTTCTGTATTTGATAGATTGCATGATTTTAATAAGCTAAAGGATGAGAAAAAGAAGGCTGTAGTTAAGAAAACATCAGCAAAATAAAATTGTAGGAGGGAATAAGGCGTGAAAAAAAGAATTTTTAGTTTGATCTTAGCATTAACATTGATCTTAGGATGTATTCCATTTGTAGAAATGGGTGCTTATGCAGCAACACCACAGGAAGTTAGGGTAAGGGTAGAAGGAAAAGATAAAACATTGTATGATAGAAAGGTTACTGTAACAGATGATGTGTATTGTAATGAGTATTTAAATATGATAGATAATAAAGCGAATATTAAAGGATTTATAAATACATTGCTTGGAGAAACTCCAGATTATGAAAAAAATAAAGATTCATGGATGAATTATTATGTAAAAGATGATGTAATTGATACTTCAAAGCCTGTTAATGAGTATAAATTAAATGATGCTGATGGAATTGTTGTATATGTTGCAAATTTCAATGTCAATGACGGAGATGGGACACTTATACCAGTTGTTGATCTAGAGAAAGATGGAAATACCGTAGAAATGGCTGTGTATGGGAAAAGTTGGAAAGTCACAACTCCTTATGATGGAGCAGAATTAAAAATCAGCTATGTAGGGAATAAAAAGACAGATAAAGATGGAAAATATTCTTTCAATATGAAGGGCATTCAAAAGATTCAAGTAGGAGATTATCCAGAATTAGTAAGAAAGACCATATATGTAGGAGAAGAAGAAGTTTTACAAAAAGTAAAAAGTACGATAGAAGATTTAAAAGATTACTATAATAAGCAAGATACGCTTGATCATTGGGTAGCGCCTGCTTATTTTATGGTTAGTGAAACAGATAATGAATTCAAACAAATTAACTATAAATATATATTTCCTGAAGTAATAACAGAAAAATCTAGTGCAGTCAAATATGCAGGGAATATTATAGGTCTTTTATCAGCAGGAAAAAATCCAAAAGATATAAAGATTCAGTGTGGAGATAGTGAAAAGGATATCATTACTATCTTAAAGGAATCTCAACGTAAAGAAGATGGAAAGTTTATTATTGATCAATATGATAATTGGACATCAACACAAGCATTTGCGATTTTAGCATTGGATTTAGTTGATGAAAATTATGATAAAGAAAAGGCAGTTAAAGCGTTATTATCATATCAAAACAAAGATGGAGATTTTAGTGGAAGTGTCGATATGACAGCTATGACATTATTTGCATTAGCTAATCATAGAGATGTTGAAGGAGTTGAAAGTGCAATTCAATGTGCTTTAGAAAATATTAAAGACCAGCAATTGAATACAGGTGGATTCCTTAATTTTGGTGGGAAAGACTCTCCAGAGACAAATGCAATGGTGATAAAAGCATTAGTAGCTTTAGATATAAACCCTTTAGCAGATGAGTGGAAGAAAGATGGTAATAGTGTACTAGATGCTTTACTTGCATTTAAACAAGGTGGTCAGTTTAAATCAGCAGATGGACAAGTTAGCGCAACGTCAACAAAGCAAGCATTTAGTGCTTTAGCAGATTTATATAAAGCTGAATCAATGTATCATAGTCAAAGTTTAAAGGATCATTATAAGTTTAGTTCATTTGATGAAACCGATAAATATGAATTTACATTAACAAGAGATGGTTCTTCAAACTTTGAAAAAGGACAAGAAGCACAGTTAAATATAGATGTAAAAAACAATTCTAAAAATAATAAGACAGTAACCTTTGCTGTTACATTATATAAATTGAATGGATATAATAAAGAATTGTATACATATACTTTCATGAAAAAAGAGATCAATGCAGGTGATACAGAAGAAGTAGCAGGTGGATTTTTAATCCCATCCGAAGGAGATTATCAGATAAAAGGAATTTTATGGGATGATTTTGAAAATAAAAATCCAATTGCTGAGCCAATTACAGTAGAAGTTCAATAAAAAGGAGGAAAACCATGAAAAAGATTTTTGTAGCGTTGATATTGGTAATGTCTTTGGTTTTTCCTTCTCTTGCAGCAACGAGTGTGGATTGTACGGTTAATAATAATGTTGCAAAGATTACTGTACAGGGAGAGCAAAATAAATCAGTTACCATTACCATTAGTGATAGTAAGAGAAAATATTATATTGATCAAGGAATTACAGATGATCAAGGAAGTGCTCAATTTAATGTAGTTTTGAAAGAAGGAAATACATATGATTGCTCTGCAAATATTGAGGGCGATAAAGCTTTAGAGACATTTTCTGTAGGGGATTCTGGAAACACTACAGACCCAGAACAAAAAGATAGTATTAATATTTCTATTAAGGGATATAAGGGTAAGACGATTCTTTCTAAAACAGAAGGAGAATTTAGAGAAGGAGATACTGTTTTATCAGTTACAAAGAGGATACTGGAAGAAAAAAATATAGCGTATGATATTGGAAGTGGCTATATTAAAATGATTTATAATGAAGATAATAGAGAAAAAAAAGATAACTATCCATTGAGTGGTTGGATGTATAGGGTTAATGGTGATTATGATCGTTATAGTTCAACAGGAGCTTCTGATGTAGATATAAATAAAAATGATTATATTGAATGGAGATATTCTCTTGATGGAGGATATGATATTGGATGGGAAAAAGATCCGAATAAATATGGTGGCTTAGGCAATAAGCAAACAGATATAGAAAAAGCTATTGAAGATGCAAAAAGTATTCTAACTAATCAAAATGCTAGTGAATATGCAATTTCAAAAGCAGTAAAAGCTATAACAGATAAAATAAATGAAAAAGCAGATAAAATAACTTCTCAAGCGGATGCAAAGGATTTTGTTAACGATTTGAAAAAAGTTGCTTCTATAATGGGAGAAGCTGTAGAAAAAATAAAAACAGAACAAGGCGTAAAAGATTTAGCAAATGAAAGTGTAAATATTGTAAAAGCCTTATTAAAAGCTTCTGAAAAACTAAATAACGACAGTGATAAAAAAGATATAGACAAAGCTACAGCAGAAAATATGAAAACTACATTAAAGGTAATGGATAAGGTAAAAGATATCAAAGATGTTCGTAAGATAGCAGGAGATATGATAGAAGCCACTGAGCAGATCATGGATAAAATAGGAGAAACAAACAGCGAAGAAATAAAGGCAAAAATTGTAGAAATTGCAGAAAAAGCAGTAGCTTTGGCTGGAAAACAAAAAATAGAGAAGGATGGATTAAAAACTGAAGGTGAAAAGACAATAGCCAAAATAGACGGAAACAAAATAAAAGATTTAGCGAAAGAAAGTGCAAAAACAATAAAAGAGATGAAAGAAAAACTTGAAAAAAATCATATAGAAAATTTAAAAGGGTTAGAAAAGAAATTGACAATAGAAATAATGCATACAGGAAAAGAAGAAGTAGAAACAAATCTTCCAGAAAATTTAATGAAAGATCTAAAAGAAAATGGTATAGAAAAAATAGATATTGAAACAGAAATAGCATCATTTTCTATAACACCAAAGACTTTTGGAGAACAAGGAGCAGAGAAAGAAATTGCTCTTAGTGCAAAAAAAGTAGATAGAAATGATTTAATGCCACTTATAAGAAATAAAATACCAGAAGGTAGTCCCATTGTAGATTTAAATGCAAAATTGGGGCAAGAAAAGACATCAAATTTTGAAGAAGCAATGGAAATAGCTATTCCTTATACAGGAAAAGTAGAAGAAGGAAAAAAGGTAAAAGTATTTTTCTTATCGGATAATGGAACGATTGAGGAAATGCGTGGAGAATATGATGCAATAACTAAAACGATAACTTTTAAAACCAATCACTTTAGTAAATATTTTGCAAAACAAGTAGATAAAGAAATAAAAAATACATTTACAGACCTTGAAGGTTATGACTGGGCAGAAGAAGCAATCGAAGCTATGGCTGCTAAAGACATCATTAGTGGAAGAAGTAAAGGAATATTTGATCCATCAGCAAATATTACAAGAGCAGAATTTGCAACATTGATCACAAAGATGTTAAATTATGAAGGAACAGGAGAAATACCATTTAACGATGTAGAAAAAGAGAAATGGTATTATAATGCTGTAGCGGCTGCTTATAAAAACGGATTAATAAGTGGAAGAGGCAATACGAAATTTGATCCAGAAGGAAACATCACAAGACAAGAAATGGCAGTAATGATCGCGAAAGTGTTAGAGAAAAAAGGATATGATAAAGGAAATTTAAGTGAACTAGATATCTTTAAAGATCAATCAGATATTGAACAGTGGGCAAAGAGTGGGGTAAGCTTTTGCGTAAAAGAAAAAATAATTAGTGGTATAGGTGAAGGCAATTTTGCACCAAAAGAAAATGCAAATCGTGCACAAGCTGCTATAATGCTTTATAAGCTACATTAGTTCCGATTCGATATGTTTTAGAGTATTTATTCCTAAAAAATTAGTTAAAGGAGCGCATTTGAGAAATTATCTGACTTGGGTTAGATTTTTGGAAGAATGATCAAACTGCTCTTTTAAAACAATTTAAAAGTATGGATATGGTGGGAAAATATTATGGAGGGATACATACAAAAACCTGCTAGATTTATTAGCAGGTTTTTGTAAGATATTAGGCTTCTGCAACCTCTGCAACAGGGACTAGTAAAGATTCCCCAGTTATTTCATCAGGCTTTTCTAAATTCATCATTTGTAGCAATGTAGGGGCAATATCTGCAAGTTTTCCTTCTGTAATACCATACTCTTCAGGAGCATTAATGAGTATAATAGGAACAGGATTTGTAGAGTGCGCAGTGATGGTATTGCCGTCTTTATCGAGCATTTCATCCGCATTACCATGATCAGCGGTAAGGAGAATTTGACCACCAACGGCTATGGCAGTTTCAACGATTTTACCTACACATGCATCTACCGTTTCAACAGCTTTCTTTGCTGCATCTATAGATCCTGTATGACCAACCATATCACAATTTGCATAGTTTACAATGATTAAATCATATTTTTCTTCATTGATTGCAGCTACCAATTTTTCTGTTACTTCATAAGCACTCATCTCTGGTTTTGAATCATAAGTTGCTACTTTAGGGGAAGGAACTAATATGCGATCTTCACCCAAATAAGGATCTTCCACACCACCACTTAAGAAGAATGTAACGTGTGCATACTTTTCTGTTTCTGCAATACGAAGCTGTTTTAAACCTTGATTAGAGACATATTGACCTAAAGTATTTACAAGTTTTTCTGGTGGATAGGCAATAGAAACATTTGGCATAGCTGCATCATATTGTGTCATACAAACATAATGAACAGGGAAGCATGCATGTTTTCTTTCAAAACCTGTGAAATTTTCATCCACAAAAGTTCTCGTGATTTCACGGGCACGATCAGGTCTGAAGTTAAACATAATAATCGAGTCATTTTCAGAAACTGTAGCAGTAGGGGTATCTTCTTCCATGATTACTGTAGGCTTTACAAACTCATCTACTTCATTTTTATCATAAGATTGTAAAACAGCTTCTTTAGAAGAATTTGCTGTTACACCTTCACCAAAGGCGATAGCATTATAAGCCTGTTCCACTCTTTCCCATCTATTATCTCGATCCATTGCGTAATATCTACCAGAGATTGTAGCAATTTTTCCTATACCTATTTCAGCCATTTTATTTTCTAATATTTCAACATATGAAGCTGCACTAGAAGGGGGTACATCTCTACCATCTAAGAAAGCATGAATATATACCTTGGTTAAACCTTGATCTTTTGCAAGTTTTAGTAGACCAAATAGATGATGAATATGACTGTGAACACCGCCATCTGATAATAATCCACATAAATGAAGGGCACTATCATGTTTTTTTGCATTTTCTATGGCACAAAGTAAAGCCTCATTATCAAAGAAATCTCCATCTTCAATCGCTTTTGTAATCTTTGTTAAAGATTGATAAACAATTCTTCCAGCACCAATGTTTAAGTGCCCTACTTCAGAGTTACCCATTTGACCATCTGGAAGACCTACATCCAGTCCACTAGCATAGATTTGACTACTTGGATATTTTTCGAAATATTTATCTAAGTTTGGTTTTTCTGCAAGTGCGATGGCATTGCCGTAACTACTTGTATTGATACCGAAACCATCTAATATCATTAATATTGTTGGATTATTCAATTTAATTCCTCCTTTGACAAAAGTCTATCAATTATTACATTGATTCTATTATACCAAATTAAACGAAAGGATGCATCTTTGATATAATACGACATTTACAAAAAAATTCATAGCCTATAAACAGACCATGAATTTTTTTTATATAAATGAATTTATTTTGTCCACAGGGGCAATAAAGTTATATAGCCGCTCCCAATACTTCTTCAATTTGATCTAAATCTAAATGCATAATGTATCGATCTTGGTCTTTGCCATATTCATCCTTACTAAAGGATACGATTTTAAATCCTAATTTATCTTGGTATAGCTTTATAGCTGGTTTATTTTCCACATCTACAGTTAAACAAATTTCTTCAAATCCTTGTTTTTGTAGTTCTTTACAGATGATTAGTAAAAATTCATACCCAAGACCTCTTCCTTGTAAATCCTGTGCAATCGCATAATCAAAAAGATAACATTTTTTTTCATCTTCCCAATCTCGCATAAGGATTGCTAACCCGATAATCTTGTTTTCTCGCTTTAATAAGAATACATTCCCATGCCGGATTTGTGGAACCAATCCCCATTCATCCATGCCTAATTCTCCAAATATATTTAGTCCAAAATTAACTATCTGATTCAATAACGGAGGATTAAAATCTTGGACTAAATATACTTTGAGATTTCTAGTGTCTTTTACCGATTGGTTAATTGATTTTGCAGGTATTCTTTTTACTTCTTTCAAATACAAAAAATCACACTCCTTTTTATTTACTATTCAATTATAACACATTTTATGTATTTTTCAAAATTTTCTGTTTTTTAAACTAAGAATTATAGAATATCCGTTAGGGGATGAACCCAAAAAAAAGACCCCAAAGGGGTCGTCTTGTTTATATTAACTCTTCTCTTTTTAGTATTTCTACAAAAGCATTTGTTAAATGATTTGTATTATTTTTCTTACTAAAGAACACGTCGTTCTCTACAACTTGTAGCATAGCCTTTTCTTCAGGGAAATTAAATCCGTTTGTATATAGGATTCTTTCTTTATCAATAGGCCAGAACACATCATTTCCTGTTTGTTTTGCTACTTTAAAATATTCTAGGATGTTTTGTGAAATTTCACTTAAGATTTCATCTGTATTATTGTAATGAATGCTCGTACTTAATACATTAATAAGCTTCATGATTACTTCCCAGTTTTCGAAACCACCAAGAGCTGGAATCGCTTGACGAATCTTTTGAATTCTTCTCTCTGTATTTGTAAATGTACCATTTGATTCAGCAAAGCTTACGGCAGGTAATACAACATCTGCGCGTTTTGCAGTTTCAGTTAAGTGTGTATCTTGAACCATTAAGAATTCAAGTCCACTCAAGTTAACATCAGGCACATCTTCACCGAATACAAGTAAGGCTTTAATCGATTTATTTTCAATACCTTTAACAATTTCTGTAGCATCTTTTTCGATACCCATATCAACAAGACCTTGACTGTTATTGTTAGGTTTTAATTGAATAATACCGTTATAGGCACGACCAATATGGCCGCTGATTACAGCAATATTTGCAATCAATTTTGCGCCGTTAGGCGTAATATCATTTTGAGCAAATACGATCATTGCTTTTTTAGATTTTCCGTAGATTTCAGCTACTTCTTTTGCCATCGCACTTACAGATAGATCTTTTAAGCTTTCTTTTAATGCCTCGAAGCCTTCAGCATTTTTAGGTGTACATCCATTGTCTATTAATGCTTTTGTTACTTCTTTTAAGAAGCTTAAGTTGTTTTCAGGTGTTACTGTTTTATATGCCCATTCATCAGCAGTTGTTTTAGATGGGTTGATTGTAATTAATTTTGCACCGTTATTGATTGCTTTTCTGATTTTAAGACCTGCAACCGTATGGTCGTTCATAATATCAGAACCAATCAAAAGAATCGTTTCTGTTGAAAGTAATTCCTCGAAAGTATTCGTTGAAGCATCATAGCCTAATACATCCACAATGCCTCCTGATAATTTATTGAAGGAGAATACATTGTCTGTACCAAGTACTGCTTTCGCAAATTTATTGGTTAGATAAATTTCTTCATTTGTAGATCGATCTGAAACAGATACTGCTAAAGCATCCGTTCCATATAAAGCACCAAAACTTTGTGCTTTTTTTGCTGCATAAAGGATGGCTTCTTCAAAGGATACTTCAACAAGTTCGCCGTTCTTTCTAATAAGTGGCTTTGTAATACGGCTACCTTCTTTAGAAATATCAAATCCAAATCTACCTTTTACACAAAGAAGGCCATTGTCTACAGTACTTTCTTTATCGGGTACAGATCTTACAAGCATGTCACCTTTTGTATTTAAGTTTAGATGACAGCCAACACTACAATGTGAACAAACTGTATGAGTTTCGTCTGTTTTTAAAGGAATAGATTTTGGCGTGTGTAATCTTTCTCCAAGAGCGCCAGTCGGACATACACTAATACATTGACCACAAGAAATACAGCTTGTATTTTTAAGCGGTTGATTGAGTGCTGGTTTTACAATGGTGTCAAATCCTCTGTCAATAAGTCCTAAAGCAGTATTGCCCATTACTTCATCACAAACTCTTACACAAAGTCCACAAAGGATACATTTGTCAGGGTTTCTATGAATAAATGGATGGTTATCTGCTATTTCTTCTTGACGTTTGTGGACTTCACCAGAAAGGCGTGCTGGTTTTACATCATATTCATTTGCTAATTTAATTAATTCACATTCGAAGAAATCATGACATCCACATTCAAGACAACGCATCGCTTCTGCTTTTGCTTGTTCTTCTGTGAAACCATTTGCAATCTCTTCAAAGTTTATTTTTCTTGCTTCAGGAGATAAATGAGACATTTTTGCTCTGCTACATTTTTCTCGATCTTTAAAGTCTTCTTCTGTTAAATCATCTCTTTCTACAACAAAAGGTTTGTTATAAGGGATGACTTCTCCTTCGAGATAGCTACAGATGACTGTTGCAGATTTTTTAGCTTCGCCAATTGCTGCAATTGCAATGCTAGCACCTTTATTTGTTGCATCTCCGCCAGCAAATACACCTGGAAGATTTGTTTGATAAGTATGCTCATCTGCTATAATTGTACCTTTTTTTGTAAGTTCAATGCCTTCGAAACCAGTAGCATCAATACCTTGACCAATTGCAGCGATCACAGAATCAACTTCTAAAATTTCTTCTTCACCTTCAATTGGGATTGGTCTTCTTCTGCCACTTACATCCGGTTCACCTTGTTTCATTTTTTGAAGTCTAATCTTTACAGCTTTACCATCTTCACCTATGATTTCAATAGGATTTGTAAGGGTTTTAAAGATTACACCTTCTTCTTCAGCTTCTACAATTTCTATTTCTTCAGCAGGCATTTCTGCTTGTGTTCTACGATAAACATTGTAAACCTCTTTTGCGCCAAGTCTTACAGCTGTTCTACAAGCATCCATTGCCGTGTTACCACCACCAACGATTGCTACACGATTACCAATTTGAATCGGTTCATTGGTAGCAACCTTTCTTAAGAAGTGGATCCCTCCATATACACCATCTAATTCTTCTCCAGGACAGTTTAATGCTGTACTTGTCCATGCACCGATAGAAACATAAACAGCGTCATAGGATTTTCTGATATGATTAAAAGAAATATCTTTACCGATTTTCATGTTCGGAATCATTTTTACGCCCATTTTTTCAATAATCGCAATCTCTTTGTCAAGAATCTCTTTAGGAAGACGATATTGAGGAATACCATATCTTAGCATTCCACCCAATTTTGGCATCGTTTCATAAATCGTAACGCTATGACCTTCCTTAGCAAGATAATATGCTGAAGTAAGTCCTCCAGGACCGCCACCGATTACACCGACACTTTTACCTGTTTTAGGTTTGATCTCTGGCATAAAAGAATTTGCATGATTTAAGTCTATATCTGCTGCAAAGCTTTTTAATGATGCAATAGATATAGGTTCTTCTACAAGTTGTCTTCTACATGCATCTTCACATGGATGAGGACAAACTCTACCAATACTAGCAGGAAGAGGAAGCTGTTCTTTGATTAATGCAACGGCTTCTTCATATTGTCCATTTGCAATTAATCCTACATATCCTTGACAATCTGTGTTTGCTGGACATTCTAATACACAAGGAGGACGACAGTCTCCAACATGGTCGGATAGAAGAAGTTCTAGGGCCATTCTTCTTGAACCGCGAACTTTTTGTGTGTTTGTTTTTATAACCATACCCTCACTTATTTTTGTTGCACAAGCGCGAAGAAGTTTTGGAATCCCTTCAACTTCTACGACACAAAGTCCACAGGCACCATATATTTCAACTCTTTCATCGTAACAAAGCGTAGGAATTTCAATACCATTTTCTTTTGCTACTTCTAGAATCGTTTGATCATTATAACCTGTCACTTCTTTTCCATTTATATTTAATCTCATTTTAGACATCATTTTCACCCCTATCTTATTCAACTATAACTGCACTGAATCGACAAGATTGCGTGCATTTTCCGCATTTTATACATTTTTCAGGATCAATCGTGTAAGGTTTTTTTACTTCTCCAGAAATTGCATCAACTGGACAGTTTCTAGCACAAAGTCCACATCCAATACATTTTTCTTGATCAATAGAATAAGTTAATAGATTTGTACATTGTTTTGCAGGACATTTTTTGTCATAGATATGCTTTTCATACTCATCTCTGAAGTATCTGATTGTACTAAGAACTGGATTTGGCGCAGTTTGACCAAGTCCACAAAGAGATCCTTCTTTAATTTTTACTGCTAATTCTTCTAATAATTCAATATCACCATCACGTCCGTCACCTTCGCATATACGTGTTAAGATTTCTAACATTCTTTTTGTACCAATACGGCAATGGATACATTTACCACAGGATTCTTTACGCGTAAAATCTAAGAAGAAACGTGCCATATCTACCATACAAGTTGTTTCATCCATAACAACCATACCACCAGAACCCATGATGGCACCTGTTTTGTTGATAGATTCATAATCAACCGTTGTATCTACAATACTTGCAGGAATACATCCACCAGATGGGCCACCCATTTGAACAGCTTTGAAACTTTTTCCATCTTTGATTCCGCCACCGATATCAAAAATGATTTCTTTCAAAGGCATACCCATTGGCACTTCCACAAGGCCACCATTTTGAATTTTTCCAGTAAGGGCAAAAACTTTTGTACCTTTGCTTTGTTCTGTACCCATATCCGCAAAAGCTTGACCACCATTTTCAAGAATCCAAGCAACGTTTGCAAATGTTTCAACATTATTGATGTTTGTAGGTTTTCTCCAATAGCCACTTTGAGCAGGGAATGGAGGTTTAAGTCTTGGCATGCCGCGTTCGCCTTCTAATGATTCAATAAGGGCTGTTTCTTCTCCACAGACAAAAGCACCTGCACCTGCTTTGATACGCATATCAAAATCAAAGCCACAACCTAAAATGTTTTTACCTAATAAGCCTTTTTCTCTCGCGTGTTTAATTGCTTTTTCAAGACGTACAATTGCTAAAGGATACTCAGCCCGAACATATACAATTCCTTCATGCGCGCCCATCGCATAGCCACCGATCATCATACCCTCAATAAGCGTATGTGGATCTCCTTCTAAAACACTTCGATCCATAAAAGCGCCTGGATCCCCTTCATCTGCATTACATACTAAATATTTTGGAGAACCGTTCGCGTTCTTTGCAGCATTCCATTTAAACCAAGTAGGAAAACCTGCACCACCACGACCTCTAAGACCTGAAACTTTTATTTGTTCAATAACTTCTTCTGGACTCATTTCTTTGATACATTTTCCGATGGATTGATATCCACCTGTTTTGATATATTCATCGATAGATTCTGGATCTATATAGCCACAATTTCTTAGCGCAATTCTTTTTTGTTTCATTAAACCTTGTAAATCATTTTCTGGAATAACATGCTCTTTGAGAACGTTTTTTTCAGAAATATGTTTTTCAATGATTTCATTGGCTATTTCAGGTGTTACCTTTACATAGGTTGTCTTTTCTCCATTGTCAGCATAAACATCTACAATCGGTTCTAGATAACACATACCAATGCAACCAGTAATTTCAAGATCTATTTGAAGACCTTGATTCTTTATTGCTTCTTCAAAAGTATCATATGCCTTATTTGCGCCAGCTGCCAATCCACAGCTTCCTTGACCTACGACTATCTTCATGGTTTAGACCTCCTTGCTACTTTGTTCTTTTTTACGAATATCTTTTAAGATTTTTTTTGTACTTTCAGGGGTAAGCTTTGCATAAGTTTCTCCGTTAATCATCATAACCGGAGATAAACTACAACATCCAAGACAAGCAACATTATTGAGCGTAAACAATCCATCCTCAGTTGTTTCGCCTTCTTTGATCTTTAGTTCATCACAGATGGCTTCTTCGATAAACTTAGAACCATTAACATGACAAGCAGTTCCTTGACAAAGCATAATTAAATATTTGCCAACAGGATTTAGTCTAAACTGGGTATAGAAAGTCGCTACACCATGAATCTTTGCGGGTTTTATTCCAGTTTTTTCTGCAATATGATTCAGTACTTCTAAAGGTAAATATCCGAAAATTTCTTGTGCTCCTTGAAGAATGCTAATTAAGCTACCTGATACATCTTTATATTTTGCTAGAACAGGCTCTAATTGGCTTAAGTCCACATTCGGATCACTTAATTTTACTGTAAGGTCATTGTTTCCTCCACAGCATCCCATTACGATCACTCCTTCCATTTCGCTTTCAAATCGATAAGAATTCTAAAAAGTTAGAAAGCATAATAATGATTACAATATAAAACATGTCAAAATACTATTTAAAAATCAACATTCTGAAGCATGAAATCATTGTAAAAAATCATCTCTTAAATACATGTATTTACAAAGTAGCTTCACTATGTATTGTACTCCATTTTTGTAGGTATTTCTATAAATAATTATGATAGAATATTGTAGTGTGCGTATATTTTGTGGTTCAATATAACAATTAAGTAAGCATACATATGAACCGTAGAGAGAAGTTTTGTTTTAAATTACAGCTAATTCATGATTTTTTATATCTGTAATAAACATATGTCCAGGTGCATGGGTAATCATAATTTCAGGTTTAACATTCATAGCAACAGCTTGAGGGGTAACTCCACATGCCCAAAATACAGGGATTTCTCCTTTTTTAATATCTATTGAATCACCAAAGTCAGGCTTATGTATATCGTTTATACCTATTGAACTAGGGTCACCAATATGAATAGGTGCGCCATGGATACTAGGATATCTAGAAGTAATTTGAACTGCTTTGATCACTTGATGAGGGGACATTGGTCTCATACTAACAACTGTTGGACCAGAAAATATACCTGCTTCCTTACATGGAATAGTTGTAATATACATAGGAACATTTTTTCCATAAGTAATATGTCTCACTTCGATACCTTCTTCTATTAAAGCAGATTCAAAAGTAAAACTACACCCTAATATAAAGGAAACAAAATCATCTCTCCAAAAAGATTTTATATCTGTGGATTCTTCTTCAAGCTTACCGTTTTTATAGACTCTGTACTTTGGAATATCTGTAGTAATATCAGAACCTGGTGCGATAGATTTAAACTCTTTACATCCTAAATCTGTAATTTCTAGTACTGGGCATGGTTTTGGATTTCTTTGAGTAAATAGTAGAAAATCATAAGCTAAATTTTTTGGTAAAACAACTAAATTCCCTTGTGCATAACCATCGCACATACCAGAGGTATGTGTTTGTAATTTTCCTTCTCGAATCATTTGACGAATATGAGAAGGATCAGCAAATCTTAAATTCTCCATTGTGTTCTCCCCTTTTTGCATTTGTTAGAATAAAATATTTATTCTAAATATAGCATATATTTTATTAACTGTAGTAAAATATTTTTATGATTTAGATAGATTTTATAGTATATGGTATAATAAGGGTATCATATAAGGGAAGTAGGCGACAAAAATATGACTGAACAGGATAACAGTATTAATCAAAGCTTAGATAAGGCATTGGGTCTTTTGGAATATTTTACTGCAGAAAATCATGTAAGAGGATTAAGTGAAATTGCAAGAATTTCATCTATTCCAAAGGCTACCGTGTACAGGCTCTTTAATACATTTAAAAAAAATGGATATCTGACGCGTGTAGACATAAGTGGAAAACAAAATCAATATAAACTGGGAATAAAATTTCTTGAATTAGGAGCAATTGCTTCTGAATCTATAAAGATTAAGGAATTTGCACTACCTTTTATGGAAAAGTTACGAGATGAATTGAATGAAGATGTGCAATTGGTTATGAGAGAAAAAAATTACGCAATCTATGTTGAAAAACTGATTTGCACACATCCTGTAAGATTATTTACAAAAACAGGTAGAACCGCATCATTAGCGGCAGGGGCTTGTCCAAGAGCCATTCTATCTTTCTTAGAGGATGGTGAGATCGCAGATTTATTAGAACGTGAACCACTAATAAAATATACAGAAAATACGGTAATGGAAAAGCGAAAATTATGGGAAATGATTCGAGAAAGTAGAAAAAATGGATATACTATCAGTTTTGGAGAAATGGAGCCTCAAACAATTGGTGTAGGCGCACCCATATTTGATTATACAAAAAAAGTTATTGCTGCGATTAGTACCGCAGGGCCAGATCAACGGTTTGGACAAGAAAAATTTGATGAAATCATACAAAAAACTAAAAAGACAGCGATGGATATTTCAAAAGCATTGGGATATATGGAATAATGAAGGTTTTGTATCTTCATTATTTTTTTTGCAAGAAGCTATCAAAAGTGTCTAAAAAATAACGGAATAATATGTTATAAATTGTAAAAAAATGAAAATGATTTATAATATTAGCAGTTTGTTTTTTCAACTATAAATATAGTAATAAGAAGAGAAAATTTTAGAAAAAGATGAAGGTTATAGTAGGGGTTTATAGCTATAGTCAAAATAATAAAAAAAATAAGACGAATGATGTTGATAATAGAGTATCAATATTTTTTTAGAATTATCAAAACAATCGAAAAATTATTATGGACATTCAAAATATTATATGGTACCATAAGATTACAAATATAAACCGATGGTCCATATAATGAAACGAAATTACAAATAAAATGGAGGTGTGAATATGTACAAAGTTGATCTAAATAGTGATTTAGGAGAAAGTTTTGGAAGTTATAAAATAGGATTAGATGAAGAAGTAATAAAATATGTTACTTCTGCAAATGTTGCCTGTGGATGGCATGCAGGAGATCCTTTAGTAATGGAAAAAACGATAAATTTGGCAAAAGAGAGAGGCGTAGGAATTGGAGCGCATCCAGGATATTTGGATTTAATGGGTTTTGGAAGAAGAAATGTTGCTGTAACACCTAAAGAAGTAAAAGTATACATACAATATCAACTTGGAGCACTTATGGCATTTGCAAAAGCTAACGGAGAGAAAGTTAAGCATGTAAAGCCTCACGGTGCTATGTATAATATGGCAGCAAAAGATAAATCATTAGCAAAGGCAATTGCTGAAGCTGTTTATGAAGTAGATCAAGAAATTATTCTCATGGGACTTGCAAACAGCGAAATGATTAAAGCTGGAAAAGAAGTTGGACTTAAGGTAGCGAACGAGGTATTTGCAGATAGAGCGTATAATCCAGATGCAACGTTAGTAGCAAGAAAATTAGAAGGTGCAGTGATCCATGATGCTGATTTAGCCATAGCAAGAGTTGTAAAAATGGTGAAAGAAGGAACCGTTACAGCGATAAATGGGGAAGAGATTAAAATAAAGGCCGATTCAATCTGTGTACATGGAGACAATCCAGAAGCTGTTGAATTTGTGCGAAAGATTAGATTGAAGCTTGAAGAAGAAGGTGTAGAAGTAACAGCTCTTTCAAATTTTATTGAATAGGAGGATAAAATAAATGAAACAAGAAATAAAAGAAAATGTAAAGAATGGACTTAAGCATAATACAGGGAATATGGGTGCGCTTTTAGGAGCTGCATTTATTATGGCAACATCAGCGATTGGACCTGGGTTTTTGACACAAACGGCAACATTTACATCCCAATTTGCAGCAAGTTTTGGATTTGTTATACTTGTTTCTGTGATTTTGGATATTGGTGCACAAGTAAATGTATGGAGAATTATTGGTGTATCAGGTATGCGTGGACAAGATATTGCGAATAAAGTTATACCAGGACTTGGTTATATTGTAGCAATACTTGTAGCGCTAGGAGGATTGGCATTTAATATAGGGAATATTGGTGGCGCTGCTTTAGGATTGAACGTTATTTTTGGATTAGATGTTAAGATTGCGGGAGTTATTTGCGGTATTGCAGGTAGTGCTATTTTCTTATCAAAAGATGCGGGACCCGTAGTAGATAAATTTACAAAAATATTAGGCGGACTTATGATTCTTATTGTAGGATATGTGGCAATTGTAACAAAACCACCTGTAGGAGAAGCGATTTTCAGAAGTGTAGCACCAGAAAATTTCAAATCATTAATTTTTCCAACGATCACACTATTAGGAGGAACTGTAGGTGGATATATTACATTTGCAGGTGGACATAGATTGATTGATGCAGGGATTACAGGAGAAAAGAATATAAAAGAAATTACAAAAGGTGCTGTAATGGGAATTACCATCGCATCTATCATGCGTGTACTTTTATTCTTAGCAATTCTAGGTGTTGTATCAAAAGGAATAGCGTTAGATCCTTCTAATCCAGCAGCTTCAGCATTTAAACATGGCGCAGGTATGATCGGATATAAATTCTTTGGTATTGTATTATTATCAGCAGGGATTACATCTGTTGTGGGTGCTGCCTATACATCTGTATCATTTTTAAAAACATTGCATCCAATGATTGAAAAAAATGAAAAACAGTGGATTATAGGATTCATTGCAGCGTCTACAGCAATTATGGCGATTGTAGGGAAACCAGCAAAATTATTAATCTTAGCAGGTTCATTAAATGGATTGATCTTACCACTTACGATTGGTGTAATATTATTAGCAGCGAGAAGAAAAGATATTGTAGGAGACTATAAGCATCCTACATGGTTACTCATATTTGGATTACTGATTGTAATTATAGCTGGATACGCAGGATTTGGGGCACTTAAAAATATGCAAATGCTTGTGCATTAATAAATCGGCATCTAGAGAAAATCTCTAGGTGCCATCAATCTTTAACGAGGAGGGGCCAATATGTATGAAGAAATGAAATATTTAACAGCAGGAGAGCAGGCAATCGTAATTGAGTTTGGAAATGAAATTTCTGAAGCCATTAATAGTAAAGTAAGAGCCATGATGATTGCAATAGATAAAAAAAATATAGATGGGATTGTAGAGATGACACCTACTTATCGTTCTTTGATGGTACATTATAATCCCCTAAAAATAGATTATGATAGTATATTAAAGCAGTTGAAAGATTTAGAAAACCAATTAGATTATATAGAGATTCCAAGACCTACAGTGATAGAAATACCTACTGCGTATGGCAACGAATTTGGACCCGATATTGAAAATGTAGCAAAGCACAATGGCCTAACAGTAGAAGAAGTAATAAAAATCCATACAGCTAAAGAGTATTTGATCTATATGCTTGGATTTACACCAGGATTTCCTTATTTAGGAGGAATGGATGAAAAAATTGCGACGCCTAGGCTTAAAACACCAAGAACGAAAATAAGTGGGGGTTCAGTAGGGATTGCAGGAAGTCAGACGGGAATTTATCCAATAGATAGTCCAGGAGGATGGCAATTAATAGGAAAAACGCCACTAAAATTATATGATGCATATAGAGATACACCCATTTTACTACAGGCAGGGAATTATATTAAGTTTGTTGCGATTGAAGAGAAAGAATATGTAAAGATAGAAGAAGCAATAAAAAATAATCATTACAAATATAATACATATCCAAAAGAAATGGAGGTGAAATAAATGAATCAAATAAAAATTTTAAATCACGGACTTCTAACATTAGTACAAGATGGAGGAAGATATGGCTATCAACAATTTGGGGTTCCTGTTTCAGGGGTTATGGATAGCTTTGCACACAGAATTGCAAATATTTTGGTAGGGAATGACGAAAATGAAGCCGTTTTGGAAATGACTATTGTAGGCCCACATATAGAATTTGAAAATGATTGTGTCATTGCTATTACAGGAGGAGACTTATTGCCTATTGTGAATGAAGCACCTATTCCTATGTGGGAAAGTATATATATAAAAGAAGGAGATCGATTGTCCTTTAGATATATGAAAAGTGGATGCAGAAGTTATATTGCCTTCTCTGGAGGTATTGACGTAGAAGTAGTTATGAGAAGTAAATCGACCTATATAAAAGGAAAAATCGGAGGACATGAGGGAAGACCTCTCAAGATAGGAGATGTACTTAAAATAGGAAAACCAAAAGAGAATTTGCATAAATTAAAAGGAAGGATTGTTCCCCCTAAATATATTCCTAAATTTACAAATACGATTGATGTACGTATAGTCTTAGGGCCTCAGAATGAATATTTTACAGAAAAAGGAATTAAAACTTTCCTTTCTAGCCCCTATGCTGTCACTAATGAATGTGATCGAATGGGTTTTCGACTTGAGGGAGAAACTATTGAGCATGTAAGCGGTGGAGATATTATTTCTGATGGAATTGCTTTGGGTGCTATTCAGATTCCAGGGCATGGAAAACCTATTATTATGATGGCGGACAGGCAAGCTACAGGGGGATATACAAAAATAGGTAATGTTATTCGCTCAGATTTATATAAAATAGCACAAGCAAAACCAGGAGATCAAATAAGGTTTAGCGAAATAAGTGTAAAAGAAGCGCAACAGATATTAAAGGAAGTAGAAGCAAAAATTATTGCTATTAAACAAGAATGTGTTGCCCGGGAAATTGTGTCTACAAAACAATTTCATTTAAAGATTAATGGAAAATCTTATGAAGTGAAAGTTGAAGAGGTGAAATAAAAAAGCTTTTGGAAATATTTCCAAAAGCTTTTTTAGTGGTGCGTTAGAATTTTTTGCGCTATACATACGGGTAAGGATAGTCCACGTATACCTAATCCGTTGAAGTCAATTTGCGCAATATCCCCATCAATAGATTTTATGATGCCTTTTCCAAATTTCTTATGTTCTACAAAAGAATCAATAGAAAATTCATGTGGAATGGATTCATGAACGGATTTACTAGGTGCAAATGTTCTTTTTATATGGGGAGAAGATTTCATACAAGTATTCACTTCTTCCACAAAAGGAGAAGGACGCATATATGAACCATCTTGGAAACTAGGGATTAAGAGTGATAATGATTTTCTAGCACGGGTCATGCCGACATAAAAAAGTCGTCTTTCTTCTTCTAAGTAGATAGATTTTTCTTCAGTAGAAGCATCTAGTTTAGATTTAGGAGGAAATTGGCCGTCTACTAAATCCATTAAATAGACACGATCAAACTCAAGCCCTTTTGAAGAATGGACAGTAGAAAGAATTATGGGTGTCATTTCTTTTGTATTTTTTGCATGAAGAATAATTTTTTTTAGTGTACTTAATCTTTCCATAAAATCAATGATTGAATCGGTTTTTGAAGCAATCATTTTTAATTGTGTAAAGAGAAACAGAACATTATCATAAGAATATTTGTGCCTTTGACAATTAGATTTTAAATATTTTTTATAAGCTAAGTTTTCTTCGATAAAACAGAGGGCATCTATAGGTTTCATAAGAGAAAGAGCATGAAAGTCTTTCTCTAGACGTTTTAGATTTTTCCTTTGAAAATCTTTTAAACCTGGAAAAAAGATTAAAGATTTGAATACAGAAATAGACTTTCCATGCTCTTTGATATAAGAAACGGCTATTTTTGAAATGTAACCATTCATTTTATAATAAATTCTTTCGAATGAATCTATATCATAAGGATTTAAAGATACATCTAAAAAAGCTAATAAATCTCTTGTTAGCCAATGATTGAAAAAAGATAGATTAAAAGCTTGTATAGAAAAAGGAATTTGATTTCTTTGTAATCGATCAATCAATGGAATAGCAGATAGATTATTTCTATACAATACAGCAGAAGTTGTCTTTGAACATGTGGATAATTCTTCTATTAGATAGTTTGTTTGATCTTCTTTATTTTGTGCTTTTAGAATATGAATAGGGGTATGTTCTTTATTGTCTGTATACATGTTTTTTACATATCTTTTTGTATTTGATTGAATAAATGTATTGCTAAGGGTGACTATTTCTTGAGAAGATCTGTAATTTTGTTCTAAAAAAAATGTTTTTGATTGTTTATAAGTTTTTGGGAAATGGAGTAAAGCTTCAGGATATGCTCCACGAAAACCATAAATACTTTGATCATCATCTGCTACCATAAATAAATTATTTCTAGGATAAGCTAACAACTCAATGAGCGCATGCTGTACTTTAGAGGTATCTTGTGCTTCGTCTACTTGTATATAGGGGTATTGATTTCTGTATTGATTCAATAGCGGTGCATTATTTTTTAGTATATTCAGTGCAAGGCTTAGCATATCATCAAAATCAATGAGTAAATGTTGCTTTTTATAATTTTCATAGTGCGTATAAATTTCCCTAAAGTTGTTGATTTCAAAGTCATATTGATGAAAATCTTCTGTAGCAATCATCATATTTTTTACAAAGCTAATACGACTTAAAAGTTCTTCGAGATTGTCTTCATTTAGAAAATCATGATTTACTTCTTGATAAATGTCTCTTAATAATGTATTTTTATGAATAGTAGCATGTTCTCCTTCAATAATGGTATATGCAAAGCCATTCATTTTTGCATAGCGACCAACAATGCGTAAGGCTAAACGATGGATTGTTGAAAAATACACATTTTGATGAATAATTTTTCCAAATACATCATAAAAACGTTTTTTCATATCTTTTGCAGCGAATCTGCTAAATGTTACAGATAATATATTGCTAGGATGAATTTTATGATGCAAAATTAAGTGGGCTGTTCTACAGATGAGGGTAGTTGTTTTTCCAGATCCAGGAACAGCTAATAAAAGAACAGGTCCATCTTTATGTAAAACAGCCTGTTTCTGTTGCGAATTTAGTTGAATGTTTTGTTGATTTTTTAGTATATGAAAAAATGAATCGTGCAAGATGAATGCCTCCCGTTAGCAAATATATAAAGATAAAAGCAATAGGTAAAGTATAGCATAGAAAAGGGTGGTTTTATAGCTTTAATAGATAATGAAATATTGAATGATATAGCTAGATTGTTTGATATATTCTTTTTTTATCATAAGGAATCTTCATTTTTTTAGTATGGCTAAGATGACAGCAAATATCATAGGATATTTGCTACTTTTACAAATATTTATTTTTAGAAAAGAATATAGGGTATTAAGAAGCATTTTTCACATAGATAAAATCGTATAAACAAGTACAAGGAGGTAGTGACAACGTTATGAAGAACGAAAAACAAGATTTTATGAAAGATATGGAATATATTGATGGCATTACGATTATTGATAGAAATGGAATTATACTATTTTCTGTGAAATTTAATCCATGGTTTCATCCAGAAATTATTTGTGGAGAAAAAGTACTTGGGAAAAAGCTGTGTAGTGTATTTACAAATATTGATGAAGATACGAGTACATTATTCAAAGCCATGGAGTTAGGAAGACCTATTAATAAAAAGAGGCAAAGGGTTGCAAACGTAGAAGGAGAAAAGATCGTTACGATGAACACATCTCTTCCAATAAAAGGGGATGGGAGAATTATTGGAGCAATTGAACTTTCAAAAGATATTACAAAATATAAAGATAAGAATATGCATGTAATTCAAATGAATTCGGAACTTCTTTCTCAAACAGATGAAATGGCAAAACATTTAGGACCTGATCGAGCGAGATATTGTCTTGAAAATATTATTTCTAGTAATACAAAGATGAACGAATTAAAATATTTTGTGAAAAAGATTGCAAATGGAAAGGCTTCTGTTTTTATTTATGGAGAAACTGGAACTGGAAAAGAATTGTTTGCACATGCCATCCATAATGAGAGTAATCGAAAAAAAGGGACCTTTATTACTCAAAATTGTGCGGCAATTCCTGAAAATTTACTTGAAAGTATTTTATTTGGTACAACAAAAGGCAGTTTTACAGGAGCGTATGATCAACCCGGTCTATTTGAATTAGCAGAAGGAGGAACGCTGTTTTTAGATGAAATAAATTCTATGCCGGTTAAATTACAAGCGAAATTATTAAGAGTACTACAGGATGGATATGTTAGAAGATTAGGAGATAGGAAAGAACGAAAAGTAGATGTAAGAATTATTTCTGCATCCAATATGAGCCCTAAGAAATCTATGAAAGAAGGATATCTGAGGCAAGATATTTATTACCGATTAGGGGTATTATCTATGCGTATTCCTCCTCTTAGGGAGCGAAAAGAAGATATTGAAATTCTATTAAACTTTTTTATACATAAATATAATAAATTACTGAACAAAACCATTAAAAAAGTATCCAAAGAAGTTTATGATACGTTAACCAATTATAATTGGCCAGGAAATGTAAGAGAACTTGAGCATATCACAGAATATGCTATGAACATGGTGGAACCAGTAGATGATAAAATAGAAATGGAACACATTGAGAATGTGATGAAACAAATGGAAGAAGAAGAAGAGATGGAGATTACAATAAAACCATTGAAAGAGGTTGTGTCTCAAATAGAAAGAAAGCTTATAACAATAACGATACAAAAAACAAAAGGAAATGTTTCAGAAGCAGCAAGATTATTAGAAATACCAAGACAGACCCTTCAAAAGAAGATAAACAATTATCATATAATTTAGACATGTAAGTAAGCTAGAATGGGTAAATTCTTTTGTGAGATAGGACATTGCATGAAGATTAGTATTTATTCGTGAATTTATGCTCAAAAAATAACAAATACTGCCCTAAAAATAACGAAAAAGCTATGTAAAATAAAAATTTTGCAGGCTTTTTTTACATATCATTCAAAAATATAGTGTCATTTGTATAATAAAACGATATTTTATATAGAAAATATATTGATTTTACTTGGATTCTAAAAGAAAAAAATGATTTGTAGTGGCATGGATATTGCAATAAATATAACAGTCAGGCATAGATCGTTCATCTCAAAAGGAGGAAATAAAAATGATTATTGGTGTATTAAAAGAAATTAAAAATGGAGAATCTCGTGTTATTATGACACCAACAGAGGTTGGAGAAATTATTGCAGAGGGTCACAAGGTGTTTATTCAGAAACAAGCAGGAGCAAATGCTGGTTTTGAGGATGAAGAATATATAGAAGCTGGCGCAGAAATTAAAAAAGATATTCAAGAAATTTATACAGAGAGTGATATGATCGTGAAAGTAAAAGAAATTGAGCCTATAGAATATGGATTGATTAAAGAAGGACAAATGATCTTTACTTGCATACATCCAGCTGCAAATAGAGAAGAGGTGGATGCTTTAATTGAAAGAAAAGCAATCGCATTTACAGCAGAAGATACCCATCGGTTTGGATCGCCAAACT
This sequence comes from Marinisporobacter balticus, assembly GCF_004345705.1. Classification (GTDB taxonomy): domain Bacteria; phylum Bacillota; class Clostridia; order Peptostreptococcales; family Thermotaleaceae; genus Marinisporobacter; species Marinisporobacter balticus. The sequence goes on from NZ_SLWV01000021.1 coordinate 51,878, forward strand.
GTGAAGTAGCAGGAAAATTAGGTGTATTAATGGGCGTATATCATTTACTTAGCATTAATGGTGGAAGGGGACAATTGATCTGTGGCATTGGTGGAGCACCGAGTGCAAATGTATTGATTTTAGGTGCTGGAATTGTAGGAAAAGGAGCAACCCAAATAGCAGCATCCTTAGGTGCTGGCGTAATATTAATGGATATCAACATTGGTGTTTTAAGACAATGTGAAGAAATTTTTCCTAAGAATGTACGAACGATGTTTTCAAATCAACAAAATATCAAGAAAATATTATCAGATGTTGATTTGGTTATCAACTGTGTAAAATGGCCAAAGCATAGAAAAGATTCTTTAATTACAAAAGACATGTTAAAACTTATGAAAAAAGGTTCTGTTATTGTAGATGTTAGTGCGGATGTTGGAGGAGCCATTGAAACATATAAGCCAACAACACATGAAAATCCTACTTATGTAGTAAATGATGTGGTTCACTATGGCGTAGATAATATACCAGGGGCCGCACCACACACAACTTCTATTGCTTATGCAGCATCAGTTTTTTCACATATAAGATCTATTGCCAATAATGGAATTATAGAAGCTTGCAGAAGAGATGGCTATTTAAGAAGAAGTTTAACTGTATACAAAGGGGTGCTTACCCATGAAGAAACAAGTGTAATTCAAGATAGAGCATGGACAACGCCTGAAGAAGTATTGGGACTAATAGATTGTGATGATTTAGATTATGTAGCAAAAGCAACAAATACAGTTGCAAAGAAAAAATAGTATAAAAAAATATTTTTGCTATAAAATAGAAAAAATATAAAGGAGAGATGTGAAAATGGAAGTAGGCGCGACAATGGGAATTATTTCTTTATTACCGGCTACAATTGCTATTATACTTGCTTTTAGAACTAGAAATACGGTGTTTTCATTAGCTGTAGCGATTTTTATTGGTGTTTTAGTTGCTGGAAAAGGTTTAATGGGCTTTCCTACAATCCTTAAAACTTCACTTGGAACTACAAGTTTTTCTTGGATCTTATTACTTGAATTATTTATTGGAATTGTGATTGCATTCTTTCAAAGAACAGGTGCGATTCAAGGATTTACAAAAATTATGGAAGATAAAAAATTAAGTAGAAAAAATGTGCAATTGACTGCATGGGTTATGGGAATGTTTGTTTTCTTTAGTGACTATTTTAGTCCATTATTTGTAGGTTCTACTATGAGAAGTTTATCAGATAAGGCAAGAATTTCTAGAGAAAAACTTGCATATATTGCAGATTCTACGTCAGCACCAGTGAGTGTTTTAGCACCTATTACTGGATGGGCAGTGTTTATTTCTGGATTATTAGTAGGTATGGGACCTGTAGAAAATGCTGAACAGGCAATGATGGTCTTTACAAGGGCAGTACCATTTAACTTTTATGCAATTATTGCAGTAATATTAGTGGGGTTATTTGCAGTAGGCGTTATTCCAGATTTTGGACCTATGAAAAAAGCAGAAAAGAGAGCATTAGAGGAAGGGAAGGTTTTAAGAGATGGAGCAGAACCTCTTATCGGAGAAGAATTAACAGATACACCTTCATATGAAGGCATTAAAACACATATATTTTTCGATTTTATATTTCCTGTATTAATCGTTGTTACCATTGCGATTGGAACATTTATCACATTAAAATCTGCAAAAACAATGGAAGCATTCTTAACAGCAGCAGTAGTATTAGGAATCATTATGAGAATACAAGGGGTTCCATTTAATGATATTATGAAAACAGCTATGTCAGGAATGAAAGGTGTTATGCCAGCAATTATTATATTAGCACTTTCTTATACAATCAATGCATTGAGTAAAGAGATGGGAACTGCAAATTATATCATTTCTGTAACAGAAAGTTGGTTAACACCCAATTTATTACCATTGATTACTTTTTTAATTGCAGCGACGATATCATTCTCAACAGGAACGTCTTGGGGAACATTCGCGATTGTTATGCCAATTGCAGCGCCACTAGCATTTAATTTTAGTGGAAATGAAGTGACAGTATTGGTACTTGCTACTGTTTCAGCTGTTGCAGGTGGAGGGGTATTTGGGGATCACTGTTCGCCTCTTTCAGATACAACAATCCTTGCCTCAACAGGAGCAGCAGCTGACCATATTGACCATGTAAAGACACAAATTCCATATGCACTCGTGGCAGCAGGTGTCGCTGCTGTTGTATACTTGATTATAGGATTTGTAGCTGTTTAAGATAAAAAATAAAGTTTTATGAATTGCAATAGATGAATGGGATGATTTAGTAAAAGAGAAATAAATATTTATCTTAAAAAATACATTTATATAGAATATATTAGTAAACCCTCTATGTGTCTCCACATAGAGGGTTTATTATGTGATAAGGGTGTCATCGTGAGGCAGAATCTGAAGGAAGTCGGATGGGTTTGCACGACAAATGATAGTATAGTCAAAGATTAAGATTCATAGTGCGTAGTATGTAGGATAGTACTTCTATACTATGTTACTTTATAAATCAAATTGGTATAATTTGTTTATAATTGATATTTTTAGAAAGAATGCGACAAAATAAGTTCTTGCGAATATGAATGATGGGTAAATTGTGATAGGGTGTGCGCGTATTTTGTTCATTTTTGTGTTGTGAGCATATGTGAAAGGAAGGATTGTTAGTATGAATAAATTTTGTAAGTGTATATGTTTAATAATTTGCTTTATGGTAAGTACAACAAATATTTCATTAGCAGAAGAAATTATCTATAAACCTAAAAATGTGGATATCATGTTTGTCATAGACTCAAGTTATTCTATGAATATAAATGATAAAAATAAAATAGCTACAAATATGATGAAGATGTTTATTGATACGCTTCCATCAAAGAACATCAATGTAGGATATGTAGCATATAATGATTCTGTTACAAATTTTTTAGAACCTATGCCTATAGAAACTTATAATCAAAGAAGTACTATGAAAAATAGAATTGAAAGCATAAGAAAAGCAGGATATTCAGATATGGGTCTAGGGTTGAAAAAGGGTTTTGAACTTATTACAGCTCATTTGAAAAACGATACGCAGCCTATTATGATTTTAATATCTGATGGTGAAACGTCATTATCTAGAAATAGTAATCGTACGATAAATCATTCTAATTTGGATATAAATGATGTTATTCATCAATCGAATCAAATCAATATGCCTATCTATACAATTGCACTCGAAGATGAATCTGAAAGAACGGATATTCTTACTGATATTTCAAAAAAAACAGGTGCTAAGACTTATATTGCTCCAACTTCTAATGATTTGATTGAAATATTTACTGGAATTTTAAAAACACACTTAATCTCTACGACCAAGCCTATTGTAGAAACTATTGGGACTGGAAAAAAGCAAGAAATAACGATCCCGATATTTGATTCACTAATTACTGAATCAAATATTTTATTGATATCATCTTCACCTATTAAGGACTATAAAATTTTGAATGCACAGGATTCTGTGTCTTTTGCAAAATCAGAATATTATTTTTCTGCTAAAATAGTAAATCCTTTGCAACAAGAAGTGAAACTAGAATTTATTGGGGATAAAAATGATACGATCAAGGGGTATTTATTGTCGAATTATGATATTAGTTTAAATTTAGATGTTCCTGATGTCATTTATAAAAATAGGCCGTTTACAATAGATGCATCCTTCATCAACAATACCAATAATGAATTTATTAAAGATACTACATTTTATAATAAAATAACACCTGTAATAACTTTAATAAATAATGATAATAAAATCAGCCTCCCTATAAATAGATTAAATGACAAAATACAAATCAATAATACTATCGGAAATAGTGGTAAATATATTCTTGATACTAATTTTAAGCATGAAAATTTTAATATTAAATTTAATGAATTAACCTTTGACGTTAGAAATAATCCTCCTAGCAGTGAATTTTTTGAAACTATTAAACTACCTATAATGTCTAAGAATAAGGTTTATCAATTAGATCAATATTTTCATGATCCTGATGGAGATATATTAACATATGAAATCATAAATACTGATACGGATAAATCAAATTTGAATATTAAAAATTCGGAACTGATAATAAATCATTCTAAACAAGGAGCGTATGAATTTACGATAAAAGCCAGTGATAACGAAGGCTTAAGCTTTACAACAAAACCAATTATGCTATCTATTATACCAAAACTACAGTATTATTATCGTATTGCTGTTATGATAACGTGCTTATTAATTGGAAGTATTTTATTTTTTAGCATATACAGAAAAATGAAGGCACCAAAACGCACATTTACAGGAAAAATAAATGGATATTTTATTAATTTAAAAGATAAAGAAGAGGTTCCACCTCTTACTATTTCTTTGTATAAATTTGAAAATAAAAAAAGAATTAGTTTGGAAGAAATGATTGTTTGCGCTCGGGTAGATAAACCTTTTTTAAATGCTAGTCAAATTTATTTTGAACCAGGATTTGATAAATCTATAGTTTTTTACAATAGCTCAGCTGCTACAGCTATGATAAACTCAGAAATTGCATGTAAAAATGTAAAATATACACTTAGATATAAGACTAAAATTTATATTACTTTTGAAGATGGCATATCCGAAATAGAGTTGCACTACAATAAAGCTAACCCTACTACTTGAACATAGACAGATTACTGAAAAGACCACAATTTATTATGGATTTTTGTACACTAATGCTGTTGAAAATCAAATGATAATTAAAAAAATCAAAAATTGGAACTTTACACCTATTTTTAAAAATGTAAAAACGTGTTAGAATTTGTTAAAAAATATATTAAAATACATTTAATCAATAATATTACTTATTAAGTATAAAATTAGAAATATTACTGAGTAAATACATTTTTAAAACAATTAATAATCTTATCAGGAGGTATAAAATGGAAATTATTGAGCAAACCAATAGAACCATATTGTTTGAAGAAATCAACCCTGAAAAGTTAGACTTATTAACGATGATAGGGGATACGAAGGGGATTGATAGTTTAGATGATGACAAAATAAAAGAAATTAATGAACAGCTTTTGGTAAAAAGCTTTGATGAATTTTTAGATAAGTTTAATCCCGTCGTATATTCTTTTTATAATGCGAGCAATCAAAAGGTTATGTATACACTAAAAAAACCTGAAAACTTATCAGATGAATATATTACTGAAATACCAGTAAATATGTCAAATGACTTTTTAAAGATGTTGTTTACGCTTATTGAAACAAAAACAGCCCAAGGACTTGCAAATGTTGATTTTAAATTTGAAAACTTACTCGATATGCTTTCACCTAAAAAAGTTATGGATGATATTAGGCAATCAAGAAAGGAAATTCAGTATATACATAGTAAGTATGATGATCTAGATGAAGAAGACCCTAAAAAATTAGATTTTGGAGATAAACTAAACGGTATGTTTGAAGAGGCAAGTCAGAATTATAATAACGTTATGGCAATGCTTCCTCTTGCTATAGAAGATATAAAGACTCGACTATTATTAGGACAGAGAGATAATGAAGAAAATAATGAACAATTAAAAATTGGTGTATTAAGTATGGGAGAGAGTGGAGAACTTAAAATTTTAGAAGCACCAAAACCAGAAGAAAATGCTTTAGTTGCACTTGATGATCATGCAAATACAGGTTTGATAGAAGCTTTCAAAGATGACTATGATGCGATTAATGACGTTAAATCAGATTATGTAAGAGATTTGGTAGTTCGTACATTCTGTCCATTGACATCTACGTTAGAAAGTAAGATAGATATAGAATCAGAAGTTAATAATTACAATACATATTTAGAATTTTATAAAAATGCAAAAGATGATTTTGTTAAAACAGTAAAACCATTAATTGAAAAAATGGTTGGTGTAAAAATGTTTTTTGAACAATATAAAGTTCAGAATAAAGGCATGGTGCCTAGCTTATTAGTAACGAATACGAAACTTGAGTTATTTGTAAAAAGTAGTAATACTCCTCGTCTTGTGACGTATTTAAATACAGTAAATGATAAAAATGATTTTTCAAATACGATTTGGTTTGGAATTGTACCGTCTGTGCAAATGGGGATTAGTGGAAAAAAACAGTTGCGTAGAGAACGTTTTAAAGGAAATCAACATGTAGAGAAAACAGATGTAAATACTATGGAATCCTTAACAATGCTTTTAAATATCGTTAAGGATTATAGAATACAAATATTTTTTAGCTTTGAAACAAATGAAGAAACTACATTCAGCCATATGGCGATAAATGGTACAGAAAAATATGTGGATAAATGCACGGTTTTAACAAGAAAAGATTATAGCGAATTCGCCATTCCTTGTATACCTAACTTTACAATCATTCCAAAAGACAAGTCAGGAGTAGTTCTTGATAGCAAGATGATCATGAAAGAAAATGGCTTAGCTAATTTATCAAAAGAGAAAGAAGATGTTTTGAAACTTTGGATAGAAGGGGTATACATAGGATCGTCTTATATAGCAGCAGGGATTGTAGCAGCATATCAATGTCCTGAGTATTTAAGAGAAGTATTTAAGAATGCAACACATGAATATCCAGGCGTTAGATTTGATATAGAGGCAGATGATAATGCACTTAATGTGAGAACTACGCTTGCAAAAGAAATTTCAGGATTTACAAATAATATAAAAAATGCGATCAATAGAAAAAACTTTGGATTTGTCTTTTCATCAGAGAATGCACAAGTGAAAGGCAGAGATATAAGACAAATTACAGTTTATAAAGCAAGGAGTCTTCAAACAGTAGGAAATGATTTTGAATCCATATATAAAACAATCGTAACAACATATATAGAAAGAATGTTGCGTTTTCATACAAATGATTTTAAGCAAGATAATATTGTTAAATTCTTTAGCAACAATCCAAACAGTCAAAAGAGTAGATGGATTGCAAATAAAGGATATATGAACTCCATTATTCAAGAAGGCGATGATATTAACTTTATAATAGATGAAAAATTAGGAAATTGTAATATAGATATTACATTCAATGGAAGTGTGAAAAACTTAGAAGTTGAGATAACAAGAAGTGTAGCCAATTAACAAAAAAGGTAAAGGTTATATTTTCACAAAAGTTATTAAGCATATAGTGGCACTAAGCGATTAGTGTGATTATAAATAAATCATACAAAAGGAGGAATTATAATGGGATTCAGACTTAAAGTAGAGGGTCCTGAGACGATTGACTTAGGAATTGAAAACATATTGACTGTAGAGTTTAAAACAGATACACCAAATGATTCAAATGCACGCTCTACAGATCTTGGCACATCACTAATCGTTAAAGGAAAAATATTAACAGCCGTGGATGGAGAAGAAGCAGATAGTACGATGAAGCTTGCGCAATGGTCATTAGTACCTGGAGAGAGGGCAGACTGCTATAGAAAAGCAACAATAGATGTAATATCAGCATCACAAGTAGTCAGACAAATTCATTTACCAAATGCTTTTATAGTAGATTATACAGAAGATTATGGAGATGAAGAAGGCGTAGGAACATTTTATTTACACATGAAACAGAAAAAGGATAAGACAATAATGGTAAAACTAGAAGGTGGATTTGAAGAGTAATAAATATAAAAATTATAGAAAGGATGTGTAAATATGGGTTTTAGAGTGAAAATTGAAGGTGTAGAAACCATAGAGCTTCAAATTGAAAGTGTACAGAAAGTAAGATTCAAAACAGATATACCCAAAGATTCAAATGCACGTACAAAAGATGTAGGGTCTACAATGGTTATTAGTGGGAAAATATTAACAGCTGTAGATGGAGATCCTTTTGATAGCACTAGACAAATGGGCATTTGGTCATTAGTACCTGCAGAAAGTGCAGATTGTTACAGAAAATTAACAGTAGAGGTAATATCAGCGAGTCAAGTAGTAAGAAAAATATTCTTGCCAAATGCTTTTGTAGTAGATTATACTGAACATTTTGGGGATACAGAGGGTATAGGAACATTTGAGTTAGTTGTTAAACAGAAAAAAGACAAGCTAGATAAAGTGACAATAGAAGGCGGATATAGCGCCTAATTAAATACATAGATGCCCTTTTAGGGCATCTATATATTAGTAAAGGACACAAAAAAATGAAAAATGCATATAAGATATTAGAAATCAATACAAAGGCTTCCCAAAATGAAATAAAGACGGCATATAGAAAGCTAGCGAAAAAGTATCATCCTGATGTAAATCAAAACGATAAATATACAGCTGAAAAATTTAGAGAAGTAACAGAGGCGTACAATATATTAAGGGATGAAAAATTAAAGAAAGAATATGATCAAAAATTATGTAATGAGCAAGAAACAAATCAAAGAACTGAGCAGTCTACTAAAACTAAAAAACAAGCAAAAACTACAAACAAAATGAATGTAGACTTTGAATTTGAAAATTTTTTTGGATTCAATCCTAGAACAAAAGAAACAAAGAAAGATTTTGGAAATAAAAATAAGAAAGATCCAATGAATACAAATGATATCTTTGAATCTTTCTTTAAAGTAAAAAGAGATTAATGGAGTTGATGACTTTGAAAAAGTCGATTTCACATAATATAACAATTATTGATTTGACAATAGCGATTCTTTCAATAGTAACATGTATATATATATATATGATTATGGAGCATAGGTTTATAGAGTATATCTTGATTTTCATAGTAGGAATCATAGCCATATTTTATATAGGAAGAGTGTTTGCTTCAGATAAAAAAGAGGATATGCAACATACCAAAACAAGGCATGTAAATAATATTAACAATTTAGCGCTATTAAATGAAGAAAATCAAATTATAAGAGAATGGGATTTACTAAATAAAACATCCTTAGTAATAGGTAGAAATACGAAACAAACTGAAGTAGATATAGATTTAAGTACATCTACATATGCATCATTAATAGACCCCCAACATGCTGTTTTAAATTTTGTATCTGGTAGATGGTACATAGAGGACTTATATTCTGAAAATGGTATTAGCATACAAAAAGCTGAAGACAAAATAAGATATAAATTATCAAAAGATAAACCTTGTACAATAATCAAAGGAGATGTTGTCTTTATAGCTAAAACGAAACTTTTGATTAGATGAAACGGAGTGTTAGTGAATGAGCCTTATTAGATGTCAAAATGGACATATGTTTAGTGCAAGAAGATATGGAAGCATATGTCCGTATTGTAATATAGAAACAGCATCAAAGGAAAAACCTGAGTTGCCTCCAAAAGATTTTGATATTGAAGATGAATTATTAAAAGAAGAAATACAACCAGTATGTGGTTGGCTTGTTTGCATTGAAGGGGCAAGAGTAGGAAAAGACTACAAAATAAAAGAGGGCAAAAATTTTATAGGTAGAGCAGATGATATGGATATACAAATTTTAGGAGACAACAAAATTTCAAGAAGAAATCATGCAATTGTAGTATATGATCCTAAAAAAAGAAATTCAGTTTTACTACCAGGGGATGCTTCAGGGATTGCATATTTAAATGATGAGGCAGTATATGTACCAACAGAGCTATCACCCTATGATGTAATAGAGCTTGGAAAAAGTAAATTTTTGTTTATTCCATTTTGTGGGGAACATTTTGAATGGGATGATATAGGCGGGGAGTAATCTCTATGAAAACATTTATATATGAAAACAAATATATGATTATGATTAGTTTAATAAGTAGCGTATGTCTATTAATCTTATTTAGAGAAATTATAAAGGCTAAAGTTAAAAAAATGAAGCGATACAATGGCGTTGAGTTAGCAAGTGCCACTTTTATAGGAGATAGAGAGTTGCAAGAAGATGCGATGAATATAGTTTTAGAAGAAAAAGGAATACTGGCTGTTTTAGCCGATGGAAGAGGAAAGAACCATGTGGGAAAAATTTCGAGTCAACTGGCTGTAAAAATTTTTGCAGAATTATTTGCGAATGAGAATGCGATATCCAATGCAAATTATTTTTTCAAAAGAGCCTTTAATATCACAAACAGAGAAATTTTAAAAAAACTATATGATCATCAAGGTGGCGCTAGTATTGTATGTGCGGTTATCATAGAGGACTTATTACATTATGCTTTAGTTGGAAATACAATGATTGCAGTTTTTAGAAATAATGAATTAATCCCTTTAAGTGAAGGGCATACCGTGAACGTACTTGCACAAAGAGGTTTTTATCAAGGGAAAATAAGTAAACAACAGGCATTGTGGGCATTGAAAGAAAAAAGACTACTCAATTATGTAGGACAAGATGGATTTAAAGATGTAGAAATATATGATGTACCCATCCGATTAAAAAAGGGAGATCTCATTATGCTAATGAGTGATGGGATCCATCAGCATGCTTCATGGAACAAATTAGAAGAAGCAATGAAAAAACATTTAACATGTGACCAAATAGCAGAAAATATCATTCATCAATTAAAAGATGACGCTATAGTCAATAAAGATAATGCAAGCATTATAATAATGAGATATAGAGGGCATAGATTAAGGGTGTAAGATCATGAGAAAAATAAATTCAAAGTTTATAACCAATTTTATATCAGAATCAGGTAATTTTTTACAAAACAAAGATTATTTTGCATTTGTAGAGTTGGATAAATTTGCAATCTACGTGATTGCAGATGGTATAGATAACGATATAGATTTAGAAAGTGCGAAAATAGCAGTATCTAGCATTATAAGTAATTTTAACCAAAACCCGAGTATGAGAAAAGGTTTTTTAAAGAAATTATTAAAACTTGCCAACAAAGAATTAATAGAACAAAGCAAAAAACTAAGACTAAAAACATCCATTACCATTGTGGTTACCAATTATGTAAAAGTGAGATATGCTTTAGTAGGAAATACAAGGTTTTGTTTGTTTAGAGAAGGTTTTTTAAAACATCAAAGTAAAGATCAATCTTTAACACAACAATTAGTGGATAGAGAAAAAGTACAACTTGATAAAATTGCCCAACATGAAGAAAAAAACAATTTATATTGTTTTTTAGGACAAGACGAAAAATTAACCCCTTATATATCGAAAAAATTCAAACTCCAAAAGGGAGATGTGATTACCCTTTTAACCAAAGGCGTTTGGGAAAATATAGATAGTGCAGAAATGATAGATGGGTTAGCTGATGCAAAAGAAGCACAAGAAGTCATTGATAATGTAGAAGAAATGCTTTTATCAAAACAACCGGAAGCGCTTGAAAATTATACATTAGCCGTTATATTTGTAGATAAAATATATCAAAACCCAAAAAGAAAGCAAAAGATAAAAAACATTTTGCTGACAGTAATTCCGATTCTTATTATCATAGCTATTATTTTTTTTGTATGGTATTTTAAACATCAAAAAAGATTAGAGCAAATCAGTGAAATGAACTATGCTATAAAGAATGCCAATAGCTACATTGAAGATGAAAACTTTATAAGAGCGAATGAAGAATATAAAAATGCACTAAACTTAGCTAAAAAATTAAAGCTAGAAGACAAAAGAGCGGATATGGATCAATACTACAAGCTAACAGAAACAATTATTGATGCAGATAAAAGTTTGCAGGATGCCGCATATCAAGATGCTTTAGATACATATTTATCAGCAGAAAAAAAAGCTTATTATGCAGATAACTTAGGAAAAGATTATATTGATGAACAATTAAATAAGACAAATGAACATATAAAAGTCTTTGATTTATTAGCACAAGGAGATAAAAAAATGGAGCTTGAAGATCTAACAGCAGCGAAAGAAGATTATAAACTTGCAAGAGACCTCGCTACCAATATCTTTTTTAAAGAAGCCAAAAAGGAAGCAAATGATAAGTTAGTTCAAATATATGAAGCGGATGCACAAGAAGAAAAAGAACAACAAGAAGAAGAAAAGGCGATAGAAGAAGAGGAACAAGCTTTAGCACAAGAGGAAGAAAAAGAAGAAAAAGAGAAGTTAAGTACCCAGCTAAACGCCCTAGAAATATCTAAAAAAGGGGATGTAAGCTATAGCATCGGAAGTTATCATGATGCTAAAATGTATTATACCATGGCGCAAGAAATGTACAAACAAATAGAAATGTACGGTTTTGCAGACAAAACAGAAGAAAAAATACAATTGACAGCACAAAAGATACAAGAAGCAACGACGAAGAAAGCAAAAGCAGATATGTACGTAGAAGATGCAAATGCTGAATTTGATAAAGGAAATTTAAGTGAAGCAAAAATGTTATATCTATTTGCAAAAGATATCTATGAAGAAGCGAAATTGCTTGATGCGGTAAAAAAGATAGATGAGAAAATAAAAGTAATAGATACTTTAATTGAAAAACAAAGTTAAGGGAGTTAAGAACAAAGGAGATCCAATGAAAGAAGAACTTTATGACAAAATCAATCATATTGAAAATCTGAAAGATCGGGCTTTATTAAAAGAATTATTAAATGAGGTGTTTATACCCCTTTATGAACATAGTGATAATATGTATCGTTCCCTAGAAAAGAGAGTATTTGATGAAATAGCGTACAATCAGCAGAATTATAGTTTGTATACAACCATTGTAAAAAAACAAGATTTTGATCCTATACATTATTTTCTATATCCCATGCTAGAGGAAGATATAAAAGAACAAGAATATGATCTTTTATACATTTTAGATACAATGCTACAAAATAAACAGGTGAAAATGTTTAAGGTATTTTTAAAATGTGATTACTTAATATTTAAGGATTTATTGAAAAAAGATCTCAAATTCAAAGGAAGTATCAAAACAGATAAAAGAGTTTATGATGCATATTTCAAGATAAAAAAAAATACACAGTATTGGGATGAAATCTATAAACTCTATCAAATGTTTATAAGAAATAACATTCCGTGGAGAACCATCAATGCGCCGTATATCTCTAAAATAGCGGATGTTGTATTAATTGAATATGAAAAAGGGATTACGAAAGATGAAACGATTCAAGAGATCAATGTGGATTTTGGTCAATACAGTAAATATATAGAATATGATAGGGTACCTATTTGGAATATACAAAAACTTGTTTTAGAAAGTACAGGGTTTCCAATGCCATGTGAAAATCAAGTGCATTTTGAGCATAGTGTTTCGCTAAAAGGAGAAGGGCTAGAGCATGGATATTTAGTTGAATATGATGAGCATATAAAAAACGTAAGACATACAAAGGAAAATTTAATGATCGTATCAGAAATAGAAGAAGCAAAAGATTGGGATCTATTTAAAGTCGTAAGACCAAAGAAATCTAGAATTGAAAAATATCGTTTTGAATTGGTATCGAATGCGAAGAAAATAAGTTTTGCTGAAAAACTATCGAATAAAAATGGCATGAATATAAAAACAAAAGCAGAGCTTATAAGGATGATAGATTCCTTTGAAGCATCAAAACATCTTCAGTTTAAAGAGGTAAAAATAGTTGATAAAGAAGAGCATATAAAGGAAGAAACGTATAATATGAATTTTTTTATTATAGATGAGATTAGAGATAGTGATTATGGTAAAAAAATGATTTTATATTTCAGTGCGAAAGATGAGAACAATTTTATTATAAGAGATTTATTAAGCTTTATCATCTCTGAGATACAACTCTTTTATCCTGAATATAAATGTGAAGGAAGATTGCTATGAATTATATCTGGGATATACTCTTTAAAGCAGATGATCAAAATATAAAAAGAGAAAAGATTAGATTTGAATGTGCAAAAAACTACAGTCCGTATATGGAAATCGCATTTGAAGATTTAAATACAACAGAAATAGATGAAACACTTATAGTAGAAATCAATCCATACTATAGGTTTTTTTCTATATTTAAAAATCTATTTGATGTGAATTTTGACGAAAGCATGCCACTTCGAGAGGTATTACTTGATATTTCAATACATTTCCTAGGGAATATTGATTTAAAACAAGGTCTGTCAAAACAAGAATATTATAAAAAATATATTTTGCAAGATATACGAAACAATATCTTTTCAGAGGAAATAAAAGATAATATAAAAAATTTTGATAAAAGAGAAAAAGATATCTTGTTATCAAGCATGATAAACCTATATACAACAGGTGTATCTTTGGAACTATTTAAAAGCGTAGTCAATAAAATATTTGAGAAAAGCATTGTATATACGAATCAAGACAATAAAAAAGAAATACTCATCTATATTGGAGCGCGTCAAACACAAGAAATTGAAAACAAAATACAAACTTTAATAGAATTGTTTCTACATATAGAATTTAAGGTGATTATATATTGGCAATATCATTTTGGTATTTTAGGAATTGAAGATACCATGAAAATAGGAAAAATGGTATTGTACTAGCAAAGAAATTTAGGTGATTAAATATGGGCTATTCATACAAATTATATCAAACTAATAAATCAAAAAAAGAGAATACAAAACAAGCGCGATACAAAGAAAAAGAATTGTCAAAGATGACAACCTATCAGTTAAGAGAAATATGTATCAAAGAAAAACTGATTAAAAATTCACTAGGACCACTAAATAAAGAAGAGATAATAAGATTGATCATGAGGTACAGAGGAATAGAAGAAAGCTTATTTATAAAAGAGCAGGATGATCAAGGGCTAGAAAGATTACAAGCGTCTATAAAAAAAGTAGATAAAATAATATTGGATAAAAAAACGATAAATGTACCATCAAAACTTGTAGTTTATGAGGGGTTAACTGTAGAAATATTTGATCAATACAGGATAACTTCAAATGATACCCTAGATGAAGGCAATGTACTACTAGTGGATGAAACATTTAATATATGTAGCATCTTTAACTTAATTAAAGGAAATGACCAAAACTATTATCTAATAAAAAACGAAGAAATTACAGCCAAAGAAAGTACGCATAAACACTATAGCCTACTTTACTTTGAAAAACAGCAGTCAGAACTAATTTATGACATCTATCATCAAAATATAAAACATAACCCCAAATATATTCAGTTTTATAAACTACCTATTTTGGATTTTAATATCAAGCAGTTAGTAGATACAGATATTCCGCTGGCAATAGATTTTGGTACAACGAATACTACGGCGGGCATTTATATAAACAAAGAACATTTTTATTCACTTGATAAAAATGATATTGGCAATAAAGAACTTGAAATAGAGGATATTCGTGTAGTACATGTTTTAGACACAACAGCTAATACGATAGATATAACAGCTAACACTTTAGATACAACCCCTCTTATTCCAAGTGTTGTAGGAATAAAATCTATAAATGATAAAGGCGTAGCGTATGTTTTTGGCTATGATGCCATTCAGTTATCTAAAGCAAGCTATGTAGATGATGGGATATGCATATTTTATGATATCAAAAGGTGGATTAGTGACTTTGATAGAGAAGAGAAGATCACAGCGATAAATGGGCAAAAAACATTTATAAAAAGAAAGCATATGATCAAAGCTTTCTTAGAATACATCATAAATATTTCACAACAAAGATTTAAGTACAAATTCAAAAAAATACATATTTCTTGTCCTTCAAAACAAAAATACAAGTTTTATACCCTATTTAAAGAAATTCTAAAAGCGTATGATTTAGAATATGAAAATATGTTAGATGAAGGAGCAGCCGTACTATTTAATACGATCTCCGAACTAATAGATAAAAAAAGATATGAAGAAAACATGCTTTATAAGGCACTCATTATAGACTGTGGGGGTGGGACAACAGATTTATCCTCTTGTGATTTTAAGATAGAAAATAATCGTGTATCTTACGAAATAGATATAGAAACCTCGTATGAAAACGGAGATACAGACTTTGGAGGCAATAATCTTACTTTTCGTATCCTGCAGCTTATAAAAATAATGTTTGCAAATAAGTTGACCGATAATTTGACCAATCATCATGAATTTGTGAAAAAGAATATATTAGATGCGTTTGATATGGACTTATATAGATGTGTAGATGAATATGGGGTACTTGAAATTTATAAAAGATTAGATCAAGCATATGAAAAAGTGGAAGATATGATCCCTACTCGATTTAAAGACTATGAAAATAAAAGCAGTGAAGAATATTTTAAAGTAAAAAGCAATTTCTATTTATTGTTTGAATTATCAGATGGCATAAAAAAGGCTTTCTTTAGCAATAAAAACAATTTAGAAGTGCTTGTTAAATCGAAAGAAGATAATCATTCGAAAGAAGAAATTTCTTGTAATGAAGATAACGCTTGTGATCAAGAGACTGTATATTATGACAAGTGGAAAATGCATACATATAATGGCGGTGTTTTAGAGCCCATAAAAGATGCGCCAACGTTAAAATTAAGCATCTATGATATCAATAGTTTACTAAGGGCAGACATCTATCATATTATCAAAAAGTTTTTAGAAAATATTTATGAAGAGGACAAGCTTTTAGAATACTCTATTATTAAACTTACAGGACAATCCTGCAAAGTAGAATTATTTAGAGAAGCGCTAAAAGAGTTTGTACCAGGTAGAATCATACAGTCTAGAAAAAATAAAAAAGCGCAAAAGGATCAAAAGGATCATTATGATCTAAAACTAACCTGTCTTAAGGGAGCACTTAAATATTTACAAACAAAAAAGTTTGGTTATATGAATGCAAACATTCATACACGGATACCTACACTCCCCTATGTAATCAGTGCCTATACGCATAGTGGAGATGAAAAAATACTGATTCATAGTTTAGACAAAGAAAATACAAGTGGGAGTATTTCAAGGTTTATGGAGCGGATTACATTAAAACTTTATCTAAAAGATACAAATGGAGACACAAGATATGAATATGATTATGAAAACAAACCAGAAGATTTTACAAAAACAACATTTGAAGAAATAGAAGAAAAATACAAAGGATTCATTATACAAGATGAAACAGACAATATCGTCAATAAAGAAGTGAAATTTTTCATCTGGGCAAAAAAAGAAGAGTGGGGATTTTGTGTAGTCCCTATTTTAAGAGAGGATGAAGCCTTACTTATAGGAAAAGAAGCATTTTTCAACTTTGAAAATGATACTTGGGAAAGAAACTTCTTTGACGGATTAAAATAAGCAATCGGATATAAATATCAAATAGAAATGGGGTGAAATATTGTTTTTGAGTAAATCCCCTATATTTAGTAGAGGAAGAATACTAAAGCTTGAGATGCTAGATCATCTAAGAGATTTTCCAAAAGATATGATGCAGGTACAGCTTCATGGATATGCAAATGGTATTTTGACAGGATGTCGGTTACTTGTAAATGAGGACTACATTATTATAGAACCTGGAATCATCTATTTTGATGAAGAGATCTATGTATTAAAAGAAAATCATAATGTTCCTTATACACATACCAATGAAACAGCGATCCTGAAAGTAAAGTTTATGGGAGAGAATGCGAACAAAGATTTTGTAAGTCATGGGACAAAAATTTTTATAGATGCTGATACACACATCCATAAAGATGAAATAGAACTTTGTAGATTCAAGCTAAAGAAAGGGGCAAAACTGAGAAATAATTATGTGAACTTTGAAGATATGACAACAGAGTATAACACATTAAATAGGATTCATGTACATTTTTCAGCCTATAAAAATAGTACCCTATCCCCTTACGTACTAACAAATTTTGCAAAAGAAGCATTTGGATACAAACTAAGCAATCCACTAGATATAGCCTTTTGTATGCAGTGTTTGCAAAAGGAAGAAGCAATGAGTAAAGAACTGATCATAAATTATATAGCAGCAAGATTAGAAATAGATTATAAGGATTATTCAAATGAAAAAATATACAAGTTTTTGGTAGAAATATTGAAAGAAATCAAATCTAGCAAAGGCATGAAAAGAGATAGAAATTATCTATCAAAGAGAATACTTGTAGATTAGGAGATTATGAAGGAAATATATGATGAGATACATTTCCTTCATATTAAATATAGCTTTTTTATATTTTACTTATATCAAGTTGTTTATCTATACATTTAAGTGCAAAAGAAGATTAAAAAATAAAATGAGGTTTTATAAGTGAGAACTAAGTAGACCATAGAATATTAGGAGGAAGTCTGAAATATATCAAGATAACAGTCCAATAAGTTTATGGGCATAGCAAACAAGCCATTGAAGATGACTTTAAAAATCAATTTACTTTCTATT
>NZ_SLWV01000022.1 GCF_004345705.1 Marinisporobacter balticus
GCTCATTATTGCTTTAAGTTCTTAGAACTTATTGTACTTGACTTAAGTCAAGTGCTGGCTTAAATTCTTACACTGTGTAGTTTTCAAAGATCAAATATTTTGTCCTAAACAAGCGACATCTAATATATTATCACATAATAAGTTTTGTGTCAACTTCTTTTTAAATATTTTAATGAACTATTCTTTATCGTTAAAAAAGCCGAATGAAAAATATTATTTGTTTCTATTCTCCAATAACAGTACATACTATATCATAAATCTCTAAATCATTCAACACTTTTTTAAGCTTCCATTTATAATTATATGTAATTTCCTAAAAAGTATTCCTGTTTTCTCTATTTTTCTATCTTTTTTTGTTAAAAATAAAAACCATAGGAAAATTCCTATGGTTTTTATTTTTTATTTATCAATAGGTTTCATCGTTGGGAAGAAAATAACATCTCTAATGGTTGGCGAATCTGTAAGAAGCATTACAAGTCTGTCAATACCAATTCCGATTCCACCGGTTGGAGGAAGTCCTACTTCAAGAGAATTTAGGAAATCTTCATCCATCATAGCAATTTCAT
The DNA here is from genome assembly GCF_004345705.1 of Marinisporobacter balticus. Lineage (GTDB taxonomy): Bacteria > Bacillota > Clostridia > Peptostreptococcales > Thermotaleaceae > Marinisporobacter > Marinisporobacter balticus. The sequence continues at coordinate 567 of NZ_SLWV01000022.1, forward strand.
CCTCTCCTAATTCTTGTTTCTTTATTTGCTCTTCAAATCTTTCTTTTTGATCGATTGGATCGTTTAATTCTGAGAATGCATTTGCAATTTCCCAAGTGTTAGCAAACGCCTCAAATCTATGTGTATAATGTGGATTTTCTGGATCTCTCTTAGAAAATGGTGAAATTTCAACTGGATGGTGCGTAACAAAAGTAGGCTGTAATAACTTTTCTTCACAAAATTCTTCAAAGAATAAATTAATTACTTCACCTTTGCTTCTTATTTTATCTACATCTAATCCTTTTTCTTTTGCAATTTTTATTGCTTCTTCATTTGTTTCTATTTCTTCAAAATTTATGCCTGTTTCTTCTGTTACCATATCTACCATTCTTATACGTCTCCATGGCGGTGTAAAATCAACTTCTTTTCCTTGATATGTAAGTTTTGTTGTTCCTGTTGCTGCCATAGCCATTTTCGCTACTACTTCTTCACACATCTGCATCATCACTTCATAATCAGCATAGGCCATATACCATTCAATCGTAGTAAACTCCGGATTATGCTTCGGAGACATTCCTTCATTTCTAAATAATCTTCCAATTTCATATACGCGATCAATACCACCTACAACTAATCTCTTTAAATGTAGTTCTGTTGCAATTCTCATATACATATCAATATCTAAGGTATTATGGTGTGTAATAAATGGCTTTGCAGTAGCGCCTGATGCTACAGTATCAAGTATCGGCGTCTCTACTTCTAAGAAATCTTTATCATCTAAGTATTTTCTCAACGCTTTTATCGCTTTTGTTCTCGCTATGAAAGTTTCTTTTACCTTTGGATTTACAATCAAATCTACATATCTTTGTCTATATCGAAGTTCCTTATCTTTCAGGCCATGCCATTTTTCTGGAAGTGGCTGAAGAGACTTTGAAAGTAACAATATATCTGTAGCTTTCACAGATATTTCTCCTTTTTGCGTTCTAAATACATTTCCTTTAACCCCTACAATATCTCCAATATCATAGGTAACAACGATATCGTATTCTTCTTCCCCTATTGCATCTTTACGAACATAGGATTGAATTCTTCCTTGTTTATCTTGTATATCAAGAAATGCCGCTTTTCCCATTGTACGTTTTGCCATAATTCTTCCTGCAATAGATACAACTTGACCTTCCATCGTTTCAAAATTGTTTTTTATATCTTCGCTAAATGCTGTTTGTTCATATCTTTCGATTTTAAAAGGATCTCGGTTTAAATCTCTAAGCTTTTTAAGCTTATCTCTCCTCACCTGCAGCACTTCACTAAGATTCATTTCTTCACTCATCTTTTGTACACCTCCAAATTTATCTTTTAATTTCTAAAATTTCATATTGAATCGTTCCATCTGGTACTTGTATATCTACGACATCTCCAACTTTATTCCCTAATAATCCTTGTCCAACAGGAGATTCATTTGATATTTTAGCGTCATAAGGGTCTGCTTCCGCAGAACCAACAATCGTATATTCTACAATTTCATCAAATTCTAAATCTTTAACTTTCACAGTAGTTCCGATATTTACAATATCTAACGATATTTGCGTTTCATCAATGATTCTTGCTTTTCGTAGGGTCATCTCGAGCTTTGCAATTCTCTCTTCTACTTGAGCTTGTTCATTTTTAGCTTCATCATACTCTGAGTTTTCACTAAGATCTCCAAAAGCAATTGCTTCCTTTATCCTTCCAGCTACTTCTTTTCTTCTAACTGTCTTTAGTTGTTCATATTCGTCCTCTATCTTCTTTAAACCCTGAGGCGTTAATAGAATTTCCTTCTCACTCATTTTTTTCTCTCCTTTTCCCTATTATTTATGAAAGTTTTGTTAATAATTATATGTCTATCTAGAAAATTTATGCTCGAACGTTCCTGGAAATCATTTCTATTGTACTACAATAAGCACTGCTTATACAGTGCTTTTTATGACACGCAGAAAATTTTAAAAATTTCTTATGCATTTTTCATTATATGCGAAACATTATAATGTAGATGTTTCCTATTGTCAAGTTCTCTTGTACACATTTATTCTTCATTTTCATCCATGAGTCCCTTTAAAAATGTTTCTAGATTTTTTTTTATTTCTTCTTTGCTTTGTATTATATTTATTTGGGCACGAATTTGGGCCGAATTTCTGATCCCCTTTAAATACCATCCTATGTGTTTCCTAATTTCTCTGATGGCAATATATTCCCCTTTATTCTCAATAAGCATATCTAGATGCCTAATAGCTGTCTGGATTTTTTCTGATATACTAGGCTCTGAAAGTATCCTCCCTGTTTTCATATAATGCGCAACTCTTTTAAATATCCAAGGGTTGCCTTGTGCCCCTCTCCCAATCATAATCCCATCACAATTTGTAATTTTTTTCATCTTTATGGCATCTTCCATAGTAAAAATATCACCATTTCCAATAACAGGAATAGATACACCTTCTTTTACATCTTTAATAATCTGCCAATCTGCCTTGCCACTATAAAATTGTTCCCGTGTTCTTCCATGGACAGCAATAGCTTTTGCACCATTTTCCTCTGCAATCTTGGCAATATCTACTGCATTTACATGTTCTTCATTCCAACCTTTTCTGATTTTTACAGTCACAGGCTTGTCTGTAGCAGCTACTACAGCCTTCACAATTGTCCCTACTAACTTTGGATTTTTCATAAGCGCTGAACCATCCCCATTTTTAACAATTTTAGGCGTGGGGCATCCCATATTAATATCGAGTATGTCATTGTCATATCCATTCAATTTTTCAGCAGCTTTTGCCATAATATCAGGATCTGAACCAAAAATCTGTAATGCTACAGGTTTTTCACTTTTATCAATCTGCAGTAATTTTTCTGTCTTTTTATCATTATAATATAATCCTTTTGCGCTAACCATCTCTGTGTAGACTAACCCAACACCTTGTTCCTTACACAAAAGTCGAAATGTTAAATCTGTCACACCTGCCATAGGACCCAGAGATACATTATTCTCCAAATTTATGTTTCCTATTCTCATTCTTGTCACCACCTATTTTGTTATTAATCTATTAAATCTACTTAACTCTTTTATATTAATAGACAACACCAACCTTTGATTATGAAATATAAAAAGATAAGAAAATGACTTTGATAACTTTTATAAAAAAACTTACTGAATGGAATGAAAAAAACGTTAAGAACTTTCACTGTTTGAGCGTAGCGAGTTTTGAAAGTTTAGTTTTTTTCATGTAATGAAGTTTAGTTTTTTCAAAAGTTATCAGGCATGAACGTTCTTTTTATATTTCATTTTTTGATTATCCCTAATAGTATAATTAGGGTCATTCTTAGAAATTATTCTAAAAAATGACCCTAACTATATTATGCTTTATTTCTATCGTATATAATTCTTAGACCTTCAAGGGTAAGCAACTTATCAATCTCATCAATGGTTTGCGCTTCACTCATAATAAGACCAGCAAGTCCTCCTGTAGCAATTACTTTAGTATTGGGACATCCTAATTCTTCTTTCATTCGATGCACAATATAATCCACCAACCCAACATATCCATAAATCATACCTGATTGCATACTATTTACTGTGTTTTTACAGATAACCTTCCCAGGTTTTACAAGCTCTACTCTCGGTAGTTTGGCAGCATGATGAAATAATGCTTCACTAGATATTTTAATTCCTGGAGCAATGGTGCCTCCTAAATATTCTCCTTTTTTTGAAATGGCACAAAAAGTTGTAGCTGTTCCAAAATCTACAATCACCAAAGGGCCTCCATACTTTTCATATGCGGCAACCGCATTTACAATTCTATCTGCACCTACTTGCTTTGGATTATCATATTTTATATTCATCCCCGTTTTGATACCAGGCCCTATTACAATCGCTTCTTTATTAAAGTATTTAAATGATGTATGCTCTAATGTATACATAATAGGCGGTACAACAGATGAAATAATGACATCCTCCACATCTTTAATACACAAACCCTCATACTCAAATAATTGATGGATTAACATACCATATTCATCTGAGCTTTTAGATTTATCTGTTGCAAATCTCCAAGAATTCAATAATTTTTTTCCTTTATATGCACCTAAAACAATATTCGTATTCCCTACATCAAATGCCAATAACATATCTTCGCTCAACCTTTCTCTCTTGTTCTTTGAGTGTTGGATAGAAACTAACTTTTTTTCCTTATCTATGTTATCATCTGCGTATTCATTTTGCAATATAAAAGTAAAGTTTATACATAATCCGTTAACCCTCTTACAGATACTTCTCCAGATAAAACTTTTTCAATCTCTCCCAATTCATTTTTAATGAGAAGTTGTCCATCTTCTGTTAAATCTATTGCCTGCGCGATTATTTCTTTGTTTCTATTCTTTATCTTTACCTGGTTCCCCAAAGTTACTGAATATTTTTTGCAAATATTCATGCTCTTTTCGATATTCTTATGCACTACAAAATCTAAATATAGTTCCTCAAATTTATGCAATATCTCCGTAACAATTTTTTTCCTAGAAACACTTTCTCCAACACAACTCTTAATAGATGTTGCAATAGGCCTTATTTCTTCTGGAAAATCTAATAAATTCATGTTTACATTAATACCGATCCCTACAATAATATAATTTACGCAGTTCAATTCAGCACTCATTTCTGTAAGTATTCCACACACTTTCTTCTTATTAATGATAATGTCATTTGGCCATTTTATCCCCACATCGCACCCGGTCACCTTTTTAATAGCAAGGGCAACCGCTGCTGCTGTAATCTGTGTAATTTTAGTGGCTTCCATCGGTTCAATATTGGGTCTTAAAATCATAGACATCCAAATCCCCGTACCATTAGGGGATACCCAATTTCTCCCAAGCCTACCTCTTGCACCACTCTGTTCTTCTGCAATAATAATTGTCCCCTCAATAGCTCCCTCTGTTGCTAGTTTCTTTGCTATTGTATTTGTAGAATCAATAGATTCAAAATGATAGATCTTATTGCCAATATGTTTACTTGCTACTTCTATTTCAAGGACATTTGCATCTAATGTGTCCGGCTCTGTAGTCAACCGATATCCTTTTCTTGAAACCGATTCTATTTCATATCCCTCTTCTTTTAATTGTTTTATATTCTTCCATACAGCAGTTCTTGTTACCCCTATTTTCTTACTTAACTCTTCTCCTGATATAAAAACATCTTTATTGTTTTTAAGTGCCTCTAAAACATCTTTTTTCATTAATCCACAGCCCCTTAATCCTTACATTTTAATAAGAATATTATACTATATATACAGCCAATACCAAAATTCAAATAAAAAATAGAAGCATATTTTTAAATATGCTTCTATTTTTCATTTAAATGGATTTATTTTTTATGAAACCAAACCTGCTAGCACAGAGGCACGAACAGTAATTCCTAAAAGCTTTTCATTTTTATCTACAACAGCAATAGGATATTTTGTATCTGTAGCCATAGGAATCAAGTCTTGTATATATGTATCAGGATCCGTCTTAAAATAATCCTGCTTAATAATATCCTCTAACTTTCTATTTTCATGTATAGCTTTAATGGTATCATCTATCGTAATGATTCCTTGCAATATTCGTTCCTTATTCACAACAAATATACTAGATATACCATTAGACTTCATTTCTTTTATAGCTACCTTTAAACCATCTTTATTGAACAATAATGGTGATGGCTTAAACATTACATGCTTTGCTTGAACAACCTTTGAACGGTCAATATCTTGGATAAATTCTTCAATATATTCATTCGCTGGCTCTGCTAAAATTTCTTCTGGTGTACCGATTTGTTCAACTTGCCCATCTTTCATGACTGCTACACGATCTCCTAGTTTAAAGGCTTCATTGACATCATGCGTAATAAAAATAATGGTTTTTTTTACCTTTGCCTGAATGTCTAAAAGTTCAAGCTGCATATCCCTGCGAATAAGTGGATCTAGCGCACTAAATGGTTCATCCATCAATAAAATATCTGGATCATTGGCAAGCGCTCTAGCTAATCCTACCCTTTGCTGCATACCACCACTAAGCTCATGTGGCATTTTTTCTCCCCAGCCTCCCAAACCTACTGTTTCTAATATATCATTAGAAATTTTTAGTCGTTCTTCTTTGGCTATCCCCTTTACTTCGAGACCATATGCTGCATTTTCAACAACTGTTTTATGACTGAATAGTCCAAAATGTTGAAATACCATAGCAATATTGTTTTGCCTAAAAGTTCTTAATTCTTGTTTATTAAACTTTACAATATCTTTTCCCTCAAAAAATATTTGTCCACTAGTAGGTTTATTCAATAGATTCAAACATCGAATCAATGTAGATTTACCACTACCTGATAATCCCATGATTACAAATATTTCGCCTTCATTGACTTCAAAAGATACATCATTTATACCCACTGCATGTCCTGTTTTTTCTAATATTTCTTCTTTAGATATTCCTTTTTGTAATTTTTTCAATACACCCTTTGGATTACGTCCAAATATTTTTGTTAGTTTTTCAACTTTTATTTTGACTGCCATATCAAACGCCTACTTTCCTTTATTCAGGTATTTTAAACCGCTCTGCAATACCTTGTGTAATTCTATCAATAATAATAGCAATAACCACAATCGCTAGCCCTGCTTCTGTTCCTTTTGCAATATCAATTCTATTAATCGCAATCAATACTTCTGCACCTAATCCTTTTGCACCAATCATAGAAGCAACAACCACCATTGACATGGCCATCATAGTCGTTTGATTGACACCTGTCATGATTGTCGGCAATGCCTGTGGCAATTCTACCTTTAGAAGGGTTTGCCAAGGACTAGAACCAAAGGAGTGCGCGGCTTCTACCATTTCTTTTGATACATTACGAATTGCTAGATTTGTTAATCGAATCACTGGAGGTACAGCATAAATCGTTGTAGCAAACACCCCTGGTACCTTTCCAAGTCCAAATAACATAATAGCTGGTATCAAATATACAAAACTTGGCATAGTCTGCATGGCATCTAAAACTGGCTTCATAAATGTCTCTATTTTTCTACTATAAGCCATCACTATTCCTATTGGTATTCCTATAAGTAAAGATATAACCACAGAAGTTAAAACTACTGCTAATGTTGACATCATTAATGCCCAAAGACCAAAAGTCCCTATAAAAAACAACATGATCCCATAAGTAATCCCTGATGAAAGTTGTTTTTTAACACGCCATCCTACTAAAAAAACAACCGCTATTGCAACCCACCATGGAATCCACTGTAAAAAACTTTCTACGGTCACTAAAAACCATAAAATTCCTGACTTCATAGCATCAAATATCTCACCATAATTTGCGGTAAGATATTTAACAAACATCTCTACATATTTTCCTAGCTCAATGCGTAATGTTTCTGGAAATTGATTCATATTTTTTCTGGTTGCTATAGAACATATGGCAACCAGCATCACCTCGTTCCTATTCTGATTTTATTCTCATCTATTGAAGTGCATCTTTTACTTTTTGTGCTACATCCTTCTCTACCCACTTTGTCCATAAATCTTGATGCGATTTTAAAAACCATTGTGCAGCTTCTGATGGTTCCACTTCATTCTTTTGCATATAGGCTAATGCATCACTCGTAAGCTTACTACTTGTTTTATATTGCTTTAAAAATTCTACTACATCTGGAGCCTTCTCCGCCATGCCTTTGTTTACTACTACCTCAACAGGTACAGTCGCAAACTCACAAGCATATCCATTATTCCATAATTCTTCATTATAAGGTTCATCTGAAAGCAAAGTCATGTCATACTGTCCTATAATCCATGTAGGCTCCCAATAATAACCTAACCAAGGATCTCCTTTTTCATAAGCCCCTGCTATGGAAGATGCAAGTGCTGCATCAGAACCTGGACTAAAATAATTGAATTTTTTATCTAACCCATACGTTTTCACTTTTGTTGCTAATATAGTATCTACTTCCCAACCTGGTATGGCCCCATAAATTCGTCCTTTACTTGGATCTTCTTCATCTTTAAAGATTTCCCAATATTTTTCTAAATCTTTAACTGTTTTTAAATCAGGTGCCATAGGTTCAACCCCTCGTTTAGGATCTCCTTTAATCACATAAGTTGGTACATACAATCCTTGTGCATTGTCTCCATAGTTTAATGAAAGTTTCACCACATCTCCACGCGCGAGATCTTCCTCATATCCTGTGATATTAGTGCCCCATGTTTCCATATAAATATCAATATCGCCATTTTTAAGTCCTGTATATGTTATAGGCGTCGAGCCCGTTGTTACCTCTGTATTATATCCATATCCATTTTCAATGATAAATTTTGCTACTTCATTGTGAAAAGTAAAGCTATCCCACCCTGCATTTCCAAGGATCAATTTTGGTTTTGATGTAGCTGCTTGACCTTCTTTTCCCCCACAAGCAGTTAGTCCAAGCATACAAACTGCTACCAACAATATAAGAAGCAGTTTCATCATTCTGTTTTTCTGAAAAACATTCATTTTTCAATTTCCTCCTTAATAATAGTCCAATAAAAATTGTTCTTTTATTGTAATATTGTTTGATGTACACAAAAAAGTATACGCTAAAAAAACAAATCCATTTCCCTGCGTTGTTGTCTATATATTTTAGACAACACAAATAAATGTTAGAGAAATTTTCTAACATATGTAATGCAAAACTTAAAGTATAAACTACCATCTCCTTTGTTTAAAATCATTAAAATCCACTTATACACGAGGGCATGCTAAAGAATTAATACTTTATAGATTTTTCATAATAGGTTTTATAAGAAGGTTTTATAATCTTTATTTCAAAATAGAAAAGTATATGATTTGAAAAAGTTAAACAGAAGAAAAATCTGAAGTGTTAAAATATCAAAGAAATCATTAACGGATCATTTATGGGATCATTATGATAAGTTAGTAAAGGCTATCTTATAGATAATTAGATGCAAAATAAAAAAGTATTTGACAACACAAAAGAATGTATCCCATATACCCTTCATTCATGATTGCTTTTATATATTGGGATTTAACAGTTATAAGATTATACCCCCTCATGTTTTTTAGTATATCATATAAGTCCATCTTTGTCAAAATATTCATACTCTCCATCAGAACAGTCATCCATTGAATCTATATATAATTAGGCTCCTTTTCTATTTAAATTTTCATAATAAAAAAACAGGCAGAGCTCTCTGCCTGTTTTTTTATTTAGGTCCGAACAATGAAAGCATAACCCCTGCTGCAACAGCTGAACCGATAACCCCTGCAACGTTAGGTCCCATTGCATGCATAAGTAAAAAGTTTGAAGGATTTTCTTTTTGTCCAACAGTTTGAGAAACTCTCGCTGCCATCGGAACAGCTGAAACACCTGCTGAACCAATCAGTGGATTAATTTTACCACCTGATAGTTTGTTCATAACTTTTGCAAGAAGAACCCCTGCTGCTGTACCTACACCAAAAGCAATTACTCCTAATACGATGATTTTAATTGTTTCCCATCTTAGGAATGCACTTGCTTCTGCAGTAGCCCCTACTGAAAGTCCTAGTAAGATTGTTACGATGTTGATTAATGCATTTTGTGCAACATCTGAAAGTCTTCCTGTATGACCACTTTCTTTAAATAAATTTCCAAGCATCAACATTCCGATTAATGTAGCTGCCGGCGGTAACATTAATGAAACGACTAATGTAACCATAATAGGGAATAAAATCTTTTCTGTTTTCGAAACGTTTCTTAACTGATCCATTTTGATCATACGTTCTTCTTTTGTTGTAAGCGCCTTCATAATTGGCGGCTGAATAATCGGTACTAAAGCCATGTATGAATAGGCAGCAACCGCAATGGCTCCTAATAGTTCTGGTGCCAATCTTGAAGCTAGGAATATTGCTGTAGGACCATCTGCTCCTCCGATAATTCCAATCGCAGCTGCTTGCTGTCCTGTAAAATCTAAAAGGATTGCGCCTATAAAAGTTGTAAAAATCCCAAACTGAGCTGCTGCTCCTAATAGTAAGGCTCTTGGATTAGCAATAAGTGGACCAAAGTCTGTCATTGCCCCTACACCCATAAATATAATCGGTGGGAAAATTCCTAATTCATCTCCTTGGAAGAAATACCACAAAAGTCCCCCAGGCTGCCCATGTCCCCCATGTGGTGTCATCATCCCTGCAAGAGGTAAATTTGTTAAGAACATACCAAATGCAATCGGTATTAACAATAATGGTTCAAAGCCTTTTTTGATGGCTAAGTATAAAAGTAAAAAAGAAACTAGGATCATAATAACATTTAAAGGAGCATCTCTAAATCCATAGAATCCTGTGCTTTTTAAAAAGTCTATGATAGTCTGTACCATTCGTATATCTCCTTTCTTTTGAGTTTAAAGGGTACTAGAAACTATCCTAATACTATTAGTACATCTCCTGCACTTACAGAAGCACCCTTGCTTGTATGAATAGAAACTACCTTGCCACCTGCAGGTGCCATGATTTCATTCTCCATTTTCATCGCTTCTAGAATTAATAATACTTGACCACTCTCTACAGTATCTCCTTCGTTTACTTTAATATCTAAAATGGTTCCTGGCATTGGTGCAGTAACACTATTTCCACCTGCTGGTGCTGCTACTTTTGGCGCTGCCTTTTTGGGTGCTGCTTTTGGCGCTGCTGCTCTTGGTGCAACTGCCGGTCTAGCTACAGGTGCGGGTGCTGAAGCGCCTCCAATTTCTTCTACTTCTACTTCATATGCATTTCCATTTACCGTTATATTAAATTTTTTCATTTTTATAATCCTCCTTCATGATCTTTTTAGATGATTTCACAGTATCAATGATTAAAATCTACTATTCATCTGCTCCACTCTACCTGTTCTTCCCCACGTCGGTGTAGCATCTATGACTCTCGTAATATTTCTAACGACAATATTATGCGTAGAAGTTTGTAGACTTGCAGCAATAGCCGCAGTGATTACCGCTACTAATTCCTCTTGGTTATCTTCTTCCACTGCTACACTTGGTACAGCAACCTCTACTGGTGTTTTAACAACTTTTGTAGCTTCCGTTGGTGTACCATTGATCATTTTCGTCATGATTACAATTAATCCCCATAAAATACATAATGCTACGAACGTTACACCCATCCCTAAAATCATTATCTGTAAAGAAGCTACCATCTTATCTCCTAGCGATAAACTTCCTATGATCTCAGGATCTTTAAATTTATCTAACAATGATAATTTATCCATATTCTCACCTCTCTTTTTAAGCGTCTAAAACATTATAGTATAGGATACTTAGTTCATTACTTTGCTAAGTGAGTGATAAACCCCCAACTAAAATTTAGTCTACTTATAGAGGAATATTTCCATGTTTCTTAGCAGGTCTTACTTCTCTCTTTGACGCAAGCATATTAAATGCATCTACAAGTCTAGGTCTTGACGCATTTGGCTCTATAACATCGTCAACATATCCTCTTTCTGCAGCTTTATAAGGTGTAGCAAATTCAGCTGTATATTCTGCAATTTTCTTTGCTCTTTCTTCTGCAGGATTTTGCGCATTTTTAATATCATTTCTAAAGATAATATTCGCAGCCCCTTGTGGTCCCATAACAGCAATCTCAGCACTTGGCCATGCCATTACAATATCTGCCCCTAATTCTTTTGAACACATCGCAAGGTAAGATCCACCATACGCTTTTCTTACAATCAATGTAACCTTAGGAACAGTTGCTTCACTATATGCATAAAGCATTTTTGCACCATGTCTAATGATTCCACCATACTCTTGATTTGTTCCTGGTAAGAATCCTGGAACATCTACAATGTTAAGTAGCGGGATATTATAAGCATCACATGTTCTTATGAATCTAGCTGATTTATCAGAAGCACTAATATCTAAACATCCTGCCAAGAATTTAGGTTGGTTTGCAATAATACCAACACTTTCACCATTTATTCTTGCAAAACATGTAATGATATTTTTTGCAAAGTGAGGTTGTACTTCATAGAAATCTCCATCATCAACAATTTTTCCAATCACATCAAGCATATCATATGGCTTGTTTGGATTATCTGGTAATATATCATCAAGTTCTGGAATCAATCTATTTACATCGTCTTCTGTTTCAAAAGCAGGCGCCGTTTCCATATTATTTGATGGTAAAAAGCTTAATAATCTTCTGATTTGTGCAATACACTCTTCATCATTTGCATCTATAAATTGTGCACAACCACTTACTGAGTTGTGTGTCATTGCGCCACCTAGCGCTTCTGCTGTAACTTCTTCCCCTGTAACTGTTTTAATCACTTGAGGGCCTGTAATAAACATTTGACTTGTTTTATCTACCATGTAGATAAAATCTGTTAATGCAGGTGAATATACTGCGCCACCCGCACATGGTCCCATAATTACAGAAATTTGTGGGATTACACCAGATGCAATCGTATTATTATAGAATATTCTTCCATATCCTGAAAGCGCATCTACAGCTTCTTGGATTCTTGCACCCCCTGAATCATTCATTCCAACAATTGGTGCGCCTACTTTCAAAGCATTTTCTTGTACTTTACAAATTTTCGCAGCATGCATTTCCCCTAAAGAACCACCTACTACTGTAAAATCTTGTGCAAATGCGTAAACCAATCTTCCATCCACCATACCATATCCAGTAACAACACCTTCTCCTGGATTGTCTTGTTTCTCCATGCCAAAGTTTGTGCATCTATGTTTAACAAAAGCATCCAATTCAACAAAAGTACCTTCGTCAAATAATAAATTCATTCTTTCTCTAGCTGTTAACTTTCCATTTGCATGTTGTTTTTCAATTCTTTTTACGCCACCGCCCATATTAATTGTTTCTCTGCGTTTACGCAAATCTTCTATTTTGTTATTTGCCATTTGTCCAACCTCCTATCGCTTATGAAACTGCCAATCTTAGGCAGTTTTACCTCTATACTCTTTCGCTTAGCTCTAATAAAACGCCGTTTGTACTCTTTGGATGACAAAATGCAATCTTCGCTCCACCAGCACCATATCTAGGTTTTTCATCAATCATTTTAACACCTTTTTCTATCATTTCCGCAATCGCTTCTTCAATGTTTTCTACTCTTAATGCAACATGTTGAAGACCTGCTCCTTTTTTCTCGATAAACTTTGCAATCGGTCCATCTGGATCTGTTGATTCTAAAAGTTCAAGTTCACTATCCCCTACAGGTAAAAATGCTACTTTTACTTTTTGTTCTTCCACAACTTCAGTTCCTTGTAAGTCTAGTCCAAGCATATCTTGGTAGAATTTTAAACTTTCATCAAGACTTTTAACAGCGATACCAATATGGTCAACCTTTAATACTTTCATTTTTGTCCTCCTTAATATATTTAAGTTTGTTCTTAATATTGTTAATATATTTAAAGTCATTTTTAAATGTACTTAATATATTCAAAGTTATTCATTTAAAGTACTTAAACTACTACGCAACTATAATACACTTTTATTTTCAAATTTGCAATACAAATTTCTTTTTTCTTTATTTTCCGATTTCTTTCTACGGTTTCATTATTTTATTCTATCTAATATAGATTCTGCCGCAGAATATGGATCACAATTTCTCAGTGCAACTTCCTCTGCTAATTGATTCACCTTTTCTTCTTTACTAGATTTATCCAATATCATTTCCATGAGGTTTTGCTGAATTAAATCAATAATTTCAATTTTGCTGTTTTCGGTTCTTCTTTTTTGAAGTTTCCCTGTATCTTTTAAATGATTCATATGTGTCCTTATATGGTCAAGTAATTCATCAATGCCTTTGTTATCTACCGCGATTACTTTTTGTACAGGAGGTCTCCAGTCCGTTTTATTAAAATCAAGCATCATTTCAATTTCTGTTGCAGTTCTTTTTGCCCCATCTCGATCCGCCTTATTTACTGCAAATACATCTCCAATTTCCATGATACCAGCCTTTATTGCCTGAATATCGTCTCCGAGCCCTGGTACCATCACCATAAGCGTTGTGTCCGCATTTCTAGCAATATCTACTTCTGACTGTCCTACCCCTACTGTTTCAATAAATATATAATCAACACCATAAATATCTAAAATTTTAACAGCAGCAGCCGTTGCCTTAGAAAGTCCTCCTAAGTGTCCCCTTGTTCCCATACTTCTTATAAAAACCCCTGGATCTGTACTCAATTCATTCATTCTTACACGATCTCCAAGAATAGACCCCCCAGTAAAAGGACTTGTTGGATCAACAGCAATAACACCAACCGTTTTCCCTTCTCTTCTTAAAGCTTTTACAAGTTTATCAGTTAAAGTGCTTTTTCCTGCTCCAGGAGGTCCTGTAATCCCAACAACATGAGCATTTCCTGTTTTTTTATAAAGTCTTTTTAATATATCAATCGCTTCCGTATCATGATTCTCAGCCATTGAAATCAGTCTTGCCGCAGCGCGCTTTTCTCCTTGCAATAACCTTTCTTCTAAAACCACTTTTCTCACCACCTATTTAAACAATAGACCATAAGCACAGAAACAAACCAAAATATCTGTATCTGCACTTATAGTCTAGATTTTATTTGTCTCTTTTAAGGTTTTCTTTTATATAATCAATTGTTACTGTAGTTGGTGTTCCAGGAGTGAAAATTTCTGCAATTCCTTTTTCTTTTAGGAAAGGAATGTCCTCATCTGGAATAACCCCTCCACCAATTACTAAAATATCCTCTACTTTTTCTGCTTTAAGAAGTTCAGCAACTTTTGGAAGTAATGTATTATGCGCTCCAGATAAAATACTCATAGAGATGCAATCTACATCTTCTTGAATCGCAGCATTTACGATTTGCTCTGGTGTTTGTCTAAGTCCAGTATAAATCACCTCCATACCTGCATCTCTTAGTGCTCTTGCGATTACTTTTGCTCCCCTATCATGACCATCAAGGCCTGGCTTTGCAACTAATACTCTAATTGGTCTATCCATAAATTTTTCCTCCCTCATTTAATCTTTCCTCAAGCTTTATCTATTTCAAAATATATCGTTTTTTTCTAATTTTTATAATTGTACACTTTGTTGATATTCACCAAATACTTCTCTCATTACACCACAGATTTCTCCTAAAGTACCATACGCTCTTACAGCATCTAATATCAGTGGCATTAAGTTTACTTCTGTTTGACAAGCAGCTCTTAGTGCCTCTAATTTTTCTGTTACGAGTGCATTATCTCTTTTTCCTTTTAAGGCTTGAATCTTCGCCTTTTGTAATTCCCCAACTGAAGGATCTACTCTTAATAATCCTTTAGGCGCTTCTTCTTCAATTTGGAATTTGTTCATACCAACAATAACTCTCTTACCTGATTCAATATCTTTTTGGTAGTTATATGCTGCATCCATAATCTCTTGTTGGATATATCCATTATCAATCGCTCTTGGTGCGCCACCAATTTCATCAATCTTTTTGATGTATTCCATTGCTTCTTCTTCAATTGCTTTTGTTTTTGCTTCTATATAGTATGAACCTGCTAATGGATCTACTGTATCCGCAGCACCACTCTCATGTGCTACAATTTGTTGTGTTCTAAGTGCTACACGAACTGAATCTTCTGTAGGAAGTGCTAATGCTTCGTCTTTTGAGTTTGTGTGTAATGATTGTGTGCCACCTAAAACAGCTGCAAGTGTTTGAATTGCAACACGAACAATATTGTTTTCTGGTTGTTGTGCTGTAAGCGTTGACCCACCTGTTTGTGTATGGAATTTAAGTGCCATTGACTTCGCTTTTTTTGCGCCAAATCTTTCTTTCATAATTCTTGCCCAGAGTCTTCTTGCTGCTCTATATTTCGCAACTTCTTCTAAAATATCATTGTGTGCATTGAAGAAGAATGATAGTCTTGGTGCAAATGTATCAACATCTAATCCCGCTTTAATGGCAGCATCTACATAAGCAATCCCATCAGAAAGTGTAAACCCTACTTCTTGCGCAGCAGTAGAACCTGCTTCTCTGATGTGGTATCCAGAAATTGAGATTGTATTCCATAGTGGTACCTCTTTTGAACAGTATTCAAATATATTTGTAATTAAACGCATAGATGCTTCTGTTGGGAAGATATATGTTCCACGCGCAATGTATTCTTTTAAGATATCATTTTGTATCGTTCCTCTTAGTTTATCAGCACTTACACCTTGTTTTTCTCCAACTGCAATGTACATCGCTAAAAGTACAGATGCGGGTGCATTAATTGTCATACTCGTTGAAACCTTGTCTAGTGGAATCCCATCAAATAAGATTTCCATATCTGCTAATGAGTCAATCGCAACACCAACTTTTCCAACTTCACCTTCTGATAATGCATGATCTGAGTCATACCCAATTTGTGTTGGAAGGTCAAATGCAACAGAAAGACCCATTGATCCTTGTTCAATTAAGAATTTATAACGTTTATTGGACTCTTCTGCTGTAGCAAATCCTGCATACATACGCATTGTCCAAAATCTACCTCTATACATATTCGGTTGAACCCCTCTAGTATAAGGGAAACTTCCTGGCAACCCTAAATCTGTTTCATAATCAAAATCTTCAATATCGACAGGTGTATAAAGTCTATTTACAACTGCTCCTGAACCAGTTTCAAATACTTCTTTTCTTTCAGGTCTTTTTTGTAACCCCTCTACTGTTTTTGAATCAAAAGCATTAAAATTCTCTTTGATTTTGTCTAGCTTGTCTTTTTCAAACATTTTTCTCCTCCTCATAAACAATAAATAATTATCTATTATTATATTTTATAGAATACCATAAATCGAAAACTTTTGTATGCAGTTTTCGGAAGTATATGTGTATACATTCTGTACTATAACATACATGTAGATCAATATAATCTATTTTTTGTAATTATTTCATTTTCATACTTCCTGTTTCTAGGAATCTTTCATGCCAAGAAAGGGCTTCTCCAATTACATGTGGCTGATGCTTTGTCTTTTTCTCAAGTGCTTTTTCTAAATAAGCATGTAGCATCGGCCTATAATCTGGATGTGCACAATTATCAATAATTTTTCTCGCCTTTTCAGTTGGCGCTAATCCTCTTAAGTCAGCAATCCCCTGTTCTGTAACAACTACCATCACATCATGCTCTGTATGATCTACGTGAGACACCATAGGCACAATAGAAGAAATATCTCCATTTTTTGCAGTTGAAACAGATGTATAGATTGAAAGATAAGCATTCCTAGTGAAATCCCCTGATCCCCCTAAACCATTCATCATGCGCGATCCCATTATATTCGTTGAATTCACATGGCCATAAATATCTACTTCTATCGCAGTATTCATCGCAATTACACCCAATCTTCTTGCAACTTCTGGATTATTACTGATTTCCATAGGTCTTAATACACAATGCTTTGCATAGTGCTCCATATTATCAAGTAGTCTTACAAGTCCCTCTTCTGATGGTGTAAAAGATGTCCCTGAAGCAACGGTTACTTTTCCTGCATCTATAAGGTCAAACATAGAATCTTGAATCACTTCTGTATAACAAGTTAAATTTTCAAACTTAGAATCAACAAGACCTCCAAGTACTGCATTCGCAACAGAACCTACACCTGATTGAAGTGGCAATAGATTTTGAGGAAGTCTTCCCATTTTCACTTCATTCTCTAAAAACTTGATGATATGTTCTGATATCTTCTTAGAATTTTCATCAATTGCACCGAGCGGTCTCACTTTGTCTGGTTTGTCCGTAACAACAATTGCTACTATTTTTTCAGGATCACAAGGTATATATGTCGTTCCTATACGGTCTCCTGAATTTTCAATTGGAATCGGTTTTCTATGTGGGGGTTTCTCTGTCATGTATATATCGTGTACGCCTTCTAATGCCATTGGTTGACTCGTATTAATCTCAATAATTACTTTATCTGCATTTTTTACAGCCTGTGGTGAAATCCCTACGGATGTAGTAGGAATAATTCCCCCATCTTCTGTTATTGCTAAAGCTTCAATAATTGCTACATCTATTTTTCCAAAAAATCCATAATCAATATATTGTGACACATGACTTAAATGCATATCTTGATACATAACAGTCCCGTTATTTATAGCATTTCTAGAATCTTTATTTGTTTGATAAGGGAATCTTCTTTTTAAAACGCCTGCTCTTGTTAAAGCACCATCTAATTCATCTCCTACAGACGCACCCGTTATAAGTGTAATCCCTATTTTTTCTCCATCTTCTGCTCTTTTCGCAAGCGCTAGTGGCACTGCTTTAGGATACCCCGATGGCGTAAACCCACTCGTTGCAATAGTCATTTCATCCTCGATAAATAGTGCTGCTTCTGCAGCTGACATAATTTTTCCTTTTAAATCTTCTCTTCTAATTCTATTTTCTAACATGTCGGTTGTTCCTCCTTTTATTTATAAAATGCGTCATATCAGTAATAAAAACAAAAACGACTAGATATAGGGTACAAATATCCAAAGTTTATTCATACCATACACCTAGCCGGAATTTATCTGTTGTAGGTTGACAAAAGGTCATTTTGCCATCACAGATAATAGGCTTCTCTATTTTTATTTACTCAACGTCTTCAACACCCGCTACAATCTGTTCATACTTTTCATAGCATGTTCTTAAAGCAGATATAATGGCTTTTCTTGCAGATCCAAAATAATTTTCTTTAAACATTTTTTCGATTTCATCAAAATTATTTAAGTTTTTACCCACAAGATGGTTCCTAAAGAAATCTTTAGCTACACTAGTTACCAATGAAGCTTCCGCCTCAAAAACTTCCCCCGTGTATCTATTTACTAAAACACCAACTGCTATAACACTATAAAGTTCAGTCGATGTAATCCCTTTAGGTAGCTTTGCATATCCGCTTATAAAGATTTTTTCGGGTAACAACACACCCACCTCCAAAATGGATTGCTTTTCTTCTTTTTTCGACAGTTAGTATTCGCTTTATAGAAAATTATATCCTTAATAGATTCAGATGTAAAGTATATAATTCTACATTTTATTTTAATATAACAAATACCTTTACCCATCGAAATATATTTGGAAAAACATGAGTGGTCGAAGTGTTTAGCGAGTAAATAATCATGCGATGTTTGCTATAAAAACAAAATATTTACATTGGTAAATTATGCAATATTATTGTAAACAACACCATTCCTAAAAGTGCCGCTGGATAAGTTGCGCCATATCCTGCAGCAGGGTCATCGCTACCAATCGCATCAACAGCAGCGCCAAGACCTGGTGTAGATGTCATTCCTCCACAAATCGCCCCTGATAACATAATCCAGTTAATTTTCAATACATATCTACCTATAAAGAAACCTACTGTCATTGCAACCACACCTACTACTAATGATACAATTGCTAAATACCATCCAGTACCAAGTAATGCATCAAATACTTTAAATCCATATCTAAGTCCTACGATTGCTAAGAAAAATGCAAGAGATAATTGTCTAACAACCCCTAATATCTTGTTGTTCATTCTAAAGTTGAGTGCTCCTATTTTTCCAATATGTCCAAGTATAAGTGAACCGATTAAAACACCCCCTGTAGCACCTAGACTAAAATCGCCTAAGTATGGCAACTTAATTTTAAACAATCCTATGGTGTATCCAAAGAAACAAGCGATTGCAAATGCAGTAAGATCAAAAGAAGTCTCTTCAATTTCTTTTCCACCTGATGACGCTTTTGCTTCTGCCATTTCTTGTCTAAACATTTTTTGCTCTTCCTCTACATTCATACCAAATAGTTTTGGAAAGAAATTTACGCAAAGGATTACGATTAATACTCCAAACGGATAACCAATGGCATGCCCTACACCGATTCCTGCTTCAGCATTTTTTATTAGTTCTGCTTTTTGGGCATTGGATAATATTGGTGTATTTTCTGGTGTTAAGCCTCCAGTTGCATCTAATACAAACAAAACTTTTGCTTTTTCATCATCACTTAATGTTTCATAGATCTCAGCCTTATGTGTAGAGTGTCCTTTTGCTGTTTCAATAGCCGCTGCAAGTCCTGGTGAACTCGTAAGTGCCCCTGTATAAACGCCTGATATTTCATATGGATTAGAACTTAACCCTAAGGCTGGACTTAAAAGCGTCATGCCATAGGTTGCTGTTGCTCCTAAAAATGTAATTAAGAATCCTAAGATAACAAATTTTGCCCCATATTTTTTTAGTACTGCACCCATATCTTTCGCTGCTAATAGTCCTACTGCCGCAACAAATAGTATCAGGAATAATGAGAAAAAGCTTTTATCAATAACGCCAGCTTTTATAAGTTTTTCAGCAGCCTTATATGCTGCATCTCCTTCTCCAAATCCTTTTCCATATCCAAGTACCCACCAACCTATTAAGAGTCCAGTAAATAAAGTACCCGATACACCAAAATTAAACTTTCCAAATCTTATTTTTCCAAACAACATTCCTGTAAACACTGCGACAAACATCAATATGAACGGATTCATAAGCCAAGCAGCCACATCAAATTTCATAGTTTTTCCTCCCTTTATAAGTTTCTCTTTACGCCTATTTATTTATAATAATGATTGCAATCGTTTTCTTTTTTTTAAAACACCTCCCCTTGTTTTAGACTCACCAGCAAATAGTGAATAAATACTTGAAAATTTATTCGTATTTATTTCTAAATTTATATCTCTTTATAAAGTTTATTGCAAAATCCATTCCAATCTTTATAAACTTTTATAAACTTTTATAAATTTTTAACAATGTATAAATCGAACGATCCCATAATTCATATCTTTCTAAAGAATCTACACTTCCTTATTCATGTAATATTAACCCTCAAATACAGTATTAGCAATTTATTCATATTTATTTATCCGTGAATTTGCAAGTCGTATCATTATTTATTTCAAAACTCGCTCTAACTTTTATAAATTTTTAACAATGTTAGAGATTCCATTTTTCATGATTTAGGATAGTAAAAAAAAGACCATAAGTGGTAAAATATTTACCACTTATGGTTCAGATGTTTCCAATTCTATTTTTGTATACTATATTTTTCAATCTTCCGTCTCAATGTTACACGGGAAATGCCTAGATTTTTTGCTGTTTTTGAAATATTCCAGTTATTTTGTTGCAGCACTTTATTAATGGCTTCCATTTCAATATTTTCAAGATTGGTATTTAATAGAGTACCGGTTTTCTCTATACTCTGTTGGCTAATAATATTTTGGGGTAAGTTTTCAACATCTATCCAGTCATCCTCTTGAAAAATCATCACTCTTTCCAATAAATTTTTTAATTCTCTTACATTTCCTTTCCATTCATAGTTTGTACATATTTCTAGTGCTTCTTTTGTCATACCCTTCACGCTTTTATCGAGGGTAACATTGTATTGATTAACAAAATAATCAATCAATACTTCTATATCCTCTTTTCTTTCGCGGAGTGGCGTCGTATATATAGGAATTACATTGAGCCGATAATATAAATCTTCTCTAAAGTTTCCATTTTCTATCGCCTTTACCAAATCCTTATTGGTTGCAGCAATTATATTTGTTGAAAAAGAAATCTCCTCAACACCTCCAACACGTCGAAATTTTTTTTCTTGTAAAACCCTTAAAACTTTTGCTTGAAGTAATAGATCCATATCTCCAATCTCATCTAAAAATAGTGTTCCTCCATTGGCTTCTTCAATTAATCCTTTTTTTAATTTCTTTGCATCAGAAAAAGCGCCTTTTTCATGTCCAAACAATTCACTTTCCTGTAAATTTTTAGGAATAGCCGCACAGTTTAGCGCAATATAAGGTGCCTCTTTTCTAATCCCATTAAAATGAATAGCTTTTGCAATAATCTCTTTCCCTGTTCCACTCTCACCTTGCACAAGAATAAATGTATCATAGGGCATATTTCCTACTTTTTTCGCAATATCCTTCACTTCTTGTATCGATTTACTAATTCCAATTACTTCTGTGATTTTTTTTTCTTTCTTTGTAGATAATTCTTGTACTTTTTTTATATATTTCAGATTATCATCAATACTGTCTTTAATCTCTTCAATACTAAAAGGTTTTGTAAAATAATCATTTGCACCTAATTTCATGGCTTCAACAGCTAGTTTTACTTCACTAATATAGGTAATCATAATCACAATACTATTTTTATCTTTTTTTCTTATTTCCTTTAAGACATCTATGCCACTCATCCCTGGTAAATTTATATCCACTATGGATAAATGTGGTTTTTCTTTATCAAAAATTTCAATACCTGCTTCTCCAGAATCTACTGTAAAGATTTTCACCCCTAACTTACTCAATCCTACACGTAAAGATAAACGAATGCTTTTTTCATCATCAATAATCAATACTTTCATTTGCTCGATCTCCCTTAAAAGATAATATGAATTCTGTATATTTTCCTAATTCACTTTTTACGGTAATGCTTCCCCCACTATCTGTTATAATTTTATGCACAATGGAAAGTCCCAATCCGGTTCCATCTTCTTTCGTTGTAAAAAAAGGATTGAAAATTCTATCCATCATCTCTTCATTCATTCCTGCGCCATTATCTTTTATCGAAACAATCAATTCTTTTTCATCCGCATCAAGGATTTGTACGTTTAGCTCAATCATTCCAAATTTACCAACTGCTTCAATGCTATTTTTTAATATATTTACCAAAGCTTGCCTCATAGCTGGCGGATCTACTCTAATAGAAGGAATTTCCCGCGGAAATTTTTTTATAATACGAATATTTTTATATCTCATCTTAGGTTTTAAAATATTTAACGCACTATCTAGCACATGCAATATATTAATATCTGTTTTTTTATTATTATGCATACGTGTAAATTCTAAGAAATTAATTACAATCTGATTGAGCATCCCCACTTCTTCTCTTATAGCAAAAATTAATTCATCTCTTAAATCTTCATCCGCTATATTATCTTTTAGGACTTCCAAAAGATTTGTCATTCCTGCTAAAGGATTTCCAATTTCATGTATAATAGAAGAAGATAGTTCTCCAATTGTTTTTAATCGATCCTCTCTTTTAATCTGTTGCTCTAACATTTTAATCTGCGATAAATCTTTCATCAAACAAACTAATCCAATAATATTAGATGCATCATCATATATAGGAGAGATCATCATACTTATAGGAACCTCTACCCCATCATTTTTTTTGATTTTATATTCTTCCTCAACCATCATGCTTGCTTTCAAATTTTTGTTGAAAATGGTTTTAGGTAAATTTATAGATTTTATAAGTGCATAGACATTTTCTCCAATAAATTCGTCTTCTTTTATGCCAGTAATCTTTTCAGCTGCTTTATTAAAAATAATAATCTTATCTTTATCATCTATTACAATAATTCCCGTTCCAGCACTTCTTAATATATTGTTTAAATATTTTTTTGTATCTTTTTCTCTTTTATGAGAACATTTTAAATCTGCTATCTTTTTACTAAGTTCCTGGCTCATTCCCGAAAAAGCAAGTTCTAATTCCCCAATCTCATTATCCTTTGTAACCTTAAACCCTTCCATTCCTTGATGAATGTCTTTACTCATTTTTCTTGCATAAATCACTAATTTTTCAATAGGATCTGTAATCGTATACGCAAAGGAAATACTAAGCAATAAAACGATAACAATAATGAGAAGCACCCAAGGCAATAATTCTCTTTGAATTCGTTTGATCTCTTTTCCTATATATTCTTCATCTCGCTCAACAATAATCAACCCTTCATAATTTTCAATTTTACTGAAGGACACATAAACAGTCTGTGGACCATTTTTATACTCTCCAACACCCTTTGCGTAGTTTTCAAAAATTTCTTCTAAATCCATTGTTTTTCCATCGATTTGAATACGCCTTTCTAACAGGATTTTTTTTGACAATCCTTTGTAATCTGGACTTACTAATGTTTTTCGTTCACTATCAATCACATAAATTTTTCCATCGTAAGACTGCTGTGTCTTTTGTACAATCTCTTGAATAGATTCTAAAGGAACACCGCCTCCTATAATCCCTTTAACTTGCCCTGTAGTTTCATCCAAAATAGGCGAAACAATAATAATATGTGGTTGATTAAGTAAACTACTTATAAAAACTTTGCTAATATACGTACTTTTATTTTCCATCAAATATTTATAATATCCTCTTTCTACATAATTTCGCTGATAAATAACATCGTTATGTGGTTGGCTATAAGTAATCGTTCCTTCAGGTGTCATGTAAAACATTACATCTACCCATCGATAACTATTATATACTTTATTAATTTCTTTTTTGATTTTTTCCATATCCGCTACATCACTATTTTTCGCCACATATTCAACTGTATTTTGTGCATCCAATAAGTACTGACTCACTTGATCCGAAATCATATTTGCAATAATTTCGTTTTTATTAATGATGTGTTGTTTTACTTCTTTACTAGCTACATTATAAGATACATACGCACTAAAGATCGTAGCAAATATAACTAAAGCAATAATCAATACAGGTATTTTTATTTTTAAGCTTTTCATATTTCCCTCCTCCCAAAAGTTTCTTTATATGTATTGTACATAACATTAAGATAATTTTCTATTGAAAAAGAACCTAAATAGGCTCTTTTATAAAAAATTTAACTGAATTTTTACCACAGTAAATAGAATCGCAGAAGCATCTTCAATCCTTTTTACATCTGCCTTGCGAATAATTTTCTCCTTCTGCCTCAGTTTTCTTAAACATTTTATATATTCCCCATTATACCCTAAATAAATGTGAAACAAAACATAAAAGCAACGGTTTTCGATTTTTTACATCATTTTATTATTTCCCAGGAAATAAATTGTCATTTTCTATAATTTAAAACCCCTTCGCATAGCAAAGGGGCTTATTGTTATTATTTTTTCAAATCAATCTCATCATTTTTTTTATCATCTGTTTTTTCTAATTGGATGTTATTATGCTCATCCATAAAAAGTTTCCCAAAATCTTCCGCATTCAATGTTTCAACTTCTAGTAACGTTTTTGCAACAATGTGTAGTTTATCCATATTTTCTACTAATAGTTTTTCAGCTGCTTCATATCCTGTTTCAATGATTTCTCGTACTTCTTTATCAATTGTAGCAGCAATCTCTTCAGAATAATTATTCTTTGTAGAAAAATCTCTTCCAATGAATACTTCATCGTCTGAGCTATAAGAAATCGGTCCTAATTTGTCACTCATTCCATATTTCGTAACCATAGCCTTAGCAATACTTGTTGCTCTTTCTAAATCGTTGCTTGCCCCTGTGCTAATATCATCTAATACCAATTTTTCTGCAACTCTACCACCTAGTAATTGAATGATTCTTTCTTTCATTTCTGTCTTAGTAGTATAAGATTTTTCTTCTTTAGGCAGATACATAGTAAATCCGCCAGCTCGACCTCTAGGAATAATGGTCACTTGATGTACCGGATCTGCATTCGGTAGCATCTTTGCTACAACTGCATGACCCGCTTCATGATAAGCTGTAAGCTTCTTATCTTTTTCACCAATCACACGGCTTCTCTTTTCGGGTCCTGCAATCACCTTTGTAATCGCTTCTTCTATTGTAGGCATATCAATTGTTTTGTCATTCTTTCTAGCCGTAAGCAGTGCAGCTTCATTCATTAAGTTCTCGATATCTGCTGGTGTAAAACCTGGCGTTCTCTTCGCTAGCACCTTTAAATTTACATCCTCTGCTAATGGTTTATTTTTCGAATGCACTTTCAAAATTTCTTCTCTACCTTTAATATCTGGCACGCCTACCATTACTTGTCTGTCAAATCTACCCGGACGAAGTAATGCAGGGTCTAAAATATCAGGTCTATTGGTTGCTGCAATAATGATAACGCCTTCGTTTATACCAAATCCATCCATTTCTACAAGGAGTTGATTTAATGTTTGTTCTCTTTCATCATGCCCGCCGCCAAGACCTGCGCCTCTTTTTCTTCCTACCGCATCAATTTCATCGATAAACACGATACACGGAGAACTTTTCTTTGCTTGTTCAAAAAGGTCACGTACACGTGATGCACCAACCCCTACAAACATCTCCACGAAGTCTGAACCACTAATACTAAAAAATGGTACGCCTGCTTCTCCTGAAGTAGCTCGAGAAAGATAGGTTTTCCCTGTTCCTGGAGGTCCAACCATTAAAATTCCCTTTGGAATCCTAGCACCTAGCTCCATATATTTTTTAGGATTTTTCAAGAAATCAACCACTTCTTGTAGCTCTTCTTTTTCTTCATCAAGTCCTGCTACATCATCAAAAGTAACCTTTTTCCCTTCATCTTCCTTATGCAGCTTTGCTTTACTTTTCCCAAAGGACATCACCTTACCGCCTCCACCTTGGGATTGCTGCATAAAAACAAACCAAAATACAACAAATATTAAAACCATGAATATAGAAGGGAGTATCTCAAAGAACCAAGGTGTTTTTGCAGGAGGTTCTCCCGCCACCTTTAAAATACCACTCTCCATTTGAGGAAGTATATATTTTTCCGTCAATACTTCTGTTCGGATCACAGGTGGTATATATGTTTCAAAGGTTTGTCCATTGCTTTTTAACTTACCTTTTACTGTATTTTCCACAATATAAATTTCTTTTACATTTTGTTTTTGCAATTCAACAACCAGATCTGACATTCCTAATGGTAGACTTTCTTGTGTAGGCTTTCCATAAAATTGTACAATCATGATGATAATGATAAATATGAGTATATAGAAGCTAGCGCCTCTAAAAAATTTCTTCAACAATAGTCCTCCTCCCAATGCAATTATTTCCTTGCGTTAACATCTTTATAATTCTACCATATTTTTTTATGTAAAACAATGAATTTGCTAAAGCTTCAATCACTAAATATTTTTAATTCTTTTTCATTCCATTTTTTTCATATAAGTTAGCACTAATTTTTCTTGCGTATCTTCATCCACTTTATAGTTTTCACTCATTCTATATCCTATGATCCATATAATTTCATCACCATCACAAACAAGAGGAATTTGATCTCTTATATCTCTAGGAATTTTTTCATCAATAAAAAAATCCTTAAGCTTCTTACTCCCCTGCATTCCTAAAGGTATAAATCTATCCCCTGCTCTTCTGTTTCTTAGAATGAGATTATTTTTAAATTTACACCAATCGAAAGATTGCTTATATTCTTTTTTTTCAATTATTTTTGAATCTCCTTGCTCTACAATTGTAGCTTTTATGTCTGCATTTAATTCTTTAATATTTAATGTTTCCCCAACATTTATATTGTACTCAAAATCTTTTCTTTCTATTTCTCTTTTTCTTTTGCTTATGCAAAAATTTGTATATGCACGTATAGCAACAAGTCCTTTTGGCAAATCTAAAGACGCACCCACATGTCCATTTTGTATTAATTTTATTAATCCTTCAATATGCTTATTTTGTACATTTTTTAAATCTCCTGAAAGTTCAAGAATAGCCTCCCGTAATATTCTTTTTTGAATCGCTCGATGCTTCTTTAAAAATTCACCTTTATCCATTCGAATTTCTGATATTGTTTTCTTTGCTATACTTTCATACTCTTGCTTTACAGCCAAGTTTATAAAATCCTTATCTTCTTTTAATAAATTTGCTGTTCTAGCTAGAGTTTCTTTAATATTTACATTAAAATGCTTTTCTATATAGGGAATCAATTCTAATCTTATACGATTTCTCGTATACACAGCTTCTAAATTGGTCTTATCCGTTCTTGGATATAGACTATTTTCTTCACAATAAGCTTCAATCTCCTGTCTCGAAATATTGAGAAGGGGACGAATAATTTTTTCATCTCGGACATAATCAATAGCACCTAATCCCTCAAGTCCTGCACCTCTCATTAACCGCATTAATACAGTTTCTGCTTGATCATCCATATTTTGAGCAACTGCAATCTTTTTAGATTTTGTTTCTTTCATAACTTGGTCAAATAAATGATATCTTATTTCTCTTCCTGCTTCTTCAAAGGTAATAGCCTTCTCTTTACTATATTTCAATACATTTTTACTAAAGATAAAAGATTTTATGCCTAATTTTTCACAAAATATTTTCACATAATCTGCATCCGAATCCGCTTCTTTTCCTCTGAATTGATGATTCAAATGTACTACATATAAATTCACCCTATATGTTTCTTTTATTCTCCACAAAAGATGTAGCAATGAAATAGAATCTGGTCCTCCCGAAACCCCAATTACAATCCCTTCCCCTTTTTCTATCATTCTATTTTTCTCAATGGTTTCTAAAAATTTTTCAAGCATCGGTCTACTCCTATTATCTTTATATCTTCTTAATCATAAAATATGAACCTTTGAATGGATCATTTCCACTATGTTCCTTCAAAAATGCATCTTTTATTTTTTTTGCATGATAGACTGTATTCTATTTCTATATGTTACCCATAAAAACCTCCTAAAAACAGATATTTTTTTAAAAACACTTATATAAAATCCCTACAAACAATAATATACTACTAATAAATATTACATTTACAGTTCTATTTTTCTTATCAAATGTATATTTTTTATTTTTTTTCCATTGATATAAATCTTTTCTATATAACTTTTCTAAATGTATTAAAAATTCTTCAAAAGAAATATCTTTTTGTTTGAATCCCTTGTGGATTAACTCCACCAATTTTGAAAAAATGTGCATATCTTTCATCTTTTTTATTAGTTTATCAACAGTCATTTCCTGTGGACTACATTGTTCCTGCAAAAGCAATGTGGTAATTAACATACTTAAACTAAACAAGTCATATTTTTCATCTCCTCGTCTTAAGCCCATATTCCAGCTTGCCCGATCATAAAGCGGTGTAAATTCTTTGATACTAGAACCAATAGCCGTAACCCCTCCTAAATCAATAATTTTTATCACATTATTTTTTTGATCGATCATCAAATTCTCAAGTTTTAAGTCCCCAAAGATAAACCCATTTTTATGCAATATACGAAACGCTTTACCTATAATCATCGTAAGTCCAATAGTAGCTTTTATGTTGACAGGCTTTTTCATTATATACTCTTTTAAATTTTTTCCTTCTATACATTCCATTGCAATATAATATAATCGATCATTCCTATAATAAAAATCATCTATTTCATATACTTTCGGAACCAATCCTATATAGTCAAATTTATTTAACATTTCATATTCTTTTGTAATACTTTGCATCTCTTTACTTATTTTTAATGCGCAAATCTGGTTAGTTTTTATATCCTGTACCTTAAAAACTTTTCCTATGCCACCCATTCCTAATAAATGGATGATTTTATAGCCATTTTTATTCCATTTCCCCCACAATATATCCCCCGGATATAATTTTATCCCATTCATTTGTGCATCCTCCTATGATTTTGTGTCATAAGCAAAAAACGACTATCGCTAGTCGCTTTTTATACCATACTTTCTTTTAGCAATGGTTCGCTATTTCGAACAACATCTTCAAGCTCCTCATGATTTATTCCTTTTATTAAAGTTACTGCGCTATTAATAGCTGCTGCCGTAGGTGTTGTCCCTCCCGCTTTTAATCCAAATACTTTATCCTTAAGGGCTCCTATATTCTCTGTAAAATCACTAATAAGTGCTGTAAATTCTCCATTTTGTCCTGGATAACTAATAACTGCTACTTGATTCTTTCCCTTTCTTCCTTTAAGCGAATGCATCAATTCTATAATACTTTGTCTTGCAGTACTCATTTTATTTTTCATACTCCCACTACAATCCATTAATATACAACATTTAATATTTACCTCTTCTCCTAACTGCTCCATATAATCAATCACTTTACTTCTTACTTTAGGTGGCATATCTTCAAGATCCTTGCCCATAATTGCTTTCAATTGTTTTCCTACAATGGTTTCAATGGTTTTATTCACTGTCTTTTGGGTAACCACATGCATGGTTTGTCCTAGATTTTGAATTATTGTATTCTCCCAAATACCGCCACCCATCTGTGCGATTTTTTCTACTTCACACAGAGAATCATCATCACTTCCTCTATCATCCATAATTCCAATAGCATTGACGATCACGTTTTCCCTATAAGCCTCTGCCGCTGCCGTCACCGGGTTGCCCCCTACATTTGACTTTCCGTCCGTAACCACAATAATCTGCCGAATCTCCACTTTAACCATCCGCTCCTCTATTTTTTACTTTTTCTAGATTATTGTCCTATAGTTTTTTTTCTATACCTTCTTTTTTGTATATATAGCTGTATTAAGTTTAAAATAAGTATTTACAAATAGAAAAAAGAGTCTAAAGAAGGCTCTCTTATCGACTCTCCCATATTTTTGAAACCATTACTGTCATATCATCCGCTATCTTGTTTCCGTATTTTTCTATAGCTATATCCAAAAGTTTATCTGCAATACCTTGTGGATTTTTGCTATTTAACTTCTTGAGGGTATCCGTAACCCACTTTTCCTTTTCTTCAATATTTTGATCCGCATCTAGTACCCCATCAGACATGATAATGACACAATCATCTTTATTTAGTCGCTGTCCAAAACTCTCGATATCTATATTGTTAAGAATCCCAATAGGAAGAGATGTGGATCGAATGACTTCTATTTCTCCATTCGCTCGCTTAATAAAGCTAGACGCGGCACCAATTTTCACAAATTCTACCTTTCCCGTATACATATCGATCATAGATAAATCCATTGTTGAAAATGTCTCTTCAGAAGATTTCGAAACAAGTATAGAGTTGATCGTTTTTATAGCAATATCCTTTTTAAATCCCGCTTCCATTAATTGCTCGAGTATTGAAACTGTTGTTTGACTTTCTTTTGCAGCCCGCTCACCTGAACCCATCCCATCACTCAGTGCCATCATATATTGGCCATCTAGTAGCTCAATAAAAGAATAGCTATCTCCACAAATTCCTCTATCATCCTTCGATATCCTGGCAACGCCTGTTGCTACTTTATATTTTTTTGCTTCTACGAATGTAAATAGACACATTCCTTTCTTTTCATCTGTTTTACAATGCTGATTTTTTCTCACAACCTCTCTCCCTATAGTCTTAGACACAATAGGCGCAATTTTTTCATCACATTGTTTTCTATCAAAACAAGATCTTTTTTCTATTTCTATTTCAAATTTCCCACTTTCCATCTCCAAAACAGTAACCTGCTCAATAGCAATTCCTTCTTTGTCAAACGCCACGTACAAAGCATCTTCTACTTCTGTTCTAAAATCAACTTTCATATTTATTTCTTTCGATAAATCGTCAATAATATTAGATACCTCTTCAAATTGTTCTGCAATTAATTGCCTGCTTTCAAATAATTTTTTTTGCCACTCATAATGGATTTTATACACTTCAAAACGGTCG
The DNA here is from genome assembly GCF_004345705.1 of Marinisporobacter balticus. GTDB lineage: Bacteria > Bacillota > Clostridia > Peptostreptococcales > Thermotaleaceae > Marinisporobacter > Marinisporobacter balticus. The sequence continues at coordinate 31,902 of NZ_SLWV01000022.1, forward strand.
TTGATCATACGAATAAGTGTATCTAATTTAATACACCGTTTTTTCAAGTTATTAGGAATTTTATTCGATTCCATTCTTCCATAATTCTCTAAACACGTAATGACATCTACCACATCATTGTATGTACCATAAAAATTATTATGCCAACAACTTCTGCACATACCACAATTATGACATACTTTATCCGCTACCTCATCAATCATGTTGGCAATATCGTTTTGATCAACCATTTTGTTTTTTTCTGCAATATTTCCATAGGTAACTGCCAATTGAGAAAAAGCTTGTGCATATTCCTTTAATCTGTGGTATGCGATCTTTTGAATTCTATTACTATATGTTTTGTCTGATTGAAGATCATTAAAATTTAAAAATTTTTCCATATGCTGCATCATCCCTTTTGGCATAACCATGAAAATAACAAAAGAAGTGATAATTTCTTCAAATTGTATTAAAACTTCTGTAGAGCCATTGATATAGAAAGTCAGTATTGCATTGCCTAGAATCATCCCTATAGCTGAACCTATTTTCCCTAGATCTTTAAATATCCCAGCAAGGAGTCCAGAAAATCCATATATAGAAATAACAATAGGTGTCCCTATACTTGACATACTCGTAATAATACCAATGGTTATTCCTACACTCGCCCCTACGCTAGGACCTCCATTATAAGCGAATATTAAGGTTAGCAATATACCAAATACATTTTCTATTTTATATCCTGCCACAACCACATTAGACAGACCAGATACAACAACAGCAGCCAAAATCGCCACACATATCAATTCTTCATTTGATAAGATCTTTCTATTTGTTTTCTGTATCACAACAGGAATCGCGTAAGAAAGTATATACACAAACACAAAAACCACAAGAGCTTCAAAGCCTTCCATAAATAAATCATACATATAAAAATCTGTAGCTAAAATATAAATAAGACCTGATAAAAACATAGTTAAGCTTGATATGGTTGCTATACTAAAAATATGAAATCTTATTTTACTGCGTATATAACTAAAAATCATAAAAGATAATGCCAAAGCAATACAATATTTTGATATATTCGCATTCTCAGCAACTGTTATATTTCCAAAAAGTACGAAAAAACCTAAATAGCCATATTTTCTGTCTTTCATAATTAAAGAGATATAAAAAGCAATCCCAAAAGGTGCAAGTCCACCTAATATACTTGCTCTTCCCAATAATAAAGCCATTACAATCAATAGGATTGTATTTTTAGAAATACGCAAATTCCCAAGCTTTTTCTTTTCCCTTCCATTGATTTTAGCTTGTCCACTATACGCTCTTGTATAAGTGATCGCATTTATTTTATCTACCATTTCAACACCACCCATTTCTTTTTCTTAGGAAAATTATATCAATAGATGGATAAAAGATTTGTCAAGTTGCCTGTCTCAATATCAAGAAATTTCAGACAGTTCATGATGCCTTTTTACAAATTTTCATAAATATAATGTTCATTATCCAACAATTATGTAAAACGATCAAAATCCTAAAGACTTTTACTGTTACACTTTGCCGATATGACAGAAAGTTTAGGGATAAAAAAATGGAATAGTTTTTTTAAAAAAAGAATAGAATAACTTGTTTAGCAAAATCAAGCTGGATTACGCGTTTATTTCGATATAAAAAAACAACTTATTTTTAAAAATAAGTTGTCTATTTATTCTCTAACTGTTCAAAAACGAGTCCTTCTAAATTATCATATTCACTAATAATCATATCCTCAACACCAAGGTTTGTTAATATTCTATCTAAAATAATGGTTCCTGACGTAATGATATCTGCTCTCTTAGGCTGCAATCCTTTTATTCGTTTTCTCTCTTCTAAGTTTTTTGATAAAAATGTATTGCATATATCTTTCACTTGTTCATGGCTTAAATGCACATGGTGAATCATATCTTTATCATAAATTTCTAGTTCCTTTGATACAGCAGCAATCGTTGTAGCTGTACCGCCAATCCCTATGACTTTATCTATTTTGAGATTACAAAGGTAATTGATTGTACTTTTCATCATTTCATCTATGTTCTTTACCAACTCTTCTATTTCAACTTTACAAATAGGATCTGTCGTTACAAACCGCTCTGTCATCCTCACTGCACCTACATTTATACTTATAAGATACTTTATTCCTTCCTTATTTCCAAAGATAAACTCTGTACTTCCTCCACCAATATCAATGACTAAAATATTTTTATCCTTTTCTTTTAATCCTCTTAAAACCCCTGTAAACCCAAGCTGCGCTTCCTTTTCCCCAGTAATAATATCAATATGCGCATCTATTTCTTCTTTTGCTTGCTTTATAAGCACTTCTCTATTTTTTGCATCTCTTACTGCACTCGTAGCGATAATAGGGATTTGTGTTATACCTTCTTTTTGCGCAATATTTATAAATTCCTTTAAGGCTTGAATATTTCTCTGTATTGCAAGAACTGATAGTTGTCCTGTTTTATCTACATGTTCACCAATTCTTGTTGTTCTCAAATCTTTGAAGCTTTCAATAATACATCCATTCTCTACTTGCGCAAGTAAAATACGCATAGAATTTGTTCCAATATCAATCGCACCGACTTTTTTCATAATCTTTCCCCCAAATTTTTATGGATAAGAAAAAATATTTTTAAATAATTCCTCAATATATAAAACCGAGACGCTCGTCTCGGTTAATAATTTATCTCGCTATTTCTTTTCTACTAAATCCATTGCCTCTTCTAGAATCTTTCATATGTTTTTTCATTTGCTGTTGTTTTTCATCACTATCTTTAAGAAATTGTGATAATTGATCTTCAAAAGCTACTTTTGGAACATACTCTTTTTTCTTCCAATCACTTTGTACCGGTGGATTACTCTTTTTAGGAGGCTTTATTTCTGCCTTTCTAATAGAAAGACTTATTTTCCCCTTCGCATCAATAGAAATAATCTTTACCTTTACCTTCTGTTGTTCTTTGAGATAAGTAGCAATATTTTTTACATAATCGTCAGCTACCTCTGAAATGTGACATAGACCTGTTTTTCCTTCTGGTAGTTGAATAAAAGCACCAAAATTTGTAATGCCAGTTACAGTGCCCTCTACAACTTTTCCTATTTCAACGGGCATAAATTTAATATTCCTCCTTTTAAATAATGACAATGTTATTTGCATTCATTATAAATTATATTTATAATTATGTCAATATACTCCTAATTATCTTTATCATTTTTATTGACTCTATTTTGCTTTATTCATATCAACATAAATGATCTCATTTGATTTCACCATTTTTAGCTTCTCTCTTGCTACTTTTTCAATAAACTTAGGATCATTCCCTAAACTTTTTTCTTTTTCTAAACGCGCTATTTCTTTTTTGAATGCTACGATCTTTTGATTTAATACTTCTTCTTGTTTATATAATTTTTTCAATTCTATCTGTTGATTCATAAAAATCCAACCTACATACAATCCAAGCACTAGCAAACATATGTAAAAAAATTTTTTTTTCTTTTTCATGTTTTTATTTTTATATTGATTCATTCTTTTCATCCCTTATGCTAACTTATATTTGTTTTATATAGTTCTATATGAAACATGAAATTCCTTCTATTTTTTCTTTCTTATAAATTTTATATATTTTTTCATCTCGTTATATACTATTTTGGGTAATAAACAAATTCTCTTACATCGAAAATAATGTTGTGTTATTTTCTTTTTCAACCATCTCCATGGCTTTAAAAATAATTTTCTTAAAACCCTTAACGGATATAATATAATTTTTACTATTTTAAGAATTATTTTTCGGATCATCCGAAGTAAAAGAATCATGCTTTTTATTACAAATTTGCTTAAAATGCGATTATAAAGAATACTTCCTATCATAAATCCCAAAAATGTATAAAATCTTACTTGCCCTTCATTACTAAAAAGTAATACTGTAATAGCTGCAATCGAAATAACAATCCAAAAAATAAGATCTTCTATAATCGTAGCAATCTTTTTAGGTTTAAATATACACCTAAAAATTCTATATAAATCGTAAATAAATCCAATGAAAATACCTCCATACAAGGTGGCTAGAAAAACATATAGCTGCTCTGATACATAACTTACCATACAATCACCTCGGTTTTTAATACTTGTCTAATTTATAAAAAAATAACCGCACTGCGGTTATTTAAACATTTTCCCTAAAAATCCTATACCCTTGCTTCCCATACTATCTCGATCACTATACATCATAGCCTCGATCTCTCCTTCCACAACAACATTCCCATCATCTAGATTTAATTTGTTCATATCCAAATGATTCCCTTTTATCGTTAACACGCCCTTAATTGTTTCCAAGATAATTGTATTTTCATCAAAGCTTGTTACATGTTCTACTCCTGATATACTCAATTTCTCTCTATTCTCAAGAATAATATTCTGACTCTTGCTCTTTGTACTTCTTCTCTCCTCCATTTAACCTCACCCTCTTTTACATAATCTTCCTGTTTTAAAGATATGCTTGTATCTATTTGTTTATGCCTAGTTTTTTCATAAGAAAAAAATAGCACCTAAAATTTAGGTACTATTCGATGACTTTATACATTTCTTTTGAAGATTCTTTCGTAACATGTTCTGCTAAAGACGTTATCTCCACTGTTGTACTTTTTGCCCCAAAGGCAATCTTAATTTTATTTCCTACTTGCACTTCTGTAGAAGCTTTTGCAACCTTTTCATTCACATAGATACGACCTTGGTCACAAGCTTCTTTTGCGATGGTTCTTCTTTTTATCAATCTGGAATTTTTTAGAAATTTATCTAACCGCATGCTTTAATCTCTCCCATAAAATGAAAAAAGCAGACAAGCTGCTTTTTTTCTTCATTAAGCGTTCACGATATCTTTAAGTGCTTTTCCAGCTTTAAATACAGGTGCTTTTGAAGCAGGAATATCAATCACTTGCTCAGGATTTCTTGGATTTCTTCCTTGTCTTGCTTTTCTTTCTCTTACATCAAAAGTACCAAATCCAACTAATTGTACTTTGTCATCCTTTACAAGCGCTTCTTCTACACTTTTAATGAATGCATTTAATGCAGCTTCTGCATCTTTTTTTGTAAGTCCTGATTTTTCTGCCATGCTCGCAACTAATTCAGCTTTATTCACAATCATTACCTCCTTGATATTTAGAATACGTATTAGCATATTCTATCTTTTATTGAGAAATCCTTCTTTATTAGTAATATTTTTTATCTTTTTTTTATTTTTTATGTATTTTTGCCATATTCCACAGTTCATCCATCTCTTTTAAAGACATTTCTTCCAATTTTTCCCCATTTTTTTCTGCCGTTGTTTCAATAAATTCAAATCTATGGATAAATTTTTTGATTGTAACATTTAACGCCAATTCTGGATCTACTTTTAAAAATCTTGCTACATTTACAACAGAAAAAATGAGATCTCCTAGTTCTTCTTTTATTTTGACACGTTCCCCTGTATTATATACCTCTAGAAGTTCACCTAGCTCTTCTCTTACCTTTTCTATTGCATCCTCTACATGGTCCCAATCAAACCCAACTTCAGCCGCCTTAGCCTGTATTTTATAGCTTTTCATCAATGCTGGCAAATGCTTGGGAACCCTTTTAAGTCCTTCTGTATAAGTTTTTACATTTTTTTCTTCTCTTTTTACGGCTTCCCAACTCTTTACTGCACCAGCCGCTGAATCCACCGTTATCTCTCCAAATACATGTGGATGTCTGTCTACAAGCTTTTTACATATGCCTTTTACAACATCTTTCATACTAAATTTATCCCGTTCTGAGGCAAGTAGTGCATGAAATACAATTTGTAATAATAAGTCTCCCAATTCTTCTTCAAGTAAAGTCATGTCCATCTCATCAAGGGCTTCTAAAACTTCATACGTTTCTTCGATTAGATGTGGTTTCAAACTTTCATGAGTTTGCTTCGCATCCCATGGGCATCCACCTTTTCCTCTTAATTTTTTCATAATCTTTATTAAATCATTCATACTATAACTTGCTATCATATCCTCACCAAATTTAGGTATATATATACTTGTTAAATAGTCTAACCATTCTACACGATCTAATTCATAAAGTTTCATTGCTTGTACCTTTTCTACATGTGGAATCCCCGCCCCTCTTATGACCACAATAGGATATTCATCAGGATAATATTCCATTAGCTTTAGCTTCATCTCCGATGCAACAAACTTGTTATACACCTGGGTGACAATCACATCTGTTTCTACATCAGGAGCCTGCTTGTCCAATTGAAGTCCATCAATGATTTTTAATCCTCCTATAGGATCTTTCTTTAGGGTATGAAATATTGCCTCTATGAAACTCACAGAAGGAACAAACTCTAAAATAAACCCTTGTGTCTTTGCACGATCAATCAATATTTGTACCGTTACTTCTGCCACGAATGGACTTCCAGGAACAGCATATACTACATCTTCTGATTCTACCATCGTTAAAAGATTTTCTACAATGGCTTTATACACTTCATCAAAATTTTCTTTTTGCTCATAGATTGCATCAAAGCTTTCATATGAAATTTCTTGTTCTTTCAAATAGTCTACTACAGGATGCTTTTCTGTTCTTAGAAAAACTTTCTTACTCACTTTCATCTTTTCAAAAGCACCGATGGTTAAATACTCTTTGCTTCCTGGTCCTAGACCGATTACTGTAAGTTTGTGTTTCATCTATTCATCTCCTTAAGGAATTCTTCAAGTTCACCTTTTATTTATTATTTCCTCAGTAGCCCCATCATACCCAACACTTTTGCCATCTTTCTTCCCCCTGGAATCATTTCAAAATCTTCTTTTGTAATCCCTCCTGTTGTAAGAAGCATCAGTCCATAAATAAGGGCACCCACACCTATGGCTACTACAGTTGTCAATTTGTTCCCAAAAACATCTACAAATCGTGTATACACAAAAAGTACAGATATACTCATGGCACTCACAGCAATAACTGGCTTTATGACAAAGTTTGTAACACTAAATTTAGTTTTTGTTAACCGTTTTACTGCAAAGAAGTTGAGTATCGCAGCGATTGCATAGGCAGTAACTGTACCAATGGCAGCACCTTTTACATTTAACGAAGGTATTCCTGTTAAAAAATAGGTAGCTAATATTTTAAAAATAGACCCTATAAATAAATTGATTACAGGAACCGTAGGTCTTCCTAATCCTTGCAATATCCCTGTAAATGTCTGCACCAATGATAAAAAGATCACCCCAATGCCAAGAATAGCTAATGAACCTGCTGCACCAATAGCACTTTCTGGTTTAAGTGGAAATAGTAAGATCATAATAGGCTTTGCTAAAATTACTAGCCCCATAGCTGCTGGAAGTCCAATTAGGACTGCGATCCTTGTTCCCATTTGAACAGTACTTCTTACAGTCTTCATATCTCTTCTTTGACTTGCTTCAGATATTGCAGGAACTAAGCTTACAGCCAAACCTACTGTAAGCATTTGCGGAAAGTTAATAAGCGGTGCAGCAAAACCTGTCAATTGTCCGTATAATCCATTTGCTTCATCAGGAGAAAATCCTATAGCCTGAAGCCTTCTCATAACAATTGTCGCATCAATCATATTCATAATAGGTAAAATTGCAGCCCCAATTGTTATCGGAATCGCAATATATAAAATTCTAGTAAGGATTTTTCCAGCAGGCTCTTGTTTTTGAATCGGTCTTAGGCCAATTTCTTTTAAAATCTTTTTACGTCGCATATAATAAATAAGGATAATCATGAGCGTTCCTGTAATGGCTCCTGCTGCTGCACCAAAAGAAGCGCCTGCCGCTGCAATTTCTAATCCTTTATTTAATTTATTCAAAAGATAATAAGCCAATAAAAACCCTACAACAGTTCTTCCAAATTGTTCAATAATCTGTGATATAGCTGTAGGTACCATATCCTGAAGTCCTTGAAAATATCCTCGAAAAGCTGCCATAATCGGTACAAATAATAATGCTGGTGCAATGGCAACCATAGAAGCACGCGCACCTTCATTCTTCATGAACTTCACAATCATTCCTGATCCAAAAAACAAAATAGCAGATGTAACAATTCCAATTATAAATAACAATGCAAAAGAAACCTTAAAAATCCTATGCGCACCATATCTATCTCCCACTGCATTTTTCTCCGAAACAAGTTTTGATATAGCCGTTGGAATACCTGCCGTTGATATGGTTAAAAGGGCAACATAAATAGGATATGAAGTTTGATAATATCCCATTCCTTCACTACCAATCATATTTCCAAGAGGAATTCTAAAGAAAGCCCCCATTATTTTTACAATAATGCCTGCCGCCGCCAGAATGGCCGCACCTTTCAAAAATGACTTACTGCTCATTTATTTTCCTCCAATATTCATCTAATTTAAAGTTACTAAACAAATCTATTATATCAAACTATATACCATTTGTGCGATTTTATTCCAACTTCATAATTGTAGCGCATTTTGTTATATATAATATGTTTGTTGATTGATCGATAATATTCAAACTTAATTGTGCTACATTTTTTCCACATAACACAAAAGTAGTAGCCAGTGGCTACTACTAATATCATATGTATTATTCCTGATTTTATTGTTCCATTTGTTTTCCCAAGAAATTCGCAGCTGTTTCTGCTACTTTTAGTTCTAACTCGCCCACTGGTTTTTCATCATCTTTTGATAAAATTGCAACAACACCAATAGCATCTCCTTGTGAAACAATGGGTACAATCACTTGAGAATAATATTTCTCTTCATCTGATCCATCAGATGTTAATGGGTACATATTTTCTTTTTCATGAATGCTTAATGCTTTTTTTCCCTCCATTGCCTTCTCTAAAGATTTACTTACTCTTTTTTCTAAAAATTCCTTTTTAGATCCTCCTGCTACAGCAATAATTGTGTCTCTATCTGCTACAACAGCTACATGCCCAAGCGCATCACTTAAAGACTGCGCATATTCCGTTGCAAATTCACTTAATTCTCCAATTGGAGAATATTTCTTTAGAATTACTTCTCCATCTCTATCGGTAAAGATCTCTAATGGATCCCCTTCTCTAATTCTTAGTGTACGTCTTATTTCTTTTGGAATTACTACTCTACCTAAATCGTCAATTCTTCTTACTATTCCTGTTGCTTTCAAAGTTTCTCCCTCCTAAATATAATCTACTATTTTCAAAATAATTATTGTAGACTTATTATTTTACTTATATACTTTTTTTATACATGCATGGTAAATTTTCTAAAACTATTTTATAAAAAAAACAATCTGTGCTGTGCACAGATTGTTACTTTATTTTTTCAGGAAACTTTTCAATTTTTAGATCTTTTTTTATTGCATCTAATTGATCCACAATTTTCTTTTGAATCATATCCATTCTTATTTTTTCTTTTACATCTTCAAATTTTATTGTATCCCCTTTAATAATATGATAGCCAAATTGTGTTTTTACTGGATCACTTACTTCTCCTGGCTTTAAAGAAAAAGCAACTGCTTCAAATTCTGGTACCATCATACCTTTTCCAAAAATGCCTAAATCCCCACCATTCATAGCAGAACCTGGATCTTTTGAAAATTCCTTTGCAAGTTTTCCGAAATCTTCTCCTGATTTGATTCTTTTTAACAGATCTTTTGCTGTTTTTTCATCCTCTACCAAAATATGACTTGCTTTTGTTTGATCTTTTGTATAAACAGCCTCATTTTTCTTATAGTCCGCTTCTAATTTTTTGTCTGTTAGCTTTAAATCTTCTATCATTTTCTGTTGGAACTTATTTACATACATATCTGTTTTTATCTGATTTTTGACAAAACTTTCATCTATGCCATTTTCTTCTAAAAACTTCTTGGCTTCTGTTTGATCTTTCATACTTTCTTTATAATTTTCATATTGTTTTTCAATTTCTTTATCACTCACTACAATTTTCTTATCTTGCATATATTTCACAATGGCTTCTTCATCAATCATCTGGTCTAAAACTTTTTCTTGAACTGCTTGCAAATACGTCTTACCATTCATGTCCATACTCCAGATCTTTTCTCCGTATTGCTCCTCAATATTCTTTTTGATTAAAATCAATTTTTTATTATATGCCTCTAACCCAATTACTTGCTCCCCCACTTTAGCAACTACATCTTTTTCATTCATACTTGTAGCTTTGTTCGTACATCCTACTGCAAAAATCATTACGAATACGAGTACTACAACTATAAAAATTTTTGATTTTATAAATTTCATCATATCCTCTCCCTTGTGTGTCCAAATTTATTCCTAAGCTTTATTATATCTGAAATCTCTACTTATTGGAACCGCTAATTTTTTCTAAGCATCCTCGGATTTCTTTTATGCGTTGATTCTCAAAATAGTATTTCAATGTTATATGTGGATTGATACCCACACTCACTTGTATCCGCTTGCCATAAAATGCAATTACTTCACTAATGACCATAGGATTCATCCTATTTGCTTTATCAAATTCTAATTTCGCATGGGTTTTTGTTTCTGTTATACGAACAACACCAAGATTTTGCGCCATTGCCTTAATATAAGCAATAGAAATTAAGTTCATCACAGCTTCTGGTAAATTACCAAATCGATCTTCAATCTCTTCTTCTAAATCATAAACATCTTGCCCATCTCGAATAGAAGCCATTTTTTTATAAATTTCTAGTCGATGAGTTTCATTCACAATATATTTTGCAGGAATAAAGGCATTTATATGAATCTCTATAGATGTTTCTATAATTTCCTCTATTTTTTCCCCCTTCATTTCTCTTACCGTGTCTTCTAAAAGTTTACAATATAAATCATATCCAATAGCAGCCATATGCCCATGTTGTTGGCTTCCTAGAAGATTTCCCGCTCCTCTGATTTCTAAGTCGCGCATAGCGATCTTAAACCCTGATCCAAACTCAGTGAATTCCTTAATGGCTTTTAACCTTTTTTCTGCAATTTCTGTTAAAATCTTATCCTTTTGATACGTGAGATAAGCATAAGCTAACCGATTAGATCTACCCACTCTACCTCTTAGCTGATACAGTTGAGAAAGTCCCATTTTATCTGAATCATATATGATGATCGTATTCACATTAGATATATCTAATCCTGTTTCAATAATCGTTGTACAAATTAAAATATCATATTCTCCATTCATAAAATCTAACATGATATTTTCTAGTTCCCGTTCACTCATTTGTCCATGCCCAACAGCAATTTTTGCTTCTGGTACTAGTTTTCTTATTTTCGAAGCCATCTGCTCGATTCCTTTTACCCGATTAAATACAAAATAAACTTGACCCCCTCTACTCATCTCTTTGATAATTGCATCGCTTATAATTTCATCATTATATTCTAAAACGTAAGTCTGTACTGGATATCTTTCCTCTGGCGGATCTTCAATCACACTCATATCCCTAAGCCCGATAAGTGACATATGCAGTGTCCTAGGAATAGGTGTCGCTGTTAAGGTAAGCACATCTACATTTTTCCGAAGTTGCTTCAATGACTCTTTATGCTGCACCCCAAATCTTTGTTCCTCATCAATAATCAATAATCCTAGATCTTTAAAAGTTACATCTTTAGAAATAATGCGATGCGTTCCTATGAGAATATCTACCGCCCCTGCACGAGCCTTTTTTAAAATTTCATTCTGCTCCTTTTCTGTTTTAAATCTGCTTAACATTTCTATTGTAATTGGAAATTGTGCAAATCTTTGCATGAAGGTATTGTAATGCTGCTGTGCAAGAATAGTGGTAGGTACTAAGATGGCTGCTTGCTTTCCCTCCATTACACATTTAAAAACACCTCTTATGGCAACTTCTGTTTTTCCATACCCCACATCCCCACAGAGCAATCGATCCATAGGAACAGATCTTTCCATATCTTCTTTTAATTCTTTTATACATCTAATCTGATCGGGTGTTTCTTCATAAGGAAAATCATCTTCAAACTGCGCCTGCCAAGGTGTATCTTTTCCAAAAACATATCCTTTTGTCGTTTGTCTTATTGCATTTAATCGAAGTAGCTCTTTCGCCATATCTACAATGGCACCCTTCACCTTTGCCTTTGTTTTCTTCCATTCCGTTCCACCTAATTTGTTTAATTTTGTAGTTCCCCCATCAGACCCAATGTATTTTTGTACCAGATCCATTTGTTCAATCGGTACGTATAATAAATCCGCTCCTGAATATTTTAATTTTAAGTAATCTTTTTTAGCCCTTTCTAATTTTAGTTGTTCTACCCCTATGTATTTCCCTACACCATGATTTTCATGCACAACATAATCCCCAACCTTTAAGTCCATAAAAGATTTAATAGGCCGCCCATCTTTTCTCCTTTTGTTCACTTTTTTCTTTTTATATGTTCCAAAAATTTCATTCTCTGCAATAACCAAAAATTTGTTCGAAATATATTCAAAACCCTTCATAAGATTTCCTTGAAGAATAAAAATTTGCCCTGATTGAATTTTTTCATCCATGTTCTGCAAATAATTACATTCAATTTTTTCTTCTTTTAAACTTTCTTCTAATCTTTTTGCTCTTTCTTTTGTACCACAAAGAAGAATGGTTTTATATCCTCTGTATTTAAAGTTTTTTAACTCTGCTGCAAATAAATCTATTTTCCCATGGAAAGTTTGTGCCATTCTAGACGAAAAATTAACAATATGCTTCGGTGTAAAGGATGGATTATTTTTGGGTAAACTACTTAAGGCAAAAACATGTCGTTTCTTAATTTTAAGTAAAAATGTTTCATAATCGAGCATCAAATTTATTTGTGATGGAAGCACTTCTCCCTTTTCTAGTAGTCCTTTGAAAGTTTGTCCAATTTCTTTAAATGCTGTATCTGCCCTTTCTTTTACCCGAGATGGTTCGTCCATAAAAACAAGTGCATCCTCTTCTAAATAATCTATCAGATCTTCTAGTTTTTCGTAATAATAATTTAAATAATTTTCAAATCCTTTAGGATAATTTTGATTCTCTAGTTCCTCAATAAATAGATTTAAATTTTCTTTTAATCTCGTTAAGCTTTCTCCTTTTAATTTTTTTGCATGTTTTTGTAAATCCTGTTTTATTTTTTCTATGGCTTTTTTCTTTAACTTTCCATAAAATAATATTTCTTTCGCTGGATATACATCTACTTCTCTTAATTTCTCCAAGGATAATTGAGAATAAATATCGAAGCTTCTAATAGAATCTATCTCATTGTCAAAAAGTTCTATTCGGTAAGGGTTTTCAGAAGTAACAGGAAAGAAATCTATAATGCCTCCCCTAATACTGAATTGCCCCTTTGCTTCTACCATATCTACTCTTTCATATCCTGATAAAATAAAATTATTTACTATTTTCTCTAGTTCAACCGTTTCGCCATAGCTTAACTTTGTAAAGTTTTCACAAAAATAAGCTTTTGGCATTTTTTTATATAATAAGCTATCAATAGAAGCCACTACAATACATTTTTCCCCTTTAGCCATTTGAATGGTTGTATTTAATCTCTCTTCAAGTCCTTGATGGCTATACGCATCATAATTATAAAAAACCAATTCTGCTGCAGGATATTGATAATTTTTATTTTTCATAAAAAGCTTTAGATCTTCATAAATTTTTTTGGATTGATACGCATTATAAGTCACAATGAGACACTGTTTATGCGCCGACTGATTCAAGGCAAATACAATATGCGCAATCTGGGAATCTAATAGTCCATGAATCATTGTAGGACTCAAGTTCTTTTCCAAGCTATATTTTATTTGTTCATATTCTTTTGAACCTACCAATCCTTGTACAAATATATTTGTCTGCAAAACACTCACACCCTTCAATTACTTACAACACCACAAGCCCAGATGCATGGTCTGGGCTATTTGAAAGTTCTATTTATTTTCTTATTAACCATTATATCTATTCATCGCGATTTCTATTCCTGCCTTTATGAGTACCTCTACAGCTTCTGCTGCATTCTTTATAGTTTGGTCAACAAATGCTCTTTCTTCCTTTTCAAATTTGCCCAATACATAGTCTGCTAAATTCCCATGTTTCTGCTTTCCTATGCCGATTCTTACCCTTGGAAATTGATCGGATACAATTTCATAAAGAATAGATTTCATCCCATTATGCGTTCCAGCACTTCCTTTTTTTCTAATCCTCAATTTTCCTACCTCTGTATCTATGTCATCATAGATCACGATCAAATCATCCATATCTAGCTTATAAAAGTTTACAATTTCACGTATACTTCGCCCGCTTAAATTCATATATGTTTGTGGCTTTACCAATAAAACTTTTTCATTATGAATGGTACCTTCACCGATTACTGCTTTATATTTTACTTTATTCATAGAAATATCATTTTTATAAGCCAAACAATCTATCGTGTCAAATCCCACATTATGTCTTGTTCCCACATATTCTCTTCCTGGATTTCCCAGACCTACAATTACAAACATTTCATGCATCCTTTCCCATTTATACAATTTCTATACAGATAAAAAAATTCATACGCTGCTACTATATAGCTTCTCAAAAAAGTTCAAACCAGCTATTGCTATTTCCTAACTTTTTTCATAATCTCTAGATTATTATAACATATATTAAATTATGTTATTATAAAAAAAAAGTGGAGAAGTTCTCCACTTTTTTTAATCAAATAATCTACTTACAGATATATTCTCATAGATTCTTCTAATTGCTTCTGCAAAAATAGAAGCTACTGATAGCGTTTTAATATTCTCTATCTTTTTCTCCTCTGGTAAAAGAATTGTATCTAGGACAATAAGCTCTTTTATAACCGAGTTTTCAATACGTTCCATAGCAGGTCCTGATAAAACCGGATGGGTACAACATGCATATACTTCTTTTGCACCAAAGTCTTTTAACGCTTTTGCCCCATTTGTAATGGTTCCAGCTGTATCGATCATATCATCTATCAATATAACATTTTTTCCTTCTATATCTCCAATGATATTCATTACTTCTGAAACATTTGCTTTTGGTCTTCTCTTATCAATAATCGCAATTTGTGTATCTAATATATTTGCAAAATTTCTAGCTCTTGTAACACTTCCAAGGTCAGGGGACACAATTACCAGATCTTCTAATTGAAGCTCCTTAAAGTATTTTGCCAAAATAGGCACCCCTAAAAGATGATCTACTGGAATATTGAAATATCCTTGAATTTGTGCAGCATGTAGATCCATTGTCAGTACACGATCTGCTCCTGCAGAAGTAATAAGGTCTGCCACAAGCTTTGCAGTAATTGGATCTCTAGCTTTTGCTTTTCTATCTTGTCTTGCATAACCATAATAAGGAATAACTGCTGTTATTCTACCTGCAGAAGCACGTTTTAATGCATCAATCATAATCAGTAATTCCATAAGATTTCTATTTACTGGCGCGCAAGTAGATTGCACAACAAATACATCTGCACCTCTAACTGTTTCTTTAATATTAACAGCAATTTCTCCATCACTAAAAGAACCTACTTCAGCATCTCCTAAAGTTACACCTAAATCCTCACAGATCTTAAGCGCTAGGTCTTTACTTGAATTTCCAGCAAAAACCTTTATCTCTTGTCCATTAATATTCATTTGTAAGCCTCCCTAAATTAATCTTTTTTTAGTAATCCTTTTCTATCTACCCAGCCAGATATATTTTTCTGTCTTTCTCTCGCTACAGACAATGCGCCCTCTGGAACTTCCTTTGTAATGGTAGATCCTGTTGCTACATAGCCTCTTTCGCGAATAATCACAGGCGCAACTAAATTCACATTACTTCCTACAAAAGCACCATCTTCCACAATGGATTTATTCTTATTTTTACCATCATAATTCACAAAAACTACACCACAACCTATATTTACATCTTTTCCAATTTCCGCATCCCCTATATATGCTAAATGTGATGCCTTAGACCTGTCATTTATAGTCGAATTTTTCACTTCAACAAAGTCACCAATTTTCACTTTTTTTCCAAGGTTACTATTAGGTCTTAAATAAGCATAGGGTCCTATGGTACAATCATTATCAATAAAGCTATCTATAATGGTTGAACTTTGAATTTGTACCCCTTCTTTAATGGTTGAATTTTCAATGCGGCAATTATGTCCTATGATACAATCTTCTCCAATTTGAGTATTCCCTTTTAGAATAACCCCCGGATAAAGAACTGTATCCATACCAATCTTCACATCTTTCTCTACATAGGTATTTTTTGGATCAACGACGCTCACCCCATCTTGCATAAGCTTTGTAAGTATCCTTTTTTGCATCACTTCCTCTGCTGCTGCCAACTGCACTCTTGAATTAACGCCCATTATATCCTTTTCATCATCTATCTTGTAAGCGCCTACTTTATATCCTTCTTTATTAAATATTTCAACGACATCCGTAATATAGTATTCTTTTTGTTCATTTTTATTTGTCAATTGCTTCAATGCTTTTTTTAATAATTTGGCATCATAGCAATAAATTCCCGAATTAATTTCTGTAATATTTTTTTCTACCGCATTTGTATCCTTCTCTTCTACAATCTTTATTACATTTTTATTCTCATCTCGAATGATTCTTCCATACCCTTTAGGATTTTTAAATTCTGCCGTCAAAATCGTTCCTTTGAAATTTCCTTTTATATGAAAATCAATTAGACTTTTTACTGTATTGGTTTGTATTAAAGGTGTATCTCCATATAACAATAATACATATCCTTCATTTGGAATATACGGTTCTGCCTGCATGACTGCATGTCCAGTTCCTAATTGTTCTTTTTGTAGAACAAATTCAACATTTCTATGTTTTACTGTTTTTTTTACTTCATCTGCGCCATTGCCCACTACAACAATTGTATTTTTAGTATTTACATCTTCTGTTATGTCAATTACATGTTCTACCATTGGTTTTCCACAAACTTTGTGAATAACTTTTGGCATTTTGGATTTCATTCTTGTTCCTGCCCCTGCTGCTAGTATTAAAGACATTATATGATTCATGCGTATCCCTCCCCATTATACATTATTTTTATAGGTTATTGGTTACAAATTTTGAACTTTTCCTATTTATTGTGACAACGTTTTGTTATTTCATCCTTCATCGTATTATATCATTGTCCGTCATTCAGTATATCATTTTTGCCAATAGACTAAAAGTGTTCACAAAAAGAAAAACCCCTTGTCAAAATAGATTAATTTCCATACTATTTTGGCAAAGTGTTTTTTGTTTTTTATACTTCCTGATCCTGTTTTACTTTTTCATATTGCGCAAATATCTGATCTTGTAGCTTAGATCTTGTTTCTGAATTAATAGGATGTGCAATATCTCTAAAATCTCCTTCGCCTATCTTTCTACTTGGCATAGCAATAAATAGTCCATTTTGTCCTTCAATGATTTTTATGTCATGTACCACAAATTCGTTGTCAAAAGTTACTGACACAATCGCTTTCATTTTTCCTTCATCATTAATCTTACGCACACGTACATCTGTAACGTGCATATTTATCCCCACCTTCCTAAGTCTAACTTATAAGTTGAATAATATATTCTCCAAATTCTTTGAATCTCCTTCTTTTCCGTTGTAAAAATTTAGAATTTTTACAACAATGCATCATTTGGATAGATATGCACCGTTCCATTTATTTCATCTACTTTGTCTAATATGAGCAGTGGAACATAGTCTTTTACTACTTTATTCTCTGGTTCTTTTGTTGCAATCACGACCCCTATACCCGCTACCTTTGCTTCAAATTCATTCATCATATCGATCATTCCTTTAGCTGTTCCTCCAGCTTTCATAAAGTCATCAATAATAATCACATTGGCCCCACTTTGTATAGCTCTTTTAGATATGGACATGGTTTGTATCTTTCCATTCGAACCCGATAAATAGTTAATGCTTACAGTAGAGCCTTCTGTAACTTTGCTATCTCTTCTTAATATAATGAGGGGTACATTTAGTGCATTTGCTGTCATAAGCGCAATTGGAATTCCTTTTGTTTCAACCGTTACCACATAATCTACCTTTTGACCTACAAATTGTGTAGCAAATATTTCTCCTAGTTTTCGAACTACTCTAGGATCATAAATAACATCTGCCATGTAAAGATACGCCCCCGGAATAATTCTATTTGTTTTGGAAAGTTTTTTACATACATCTTCTAATATCTCCTTGTTTTCCGCTTCACTTGTTAATGGAATATATTTTACCCCACCTGCGGCCCCGGAAATCGTCTCTATTTTCCCTAATTTTAAATCCTCCATCAACTTTTTTGCTACTACAATGTCTTCACTCACACTGGATTTAGCTGCATTAAATTTATTTGTAAAGTAGCTTAATGTAAAAATCTTATTCGGATGATCACAAAGAATTTTAATTAAAGCCCCAATTCTTCCATTTCTCTTTATTTTCATTTTATTACGCTCCATTCCGAATGTTTTATTGTTTGATATTAATTTTATTCGGTTATTACAAATTATTCAACTAATATTTTTTCTTTTTCTTTTTCTGAAAAAACTTTTTATGGTATAATTTTACTAGCTTTTTATTATACTTTTTAAAATTTCAAGATATATCTATACTATTGCATGAATATGGTAATAATAATAAAAATCACGTACTAATTGGAGGAGACGTTTTTATGATTGATTTTGACTTAGACAAACACGATATAAATCATGTTCACTTTATCGGTATCGGCGGAATAAGCATGAGTGGCATCGCCGAAGTACTGCTTACTTTTGATTATAACATCTCAGGTTCTGATATGAATGCTTCTAAAATTACAGAAAAATTGATGAAAAAAGGGGCACATATTTCTATCGGTCATCACGAAGATAATTTAAATCATTGTGACTTAGTCGTTTATACAGCTGCAGTAAAAGAAGATAATCCCGAGCTAATAAAAGCACACAAACTAAATATTCCAATCATTTCCAGAGCTGAAATGCTCGGACTTTTAATGAAAAAATTTAAAACTAGTATTGCTGTTTCAGGCACACATGGGAAAACAACTACAACGAGTATGGTTTCTATTATTTTAGAGTTTAGCAATTTTAACCCCACGATTCTCGTGGGTGGAGAATTAGACCAAATTGGTGGAAATGTAAAAGTGGGTGGGCGTGACTATTTTGTTACAGAAGCTTGTGAATATGTAGGCAGTTTTCTAAAGTTCTTCCCTCAAATGGGCATCATTTTAAATATTGATGAAGATCACCTTGATTATTTTAAAGATTTAGATCATATTATCAAAACTTTTGAAGCTTTTGCTAAATTAATTCCACAAAATGGTTCTTTGATTGCTTTTAAAGATGATCCACATATTGAAAAAATATTGCAAAACATAAATTGCAATGTTATTACTTATGGTTCAAATAATGGTTGTGAATACTGGTGTAATAACATAAAATTCGATTCCCTAGGGCATCCTTCCTTCGATGTATTTCACAAAGATCTGCATTTAGGAAATTTCCAATTAAACGTACCTGGTAAACATAATGTATATAATGCTTTAGCTGCTATCGTCTGCTGTCGTACATTAGGTGTTCCTATAGAAAAAATAGTGAAAAATCTTAAATCCTTTCATGGAACCCATAGAAGATTTGATTTAATGGGTACATTTGATGAGATCACCATTGTTGATGATTATGCCCATCATCCTACAGAAATAAAAGCGACCTTAGAAGCCGCATCTCAAGTACCACATAATCACTTGTGGTGTATATTCCAACCCCACACCTATACCCGGACAAAAGCGCTTCTTAATGATTTTGCTTCTTCCTTTGGTGGTGCAGATAAAATCATTATTACAGACATCTATGCAGCGCGCGAAAAAGATACAGGTGAAATTCATTCTTTAGATTTAGTACAAGAAATGCAATCTCTCCATGAAAATGTAACCTATATAGATAATTTTGAAAAAATCGCAACCTATATCAAAGAAAATGCACAGCCCAAAGATTTGATATTAACCATGGGGGCAGGAGATATCTATAAGGTTGGAAAGATGCTATTAGATCAATAAGAATCTAAGTAAAAGTAAAAAACTCCCTGTATGAAATCTTAATGTTACAGGGAGTTTTATTTTAAATCCAATAATTTCTATACGCTTAATCCACTTTTTATAATTTCTCCAATCTTTTCACTATAATAGTTTTTTCCTTTATAAATAATATAATTTTCATAAATCTTTGCTTCGATCATTTCTCCATCCATCATAAATTTTATATGATACATCAAGTCCTCTTCGTCTGTAATGTCTTCAACTTGTTTCTTATTTATCTGTATAATCCATCTTGGTATTTCCACATTATAATAAGTATCATCTTCAAAATCAAATTGATCATCTAGATCATCTACTATAATCTTTGAAGTCTTTAATAAAACCTTAAATTCATCAGCATCATCCTTAAGCTTTATAGGATATGTATCATGAATATATTTCCATAATTTAGGATCGCATCGGTAATATGCATAACTGTCTGCTGTATCTAAACTCACGGTTTCTTCATTCATAAGATGCACTTTATAGTTTTTTTCATTCGTTTCTATGTTTATATCATAATCTGGATATTGACTTACAACACCAATCATATCCTTTTCATCTACTGGCGCAATCAATTCTATGTTCCGTAGTAATTTCTCGATTCCCAATTCTTCCACTACCCATTTTTGCTGTTCATCCTTCGCTTCAATCCATAGACTTTTAACATCTTTAAATAATTCTAAAGCACTATATTTACTCATATAGATAGCTTTTATTTCTTCATTTAACCGATTTAACTGATCCGTATCCCCTTCAAAGAACTGGGTTCCTCCTTGTATATCCTCTATAATTACATATTTTTCATTTACTTTTATTTTTATATTTTTATTTTTAATGTGAATACCATATGAACATTTATTATATCCTTCTATATCTTCAACAAGCTTGTCTGATTTCATCAATAACTTTAAATCTAAACTCTTTAGTTGGGCAACAATAATGCCTAAATCTTTATCATTTATTTCCACAATATTGCTGGCTCCTAAATACGATTCTAAATAAGCTTCATCTACCTGATCTAGTATTTCTTTCATTCCCATAACAGGATTCTCTTCTCTATCATCTTTTATATTTTGATTCATCAACTGTTCTGCTTTCTTTTCATTTTTGCTTTGCTGCTGAGATAGCATAAAAAAAGTGACAGCGCCACTGATTAGTGCAACAATCATAAAACCACCAAAAATAACACCTATATTTCTTTTTTTCATTTCGCTCCACTCCTATTCCACGCCTATTCCACTCCTATGTTATATCTATATTAGCTATTATTATTCTATATATCACAAAGAAAACCCTTCTCGCGCGCTATACTTTTTATAATTTCCATATAATCATATTTTATCTATATAATCCATTTTTATACAATCATAAGAGTAGTATCCTACCATACTACTCTTTCCCACTTCTATATATTTCTTTCATTAGATTTTCTACCGCATCTTGATCGTGTAAAAAATAGGAAGCATGGTTTTGTGTCGTTGATTTTCCTGGAAGAGAATATGTTTTCAAATTCCCCTTCGTCATACCTATTGCATTCTTTGCCATTACTCCAATATCTGATAAATCCATATTTGTTTTTACATACTTAATAACTGTATTTGCAACAACTGGAAGCTTAAAGCTTAAAACCTTTCCAAGGGAAGCTTTCATAAACTGCTGTTGTGCCTTTATTCGTCCTAAATCGCCGTCTGGATAACCGCCACCATTATTGCTTTTTCGAAATCTTAAAAATTGTAGTGCATGCTTGCCATCAAGAACTTGTTCTCCTTTTTTTAGATGTATGTGTAGTGGTGGCTCTGCATAAGGATCATCATAGTCCATATCTATGGGTATATTTACATTAACACCGCCTAGTGAATTTACAATTCTCTCTACCCCGCTGTAGGTTATCTTTACATAATAATCGATTGGTACACCTTCTAATACATCGCTAATCGCCCGGATGGTTCCGTCTGTTCCTTCATCTCCATATACAGCATTTATTTTTTTCTTATCCGCAGCACTATGTCCTTTTCGACTGTAATACGTATCTCTTGGTATAGATACTAAATCTAAGTTTTTGCTTTCTGGATCGAAGCTTGCAAACATAATCGTATCTGTTCTTGCCCCCTCCATTCCTAATAGCAACATATTCTTCCGTTTACTATTTTCAATTAGTTTTTCTAACTCACTTTTCGCCTCTGTTTCTAGCTCTTTATTGCTATCTACAATACTCATAGATTCCTTTTTCCCTTCGTCACTTACTACCACATCCGTAGATGGATTATAAAATTTAGAAAAAGCCCATAATCCTGCGCCGATAGCTACAACAAAACAGACAAAAGCAATTGAAAATATTTTAAGAAAACTTTTCATGATTTTCTCCTTTCAGAGGTTTTTCTGAACTTATTGTATCATATACCATTTTATTTTCTAAATTAAAATTATATTACAAAACCGTGTTGAAACAGTTCATTATTTTTTCTACTTCATTTACAATTTGATGACTAACAACCAACTTACAACGTTCATACATATCAATATAAAATACTTTATCATCTGCAACTGCTCACTATCTCCAACAATATATGAAAATATCTATTTCATTATGCTTATATTTCTCTTGTGCATGATCGTATCACATAACGCTTCCTTCAGAATCACTCATAAAATTCTCAATTAAAAAAGACTATATCACATCAAATTTATCAAATGCAATATAGTCCGCTATTTTATTAATTAATTTTTATAACAATTTCTATTTATTATAATCATAGAATCCTTTACCCGTTTTTCTTCCTAATAAGTTCGCCCTAACCATTTTTCTAAGTAATGGATGTGGTCTATATTTAGAATCACCAAATTCTTCATATAATACTTCCATGATTGCTAGGTTTACATCATTTCCAATGAGATCTGCTAACGCTAGTGGGCCAATTGGATGGTTTGCACCTAGTTTCATTGCTTCATCAATATCTTCAGCTTTTGCTACGCCATCTGCTAAGATCCCTACAGCTTCATTAATCATAGGAATTAAAATTCTATTTACAACAAATCCTGGCGCTTCCTCAACTTCTACTGGCGTTTTTCCAATTTCTTTTGTAAGTTCCACAATACTACTTCTTGTTTCTTCTGAAGTTGCAAGACCTTTAATGATCTCAACAAGCTTCATTACTGGCACAGGATTAAAGAAATGCATACCAATTACCTTATCTGGTCTATTTGTTGCTGCTGCAATTTCTGTAATGGAAAGAGAAGACGTATTTGTAGCAAGAATCACTTCAGGTTTACAAAGCTGATCTAATTCAGCAAATAATTTTTTCTTTGCTTCCATATTCTCTGTCGCTGCCTCTATAATCAAATCACAATCTTTGATAATTTCAAGTTCTGTAGAACCATGAATTCTTGATAAAACTTCAAGTTTTTGTTCTTCTGTCATTTTACCTTTTTTAACACTTCTATCTAAATTTTTTGTAACCGTTTTAATGCCTCGCGCTACAGACTCTTCTCTTCTCGCGCGCATGCAAACTTCATAACCCTTTTCTGCAAAAACCTGAATAATTCCAGCACCCATCGTCCCTGTTCCTAAAACGCCAATCTTTTTCATATAATTACCCCCTCTATGTAAATATTTATTATAAAAATAACACATTTATCTATAACTCTAAATTTATGATCATAAATTTATTATTCGCTTTTAAATATCGCTTTTCTTTTTTCTATAAAAGCATTCATGCCTTCTTTTTGATCTTTAGTTGCGAAACATAATCCAAATAAATCAGCTTCTATTTCAATGCCTGTTTCAATATCTGTTTCAATGCCTCTATTTATAGCAACATTTGCATATCTTACAGCTAACTGTGCATTTTTAGCAATTCTTTTTGCTAAATTTATTGCTTCATCCATTAATGATTCAGCATCTACTACTTTGTTTACAAGACCGATCTTTTCAGCTTCTTCTGCTTTAATAATATCTGCTGTAAATATTAATTCCTTGGCTTTCCCTATCCCTACAAGTCTTGCTAATCTTTGTGTTCCTGAAAATCCTGGGATAATTCCTAATCCGACTTCTGGTTGTCCAAATTTCGCTTTCATACTAGCAACACGCATATCACAACACATTGCCAATTCACATCCACCGCCTAATGCAAATCCATTGACTGCAGCAATAACTGGTTTTTCCATCTTTTCAATTTTTCTAAATACATTCTGTCCTAAATTTCCAAATCTTCGCCCTGCTTCTGCACCTAGATCTTTCATTTCCGAAATATCTGCTCCTGCAACAAATGCTTTTCCTTCTCCTGTTATAATAATAACATCTATATTCTCATCTGATCCTAACCGATCTACGGCGCAATTTAATTCTTTTAATAATTCAGAATTTAATGCATTTAATGCCTTTGGTCTATTTAGCTTCAATATAGCTATTCTTTCTTGTTGCTCAATTTTGATAGATTCATAAGACATTTCTGCCCCCCCTTATATTCATCTTCTCTATCTCAGATTATACACCTTATAAAAAAAAATTGAAACCCTTTTCATGTTAAATTTTTAGCAATTTGAGAATAAATTCCTTTTCTATAAATAAAACGTTCATAATGAAAAATAACTGCTTGTCCTATATAGGACAAGCAGTTATTTTATATACTTATAAATCAAATTCTTTTGCCACCTCTTCAATGGCTCTTTGGGCATCCTTTGTTGCAATTGTATAGGATATTCTAATCTCAGAAGTAGTAACTTGCTTAAAGCCAATATTGTGATCAGCAAATATCTTAAACATTTTTGCTGCCACTCCTGATTGACTTCTCATGCCTATACCCACAACAGATAATTTTGTAATATCCCTTTCTATATCAATCTCAATATCCTTAAAGTTTTCCTTTAGCGTTTCCATAATCTCTAAAACAATATCCTCATCGGTCTTTGTTGCTGTAAAAGATACATTCACCATTCCATGTGAAGGTGCTGTTTGACTGATCATATCAATATTCACGTCTTTTTTCGCCAATTCTTGAAAGATCATAGATATGTTTTGACTATTATAAGGTACATGATTCACCGTTACCATTAAATCCTTATCACTTACAGATAAACCTGTAATTGCTTTGCTTTCCATCGTCACATCAAACTCCTTTATATAAGTTCCTGGCCACTTTCCACTACTTAACGCTACATACATAGGGACCCCAAATTTTTGTCCGATTTCCACTGCTCTTGTTTCCATAACCCCCGCACCTAAACTTGCCATTTCTAACATTTCTTCATAACTGATTACATCGAGTTTCTTCGCTGTAGGAAATAACCTTGGATCAACAGCATAAATGCCATCTACATCTGTATATATTTCACATACACATTCAAGTTTTGCAGCTAGCGCTACTGCTGTTGTATCCGACCCGCCTCTTCCTAGCGTTGTAATATCTCCATTTTCATTCATTCCTTGAAATCCTGCAACCACTACAATCTTTCCATCGTTTAAATAGTTTTTTACCTTTTCCACATCAATATTTTGTATTTTCGCTTTTGTATGGTACCCTTGTGTCTCTATCCCTGCTTGGAATCCAGTAAGCGCGATAGACTCATAACCCATTTCATTTAAAGCAATAGATAAAAGAGAGATAGAAACTTGTTCTCCCGTTGACATAAGCATATCCAATTCTCTCCTTGTAGGGGTAGCGGATATTTCTTTTGCCATGCTGATTAATTTGTCTGTTGTCTTTCCCATAGCAGATAGTACAACTACTACTTGATCCCCTTTATTCTTTCTCTCTGCTACTCTTTTTGCTACAGCTTGAATTTTTTCAATGCCACCTACAGATGTCCCTCCATATTTTTGCACTACTGTCTTCATACTTTTCCCTCCTAATTGCCTCATATGAATGTCACATATACACATATTCTTCCAAAGTTTATAAAACAAAAACAGCTAAGAGCAAAAGATACTCCTAGCTGTTTTTTCAGCAGAATATAACTTTCACCCCGTGTGAAATAGCGCCTCGCTGACAAACTGGGCAATCTATCAGCGACAGTACCGTATTTATTCAATACAGCCCCAATACATAGGCTTAGGTAGACCTATATATTTCGGCGATGCTCCCTTTCCTATGCTATCAACAGTTTCCAATCCCTACTGCATAGTACTTTTGATACATCGCAACCTCTAAGACACAACAAGTTATTTTTTATTTATAATTATCATTAGCCATATTAACATAGGTATATAGGTATGTCAATCTATTATAAAAGGAATATTTATCCTGTTAATGAATAAATATTCTTTTATCTATATTTCGATTTTTCTCCGCTTTGCAATATCATCATTTCAGCTTTGCATTTTTATAAATTTTTTCTACATTTTAACAATTCTGGTTATTTGCTTGATCACGCTACAATTCTTGTGATATAATGCTTATAGTTTGATAAATTTTTTTATTATTTTTATGTTCTTTCTGTTTTGCAAAAATTTATTAAAGGGGGAAATTGAATGGACTCATCAAATGCAAGAAAAATCAGTTTTGGAGAAGCGCTAATTGTCATCGCCTTTTTAGTAGTATCACTCGTTAGCACATTAAAGTATTTCGAAGGGGATCCTCACATGGCAATTATTGCAACAACTGTATTTGCAAGTTTAGTTGCCATAAGAGCTGGCTATTCATGGAGCTTCATTGAAGAAGGTATTATTGAAACGATCAAAATGGCTATGCAATCTGTTTTAATTCTTATGGTGGTTGGTTGTATCATCGGTACTTGGATTTTAGCAGGGGTTGTTCCTACAATGATTTATTATGGTTTAAAAATTATCTCTCCAGGTATCTTCTTAATCGCAACTTGTGTCATCTGTGCGATTGTATCTCTTGCAACAGGAAGTTCATGGACTACTGCTGGTACAATAGGTATTGCGCTATTAGGTGTAGGCGCTGGTCTTGGTATTCCAGCACCCATCGTTGCAGGTGCAATCATCTCTGGCGCATACTTCGGTGATAAAATGTCACCGCTTTCTGACACAACAAACCTAGCACCTGCTATGGCTGGCTCGAATCTTTTTGATCATATCAAGCACATGGTTTATACGACAGGTCCTAGTTTAATTATCTCTTGTGTATTATTTGGAATCTTAGGGTTTAAATATGCTGGCAAAGAACTTGATGTTGCTCTAATCAATTCATTTTTAGACACGCTTAGTGCGAACTTTACTATTAATCCGTTATTATTACTCCCACCGGTTTTAGTTATTGCAATGGTAATCTTTAAAGTGCCTGCGCTTCCTGGACTTATTGGTGGAACAATATTAGGTGGTTTATTTGCGTTCATATTCCAAGGTGCAGGTATGACTGAAATTATCCATGCTGCTCACTATGGATTTGAAGCATCAACAGGCGTAGAAGCAATCGACAGCTTATTATCTCGTGGTGGACTCGATAGTATGATGTGGACTGTATCATTAATTTTACTCGCGATGTCTATGGGCGGAACCTTGGAGAAAACAGGTATCCTTCATGCAATTGTTGAACAATTATTAAAATTAGCAGCTAGTACAGGTTCTCTCGTATTTATCACATTTGTAACTTGTATTTTCTGTAACCTTACAACAGGGGACCAATATTTATCAATCGTTGTTCCTGGTAGAATGTTTAAAGATGCATACGATGAGAAAGGTTTACATCCAAAGAATCTTTCTAGATGTCTTGAAGACTTTGGAACCATCACTTCACCTTTCATTCCTTGGAATACTTGTGGTAACTTTATGTATACCACATTAGGCATTCATCCATTCGCATACGCACCCTATGCATTCCTCAATTGGCTTAACCCACTTGTATCCATTTTCTATGGTTATACAGGGATTACAATGGAGAAGCTTCCATCTACAGAAAAAGGAAAAATCGCATAATCTATTCAAATCCTTTCTCAAATTTATTGAGAAGGGATTTTTTATATAATTTTATATTTTTAGGCATAATATTCATTCCTAAAAATATTAATTTAATAAACACATATTTTAGGAGGAAATCTTTATGAATCTATTAAACAAAGTAAAACAAGGAATGCTTGACCGTACAAAAGCCATCAAAGAAATTTCTTCAGATGTTACAGAATTAACAAAGGCAAAAATAGCGCTATCGAAAGATTTGGGAAGAGTAGATGAACTCTATTATATCTTAGGTAAAGAGTTGTATACAGCTTATGAAGAAAATCCTACCATGGATTTAGCACAAAATGTGTCCTCTGCTGTCATCGAATTAGAAAGTACATTAGAAAGAATAAACGAATATGGACTAAAAATTGAATCTTTAAAAGGGATTATTAAATGTAGTAATTGCGACCATGAAGTTGATGTAGATGCAAAATACTGTTCTAATTGTGGCAATAAGATAGCGGCTGTATTATTGAAAAAAATACCTACTGAAGTGCCTGTCGAAACCCCAATACCTGAAGAAAGTACACCTCCTATCTGTGAAGAAAATGTGGATCAAGTTCAAAAACCTGAGTAAATTCTACTCAGGTTTTTCTCTAATGGATCTATATTTCCTTCTTTGCTTTTTCAATTTCAAAATCTATATAAATAATCTCTTCGTTTATACTTCTCCTTTCTTGCTTTTCTTTTTCTGTTAAATCATTTTTTAGTACGATAGCAGCATATTTATCTATCAATTCATCTCTTTTTTCCATTAACCTTTCGACATATTCCATAAATACAAGCCTCCTTTTCAAAGCTATTGGTTATTATTTTATCATTCTTTATTTTTCGACCTTATTTTACACTTATATTATACCTTATTTCCGTCATTTGCAAGGAATATTTAGAATTTTTTATTTCTATAAAGAAGTTTTGAAATTCCATGTATTTTCTCTTATTTACATCCTTTTTATAAAATTGTATGATAGTTATATATTACAATTATATTTATAAATAAGAGAAAATGCAGGAAAGTAAGTGTTAAAAATTTATCTTTTAATGATATGTCAATATATAAAAATTAGAAAAGAGAGGCCTTGTAAGAACGTTCCATTATTACCAATAGGAGGGGATTTCGAAATGGATATAGAAGATGCTGTCATGCTGTGGCATTTATACAGCCTGAAAAAGTAATCGCTATGCATTATAAGAAAAATGCCCACCAAATAATGGGCATTTTTCTTATAATAATTTCTTCACTTCTTCCATAGCCTTATCATAATCAGGATGTTGCGTTACTTCTGTGAGATACTCTACATAGGTAACCTTATTTTCTTTATCTAAAATTACTATACCTCTGCTTAAAAGCCTCAGTTCTTCAATCACAAATCCATAATTTAAACCAAAAGATAAATCTTTATGGTCTGAAAGAGTGATCACTGCATCAATCCCTTTCGCACTACAAAATCTTTTTTGTGCAAAGGGTAGATCTACACTGATCGTTAGTATTGCTACATCACCTAAAGAAGCTGCTTCTTGATTGAAGTGGGTAGTTTGAAACTCACATACTCCTGTATCAAGAGACGGCACTACACTAATAATTTTTACTTTATCCCCTGCATCCTTTAATGAAAAAAACTTCATATCATTTTTGATCACTGTAAAATCTGGCGCTACATCTCCAACTTTTATTTCTCTTCCTAATAATGTAACCGCATTTCCTGCCATTGTAACGATTCCTGTTCTTTTCTCTACCATAATAATCTCCTCTCAAACAATTTCTACATATAAAATACCCAACTTTAAATAAAAAACTCAATTATTTATCACTTTCATTAAAATAATTCTTCATTCAAAAAAGTTTTTTTTAGAAAACTTAAATTTCCATTGACAGTTTCCATGTCTATCATTTATAATTAATTTCAATTACAACTGCATATTTTCTATCCAGAGTGGTGGAGGGACTGGCCCTGTGAAACCCAGCAACCGGCATTTAAAATGTACTCGGTGCTAAATCCTGCAGAATTTTATTCTGAAAGATGGAATCGTTTGTTTTCAAAACCTTTCTATAACTCAGAAAGGCTTTTTTATTTTTATAAGGCGCCTTTATAGAAATAAAAAATTCGCATGTAGCTAATACCATATACGAATTTCTCCAACGAAATATCAAAACATTCTATTTGATATTTCTGTTGCTCAAATTTTTTAAAAAAGAGAGGGGTTATTTTTCATGAAAAAATTTCTATTTGTTTTTTTATCCATTCTATTTACTTTTACTTTCATCACAGGATGTACTTCTAAAGAAAACGTAAAAGATACACCACTAAAAGTAGGCGTTACAGCGGGTCCCCATGAACAAATTGTAGAAAAAGTTAAAGAACTTTCCAAAGAAAAAGGATTAGACGTTGAAATTGTTTCTTTTAATGATTATACACAACCAAATGTTCAAGTATTTGAAAAGCAAATCGATATCAATAGTTTTCAACATACCCCTTATTTAAGTAAATTTAATGAGGATCATAAGATGGATTTGGTCAATGTAGCATCCACGGTTAATTTCCCTATGGGTATTTATTCTAACCAATTGAAATCTCTTGATGAATTAAAAGAAGGCGATAAGATTTCTTTACCCAATGACCCGACTAATGAAGCACGTGCACTCATTCTTTTACAGTCTGCCAATATCATCAAACTAAAAGATAGTACTGACTTGAATATGACTATAGCAGATATTGTTGACAACCCTAAAAATATTGAATTTATAGAACTTGATGCACCAATGGTTGCCCATTCTCTCCCAGATGTATCCGTTGCTGCAATCAATACCAACTATGCGATGCAGGCGGGCTTCAATCCTGTTAAAGATTCTATATTTATAGAATCAAAAGATTCTCCTTGGGTAAACATTATTGCTGCAAGACCTGATAACAAGGATTCCGAAAAAGTAAAACAATTTATTGCGATTTATCAATCAGAAGCAATCAAAAAATTTATTGAAGAAACCTTTGATGGATCTGTCGTTTCTGGATTCTAATAAAAACTTCATAAACACCCATGAAGTTATTTGTATAATAGCACCTTTTGGTATATAATAATTCTAAGTATGTATTTTACAGAGGAGTGTTGAAATGAATATACCTGAATTAAAAATAGGGGATCTAATTGCTAAGGTTCCTATTGTACAAGGCGGCATGGGTGTTGGCATCTCTTTATCGCGCTTAGCTGCAGCTGTAGCAAATTGTGGTGCCATTGGCGTAATTTCCGGTGTTGAACCCGGTTTCAACTTAGAAAATTATTGTAAAGATAAATTTCAAGCAAATATGGATGGTTTAGCCTACCACATTCAAAAGGCAAAAGAACTTGCTCCGAATGGAATCATCGGTGTAAATATTATGACGGCCCTTACTAATTTCGAAGATATGGTGAAAGTAGCTGTAAAAGAAAAGGTAGATATTATTTTCGCTGGTGCTGGTATGCCTATGAAGCTACCTAGCCTTGTAAAAGATTCTTTTACAAAAATAGCCCCTATTGTTTCATCTGGAAAAGTTGCAAAACTTATCTGTAAACAATGGGATCGGAAGCATGACTATTTGCCTGATGCCATTGTCGTTGAGGGTCCTGAAGCAGGTGGTCATCTAGGATTTTCTATTGAACAGCTTACTGATACTGAAAATTTTTCTCTTGCAAATATCGTAAAAGAAGTATTAGAAGCCATTAAGCCTTTTGAAGAAAAATATAATAGAAAAATTCCTATTATTGCAGGAGGCGGTCTTTATGATGGTAAAGACATTGGTGAAATTTTAAGCGCTGGCGCTTCAGGTGTACAAATGGCTACGCGATTTGTAGCTACCCATGAATGTGATGCTTCAGATGCATTTAAACAAACCTATATTGATGCACAAGAAGAAGATATTATGATCATCAAAAGTCCTGTAGGAATGCCTGGCAGAGCCATTAGAAACGCCTTTGTAGAAAGAGTCTATAAGTATGGTAAACCTAAAGGTATAAAATGTGTAAATTGCTTAAAACCATGTAATCCAAAGGAAACCCTCTATTGTATCGCTGATGCACTCATTCAGGCACAAAGAGGGAATCTTGAAAAAGGCTTTGCTTTTGCAGGATCAAAGGTTCATAAGATCCATGAAATTAAATCCGTAAAAGAAGTGATCACTGAATTGATAGACGGGTTAAAAAAATATTAATGCCATAAAGAGAAGCTTTCAAGCTTCTCTTTTTTATATGAATTTTTCAATTGACTTTTTCAAAGAAGTATGTTGCAATGTATTTATGCGTATAAATATTTTATGAGGTGATAAGAATGAGCAGAATTGGAGATCGCATCAAAGAAGAGCGACTAAAAAAGGGATTTTCTCCAAAACAGTTGGCAAGAAAATGTGGTATCGGGGAATCTTATATTTTAGATATTGAGAGCGGCAAAAAGATTATCAACGAAATACAATTAAACCAATTATCAAAAATCTTAGGAAAAAATTTAGATGAAGATATCAGTTTAGAACCTGAAGAAAAAAAAGAAGTTATAAAAAAATCCGAAAAAATAGAAGTTTCACAAATAAGAAAAACTGTTACCCCCCTAAGTCAGTGGGAAGATGCATTGTCTAATATCATCAAAAAAGTGCCTATATATGATATGGAAATGAAACAAATTAAGGGCCACAAAGCTTTCCCCATTATTGATAAAAAAGTAGATGGTTTTCATCCTGAAAAATTGATCTATGTAGAAATCCCTAATGAAAATTTAAGTGGCTTTCGAATTTGTAAGGGAGATAAAATATTTATTTATTTAAATCAAGAATTGGTAAACAATTCATTCTCTTTGATTGAATATGAAGGAAAGAAAAAGGTTATGAAAGTAAAGAGAATAGAAGGAAATAAAGTTGAACTAATTTCTTATCATCATGAAATGAAAAGTATTACAAAATCTATAAAAGATGTGAAAATAATCGGTAGAGGCTTATGTGTTGAAATGGCACTAAAACATTAAAATGATAAACCAGCAAAATGCTGGTTCATTATTTTATAAACTTCTTTTTTACGAAAAAATTTTATCTATCCTTTTTTCAGGAATTTGCAACATAAATATTGCTGATAAAATAAGGATTCCTCCTAAAATTATAGATGTAGTTAATCTTTCTCCTATAACAAAGAATCCTGTCAAGCATGCAACAGCTGGTTCAAATGTACTAATAATGACCGAAGTACTAGGTCCTATTATCTGAACCCCTTTACAAAATGCAATTGTAGCAAATACAGTACAAAATATTGCTAAGAAAATAATATAGCCCCAACTTTTAGTCGTTGTAGGAATGATAATATTATGAAAAATAATACCCTGTATCAAATAGGCAACTAAACATGAAAATGATATATAACCCGATACAGCTACAGAATGCATGGCTTTTGTTTTCCTTTCATCTAATCCTAGTGCATAAAAAGAATAGCAAATAGCAGCAAGCAAACTAAGCATTATCCCCATCATATTGATATGCATATCTTCACTCCAAACAACACATCCCATTCCTGTAGTCGAAAGAATAAGTGCAAAAATTTTCCTTGCGTCTTTTCCTGTCTTTAATATAAATATTTCATAAGATGAAATCATTGCTGGATGGGTGAATAATATAATTGTAGCTAATGATCCTGAAATATACGTATAGGCTACCCCTATAAAGAAAGCTGTCCCTAAAAAACCAATGCCTCCTAATACAAATAAGTATAAAAAGTGTCCCGTTGTAGTTTTATATGGGACCTTTCTTACAAAAATATAGATCCATATAATAACCGTTGCTATAAAAAATCGAAAAAAAAGTATACTAGAAACATTTAACCCTTCTTGAAAAGATAATTGAAATAACATGGGTATGCTTCCATAAGCAAATGTAGATAATATTACAAGTAAGGATCCCTTCAATAAATTATTTTTCAATTGCTATCACTCACTTTCTTCCATCTGTCACCAAAGAAATTATATCATATATCCTATTCTTTTAGACATAAGAAAAAATATCTTCACAATATTATTGATTTATTTTTTTCTTATCTCTAAACAAATCTATCAATTTTGCGTATAATAACAATATAGTTTATTTTTGTTGGAAAGGAGGATACATAAATTGCGTCAAAATCATAAATATAGCGTATGGATCTGTATTATTTTGATCCTTTTCCTTTTCACTTTACAAGTAAATGCAATAAGTATTGAAAAACTATCTCCTACGAAGGGCGCCCTTTTTAAAATCAGTCCATTTACAAATATATTTTTGCTGGAAGGCTTTTCAATTCAGCTTATGTCATTAAAAAAATACATAGGTACTGTATTTACTATATATACTTTTTTTATTGCTCTACTTATTTCTATGGAGAATAAAAATCCTTCAAAGACCATTGCATGGATATTGATCCTTGTATTAATTCCAATTGTAGGATTTATACTCTATTTATTTATGGGTCAAAATGTTAGAAAGAAAAAAATATTTAAAAATAAAGAAACAAGAGACTTTCCATATTTTGAACAAATCGCAAATATTCAAAAAGAAGCGATAAAAGATAACGCATTGTTCAAAGATAGTGAAAGTTTCGTAAAAAAAAGATTGATTCATTTAATATTAAATAGTGCAAAAACGCCATTTACCGTTAATAATCAGCTAAATGTACTAACCAACGGGAATGAAACTTTTGCATCCATTATTACTTCATTAAAAAGTGCACGCCATCATATTCATTTAGAATACTTTATTATAAAAGAGGATCATATTGGTACAATCATCAAAAATCTTCTCATGAAAAAGGCCAGAGAAGGGATAGAAGTTCGGGTTATTTATGATAGTGTAGGAAGCTGGCGATTGAGCAAGAATTATTTGCAAGAAATGCAAAACTCAGGTGTAGAGATTCATGCTTTTTCTCCTGTAGTTTTCCCTTTGCTCAGTAGAAAATTAAATTATAGGAATCACAGGAAAATTATTGTGATCGATGGTAAAATAGGATTTTTAGGTGGCTTAAATATTGGAGATGAATATTTAGGAAAAGATCCTAATTTAGGTTTTTGGAGAGATAGCCATTTGAAAGTCGAAGGCGAGGCTGTTTATGGCGTACAAAATATTTTCTTAATGGATTGGTTATTTGTAAGTAAACAGGAAATTGATTTTAATCATTTTTATTTTCCGAAACTTTCCTATTACGGAGAACAATTAATACAGATTACTGCAAGTGGCCCTTATTCTGATTGGGAATCTATCATGCAAGCTTATTTTTCCACCATTTCTTCTGCGGAAGATCGGATATGGATTAATACCCCTTATCTTGTTCCAGGAGAAAGTATAATGATGGCATTGAAGACAGCTGCTCTCAGCGGTGTAGATGTACGTATTATTCTTCCAGATAAACCAGATCATCAAACCGTATTTTGGGCTTCCATGTCAAATGTTGAAGAATTATTAGAAGCTGGTGTTAAGGTATACCGATATAAAAAAGGGTTTATCCACGCAAAAGTACTGCTTGTAGATGGGGTAGCAGCATCCGTAGGCACAGCAAATTTAGACATAAGAAGCTTTCAGATAAATTTTGAAATAAACGCTTTTATATATGAACCGTCTATTATCGAAGATCTTGAAAGAAATTTCTTAATAGATGTAGCGGATAGTGAGGAAATACAATTAGAATTCTATCTAAAAAGGCCGCTCCTCAATAAAGTAAAAGAATCCATATCAAGATTATTTTCACCATTATTGTAGATAATAACAAAGGACATATAAAAAATCAGGGAGTACATAAATAGGCTCCCTGATTTTTTGTTAATTTCTAGATCCAGATTTCGCACGTTGCTGCTTATCTAATATTTTTTTTCTTAGACGAATACTTTCTGGTGTCACTTCTACCAACTCATCTTCAGCAATGAATTCCAATGCTTGCTCTAAAGACATTGGCATTATAGGCACAAGTTTTACTGCGTCATCAGATCCAGAAGCACGTACATTTGTAAGCTGCTTACGCTTGCAAACATTTACAATAATATCTCCTGCTCTAGCATTTTCTCCAACGATCATGCCTTCATACACTTCTGTATTTGGTCCAATGAATAGATTGCCTCTATCTTGTGCCCCAAATAATCCATAGGCTACAGCCGTACCTGTTTCAAAAGCTACTAAAGAACCTTTTGTTCTTGTAGGAATTTCCCCTTTATGAGATGTATATCCTGCAAATATATGGTTCATTATACCATTTCCACGTGTGTCTGTCATAAATTGAGAACGGTACCCAATCAAGCCTCTTGCAGGGATATTAAACTCTAGTTTTACTGATCCATTCGCATTCGTAACCATATTGGTCATTTCACCTTTTCGCTGTCCTAGTGTTTCAATAACAACACCCATATATTCCTCTGGAACATCAATAGTTACCTGCTCCATCGGTTCACATGTTTTCCCATCAATCTTTTTAAGGATTACCTCTGGTCTAGATACCGATAGTTCATAACCTTCTCTTCTCATATTTTCAATTAAGATAGATAGGTGCAATTCTCCACGACCCGATACTTTAAAAGAATCTGCAGAATCTGTTTCTTCTACACGTAAAGATACATTAGATAGAAGCTCTTTTTCTAATCTATCTTTTAGATGTCTACTTGTTACAAACTTTCCTTCTCTACCTGCATAAGGGCTATTATTTACAATAAAAGTCATAGCAATAGTAGGTTCATCAATCTTTATAAAAGGTAGGGGTTCTACCTTTTCTGTTGAACAGATTGTTTCCCCAATATTTATCTCATCATTTCCAGCTAGTGCAACAATTTCTCCAAATTGTGCTTCTTCAGTTTCTTCCTTTTTTAATCCTTCATAAGTATAGAGTTTACTCACTCTAAACTTTTTGAATGTTCCATCCGCAACACATAGAACCACTTCTTGATTTTTCTTAATAGATCCTCTACGGATTTTTCCAATACCAATTCTACCAACATATTTGTCATAGTCAATAGAAGAAATTCTTAGCTGCAATCCATCCTCTAAAATTCCTTCAGGTGCAGGAACTTCTTTTATGATCATATCAAAGAGTGGCGTCATATCTTGATCTGCCTCTTTAATCTCATATTTTGCAATCCCATTTTTTGCAGAAGCATAGATTACAGGGAAATCTAATTGCGCATCATCTGCATCTAACTCAATAAACAAGTCTAATACTTTATCTAAAACTTCTGGTGTTCTTGCTTCAGGTCTATCGATTTTATTTACAACAACAATCGGCTTTAATCCTGATTCTAAAGCTTTTCTTAATACAAATTTTGTTTGTGGCATAGGTCCTTCATATGCATCAACTAATAATAATACCCCATCCACCATTTGCATAATTCGTTCTACCTCTCCACCAAAATCAGCATGTCCAGGTGTATCCACTACGTTTATCTTTACATCATTATACATAATAGATGTATTTTTTGAAAGAATTGTAATACCTCTTTCTTTTTCTAAATCATTGGAATCCATTACTCTTTCTTCTACACGTTCATTGCTTCTAAACGTCCCACTTTGTTTTAACATCTCATCTACTAATGTAGTTTTTCCATGGTCAACATGGGCGATAATTGCTACATTTCTTATATTTTCTCGAATCATCGAATACTTCCTCTCAAATAAATTAGTAACACACTATTTTAACACAAAAATTGATTAAAAACCAATCTATTGTAAAAAAAATTACAAACTATAACTTTTCACTGTTTAGTTTTCCACAATTTTAAGATTTTATGATTTACCATAAACTAAAAAAATACCCATCTAAGAATGATAGGTATCCTTCTATATACTGGCGGAGAAGGCGGGATTCGAACCCGCGCACCAGTTACCCGATCTAACGGTTTAGCAAACCGTCCTCTTGAGCCTCTTGAGTACTTCTCCATACAAATAAAGTGGTGCGGGTGGAGGGACTTGAACCCCCACGCCGTAAGCGCTAGATCCTAAGTCTAGTGCGTCTGCCAATTCCGCCACACCCGCATAATATTCTTTTTTAAATGGTGGGCGCAATAGGGCTCGAACCTATGACCCCCTGCTTGTAAGGCAGGTGCTCTCCCAGCTGAGCTATGCGCCCAAATCCAAACCAGCAACGACCTACTCTCCCAGGCAGTTACCCACCAAGTACCATCAGCGCTGAAGGGCTTAACTTCTGTGTTCGGTATGGGAACAGGTGTGA
>NZ_SLWV01000023.1 GCF_004345705.1 Marinisporobacter balticus
TAAATACAGGGGTGGATCTTGTTGCTACAAGAAATATGTAAGGAAGAATAAAAGGATATACGCAAAAATGTATATCCTTATTATTTTGTTTTTTTGAAATGATAGATTTTAAAAAATTTGAAATTTAACGTGAAATTAAATACATATATATAATATATAGGATTAAAATTGAAATACCATAGGCTGAAAGTGAATGGTGCTGAATGGAAACTTGCAGAATTTATTTTTGAGAAAGAGAAATAATAATACAAATTAAATAATAATACAATGATGTAAGGCGTAATAAATTAAACGTGCAAGGTGGCATGAAAAAAAAATCAAATGCTTGAAAATACTTGTATACATTGACATTATCGTATATTTGTATTAATATATTCTTATAGGAAGTACATTACCAATGGTGTCGAAATATGACAAATGTTAGGTAAAATTCATGTGAAGTGTGGAGGATTTTATGACCAGGGACATATTGAATGAAGATAATACAGGTTTGTCCTTAACATCCAAGATATTCAATATACTAAGAGAAGATATATTAAATGATAAATATGCTGAAGGTGAAAAGCTAGGAGAAGCAAAATTAGCAGAAGAACTTGGTGTAAGTCGTACACCAGTAAGAGAAGCCCTTAAACAACTTGAATTAGATGGTATTGTAGAGAATAAACCAAACAGAGGCGTCATTGTATTAGGAATATCTAAACAAGATATTGAAGATATATATGCTATAAGAGAAGCAATAGAAGGAATTGCTGCTAGATGGGCCGTAGAAAGAATTACAGAAGAAGAATTAAATGAATTGAAAGAAGCTTACGAATTGATGGAGTTTTATACATTTAAAAAGGATCTTGAAAAATTTGCAGAATTAAATACTAAATTCCATGAAACTATCTATAAAGCAACAAAGAGTAGGTATCTTGAACAAGTACTTAAGGACTTTCAATATTACATGAAAAAAACAAGAAAAAGATCGTTGAATGTTGAAGGAAGAATAAATGAATCACTTAAAGAACATGAAGTGATTCTAGAGGCTTTTCTAAATAAGGATAATGTGGCAGCTCAGAAGGCACTTACAAAGCATGTAGAGAATTCAAAAAAAAATGTAGAAAAGAATATAGAAAGCTAAGACTACTTTATAGTAGTCTTTTTTTTGCTTGAGTAACAAAAAATTAAAAATGGAGGTTTTAACTATGAATGATTCTATCATTTTTAAAAAACTTACAAAGCTTTCACAAGATCACATAGTATCCTTTCATGTTCCAGGACATAAAAATGGAAATATTTATAAAAAATATAAGAATCATTATTTAAATAATGAACTATTATGTTTTGATGTAACGGAAATTCAAGGAACAGATAATTTGCATGCGCCTGTAGGAATGATTAAAAATGCGCAGGATAGAGCAGCAAAATTTTTCAAAGTAGAGCATACATTTTTTCTTATAAATGGAACCACAGCAGGAAATATTTCTGCGCTTATGGCAGTAGCAAACCCTAATGAAAAAATTATTGTACAAAGGGATTGCCACAAATCTATTATGAATGGATTGATCCTTGGAGGTTTAATTCCTGTATATATTACCCCCGAAGTGAGTATGAAAAACAATATTCCTATGGGGTTAAAACCAGAAAGTGTAGAAGAAGCTATTCTTAAAAATCCCGACGCAAAAGCGGTAGTGCTTACTTATCCTAATTATTATGGGATCTGCTCAGATGTTGAAAAAATCGCTAATATTGTACATAAATATGAAAAGATACTCATTATAGATGAAGCACATGGGTCTCATTTTATTTTAAGTGAAGATTTACCTATAACATCCATAGAAGCAGGAGCAGATATAGTTATTCAGAGTACGCATAAGACATTATCTAGCTTTACGCAAAGTTCTATGCTTCATATGAATGGAAATAGAGTAGATATAGATCGGTTAAGATTCATGCTGACGATGCATCAAAGCAGTAGTCCTTCATATTTATTAATGGCATCATTAGATGAGGCAAGAGCGATCGCACAAAAGGATGGAAAGCAGCTTATGAAGAACCTTTTAGAACATATAGATGATTTCCATGAAAAGATATCCTATATAGAAGGAGTAAAAATTATAAATAAAAGATTTATAGGAAAATACGGCGTTCATGATATGGACAAAACAAGACTTGTAATAGATATGACAGATTTAGGGATTCGTGGTATACAATTAGAAGAATTATTAAGAAAAAACCATCATATACAGATGGAGATGAGTGATATAAACAATATTGTAGCGGTATGTACCATTGGAAATGCTGGGAATGATTTTAAAAAGCTATTAATAGCGTTAAAAGATATACAAAGAGAAAATAAAAAATCTTATAAAAAAATAGCCATGCCACCGTTTTTATATACTACTCCTAAAATGAATATCACACCAAGAGAAGCTGTTTTTAGAAAAAAGATAGAGATAGATTTTGAAAAAAGTGCTGGAAAAATAAGTGGAGAATACATTGTTCCTTATCCTCCCGGGATGCCTATTTTATGCCCAGGAGAAGAAATTACTGAAGAAATGATTGTATATATAAAATATTTAAAAGCAATGGGAATCAATATTATTGGGTCGCACGATAGCAGGTTAAAAAAGATAAACGTAATAAAATAAATTTAAAATGATCATATAAAAAATAAAAAGGAAAAAAGAGAATAATATTGAAATATAGAAGAGTGTATAAAATACTATTTAGGAGAGAGACGTATGAAAAAACTAAAACATCAGTTGATAGGTATCATGATATTACTTGTAATCATTCCTTTTATTGCATCAAATATGATGGGATATTATTTTATTGTAAAAGATTATCAAATAGAAATGGAAAATAATAACACGATTCTTGCAAATTCTATATCTGGTAATGTGGCCGCTTTTATTGATAAAGCCTATGCAATAACAGAAGAAATTTCTTACAATAACGATGTAAAAGGGTTTATCTCCGAAAAACAAAGAGAAGTATTAGTGGGTAGCATTGAAAGAAATCCTTATTTTGACTTATTATATATACAAGGCATTGACGGCATGCAGACTGCAAGATCAAAGGGTAAATTAGGAGATCGATCCAATAGATGGTGGTTTCAAAAATTTATGAATGATAAAAAAACATTTATAAGTAAATCCTATCCTACCATATCAGGAAATGGAACGGTTCCAGTTACTTCTATATTTGTACCGATATCTGATAATGGTCAGCTAAAGGGAATCATGGGATCAGATTTGAAATTAGACTATCTTCAAACAATAATAGAAAAATCTAGTATTGTGGAACATCAATATGCATACGTGCTAGATGGTGAAGGGGTTGTGATTGCGCATCCAAATAAAGAACAAGTATCAGAACTTTATAATTATAAAAAATTTAATAAAACAGTTGTATTAAAAGATGGTAATGGAAATGCGCTATTAGATGAAAAGGGAAATCAGAAAAAAGAAGATCAAGACATCAAGATACCAGAAGAACTAAAAGAAATAACAAAAAAAGTTTTAAATGGAGAAACAGGAATAGCAGAATATATTGATAATAATGGAGAAAAGGTTATCAGTGCATATAAACCAATTGATCTACCAGGAGATTCTGATCCTTGGGCTGTTATTACGGTTCAGAAAAAAGAAAAAGCAATGAACTTTGTTACAGCTGTTTATAAAAGAAATATATTTATAGGGATAATTTTAATATTGTTAGCAGCATTCGTTGCATATACTGTTTCTAGTAAAATAACAAAGCCTATTATTCATATGATGAAACTTATGGAAGAGGCTGCAAATGGGGATTTAACTGTAAGTGCTAATGTGAAAGCTAAGAATGAAATAGGGAAACTAGGTGAAAGCTTTAATAAAATGATAAATGGAATGAAAAACCTTATGGAGAGAATAGAAAATGTATCTAAATCCGTAGAAAAATCTTCAAAACTTCTTGCGAATACTACAGAACAATCATCAATAGCCATTGAAGAAGTGGCAAGAAGTATAGGGGAAGTAGCAAATGGTGCAAATGAACAAGCGAAAGATGCAGAATTAGGTGTTGTTGCTACGACAGACCTTTCAGAACAAATCGAGAAAATGGCAGACCAAATAAAGGAAAGCCAAAAATATGCAGATGCAGTCTATCATGAGAATGATAAAGGGTTAAAGGTTATGAAAATCTTAGAAGATAAGACGGAACAAAGTAATAAATCTTCAAAGCAAGTGGTAGAAGTAGTGATTGCGTTAAGTAAAAAAACAGAAGCGATTAATCTTATTGTAGCAACAATTATGAACATTTCTGAGCAGACGAATTTATTAGCTTTAAATGCATCAATTGAAGCAGCAAGAGCAGGAGATGTAGGGAAAGGCTTTGCAGTAGTTGCAGAAGAAGTTCGAAAGCTTGCTGAGAGTACAAATGATGCTACGAATCATGTAAAGGACATTATATCCAATATTCAAGAAGATGTAAGATTAGCACAAGAGAAAATGAAAACTTCTGAATCAGTTGCAAAAGAACAGAATGAATCAATCAAACATGTACAAGAAACTTTTAAGAATATGACGATTGCTGTAAAAGATATTATTAACAAAATAAAAGATATTTCCTATGGTGTAGAAAATGTATCAATAAGTAGAGAAAAAGTCATATCCGTAATAGCCAATGTATCCGCTGTATCAGAAGAAACAGCAGCAGCTTCTCAACAGGTATATGCTTCTACGGAGGAACAAACGGCCTCTATGGAACAATTAAGCGCGCTTTCAGAAGAATTAGAGGAAATGGTACAAGAACTTGAGCAAACAGTAAAGGTATTCAAATTAAGTTAAACAAAAACCTAAGGATATAATAATCCTTAGGTTTTTTGTTTAAAAAAAACTAAAACATAACGATCTATTTTTACAATTAAACTATGGTATAATATTGAAATAAAGAAAGAGAATAGAAAGGAAGATACCATGTCAACAGAAGAAAGAAGAAAAGAAATCATAAAAATATTTAGGAATAAAGAAAAAACTACAACAGGTGCAGAATTAGCAAAAAAATTTAATGTGAGTAGACAAGTTATTGTGCAAGATATTGCTGTCATGCGTGCACAAGGGGAAAACATATTGGCCACTTCAAATGGATATATGATTCCAAAGTTCGATGGGAAAAAGAAAAATATAAAGACTATTGTATGTAGACATGAAGGCTATATTCATATGGAAGAAGAATTAAAAATAATGGTGGATATGGGCGCAAAGGTATTAGATGTAATTATAGAACATCCTATATACGGCGATATTAGAAGCACATTGATGATTGGTTCTCGAATGGATATAGAAGATTTTATAGGAAAAGTGAAAAAGAATCAAGCAGCACCATTAGCTTCATTAACAGGGGGAGAACATATCCATACAATAGAAGTTCCAAATGATCGTGCATATCACAAAATAATAGCATTACTAAAAGAAAAAGGATATTTGTTAAAAGGAGAATAATTCTTTTAATTCGTATAAATAATAAAATTTACAAATCTAGGGGATTGAAAAAATGCGAAAGATTTGTTATATTTTTAATAACAGGTGACAAGACAGGTGTAAAAACATATATCCTAAGAAAGGGTTTGAAAATATGAATGAAAATGAAATGATACAGGAAATTGAGCGGTTAAAAAAAGAAAAGAACGCAGTAATTCTAGCACATAATTATCAGATACCTGAAATTCAAGAGATAGCTGATATTGTGGGAGATTCCCTAAAGCTAAGTCAAGAAGCTACAAAAACAGATGCAGATATCATTGTATTTTCGGGTGTTCATTTTATGGCAGAGAGTGCAAAAATTTTATCTCCGCATAAAAAAGTATTATTACCTGCATATGACGCAGGATGCCCTATGGCAGATATGGTAGATGGGGATAAACTTAAAATATTTAAACAAGAATACCCAGACATTCCAATTGTTTGCTATGTAAATTCTTCAGCTGAGGTAAAAGCAGAAAGTGATATTTGCTGTACATCTTCGAATGCAGTAAAGATTGTAAAAAGTATGAAAGAAGACAAGCTATTATTTGTACCTGATCAAAATTTAGGAAGTTATATTCAAAAGCAAATACCAGAGAAGGAAATCATTCTTTGGGAAGGATTTTGCATTACCCATCATAGAGTGAAAAGTATAGAAGTAAATGTTGCAAAGAAAAAGCATCCAGATGCATTGGTGCTGGTACATCCAGAATGTAATGAAGCAGTCGTTTCAAAGGCTGACTTTGTAGGAAGCACATCTGAGATT
This sequence comes from Marinisporobacter balticus, assembly GCF_004345705.1. Lineage (GTDB taxonomy): Bacteria > Bacillota > Clostridia > Peptostreptococcales > Thermotaleaceae > Marinisporobacter > Marinisporobacter balticus. Next base: position 6,253 of record NZ_SLWV01000023.1, read on the forward strand.
ATTGATTATGCAAATCGATCAGAAAATAAAACATTTATTATTGGTACAGAAATGGGCGTATTGCATAAATTGCGTAAAGAAAATCCAGATAAAAAATTCTATTTATTATCGCCTGGATTGACCTGCTACAATATGAAAAAAACAACCCTAGAAAATATTTATAAAGCTTTAGTATTTGAACAATATGAAATAAAAGTAGAAGAAGAAATAAGAAATAAAGCGCTGCATTCGCTTACAAGAATGCTTGAACTTAGTTAAGGAGATGAAAAAAGATGAAACCCAGATATATTAGTGGTTTTCATGAAAAAAATATAAGTCAAGAAATTTGTGATGTGATTGTTTTAGGGACTGGTATTGCAGGATTATTTACTGCGCTAAATGTTGATCCTAGATACAAAGTAATGGTGCTCTCTAAAGGAAAACTTGAAGACAATAACAGTAATTTAGCGCAAGGTGGCATCGCTGCATGTGTAGATCCAAAAGATGATTGCATATCACACTATGAAGATACACTAAGAGCAGGAGCTTTTTATAATAGAAAAGATACCACAAAGGTTTTAATTGAAGAAGCACCTAAAAATATTAAAAAGCTATTAACTTATGGCACAAACTTTGATAGAGATGAAGCAGGAAACCTAAGGGTGACAAGAGAAGGTGGACATAGCAAGAGAAGGATTCTGCATGCAAAAGATGCTACAGGAAGAGAAGTCATCAGGTCTTTAGCCGAAGAAATCAAAGATAGAGGAAATATTGTGGTTTGCGAAAATGTTTTGGGGATAGATTTATTAACAAATAAAAATACAGTTTGTGGCGTTTTGGCAGTAAATGAGAAGGAAGAAAAGATCATTTATAGAAGTAAGGTTGTTGTTTTAGCAACAGGCGGCGTTGGACAAATCTATAGAAATACCACAAATCCAGCAGTGACTACAGGAGATGGTATTGCTATGGCCTATAGAGCAGGCGCTAAAATTTTAGATATGGAGTTTATACAATTTCATCCTACTGCCATGTATGATAAAGAAAATGGACAAAAGTTTTTAATATCTGAAGCCGTAAGAGGAGAAGGTGCTATTTTAAGGAATACAAAGGGTGAGGCTTTTATGAAAAAATATCATAAAAAAGCTGATCTAGCACCAAGGGATATTGTGGCAAGAAGTATTTTTACAGAAAAGATAAAATTAGGGAAACCATATGTATACCTAGATATTACCCACAAAAACCCTGATTTTATTAAAAATAGATTCCCTACCATATATAAAAGGTGTATAGAAGAACGAATCGATATGACAAAGGAATATATTCCTGTATCTCCCGTTCAACATTATAGTATGGGGGGAATCTATACAGATGTAGATGGAAAAACAACTATAGAGGGATTGTATGCATGTGGAGAATGCGCTTGCACAGGGGTTCATGGAGCAAACAGGCTTGCAAGTAACTCTTTATTAGAAGGATTGGTCTTTGGCAATAGAGTCGTTGCATCTTTAAATAAATATATTTTAAATATAGAAATAAAACCATTACCTATGATTTCAAGTGTTCAATATAAAGGGATCAATGACTTTGTATTAGATAAAATGAGAGAAAACATTCAAAACATTATGGATGAACATGTATCTATTATGCGAAGCCAAAAGGGACTAGGATATGCATTAAAAGAAGTAGAGAAAATACGTAGTGCTTTATTAGGAAATGGGAAAAGTGTAAAATACTATGAATGCGTCAATATATGTACAGTTGCAATCCTTATTATAAAAGCTGCTTTGAAAAGGAAAGAGAGTCTTGGGGCACACTATAGAGTAGATACGGAGGGGCAAGGGTGTATAATAAATTTTTAGCGGAGAAAATAATAAAAAATGCTTTGATAGAAGATATGAACTATGGGGATACTACTACGGATATATTAATAGATGAACACAGTATTTCAGAGGCTTTTATGATTGCAAAAGAAGAAGGGGTAATTGCAGGACTGCCCATTGCTGAGATAGTATTTAGACTATTGGATAATAAAATAGCCTTTCAATTTATAAAAGAAGATGGAGAGCATGTAAAAAAAGGAGAACAAATTGCTATTATTAAAGGGAGTACAAAAAATATTTTAAAAGGTGAAAGATTAGCTTTAAACATCATACAGAGAATGTCAGGGATTGCATCAAAGGCAAGTGCATATGCAGATCGAATAAATGGGTATAATACAAAGATCGTAGATACTAGAAAGACAACACCGGGACTTAGAATGCTAGAAAAATATGCAGTTCGTGTAGGTGGTTGTTTTAATCATCGGTTCAATCTATCGGATGCTGTAATGATTAAGGATAATCATATAAAGGCAGTAGGAAGTATAGAAAAAGCTGTGGATCGGGTAAGGAAGAATATTGCTCACACCACAAAAATAGAAGTAGAAGTAACAAATTTAAAAGAGTTAGAAGAGGCAATCAATGCAAATGCAGATATTATTATGTTAGACAATATGGATATAGAAACCATGAAAAAAGCAGTTGCAATTACAAATAGAAGAGCAATTCTTGAGGCTTCTGGAAATGTTACCATTGAAAGAATAAAGGGGATGGCTGAAATAGGCGTGGATGTAATTTCTGTAGGTGAATTAACCCATTCTGTGAAGGCGATGGATATTAGCTTGATGATTATTTAATAAATATACAAAACTATTTATACTACATTATAAAATAAAGAGGAGAACCAAATGAAAAAAGAAAAATTTTCATTCAGAGAATATAGTACAAAAGCGTTAAATGGTATGGCTTTAGGATTATTTTCTTCTCTGATCATAGGACTGATTATCAAACAAATTGGAGATTATACAGGAATAGAAGCTTTAATAAAGTTTGGTAAAGTTGCACAATTCTTAATGGGACCTGCCATTGGTGCTGGGGTAGCATTTAGTGTAGGCGCGCCGCCTTTAGGGATTTTTGCTTCTATTGTTACAGGAGCCATTGGTGCTGGAACGATTGCTTCTGGCGAAGCGGGTGCTTTTATTATAAAAATAGGTGAGCCAGTAGGGGCTTTCGTTGCGGGCGTCATAGGGGCTGAGTTTTCAAAATTAATTGCAGGAAAAACAAAAGTAGATATTGTGCTCATTCCCCTTGGAACCATTATCATTGGTGGATTAGCAGGCGTTTTTATAGGACCTGTTATGGCATCAGTTATGAAATCTTTAGGAGGCGTCATTAATAGAGCCACGGAGTTACAGCCTATTCCTATGGGAATGATTGTAGCAACCCTTATGGGGATGATTTTGACGTTGCCAATAAGTAGTGCAGCCCTTGCTATTTCATTAGGGCTTAGTGGATTAGCGGCAGGAGCTGCTGTGGTAGGATGTGCAACACAAATGATTGGTTTTGCTGTGGCAAGCTACAGAGAAAATGGTATAGGGGGAGCGATTGCCCAAGGATTAGGAACATCTATGCTACAGGTTCCCAATATTATAAAAAATCCTCTCATTTGGATTCCACCAACGCTAGCCAGTGCAATACTTGGGCCTATTGCTACATTTATAATGAAAATGGAGAATAATAGTATTGGGGCAGGGATGGGAACAAGTGGTTTAGTTGGACAGTTTGGTACGATTGCAGTTATGGGACCGAATGAACCTATGACGCTAATTATAGGAAAAATCATTCTACTTCATTTTATTTTGCCGGCTATTCTTACCCTTATCATTTCTGAATATATGAGAAAAAAGGGATGGATTCAATATGGAGATATGAAATTAAATTCATAATTTAAAAAATAACTTTCTCGACAGTATAATAAAAATAAGAATATACTGTCGAGTTTGTTTTTTATTGACAAAAATATTTATATATGGGTATATTAGTACTATAAAGATAATGAAGGAGTGAAAAATTTGAGAAAAGCTAGAGGTGCTTTTGTAAGTTTAGGAGTGATGGCAATTTTATTTGCTTTAACTTCTTTTACCACAATTATTAATTTCATAACCGATTATCAGTGGTTTCAGGAATTGGGGTATGAACAGGTATTTTTAACAAAGCTCATGACGCAATTGAAAATAGGCATTCCTATTTTTGTTGTATTGACACTATTAATCTATTTTTACCTACGATCTATTAAAAAGAGTTATAATAAAAAGATTCATACAGCTTATGTTGGATTGAGCGAAAAGAAAATCAACCAAATAGCCTTAGGGATTTCGGCTATTGTTTCTTTTCTTGCGAGTGTGACCGTGTGTAGTAATCTTTGGTTTGAGGTACTAAAGTTTTTCAATACAACAAAATTTAATATTATGGATCCACTATTTAAAAAGGATCTATCTTTTTACATGTTTCAACTGCCTTTTATTGAACAGGTTTATTATTCATTGATTAGCTTTATTGTACTTTTGGTTATTATCACCGTTGTTTTTTATTTAATCATGATGAGTGTAAAAAGACCTAAATTGTTTGATGTAAATCATGAAAACCCAGAGACGGGAAGAGCAAAACTCAATGCTGAGAATGGAAAGCAATTATTAAATATTGCATTTGGGCAGCTAACAACTTTAGGTGTAATATTTTTTATTCTATTGGGATTAGGATATGTGTTAAAAACTTATAATTTACTTTATTCAACGAGAGGCGTTGCATATGGGGCAAGTTTTACAGATATTCATGTAACACTATGGGTATATCGAGCAAAGATAGTATTTGCATTTGTATCTGCAGTTGTACTAATAATGGGTGCAAAAGCTAGGAAGCTAAGATTAGCCCTTGCAGGACCCGTTATTATGATTGTAGTATCGATCCTAGGAAACGTTGCTGCGCTAGGTGTACAAAACTTTATTGTAACACCAGATGAAATCTCAAAGGAAAGTAAATACTTAGATTATAATATTAAATATACAAAGATGGCCTATGGATTAGATCAAATAGAAGAAAAGAATTTCTCAGCAGAACGAAATTTAACAAGAGCAGACTTAGATAAAAATAAGGAAACCATAAAAAATATTCGAATCAATGACTATAGACCTACAAAGCAGTTTTACAATCAAATTCAAGGCATTAGACAATATTATCAATTCCATGATGTGGATATAGACAGATATACTATTGATGGACAATTAACGCAAGTCTTTTTATCAGGAAGAGAGATTAATGAAGATAAAATAAAAGAACAATGGATTAATCAGCATTTGAAATATACACATGGATATGGGGTGGCATTATCCCCTGTAAATGCAATTACGAGTCAGGGACAGCCAGATCTATTCATAAAGGATATTCCACCAAAATCAAATATAAAAGGTATAGGAATTAAATACCCACAGATTTATTTTGGAGAATTAACCAATAACTACGTGGTGACCAATACAGATGAAAAAGAATTTGATTACCCAAGTGGAGATTCAAATGCAGAAACTTTGTATGAAGGCAAAGCAGGAATTAAATTAGGGGGAATCAATAAACTTTTATATGCAATAAAGGAGGGGAATTTAAAATTATTGATTTCTGGTAATATCAATAAAGATAGTAAAATTTTAATTTATAGAAATATAAAAGAGAGAGTACAAAAAATAGCACCTTTTATCGAGTATGATGATGATCCATATCTTGTAATTGATGAAGGAAAATTATATTGGATTTTAGATGGTTATACGATTAGTAGTAATTATCCTTATGCAGAACCTTTTGGAGAGGGACGTACAAATTATATCAGAAACTCTGTAAAGGTAGTGATCGATGCGTATAATGGAGGTACGACTTATTATGTAGCAGATGAAAAAGATCCTGTTATAAAAACCATGAAAAAAATATTCCCGCAATTATTTACAAGCATGGATAAAATGCCTGATGGAATGAAAAATCATGTAAGATATCCACAAGCGTTATTTGATATACAAGCAAATGTGTATAAAGTATATCATATGGCGGATACAGAGGTATTTTATCAACAGGAAGATTTATGGGATATTGCAAATGAAATCTATGAAAGAGAAACACAAGTAATGGAATCGAACTATTTCGTGATGAGATTACCAGATGAAAAAAAGGAAGAATTCTTACTTACGATTCCATATACACCAAAGAATAAGCCAAATATGACAGCCATTTTGATGGCAAGAAATGATGGCAAAAATTATGGAAAGCTCGTTATATATAAGATGCCAAAGCAAAAGAATGTTTATGGGCCAATGCAGATAGAATCTAAAATTGATCAAGATACGACCATTTCCAAGGAATTTTCCTTATGGGGGCAAAAAGGTTCTACATATATGCGTGGAAATCTTTTAACCATACCTATTGAAAATTCACTGCTTTATATTGAACCAATCTATTTAAAGGCAGATAATGAAAATAGTTTGCCAGAAGTAAAAAGAGTGGTTGTGGCTTATGGGGATAAAATTGCTTATGAAGAAACGCTAGAAAAAGCTTTGGATAATTTGTTTGGAGGCGTACAAAAGCCAGAAGTAATCATTCCACAAGAAGGTGTTAGTGAGCCAATAAATGCAAAGGGAATGATTCAAAGGGCGAATCAATTATTTAATCAAGCACAGATGGCCCAAAGAAATGGAAAATGGGCAGACTATGGAAAATATATCGGTGAATTAAAAACAGTACTAGAAAAATTAAATCAATTCCAAAATATAAAATAATAAAAGGGAATCTCTTAAAGAGGTTCCCTTTTATAAAAAGAATAGATTTAACAACAGTGTATATACAGCCGAAATAGGTGGGCCAATGATTTTATCAATAGCATCTGTTATAATCAATAAAATAAGAATAAAATTTCCTTTTGTAGAAATTTCATGATAGATCGGTTTGTCTTTTAATCCAAGGAGACCAAAGAAGATATGGGAGCCATCTAATGGTGGAATCGGGATTAGATTAAATACAAATAAAACCACATTGATCCAAACCGTATAATTAAAAATATCCATAATCGTTGGGTAAAGCTTTTGAGGTAAAAAGGAAACAGATATACTAGATAATATTTTCATGAGCACAATAAAAAATAAAGCGATGGTTAAGTTCATAATAGGACCTGCTAATGATACAAGAATATCATCTCGTTTTGGGTTTTTAAAGTTCATTGGATTGATTTGAACAGGTTTTGCCCATCCAAATCCAGCAAGTAATATAAAAATAAAACCAACTGGATCAATATGGCTCTGCGGACTTAAGGATAATCTACCTTGAAGTCTTGGGGTGTCGTCTCCTAGCCAAACAGCTACCTGAGCATGGGCATATTCGTGAAATGAAAATCCTAATAAGATCCCAGGTAATATAAGAAGCTTTTCTATTATGTCGATATTCATGAATTTCCTCCTTTGATTGAAAAAGTCTATATCTATTTTATAACAAATGATGAAATTAAGAAATACCTAACTTTGGAAATTATTTTAACCGCCAAAAAAAGAAAGACTTTCAAATGAAAGCATTTCTTTTTAAAAATATCGCTATATATATAGAAAAAAGGATAGAAATAAGAGCTACCTATTTCTGAGAAGTTTTAATTCTTCTATAGACATGTCATCAAGATGTTGTGCCATTTGTGAAAATTCTCTTCTATCAATAAAACCTTTTGTAATAAGAATTTCTAGGATTGTAGCAATTGCAAGGGTATTTCTATAATCAACTTCTTTTAGATCACCTAGTTGTGCGTATAAATCAATATCATGCATTTGTTGTACCCCCTTAAAAATATTTGATGTTTACAAGTATTTACTGAAATAATAAAAAATATACATATTATTGAAATAAAAATACATATCAATATCATTTTAACAATAGATTTAATATAACTATATTTCCATATCTAAAAAATCATGAATAAAAAGATAAAAAGATTGAAAAGATATATATAATATGTTAGAATATCCTAAAAATGAAGAAAGACTATGAGAGGAAGTAGTAAATAATAAAATTTCTTTAGAGAGTCAGTGGTTGGTGAAAACTGATGAAATTTGTTATTGAATCCATCCTGAAGTCACAAGCTGAAATATGGAGTAGGCTTTGTCGGGTGCGACCGTTATATCGTAGAAAAGAGGACTGAAAATTTCAGCCAATCTGGGTGGCAACGCGGAAGAATAACCTTTCGTCCCTGTTTAGGGATGAGGGTTTTTTTATTTTTGAAATGAAGAGGAGGAAACGGTATGTTAGATATTAAAAGAGTAAGAGAAAATATGGATGAAGTGAAAGAACTTGTAGAAAGACGTGGACATGGAGATTATGGATTACATCAGGTGATGGGATTAGATGAAAAAAGAAGAAGGTTACTACAAGAAGTAGAACAGATGAAAAATAAACAGAATACTGTATCAAAAGAGATCCCACAATTAAAAAAAGAAGGAAAAGATGCATCAAGTGTATTAGAGGAGATGAAAAAGTTATCAGCCAAAATTAAAGAGCTTGATGAAGATGTAAAAAATACTGAAACAGATATGAAAAATATGCTTTTAGGTATTCCAAATACACCACATAAAGATGTTCCAGTAGGAAATAGTGATGAAGATAATGTAGAAGTGAAAAAATGGGGCGAACCTACAACATTTGATTTTGAGCACAAAGCGCACTGGGATATTGGTACGGATTTAGGAATTTTAGATTTTGAAGCAGGAGCAAAAATAACAGGTGCAAGATTTACAGTTTACAGAGGGGTGGGTGCCCGACTTGAAAGATCTATCATTAACTTTATGCTAGATTTACATACAACAGAGCATGGGTATACGGAAATATTACCACCATTTATGGTGAATCGAGATAGCATGACAGGAACAGGACAACTGCCAAAATTTGAAGAGGATATGTTCCATATACCAAGTAAGGATTTCTTTTTAATCCCTACAGCAGAAGTACCTGTAACAAATTTATATATGAATGATATCATTCATGGAGAGAAGTTACCGATTTATCATACTGCTTATACCCCATGTTTTAGAAAAGAAGCAGGGTCTGCAGGTAGAGATACAAGAGGTCTTATAAGACAACATCAATTTAATAAAGTAGAATTAGTAAAATTCGTAAATCCTAAAGAATCATATAAAGAGCTAGAAAGTCTGTTATTCGCAGCAGAAGAAGTATTAAAGAGATTGAAAATTCCTTATAGGGTTGTAAAGCTTTGTACAGGAGATTTAGGATTCAGTTCAGCTATCACTTATGATATAGAAGTATGGATGCCAAGTTATGGTAGATATGTAGAAATATCTTCTTGCAGTAACTTTGAAGATTTCCAAGCAAGACGCAGCAATATAAGATTTAGACCAGAAGTAAAAGGAAAAGTAGAATATGTGCACACACTAAATGGATCAGGATTAGCTGTAGGGAGAACACTGGCAGCAATTCTTGAAAATTATCAGCAAGAAGATGGCTCAGTAATTATTCCAGAAGTTTTAAAACCATATATGGGCGGATTAGAAAAAATTATAAAATAATAATAGAGAGGTTTAACCTCTCTATTATTTTTAATCTACATCATCTTCATTATCATCATCTAGTATAGAATCAAAGATGATATCTTTTTCCTTTTCTTGTTGGTCTATAGAATAAGACAAAATATTTACTCTTGCTTCACCAATAACCTCTACCCCTAACTCATATTCTACTTGAATAGCGATAGTGGGAAGTCCTGATTTGTTTACAATCATCGTTCCTTGAGATACTGGGGTTTTGTTAATCCATGCAAGGATTCGTTTATCAAAATAATTTTCTTCGTAATAATTCTCTCCTTCTAAACTTTCTACAGGAATGACTTCAGAGAATTTCGAAAAACTTTTGGATACATTTGTATCTCCATTTCCTTCGTACCATACATGTACTTCAAATTCACCATTGATGCGAATATTAATATTATTATTGGAGAATTGTTCGAATTTACTTCCTTGTATCTCCGCATTTGTGATGGTGCAGCCTAAAACCTTATCAGGTGCTACATTATCTTCAGCGTTTATATATACAGTAGTCTGACATGTATGGGTTGCTTTTCCACAAATTGCGTTTGTGATAATGGTTCTCATGTTGCTTTTATAATCATACTTACTGTTTTTATGCTTCATGATTACCCTCCTTTTCTTTTTCGAATTCATAAGTATCTATACTTATAATATTCCTCGTAGATTAAGATGTGCTACTATTATGGATAAATTTTCAAATCTTATTTAGGAGTACTTTTAATACACTCAAAATATCCCAATGAATATATTGTTATTAAGGAGATGAGTACATGTCAAAGAAAGCGTTGGTAACAGGATGCGCAGGATTTATAGGATCTCATTTATGCGAGAATTTATTAGATCGAGGATATCAGGTTATAGGGATTGATTGTTTTACAGATTATTATGATAGAAATTTAAAAGTAAAAAACCTGTATGCTTGTATAGGAAATGATGATTTTTTCTTTATTGAAAATGATTTACGAGAAGTAAAACTATATGATTATTTAAAAGATATTGATTTTATTTTTCACCAAGCCGGTCAGCCTGGTGTTCGAGGAAGTTGGGGAAATGAATTTGATGTATATACAAAAAATAATATTCTTGCAACCCAATACCTTTTAGAGCATGTAAAGAACCATCCTATCAAAAAAATGGTTTATGCATCCTCTTCTTCTATTTATGGCAATATAAAAGAGCTCCCTATGAGGGAGGGAGATTTACCAAAACCATTCTCACCATATGGTGTATCAAAGCTAGCAGCAGAAAATTTATGTAATCTCTACCACGAAAACTATGGGGTTCCTGTTATTTCATTGAGATATTTTACAGTTTATGGACCAAGGCAAAGGCCAGAGATGGCTATAAGTTTATTTATTCAAAAGATATTGAAAGGGGAAACGATATCAATCTATGGAGATGGAAATCAAGGAAGAGATTTTACGTATATAGATGATATAGTATGTGCAAATATACTCGTGGCAAAGTCTTCATTAGAGGGAGAGACATTCAATGTAGGCAGTGGGCATCCTATAAAAGTGATAGATTTAATAGGGATTTTAGAAAATATTATAGGAAAAAAAGCAAACATAAAGTTTATAGAAAAGCAAAAAGGAGATGTTCGAGATACTTATGCAGATATTTCAGAAATACAAAATCGGTTAGATTTTAAACCGACTTTTTCTATAGAAGAAGGCTTAAGAAATCAGGTAGAATATATGAAGAATACGTAGATTAAGATATCACATTTATATAAGGAATGAATATACTGTATTGAGTAAAAAAAAGGAGGAATAAATAATGAGATATAGAGAAAAATTTGTAGGAAATGTAGAAGAAATTCATGAACAATTAAAGGAAACTTTTGGTAGATTGGTAAGAGGAACACTTGAAGTAGAAGAAGCAGTTGTAGCATTACCAAAGGACAAAACGCTTGAGTATAAAGTAAAATACGAGGATGGTCCCGAAGGGCAGCTAGCGGTGAAAATAAGTTGGTCTGATCTTGTAGAGGAAGAAGAAGAAGAAGAAGAAGAATTTGAAATATAGTATAAATAGGGGGAGAAATCCTCCTATTATTGTAAGGAGGAAAGATGGTGGAGACTTCTATCATGAACGATTTAAAAACCGTATTAAAAGAATATGATCTAGAAGTATATAGCATAAGAACAGAATCTTATAAGGGGAAAAAGGGTGTATGGTGGGTGCATACGCCAGATGGCTATAAGATTTTAAAAAAGCAAGCTTATGCAGATACAACTTTGAAATTTATCATCTCTGCTATGGAGCACTTGATGAATAATGGGATGCATATGCCCAAAATTATCAAAAACAAAACAGGAGATAAATATGCATTATTAGATAAAACAGCCTATATAGTAAGCGAAGCGATTGATGGCAGAACATTGGATTATAGTACAGATGAAAATATAAAAAGAATTGTTGCAGAACTGGGTAATTTTCATAAAGCATCTGTTGGATTTAAACCACCCCAAAGTTGTAAAGTAAGAACACATTTAGGCAAATGGCCAGAAAAATACAAAAAAGAAGTAGATAAGCTAAAAGGATATTATGATATAGAGCGAAATAATAAAAATCACTCAGCGTTTGGAGAAGAAATATTGCGAGAATTTCCATACTTCTATAAAAGAATGATCGATGCAATGAAAGGATTTGACGGAGAGGATTATCATCAGTGGGTAAAAGAAGTTGAAGAGCTTGGTGGTTTATGTCATCAAGACTTTACAGCTGGAAATCTTCTTTTTACAGATAAAGATGAAATATATGTATTAGATCCAGATTCAATTACCATTGATATACCCCTTAGAGATATTCGAAAAATTTTAAATAAAATTATGAAAAGGAAGAAGAAATGGGATTTAGCATTAGTAAAAGATATTTTAAAATGGTATCAAATAAAAAATCCTTTAAAGAAAGAGCAATGGCGGGTTTTAAATCCAACACTAACATATCCGCATCTATTTGCAGGAATTATGGGCAAATATTATGAAAAAAGAGAAAAGACTTGGACAGAAAAAAAATATTTAAGTCGATTAAAAGAGATGATTCAAATGGATAAATCACAAGAAATAATTATTGAAAACTTTGATGAAATTCTCCCTTTATAAAAGGAGGTAAAATAAGTGAAAGACAATACAGAATTGAAACAATTGGCAAAAAACGTATTAGGAAATTATGATATTGTTCCAAATGAGTTAAATATTATTCAAGATAGTGGACTAAAGACATTATGGAAGTTTACCTATAATCATCAAGTACAATGTCTAAAAAGACTAAAACATACAAAGGATAAAGCGATGTTCACAGTAAATGCCCAAATTTATATTTATGAGCAGGGTGGAAAGGTACCAAAAATCTATTTAAATAACACAAAAGAACCTATTACAGAATATAACGATCAATTGTTTGTATTATATGAATGGATTGATTCAAAAGATTTGTACTTTGATAACAGTTCTGATTTATGTAGCGCATTAGAAGGGTTATCAAAATTTCATGTAACTTCAAAAGGATATGTGCCACCGCAAGAGGCAAAGATATCTTCTAAACTAGGTAGATGGAATGAGCAATACGAATCTATGAAAAATAGAATGTTAAAGTGGAAAAATGAAGCTCAATTAAAACCACAAAATAAATCCTATGCGAGTTATCTAAAATATATTGATCCTATTATCAAAATAGCAGATAAGGCAATAAATGATTTAGATAAATCTGCTTACTATTCTTTAACAAATGTAGATCAAAAAGAGGCCCCTCTATGTCATCAGGATTTTGGGACAGGAAATGTAATTCTTTCAGGAGAGGATGTATATATAATCGATTTAGATGGGGTAACATATGATTTGGTTGGGCGTGATCTGAGAAAAATCATAGGCAAACGGATGGAAAAGCAAGGAAAATGGGATAGAGAGACCATAAAAAACATATTAAAATGTTATGAAAAAGGAAATAGATTGACACAGCATGAAAAAGAGATTCTGAAAATAGATTTATTATTTCCGCACTGGTTTTTTGCAAAAGTAAAGAATTTATTTAAAAAGAACAAACACGTAAATCCGGGTGAAATAGCGAAAATAGCCCAACTAGAAAAGAGTAAAGTAGATATTTTAAGGGGCTTATTTTAGAGGAGGATTGTTGTGAAGATCGCACTTATTTGTACAGAAAAACTTCCCGTTCCGCCTATATTAGGAGGCGCGATTCAAATATATATTGATGCTTTATTACCTATTTTATCAAAGTATCATGAAATCACGTTGTTTAGTTTGCATAATAGCAAATTGAAAAATAAAGAGAAAAAAGGAAAGGTAAGATATATTCGTGTATCAGGAAAAACAGGGGATCAATATATTAACAACATTAAAAAGGAAATTTCAAAAGAAAAGTTTGACTTAATCCATGTATTTAATAGACCCCTTTGGGTACTTAGAATCAATGATGTAGCAGAGGGGAGACCTATAAGTCTTAGCCTTCATAATGAAATGTTTGCACCTAAAAAAATTGATCAAGAGAGAGGAATAAAGTGTATAGAACGTGTAAGCTTTATTAGCACGGTTAGTAAATTTATTGCAGATGATGTAGTGAACATGTATCCTTGTGCAAAAGATAAAATATATCCTGTTTATTCTGCAGTGGATTTAAATACATTAAAACCGTTTTGGCATGAAGATGTAAAGCAAGATCGAGAAGATATGAAAAAGAAATATGGATTAGAAAATCATAAAGTAATCATTAATGTAGGTCGTTTATCTAAGAAAAAAGGTACCCATATTGTATTAAAAGCCATGGAAAAAGTGATGAACCATTATCCGAATACGGCACTTATTCTTGTAGGAAGCAAGTGGTATGGAAGCAATGCAACAGATATTTATGTAAAAAAAGTACAGGAATTTTCAAAAAAATTAAAAGGTCCTGTGATCTTCACTGGATTTTTACCCCCTGCTGAAATACCCAAATATTATAACATAGGAGATATATTCATATGTGCCTCCCAATGGACAGAACCCCTAGCCCGTGTTCATTATGAAGCTATGGCAGCAGGGCTACCTATTATTACTACTGATAGAGGTGGAAATGCGGAAGTTATTGAGGAAAATGTTAATGGAATAGCGATCAAAGAATATGATAATCCAGATGTAATGGAAGAAAAAATCGTTCACCTTTTAGAAAATGAAGATGTTGCGCTAAACATGGGAAAAATGGGACGAAAATTTGCAGAAGAAAGATACCATTGGAAGCGCGTAGCTGATGATTTATTACGTCTTTTTGAAAGTATATAAAGGAATCTGGAGGTACTGAGGTTTAAAGCTTCGGTATCTTTTTAATTATTTTGAAATTATAGATTTTAAAGTATGTGAATTTTTTATTTTTTTATAAAAATTGAATAATATCCCATAATCGTATAAAATAGTAATTAGTAAAGGGGGGGTTAGAATGAAAAAAATTGGTATTATCATCTGTGGTCGTTATCAAAACTGTGGTGGGGGAAAATGTTTACGCGCATTAAAAGAACATACTGGAGGTTTTTCAGTATATCCAAAAGAAGAAGAATTAGAACTTGTAGGATATTCATATTGTGGTGGATGTCCCGGTGGGAATATTGAATATGTACCACAAGAAATGATAAAAAATGGTGCGGAGGTAATTCATTTAGCAACGGGTATGGTTGTTGGATATCCTCCCTGTCCAAGAATAAACCACTTTAAGGAGTTTATTGAAAATCATTATAATACACCTGTTGTAGTTGGAACCCATCCAATTCCAATGAAATATTATAATACACATAAAAATTTATCATTTTGGAATAAAATGAATATGGGTTCTATCGTAAAGCATCTGATGGAAGAAGATGAAAGTATGATGAAAGCATACGATTAAGAGCAATTCTTTAAATGGTACATAGAATCGTTGGCTTTTAAAAACGAAAAAGGTAGGATAATAATGAAGAAACAAATAGAGAAACTGATAAAATCTAAGATGGTGAAAACCATATTTTATATATGGTTTCTATCATTTTTCATGATAGAAGGGTTAATCATATTCAATGGAAATTTAGAGCACAACCAAGAAACAGAGTATGTGGTCGTATTAGGAGCAGGATTAAAGGGAGAAAGATTATCATTAACTTTATTAGATCGAATGAGCAAGTGCTTAGAATATATGAATGATCATCCAGATGTGAAAGTAGTAGTAAGTGGAGGACAAGGTAGAGGAGAAGATATAGCTGAAGCTGAAGCGATGAAAAGATTTTTAATAAAAAGAGGAATAAGAGAGAATAGAGTTGTGAAAGAGGACCAATCAACCAGTACATTAGAAAATATTAAATTTACAAAAGAGAAGTTAAAAAAAATAGAAAAAAGAGAAATACATGAAATTATTATCATCACAAATCGGTTTCATTTGTTTCGGGCAAAGCTATTAGCGAAGAGGAATGGAATCGTTGCATATGGTGTACCTAGTAAAACGAGGGTATATTTAATGCCTAAATATTATTTCAGAGAATATTTTGCAGTGATCAAATCAGTTATTTTAGATCGATAGCCATGTGGAAAAATAAAAATTTTTATAAAAGAAAGAGCTAGGGAAACCCTAGCTTTTCAAAGATCCATTTCCTACGCTATAATAAATGATACGATTTTCCTTTACTTTTTCTAATTTAAATATATTTCTTCCATCAATAATCATTGGAACTTGCATTTTTTCTTTAAGGAGCGTCAAGTTTAGGTTGTAAAATTCTTGCCAATCTGTGCATATAATGGCACAGATTGAATTTGTAAGACTATCATATACGTTACTGCAATATTTTATATGAGGAAATATTTTTTTTACTTCATCTGAAGCAATTGGATCATAGGTTTGTACAGTAACTCCTCTTTTTATGAGTTCATGGATGATATAAAGGGAAGGGGATTCACGAATATCATCTGTGTTTGCTTTAAAGGTAAGACCTAAAACAGATATAGTTTTGCCTTTTATATCACCATAGTGATCTAATAAGATATGAATTGGTAATATTCTTTGATCTTCATTTACGGCTACTGCACTTTTTACGATTTTAAGATCACACCCATGGGTTTTAGCTATTTTTATCAAAGCTTTTGTATCCTTTGGAAAACATGATCCGCCAAAGCCAATACCAGCTTTTAAAAATTGTGGAGAGATTCTTTTGTCTAACCCCAACGCATAAGATATCGTATCAATATCTGCGCCTACTTTATTGCAAAGATTTGCAATTTCATTGATAAAAGAAATTTTGGTTGATAGAAATGCATTTGAAGCATATTTTATCAACTCAGCAGTTTCAGGAGTTGTAAAGATCATTTCTATATGAAAAGGTGCATATAACTTTTCTAGTATTTCTTTTAATTTTTGAGAATCAGAACCGATGACGATTTTATCCCCATGAAGAAAATCAAATATTGCTTTTCCTTCTCTTAAAAATTCGGGATTAGAAACTACATCAAAATTTTTTTCGGAGACACCTTTTTGTACAAGCAATTCTTTTATATATTTCTGCGTACCTACAGGGACGGTACTTTTATTTATGATTATTTTATAGTCATGAATAAATTTAGAAAGTTGGCAGATGACTTCGTTTATTTGTGTCATATCTACACCACCATCATCATTAGGAGGTGTTCCTACTGCAATAAAAAGAATATCTGATTGGTTTACAGTTTCTTGTAGATCATTTGTAAAAACGATATTTTTATTATCTAGACATTCGTGCAATAAGCTTTCTAAATCTTCTTCAAATATTGTGGGTACTCCTTTATTTAATTGATTAATTTTTTTTATATCATTATCCATGCAAATTACATGGTTTTCCATATGTGCAAATGCTAGAGATGTAATTAATCCTACATAGCCAGCACCGACAACACCTATATGCATATGATCACCTTCTTAAACTTTTTATGAGATTGCTTATTTAAAGATAATTTAAAATTAAGTTTACGAATCTTGTTCATTATTTGGTTATTCCTTTAAAAGGATAGAATGCTAATCGTTACAATGTTTTAAAGTGGAAGAAAAACACTTATGAAATTAAATGAAAATTTATAGATACTAATATATTATATGGAAAAAGTCAGTATGAGTGATAGGTTGCAATTTAATGATATAAAAAAATTAACTATTTGATTTTTTAGACATATTTTGATAAATTAAATATTAGTTATTGAAATACCCAATTAAGGGGGAGATTATATGAGACGAACTCCAATAAGTGAGGTAAAAGAAGGTGTTTTTTTAGGGCAAACTTTATTAGCCAAAGGGATAAAGCTTACTGAATAAGAAAGTTTATAATATATAGGGAGGGGGCACTGTATGAGATTAGTGCCAATCGATGCAGTAAAAGAAGGGGCATTTTTAGCCCAAACAATATACAACGAAAAAGGACAAATTTTATTATCAAAAGGTGTAAAAATAAATGAACGGTTAAAAGCGAAAGTAAGAGAACAAGGTTTTTGTTCTATTTATATAATCGATGAATATAGTCAAGGAGAATTAGATGATATTATAAAGCCACAAGTAAGGCAAAAGGCTGTTGCTACGATAAGAGGGGCATTAAATGTATTTGCCGATATAGACAATGATCATTTAAATACTTTTCAAAAGAAAAAACTTGAAAAAGAAAGTGAACAGCAATTACAAAGTATGCAGGAAGTAGCAAAACTGATTGTTGATGATGTATTTACACAAAAAGAGATTATGATTAATCTTGTTGATATCAAAAGTGCAGATAATTATACCTATAATCATAGTGTGAATACGGGAATTTTGGCTTTGATTCTAGGCATTGGTTATGGGTTAAATAAAAATGATCTTTATGATTTGACAATGGGAACAATTCTTCATGATGCAGGAAAAATGTTTATACCGAAGGAAATATTAAATGAAAAGGGGAAGTTAGATCCTGATAAGTATAAAATTATAAAAGAGCATACAACCAGAGGATTTAACTATTTAAAAGATAATACAAATATAAATGGAAAGATTAGACTTATTTCATTACAGCATCATGAAAAAATTGATGGGACAGGGTATCCCTATGGGATACAGGATACACAGATTTATAGTTTAGCTAAAATAGCAGCCATTGCAGATGTGTATGATGCCTTGACTTCAGACAGACCTTATAGAAAGGCGCTACCGCCAAATGAGGCTATAGAATATATCATGGGTTCAGGAGGGCGACATTTTGATATGGATTTGGTGAAAGTTTTTATAAAAAAAGTAAATCCATATCCAGTAGGAACGATGGTATACTTAAGCAATAATAGTATCGCAATCGTAGAAGCGATTAATAATCTATATACATTAAGACCCATTGTGAAAGTCCTTAAACAAGAGGGGAAAATTGTGGAACCTTTTTTGTGTGACTTAAAAAAAGAAAATAATATTGTAATAGCAGGCATCTGCTATGAATTATAATATGGGAGGTAGTACTAGAGCCTTTATTATAAAGTGGGGCTATCTCTATTATCATGCCATAAACAAAGAACTTGACTTGTAAATAAGTTCATGAGACGATGAATCTGGAAAATACTTTAAATAACAAATTATGAAATAAATTGGAGGAGGGGAAGAAATGAGTACAGTGGCAAAAGGGATAAATAAAAGAAGGGGGTTATATGCAGATCTTTCATTACTTTTGGTAGCCATTATTTGGGGTGGTGGATTTATTGTAACGAAGGATATATTAGATATACTTACACCCTTTTATATGAATGCTTTGCGTTTTACGGTAGCCTCTGTTACTTTGGCAATTATATTTTGGAAAAAAACAATAAAAATAACAAAGAAGGATTTAAAATATGGATCGATTGTAGGTATGTTTCTTTGGATCGCATTTATTACACAAACAATAGGACTTCAGTATACAACCGTTAGTAAATCAGCTTTCTTAACAGGAACAAATGTGGTGATTGTACCGTTTCTGGTATGGATGGTTACCAAAAAATGTCCGGATCTTTATGGAATGCTTGGCGCTTTTTTTAGTGTTATAGGAATTGGGTTACTTACGTATCAAGGAGGATTAAATATTGAAATAGGAGATGCGCTTACACTTGTTTGTGCAATATTTTTTGCAGCACACATTACTTCTGTAGGGCATTTTGCAGAGAATGTAGATCCTATTATTCTTGCCATTATACAGATGGGTGTAACAGGAATACTTAGTTTAATGGGTGCGTTCATTTTTGAGACGACACCCCAATTTACAGGAAATGTAGTTGATTTAACTAGTTCACTTAGTTATATGACGTTTGTATCTACGATGGGTGCGTTCTTCATTCAAAATGTAGCACAAAAATATACAGTATCTACGCATGCAGCGATTATCTTATCATTAGAATCTGTATTTGGTACCCTGTTTGGGGTGATGCTTATGGGAGACATTTTAAATGGAACGATGATCATAGGTTGTGTGCTGATATTTTGTGCGATTATCATTGCAGAAACAAAACTTAGCTTCTTGTTTCCTAAAAAAGAATAACAAAAATGATTATCATAAATTTATTGTATTAAATGGATAAAAAAGATATAGTAGAATAATAAACTTTTCAGAAAATAGTGTTAGATACTATGAGGAGGAAAATAGGATGAAAAACTACAAAATAGCAGTGATTCCAGGGGATGGAATAGGGATAGAAGTCATGAATGAAGGGATAAAAGTATTAAACACCTTATCTAAATTAAATAAGGATATTGCATTTAACTTTGATTGGTATGATTGGGGTTGTGAATATTATTTAAAACATGGAAAAATGATGGATGAAGATGGACTAGAGAAGCTTAAAAAATATGATGCAATATTGCTTGGTGCAGTAGGATTTCCTGGTGTTCCTGATCATATTTCTCTTCGTGATCTACTATTAAAAATAAGACAAGGTTTTAATCAATATATCAATCTAAGACCGATTAAGCTTTTAACCGCACAAGATTGCCCTTTGAAAAATAAGAAAGTAGAAGACATAGATATGGTTTTTGTTAGAGAAAATACAGAAGGAGAATATGCTGGTGTAGGAGGGTTTCAAAGAGAAGGAACGAAGGACGAAGTAGCACTACAAACGAGTGTATTTACAAGAAAAACGACAGAAAAGGTAATGGAATATGCTTTTCAATTAGCAAAGAGTAGAAAAAAATTAAATAAAGTTACGAGTGTAACAAAATCTAATGCACTAAACTATAGTATGGTTTTTTGGGATAGAATATTTAAGGAAAAATCAAATGTATATACTGATATAAAAACAGAATCGTTTCATGTGGATGCGACATCTATGTATATGCTTCAGCGTCCAGAAAGCTTTGATGTGGTAGTTGCATCTAACCTTTTCGGAGATATTCTTACAGACTTAGGGGCAACCCTTCAAGGAGGACTTGGATTTGCTGCTGGAGCAAATATAAACCCTGAGAGAGAATATCCATCTATGTTTGAGCCTGTACATGGTTCAGCACCTGAAATTGCAGGGAAGGGACTTGCAAATCCTATTGCAATGATATGGACTGCAAAAATGATGTTAGATTTCTTAGGGCATGAAGATCTAGGAGAAAGAATCATGAAGAGTATTGTTGAAGCTTTAAATAACAGAGAAAAATTAACACCCGATTTAGGTGGAAGTGGGACCACAAATGAAGTTGGAGATAGAATTTGTAAGATAATAGAAAATATAGGATAAGGCTTTTCCTTATCCTATATTTTCTATTTTATTTCTTTTAAAACAGCTAATAGATATTCCCAAGTTCTTTGGGTAGATGAGATACTTAAATGCTCATTAGGTGTATGTACATCAAACATATTTGGCCCTAAGGAAACCATATCTAAATCATTATTTTTTTCTTTAAATAGTCCACATTCAAGACCTCCATGTGTGGCTGAGATTTGAGGAGTTTCACCGTATTTTTCTTGATATACTTTTTCAAATAGTGGGCGCAATTTAGAGTCGGGGTCATATGACCATTCTGGATAATCTGCGCTTTCGATTAGTTCACAATCTAATAGATTGGCAATCACTTTTGCTTGATTTAATATCGTGTATTTTAAACTTTTCACAGAACTTCTGATAGAACTATTGAAGGTTATTTCCGTATCTTTTGTTGTGACAATGGCTAAGTTTGTTGAGCTCTCTACTAAATTTTTGATTTCCATACTCATACTTTGCACCCCATGTGGAAGCAATACCAATAATGCAATGACTTTTTTCATCGTTTCTTTTGAAAATACTTTTGAAGAAGCTGTTTCTGATTTTTCAAGTTTTACTGTTACATTTTTATCTGAAGCTCTAAGTTCATTTTTAAAAATAGTATCCCACGCATTTATTTTTTCTTCTAATGTTACAGTATCATTAGGATCAATAGAAATAATGGCATCTGTTTCTCTAGGAATTGCGTTAGTTTTTGATCCACCGTTGATTGCTTTTATGGAATAATCAAAGGTATTCGATAAATCATTTAAAATTCTTCCCATTAATTTATTTGAATTTCCTCTACCCTTATCAATCTCCATACCAGAGTGACCGCCCAAAAGCCCACTAATATTTATGGTATAGGAAATATGACTTTTATCTACGTCTTCCCAAATGAGAGGAAGCACTTGTGTTGTTCGAATACCACCTGCACAGCTTACTAAAAGTTGACCCTCTTCTTCTGAATCAATATTGATTAAAAATTTCCCTTGAAGATGTTTTGGATCTAATGCAAAAGCACCACGTAGACCTGTTTCTTCTTCTACTGTAATTAAAACCTCAAGAGGAGGATGTGGAATATTATCAGATGTAAGTAATGCGAGTCCGTAAGCTATAGCAATACCATCATCAGCCCCAAGGGTTGTATCTGTAGCATAGATCATGTCATCGAGTATTCTTAGTTTAAGAGGATCTTTTTCAAAATCATGTACTGTATCCTTGTTTTTTTCACATACCATATCCATGTGACCTTGAATAATAACGGTAGGTGCATTTTCATATCCAATCGTTGCTGGTTTTTTAATCATTACATTTAGCACATTATCTTGAATAACCTCTAGATGGTGATTTTTGGCAAAATCAACTAAATAATCACTGATTGCTTTTTCGTTTCCAGAACCTCTGGGAATGTTAGACATTTCTTCGAAATATTTAAAAACAGATATCGGGTTTAAATTGCCTAAAACATTACACATAAAAAATCATCCTTTCTTGGTATTTTATTGTTATACTAACATGATTATATCATTGCGCTAAAAAAATGTAAAATTATAGAAGAAATTCTAGGGAAATTATATTTATAATTATTTTCGGTTGCATTTTAACTTTATACTGACAAAGCGATATTAGAAATATATAATGAATTTAGCATGAGATTTTGTAAGAAAACGAGGAGGTTCAAAAATGAAGTTTGATAGTTTGGATATTGCAAGGGCGTCTATTGAAATTGCGATT
The DNA here is from genome assembly GCF_004345705.1 of Marinisporobacter balticus. GTDB lineage: Bacteria > Bacillota > Clostridia > Peptostreptococcales > Thermotaleaceae > Marinisporobacter > Marinisporobacter balticus. The sequence goes on from NZ_SLWV01000023.1 coordinate 29,074, forward strand.
TCTTCTTCAAGAAGTGAAGAGGATAAAAAAGTAAAGAGTTTTAGAGATCAAGGGATCAAAACTGTAGCGGTTGATATTGGAGGAAATTTAATTGATTCTATTCCAAAGATCATTGAAAGGGCGATTATTTCAGCAAGAAGGACGGGTGTTGTGAAAGAATCCCATGTACATGATGGCGCTGTAGCCGGAGCAGCGAGAGAAGCAATAATGCAGGTTGCAGAGAAAGCAAGTGGATTAAATGCAGGTGGAAAGATCGGAATCGCAAGATACGAAGAACATTTAAGTGTGACGATCTTTATGAGTATTGGATTACTACATTTAAATGAAGTGGTTATTGGACTTGCCCACCGATCTATTCCGGATTGGACGTAGAGAAAAGTTCATTATAGAAACGTTCCTATTATTTAAGAATCGCATAAAAATTTTAAATAGGATTGACAGAATTCATGTATTCACATATAATAAGATAAAATTTTGTTAGTAGTTAGTAGTTAGTAGTTAGTAGTTAGTAGTTAGTAGTTAGTAGTTAGTAGGGAACATGTAGGTTAGATAAGAGAAGAAAAACAAGTAGGATGGTAGTTTGGTAGGAGATATGGGTGCATGAAATCCTTTTTGAAAAGGGTTTGTTTTAGTACGTATGATACTCTCTTATAGGGAGTTTTTTTATTTTTAAAAACATAATCACAATACAAAAAATTAGGAGGATGGTAGCATGGTAGGGAAAAAAGCATTGAAAAAAGTTTTATTATTGATGGTAGGTTTATTATTATTGATAGGTTGTGCACAAGAATCAGTTCCTGTAAAAGCTGAAAAAGGAAATGAAGAAAAAGTAATAAAATTAGGGATTACACAAATTGTAGAGCATCCAGCACTAGATGCAGCACGAAAAGGATTCATTGATGCGTTAGAATCAGAAGGACTTAAAGATGGAGAAAAGGTAGTAATTGATTTTCAAAATGCACAAGGGGATATGCCAACAGCACAAACTATTGCACAAAACTTTGTATCGCAAGAAAAAGATATGATACTAGCCATTGCAACACCAACAGCACAAGCAGCTTTTAATGCGACAAAGGAAATTCCGATTATCATAACAGCTGTAACAGACCCGAAAGAAGCAGGACTTGTAGAGTCTTGGGAGATGTCAGGAACAAATGTTACTGGAACAAGTGACTTGGCACCTGTAAAGAAACAATTTGAATTATTAAAAAAATTAGTTCCAAATGGAAAAAAAGTTGGAATCATCTATAATACAAGTGAAATCAATTCTGAAATTCAAATTACTCGTGCAAAAAAAATAGCATCTGAATTTGGATTAGAGATTATAACAACTGGTGTAACAAATGTAAATGAAGTTCCTCAAGTATTGAATGAACTCATTGGTAAGATAGATGTTTTATATACACCGACAGATAATCTAGTAGCTTCATCAATGCCTTTGATTGCGGCAGAGTGCATGGAAAAACAAATTCCGGTCATAGGAGCAGAAAAAGCACATATAGAAGGTGGCGCTTTGGCTACAGAAGGAATTGATTACTACAAATTAGGATTTCAAACAGGATTAACAGCAGTAAAGGTTATAAATGGAAAAAATCCTAAAGATATGTCTATTGAGACCTTAAAAGAAACGCAATTGGTTATTAATACAGATACGTTAAAGGCATTAAATATAGTATTACCGAACGACTTAAAAGAAAAGGCAGAATGGGTAGGAGGAGAAAAATAATGGACTTTTGGTTAAATATCCTAGAACAAGGACTGATATTTGGGGTAATGGTTCTAGGTGTATATATTACTTATAAAATATTAGATTTTCCGGATCTTTCAGTAGACGGCAGTTTCCCATTGGGAGCTGCGGTTACTGCTAGCTGTTTGATTTTAGGAATAGGGCCATTCATTGCAACAATATTTGCCTTTGGAGCAGGTTTACTTGCAGGAGGCGTCACAGGATTTTTACATGTAAAATTTAAAATAACAAATCTTCTATCAGGAATATTAGTCATGATTGGTCTATACTCCATAAATTTAAGAATCATGGGAAAAGCAAATGTGCCTTTATTCAATCAAGAAACTATTTTTAGTAACGGTTTAAAACCAATTATGATTATTGCTGTATTTGCAATTCTTGTGAAATTTGCATTAGACTTTTTTCTGAAAACAAAATTTGGATTTATCATAAAAGCTACAGGGGATAATCCCCAACTGGTTACTTCTTTAGGAATAGATATAGGAAACATTAAGATTATAGCACTTATGATTTCTAATGGACTTGTAGCGTTATCAGGTTCTTTGGTAGCGCAATATCAAAGATTTTCAGATGTGGGCATGGGAACAGGTATGATTGTTATGGGTCTTGCATCCATTATATTTGGAGAAGCAATTTTTAAGAGAGTTTCACTGGTTGTTCCTACCACAATGGCTTTGTTTGGCTCTGTTTTATATAAGACTAGTACAGCTTTTGCACTAAAACTTGGGTTTCCTCCCACGGATTTAAAATTAATTACAGCTATTATTGTTATTGCTGCTTTAGCGGTTAACCAAGGGAAAAATCCTTTTAAAGGAAAAAAAATATTTTCTATGGGGGGTGATCCTATTGTTACGAATTCGAAATCTGTGTAAAACCTTTCATCCGAATACAGTAAACCAAAAAACGGTTTTTAATAAATTTTCATTAGATGTAGAACAAGGAGATTTTATTACGATCATTGGTAGTAATGGTGCAGGAAAATCTACACTTTTAAATATTATATCGGGTTGTATCGAAGTGGATGAAGGTTCTATAAGGCTTAAGAATAAAGATATATCCAATGAGCCAGAATTTAAACGTACAAGGGATATTGGGAGAGTGTTTCAAGATCCATCTATGGGAACTTCTCCATCTATGAACATTATAGAGAATTTGTCTATGGCAATGAATAAAGGGAAAAAATTCGATTTATCCATGGGTGCTTCGAAAAAGGATATCCCATTGTTTGAAAAATTGGTTTCTAAGATTCATTTAGGATTAGAAAATCAACTAGATACAAAGGTGGGACTTTTATCAGGAGGGCAGAGACAATCATTATCACTACTGATGGCTACAGCTTCAAATCCCCATATCCTTCTTTTAGATGAGCATACGGCAGCTTTAGACCCAAAAACTTCTGAAAGAATTATTGATCTTACACAAAAAATCGTTTCAGAAAGAAAAATAACAACGCTTATGGTTACCCATAACTTAAATCAGGCGATCAGTCTTGGAAATAGACTTTTAATGATGCATGGAGGAAAAATCGTATTGGATATCAAAGGAGAAGAAAAGAAAAGCTTAACCATTGAAAAACTTCTTGGATGCTTTGAAAAAATACAATCAGATGATTTATTGAGTGATCGCTTGCTGTTTTCTTAAAAATAGCATGCGAATTTTTATTGAATGAAAAAGAGCTAACCAAAACAGGTTAACTCTTTTTATTATTGATTCTTTTCAGATTGCTCTAACCAAACTTTTAATTTGTCTTCAAGAGAATTAAAACTTTGGTTGTTTTGTGGATCTTGATAATTATTCACTGTAGCCTTTTTTGATTTTGGACGACGAGGACGTTCAGCGCGAGGTTTATCTTGTTCTTGAGTTTCAGGAACTGGTTGTGTTGCACGAATAGAAAGTGAAATTTTTCCAGAGGCTTCATCAATAGATAAGATTTTTACCTTTACTTCAGCTCCAACAGAAAGATGTTCATTGATGTCTTTCACGAAACCATGAGCGATCTGTGAAATATGCACTAATCCTTCTTTTCCTTCCTCCAATGCTACAAAAGCGCCGAAAGGTTTAATGGCAGTTACTTTTCCTACCACGATAGTTCCAACTTCTAAATTATTTGACATAAGCACACTCCTAATATTATTTTCTTATAATACATAGAAAATTATATATCACTAGTAATTAGGGATCATTTATAATTTCCGTCATGTATTTCAAAAAAGCCAACCTTAAAAGATATTTAAGACAGACTTTTTTATTTTCTTATCTAGTATACCACAATAGGATAAAAAAACAAGGAAATAGCCTTTAAGTTGTCAATAAAAATTTAGGTTCAACATCAAGTTTTGTGATAACAGCCTAAAATAGGTTTTGTCAATATATTTTTTTATGGTAATTTATAGAATTTATTTGATGGAAACATTGATTTTAAGCCATTAATCAAAATATATTTGGAAATAATTACATTGTTGTTTTTTGTTGACTAACTTTTATTTTTCTAAAATCATAAAATTCGACGTTGAATCTAAAAAAATAAGAATAAAGATAAAAAGAATGACGCTATCGATAAAATATAGATAGCGTCATTCTTTTTATAAGAAGCCATTCACTGTTATATTATCCGTATTGAGGATGTGAATTTTATATTTACCGTTTCCCTGAATAAAATTTCCATTTATAGGGTAAGAGGATGCTGTATTAGATTGTGTAGCTTCTTCTGAATCTGAAGTTTCTTTAATATTTGCAGTTTTATCTATAACCCATGCTATGTTTCCTTTTAAATGGTTCTTATTTTCAACAGAAGTATTGATGCGTATATCAGCATTTTCACTTAAACGAATTTCTGTATTGTGAAATCCATCTATGACCCAATCGTTATTCAATGTATCTATTGCGAGCTTTAAATTTTCTCCATTGGTAATCTCTACTTTTTTAGCACTAGGAATAATAAGGGTATACTCTCTTAAATAACCATGATCTGAGGAAAATCGATTTAAGGAGATATAAAGGGTATTACCTGATTGATGTGTAACCATATTTTTTGAATTTAGAAGCTTTTCTGCTGTTTCTTTTGTATCAGATGTAATTTGTGCAGTACCATATGCAGTAATTTTATTTTCTTCATTTGTGCGTATTGTTAAATGATTAAAATTTGCTGCATCGATGATGATTTTTTGAATGTTATCGTTGAAAGTAAATTCTTCAACAGGGGTTTTTAAAACAAAGTCTTGAGAAGAAATCATTTTATCAAGCTTTGAAACTAGATCTAATTGAATCAATCCATAAACACTTAAATGAAATATAAGGATAATACATATGATGAAAATACTAAATAAATCATATTTTATTTTTACATTTTCATCTTTCGCTTTATAACAATACCATAAAATTTCTCCACCTAATAAAAATAATATAAGGGGCCATCCTTTTAATACGATGTCTAAAACGGGCTGTTTATTGAGTTGGGTAATGAGCATTATAACCCCACAAATAATTAATAAAACAGCCATAGATAAGGTTCCTACTCTTCTTCTTTCCATATGGTATCCTCCTTTGCGTTGTCTTTTTTACTTCCTATTAATAGCTTTACGCCACTACCAATCAAAATAATGGCTACAATAGAAGTTTGAACATAGCGTTGAATTTCCCAGGGAATTAAAGGATAAACAATCCTTTCTAATATGACAAAATCGCCTAGTACAATCAATCCCCACCCAATCCATTTGTGCTTGATTTTTGGTAAAGGGAATATAAATTCTTCATCACAAGGACTTTCTTCATCAACCAAATGGAAAACATCAAAAAAACTGTAAAACCAAATAACAGGCAGTATAAATAAAAATAAGCTTATGCCTAACCATCCCATGAAGAAAACAGTAAAGAAAAATATACTCATAGAAGTCAAACCTTTTTTTTGAAGCCCAATATACATATGCCCAGCACCAGGAATGATAGAAAGAATCATGGCAATCGTTTTTCGATTAGATTTTTCCATAGATACTTGTTTTTGCGGGATGACCCCTTCTATCGATTGTGAATGATTTTGGTATAGCTTTTCCCTTAAAGAAAAAGCATCAATTAATGCAATGAGCCAAATAATAGGTAATGCAAACACCAAGATAATCATAGGGTCATCATCGCTAACGATGAAGCATATTCCTCCAGTACCAACAATTGCTCCAAAGAATGATAAAAGAAATATGATTGCCCGATCTCTAAGGCCTAAGTATAGATGGCTCAGCCCTGGAATACAAGACAGTAGTATCATTGTAAATCTACTTTTTTTATTCACGTTAATTCCTCCTTTGATCACATACTTCAAAATGGTTAATAAAATCGGATGTTTTGTTTACTACCTTTTCTGAAAAATTTGTAATTCTATTTGTTTGCATAAAATGCTCTTGACTTACGGCAGACTGTGTAATACTAGGGACTGTATTTACTAAGGTGTAAAAAAATCCACTTCCCATTAAAACAAGTGTTACCATGGCTGCAGCGGTATAATAAATAAATAGGTTTTTGTGTTCTGGTTTGTATTTTCTTTTCATGAAATCGTTTTTTATAGTATTTGCTTCATGGATTATAGAAGCTGTAAAGTCTGGTGAAATCATTTGATGGGCAGATTTGATTTCTTCTTCATCAATGAGTGAGAGAAAGATTTCTAAGCACTGGTCACACATTGACAAATGGTCTTCCATTTTTTCTGATGCTTCAATGGATAAAACACCTTTTTTATAAAGAATCCATTGTATTTGATCATAGTGATTCATCTATCTTCCCTCCATTTCTCTTTGAATAAATGACGTCCTCTATAGAGTCTAGACTCTATTGTTTTTAAAGACGTGCCCGTTTCTGATGCAATCTCTTGATAGCTTTTTCCTTCAAAATAGAATTTTATGATGACATTGCTGTAGATTTCAGGGATATTTTTACAAATCTTATCAATACGGTTTTTGTTTTCCTTTTGAATGAAGATTTCTTCAGGGGTTTTGTATTCCTTATTTCCTTCATTTGACATACTCTCAATATCCACCACCGTCTCTTCGCAGAAACGTTTTGCATTTGATCTTTTCCAGTCAATTGCCTTTGTTGTAGCAATTTTACCAATCCAAGATTTTAAGCTTTCAAAACGATACTGTGGCAGAGAACGATAGATTTGTAAAAAGGTTTCCTGAGCTATATTTTCTACTTCATTATGATCTTTTACAAAATTAAGGATGATGGCAAAGACATAAGCCTTATATTTATCAATGATTCTTCTAAAGGCATGCTCATCACCAGATAAGCATTGTTTAACCAATTCATCATCACAAACCATATCGTCCCTCCTTTCCTGCTCACTAATATAGACGGAGTAAATTAAAAAAATACTGCAAAAATATGAAATTTTTTCTAAATAAATAGTATCATAGTAATATTACAATAGGCTAAGATATTTTTATAATTCAAGAGTTATTTGTTTGAGATTAAAAAATATTATGAAATGGGACATAGTAGCATAAAAGGAGTCAAAAACGTAGGAAAAACATGGAATAATTATAAAAATATTGACATAAAAAGAAGGGAAATGAAAAAATATGTAGAAATTTATACGAAACATAAACAAGTGAATAGTAAATGTTAGGAGGAGAAATCATGTTTTGGAAGAAAGAGAAAGAGATATACTATGATGAAAAGGATACAACCATGAAAGATTTTAAAAATAAGATATCTATTTTAGAGGGCATTCAAAATGCTATGCCTGATCCTTATTTTGCTAGAGATATGGAGTATAATATCATTTTATGGCCTAATTCTATGAAAGCGTTAACAGGGTATAGTGAAGAAGAAGCTAAAAAGATGAAGTGCTATGATATATTTAAATCAGAAGTATGTAAAGATTGTCCTACGCAGAAATGTGTAGAATCCAAGAAATTCTTAAAAGATGCTATGGTTGATATTTATACAAAAAGTGGCGAAAGACTAGTTTCTTTAGTATCTAATTCTGGAATATATGATGAAAATGGGAAGCCAGTAGGCGCTGTAGAGATCGTAAAAGATAGCACAAAATATCAAGATATGATGAAAAATATAGGAGGATTTACAGAACAATTAAGTGCTATTTCAGAAGAATTGGCAGCTTCTTCTGAGGAAGTTACTGCCTTATCAAATAATTTAGAAAATCAGGCTGAGGAAGCGTTAAATGCATCAAAAGAAGGATTAAATGCTGCAGTTGATGTGAATTCTAAATCTAATAATTGTACACAATTTGCAAATAATGTAAAAAACAGCATGAATGAAATTGGAAAGTCTATGCATTATTCTATTGAAAAGATAGATGGATTAAAGCAAAAGTCTGAAAACATTATAAATGTAATTACAGCGATACAAAATATTGCATCCCAGACGAACCTTTTATCACTGAATGCATCTATTGAAGCAGCGAGAGCTGGAGAACATGGAAGAGGGTTTGCGGTTGTTGCTGATGAAATTAGAAAACTTGCTGAAAGCTCTGACGCTTTTTCCAATGATATAAAAGAAACAATTCATGAAATCATTGAATTGGTAAAATCAGCAACAGATTCTATTGGGGCAGTAGATAGAGATTTTAAAAATGGTGAAAATAATATATACGAAATGAGTATCTTAATAGGTCAAATTTCTGAGTCTTCAAATAAGATGTTAAATATTATAAAGAAAATAGAAGCATCTAGTGAAGAAACTTCAAAAATAAGTAAGAATCAAAATGCTTCTATGGAAGATGTAGCAAGAGTCGCACAACATATATCAGAAATAGCGCAAAGAACACAAATAGAATTTGATGATGAATTTCGTAAAATAAAGTATGATACGATGTAAGCATAAAGTATATATTTAAAAGAAAAAATGTATTTATAGATATAAGAAAACAATATATAGTAGACAAGCTTTATCTATACACAATTTGTTGTGGATAGATGTGGATAACTTTTGAAAAACATATAATATTCAAAAGGTTGAGGAAACATTTGTTAATGATCTAGGCATTAAGGTGAGATATTGTTTGGAACAAGGGATGTTGATAATTCAAAACCAGTGGAATAGGTTATTATAGCTATAAAAATGGGCCATATATTGGATATTAACTCCAATATATGGCCCGTTCTCATTTCCTCTTGTCACAAGAATATATTTTAATTATGAACTTAATTTTTTATGATTACTTTTTTATTTGTTGCATCCAATTCACAAACACGTCCTAATGGAAGGGTAATCATGGATTCACAATGGCCTGATTTGAAATTATATATAGTAGGTTTAAAAAATGGTTTAATAATATTGTTAAACACTTCAAAGGCTGTAAACCCTTCAGTATCTTCACAATCTGCAAAATCGCCAAGGATTATTCCTTCACAATCATTCAGTTTTCCAGCTAATCTAAGTTGCGTTAGCATTCTGTCAATACTATAAGGTTTTTCACCTATATCTTCTATAAAGAGAATTTTTCCCTTTGTTTCAATCTCATAGGGTGTACCCATTGTAGTGGCAATCAAAGCCAAATTCCCACCTACTATAGGGCCTTTTGCACAACCTTCTACCATCGTTTTTATGGGATCATTTTTTGGATTGTTTAGTTCGATATCTTCTTCAGCATTCATAACATGAAAAAATGATGATTTTGTAAACTGGTTAAATTTTAACATATTAGAAACAACCATAGGGCCATGATAAGTGGCTAAATTTGCTTTCTGATTAAGGAGCAAATGCAGTGCGGTTATATCAGAATATCCAATAAATATTTTAGGGTTTTTTTGAATCGTGTCCATATCAAGCTGGTCTATCATACGGGCGCAACCATAGCCTCCCCTAATACAAATAATTGCATCTACCTGATTATCCATAAACATGTTATTCAAATCTCTCGCACGTATCGTGTCTTCTCCAGATAAATATCCACCGAAAGATGCATAACAACTATCTCCCATTTTTACTTTAAATCCCATTTCCTCTAAAACAGTTTTTGCCGTATCTGCCTGTTCCTTTGTTACTGGACTTGCAGGAGCAATAACCCCAATAGTATCTCCATGTTTTAATCCTTTTGGAACTATCATGATATTTTCCTCCAAATCATATTTTATTTAAACATTAGATTTGTAACAAATACAGCTGTTAAAAGGCCTACCACATCTGCAATAAGTCCTGCAGGTACAGCATGTCTGGTTTTTTTAATACCAACAGCACCAAAATAAACTGCTAATACATAAAATGTAGTTTCAGTAGAACCATTCATAACAGAAGCCATTCTACCAATCAATGAATCTGGTCCATATGTTGTAAACAAATCATTCATAATACCAGATGCTCCACCACCAGATAATGGTCTCATAAGTGCCATAGGAAGAACTTCTGCTGGCATTCCAAATAGATTTGTTATTGGTGAAACTACGCTTACCAAGATATCCAAAGCGCCAGATGCTCTAAATATACCAATAGCTACCAACATGGCTACCAAGTAAGGTATGATTGTAACCCCGGTTGTAAATCCTTCTTTTGCTCCTTCTGTAAAAGCTTCATAGACTTTTACTTTTTTTATAAATCCATATATAGGTATAATCAAAATGATTAGTGGAATTGCATAAACCGAAATAGTTTCCATAAATTTTACAAACATTATCATCAACCTCCTTAATTAATTTTTTTGTACCGCTTCCTTTTCAGTTTTATTAAAGATAGGCAATTTTTGAAGTAGCTTTACAGCGATAATTGCTGCTATTGTAGATGCAATTGTCGCAATGATTGTTGCTCCAATAATTTCAGTTGCATTTGTAGAACCTGCTGCTGCACGATATGCAACTACAGAAGATGCAATTAAAGTAAGTGATGACGTATTGATTGCAAGAAATGTACACATTGGATTTGTTGCTGTGTCTTTTTCATCGTTTAATTTCTGAAGTTCTTTCATTGCTTTGATCCCTAAAGGTGTTGCAGCATTACCCAAGCCAAAAATATTTGCAGCCATGTTCATTACAATAGCCCCCATAGCGGGATGGTCATCGGGAACTTCTGGAAATAGAAATTTCATAATAGGCCTTAATGCATTTCCTAATGCTCTAACCATTCCAGCTTCTTCAGCAATCTTCATAAGCCCAAGCCATAATGCCATAACCCCTATAAGACCAATAGATAGCTCTACAGCAGTATCAGCAGACGCTAATGCAGCATCTGTTATTACTTGAGCATTTCCTGTAACTAGTGCTACAATGATGCCAATAGCAATAAAACCTAACCAAATTACATTAATCATAACAATTCCTCCATTCTTAAATGTTTTATATATTTTTTATATAAATTATTATCGTTAAAGTTTATTCAATACAAATGAATAAAGTCGATATGTTTACAATTTAAATTTATTTCAATCTCATTGTTATTTCATAAAATAATCAAAAATTGCATTTCCAATTTCTCGCTCCATGAGGATCCCTTGCTTATTGTCAGAAAGATTATCGGTAAGACATACGATAATAATTTTTTTATCTTTAATCGTTAATATTCCAGCATCATGAACGACACCATTGATTTCGCCAGTTTTGTGTGCAAAAGGTAGATGAATTGGATCACAATTAGAAGTAGTGGTATGACATTTTGGACATATCGTTTTATGACATATATATTCACTACAATTACCACATAGAATCAAATTGTCTGATATTCTATCATTATATTGCTGCTTATAAAGTATCTCAAGCCCTTTATTTGCAATGTCCTCATTTAGTTTTTTACATCCTAAAAATTCATTTAATAATATTCCTAAATCTTTTGCAGTAGTATAGCTATAGAGATTAGAATCGGGTATCATAAGTTTACGTGCAAAAAAAGTATTTCCGATGTTAAGAGTTTGAATAGAATCATTAATATTGTCCTTACCTAAAATATCATGAAGTATATTCGTTGCAACATTATCACTTACAGTAATCATAAGTGTGATAAGGTCTTCTAATGTAACTGCAAGTCCAACATGCATAAGCTTTAAAACACCACAACCACCAATTAGATCAGATGATTTTAGTTTATATAAATCATCTAACTTCCGCTTTTTACTTTGTACCTGAAGGAGTGCTTCGTAAAGAATGGCTATTTTGATGGTACTAGCTGCATGAAATCTTCTATTTTCGTTGATCGTTAGGATTTCATTTGTGGAACAATCTTTCATATATAGACCTTTATTGCCATCTATAGCGTTCAAAATATTTTTTATTTTATCTTTCAAATTTTTCATAGGTAACTCCTAAACAATTCTATTATTTTACATTTAATATTTTTTTCTGAGTACTTTACCAGCGAATTTATTTGTAAATTCTCCATTTTTTATAGCGATACTTCCATTAACAATTACGTAATCTATACCTTCTGGTTTTTCAAAAGGCTTCACATATGTAGTTGTGTCTGCAATTTTTTTATCATCAAATAGGACGATGTCTGCATAAAAATTTTCTTTTATTAGACCTCTTTGATGAAGATTAAATTTAGTAGCAGGAAATCCTGTCATTTTATAAATTGCATTTTCTAGGCTTATTGTCTTTTCTTCTCGTACATATTTACCTAATATACGAGGGAAGGTTCCATTGGCTCTAGGATGGACATGCTCTCCGATCTTTGTAGGATCTGAATCTGAACCAAACATGCCATATGGCGAATTCATTATTTCTTTGATATCGCTTTGTTTTATTCCAAAATAGGCAGCGTAGGATTGTAAATCACTACCTATCAGTATCTTAAATGCAGCTTCTATGGGTTTTTTACCAAGTGCTTTCGCTATTTCATAAATTGTTTTTCCAATGAAATGCTCATGATTTTTAGCACTGAGAATAAGTATGTTTTTACTTCCAGCCCATTCTTCTTCTTCGTTTTGCCATTTGTAGTCCTTGCAGATATCTGCGTGCATCTTTTTGAATAGTGCGTGATCTTTTAGTCTTGCTAAAATCTTATCTTTGCCTCCTTCTACAATCCATGATGAGAGAATTACTGTTAGTCCAGTTGAACTTGCTTCGTATGGATATTGTTCAAAGGTTATATCAACATTGCTATTCCTTGCATCATGAATTGCTTGTAAAATATTTTTCACCAGTTGTTCAGAATCTTTGGCTTTTGTTTTAACATGATGTATAATAGCAGGAATATTATTTTTCATAGCTATTTCTATGACTTCATTTATAGATTCCATCCAACGAGTATTTTCATTTCTAATGTGTGATGCATAGATCGCGTTATACTTTTTAAGTACTGAAGAAAGATTTACAAGTTCCTCTGTACTTGCAAAAACACCTGGTGGATAAATGAGTCCAGTACTCATTCCTATAGCACCGCCTTCAATTGACTGTGCCAATAGCTTTTTCATTTTTTCCATTTCCTCTTTATTTGGAGAACGATCATCATAACCCATCACATTGTATCGAATCGTGCCATGACCAACGTAACAAGCATAGTTTGTACCTAAACAACAGTGATCTAGCTGTTCTAAATACTCTGAGAAACTGTTCCAGTGTGCATCTTTGTAATTATTTAACGCAAAGGTTCTATCAAACCATTCTGATTTTTTATTTTCAGATATGGGTGCAGGTGAGATGCCACAACATCCTACGATTTGAGTAGTGATGCCTTGATATAATCTTCTCTTGTTCGTTTGATCCTCAGCTTCTGCAAAAGCAAATGGAACAAGATCAAAATGAGTGTGCGTATCTATAAAACCTGGGGAAAGAATTTTATTCGATGCATCAATTTCTATTGTTGCAGTTGCATTAACTAGATTTCCAATACGAACAATTTTATCACCAGAGATACCAATGTCTGATTTGTACCAAGGAACACCAGCGCCATCGACGATTTTTGCATTTCTAATGAGTAAATCAAAATGCATATGAATGTACACCTCCAAGTATAAAATAGAATAAAAGTACGTTAGTGTTTCAATGGGTTGTAAAATTATAAAGCAAAAATTATGCCACATAATAAATAGGTGCACTATGACTTATTTTGTATCAAGGGGGTAGCGTGCTCTGGATTTTTTGTCCAAGAAAAAATAAAGCACTCCAAAATTATGGAAATTAAAATTTTATATTATATCTCTTGATTTTTTCATAAAATGAAGATTTAGATATATTTAAGTTTTTTATAATGAGATTCTTGTTATGGTTATATTGAATAATAGCATCTTCAAGAGCTCTTTTTTCAGCTATATCTAGCATGTTTTTAAGGGTTAAAATATTGTTTTGTGAGGTGATGTCTTCTAAATATATATGCTCTGGATATAGTATATTTGTTTCACAAAGGGTCATAGCTCTTTCGAGTGTATTTTCAAGTTCGCGTACATTGCCAGGCCATGAGTAGTTTAATAGTTTGTTTAATGCTTCACCTGATAGTTGTTTGTAAGATATATTGTGGAAATTACTTAAATTCTTTAATATATTATTTATTAAAATATAGATATCAGAGGTTCTTTCTCTGAGTGGTGGAATTTTTATCGGGAAAACATTTAGCCTGTAGTATAAGTCTTCTCTAAAGCTTCCATTTTGAACTTCCTTTCTTAAATCCATATTTGTAGCCGCTATGATACGTACATCTATATTTGTTGGTTTGGATGAACCAATTTTATAAAATTTTCTGTTTTGTAAAACGTGAAGTAGCTTCACTTGAATTTCATTAGGGATTTCACCTACTTCATCAAGAAATATAGTTCCGCTGTTTGCCATTTGAAAGTAACCATCTTTACCACTAGGTAAAGCGCCTGTAAAAGCACCACCTACATATCCAAACAATTCACTTTCAAATAGATTGTGAGGAATAGAGCTACAGTTTACTTCTATAAATGGAGAATCACCTTTATACAGCCTGTGGATTTCTCTAGCTAATTGAGATTTACCTGTTCCGCTTTCACCTGTTATGATAACGGTCAGTTTAAAACTAGAGGCCTTGTATGCTAGATATTTTACTTCGTTTATTTTTGCACTGTTCCCAACAAAGTCTTGGAATGAGTTTGGAGGGAAGGTATAATTTTGAGTGATATAGTTGTTTTGAATTTTTTCAAGTTCTGATAGGATTGCATTCCTGTTTTTCAACATCTTATATGGTTCAGATGCATCATTTAAAGTGATAAAAGCTCCTGCCACCTCATGATTATTTTTAATAGTATGAATAGAACATAAAGCAGGGCGTTGGTTTAGTTCATAAAATTTATTTTGTATAGAAGAAAGCTTTTCTTGTAATATTAAATCTAGATCAGATATAAGCGCATCGCATTCTACAATTTCTTCTAGTTTTTTTTCATGCAAATTAATACTACCAAAAGATTTATCTCCCTTAGGTAGAAAAGTATTGCCCTGTAGCAGTCTTCGTATATTTTCTTTTCTTACTGTATATCCTTTGGCTTGAAAAAATTTGATATTTCCAGAGATTTTATCAATAACTACAATATGACCGATAGAATTAAAAAATTTAATAGAATATTTTATACCGTTTACAATAATTACATTTTCTTTTTCAATAGAATCAATATATGCTTCTATATGAAAACCTAAATGATTGGTTTTTATTTTAAATTCGCAAACAGCTCCTAAATTTCGGCAATGTTTATATATGGGTTTGATCTCAGCATTTTTAAATATGCCGATACCTATTAGCGTATCGTTTGTTTTGATATCCTTATCATTTATATTGATTACCTTTAAATCCTCTGGCGTAAGACCACCATCGTCGTTTCCAATATGGTTATCTACTATAACTACTATGTCTCCAGGATTTATTTTTCCGCCTAGATGAGATTTGTGAGGATCTATTATTATGCCTAGCGCTTCTTGGGCGTATTGATTAACCTGCTTAATGTTATGATTTTTGTCTATATAGATAATGCCAACATCGATATTATTGATGATTTGTTCAAAAAGGTGATTTTCAAAGATCATAATAGTTCCTTCCTTTAATATCCATTTTTCGACTATATATTCATTTTATAGCAAGAATTACAAAAATGAAAGGAGGAATGAATTGTTTTTGGAATTTAGGAATCTAGTCTAAAATTATGGACAAATATATGAATCAATAAGATCTAGAGGGTTTCTTAAAATGAACATGTGGGTCTAGGATGACATTGTAAATTACAAATTTCGCTTTGTTAAAGATTCACAAGCTTAAATTGGCATATTTTGTGCATACATTAGTTTTCATATAATACAATATAATTTGAAAGGATAATGTAGGATGATAGGAAAGAAAAATAACACTTTGTATATTGATGGGTGCAATGCAGTAAAGCTTGCACAAGAATATGGAACACCTTTATATGTTTATTCAGAAAGTGACATAGTAGGAAAATGTAGAGAAATTAGAGAATGTTTTTTGAATAAGTATCCAAATACGAGAGCTGCTTATGCTTCTAAAGCTTTTTCATCTCTTGCTATGTATAAAATCATTGAGAGAGAAGGACTTTGCCTTGATGTTGTCTCGGGAGGAGAATTGTATACTGCTATAAAAGCAAATTTTCCAGCAGAAAAAATAGAATTTAATGGAAATAATAAACTATTCAGTGAAATTGAGCTTGCGGTAGATTATGGTATAGGAAGAATTATTGTAGATGGATTAAATGAACTTGATTTAATAGAACAAGTTTGTAAAAGAAAAAAGAAAAAAATAAATATTTTATATAGGATTACACCTGAAGTTGAAAGTGATTCTCATGATTATATCGTTACGGGAAAGAAGGATTCCAAATTTGGTATTCCTTTAGATGAAGACGTGATATCTTATCATATTGAAAAAGCTATTCAATCGGAGTATGTTAATTTTTTAGGGTTCCATTTTCATGTTGGTTCACAGCTCCATGACAATACATCTCATTTAGCAGCATTAGAGACATCATTGAAATTAGTGGAACAATGTAAAAAACAATACAACTACACAATTAAGGAATTAAATGTGGGTGGTGGATTTGGAATAAGATATAATGATGAAGATCATAAAAAACCATATCCATATTTCTTAGAACCTATTATGGCCAGAATAGAAGAATTTTCACAACAAATAGGAATTGAAAGACCTGCTGTAGTAATAGAGCCTGGTAGAAGTATAGTTGGAGAAGCGGGAACTACGCTTCATACAATCGGTAGTATTAAAAACATAAAAGGCATTAGAAAATATGTTTCAATAGATGGTGGGATGACAGATAATATTAGACCTGCGCTATATCAAGCTAAGTATGAAGGAATAATGGCTAACAAGATGGGTGATTCAAAAACTGAAAAGGTAACCATATGTGGTAAATGCTGTGAGTCAGGAGATATATTAATAAAAGATATAAATATAGCACATCCAGAGCCTGGTGATATATTTGCCATATTCTCTACAGGGGCATATGGATACTCAATGGCAAGTAACTATAACAAAAATAATATACCAGCCGTTGTTCTTGTAAATAAGGGCAAGGACTATCTTATAGTAAAAAGACAAACCTATGATGATATGATAAGAAATGAGTTAATACCAGATTCACTTAAGTAAAGCTTGGAGGAAAAAATCATGAAACCTATATTGAGAGATACATTCGTTGAGGTTAATCTTGATAATATTATCTTTAATATAAAAAGCATAAAAAAAATGGTTGGAGGAAACGTAGCTATTGCAGCAGTAGTAAAGGCTAATGGTTATGGACATGGAGCCGTTGGTATAGCCAAAGCTTTAATGGAAAATGGAGCAGATTATTTAGCTGTAGCGGCATTAAATGAAGCCATGGATTTGAGAAAGCATTTTAAGGAGTATAAATTATTCATTATGGGATTTACTCCGGACTCATATTTAGAACATGTAGTTGAAAATGATATAACACAAACCGTATTTTTATACAGGCAAGCTGAAATTTTAAATGAACTTGGAATGAAATATAATAAAAAGCCTGTAGTACATATAAAATATGATACAGGATTTAATCGATTAGGCTTTAGGGACTGTGAAGAAAGTATTGATGAAATAGAAAAAATTTGTAGTCTCAAAAATATTTATGTAGAAGGAATTTTCTCTCACTTGGCACTTGTGGGTAAAAAAGAAGATGAGAAACAATACCATAAATTCATAAAAGCAATAGATTCACTTGAAAAAAGAGGATTTGCATTTAAATATAAGCACATTGAGGATAGTATATCAGCAGTTGACTATCCCAAATATAGAATGAATATGATTAGACCTGGAGCAATTATATATGGGATCAAGGGTTTTCATTATGGAAGCTTAGATTTAAAGCAAGCACTAACATTTAAAACTAAAATAGCTTATATAAAAAGAATTGCTAAGGGAGAAGGTGTAAGTTATGATTATCTATGGAAAGCACAAAGAGATAGTATAGTCGGAACAGTTCCATTTGGATATGCAGATGGGTATCCTAGAAATCTAAGAGATAAGGGTTATGTAACTATTCATGGCAAATGTGCACCAATAATTGGCGTGATTTGTATGGATCAATGTATGATTGATCTGACCCATATACCCGAGGCCAGTGAAGGTGATGATGTGATTATATATGGTGATGGCACAAATAATACACTAGATATTCATACTGTATCACGGCTAGCAGAAACAAATAAAAATGAAATCGTGAGTAGGATTACTATGAGACCACCACGTGTTTATACGAAAGATAACAAAATAGTAAATGTAATCAATTATATTGGATAAGGAGAATATGATGGATATACAAAAAAGAGTTAATGAATTATTTCAAGCGCTCGTAGAAATAAGAAGAGATTTCCATATGTACCCAGAACTTAGTGAAAATGAACATAGAACATGTGATAGAATTTGTGAATATTTAGATCAATGGGGAATAGAGTATGAAAAAGGTATTGCTCAAACAGGAATAGTAGCAATCGTTAAGGGAAAAAAAGATGGTAAGACAGTGGGCGCTAGGGCAGATATAGATGCATTGCCTATAATAGAACAAAATGATTTACCTTTCCAATCAGTTTATAAGGGGGTTATGCATGCCTGTGGACATGATGTGCATACTACTATACATCTTGGCGTAGCAAAGCTATTTAAAGAAATGGAAAATGATCTTGAAGGAAATGTAAAAATATTTTTTCAACCAGCAGAAGAAACAATAGGTGGAGCAGACAGAATGATCAAGGAGGGATGCTTGCAAAATCCTCATGTAGACTATGTTACATCCCTTCACTTAATGCCATATATAGATGTAGGGTATGTAGAATTAAAATACGGAAAAGTAAATGCAGCTACCAATGAGTTTTGTATAAAAGTAAGTGGCAAATCAAGCCACGGTGCTTATCCAGAACAATCAATAGATGCTATCGTAACTGCAGGATATATCATCACAGCATTACAAACCTTTGTAAGTAGAAGTATTTCACCACTAAGTTCAGCAGTAGTTACATTAGGACAAATTCATGGTGGAATAAAAAATAATATAATCCCTGCAGAAGTGATTATGTCAGGCACATTGAGAACATTAGATCCAGACACAAGAATATATGCAAAAGAAAAAATTAGGCAAATCGTAGAAAACACAGCAATGGCACATGGTGCAAGTGCAGTAATTGAATTTGAAGAAGGTTATCCAGCGCTGATTAATGATGATGAAGTAGTAGGTATTTTAAAGGACACAGCGCAGAATTTATTAGGCAGTGATAACGTGTTATTCAAGGAGTTCCCAAGTATGGGAGCAGATGATTTTTCATTTTTCTGTAAAGCAACAAAGGCCGCCTATTATAATTTGGGTTGTGGAAACCATAAGAGGGGATGGACAGCACCTATTCATAGTGAATGTTTTATGGTTGATGAAGAATGTATTAAAATAGGTGTTATTTTACAAACACAAACGCTTATTCAATTATTAAAGAAATAACATAGATAAGTATATTGTAAAGCCTTCCGAGTCAGTAGAGCGTATAGATAGAGTAGAAGTTGTAACAACAAATCTCCTTTCTGGTTTAAATAGCATTGCTAATTATACCAGAAAGGAGATTTTATTTTTATGATCTATAATCTCCATTAATTTTCACATAATCATAACTCAAATCACAGCCCCAAGCAGTAGCAGAATGTTCTCCATCTTTTAAATCAATAAGGATATTCACATATTCTTGTTCTAATATGGATTTTGCCAAGGGTTCATCAAAAGGAATACCCATACCATTTTTCGCAACTTGGATGATGCCTACATCATTTTTAAAAGAGATATCAACCTTTTCAGGCATGAAATTTCCATCAGCGTAACCAATGGCACACAATATTCTTCCCCAGTTTGCATCACTACCAAACAATGCAGATTTTACTAAACTCGAACCAATCACAGATTTTGCACAGAGTTTTGCATCTGCTATTGTTTTTGCATGAATGACATCGGTTTCTATTAGCTTTGTTGCACCTTCTCCGTCTTTTGCAATCATTTTTGCAAGTTCTTTATTCACAAAATCAAGGGCTTCTTTAAACTGCATATAATGACCATTCATCGCATAAAGGAAAGTATTTTCTGCCTGCCCATTTGCCATCACGATCACCGTATCATTTGTGCTTGTGTCTCCGTCTACAGAAACCATATTATAGGTATTTTCGATACTACTCTTTAAGACGAATTGCAATAAAGATTTTGAAATATTAATATTTGTTGTAATAAAGCTAAGCATCGTACCCATATTTGGATGAATCATGCCAGAGCCTTTGGCAATGCCACTAATATATATAGGTTTGTCTTCTATTGTAATTTCAACCGTTATCTTTTTTGTGAAAGTATCCGTAGTTGCAATGGCTTTTGCGGCAGATTCTCCACCTATCTTTGACAGTTGTTTGCAAGCTGTTTCTATGCCTGAGGTAATTTTATCTATTGGCATAGGAAAACCGATAATTCCTGTAGAGGCTACCATTACTTCTTTAGCGGATAAACCTAATGCTTCTGCGGTTATATTTGTCATCGTTACTGCGTTGTCAAAGCCCTTTGATCCCGTACAAGCATTGGCGTTTCCGCTGTTTGCTACAATCGCTTGTATATTTTCTGATTTTATATGTTCCATACTCACTAATACAGGAGCGGCCTTTACTTTATTTTTAGTAAATACAGCAGCTGCTACAGCTGGTTTTTCACTGTAAATAACACACAAATCATTATTACCGTTTTTTTTCACGCCACTGTGTATGCCGACAGCTTTAAAACCTGGGACATCTGAGATTGTCTTGTTTTCTAAAATTTTCAATGGAATCATCCTTTCTTTTACATTTTTAATTTATGGTGCCATTGCCATTAGTTCTAAACCGTGCGTTTCATTTATGTTAAATAGAATATTCATATTTTGAATAGCTTGCCCTGCTGCACCTTTCATTAGATTATCTATGGCAGATACTACAATTACTCTTCCCACTCGTTCGTCTACACATACATGTAGATCACAGAGATTTGTTCCTTTTACCCATCTTGTTTCAGGAAAGTTTTTTCTCATTCTTACGAAATAATCATCTCTATAAAAATCTTCATAGATTTTGTTTAAACTTTCTTGCGTGATCTTTTCTTTTAAATTCCCATAACATGTTGCAAGGATTCCTCTATTCATAGGAATTAGATGCGGGGTAAAAGACAAATAGATATTTTCTCCATAGATATTTGAAACTTCTTGTTCGATTTCTGGTGTATGGCGATGACTCCCTACCGCATAAGCTTTTATAGATTCATTACATTCTGCAAAGAGGGTTTGGATATTTTCTTTTCTACCTGCTCCTGATACACCTGATTTCGCATCAATAATAATAGAATTAGGATCAATCAATTTTTCTTTTAATAAAGGAGCTAGTGCTAATATGCTTGCTGTAGGATAGCAGCCTGGATTCGCGATTAAATTGGATTCTTTTATATTCTCTCTATATAGTTCTGGCAAACCGTATATGGAAGCAGCTAACAAATCACTACACCCATGGGTAAGGCCATACCAATTTTCATAAGCCTCTGTACTTTTTAATCGAAAATCTGCGCCTAGATCAATGACCTTTACACCAAGATTAAGGGCTTTTTTTGTTATGTCAAAAGATTTACCATGAGGTAGCGCAATAAAGAGTACATCAATAAGAGAGAATTTGTTCTCGGCTGTATGGATATCTATGCATAGATCTTCTATAAAACGATCATATTGAGGATAAACGTCAGAAAAAGTTAAATTTGTATAACTATGAGAGGATAGAAAAATAATTTCTACTTCTTTATGTCTTTTTAGTAACCAAACTAATTGTTGTCCGGCGTAACCTGTTGAACCTATGATTCCTGCTTTTATCATAAGGGTACCTCCTAAGAATAATTTAATTAATTATACAATAAAATAAATAAATATACAACTAAAATAAATAAAAATATTGAATAATTATTCGAATGCTAGTATAATTATTTAAAACGCATATTCAGAAAGGGGTTAATATAAGATGGATCATCAGAAAATAGCCATATTGATAGAAGCGCTACCTTATATTAAAAAATTTAGAGGAAAAACTTTTGTGATTAAATATGGTGGAAGCATTATGAAAAATATGGATGCTAAAAAAGCATTGATAGAAGATGTAGTACTTTTGAAACTTGTAGGGATTCATGTTGTGATTGTTCATGGAGGTGGGCCAAATATTTCAAATTGGTTAAATAAATTAGATATAGAAACAACATTTGTAAAGGGATTAAGAGTGACAGATGAAAGTGTTATGGAAGTTGTAGAAATGGTGCTTTCGGGAAAAGTTAATAAGGGAATCACTTCTGATTTGTGCAAGCATGGAATTGATGCTGTAGGAATTAGTGGAAGAGATAATCAGCTTATTGCTGCAAAGAAAAAATATATCTATGAAGAAAAAGAAAAAATAGATATAGGGTATGTAGGAGAAGTTGTATCTGTGAATACGAAGCTATTGGACGATTTGCTTCAGAATGGATATTTGCCAGTCATATCGCCTATTGGATGTGATCAGGAAGGAAATATTTATAATATTAATGCAGATTATGTTGCTTCAGCTATAAGTGCAGTTTTGAACGCAGAAAAACTTATATTATTAACAGATGTGGAAGGACTATATAGAGACATTAAAGATACGTCAAGTTTTATTTCAAGTATCGAAGTAGAAGAAATAAAAAAATGTATCAAGGAAGAAGTCATTCTCGGGGGGATGATTCCTAAAATGGAGTGCTGTATAGAAGCCATAGAAAGGGGAACTAAAAATGTACATCTCATTGATGGTAGAAAGGAGCATAGTTTGCTCCTTGAGATATTCACAAATGAAGGAATGGGAACAATGATAAAAGGAGGAGAAAAAAATGAGCAAGCATAATATAATGAATACCTATGGAAGATTTGATGTAACCTTTGAAAAAGGAATTGGAAGTAAAGTATATGACACTGATGGAAAAGAATATATTGATTTTGTCTCCGGAGTTGCAGTAAACTGTTTGGGACATAGTCATCCAGCTATGGTAGCCGCATTGGAAGCACAAAGTAAAACATTAATACATGTTTCTAATTTATACTGGAATAAACAGCAATTAGATTTGGCAAAAAAATTAGCCCAAAATAGTGACCATGAGCAAGTATTTTTTTGCAATAGTGGAACAGAAGCAGTAGAAACAGGACTAAAATTAGCTAGAAAATATGGAAGAATAAAAAATAATAGCAAGAATGAAATCATCTATATGAAAAATGCATTTCATGGAAGAACTTTGGGTGCCTTAGCAGTAACAGGACAAGAGAAGTATCAAAAAGATTTTATGCCTTTAATGGAAGGGGTAAAAAGTATAGAGTTTGATGATATAGCTGCTTTGGAGAAAAATATAAATGAAAACACTTGTGCTGTGATTGTCGAGCCAATTCAAGGAGAAGGCGGAATCATAAAAGCAACAAAAGCATTTTTGCAAGAAGCACGAGGGTTATGTGATAAATTTGATGCATTATTAATATTTGATGAAGTTCAGTGTGGGATTGGAAGAGTAGGTACGTTATTTGCTTATCAAAGCTTTGGAGTAATTCCAGATATAATTTGTATGGCGAAAGGACTAGGTGGAGGTTTTCCAATAGGGGCAACCCTTGCAAATGAAAAATCAGCAAGTGCTTTTGTACCAGGAGATCATGGATGTACATTTGGAGGAAGTCCTTTGGCTTGTGCAGTATCACTCGCCGTTTTAGAAGAGTTGGTAGATAACGGAATTATTCATGGTGTTAATGAGAAGAGTAAATATTTTGTCGAGAAGCTAAAAATCTTACAAAATAAATATCCTGTCATAGAAAGTATCCAAGGTATGGGACTTATACTTGGAATTAAAGTAAACATAGATCCGAAAATGATTGTAGGGAAGTGTTTTGAAAAAGGACTACTTCTAGTAGGTGCAGGGAAAGATGTTGTAAGGATATTGCCACCATTAAATGTAAAAAACGAAGAGATCGATCAATGTATAACGATATTACAAGATGCGTTAAAGGAAGTATAGACAAAATGGAAAAAAAAGAATGATTGACAATTCGTTCGAAAATATGGTACTATATAATGAAAATAGAATATAGTACCTTTAAATCGGTCCAGAGAGGCTGAAAAGGATGTGATAAAGAAGATACACATGATTCGTGATAATATCTGATATTTGTGTATGTAAAAATATGCCTTTTGCCTCTAGCAAAAGGTTTTTTTAATAAAAAAAATAGTTATGAACAAAAGCATATATATATGAATAGTTGCGCAAAGTATAGATATTAATTTAGTAGGACAATAAATAACGTGATTTGTAAATGTGTATGTAATCAAAATAGTAGTTAGGATTATGAGAAATAAGAATGTATTTAAAAATAAATCGGTTTATAAAAATCAAATATAAAAGAAGAAAAAAATTTAAAACTGATTGAATAATTATATAATGTTATGTATAATTATAAATAAAATTGTTGCGTATAAATTATGATAATTGATGAATGAATATATAAAACTGATGGAGGGATGCAAAATGAATGGAATATTGTATCTAGAAGATGGAACAGTGTATAAAGGAAAAGGGTTTGGAAAAAAAGGAACCTCTGTAGGGGAACTGGTATTTAATACTTCTATTACAGGGTATCAGGAAATATTAACAGATCCATCTTATGCAGGACAAATTATCACTATGACTTATCCATTAATAGGAAATTACGGGATTAATAGTTCGGAAAGTGAATCTTCTAAAATATATGCAAAAGGCCTTGTGACAAAATCGATTGATCAAAATCCTTCTAATTATATGAGTGAGTACACATTAGAAGAAATGCTTCAAAAAATGGGGATTGTAGGGATTTGTGATGTGGATACACGAAGTATCACTAAAAGAATTAGAAATGAAGGGGCACTAAAGTGTATTATATCCAACGAAGATTTATCTATGGAACAATTAGATGAAATTTTAAAAGAAAAAAAGTTAAAAGAAGATTGGATGAAGATTGTTGGAACAAAAGAAGTTTTTCATATAGAAGGGAAAGGACCTAAAATTGCTGTGTTAGATTTTGGCATAAAGCAAAATATATTAAACAATTTAAAATATAGAAATTGTGATATTACTGTATTTCCTTACGATACAAGTTATGAAGAAATCATGAATAGTAGCCCTGATGGTGTACTTCTTAGTAATGGACCTGGAAATCCTAAAGCAGCGACAGAAGCGATCGAAACAATAAAGAAAATTATCAAAAAAATTCCTACTTTCGGCATATGTATGGGACATCAAGTACTGTCATTAGCAGTAGGGGGGGATACTTACAAAATGAAGTATGGACACAGAGGTGGAAATCACGGTGTTTATGATATCACAAGAGATAAAGCCTATATTACTTCTCAAAACCATGGCTATGCAGTAGATCGAAAGAGCGTAGAAGAAAATGGAATGGAGATTACACATATTAATTTAAATGATAATACAGTAGAAGGAATGAGACATAAAGAACTTCCGGTTTTTTCAGTACAGTACCACCCAGAAGGTGCACCAGGACCAACAGATTCTACGTATCTATTTGATAAATTCATAGATCATTTAAAGGAGGGTGACAAATGCCTATAGATCAAACATTAAAAAAGGTAATGATAATAGGATCGGGGCCTATTATCATTGGACAAGCAGCAGAATTCGATTATTCAGGAACACAAGCGTGTAAAGCAATAAAAGAAGAAGGAATTGAAACGATTCTTGTCAACAGCAATCCAGCTACGATTATGACCGATACAAACGTAGCAGATAAGGTATATATAGAGCCTTTAAATGTAGAAAGCGTAGAAAAGATTATAGCCCAAGAAAAACCGGATGGAATTTTACCAGGCTTTGGAGGTCAAACAGGGCTTAATTTAGCTATGAAGTTAAGTGAAATGGGCATACTTGACAAATATGGCGTGAAATTACTAGGAACCAACAGTGAAACTATAAAAAAAGCAGAGGATAGAGAAGAATTTAAAAAACTCATGATAGAGATTGATGAGCCGATTCCTATGAGCATTATTGCAACAAAGCTAGAAGAATGTGAAGCATTTGTTGAAAACCATGGATATCCTGTGATTATCAGACCTGCCTATACATTAGGAGGAACAGGAGGGGGTATTGCTTCCAATTATGATCAACTCATTGAAATTTGTCAAAGAGGAATAGAGAATAGCCCCATTGGACAGATATTGCTAGAACAAAGTGTAGCAGGATGGAAGGAAATTGAATATGAAGTAATAAGAGATAAAAAGGACAATTGTATTATTATATGTAATATGGAAAATATGGACCCTGTAGGCGTGCATACAGGAGATAGTATTGTTGTTGCCCCTTCTCAAACACTAAGGGATAAAGAATATCAGATGCTAAGACAATCATCCATCAAAATTATAAGAAGCTTAAAGATTGAAGGTGGATGCAACATACAGTTTGCCCTAGATCCAAAAAGTAATAATTATATTGTCATAGAAGTAAATCCAAGGGTAAGTAGATCGAGTGCACTTGCGTCAAAAGCAGCAGGATATCCAATTGCAAAAATAGGTGCAAAAATTGCAATCGGCTTTAGTTTAGATGAACTAAAAAACTATGTAACAAAGAATTCTAGTGCTTGTTTTGAACCATCACTAGATTATATTGTCGTAAAATTTCCAAAATGGCCTTTTGATAAATTCAATAAGGCCGAAAGAACGCTTGGAACCCAGATGAAAGCAACAGGAGAAGTCATGGCCATTAGCAGAAGCTTTGAAAGTGCAATTTTAAAGGCACTCATTTGCCTAGAGTCTAAATTTACAGGACTTAGAATGTTTTCTATTATGGATATGAATACAGAAGCGTTAAATAATAAAATAAAAAAATGTGATGATGAGAGAATATTTGCGCTAGCGGAGGCTTTAAGAAGAGGGAGAACTGTTTCTGAGCTACATGAAATGACGCAAATCGATCCGTGGTTTTTAAATGGTTTAAATAATATTATAAATATGGAAAATAGATTGCAAAAAGAAAAAATGGATGAAAAATTACTTTATGAAGCAGAAGCAATGGGTTTTACAGATAAAGAAATCAGTGATTTAACAGAAATTCAATATGAGAAACTTCAAAAAATGCGTAAAGAATATGATATTCATCCTGTATATAAAATGGTTGATACTTGTAGTGGTGAATTTGACGCACAAACGCCTTATTACTATTCTTGCTATGAAGAGGAAGATGAAAATATTATATCAGATAAAAAGAAAGTATTGGTGATTGGTTCAGGACCTATCCGAATTGGGCAAGGGATAGAATTTGATTATTCTTGTGTTCATGGGGTATGGGCGATCAAAGAAGCAGGGTATGAATCTATTATGATGAATAACAATCCAGAAACAGTAAGTACGGATTTTGATACGGCAGACAAACTTTATTTTGAATCATTATATATAGATGATGTAATGAATGTAGTTAACAACGAAAAACCAGAGGGTGTGATTCTCCAATTAGGAGGACAGACTTCTGTAAATCTAGCACCAAAGCTCTTTGAAAGAGGCGTAAATATATTAGGAACGTCTTATCAGTCAATGGATATGGCAGAAGATCGAGATAAATTTAGAAACTTTTTAGAAAAAATAGAGATTCCTAGTCCAACAGGAAAAGCGGTTACAAGTATGGAGGAAGCGTTAGAAACAGTAGAGATATTAGGGTATCCAGTAGTTGTTAGACCTTCATATGTGATCGGTGGACGTGCGATGCAGGTGGTTTATGATTTAGAAGGATTAAAACGATATATGCAAGAGGCTGTGAATTTATCAAAAAAATATCCAATCCTCATTGATAAATATGTAAAAGGAATTGAAATAGAAGTAGATGCTATAGGAGATGGAGAAGATATATTAATTCCAGGTATTATGGAGCATGTAGAAAGAACAGGGGTGCACTCTGGAGATAGTATTACAATATATCCACACATAACCTTAAATCAAGATACAATAGACAAGTTAGTAGCGTATACAAAAAAGATTGCAAAAGGACTCGACATTATTGGTCTTGTAAATATTCAATATGTATTTGATGGAAAAGATATATATGTGATCGAAGTAAATCCGAGAGCATCAAGAACGGTTCCAATATTAAGCAAAGTAACAGGGGTGCCAATGGTAAAATTAGCAGTAGATGCAATGCTTGGAAAAAAACTAAAAGATAGTGATTATGGAATAGGACTTATGGAAAAGAAAAATTTATACGCTGTAAAAGTTCCAGTGTTTTCAGGTGAGAAGCTTGCCGATGTGGATATGCATCTAGGACCAGAAATGAAATCTACTGGAGAAGTATTAGGCATTGATAGAGATTTAAATAAAGCAATCTATAAAGGATTTAGTGCTTCAGGAATTAAAATTCCTACAGAAGGCGCAATATATGTTTCCTTAAAAGCTGTAGATAAAGAAGAAGGATTGGAGATCATAAGGGATTATGTAGATTTAGGATTTAAACTATATGGTTCTGTAGGGACTGCAAATTTCTTAAATAAACATAATGTTTCTTGTGAAACAATTCCTTTGTTTGAGGTGGATAAACGCATTGCAGATGGAACCATAAATATGATGATTAATACACCTACAAGAGGAAACAATGAATATAGCTTAGGATTTAGAATTAGAAGAAAAATGACTGAATATCGACTGCCTATATTTACATGCATCGATACAGCAAGAATATTCAAAGTAGCCATTGAGATTAGAAAGAATAATGAGGAGATCGAGCATAAGACACTCGCTCAATATTTAGAATAAAAATAATATTTTAGAGGTTGCTTTTATAAGAGATAAGTAATATAATAAGTAAAAATACTTTGTTTCATAAAATGGTTCATATCAAAAAGCGATGAACGGTAGTAGTAAATAATACTTTGCTTTTAGAGAGTCGATGGTTGGTGAAAATCGATAGCGAAGGTTATTGAATCCGACCGAAAGCTGTGTAGGGGTAAAAACCTATGCCGGAGAAATTCCGTTATCAAGTAAGAGACTGCATATGCAGTAAAAAAAGGTGGTACCACGTGGATCTATATCCTCGTCCTTGAGTTGAATCAAGGATGGGGATTTTTTATTTTTATGCATAGAAGATGGATACAAAAAGCGTTAGAAGAACAAGAAAAATAAACAGAATATTAACAATAATTCCGCAATAAAGAACAGGAGAGATTAAAAATGGGAAAGAGAAAAAAAGTCATTATAACTGAAAGAATTGATGAAGAAGGAATTAAGCTACTACAAAAACATTTAGATGTAGATGTATGTCTTGATATTTCAAGAGAAGAATTATTAAAAAGAATCCATGAATATGATGCGATTATTGTTAGAAGTGCAACAAAAGTGAATAAAGAATTAATTTCTTTTGCAGAAAAACTAAAGGTAGTAGGAAGAGCAGGAAATGGTACAGATAATATAGATCTACCAGAAGCAACAAAGAGAGGAATAATTGTAGCCAATACACCAGACAGCAATACGATGTCTGCAGCAGAACTTGCAATAGGATTATTGATGGCACAATCAAGAAATATCCCTCAGGCAAATGGGTATATTAAATCAGGAAAATGGGAGAGAAATAGATTTAAAGGGGTAGAGCTTTACAACAAAACTTTAGGGATTATTGGACTTGGTAGAATAGGGTCACTCGTTGCTACAAGAATGAATGCCTTTGGAATGAAGGTTATCGCTTATGATCCATATATATCTGATGAAAGATTTAAGCGATTCAATGTGGAGAAAAAAAGTACTTTAAAAGAGTTAATAGAGGAATCTGACTTCATTACGGTACATACACCAAAGACAAAAGAAACTTATGGCATGATTGGAGAAAAAGAGATTGCATGGATGAAGCCAGGGATAAGACTTGTGAATGATGCTAGAGGCGGAATTATTAACGAGAAAGCATTATTAAAAGGGATTCAAAGTGGAAAGATTGCTAGTGCTGGACTAGACGTACATGAAGAAGAACCAAGTATTAATAACCCTTTATTTGAATTAGACAATGTTATTGTAACACCACATATTGGTGCAAGCACAATCGAAGCCCAAATAAACGTAGGGGTTACTGCATCAGAGCAAGTGATCAATGCTTTAAATGGAGAGATCGTACCCAATGCAGTAAATTTACCAACCATGCATAGAGATGAATTAGCAGCAATGAAACCTTATATTGAATTAATGGAGAAACTAGGTAAGATTTATTATCAACTGTATCAAAACCCAATTGAGCATGTAAGTATTGAATATTGGGGAAGTATTGGCAAGCAAGATACAGAAATGAGTACGATTGCATTTGTAAAGGGCTTGTTAGAGCCTGTAGTAGAAGACAAGGTAAACTATATTAATGCTATGATTTTGGCGGAACAAAGAGGAATGGGTGTAGAACAAAGAAAAATGAAAGAAAATTATGATGGATATACGGACTATATTGAAATTAAGATTAAAACCAAAGAAGGAACTTTTAAGATTGGAGGAAACTTATCGTCCAAAAGGGAAGGCCGATTGATGAATATTGAAGGATATGAAGTAGATGTAAATCCAAGCAAGCATATGTTGTTTATAAAAAATATGGACGTTCCAGGGGTAATTGGACATATTGGTATGGTACTAGGAGAAGAAAAGATTAACGTTGCAACCATGCAAGTAGGAAGAAATGCAATAGGAGAAAAAGCATTGATGGTACTGACAATCGATGATGCCGTATCAAATAAGAGCTTAGAGAAAGTAATGAAAAAAGAAAATGTATTAAGTGCAAAATACGTAAAATTATAGAGAATAAAAGCCAACAGTGGCTTTTATTTTTTAATCTTTAAAGCAAACTTTTTTTTATACAAACATTAAAATTTTATAAAATACCAAGCGAACAAATGTATTTGTATATAAAAATAGAATAGGAAACTGTCTGGATGAATAATCTATTTAAGAGAACCTAAAAATCAAGTATAATAGTAATAAGTGGCAATAAAAAATAAATGCTTTAATATTTTCTGTTATTTTAACGATGATATTTGTTATCTCTAAAGTATTTTTAGGAGGAGTAAAATGAGAAAAAAGATAAGTATTATTTTATTCATAATCATATTTCTGCTTACAGGGTGTAAAGAAAAAGAGATAGAAGAATCAAAAAAAACTGCACCAATCGTAGAAGATGTAAATGTAATGAATCTTCAAAGAATTGACAACTATGATATGAATCTTGTCTTTTATCCAGAAGATGCAACCATTAAGGGAATACAAAAGATAGACTATATGAACAAAGAGAATGTTTCTTTGGCAGAGGTATATTTTCACTTGTATCCAAATAGCTTTCGCAAAAAAGAAACCACACCATTTTTGATGGATGATTTTAAACGTGCTTATCCAGAAGGATTTCAACCAGGAGCTATAGATGTACAAAAGGTAGCAGTTAATGGAAAAACCATGAGTTATCATCTGGAAGGAAAAGGAGAAACTATTCTCAAAGTAGTATTACCGAAAGCAATCAAGCCTGAAGAGCGCGTTTTAATAGAGATGACCTATACAGTAAAAATTCCGCCTGCTCAGGAGCGATTTGGATATGGGGAGGATACTTTTAATCTTGGAAATTGGTATCCGATTGCGGCGGTATATGATGAAACAGGATGGAACTTAGATCCATATTATGCATTAGGAGATCCATTTTATAGTGATGTAAGTAATTATAATGTGCATATAGAAACACCAAAAGATTATATGATTGCATCTTCAGGGAATGTTATGAAAGATGAAGTAGTAAATGGAAGCAGGTTTTTAGATATAGAAGCAAAACAAATGAGAGATTTCGCTTGGGTAATTAGCAAAGATTTCGAACTAGTAGAAAAAGATGTGGAAGGCACTACACTAAAAATGTATTTTATAAAGGAGCAACAATTAACAAGTGAGATTATGGATATCGCTACAGCATCAGCAGAAAACGCAATAAAAACTTTTAATCGTGTATATGGAAAATATCCTTATGCGCAGTATTCTGTTGTACAAACAAACTTCCCAAGTGGTATGGAATATCCAGGAATTGTCTTTATTATGAAAGATGCATATAGTGATGCATGGAAAGATTACTTAGAGGTTGTTATTGTTCATGAAACAGGGCATCAGTGGTGGTATGGTGTTGTTGGAAATAATGAGATTGATGAAGCTTGGTTAGATGAGAGCTTAACTTCTTATTCAGAAGTTATCTATGAAAGAGAAATAAAAGGGAAAGAATTAGCTGACAAATATTATAAATATATGCATAAAGAAGCATATGTGAAGGCAGCACCCCGCATAGAGAATGAGAAGATTTTAAGGCCACTGAACCAGTTTGAAGGTTGGGAGGATTATGGGACTTTGGTTTATAATAAAGGGGCTATGTTTATTCATGCAATCTACGAAACATATGGCGAAGAAAAGTTTTATGAGATTATGCAAAACTACTTTAATACCTATAAATTCAAAAATGCTACAACAAAGGATTTTAAGAAAGTTTGTGAAGAAGTTACAGGTGAAAATTTAGATGGATTTTTTAATAAATGGTTATTGGCACAATAAGGAACAAAGCCACAGGAAAAATGCCCTGTGGTTTTATTTTCGGCATTCCTATAATATAGGAATATAAGTAGACATAATGGGGGGGACAAAATTGAAAAAGATTATAACAATTATAACCGTATTTATTTTTATATTGAATTTTTCATTTTCTTTTGCACAAGATGAAGTAGCGATCAACGCAAATGCTGTACTATTAATGGAAGAAAAATCTGGAGAAATTCTATTTTGTAAGAGTATAAAGAAAAAATTTCCACCTGCGAGTATTACAAAACTAATGACATATCTTGTTACTATGGAAGCTATAGGAAAGGTTTCGATGGATGATGACGTATTCATAAGTGAGAAAGCAGTCAATGAGAGGGGAGTTAGCTATAAACTAAAACAAGGGGAAACCATAAAACTGGGAGAACTTGTAAAAGTCATGATGATTGTTTCAGCAAATGATGCAGCGATGGCGATTGCAGAGTATGTGGGTGGAGATGAAGGGAATTTCGTAAAAATGATGAATGAAAGCGCAAAAGCATTGGGTATGAATAATACGCATTTTGTAAATCCAAATGGCATGCCAGAAAAAGAAGTAGGAAATGAAATGTCAGCGCATGATATCGCGATCCTTGCGAAATATTTAATCAATCATTATAAAGAAGAACTATTGGTACTTACAGACCAAGAATTTTATGAAAATCCAGAAAGAAACTTTTATAAGCAAAATACAAATGGATTACTCAAAATAATTCCAGAAGTAGACGGATTAAAAACAGGATATACAGACGAAGCGGGATGGTGTTTAGCATCTACGATGCTTGTGAAAAAGAAAAATGAGAATGAACAAGACTTTCGATTAATCAGTGTTGTACTTGGGACAGAAAGTGAATGGAGTCGGGTTAAAGAAAGTAAAAAATTATTAGAGTATGGGGCAATGAACTTTGCGAATCAAAAAATTGTAAAGTCAAAAGAAATGGTTCAAGAAATAAATTTATGGGGCGCGAAGAAACTGCCGATTCAACTTTTGGCAAAAAAAGATCTTTGGGCATTTGGCTTAAAAGAAGAAATCGAGAAAGGTAGAGTAGTTTCTTTATTAGATACAATGCCTTATCCTATTGACAAGGGACAAAAACTTGGGGAATTAAATATTACATTATATAATGAAAAGATAATACAAGTAGATTTAATCAGTGATCGAGATGTAAAGAAAATTCCTTTTTGGGTGTTGATCACTAAATTTTGGAAAGTTGTTGCGAGTGTTTTTTCTAGTATATTATAAGCATAATTTTTTTATATATGAAAATTAAGGGATCATCAAAAAAGGTAAGGCTGATGTAGTCGGAGACTCCAAATCAATATAATAAATTCGAAGTAGATGGAATCACTGTATATGTGTACAAAGGTGCTGTAGTAAAAAATACTTTAAGATTTGTACTTAGAAACTATTTCTTTTTTAAAGAAATAGAAATGGAATGAATTAGTATATTGTAGTAGATACTTGACAAAATCAGAAAATAAGATTATCATATTAATGATATTTGCACCCGTAGCTCAGCGGATAGAGCGTCGGTTTCCTAAACCGTGCGTCGGAGGTTCGATTCCTCTCGGGTGCACCAAATTTAAACCTCATTTTCCTTGGTTTTTTAAGGAAGGTGAGGTTTTTTGTTTTGTGGGGGGATTTTTAGGTAGTTGCGATTAGTTTCTAAAAAAGGTTGGTTGTGGTTGTCGTTAGGACGTCAAAAGGAAGTCGTGGATGGGTTGGTGATGAAATAGTGTTTAATATAATCACAGGTAAGAAAAGCAAAAAAACTAGAAGAGGGAATATACCAATTATATTTCCTCTTCTAATTTTATTTTTCATTTATTGTAGGAAGGGAATTTATCCCTTCTTCAATACTTAAAGTATGAAGATGATTAAAATAACATAATCAATCTGTAGTGAACACAAGCGAATAGTCATTGCAATCAACCTAAAATAAATGTAAGATTTCATTTTAAGTACCCTCCCATCTAATTTTGTAAGGATAGCTTTGAATGCGATACTGTGTTATTCTACTATAAAATTCAAAATAATACAATGCAAAATAATGGTGAAACTAAGTTGTTTCAATGGGCGTATAACTATGATATATTTTAATTTTGATTTATAGGTTAAGGTAAGAATAATTTTAAAGAATGGAAAGGCTATTTTAGATTTGGTATAATTAAGTAATAATCACTTATGTTTGATTAAATGAATGGGCTTTAATAGAAAATTCGATAGAAGGTGAAATGAATGATAGAAAATATAATAAAAGATTTGAAAGAATATTTTAGTAAGTCATCAATATATTTAGATATGAATTCTACTGATGAAAATAAAATTAGATTAGGTTGCTCAAAAACCAGAGTGCACATGAACTTGTATTGGGAAGATATCTTTTATTTGATAGATGAAGAAAACAGATTTGGAGATATTAAATCGGCTATCCAGAGTAAGGGGGTAATTAACAAAATGGGTTTAATTGAGAGCTTATTTGGTTACTTATCTTATGAAGGATTATATTCGTATAATAATAAGAAATTGAAATTATGGAATTATAAACTAAACTCTTTTAAAGATAGATATATCGAGGGCTTCTATAAAGATAATTACGCTGAGTTTAGTATACAGCCAACAGTAAATGTTAGCATAGAAGAGTTAATATGTAATTTTCAAATAGAAAATGTTGAAATTAATATAGCATATCCAAGTGATATTTATAGGTTAATATTCCAAGGTATTAAACCGTTAACAACATTTAGAATTGAGTGGGATAACGATATAACAATTTCTTTAAGGAAAAATGATAAATCAAAATTAAAACTTGAAGAAGTTGAAAAGTATTTACAGCAAGCTTTGTTTATTTTAAATATTTATTACCCTCAAGTTTTTATTTTTGGAAGTAGTAATAATGATTATATGGAGCACAATATTAACTATAAGCAAAAATTTGCAGGACAAATTGTAGAAAGCAAACATATTGAACCTATTATTTACTATAATGAAGGAATTAATTCAACTAAAGAAACTGCTTTTTATTATTTTTATAAAGTTTTAGAATATTATTTTGATATTATATATAACGTATTAATGATTTAACACTGGGAAAAATTACAATCAAATATTCCGCCTCTTTGATGATATTATGTAAACATAATCTATGAGGGGA
>NZ_SLWV01000024.1 GCF_004345705.1 Marinisporobacter balticus
TTTTATATAAAAATGAGCTCTAATGATAAAATTTATGGATTTTTAATGTATTGCATAAAAATTAAATTTTATACATTAGTTTCCGTGACTACTCTCTTTTAATTTTTCAGCAATCTTTTCAACTTTCCTTAATCTATGATTCACTCCAGACTTTCCGACAGGTGGATTTAGCATTTGTCCTAGTTCCTTTAAACTTGCTTCCTTATAATCTAGCCTTAATTCTGCAATTTGGCGAAGATTATCAGGAAGTATTTTAAATCCCACATGCTTTTGAATATATTCTATGTTGTCAATCTGTCTTACAGAAGCATTTACAATTTTACTTAAATTAGCCGTTTCACAATTTACGATTCTATTTACATTATTTCTTACTTGCTTTACAATCCTTATATTCTCAAGATTTAATAAAGCTGAATGGGCACCCATTATATTAAGAAGATCTACAATACGATCCCCTTCCTTAAGATATACAACAAAGCTGTTTTTACGCTTTACAATCTTCGCACCCAATTCAAAATCATTAATCAAATTTTTCAAGCCTTCGCTATGTTCTTCACTACTTGTTACAAATTCTAAATGATATGTTTTTTCAGGATCACTCACAGAGCCGGCTCCTAACAAAGCGCCTCTTAGATATGATCGTTTACAACATTTCTCCTTGACTAGTTCTTTGGGTAGATCATAATCTATAGAGAGTTGATCCTGATTTATTCGTAAAATTCCTACTGCTTGTAGGATATCGTTTGCTCCCATATCACTGCTCACAAAAATGACATAATGATTGTTCTTTTTTAATAACTTATTTTTTCTTACTCTTAATTCGGTGTGAATCCCAAATCGTTTTTTCAATAATGTGAATACTTTTCTTGCAATAGCTGCATTCTCTGTTACAATTTTCACATTCACTTTTTTATAACCTATAAGTTGTATCGTTCCACTCATCCGAATGAGTGCTGACAGCTCTGCTAGCTGACAACATTGCTTCTCTGAAATTACTCTTGCTAACTCATTTTTTGTTTTCATAGAAAACGTCATGTTCCCACCTACTTCCAGAAACCAAATGTTCCTAGCAAATTTATTATATTTCTTACAACCAAGTATATTTAAAGTATTATATCACAAATTTGTAAAATTTTATAAGTATTTTATCCAATAAAGATTATGGAATTTTTATAAACAACACTCAAAGTATCATTGTTGTTAAAGTTCTTTTTTAATTTCTTTGATTGCCTTTTGTATAATTTCTCTTTCATCATCATATTTTGTAATTTCAGAAGCACGATTGAGGTGTACGAATCGGGCTTCCACAAACCCCTCTTCTTTTAGAGGCGTACAATTCATATTCTTTGTTTTCATTAAGTACCAATGGACTGTTTTATGCACCATTTCATAATCTTTCCAATAATTTTTAAACGAATAATTGATTTCTCCAATATACTTAATAATTTCAGCTTTTATTCTTCCTTCTTCATAGACTTCTCGTATGGCAGCCATTCTTATGGTTTCATCTTCTTTTACTTTCCCTTTTGGCAATACCCAATCTCCATTATATTTACGAAGCAATAATATCGCATTTCCAAAAACAACTACCCCCCCAGAACTGATCTCTTTTCTCATAAATTCACCCCTACCTACCTACAAAAAAGATTTATTTAATTTCTTTTTAAAACTAACTTTATGATCATTTCAGATAATTTATCCGCATCATGTCTTATATAATCTTTTTTTATATCTACAAAAGACCCTTCTATGACTTTTATATCCTTTTTATATAATAGACTACGTTCTTCTTTTGAAATGGTTATCGGCTTTGCCCCATCCATCACATATTTTTTTAATACTGCTAAAGGAATTTCTTCATTGT
This sequence comes from Marinisporobacter balticus, assembly GCF_004345705.1. GTDB lineage: Bacteria > Bacillota > Clostridia > Peptostreptococcales > Thermotaleaceae > Marinisporobacter > Marinisporobacter balticus. Next base: position 1,865 of record NZ_SLWV01000024.1, read on the forward strand.
TTACAAAAACATAGTCAATCATCTGGCACTTCAAATGAGCAATAATTGCCTCCACATGCTTTAATACCCCATACCCATCCGTTTCTCCTGGCTGTGTCATCACATTGGCTGCATACACTTTAGGGGCTACGCTTTTTCTTAGCGCCTTGCTCACATCATCGATTAACAAATTAGGGATAACACTTGTATATAAACTTCCTGGTCCTAGAATAATCACATCTGCATTTAAAATTGCTTCTATAGATTCATCTAATGGTATTACCCCATCTGGCTTAATAAAAACCTTGTCAATTTCACTTTCCATCTCTTTTACCTTGATAGGAATTTGCGACTCTCCCTTTATAACTTTTCCATTCTTTAGCTTTGCATAAAGCGTAATGTCCTCTATGGTCACAGGCAAAACTTTTCCTGTAACCGCTAAAACCTCATTCATTTTTCGAATAGCTTCTTCAAAATTATCCGATATACCATTCATTGCAGCAATAAATAAGTTCCCAAAGCTTTGTCCTTTCAATTGTCCTTCTTCAAATCTATATTGCATTAATTTCTCCATGATAGGTTCTGTATTCGCTAGTGCCAGTATGCAGTTTCTAATATCTCCCGGGGGTAGCATCCCTAAATCTTCTCTTAAAACACCGGATCCCCCACCATCATCGGCAACTGTGACAATAGCTGTAATATTGGATGTGAATTTTTTTAAACCTCTTAGTAAAATAGATAACCCTGTTCCCCCACCAATGACGACAACTTTCGGTCCCTTATTTAAAATCCGTTTTTCAACCATTTTTTTATCCATTATATATTTTAAATCACGATTCCATAAAAACGACTTCAACCAATCTTTCAGGTTCATTCCCCCTCTACTCCCCTGTATTGCTTACTGAATCTCTGTGATTGATAATGACACGTTGTCTTTTCTTTCTCAAGCTCTCATATAATATATTTGCAACCGTTACAGATCTGTGCTTGCCTCCTGTACACCCAATGCCAATAACAAGCTGATTCTTTCCTTCTTTTATATAAAGCGGAATTAAAAAATCAATCATATCATTTAACTTCTCTACAAAGGCAGTACTCTCTGGCCACTTCATCACATAATCCCGCACCTGCTTGTCATTTCCTGTGAAAGGTCTTAATTCTTCAATATAATGTGGGTTTGGCAAAAATCTTACATCAAATACCAAGTCTGCATCCAATAATATGCCCTTTTTAAATCCAAAGGACTGTATAAAAATCGTTAGATTGTGGGATTTTTCTCCCACCATATATATTTTTTTAACTTCTTCTTTCAATTGTGCTGAAGTCAAATTAGAAGTATCTACAATATATTTTGCTTTTTTCTTTAATTCTGCAAGTCTAACCCTTTCGGCATGAATGCCTTCTAAAATTCTGCCTTTAGGACTTAATGGATGAATTCTCCTGGTTTCCTTAAAACGCTTGATGAGTACTTCATCACTTGCCTCTAAAAACAAAATTTCATAATCGTCACCTTGATTCTTTATACTATCTAGACTCGCAAATAAGTCATCAAAAAATTGTCTTCCTCGTATATCAATCACCAAAGCAATTTTTTCAATTTCTCCCTGTGCATGAAAACACAGTTCTGTAAACTTTGGAATGAGTGCAGGAGGAAGATTATCTACACAATAAAATCCTATGTCTTCCATACTCTTCATTGCCTGGCTTTTTCCTGCACCAGACAATCCAGTAATAATCACAAATTTCATAGTGACCCCTCCTTCCTTATGCCTCTGCATTAATAATTTGCTCTATGCTAAGTCCTGCCTGCATTGCTCTTTCTATACCTTTTTTTACATTCCCTACATCTTCTGGTCTATGGGCATCACTGCTAATAACAAATTTTGCGCCCTCTTTCATTGCAATCTCTATATATTCTACTGTTAAAAAGCCGTGGCTGCTATTAATTTCAAGGGCTGTACCTCTTTCAGCTGCTGCCTTTGCGATCTCTTTTGTATCAATATTTGCTTTTGCTCCTGGATGGGTTAAGATAGCAATGGGATTGTTGTAGATAGCAGCGACCACTGCATCTGTATTCAATACTCTTGCTTTTCTATCTATTGATGTAAAGTGCCTTGCCAAAAAATTATTTCCATGCATTCTAAAACAATCTCTTATATTATTAGGAATCGCCCCAAAATGATATCCTGCTAAAACAATATCTAATTGGTCCGTAGTTTCTTTTCCAATATCCAGTGCCCCATCCATACTAATAATATTTGCTTCCATGCCTAACTTCACGTTGATTTTATCTGTGTGAGCATTGATTGAATCAATTTCTTTTCTCATTTTAGGTAAAGCATCCCTTTTTATACCAAATAAAAAGTGTCCATATCCATGATCAGAAATTGCAATCTCTCTTAATCCCTTTCTAATGGCTTCATCTACATTATCTTGTATTGTTCCTTTCCCATGACTATAGATCGTATGGGTATGATAATCTGCAAATATTTTCATCTGCTTTTCACTTCCATTTCTTCCTTATAATTTATTACACTGCCTAGTTGCAGTATGCTATCAATAGTTTATTCATCTCTAGAATTTATTTGGCTTCACCAATAACTTTCACTTCTGAATGCAATACTACATCAAACCGATCTCTAACTGTTTTTTGAACCATCTTTATTAAGTGAATGACATCCGCTGCTGTAGCATGATCTACATTTACAATAAAACCAGAATGTAGTGGTGATACTTGTGCACCCCCTACACGAACCCCTTTAAGCCCTGCATCCTCAATTAGTTTTCCTGCAAAATATCCAACGGGTCTTTTAAATGTACTCCCTGCACTCGGTAAATGAAGTGGTTGCTTCGTTGTTCTTCTATTTGTAAAATCTTTTATTTTTTCTTTTATTTCATCACAATTTCCTTCTTCAAATTCCATTTCGGCACTCAGTACAATAAATCCTTTTTTTTGGATAACACTACTTCTATATCCTAACTCTAATTCCTCAGCTTTTAAGTAAATCACTTCTCCTTGGTCATCTATTAGATGGACACCTACTAATAGATCTTTCATTTCTCCACCATAAGCCCCTGCATTCATCGTAACAGCACCACCTAATGTACCTGGAATCCCACTGGCAAATTCAAATCCTTTTAACCCTTCTTTCATCATACGATTAGCCAAACTCGATAATAATATGCCTGCCTGTGCAGTCACTCGATTTCCTTTTATCTCTACCCCATTAAAATACTCTGCAATCTTAATGACGATCCCTCGAATCCCTCCGTCTAAAACTAAAAGATTACTGCCATTGCCAATCACATAATAATCTATATCGAATTCCTTACAAACCTTTATGGCATACTGTACTTCTTTCACCGAATTAGGAAGTACCATAATATCTACAGGTCCTCCTATTTTAAAAGAGGTATGCTTATGCATAGGTTCATCTTTTAGAATATGTTCTACCTTGATATTTTCTGCCAATCTATTATAAACATTGATTGTATCCATAGTATACACCCCTTGATCTTTATTATGTTTTAAGTATACCTATTCATTCCATGAAATACAAGGCTACTACCTATCCATTTTTTTAACAACCTCATTATAAGTCTTAATCTTCTTCTCTGCATCTTTTAATGCATCCTTAAGCGATTTATTTTCTAATAAAACCTGCCTGAACTGACTCTGCAAAATCCCATCAATTTTTATCCAATTTGGATGTTGTGGAATATTTTGTGTCGTTTCTAAATTTTTTTCAATGTTAGACATGATAGGATCTTTTTTATAAATTTCACCCACACTCTTTTTCACAGGGAAAACCCCTAGTCTGTCTAACTCTTTTTGATACACTTCCGCTGAAACAAATTTTAAAAATTTCACACACATCTCAAGTTTTTTTTTGTCCTCTTGCCTAAAAATCCCATAAGCTGATGTATTTTTGCAGATGGCTACAGATTTTCCCATAGCGCCTATTGGATAGTTGGCAACAGTAAATTCAAATCCAGCTCCTTCATTTCTTAATTTATTCAGCGCATTCACAGCCCATGTTCCGGTTGGATAGACGGCTACTTTCTTTTCTTTATAGAAACTTTCCCAAGCTTCTTGTTCTGAATTTTCTCCAAAATTATTAGGCGTTACTTTATGGACAAGTTTTAAATCTGCTAATTTTTTCAATCCACTTATAGCTCTTTTATCATTAAATGCATAAGATAAATTCTTTTCATCAAAAATTTTCGCGCCATCTGAAAGTAAAATTCCCCATGTATTGTAATCATTTACACCCATAAAAGAGTTAAATCCATAGACATCCATCTTTCCATCATTATCTTGATCATATGTAAGCTTTTTCATTTTTTTTACGAATTCATCGTAAGTCCAATCTCCATCCTTAGGAAAACTTACCCCTTTTTCATTGAATAGATCCTTATTCAAAAATAAGGTATAGGTTGTCATCATCCATGGAAATCCCCATGTTTTCCCTTCAAATTGTACAGCATCCAATGCTTGCTTTTTATAATCTGCTAGCTCCTTTTTATTTAAATATTCATCAATTGGCATTAAAACCTTTTGATGAATAATAGAATAATCTGAGCCAACAGGTGCAATATCCGGATAAGTTTGGGTCTTAATCGCTGTCTCTAATTCAAATATTCCAGTTTTTACATTTAATGGCTTTAGTTCTATATATACACCAGGATTCTCTCTTTCAAATACCTTGATTTTGCTTAAAATCCATCCATATCTGGTCCCACTTTTTATATCAAAATAAGGATAATCCCAAAGCGTAATCACCCCTTTAAATCCTTCTTCTTTTGTATCATCAGTACGATTACTCACTCTATTTTCAATAAAATAGAATGGACCAAAAATAATAAATGTACATAATAATAAACATAAAAAAAAGGTACAAAATCCAACCCTTTTCATCGCCTCCACCTCCTATTTATATTTATTATCTAACTATATGCTATATGCGCAGAATCATATAAATATTAGGTTTTATTTCATGCTATTATACATATCCCATTCCCATCATCAAAGGTTTATTTTAAAATTATTATATGGAAAAATATTGATAATACATATTATCAAGTATCACTTATCTCTTGATGTTTAAAATTTTCATTTTAGGGAACATTTAAAATAGAAGAGAATTATCAATCAAAAATATTGGAGGAAAACAATGGCACAAAGAGCAATCGGAAAATCTGCACCTCATTTTGAAATGAAAACAATTGATGGTGCTGGTAAAAATTTTGGAGAAGTTTCTTTAGATGATTATAACGGAAAATGGCTTATAATGTTTTTCTATCCACTAGACTTTACATTTGTTTGCCCAACAGAAATTACAGCATTTAACAAAAGAATTGATACCTTTAAAAAGTTAAATGCAGCGGTTTTAGGTGTAAGTACAGATAGCGAACATTCTCACAAGGCTTGGATCAATAGTTCACAAGACCAAGGTGGGGTTGGAAAACTTGAATTCCCACTGGCATCTGATCGAACACAACAGGTATCTCGCGATTATGGTGTCTTAATCGAAGAAGAGGGGATTGCGTTAAGAGGATTATTTATCATTGATCCAAATGGCATCCTTAAATATTCTGTAATTCATGATTTAAATGTAGGTCGAAGTGTAGATGAAACTTTAAGAGTTCTACAAGGCTTACAATCCGGTGGATTATGTCCAATAGATTGGCACCCTGGTGAAGAACTTCTTGAAGGTTAAATAAAAACAAAGAGAATGCTTTGGTTATCTCTTATTATCATATAAACTTGTTTTCCCTAATCGCCCATTTTTATATATATTTTTATAAATTCTTCTCCTGTAATAAATAGATTCTATGTAAAAAAGAGAATTTATAAAAATTTGTAGTATAAGTTGTAGAATAAAGGCATATACTCGTAATAAAATAAACTATTGGAGGCGGAAATGGTATGAAAGAAAGTTTAATTAATGTCGTAGAAAAATTTATAGATCTTTGTGATTCGTTATATGCAAAGGGAAGAATAACTGATGCACTATATATGGAAGTGACAAAGAATAAAATTGATTTTTTAGATGAGGTTCATAAGATAGGTTGAATATTCTCACAAAGCTTAGATTCATACTCTACCATATAAATTTCAATATTGATTATGGTTCTTCTGTATATTTTATGAATCTTCCCATACCCTTTCTTTTTCAATTCCTTCATAGGAATAAATCGCAACGCAACACTAAATATCTACACAAAATAAAAGAACCTATTGTCTTTTTACACAATAGATTCTTTTATACTTTGCTAAAAATGTCTACGTCTTCTTCCATAAAATCCTCCTACCATTCATACTCGTCTGCAAATCTTCCAGAACCAAAATAATTTACATTTACTTGGTAAGTTTCTGTCATTTCTTTTTTCTCTTGAGATTCAAATTGTTCTTCTTGGGCTTCAAATTTCTTTTCCATGATAATCCTCCTTTCATAAATTGGTAATAAAAAACGCCCTTGAAGATATACTTCAAGGACGAGGATTAGCCCGCGTTACCACCCTGGTTGCACATGTCGTGCCGCTTATTTCAGTTCTAACAAACCTGAGACCGATATCGAGGTCAGTCGTTGCAAACTACTCATTTCATTTGCACAGCTCCAGAGTGATCTCCACTTTCTCGTATTGCCGGCTTTCACCATCCCGACTCTCTGAAAATACTTTTATGAAAGTTTTGTCTCTTTCAACGCTTTGAATATTTTGAATTTTTTAAATTATATCAAATTTTTCGATCTATGTCAATATTTTTCTAATAATTTTTCAATGTCTTTATCTTTTTTTATATATTCAACCATATCCGTAAACTCTTGTATTGTGTTCTTTGATTGTTTCGACTAAGCTTTTTTGGTGCATTTGCGCATTATTTATTTGATGTAATTGACTGATCATTTCTTCTTTCACATTAGTTGTTGTTTTTTGTTCCATAATAATTTTAAAAAGTTTTTCGTGTACGGTAAGATTCGTATTGCTAATAATTTCTTTTGCTACTTTTACACCAGCAGATACAAAACGTATTATGATTGCATCCATAACTTCTTCTTTAGATTTAAAATAATAATAAAAAGTTCCTTTTGCAATACCCACCTCTTGTAAAATGTCATTTATGGTTGTTTTTAAATAACCTTTCGTGACAAACAATGTTTCAGCCACATCTAAAATCTCATTTCTTCGTTCTTCATATTCTTTTGTAATTCTCATTTTTTACCTCCTTCATTTCTGAACCGACCGTCGGTCTATAATGATTACATATCGCATATTGCCACAATGTTTGATATCAAAAAAAATACTTTCTACAATAGACATGGATAATTATGTACAAACAATTTAATAACACTTAGCAAACTGTTGTCGATTCACTGATCTATATAAAGAAAAACTGCAATCTTTTCGATTGCAGTTTTTCTTATTCCCCCATAAACATCTCTTTAATATTTGGAAAAGGATCTAATGCTCTTTCTAGTACGCCTGTTACAAATCCAATGAGTACGCCATAATTTACAATAGCCGTTCCATTATTTACAGCTTGATTGATTCTAAATTCCATCTCCTTTGGATTGAGCATACATCCGCCACAGTGAACGATTAAATCAAATTTTTTCATATCCTCAGGATCTGGATACTTTGTTCCTGAAGTCCATTCAAAATTTAGTTTTCCGTCTACGATTTTTTCAATCCATTTTGGTATTTTGTCTTTTCCTATATCCCCATCTTGCCTATGGTGCGTACAGCCTTCACAGATCAGTACATGGTCATTTGGTTTTAAATCCTTAATCTTCTTTGCACCTAGTACAAGATTTTCTAAATTGCCTTTATATCTTGCAAATAGAATGGAGAAAGAGGTTAACGTAATATCTTCTGGTGTATCTTTATCAACTTTTGCAAAAGCTTGGGAATCTGTAATGACTAATTTGGGCTTTTTCCCTAAGTTTGCTAGCGTTTCTTTTAATTCTTTTTCTCTTGTAACAATGGCGACTGCCCCATGATCAATGACATCTCGAATGGTTTGTTGTTGTGGTAGAATCATTCTTCCCTTAGGTGCTGCCTTATCAATAGGGGTTACGAGTACCACAAAGTCATTTGGATTTATTAAGTCTCCTACAATGACTTTCTCATGCTTTTCTATTTTTGCTTTTTCAATCATTTTTGCTTTTAAACTTTCAATCCCTACCATTTTCATGGCACTGACTTTCACAAAAGGAATATTATAGTTCTCTTCCCATGTTTTTAGTGTATCCTCTTCTATATTTTCTATATCTACTTTATTCACGACTCCTACAATTGGGATATTTTTTTCTTTTATTCTTTCGATCAAATCCTTATCAAAATCTACTATGCCATTTTTTGCAGTTACAACAATTACTGCTAATTCTGTTTTATTTAATACATTCATGGTCTTTTTTATTCTTAGTTTTCCTAAAGTTCCTTCATCATCAATCCCTGCTGTATCAATGATCACAACAGGTCCTATTGGCAAAATCTCCATTGCTTTGTATACAGGATCTGTTGTAGTACCTGCAACCTCTGACACAAGCGCAATATCTTGATTGGTAAGCGCATTGATCAAACTAGATTTCCCTGCATTCCTTTTCCCGAATATAGCAATATGCAATCGATTACTTCTCGGTGTGTCCTGCATCTTTAAATACCTCCCAATCTACTTTTAAATAAGGTGGGAATTTTCTGCTCGATTCTGTCACAGCTTTGTATGCACTCTTTAGATCTACCATATTTTTCTCACTATAAATCTGATAGTTATAGCGATATTTTGCAGGTGTGTTAATGAGCATGATTGTGTTTGCCCCTGCCTTTAATGCTTTTGTCTGCCCATCACGATCTAGGGTCGCTAGTGCAGTAGTCGCTGGTAAAAATACACGTTTACATACAATTCTCGTTACCGCAACTGCTTTTAATGTCATCTCCACACTACCTGCTTCATATTTTTCAAAAGGTGTACCCTTAGCTGGAAGAAAAGGCCCTACCCCAATCATGTTAATCCCCATATCTTTAAAATAAAGAATATCTTTTGCAATATCTTCACTCCTTTGTCCTGGAAGTCCGATAATATTGCCTGAACCATTTAAGTATCCTAACTCCCTTAGCCAGTTAGAACACTGTACTCTTGTATCATAATCATCATCTGGATGAATGAATTTAAAAATTTCTTCATTGGTTGCTTCAATTTTAAGCAAGAAATTATTTGCACCAGCCTCTTTATAAAGGGCATATTCTTCCCGTGGTCTTTCTCCAATACTCAGTGTAATCTTCATGCCTGTTTCATCTTTAATTCTGTTGATAAGTGAAAGAATCTTTTCAGGAGTCCACCATAAGTCCTCACCAGATTGCAAAATAACGGTCTGCATACCAATTGCATGCATTTGATGCACTACTTCCATGATTTCGTCTTCACTCATTCTATAGCGTTCAAGGTCTTTTAAGCTCTTTCGTACACCACAATATTTACAGTCTTTTCTACAAATGTTGGAAAATTCTATGGCACCCCTGATATCTACCACATCACCAATAATCTCTTTTCGCATTTGATCTGCTGCATGAAATAACGCTTCTATTTCTGCTTTTCTTTCCGTTTTAAGAAGAAGGACGATCTCTTCATAGGTTAATTCTTCTCCTTCTTCGATCTTTTTGAGTACAGCAAGAAAATCATTGGATATAACAGAATGTGCTAATTTTTCAACAAGCCCTGATAACTTCTTTATTTTCTCTGGATAGATTCTATAAAGTTTAATATGGTTTTCTTTTAAAATTTTTTCTGCTTTTTCTAAATCACTTGTTTTTAATTTTATCGCAATGGCACATACAGAACCATATTCAGAAGGAGCAGGAACTAAAGCAGTATGAATCCCTTGTTCCTTTAAAAGCAAATCTCCTCTTAACATATGATTTGTAGACGCTGCCATAATCAAATAGTGCTTGATCTTATTTTTATCCATATTTTTACCACCTTATATTTGCATTATAAATTTATCAACCCCCACACCTAAAAATATAGATCTTTCTCCCCTTCTTCAATTCTTTTTATTCTCTTTAATGTCTCTTCCTTCACCTTTTTATCATCGATCTTCTCAAGTTCTTTTTCGATCATTTTTTCTCCTTTTTCTTTTGTTTGATCTGATGCAAATTGTACTAGATTTTCCTTAAAAGTAAGAATCGCATTCGGCTGACAAAACTCATGAATATGTGCATCTTTTGCGAGTTCCATAAACGCTTCTCCTGTTCTATTTGCACGATAGCAAGCTGTACAAAAGCTTGGAAGGTGCCCTTGTTCACAAACAACTTGAAGCATTTCATCAAGACTTCTCTCATCGCTTGTTTCAAACTGTGTCGCTTCTCGATCATCTTCCTCATATCCTCCAGGATTTGTTCTTGATCCTGCTGATATTTGAGATACCCCTAAGCTAAGCAGCTCGTCTCGAAGATATGCAGCTTCTCTCGTTGAAAGGATGATTCCTGTATAAGGAAGGGTTAATCTGTATACGGCAATAATTTTTTTGAATTCCTCATCATTTATTGGATAAGGGGTTTCTTCAAGTCCTGAACCAAGTGCAGGTCTGAGTCTTGGGACAGATATTGTATGAGGTCCTACGTTATATAAATCATCCATGTATTGTGAATGCATAAGGGTCGCTAATACATCAAACTTGTAATCATATAGTCCTAAGAGTGCACCAATGCCAAAATCATCAATGCCTGCTTCAAAAGCTCTTTCAATCGCAGTTAATCGATAGTCATAATCTGCTTTGAATCCTGTTGGATGCATTTTTTTATAGGTTTCTCTATGATACGTTTCTTGGAAAATCTGGAATGTTCCAATGCCTACAGCCTTTAACTTTTTAAAATCCTCTACAGGCATAGGCGCTGCATTTACATTGATTCTTCTTATATCTGCATTTTTATAAACTGCACTTACTGCATCTGTAATATGATTAATGTGTGTTTTCTTTGGATCTTCTCCGCATACCATTAAAATTCTTTTGTGTCCTTGATGTTCAATGGCCTTTGCTTCCTGAACCACTTCATCTGGACTTAATGTTCTTCTATGAAGTTCCTTATTTGCTACTCTGAATCCACAGTATAGACAATTGTTCGTACATTCATTACTCGTATAGAGCGGCGCAAAAATCACAATACGATTTCCATATATTTCTTCTTTTATAAACCTTGCTGTATCAAATAATTTTTCTAATACATCTTTATCTTCTATTTGTAATAAAATAGCCGCCTCTTCCAATGTAAGCCCATCATAATCCCTTGCTTTTTCTATAATATCTAAAACTTCTTCTTTACCTGCTTTTTTTCCAACTTCTAATAGATGCTCTATTTTCTCTTCATTGATAATTTCATGCGTATTCATCCCATTCACTCCTCTTTTATTTTTTCGTAAGTGCGCTCTTTACAACCACACCATTGATTTTTCCTAATTTTCCAGTCAATGCACCAATATCATCTGTACTACCATCTACAATCACAGAAATTACCGCTACATGTTTTTCCTTATAAGGTACCCCCATTCTTCCAACAATAATTTCCCCAAAACTGCTTAATACTTTGTTTACCATTTCCACACTTTCTTGATCTTCAACAATAATCGCTACAACACCAAGTCTTTTATTCATAAAACCATCTCCTCACAATCCATTTTAAAAAAATAAAAAACTTCCCTTAAAGATAAGGAAAGTTATAAAGTCATAGTATAAACATATGATCACCCTCTTACCTCTTGCTTAGAATTCTCCTTGCAATTAGATTTTTAAAAAATAGTTTGTCCTTCCGATGAATAAAATCCATCTGTTAGATGTTACTATTATTTTATATGGCTTATCGCTATATATCAAGGTATATTTTAACATAATTTCATACTTTAAATTTAAAAAATCTATCATGAAACAACACACGTAAGTCGCTTTAAAGAAGATATTAAAACTATCTTAAGTAATGAAAAAACATTTATAGTAAAGGGTAGATAAATTTTATCTACCCCTATCCTATTCAGCTATGATTAACAATCACAGCCACAGCTACATTCATTTTTTTCTTTTGGAAATTGTTCTTTTGCTGCATAATGCGTGTGTAGCAGTTCATGTGCTTTATGACTATTTGGTTTGCCAAGGAAATCATCATAAAGTTTTTTAATTTGTGGGTTTTCATGAGATTTTCTTAATTCCAATATTGCATCTTCTTCATATAATGCTTTTGCTCTCTCTACTCTCACATCTACATCCATTAATATTTTAGCAGAAACATGTGGCTGGCCTCCACCTGTTACGCATCCGCCACTACATCCCATAATTTCTATGAAATGATATTCTCTTTCCCCTGATTTTACCATATCTAATAATTTTGCTGCACTTGCTGTACCATGAGCAATAGCAATCCTTACTTCTTTTCCACCAAGTGTCAAAGATGCTTCTTTAATATCTGCTATACCCCTTATTTCTTTGTAATCAACATTTTCTATTGATTTTCCTTCTAATACTTCTGCAACAGTTCTTAGAGCTGCTTCCATAACACCACCCGTAGCACCAAATATAACCCCTGCACCCGTATAATCACCTAATAAATCCTCATCGAACTTGTCATCTTCAAGTTCTAAGAAATTAATTCTTGCCTGCTTAATCATTTTACCCAATTCTCTTGTTGTTAAAACTGCATCTACATCTCTTAGTCCATTTACATTCATCTCGCTTCTTGAAGATTCAGTCTTTTTAGAAGTACATGGCATAATGGATACAACAAATATCTTTTTAGGATCTACATTATGTTTTTCTGCATAGTAAGTTTTAATGATCGCACCCATCATTTGGTGTGGTGATTTACATGTTGATAGATTCTCTATAAACTCTGGATAATTAAATTCACAATATCTGATCCATCCAGGAGAGCATGAAGTAATCATCGGTAATTTTCCACCATTTTGGATTCTACCTAATAATTCATGACCTTCTTCCATGATGGTTAAGTCTGCTGCAAAGTTTGTATCATATACTTTATCAAATCCAAGTCTTTTTAGTGCTGAAACCATTTTTCCAGTAACTCTTGTTCCGATCGGAAGTCCAAAACACTCTCCAAGTCCTGCTCTTACTGCTGGAGCCGTTTGAACCACTACATGGATATCTGGATTATCTATCATGTCCCAAACTTTTTCAACATCATCTTTTTCTCTTAATGCTGCAACAGGACAGGCAACAATACATTGTCCACAATAGATACATGGGGCATCTGCCATACTTTTTTCAAATGCAGGTGCTACTTGTGTGTCAAATCCTCTGTTTACAAAATCAAGGATACCGATCTTTTGAACGTTTTTACAGGTATTTACACATCTTCCACAAAGGATACATTTACTTGGATCTCTTACGATAGAGAATGATTTGTCATCAATAATCGTCTCTATTTTTTCACCCTCAAATGGAATTTCTCTGATCCCTAGTTCTTCTGATATACTTTGAAGCTCACAATTTCTATTACGATCGCAAGTTAAACACTCTCTATTATGATTTGATAGTATTAATTCAACATTAGATTTTCTTGCTTCTCTTACCTTTTTGCTATTTGTTTTGATAACCATCCCTTCGGAAACTGGATGTACACAAGAAGCCTGTAATGCTCTTGCCCCTTCAATTTCAACTAAACATACTCTACATGCACCTACTTCGTTCACATCTTTTAGAAAACATAAAGTAGGAATATCTATCCCTGCATGCTTTGCCGCTTGCAGGATTGTATAGCTTTTTGGAACTTCAACATTTATATTGTCAATGGTTAAAGTAACTTTCTCCACTTTCATCCTCCTCCTTAATAGTGTTACCGAAATCTTTGTTTTTCTAGTAACGCCTTACTCAGCGTATGCTGAGTCTCATTATTATGATTTAACAATATACAATTCTATTTTAAAAAAGCATCTTATTTTTTGCTAATTGCCTTAAATGGACATGCTTCCATACAAGCACCACACTTAATACATTTTTCCGTATCTATTTTATAAACTTCCTTACCTTTTACCCCATCTATACAATTCACTGGACACTTATTCGCGCAAATACCACATTTTTTGCAAAGCTCAGGTGTTACGGTATAAGATAATAATCCTTGACATACTCCTGCTGGGCATCGCTTTTCTGTTACATGGGCAATATATTCATCTCTAAAGTATCTTAACGTGGATAATACTGGATTTGGAGCTGTTTGTCCAAGTCCACAAAGGGCTGAAGCTTTAATATTTGCTGCTAACTTTTCAAGCTTGTCAATATCTTCTAGTTCTCCTTGCCCTGATGTAATCTTATCTAATATTTCTAACATTCTCTTTGTACCAATTCTACATGGTGGACATTTCCCACAACTCTCATCTACTGTAAAGTCTAAGAAGAATCTTGCAATATCAACCATACAATTGTCTTCATCCATAACAATCATTCCACCAGAACCCATCATAGAACCTAGTGCGATTAAATTATCATAATCAATCGGTGTCTCTAGATAATCAGCAGTGATACATCCACCAGATGGTCCACCTGTTTGTACCGCTTTAAACGCCTTACCATTTGGGATTCCTCCACCGATTTCATAGATTACTTCTTTTAATGTAGTTCCCATTGGAATTTCCACAAGTCCTGTATTATTGATCTTTCCACCTAATGCAAATACTTTTGTTCCTTTTGATTTTTCTGTTCCCATACTTGCAAACCACTCTGGACCATTTAAAATGATTTGCGCTACATTTGCATAAGTTTCAACATTATTCAATAATGTTGGCTTTTCCCATAACCCTTTTATTGCTGGGAAAGGAGGTCTCGGTCTTGGCATCCCACGCTTACCTTCTATAGAATTTAAAAGCGCTGTTTCTTCTCCACATACAAATGCACCCGCACCCAATCTGATTTCTAAATCAAACGCAAAATCTGTACCAAATATATTTTTACCTAACAATCCATATTCTCTTGCTTGATCGATTGCAATTTGTAGTCTATTTACTGCAATCGGATACTCTGCACGTACATATACATATCCTTGATCAGCACCAACAGCATATCCTGCAATTGCCATCGCTTCTACAATCGCGTGCGGATCTCCCTCAAGAACAGATCTATCCATAAAAGCCCCTGGATCTCCTTCATCTGCATTACAAGCTACATACTTTTGATCATTCTGCGCTTTATAGGTAAATTCCCATTTTAGTCCTGACGGGAAACCCCCACCGCCGCGACCACGAAGTCCTGATTTTTTGATTGCATCGATTACATCTTCTGGTTTCATTTCTGTCAATGCTTTTCCTAAAGCTTTATATCCATCAAAAGCAATGTACTCTCTGATATCCTCTGGATTGATCACCCCACAATTTTTTAGGGCAACCCTTTTTTGTTTTTTGTAAAATTCTACCTCATTGATCGAACGAATTTGATCTTCTTCTACCGCTTCTTTAAATAATAAATCCTTTACGATTCTTCCCTTTAATAAATGCTCCTCTGTAATCCGCTTTATGTCTTCTACCTTTACATGACTATAAAAAGCACCTTCTGGGTATACAATTACAATAGGTCCTGCTTCACAAAGTCCAAAACAGCCTGTTTTAACAATCTTTACTTCATTGGTTAAACCATTTTTTTCTAATTCTTTATTAAAAGTATCTATAAGCGTTTCTGAACCTGAAGAAGTACACCCTGTACCCCCACAGATTAGCACATGCGATCTAAATATTTCCATTATTGAACCTCCTCACAAATGTTTATCAATCTACGCTAATGATCCGATTGTATATGCATCTACTACTTTGCCATTGACGATATGTTCTGCTACTACTTTTTTTATTTTTTCAGGTGTCATTTCTACATAAGTCACTTTTTCTTCTCCCGGTCTATATACTTCAACGATTGGTTCAAGTCTGCAAACACCAATGCATCCTGTCTGACTTACTAAAACATCTTCTAAGTTTCTAACTTTCACTTCTTCTAAAAGTGCCATCAATACAGGTCTTGCTCCTGCTGCAATTCCACAAGTAGCCATTCCTACAACGATTCTTGTTCCTTCCCGTATCCCTCTTATATCTACTTTTTTGATTGCTTCTTCACGGATTTTTGCCAATTCTTCTAAAGATTTCATAAAATCCCTCCTCGCTAGAAATTAATATTTTTCAAGTATTCCAGGTACATCTCCTTCAACCAATCGTCCGTATACATCTTCATTAACGGTAAGCACTGGAGCCAATCCACATGCACCAATACATCTTGTTGCTTCTAATGTGAATTTGCCATTTGGTGAAGTTTCTCCAACACCTATGCTTATTTCTTTCTTAATTCTGTCAATAATCTTTTGCGCACCCTTAACATAACAAGCTGTTCCTAAGCATACACCAATTGTGTATTCTCCTTTTGGTTCAAGAGAAAATTGTGAATAAAATGTAACAACACCATAAATCTCAGCTAAAGCAATATTTAACCCTTCAGAAATCTTTTTTTGTATTTCCATTGGAAGACATCCAAATATTTTTTGTGCGTCATTTAACACAGGAATTAAAGCGCCTTTTTTGTCTGCGTATTTTTGGATTACTTGGTCTAATTTTGTAAAATTTTCTGCTGTAAACGTATTCTTTGCCATAGTACCTCCCCCTTCTTTTTTATGTTTTGTGGATTTAAAAAGTATTTACACATACAAGCTAGTACCAATCGCATACTAAATTATATCTATTATAACAAATATTCAATGCAATTTGGATATTTTTTTATCAATCTTCCCATGTTATTTTTTCCATAAACAAAAAATCCCTTTTTTGTTTATTTTTTATACTGAATATTTGCATTTTTTCTATATTATTCTACAACTACAAAGCCCTTATATTCCTTAATTTATGTATGATTATATATTAATCAAGCTGTTTTATTTTCATTAGATTGTTTGTTTGTTTTTTTGAAATCTATTTTATTTTCTTTATAGTCCATATTATAAACTTTACAAATTGTTAAATTATTATCTTTTTATCTTTGTTGATCAAATTTCTTGAAAAATATTCCACACACTAGTTGTTCATATTCTAAGCAATCGCCTCTTTTCTAGTCCGTAAAAAAAAGAGTAAGATCTGAATAGCTAAAATATTCAAATGCCACTCTTTTTTATTCATTTTTTTACATTACTCAAACATACAATCTTTCGTTGTTGCTGCTTCTTCTTGACAACACGCTTCTGTAGTAGGGAATTTTTCCCTTGCTTTGTAATGGGTGTGTAATAGTTCATGCGCTTTATGACTGTTTGGTTTTTCTAGGAAATCTTCATAAAGTTTTTTGATTTGTAGATTTTCATGAGATTTTCTAATTGGTAAGATGCGGTCTTCCTCATAGAGTGCCTTTGCTCTTTCTGCTCTTACATCTACATTCATGAGCGTTTTAGCTGACACATGAGGTTGCCCTCCACCTGTTACGCATCCGCCACTACATCCCATGATCTCTATGAAATGATATTGTTTTTCTCCTAATTTTACCATTTCTAATAATTTCCCTGCATTCGCTGTGCCATGGGCAACAGCAATTTTCACTTCCATGCCACCAAGTGTTAGTGTTGCTTCTTTAATATCCTCAACCCCTCTTATAGCAGTATACTCAACCTCTTCAAATACTTTTCCTTCTAATACTTCTGCAACTGTTCTTAGGGCTGCTTCCATAACACCACCTGTAGCACCAAATATAACCCCTGCACCTGTGTATTCTCCTAATAAATCTTGATCAAATTGTTCATCTTCAAGTTCTAAGAATTTAATTCTTGCTTGTTTGATCATCTTTCCTAATTCTCTTGTTGTTAAAACAGCATCCACATCTCTATATCCTGTACTATTCATCTCAGGTCTTTGGCATTCTGTTTTTTTAGATGTACATGGCATGATAGATACTACAAATATATTTTTAGGATCGATTCCTTTCTTTTGTGCATAATAGCTCTTAATGATTGCACCCATCATTTGATGTGGTGATTTACATGTTGATAGATTCTCTAAAAAATCTGGATAATTAAATTCACAGTATCTAATCCACCCAGGTGAACATGAAGTAATCATTGGTAATTTACCACCATTTTGAACGCGATCTATCAATTCATGGCCTTCTTCCATGATGGTCAAATCTGCTGCAAAGTTTGTATCATATACACGGTCAAATCCCATTCTTTTTAATGCTGCAACCATTTTTCCTGTAACCCGCGTACCTATTGGCAATTCAAAACACTCTCCAAGTCCCGCTCTTACTGCTGGAGCTGTTTGAACAACTACATGTACATCTGGATTCTCTATGGCATCCCAAACTTTTTCTATATCATCTTTCTCTTTTAATGCACCCACTGGGCAAGCAACAATACATTGTCCACAATAGATACAAGGTACATCGGCCATACTTTTACCAAATGCAGGGGCTACCTGTGTATCAAATCCTCTATTTACAAAATCTAGTATACCGATCTTTTGAATATTTCTACAAACGTTTACACATCTTCCACAAAGAATACATTTACTTTGATCTCTTACAATAGAGAAAGATTGATCATCGATGATCGCTTCTGTTTTTATCCCTTCAAAAGGAATTTCTCTAATACCTAGTTCTTCAGATAGGCTTTGTAGTTCACAATTTTTATTACGGTCACAAATCAAACATTCTCTATTATGGTTTGACAATATTAACTCTACATTAGACTTTCTTGCATCTCTTACCTTTTTGCTATTTGTTTTTACAACCATCCCTTCAGATACAGGATGTACACAAGAAGCCTGTAATGTTCTTGCGCCTTCAATTTCTACTAAGCATACACGACATGCGCCTACTTCATTGATCCCCTTCAAAAAACACAAAGTAGGAATATCTATCCCCGCGAGCTTTGCCGCCTCAAGTATTGTATAGTCTTTTGGTACTTCAACTTTTATATTATCAATGGTTAAAGTAACTTTATCCACTTTCGTCCCCCTCCTTAATGGTGTTACAGAAATTTTTAATTTCATCGTAACTCATTCCTAAATAATCTTACTTCTTATCAATTGCATTAAATGGACAAGCTTCCATACAAGCGCCGCACTTAATACATTTTTCTGTATCAATTTTATATACTTCTTTCCCTTTTACTCCATCTATACATGAAGTAGGACATTTCCCTGCACAAATACCACATTTTTTACAAAGCTCTGAATCTATCGTGTAAGCCAATAATTCCTTACATACGCCTGCTGGACATCTCTTTTCGGTTACATGTGCCTCATATTCATGTCTAAAATATCTTAATGTTGATAATACTGGATTTGGCGCGGTTTGACCTAATCCACACAATGCAGAGGCTTTGATATTCTTTGCCAATTTTTCAAGTCGGTCAAGATCTTTCATCTCTCCATTTCCTGATGTAATCTTATTTAAGATCTCAAGCATTCTCTTTGTACCAATTCTACATGGCGGACATTTTCCACAAGATTCATCCACTGTAAAGTCTAAGAAAAACCTTGCAATATCTACCATACAATTATCTTCATCCATAACAATCATACCACCAGAGCCCATCATAGAACCTAAAGCAATCAGATTATCATAATCAATGGGTGTATCTAAATGGTCTGCTGTAATACATCCACCAGAAGGACCTCCTGTTTGTACTGCTTTAAACGCTCTACCGTTTGGGATGCCTCCGCCAATCTCATAGATCACTTCTCTTAGCGTTGTTCCCATTGGGATTTCTACAAGACCTGTATTATTGATTTTTCCACCTAATGCAAATACCTTTGTTCCTTTTGATTTTTCTGTACCCATACCTGCAAACCAATCTGAACCATTGAGAATAATTTTTGTTATATTTGCATAGGTTTCGACATTATTTAACATAGTTGGTTTTCCCCATAATCCTTTATTTGCTGGGAAAGGGGGTCTAGGTCTTGGCATTCCTCGTTTACCTTCTATAGAGTTTAGTAGGGCTGTTTCTTCTCCACAAACAAATGCGCCAGCACCAAGTCTTATTTCTAAATCAAAGTCAAATCCTTTGTCAAAAATATTTTTTCCAAGCAATCCATATTCTCTTGCTTGATTGATTGCAATTTCTAGTCTATGTACAGCAATTGGATATTCTGCTCTTACATATATGTATCCCTGATTTGCACCAATAGCATATCCAGCAATTACCATAGCCTCAATCACTGCATGAGGGTCTCCCTCAAGTACAGATCGATCCATAAATGCCCCTGGATCCCCTTCATCTGCATTACAAACTACATATTTTTGATCGCCCTTGGCTTTATATGTAAATTCCCACTTCAGTCCTGTTGGGAATCCTCCACCTCCGCGGCCACGAAGTCCAGATTTTTTCACTTCATCAATGACTTCTTCTCGGGTCATTTCTGTCAATGCTTTTCCTAAAGCTTTGTATCCGTCAAAGGCAATATATTCTTTAATTTCCTCAGGATTGATCACCCCACAATTTTTCAAGGCAACCCGTTTTTGTTTTTTATAAAAATCTACTTCATTAATAGAGCGAATTTTATCTTCTTCTATGGCTTCTTTAAATAATAGTTCCTTTACAATTCTTCCCTTTAATAGATGTTCCTCTGTAATTCTTTTCACATCTTCTATCTTTACATGACTATAAAAAGCCCCCTCTGGATACACGATGACAATAGGTCCTGCTTCACATAGTCCAAAACAACCTGTTTTAACAACTTTCACTTCATTGGTTAAATCATTTTTCTCTAGTTCTTTATGAAAAGTCTCTATAAGGGTTTGTGAACCTGAAGAAGTACATCCTGTCCCCCCACAGATTAGCACATGCGATCTAAATATTTCCATCCTTTTACCTCCTCACAAGATTATTTGCCTAGCTTATTCTATCGCTCCGATTGTATATGGATCTATCACTTTTCCATTTACGATATGCTGTGCAACCATTTCTTTTGCTTTTTCAGGTGTCATGTTTACATAGGTCACTTTCTCTTCTCCTGGTTTATATACTTCAACGATTGGTTCTAATCTACAGACACCAATACATCCTGTTTGATTCACCAAAACATCCTTAAGATTTCTAACTTTCACTTCCTCTAAAAGCGCCATAAGCACAGGTCTTGCACCAGCAGCAATACCACATGTAGCCATTCCTACAACGATTCTTGTGCCTTCTCGTTCTCGTCTTATATCCACCTTTTTGATTGCCTCTTCACGGATTTTCGCCAATTCCTCTAAAGATTTCATAAAACTCCCCCCTATTTTTATTTGTTATTCATACTTTTTAAGTATTTCAGGTACATCGCCTTCTACCAATCTTCCATATACATCTTCATTAATGGTTATAACGGGGGCAAGTCCACAAGCACCAATACACCTTGTTGCTTCTAATGTGTACTTTCCATCTGGTGAAGTTTTTCCAACCTCTACATTTATTTCTTTCTTAATACGATCCAGTATTTTTTGAGAGCCCTTTACGTAACAAGCAGTCCCTAAACATACACCAATGGTATATTCTCCTTTTGGCACGAGTGAGAATTGTGCATAAAATGTAACAACCCCATAAATCTCTGCAAGAGAAATGTTTAATCCTTCAGAAATCTTTTTCTGTACTTCTATAGGAACGCATCCAAATATTTTTTGCGCCTCATTTAGAACAGGGATTAGAGCCCCTTTTTTATCTTTTTGCATTACAATGAATTGGTCTAATTTCTCAAAATTTTCTTTCATAAGAATATGTTTTGACATAGTCCTCCCCCTTTTTCAGTTTTGAACATTTTTTATTTTCTTTATTTTCTTATAATCATCATATTTAAATTTTAGTATTTTTTAGAATCCCTGTCAAATATAGTTTTTTTATTCACAAACCGATTTCGTATATTTACAAAAAAACAAGGGTACAATTTATATGCCCTTGTTTTTTGTTTGTTTGCTTGTATACTTTAGTAGTCTCTCATTCAATTTTTCTGCCGCGTTATATCCCATTCTCTTTTGTCTATGGTTCTTTGCCGCCGCCTCTATAATCATAGCTAAATTTCTACCCGGTTTTATTGGAATGGTTATTTTATAAATATTCACATCCAAAATCTCCATGAATTCTTCATCCATTCCCAATCGATCATAATGTTTTTCAGGTTTCCAGTTTTCCATCTCTATAACTAGCTCAATTGTTTTTTTATTTCTTACTGCACCTACTCCATATAAATGTTTAATATCTAATATACCAATTCCCCTAAGCTCCATAAAATGTCTAATGACTTCTGGGGCACTTCCTTCTAATCTATTTTTGTCTTTCTTTTTAATTTCCACAGCATCGTCTGCTACCAATCGATGTCCTCTTTTTATCAACTCTAATGCAGTTTCACTTTTTCCAATACCACTTTCTCCACTAATCAATATGCCAATACCATATACATCTACCAACACCCCATGCCTTGTAATAACAGGTGCCAACTTATCATTCAAATAATTATTAAGCTGACTAATTAATTGTGTGGTACTCACATCTGTCCGAAGCAGTGGTCGATTAAATTTTTTTGCTGCTTCAAGACACTCTTTATGTACATCTAATCCTCTTGCTACAATCACACAAGGTAATGCATGTGAAAATAACTTTTCTGTTCTAGGCTTTCGTACTTGGGCATCAAGACTATCAAAATAGGTCCACTCTACTTTTCCGATTACTTGTACTCTTTCATAAGCAAAATATTCATAAAATCCTGCCAATTGTAATCCTGGTCTATTGATATCGCTCTCTTCTATATTTATTTCGGTTTCTTCAGACCTATGAATGACCTCTAATTGTAAATCCTCGATCAAATTCTCAATCGTTACAAATGCCATAATCCTCTACTCCTCTTTTGTATTTTTGTGCAATGGGTTTTATACTATTATAACCAGATCTTTTATTTTGTGTCTATTCTCTTTTTTGTTTATATGGATAAAACAAGTTCAAAAATAACACCTTCGATACCTTTTCTATAAAAACTTGCTGAAATGAAATAAAAAAATTAAATCAATTAAAAGCACGATCCAAATTATTAGATGTAATAATTTGGATCGTGCTTATTTGAAATTATGACAGTTATTCACTGAATCTGTCACTAAAATCCCTTTTTATACAGTCTCTATAGCCATCCTACATAAAAATAGATGTTCCTGGTCCTATTGGGAACTTTAAGAAATACCAACCAATTAATAAGAGTGTAAATCCAACTAAATAAGCCAGAGAATAAGGCATTAGTAAGGAGATTACTGTACCTATTCCATTTTTTTCATTCTCATCCGTCTTATATTGATCCATCAGACCAATCACAACTGGTATATAATAGGATAGTGGTGAAATAATATTTGTTGATGAATCTCCAATCCTATAAGCAAGTTGTGTTACTGCTGGCGATAATCCTAACATTGCAAACATAGGTACAAATATAGGTCCTAATATTAACCATTTTGATGAACCACTAATCATAAATAGATTCACAAAGGAAGCAAGCATGATAAACATGATAATCAATGGAATACCACCAAGATTTAAGCTCTTTAATAAAGTTGCACCTTTTACAGCTAATACGGTAGTTAAATTACTTTGATTGAATAAGTCAATAAACATAGCAGCTGGTAATGCTACTACTAAGAAGCTTAAACATCCAGCCAATCCCTTTTGCATCAATTTTGGAATATCTGCTTCTCCTTTTATGACCCCAACCGTTTTTCCATAGCTTACCCCTACGATCAAAAAGAAGAAGAACAAAATGGGTACAACACTCTTTGTAAATGTAGACTTTGGTAATATATTCCCATCTGCATTCCTAAAGAAAGAACCTTCTGGTACCGTCATCATAACAATCAATAAAATATATAATACTGCTGCTATTCCTGTATTTCTTAGGCCTTTGCTTTCTTGTTCCGTTACAGTGTGTTCTTTTAGGATTGATTTATCTACAGCATCTGAAGAATCCCCTAAAAATTTTACAGTAAACTTTTCAGTAACGACTGTTGTAAGAAATGTAACTACAAATGTAGCTGCAATCATAAAATACCAATTAATCAGCGGATGGGTTGGTGCAGCAATACCACTACCCGTTGCAACAGATTCAGTAATTCCTGCCAAAAGTGCATCTGTTCCTGCAATCAAAAAGTTGGCCGTAAACCCTCCCGAAGCAGCTGCAAATCCTGAAACAATACCGACCTTCGGATTTCGTCCTAAAGCCTTAAATATAGCCCCACCTATAGCCGCTGTAAAAATCATGCCCGCATCAGAAGCAAGGTTTGCATTGATTCCAACGATGGCCAATACTGCTGTTACCATGTAAGAAGGTGCCCCTAATATTGTTTTTCTCATAAATGCATTAATAAGTCCTGTTTGTTCTACCATTCCTATGCCAAGCATCATTGTCATAATCAAACCTAATGGCGCAAATTGTACATAGGTTTTCACGAAATTTTCCATAAATGGACGCATACCGTCATAGCTTAATAGATTTGTAATGGCTACGACTGTTTCTTTTGGTGCTTCTCCTGGATTTTTAGAAGCTGCTAAATAAGTAACGGATACTCCCATTTTCGCTAAAACAAATGATAAGATCAATACGGTTACTGCTAATCCTACAAATAGTGTGAACGGGTGGGGAAGCTTATTCCCAACCACCTCAATCCCTTTAATAAATTTCGCAAATCTTGTATTTTTCGCCTCTACTTTTGCTGTATTACTCATGTAAATCCCCCCTTATACTATTTTTGATAAACGCTTCCTCAAAGCCTCCTTCCTCAACTTCAAAAATATTATGCATAAATTCAAATCATTTTTGATGATTTAAAAATTGAATCAAGTTTTCAAAAAGATTTACAGCAATTTTTAATATTCTTTCATCAAAATCAAACCATTCATTGTGATGTTGTGCAGCAATTTCTGTTCCTAATAATATGTAAACAGATTTTCCACCCATATCCTGCACCCTTTTGATCATTAATGTTACATCTTCACTGCCTCCAAAATAAATTTCTCTTTCAATCTCAACAACCCCCATAACATCCTTTGCCTGTTTTATCACTAAATCTACAAGTTCTTCATCACAAGTACAATCTACAGCTTGACCCATTTTTTCTATTTTATAAGAAACATCATACATACGTGCTGTATTTTCTATTATTTTTACTGCCTTGTCATACATATACTGATTGAGTGTATGATTTAATCCTCTCGTTTCTAGTTTCATAAGTGCGCTAGGGGCGATTACATTTCGGCCTACCCCAGCCTGTAAAATCCCCACATTTATCCTAGTGGGTCCATCCTTGTGTGGCGGAATGGCATATAGATTGAGTACAGCGCTTGAAGCTGCAAGTAGTGCATTATTCCCTTCATTTGGTGCAGTTCCTGCATGGGCACCTTTCCCTGTATATGTAACATCCATCTTTGTTGTACATAAAAATCCCCAAGGCTTTGCAATAATTTTCCCAACAGTTATCCCCAAACCTATATGCCCGCTTAAAAAATAATCCACATCATCTAGTAAGCCTTTTTCAACAATGGCATTAGCCCCCCTTACCCCTTCTTCAGCAGGCTGAAAGATCAATTTTATTTTTCCTGTTAATTGCTCCTTATTTTTTATTAATTCGTGAGCTAATCCTAATCCTATTGCAGCATGGCCATCATGCCCACATGCATGCATCGCCCCTTCATTTTGAGAAGCAAAACATTCTTTATACGGGCGATGTTTATGATCTTCTATTTCTACCGCATCATTTGCATCTATATCAAATCGTAGGGCTGTTGTTGGTCCATCTATTTTTGTATCAAGTATGGCCACAACCCCTGTATATCCGTCCATCCGATCAATCCACTTGGGGTTTGCCCCTTGACTTATCGCACGATCTATATGTTTTTTTATTTCTTCATCCTTCATTCTTCCCATAACCGCCGAAGGTTCAATCATTTCTTTTCCTAATAAAACTTCATATCCCAAAGTAGATAAAACCTCTGCAATTTTTGAAGAGGTTCGAAATTCAGTCCAACCCGTTTCTGCATATTTATGAAAATCTCTCCGATATGCAATTAACTTTTCTTCCAGTTTTTCATCCAATGTAGTTCACCTCCGACATTTCCATCTTCTGTGTCATTTTCTTTTCATCCCCACTTAATAAATCAAGTGTAGCCATTGTCATCGTCTCTAAGCCTACTTGTAGCGCTTTTTCATCTGGATTAAATTTGGGATTATGAATAGGTACAAATTCTTCAGCGGTTATATCCTCTGGTCTACAACCTAGCCACATAAATACAGAAGGTACCTTTTGTGCAAAAAACGCAAAATCCTCTCCTCCCAAAGCAGATTGTGTAATAGGTACAAAATCATATTTAGGGTTATTTCTGATACTTTGTTCTATCTTCTTTGATAACGCTGCATCATTGATAAGTGCAGGGTATCCAGATACGTATTTAAATTCGTATTTCCCTCCCATGCCACCTACAATCCCATGGATTAATTCTTCAATCATTCTAGGTAATTTTTCTCTTACTTTTGGATTTAAATTTCTAACGGTTCCTTCAAGAACCACTTCATCTGGCACAACATTATACCGATATCCGCCATTTATTGTTCCTATCGTAATCACGCAAGCATCAAGAGAACTAATATTCCTTGAAACAATTGTCTGAAGTGCTACCATAAGCTGTGCAGCAATAATCCCTGCATCTATTCCTTCATTAGGTGTAGCACCATGGGCACTATTGCCTTTAATTTTAATGAAAATCCTATCAGAAGCTGCCATCATTGGACCTTCTTTAAACCCTATTTCCCCAGACTTTAAAAATGGCCAAACATGTAATCCAAGCATACAATCTACCTTTGGATCATCAAGTACACCTTCTTCAATCATGCCTTTTGCCCCACCTATGGGATTATTTTCTTCAGCAGGCTGAAATATAAATTTTATTGTACCCTCAAATTGATCCTTAAGATCACGCATTACATGGGCAACCCCTAGTAATATGGCTGTATGCATATCATGTCCACATGCATGCATTACACCATCATGCTTGGATGCATAAGCTAACCCTGTTTTTTCTTGCATAGGTAACGCGTCCATATCTGCCCTTAGGGCAATGGTCTTTCCACCTTTTTTCCCTTTTAATATGCCTACGACTCCTGTTTTTCCAACATTTCTTTTTACTTCTAGTCCAAGATTCTCTAAAATATCTGCTACTTTACGCCCTGTTCGAACTTCATCATGCCCTAATTCTGGATGTGCATGGATATCTCGTCTATAATCAATCATTAATTCTTTATAGCGGTTAGTAATTTCTCTAATTTCCTCTTTCACTTTATTCCCCACCTTCTAATATACCCTTCATTTTTTGCATCTTTATTATTTGTTTTGCGTGTTTCTTTTTTTCAAAAGTTATCAAGTATGAACGTTTTTTGTATTTGACACATATTATGGTCATGACCTTTTTAAGGGTATTCTATATTTTTTCATTAATTCCTTTATTTTCCGAAAAAATATATTTTTTTATAAAACACCCTTAAATATCTATATAAAGCAAAAAAAAACAAGGGAATATTCCTTTTCCCTTGCTTGCTCCGCAACTATTTTATTTAAATAATGTAATCATAAATTCTCTCAATAAGTTCACCCTTGGTTCAATAGAATTAATCTCAAGATACTCATGAATACCATGTGCGCCTCCACCCACTGGCCCTAAAGTATCAACCGTAGGCACGCCCATAAAAGCAGTCAAATTTGCATCAGAACCGCCTCCAGTAGCTACCCATTCTATATGTATATTTAATGTTTCTCCTATACCATCAATGATTTTATATAGTTTTCCCATTTCTTTTGATACCTTCATAGGTGGACGAAATCCTGGCTTTGTTATATTTATTTTGATTCCATTTAATTTTGGATTCTTTGCTAATTTCTCTACCGCTTCCTCTACTTTTTTCATTGCATTTTCAGTTTTAAACCTTACATCAACTACAGCATTTGCCTTTTCAGCCACTACATTAGGAACCGTGCCACCAGAAACTACCCCCACATTCACAGTTGTTCCTGCTTCAAGATCATTTAATTTATCGAGTTCCCCAATCCAGTATCCAAGCTCAGTAATAGCACTAATTCCATCTTGTGGATTCGCTCCAGCATGTGCTGCTACACCTGTAAATTCAATATTATATTTTAAAATACCTTTTCTTTCTTTCACCAAAGCGCCATTTTTTCTTGCAGGTTCTAAAACAACCGCATATTTGCTTTTTTTTGCAAGTTCTTTTATCCATTCTTTTGAATATATAGAACTTATTTCTTCATCACTGTTCAAAGCAACACATATAGCAGGTAGTTTTTCGAACTTGTTAAAATTTAATGACTCCAGTACATAATACATAGATAATAAAGCTGATTTCATATCTACAACACCTGGTCCATAAGCTATATCTCCTTTTATTGTAAAAGGTCTTTCTTTTGCCGTTCCTTCTGGAAAAACAGTATCCATATGTCCTATTAATAATAGATCAATCTCTTTTTGATCTATATTTCTCGCTTCTAAACAGGGGCCTAAAGCTTCATCAAATTTATGCATCTTTACAAACCATCCCATTTGCGCATATTTGTTTTTGAAAAATTCGGCTACTTTCTCTATTCCTTTAGGCGTAGTACTCCCACTATCAATATTTACTAATAATTCTAGCTCTTTTAAGTATTTGGTTAAATCTAATTTATACATATCCCTATTAATCCTCCTACTAATTAATTGAAGGTAGACATTACGTCTACCTCAATGCTTTTTTATTTAATCTATTGTTAAAATAATAGATACATCTATTCCAAAAGTTGATGCTACAAGATAAGGCTATGTCCTTTTTCACTGTATTCTACATGATTCTTCTAATTCCTCTTATATTCGCAAGTCTTATAGTAAAATCTCATAGATTTGTCTAGGTCTTCCTGCACTCGCTACACTTTTGGTAGCAATCACTTTTCCATACCCTGCATCTGTCATTTGTTTTAGGATTCTTCTACCACTTCTTATACTAATGCCTAAATAGTTCGCCAATTCTTCTGCATTCATTTTATTGCTTCCCATTTTTTCTATGATGGATTTTATTTTAGAAATATAGGTCGCACTTATTTTTATTTGTTCCGCCATCTCTTGCATTTCTTTATCGGTCACCGCTAATTCATAAGATAACGCGCCGTCATTGTTTTCTTTTATAGGCCCTAAGATGTTTCCCTTTTCATCCACGATAAAGCAGCTGTTACGCTCTTCCTCTAGCGCATATCCTAACGCAATACGTGCATTGGCTTCTGCTTCATGCACAGAATTTCCAAACCCAATGCCAGAAGCCAATTTAATTTTGGATGCATCCTGATATTGTAAATATTTTACAAGATCAAAATTCTCACACTTTTTTGCGATTGCACCACGGGTTGTAAAAATCAAATATTCATCTCTACCAAATGGAAACAGGGAACCAAAATTTTCTTGGGTATAAGGAATCAACCCTTCCTCTAGCTTATTTTTTAACTTTAAAAATTCATATTGAGAAGACATGCTTTGTATTTTATTCTTAACCTTTACGATTTGTACGGCAATCTGTGTTCCTTTTATTTTTTCTACATCGCCTTTATAGATGGCTTTATTGACATGCTCCCGTATTAGAGAAGTGGTTGGATAGAGCTTATATACCGGCACATTTCTCTCCTTTAATTGCTCATATACTTTACTGATACATGTAATCGCGATATTTATTTTTTTTTCTTTCCATAGTTGATAATGAAAATCCAATAATTCATCATAATCGATATCCTCAGAAAAAGGCTTCGCGAATCTCTTTTTCATTGGAATGTCTAATTCATTGATTACTTCATCGATTGCCATTTCATCAATGGTATCAAAGCTCATCTTTCTATAATCTATTCCCGAATCTCTCATTTGCCAAAATGCACGATACACACTTGTCCCTGTTCTTGGTATATATACAGCAGGCTTATGGATTACCCCTTCACCTTTTGCAAAAAAGTAGGGAACTTGCCCGGAAAACAGGAGTACATCTACCTCATTCTGATGCTTTTTTAATATTTCAATGGTTTCATTTTTATGTTTATAGGGATATGTCTTAATAAGAATTTGTTGATCCAACTTCTGCCCCACACTTTTAATCTTATCCACTGTATCAAAAGCCCCAACAATGCCTAGTCTTAATTTCATACTTTTCCTTCTTCCTCTTCAATTTTCCCCTGTTTCTTTAAAAAATGATCCTTTACAGCCTTTGCAGCACGCATATTCATGCCATCAACAACACTTAGTTCTTCTACAGACGCTTTCTTTATTTTTTCAATCGATTCAAAATGTTTTAATAATGCAATTCTTCTTTTCTCTCCAATCCCTGCTATCTCTTCTAATACAGATTGGACCATTGTCTTTCCTCTCAAGCTTTTATGATACGTAATGGCAAATCTATGGGTCTCTTCTTGGACTCTTCCGATAAATTGAAAGATATTTGTATTCTTTTGTATGTTGATGTTCTTGCCATTATAAAGTAAGTCCTTTGTTCTATGCCGATCATCCTTCACCATCCCAGCTGTAGGAATTTGTACGTTTAGTGCACTTAGTACATCTAATACGGCGTTTACATGGCCTACGCCCCCATCGATTAATAATAAATCTGGTAATTTAGAAAACTTTCCTTCTTCCTGTAAAATTCCTTTTTCTATCAAGCTTTCTTGCTCTTCTAATCCTCTTTTAAATCTCCTATAGATGACCTCCTGCATACTGCCATAATCATTGGATCCTTCAATTGTCTTTATTTTAAACCTTCGATAATCACTATATTTGGGTTTTCCATTTTCAAACACAACCATTGAAGCAACTGAATCGATTCCTTGTGTATTAGAAATATCGAAAGATTCTATTCTAAACGGTACTTTACTTAGTTCTAAGCATGTTCCTAATTCTTTTATAGCCCCTTCACTCTTTTGGCGATCTCTTATAAGTTTTTCTCTGAATTGTTCTAAAACTTCTACAGCATTTTTATGAACGAGCGCTAATAAATCTTTTTTCTCTCCTCTTTGAGGAATTTTAACCCTTACCTTTGATCCTCTCTTGTCCGTTAGCCACTGTTCAATTAAATCCGTATCATCAACCTCTTCTTGGATTAAAATCTCCTTTGGTACCAAAGCTGCTTCTGCATAAAACTGTTTGATAAAAGCACTCACAATTTCCGCTCTCGTATCGTCATCACTCGCACGAATCATATAATTTTCCCTACCTATGAGTTTTCCCCCTCTGACAAAGAAAACCATCACACACACGTCTTCTACCCCTCTCGCCATGGCAATCAGGTCTTGATCTATATCTGATGATGCGATAATTTTTTGTTTTTCCATCAAACTATGAATGGCATTGATTTGATCTCGGTAGATTGCCGCTTTTTCAAACTCCATATTTTTCGCAGCTTCCTTCATCTTTTCTTCAATCTTCTTTACTAAATCTTCATGTTTTCCACTTAAAAATAGTAAAATCTCATCTATCATTTTCATATACTTTTCATGCTCTATGTCTCCACTACAAGGCCCTAAACATTTGCCAATATGAAAATTTAAGCAGGGTCTATCTTTTTTATTCCCAATTTTCTTGTTACATGTTCTAACAGCATAAAATTTTTTGAGCATTTCAACTGTATGGTTCACAGCCCCTACGTTTATAAATGGTCCAAAATATCTTGACTCGTCCTTCACAACACTTCTTGTTTTAAATACCCTTGGAAATTTTTCTTTTAGTGCTACCTTTATATAAGGATATTGTTTATCATCACGAAGGAGTACGTTATATTTAGGTTGATATTTTTTTATAAGATTGGCTTCGAGGATTAAGGCCTCTACCTCTGAATCCGTTAAAATATATTCAAACTCCGTAATATTTTCAACCATAGCACGTACCTTTGCCGCTTGGTGTTTAAGTGACTGAAAATATTGCCTTACCCTATTTTTTAAAGAAATAGCCTTCCCCACATAAATGATTTCACCCGATTCATTTTTCATCAAATAAACCCCAGGGGAAGCTGGTAATTTCTTTAACTGCTCCTTTATATCAAACATTTTTGTTTCCTCTCATTTCTTTTGTCTTATTCATAAGCAATCATAAAAAATTCTCATTACGTCTACCCATCTATTTTTTACTTATAGGTATCGCTCCACGTCATTAAATTTTCAAAAGTGATTCAATATGCACGTTCTTTTTATTTTTCATTTCCAATTGGTTTATCTACATGTCTATTCTATCAAAAAACTGAATAGATAAATATATTTATATAATATTTAATTTTATTCTTTATTACATACACATCCTGTAGCTCCTCATTTCATAAGATTATAATTTAAAATAAAAATTTTATTTTCCCCAAGTTTATATAAAGTATGTATATTTTTTAAAATTTTTGTACAAACTCTCAACAAGTAGAATATTCAAGGAGGAGAAATCATGAATCAACTTTTTAAAAAGATAGGCTGCATTTTGAGTATATGCATCCTGTTATCATCTATATCCCTTGCAGAAGGAAGCTTTGAGACAGTACAAACCTATTTGAAAAACACAAATCTATCAACTCCAAACACATCTAAAGTAATCCCTGCCCTTTATTATGGGGGGGACATCTATATTCCAGTGCAGCTTTTGTCCACCCATCTTAACTTTGGCCTTTCTTTGGATCAACAAAATAATACGTTAACCTTAAAAAATAATGACACCTTCAAAGATTTTGATCCATCCAATCCATGGGCAGGTGAAAATTTTGTTTATGGTGAAATTCTTAAAATAGATAAGCACAAAAAAACAATGACCATCGAGCAGCACTTTGATGACAACAGCATCTCTATAGAACCTAATATAGCAGTTTCTGAAGAAGTCATTATTGTTTATCAACGAAATGACAAAAAAATGAATTTAGATTTTGAAGATTTGAAAGTAGGAGACATTATAGGCATGGTGTTAAATAAAGAGAATATTGCCCAGGGAATCATATTAACAGATTAAAAAAAAGTAAAACCAGATCATTTTCTGGTTTTACTTTTTTCATTTAAGTTCTCAAAGTTTTCTACCTTTCATTCTTTTTAAATATCTTTTTCAAATATATTCCCGTATAAGACTCAGGAATCTTCGCAATCTCCTCAGGTGTTCCTATTCCTACGATTTGACCACCCCGATCTCCGCCATCTGGTCCTAAGTCAATCATATAATCACATGCCTTAATCACATCAAGGTTGTGTTCAATAACTAGAACAGTGTTTCCACCCTCAACAAGACGGTTGAGTACACCAATTAATTTGTGAATATCCGCAACATGAAGCCCTGTCGTTGGTTCGTCTAGTATATATAATGTCTTTCCTGTACTTCTCTTGCTTAACTCTGTTGCAAGTTTTACCCGTTGGGCTTCTCCACCTGATAACTGGGTAGAGGGTTGTCCTAGTTTAATATATCCAAGTCCTACTTCAAAGAGGGTAGCTAATTTTCTCTTGATCCCTGGTACATTTTCAAAGAATTCCAATCCTTCTTCTACAGTCATATCTAATACATCTGAAATGGATTTTCCTTTATATTTTACTTCTAATGTTTCTCGATTATATCTTTTTCCTTTACATACATCGCAAGGCACATATACATCTGGTAAAAAGTGCATCTCAATTTTTATAATGCCATCTCCGCTACAGGCTTCACATCTTCCACCTTTTACATTAAAACTAAATCTTCCCTTTTGGTATCCACGCATTTTTGCTTCTGGTACCTTTGCAAATAAATCTCTAATTAGATCAAACACACCTGTATAGGTTGCAGGATTCGACCTTGGTGTTCTTCCGATAGGAGATTGGTCAATGTCTATTACTTTATCAATATGTTCTATTCCCTTGATATCTTTATGATTTCCTGGTCTGCTTTTGGCTCTATGCAGCTCCATAGCAAGTTTTTTATAAAATATTTCATTGACTAAAGTACTCTTTCCTGAGCCTGATACCCCTGTTACACAAGTAAACACCCCTAATGGAAAGGAAACATTAATATTTTTTAGATTGTTTTCCTTCGCACCTATAACCTTAATCCATTGATCTTTTGGACTTCTTCTTATTTCTGGAATTTCGATTTTCTTCTTTCCAGATAAATATTGTCCCGTGATCGAAGCTTCACATGCTTTAATAGCTTCAACATTTCCCGCTACAATAATCTCTCCACCATGCTCTCCAGCTCCTGGACCAATATCTATAATATGATCTGCTGCATACATGGTATCCTCATCATGTTCAACCACAATTAAAGTGTTTCCTAAATTCGAAAGATTTCTTAGGGTTTTTAATAATTTTTCATTATCCTTTTGATGAAGCCCGATACTTGGTTCATCTAATATATATAAAACTCCCACTAAACTCGAACCAATCTGGGTTGCCAATCGAATTCTTTGTGATTCTCCACCCGATAATGTCCCTGCACTTCTTGACAATGTTAAATAATCTAGTCCCACATCTGCTAGAAATCCTAGTCTTTCATTAATTTCTTTTAGAATCTGTTTTGCAATTAGGACATTTTTTTCACTAAGCTCTAGATTTCTGAAAAATTCTAATCCTTCTCTTATAGAAAAAGTTGTGACCTCCGAAATATTCTTATCCCCTATTGTCACAGCCAATACCTCAGGTTTTAGTCGTTCTCCCTTACATGCATCACAAGGGGTTAGGCTCATATATTCTTCTATTTTTCCACGCATATAATCGGAATTGGTTTCTTTATATCTTCTAGCTAAATTCTTAATAATTCCTTCAAAAGGAGATTGATAAGTCCTCATACCTCCAAACTTGCTTTCATAATGGAAAGTAATATTTTTCTTTACTGTGCCATATAAAAGTTCTTCCAAAAATTTTTTTGGCACTTCTTCAATAGGTGTAGTTAGTTCTACACCATGCTCTTTCGCCAATGCATCAATCATTTCAAAATAATAGGTTCCTTCGCTCGCATTTGCCATAGGGGCAACCCCTCCCTCTTTAATGCTTAAAGAAGGATTTGGGATCACTAAATCTGGATCAATTCTTTGCAAGTGACCAATTCCATTACATTCTGGACATGCACCATAAGGACTATTGAAAGAAAACATTCTTGGTTCTAACTCTTCAATCCCCATGCCATGCTCTGGACAAGAAAATTTTGTACTAAAAGTAAGATCTTCCCCTTCTAATACATTCACAACAACCAATCCATCTGATAGGGATAGTGTTGTCTCTATTGAATCTGCTAATCTATTTTCGATCTCTTGCTTTACAATAATACGATCAATGACCACTTCAATGGTATGCTTTTTTGTCTTTGTAAGCTTAATCTCTTCACTTAATTCTCTTATTTCTCCATCGATTCTTACACGAACATAGCCGTCTTTTCGAATGCTTTCTAAAACTTTTGTGTGTTCTCCCTTACGCCCTCTAATAATGGGTGCTAATATTTGAATCTTTGTACGCTCTGGTAGTGTCATGATTTTGTCAACAATTTGATCAATAGTTTGTTGTGCAATAACGCGTCCACATATAGGACAATGGGGTGTGCCTACCCTTGCAAACAATAATCTTAAATAATCGTAAATCTCTGTAACAGTTCCAACAGTTGAACGTGGATTTCGATTGGTGGTCTTTTGATCGATAGATATCGCTGGGGACAATCCTTCTATATAATCCACATCTGGTTTTTCCATCTGCCCTAAAAACTGTCTTGCATAAGCGGATAAACTCTCCACATATCTTCTCTGCCCTTCTGCATAAATGGTGTCAAAAGCTAAAGAAGATTTTCCTGAACCACTCAGGCCTGTCATCACCACAAACTTATCTCTTGGTATTTCGATATCAATATTTTTTAAATTGTGTTCTCTTGCACCTTTTACAATGATCTTGTTTTTTTCCATATTCTCACCTCTTAGAAGTCTTCTTCTTAAGCTCCTTGCTTTTATCTCTGAGCTCTGCTGCTCTTTCAAATTGTAAATTTTCTGCTGCTTCCATCATTTCTATTTCAAGCTTTTTAATAAGATCCTCTATCTCCTGTTTTTCCATTATTTCTATATCTTTTTCTATACCATACTTCACACCTTCTTCTGCAACCTTTGTAGCTTCTATCACGCCTCCTACTTTTTTTACGATTCCCTTAGGCTTTATATTATGCTTCCTATTATAGTCTTGCTGTAACCTTCTTCTTCGATTAGTTTCATCGATTGCATACTGCATCGCATCTGTCATCTTATCCCCATACATAATAACTTTTCCTTCTAAGTTTCTCGCGGCTCGTCCAGTCGTCTGAATTAAAGAAGTTTGAGAACGAAGGAAACCTTGCTTATCTGCATCCAAAATAGCTACAAGTGAAACTTCAGGTAGATCAAGACCTTCTCTGAGTAAGTTGATTCCTATCAATACATCAAAAACACCAAGTCTTAAATCTCTAATAATCTCCATTCTCTCTAATGTATCAATATCTGAATGGAGATATCTTACTTTAATACCCACCTCTTTAAAATATGTGGTCAAATCTTCTGCCATTTTTTTCGTAAGGGTGGTCACCAATACCCGCTGTTTCTTTTCTACTACACAATTTATTTCTCCTATCAAATGGTCAATTTGCCCTTTTATAGGTTGTACATAAATCTTTGGATCAAGAAGTCCTGTAGGTCTTATGATCTGTTCTACTGTGTTTTGTGTATGCTCCTTTTCATAAGGCCCTGGTGTTGCACTTACATAAACAATTTGGTTGATCATTCCCTCAAATTCTTCAAAATTAAGGGGTCTATTATCGTAAGCAGAAGGCAGACGAAAACCATAATCGATCAAATTTCCTTTTCTAGAACGGTCTCCTGCATACATACCCCGAATCTGTGGGATTGTAACATGCGATTCGTCCGCAATGATTAAAAAATCATCTGGAAAATAATCGATCAAAGTAAATGGTTTACTGCCAGGGGGTCTTTGAGAAACATGCCTTGAATAGTTTTCGATTCCCTGACAAAAGCCAACTTCCCTTAGCATTTCCATATCATACCTAGTTCTTTGTGCAATCCTTTGTGCTTCAATCAATTTTTCATTTTCTTTAAAATAATGGATTCGTGTATTTAGTTCTTCTTCTATATCTATAATTGCATGCTCAAGCTTTTCCTTTGTGGTTACATAATGAGAAGCCGGAAAAATGGATACATGGTTTCTAAGTCCGATGATTTCTCCTGTTAAAACATTCATTTCTGTAATTCGATCGATTTCATCTCCAAACAATTCTACGCGGATAGCATTTTCAGCTTGGCTCGCAGGGAAAATTTCTATTACATCCCCTCGAACCCTGAAAGTTCCTCGTATAAAGTTGATGTCATTTCGTGCATACTGTATCTCTACCAATTTTTTCAATATTTCATCACGACACTTTGTAATTCCAGGCCTTAACGATAAAACTTGATTTTCATAATCAATAGGATCTCCAAGGCCATAGATACAAGACACACTTGCCACAATAATCACATCTTGCCGCTCAAAGAGGGCTGCCGTTGCGGAGTGACGCAATTTATCGATCTCATCATTAATCTGCGCATCCTTCTCTATATAAGTATCCGTATGCGCAACATATGCCTCAGGCTGATAATAATCATAGTAACTCACAAAATATTCCACAGCATTATTTGGGAAGAATTCTTTAAACTCACTACAAAGCTGTGCTGCTAAAGTCTTATTATGTGCAATCACTAGCGTAGGCTTTTGAACCTTTTCAATCACATTGGCCATAGTAAAAGTCTTACCAGAGCCTGTAACCCCTAAAAGGTTTTGATGCTTCAGTCCCTTATTGATCCCATCACTTAAACCTGCAATGGCTTGTGGCTGATCTCCTGTAGGTTTGTATGGTGATACAATCTTAAATTTCCCCATGATAAAACACCCCTATTCATCAAACATTTGTTCGTATTTTAAATTATATCCTTAGAATTCTTTAAAGTCAATCCACTAGAAACTGTTTGCAAGAAAATTCGAATAGGTTATAATTAGATCATGTATACTAAATAAAAAAATGTAGGTGAAATATTGTGATCACAAAATTAAAAAGAAAAAGTACTTTTATTTGTATTTTATCTATATTGACGCCTTTTATCGTCTATGGTCTTTTTCAATTTTTAAAAAAAGATTATAATTTTTGGTATCCCGCAATCCTTTCTATACTTATGGGTCTTTTTTGTACCTATAAACTTAAAATAGTAGAAAAAACATTCACAAACATACTGGATATCAATCGAGAAATAGAAAAATATAATGAAGTAAAAGATGTGATGCTTCAAATCAGCAACTCTATTGTCCATATAAACAATATGGATGAACTCTTACAGCTTTTTGTAGACTGCGCTGTTCAAATCATAGATAAAGCAGATCGTGCAAGTATTCTTATAAAAAATGATGCAGGTTTATTTGAATATAAAGCGGTACATGGATTTGATATCAATAAACTTTCTAAATTAAAGCTTTCACTAGCTGAAACCTATTTAAATGGAAAAGACTATCATAAATCTGTAATTATTCATAATCCTGGTCTTTTTGATTCTCAAAATATGAACAAGAACCATTATGAATCATTAAAAAATGCAGAAGCTTTAAACATCAAATCAACCATTTGTACACCCATCATTATTAATGATATATTATATGGATTAATTAATGTAGACAATATCGCGCATAAACAGATTTTTTTGAAAGAAGATCTTGTGATTATGGAATATTTAGCAGGTCAACTTGCTGTTGCCATTAGAAATCTAGTTCTTTTTGAAAAAACGTTGTTTTTGTCTCGCTACGATGGGCTAACGCAACTATACCATCGGCACTATTTTGACGAATTGTACCACAATATCTATGAGCGTGCAAAACGATACAAAGAAGATTTTGCCTTTTGTATCATGGATTTAAATGATCTAAAACAAATCAATGATTTATACGGCCATATAGCTGGAGATATGGCTATCCAATATTTTTCCCAAATCCTTAGAAACAATGTAAGGTCATCTGATATTTTAGGAAGATTTGGTGGAGATGAATTTGTATTGATTCTATTAAATGGAGATGCTATTCAAGCTGAGCAGAAAATGGAATCAGTCTCTAACTTTGTGAAAGAAAGCCCATTTATTTATGATGGTCATGATTTATATGTGAATTTTAGCTATGGTATTGCATCTTACCCCGAAGACGCCACTACGAAAAAAGAATTGTTAAAATTAGCAGACAAGAGAATGTATATCCATAAAGAAAATAGTAAAACCATGTGATTCACATGGTTTTTTTGCTACCTATTTTTTCTATGATCCTTTTCAAAATACTTGTAGAAGTCTGTATATCAAAAACAAATGTGCTGTCCTTTGGCACAATCACAAGCCCCAAATTGTTAATTCCCGTTTGATAATTTTTATGCTCTAGCGTCTTTCTATTACCATTACTATCAATGACCTCCATCCAAATATATGGTGGAAATGTATCTAAAACGTCTTGTAGATTTTCTTTTTCATTTACAAAGGTATTGTTTATTTTGATCATCACATCTCCTTGTTTCAATCCCATTAACATGCCTACGCCATCTTTTTTCACATCTAATATAGTAATCCCACTACTGTGTTTTCTAAAGATAGGTACCGCACTCTTTTCTTCTCTTTGTGAAATAATGATCAAATATTCATGTGCTAGAGGTGCAAAGAGGGTTGCAATCCATTTAAATATTGTGAGTCTAGTAGAAATAACGGATAAAATAAGTAAAACAACACTATAGACAAACAATCTTTTGGCAGACTTCTTACATTTATTTCGTGGCGTATCGGATAAAACCATATCCCCATATCCAAGCGCTGCAACAACCGCTGTAATTTGCAATGGAATATTTTCCATGGCTTTACTTGCTTTAAATAGAGGCCACCAATCTGGCAAATTCACTTCTTGTGTTCCTGCTAATTGTCCA
This sequence comes from Marinisporobacter balticus, assembly GCF_004345705.1. Taxonomy (GTDB): domain Bacteria; phylum Bacillota; class Clostridia; order Peptostreptococcales; family Thermotaleaceae; genus Marinisporobacter; species Marinisporobacter balticus. The sequence goes on from NZ_SLWV01000024.1 coordinate 41,789, forward strand.
GCAGCCAAAATCAAAACAGCAAAAGGAATAGGCCAAAACCGCTGCATGCTAAAGCCGCCTACTAACCCATATTTTTTATTTTCTACAAAGATAGGCACGGCTTCTTTATATCCATCAAAATAGATTAGAATACTTTCAATCAAGTGGAGTATTGCAATAATGGCAATAATACTTGACACATTTAATTTTGGAACACCAAAAATCAAACTAGATAACGCAACGAATCCTCCTGAGTAAGAAAAACAGATATATCGCACATTAATAAGCATAAGCAATATGGCTAATGGAAGAATAAAATAAAAATCTCTCGGATCAATGGTAATCCCAAAAATCATAATCACGATGGTTCCTACGATTCCTCCCATTACCCCTATACCTACAGCATTGATGGTCATATCCTTTATGGATATTTTTGTTTCTCCAACGACATTTCTTTTCATTTCATAAATCCGTTTATATTGTGTATATATAAGCCCAATCACTACCCAAAAAAAAGGATTTAAAAACACTGTGATGATGGTCAATAAAGCTATTTGCAACAATTCTAAAAATGCAAACAAAGTCCTTCCTCCCTAATGGAGTTACAGAAATCTTTGATTTCGTTTTAACTCCTTACTAAGCATTAGCTGATTTTCCTTAGTATAATATATAAAAAATATTGATGCCAAAACCATTCCTTTTCAGCATCAATATCTCTTAAATGTCCATTAGCGTATTACCAATCACGTAGTACATCTTACTTGTTATTTTAACCATTTTTTTCCTTGTTTAATCCCTTTCATAGGATTAATCTATTCCAGATTAACTTCCTTGAAAAAATTAAGTACCATTACTCTTTCGATATTTTTTCTTTTAAAACTTCAATCCCCTTTTGTAATTGTACATCTTCTTCATCCGTTATATTAATTTTCTCTTTTAACGCTTCTGGCATTTCAATCACGATATTTGGTTCTATTCCTTTTCCATGAATATAGATACCATTCGGTGTAAAATATTGGGATGTTGTTAATTTAAATCCAGTTCCATCCTTTAAATCAATAACTTGTTGTACCAATCCCTTTCCAAAAGTAGTTGTACCAATGAGTGTTCCTGATTTTGTATCTTTTACAGCGCCTGATAAAATTTCTGATGCGCTCGCACTTCCCCCATTGACCAATAATACCAAAGGATAGTTTACCTTATTTTTATCAGATTTTTCATATTGACGCTTTCCAGCTCTATTTTGTGTATAAACAATGGTCTGTTTTCCTAACAATCGATCTGCAATACGCACACACTCTGACAACAACCCCCCTGGGTTATCTCTTAAATCAATCACAAGTCCTTTTATATTTTGCTTTTCAAGCTTTTTTAGATGCGCCATAAAATCTTCTGATGTTTTTTCATCAAACATCGTAATTCGGAGATATGCTAATCCATCTTCTAGCATTCTTGATTTTACAGTCTTGATTCTGATCTCTTCTCTCGTAAGCTCAACAGAGAATGGTTCTTTTTTTCCCAATCTCATAATGGTTAATGTTACTTTTGTACCAGGTTTTCCCTTGATCATGGCTACTGCTTCATCTAAATGATCTGCTGTAACATCCTTGTCATTTACCTTTATAATTTTATCTCCAGACTGCATGCCAGCTTTATCTCCTGGCGTGTCTTCAAAGGGTGCAACAACAGTTATAAAGCCATCCTTTCCTGGAGACATAACCACGCCAATACCACCATAGCTTCCGTGTGTATGCTCCATAAAACTCGTAAATTCTTGTTTATTCATATAAACAGAGTAAGGATCATCTAAGGCTTCAAACAATCCTTTTATTATGCCATCTTCAAACTTATTCTCATCTACTGCTTGATAATAATTTTCTTTTATCACACTTTTTAAATTATTCATTTTACTGTACGTTTCATTCATTTTTTTCGTATATTCATAATTCTGTTTCGAAACAAGTACCTTGTCTCCAACAGACAGAGCAAATACATTTGTCAGTGTAAATGTTACTAACCCTGTTATCAATACAAGTATCATCGATCCCATTATTGCACGTTTTTTACTCATCATAAAACTCCTTCACCTCAATATGATTTGTTTAAGGGATACAAAAAAAAATTATCCCTAAGCAACTTCTGCTAATAAATAGTTTATTCTTAAATAAAATCGAATAGTACAAAAACTTTCATAAATGTTGCATATTTCTAATTATATCATTTTCTCTTATTTTTGCAAATAATTGAATTTTCTTCTATTCATATACATCTCCATCTCTTTTTTATATCCCTCTGCAATTTTTTCGATCAATCCATTACAAACAGAATTTAGCTTCACCTGATTAATACTGCTAATTGGAAGCACATTCACAGAAGTTCCACTCATAAAAGCCCCATCTAATGAAGAAATTTCTTTCTCATAAATAGCTTGCTCCCTTACATCGATGTCTAAATCTTTACAAACTTTAAGGATACGCTTCCTCGTTACCCCTAGCAAAACATCTTTTGAAGAAGCCGTATAAAGAATCTCATCCTTTACAAAAAACATATTGGACCTGCTACCTTCCATAATATATCCACCATTATTTACCAAAATCGCCTCATATGCCTTTTCTTTTTGGATCATTTTATTGACATTCTCCCGTAAAAATGTATTCATCACCTTTGCATTTGGATTTTCTCTCTCAGAATAATACAATATTGTATGGATGCCTTTTTTATAAACTTGATCTTCTGGATAATGACTCTCTATAAAATATGTAAAAAAGTCCTGTTTTTCTCCATTTATATTGCTACATAATAATTTCACATTCATATCCTTATACCTATTTATTTTAATAAGTTCAAAAATTTCAGCTGTGATCTCTTCATCCGATTTTTTGATCTTCACACCTAAAAGATCTCCTGATTTCCTCATTCTATCCAAATGTTCTTCTAAAAATAACGGAACCCCATCAATAATTCTTATGACTTCATAAATAATAGGCGTACAAACTTGGTCAAAAATGTCCATATCTTCAGTGGCATATGCTTGTCCATTATAAATATAATGATCTAAAAAGGCTTCTCTTTTCATCCTATCACCTCAATGTATAATCTATTCTCTTTCTATTATACGTCAAACCCCTTTTATAATCTATCATTCTTATGGTTAAATAAATTTTATATTAGATAAACACATCAAGAATAATGTATACCTATAAAAAAATAGCAAGCAGATTCTGCTTGCTATTTCAACAAATGGTGCCCAGAGGCGGAATCGAACCACCGACACGGGGATTTTCAGTCCCCTGCTCTACCGACTGAGCTATCTGGGCAAATATGGTGGGCCTTCAGGGATTCGAACCCCGGACCTGCCGGTTATGAGCCGGACGCTCTAACCAACTGAGCTAAAGGCCCCAATTTAGAAATTGGATTGATGGTGGGCTTGGGAGGACTCGAACCTCCGACCTCACGCTTATCAGGCGTGCGCTCTAACCACCTGAGCTACAAGCCCTAAATGGTCGGGGTGGCAGGATTTGAACCCGCGGCCCTCTGGTCCCAAACCAGATGCGCTACCAAACTGCGCTACACCCCGATTAAGCATATATCCAACATTGGCAGGGGTAGAAGGACTTGAACCCTCGGCACATGGTTTTGGAGACCACTGCTCTACCAACTGAGCTATACCCCTACATTTCAAAATAAATTTGGTGACCCATCCGCGGCTCGAACGCGGGACACCTTGATTAAAAGTCAAGTGCTCTACCAACTGAGCTAATGGGTCTTATTGGCTGGGGTAGCAGGACTCGAACCTACGCATGCCAGAATCAAAATCTGGTGCCTTACCGACTTGGCGATACCCCAAAAACTTTATGGCGGGTCCACAGGGATTCGAACCCCGGACACACGGCTTAGAAGGCCGTTGCTCTATCCAACTGAGCTATGAACCCCTATTTGGAGCGGATGATGGGAATCGAACCCACGCTATCAGCTTGGAAGGCTGAAGTTCTACCATTGAACTACATCCGCACATTATGAAATTGGCGACCCGGAAGGGGCTCGAACCCTCGACCTCCAGCGTGACAGGCTGGCATTCTAACCAACTGAACTACCGGGCCAATTTTGGTGGGCGCAATAGGGCTCGAACCTATGACCCCCTGCTTGTAAGGCAGGTGCTCTCCCAGCTGAGCTATGCGCCCTAAATAAAATGGTGACCCATCCGAGAATCGAACTCGGGTTACCGCCGTGAAAGGGCGGTGTCTTGACCGCTTGACCAATGGGCCTTAATAAAATTTTTTTACTGGTAGCGGCGAGTGGACTCGAACCACCGACCTTCCGGGTATGAACCGGACGCTCTAGCCAACTAAGCTACGCCGCCACAAACCAGCAACGACCTACTCTCCCAGGCAGTTACCCGCCAAGTACCATCAGCGCTGAAGGGCTTAACTTCTGTGTTCGGTATGGGAACAGGTGTGACCCCTTCGCTATTGTCACTGGATAATCCTTCCAAGAAAATCTTTTCATCTTTTTTTCGAGGACAAGATATATTATAATACATATTTCTTGTTTCGTCAACACTTTTTTATTCTTTCGTCATAACTTTTAAAATTCATTAAAGTCAATTAACTGACGACAGGATTGATTTTATCATCTATTTCATAGTTTGTCAACGATATTCGAGAAAATTCATTTTGGAAAATTCTAGATTGTTTTCATTGGATGAATACTGCGTATACAAAACCGTATACGCATTAATTGTTCATTTGTTTCCGTTAGAAATTTACATCCTGTTTAAAGAATTTAGATACACGATTTAGATCCAAACAATAAAAGCATAACCCCTGAAACATTCGGTTCCATTGCATGCATAAGTAAAAAGTTTCAAGGGTTTTCTTTTTAACCAACTATCAAAAAAGCTGTTTCATTAGATATTACTGTTAAATCTTTTACGTATTTTTCAACTAATTTACTACGCTAAGCCAAGTATTTTTTTAGCTTCATCCACTGTTGCTATTTTTCTTCCAAGTTCTTTCGCTATACTTACTACTTTTTTCACTAACAATTCATTTGTCGCATGACTTCCATCAGGCATTTTAATAACATCTTCGAGTCCAGTTCTTACATGTCCCCCTAGAAGGATTGCCATCGTAATCATTTGAATTTGTGACCGTCCTATACCACTTACATTCCATGTTGCATCTTTAGGTAGGCTATCTACCATAAACATTAGATTCTTAGGTGTTCCTGGAAGAGAACCTGGTACATTCATCACAAAATTAAAATGTAGGGGACCTTTTAATATGCCTCTTTTCTCTAATCTTATTGCATTATGAATCATTGCTACATCAAATGCCTCTATTTCTGGTTTTATATTATTATCAAACATTTTTTTAGCTAAAGCTTCTACTAATTCTGGGTCATTTGCATTCACACTTGTAGGGAAATTTGAGGAACCTGTAGAAAGACTTGCCATATGCGTATTTAAATCAAGCATTTGACCACGCCAATCGATTGTATTTTGCCCACCACGTGCGCCTGTTGAAACCTGCTTTATGATATCTACTTTATCTTTATCCAATCTATCCAAAACTTCTTTAAATAATTTTCTATCACTAGTGGGTTTAGCATTTTCATCTCTTACATGAATATGGGCAACTACAGCGCCTAATTCTCTACATTTTTTTATATCTCCAATAATCTCATCTATTGTAACTGGAGAATATGGATTTAATTCCTTAGTAGGTACATTCCCTGTATGTGCTATCGTAATAATTAATTTTGTCATTTTACAATCCCTTTCTGTTATAAATTTTCATCTAAATTGACATCTAAAAGGGATAGAAGTTAGATTTATCTAACTCCTCCATTTTTCTATATCATTTCTTCACAAGTTTTTTTAATTCCAGCTTCTAATTTATCAAATAATAGATCTACTTCTTCTTTTGTAATATTAACGGGTGGCGCAATTAAACAATGATCCCCTCTTACCCCGTCTACACTTCCTCCTCCAGGGTAAATTACCAATCCTTCTTCTAAGCATTTATTCGTTAAAACACCTTTTATGTTTTCTTTTACATCAAATGGTTCCTTTGTATCTTGATCCTTTACAAATTCTAGACCAATCATTAAACCTTTTCCACGAATTTCTCCTACAATAGGATATTTGTATAGATCTTGCATTTTTTCTATTAAATACGCACCTTGTTTAGCCGCATTTTCTACATAACCTTCTCTTTCCATTATCTCTATCACCTTGTTCGCTATGCCTGCAGATAGTGGATTCCCTGCATATGTATGCCCATGCACAAAATGACCAGAGCCATTAACCATTATTGTATCAAATACCTTATCTGTGCATATTGTAGCCCCTATAGGCGTATATCCGCAACTCATCCCCTTTGCACAAGTTACAATATCAGGTATAATATCAAAGTGTTCTATGGCAAATTTCTTTCCTGTTCTACCAAAACCAGCCATAACTTCATCTATTATTAATAAAACATCATATTTATCACAAATTTCTCTAACCATTTTAAAATATACTTTGTCTGGATGTACCCCAGGCGCTGCAGAGCCTACTACTGGCTCAGTGATAAATGCAGCAATATTATCTGCGCCTTGTCTTAAAATTTCTATTTCTAAAGCTTCTGCAGCTTTTATACTCGTTTCTTCTAGCGTCTCACATCCCCATGGATTTCTATAATGATAAAATTGTTCAATCTTAGGCATGTTAATTAGCATTGGATCATATATCTTTCTTCTTCCTGTTATACCGGTCATTGAAAGTGAACCGATCGTATTCCCATGGAATGAATTCCATTTTGATATAACTTTCCACTTTGTACTTTTATTTCCATCTCTTTCTACAAAATATTGTCTTGCCATTTTCATCGCTGTTTCTGTAGATTCTGAACCACCAGATACAAAATATACATGATTTAAATCTCCTGGAGCCCACTGTGCAACTTTCTGCGCACATTTTTCAATAGAATCTACTGTCCATCTTGAAAGATGTATAAAAGCAATTCTTTCCATATGTTCCTTTGTGAACGCTGCAATTTCCTTATTCCCATGTCCAATATTCGCCACAGCAGATCCAGCACATCCATCTATATATTTATTGCCATCTGCGTCATATAAATAAATTCCTTCACCCTTTTCAATCATAGGATAATACCAGTTTTGATTTCTATAAAATACATTGTTTTTTGGTGCTTTATTCAAACTCATTTTTCAAGACCCCTTTTTTTTGTTTTTTATATTAAGCGGCTTTACTTACTTTTTCAAACATGCCACCATTCTCAAATTTTTCTCTGTCTAAATCCCCCTCCATACCAGCTACAGCAGTTGCAACTACTAAGTCTCCTAGTGCATTTGTAGAAGTATGTGCTTGGTCAACAATTCTATAAATACCTGCTACAAGAGCAATCCCATCTAGTGGTAATCCCATACTTGTTAGTAATGCGATACTGATTAATAATCCAACTTGAGGCACCGCTGCACAACCAACTGATAATAAAGTTGCTTGTAGTACTAAAAGTGCTTGCATTTTAAAACCTAACTCAATACCATAAATTTGTGCTGCAAACAATACGATGATCCCAAAATAAATAGATGTCCCGTTCATATTCGCAGTAGCGCCTAATGGTAATACAAAGCTTGCATTTTCTTTTGGAATCCCTAGTTCTTCATCTGCAATTCTCATTGTTACAGGTAATGTGGCCATAGAACTACAGGTACTAAATGCAACGAGCCACGTTTGAAATGCTTTTTTATAAAACTTCATTGGATTGACTTTGCCAAATATAACTAACACTAAAGTATATATAAGCGCAATATGGATCATGGATGCCAAATAATCTGTTAATATAAATTTTGATATAGGTCCAAAAATTTTCAAACCAAATTTTGTAGTCGCTTTTGCCATTAGTCCAAATACACCATAAGGCGTAACTTTAACAACAATATCTGTAATCTTAAACATTACTTCAGAAACGCTATCAATTAAACTGATAAGTTCTTCTCCTCTTTTTCCCATCATCAATAGTGCAGCTCCGATAAATACACTAAAAGAAATGATATGTAACATTTCACCATTTGCCATAGATTCAATTGGATTTTTAGGAAAGAAGTTTAATATCGTATCTGCGATACCAGGGAGTTCTTTTACTTCCACACTACTTGCAGCTTCCCCTAATTGAATTCCTGCTCCTGGTTGAATGATATGCGCTAAGACAAGACCAATTGTTACTGCACAAAAAGCTGTTCCAAGGAAAAATAAAATAGATTTAATTCCAATACTTCTAAGTTTCCTAATATCCCCTAAATTGGCAACACCACTAATAATTGAAAAGAATACTAAAGGTACAACAACCATTCTGATTAATTTTAAGAACAAATCTCCCATAAAAGAAAGTATTGGGACAAACTTCGCTACAAGTACATTTTCTTCTCCACCCATTATACTAAAAACAAAACCTAGACCTGCTCCTAAAATCAATCCAATAAATATTTTATGAAACAATTTTAATTCAAATTTTTTCATCAATTATCTCCCCCTTCCAATTTTGTTTACTTCTTTATTTCTTATTCTTTACCACCTCTTTTTTATTTTACATATTCGTCCGGCCAGACAAAAACTATTTATGCAATAAAAAAATCCAATACAAAATAGCAAAACGCTATTCATGCACTGGATTTTATTCATTCTACAATAATGGGTTACACTATCGTAACAAATAAAGCAGCTAAAACAATTTTAATTTTTCTATAATTCACTCTTCCAAATCTCATATTTTTCATAGGCACCCTTTAAAGCTACACAAACTGCCTTTCGAGAAACTCCATGAAATCTATACTCTACTTCATGCACCAAATCATCAATGTTATGGTCGTGAACATTAAACCCAACCATTATATTCTTTAAAAATTTTTTTGCCTCTTCGGTTAAAAGCGTAGATACTGCATCTTCAATAATACCCGTTTTCGTATTAATTATAAGTCCAACGCCTACTACCCCATGTAGTTTTCCAGCGGAAATATTTTCAGGTAGTTTTGCGTATGATATAAAATACACTGTGTTTTTATCGTATCCATCCAACTGTAATTCCCTCCAAAACTTTTTTTGAATAAAAAATAGCACAACTATAAATATAATAAAAAACATTTATATTGTACTGGATTCTATTCGCTTTGCAACATTGTGTTACAATATCGCCGAGAATAAAGCAGTAATTATTTAATTGAAATATATCTTAAAACCGTTTTGACTATATGAAACTTATTCCTTTATTACCTATTTATAGTATACGCGAACCAATAAACTTTTTCAACAATACTTTTTAAAATTTTATTATTTTTCAGTATCATTATTCTTCAACAGTATGGTGTTCATTTGATTTAAATGATTTTTATACGCATTTATTATACTTATAATGATTTCTCCGCATTATGTAAATATTTATATAAAATTCCACTTACCCCCACTAATGAAATCATTATCAAAATCCCTCCAACAATAATTCTTAATGATAACATTTCAGAAAATAGACTTACGCCTAATATAACCCCAAAAATAATTCTACTAGAAGCTACCAATGCACCTGTTGCGGAATCTACATACCGATATCCAATCGTAATAAAAAGCTGCCCTAATACCCCCATTAACGCTGAGAAGAAAATATAAAAAGCAACCATTGGTGTTGGAATTTCCAAATTTGACACCACCATTATAAAAGTGATTATACTTCCAATAAGCATTAAATAGAACATAATCAAATAACTTTCATCCTGTTTTCTAGCTTCACGTAAAAAAGATACTGCAAAAGCAGCCATAAGTCCTGCCATAAGTCCTGCAACATCGCCCTTATTAATAGAATTAAAATCTGGAAAAACAATTAGATAATACCCAATCATCGTTAAAATCAAGAAAGAATAATATATTTTCTTTACCTTCTCGTTGTTCATATAGGGCGCCATTAAAAAAACAAATACCGGATAAGTCATATTCAGCATATTAGCATTCGTAATAGTTGTAAATTGTACTGATATAAAGAAAAATATAATCGTTAAGGCATTAAATATGGCTCTTAAAATAATATACTTCATATTATTCGGCTTTAAATTTTTCTTCTTAAATACCACATAAGCTAAAAATATAACAAATCCTACTATGAAACGTCCAAATGCCATAACAATCCCTGAATAATTTGAATTTTGCATAGCAATTTTTGCAAATACAGAATTCAGTGAAAAGAACAATGCAGATAATGCAACAAAAAAAATTCCTTTATAATTCCCCTTTGATTTATCCATTTCCACTCCCCCTTCATAAAGCATTGTATCAAATATCCTAAAAAGAATACAGCTTTTATACTTACCATAAAAAAATAATTTTTTACGAACCTTTGCTCTTTGAAAAATATATATATAATTTAAAAAACACCATCACTACGATATTATCGTGTAATGGTGTTCATTATATAAATTAAATCTTATCAAATTAATATTTTTATTCAATATATGCGCTTACTTCTTTTGCTCCGTTTAAAACACTTTAAGTCATCTTTTTTTCTTTTTTCTTACCAAATGCAAGTATTGCTCCAAGTGCAATAGAAAGAGATGCAGCCACTAAAACTCTATATTCTGGGGGTAATAAAAAAGTGATTGTATGTGCTGGTATCCAGAAAAATGGGACTGTCTTAACAATAACAAATGAAAAAAATCCATTCCAATCCACTTTTGATACCACATCATTTAATGTGACTTTTTCTTTTCTTTCATATTTTAAGTCTATGAATGTATCTGTTATACGATGAAACGCCATCATTGTTGGTGCAAATGTTGTATTCATTAGTACACTTGTGAAAAATGCAAATGCAAACTTCGAATCCCTCAAAGGCAACATACCATTTGCAAGATTTCCTTTTACACCGATTGCAAAGAGTCCAAATATTAATACAATAACCATTCCTAAAATTCCCCAAATAAACGCTCTATAAACGACCCCACAAGGAATGTTAAAGTTTCCCGTAGTAATTCTTATGGCTAATAATTCTCCCATTGTTGCAAGAATTGAAAATTTTATAAATCCTCCAATATATGGATGTTTCGTTGTTAGATTTACAAATACTTCATGCGTTATTGGTGATATCATAATAAATATAAATATGCCTAATGCAAAAGTCCATAAAAAATCTCCTTTTTTCAAACAATACACACTCCTCTTAAGATATTGTCAAAACTAAACCTTTGCATAATATTAATAAGTTATTTTATTATTATGTCCAAATTTTGTTTGAAAACCTATGAACATCCTTAGGACGATTCACAGGTTTTTTATACTTTATGATTAGACCAATCATATGCCCTTCATATTATTTTACTAAATCCATTCCTATTTTCATTGCTTCAATGTTCATATCTATAAACTTCTCTTTCACATTTCCACTTATAATTTTTTCCCAGTCTATCTCCTCAAGACCCATTGATTTTACTACGGTTCCTAAAAGGATTATATTCATAACCTTTGAATTGCCTAGTTCTTTTGCTTTTGTTGCAGCATCTATAATCGTAGCATTGGCTTGCTCTACTAATTCTTCATTTATTCCTTTTGGATAATCTACTTTTCCATTAAGAATCGGCATCGATTCTATTTCAAAATCATTCACGACCGCTTTGCCTTCTGGTTTTAAATACTTAAGCCATCTTAATGCTTCCATTTTTTCAAAGGATACTAATATATCCGCGCCACCAATCTCTATAACTGGAGACTCTACCTTATCTCCATATCTAACTTGAGATGATACGGAACCTCCTCTTTGGGACATACCGTGTATTTCGCTCATTTTCACATCATATCCTGCTTCCATAAGACCTGTTGTTAAAAGTTTACTCGCAAGGATCGTTCCTTGACCCCCTACGCCTACTAATAGAATACTCTTTGTCATCTTATTTTTCCTCCTTTGCAATAGCACTTACAGGACAAGTTTGAATACAGACTTCACAGCCTACGCATTGCACTGGATTTATACTTGCTTTCTTCGCTTCTTTATCGAAGGATAATGCGGGACAACCTGTTTTAATACACATTCTACATCCAATACACTTTTCTTTATCAATACTGCATTTTTCCATAAATGCACCTTTAAACTCTTCTTTATCTTCTTTAGAAAACTTTTTAAGAACACATGGCCATCTTGTTATAATCACGGATGCTTCATCTAAAGATAGCGCCCAATCTAATGTTTCTTTCACTTCTTTAAGATTGTTTGGATCAATCACGCGTACATTTTCAATCCCACAAGCTCTTACTAATGGTTCAATTTCTACTATTTTTGTTTCTTTGCCTTGTAGCGTATATCCAGTTCCTGGATTCTGTTGATGTCCAGTCATTCCGGTAATTCTATTATCTAGGATTACATTGATACTATTGCTTTTGTTATAAACAACATCTAGTAGGGAATTGATTCCTGTATGGAAGAATGTAGAATCACCAAGTACTGAAACAACTCTTTTTTTATTATTTTCTTTCATATTAAATACCTGCTGTGCACCATGACCAATGCTTAAGCTTCCACCCATACAAAATGATGAATCCAATGCATTGTATGGATCAGAGAACCCTAATGTATAGCATCCGATATCGCCTGATACCATTATATTTTTTCTTTTTCCGATTTCATAGAAAAATCCTCTATGTGGACATCCTGCGCAAAATGTTGGCGGTCTCGCTATCACTTTGTTTTCATCATAATCTATCGTTGGATTCATTTCACCAAATACTGATTTTCTAATTACATCTGGTGTCATTTCTCCGCAGCATGGGAATACATCGCTTCCATGACATGTGATTCCTAAAGATTTAATATAGTCTTCTATATACGGATCATTTTCTTCAATGACATATATTTTATCAACTTTACTTGCAAATTCTTTGATTTTTTTGTCTGGAAGGGGATGTGTAAATCCAAGCTTTAAGTAAGATGCATCTTTACCAAATACTTCGTTTGCATAGCCGAATGTGCCCCCTGAAGTAATGATTCCTATTTTCGTGTCATACCACTGAAAATAATTTAATGCAGTCGTATTTGAAAAATCTTTCAATTTGTTTATTCTTTCCTCTACAGCGATCCTTCTTACTTTTGCATGTGCTGGTACCATAACATATTTTTTTGCATCTTTCACATATTCTTTAATACCCACTTCTTCCCGATCAAAGCATTCAACGATTCCTTTTGAGTGACAGACTCTTGTTGTCATTCTAATTAAAATCGGCGTATCATATGCTTCACTTATTTCTAATGCAACTTTTATCATATCTTTAGATTCTTGACTGTCAGATGGCTCTAACATTGGAATTTTAGCAAATTTTGCATAGTTTCTGTTATCTTGTTCATTTTGAGATGAATGTTGACCAGGCTCATCAGCCGTAATTAAAACCATCCCTCCATTTACTCCAGTATAGGCAAATGTAAATAATGGATCAGCTGCAACATTTACACCAACGTGTTTCATCGCCGCTACCGTTCTTGCTCCAGCAACAGAACCACCGATTGCAGCCTCTAGTGCTACCTTTTCATTTGGTGCCCACTCTGCTAATATAGATTCTTTATAAGTCGCCATATTTTCTAAGATTTCTGTACTCGGTGTTCCTGGATAAGCGGATGCATATTTAACACCTGCTTCGTATGCGCCACGCGCAATGGCTTCATTTCCTGTGAATAACTTCTTCATATTTCCACCCCTTCTGCTTTTATCTATTTAAAAATTTCTATCTACTTTTATCATGCATACTTCTCTTGCTTTAATATCTTGTTTCTATTCAATTTTTTACAGATTAATATCTTTATTTTTCTATATTTTATTACGCAATTTTCGTGCCAAAAAAAATACAGGTCCCAACACCTGTATTTTTCCACTTTTTTTGTAATGCTTATTAATTTATTTGTTAACCAAAGTTAACTTAATGTTCATTTTTATTATCATTTATTCAATTTCTTCCAAAGACCTGTTCTACTTAACCCTAACATTTTTGCAATTTCTGTCTTTGTCATTCCTTGTTTTAAAAGCATATCAATCACTTTTTCTTCTACAAATTTGTTGATTTCCTTTAAATCTATTCTTTTATCTAAGTTGTTTTTCTTTGCATTTTCATGCTTTTTTATTTCAGTTTCATCTAAATTGATTTCATTAAACAATAAATATCTTTGTGCGATATTCCTAAGTTCGCGTACATTCCCAGGCCAGTTATAGTGGATTAGTTTTTCTTCTATTTTTTTATTGATAATGTAATTTATCGTATCACTAGATAATTCTTTTAAATAATAATTAAAAAGAGGTAATATGTCTTCCCGCCTTTCCCTTAGTGGTGGAATGTTTACTTCAAGTATACTCAGCCTATAAAACAAATCACTCCTAAAGCTTCCATCTTCAACCTTTCTTTTAAGTTCTTCGTTTGCAGCTGCTATGATTCTTACATTTAGAGGTATTACATGATCCGATCCAATGCGCATGATTTCTTTTTCTTCCAAAACTCTTAAAAGCTTTGCTTGAAGGTTTCGTGATATGCTATTGATTTCATCTAAAAGAAGCGTTCCTCCATGTGCAAGTTCAAACAATCCTAGTTTTCCACTCTTACTAGCACCCGTAAAAGCACCTTCTTCATATCCAAATAGTTCACTTTCAAGAAGGCTTTCTGAAATGGCTGCACAATTTATTCCCACAAAGGGTGCATTTTTTCTTTCACTAATATTGTGCATACTTTGTGCAATCATTTCCTTTCCTGTTCCACTTTCTCCATATATAATGACCGTACAATCATTTTCTCCTATTTTTTTTGATTTTTCTAGTGTCGCTTTCATGAAAGGATCATATGCAATGATATCTTCAAATTTGTATTTTGCATAAAGTCCTTTTTTATTAAGTTTATATCTTATTTTTTCCTCAAGCTTTTGAAGCTTTGTAATATCTTGAAAGGAACATAAAACCCCCTGAATATTTCCATCTACATGAATTATGGAAACATTTGCAGCTATGACAAAATCATTTAAAAACTTGATCTCATTATATATTTCCATTCTATTTTTCAAGACTTCCATAATAAAATCAAGCTTTGGGAATACATCTAATAAATTTTTATGGATCACTTCACCAGTATCTTTCTTGAGAAGTTCTTTCGCTCTTTCATTATAAAGTATGATTTCCCCATTATCATCTATAGCAATGACAGCATCATGCACCCCATCTAATATATTTTTTAAAACTTCACGCTTATATTTTTCTTCATATAAATTATTGATAAGCTCTTTGGCATAGCTGATCGTTGCATAGATTGATTCCTTGCTTGCATTGATAAAGACATGATCCATTCCATTTTCTCGCGCCACACTACATGCGATACCACTCCCCACAATAACAACATTATCTTTTTTATCTATATATTTTTCTACTTTTCCCTCTATTTCATCTCTTTCTTTAAATCTTTCTAAAATGATTTTCGTATGGATCATATCTTTCCATTCATCATAATCAAAATATATTTCATCCCAAATAATAAGAATAATTTGCTTATCATATTTTCTCGCTCGCTTCATTGCTTTTAAAATATCAATGGTAGTTATTTTAAGGTGAACGACAGGAATGCTTACAGTACTACTTGCATATTTATAGCCACCACTCCTTGCAATAACAACCTTTACACCTTTTTTTTCTAAGATTTTTGCTTGCATTTCCATATGCTCAGCATCTAACAGATCTATGATAATTTTATCATTTTTAACATCTTCTTCAAATAATGCGACGATGCTTTCTTTCAGTTCAATATCCGATGCGATGATGCCTATTTTTTCATTCATTGTTATTCCCCTTATATCCGCTACAAGTGAATTAAAAGGATAAAAATAATTTGAATGCCTATCCTTATCAAAACCTTGTAAAGTAATATTCCCTTTAACATATGGTATACTCATATTATTATACATCTTAATTCAAAACTCAAGGTGATCTATAAAAAATATATAAAAAAACCCACAACGAACCTCCTCGTTATGAGTTCTTATGTAACCAGCAACGACCTACTCTCCCAGGCAGTTACCCACCAAGTACCATCAGCGCTGAAGGGCTTAACTTCTGTGTTCGGTATGGGAACAGGTGTG
>NZ_SLWV01000025.1 GCF_004345705.1 Marinisporobacter balticus
CTGAAATAGATCCTTCCCCTATTACACTGCAGTTTTCCAAAGTTATTCCATATGCATTACCAACAAAAGCACCCATGTTATTTTTACCATTTGAAACAATGTTAATATTTTCAATGGTTAGATTTTTAATAACTGAATCTTTAGCAATTGAAAATAACCCTCTAGATTCATGGGTATTTCCTGTGATCTTGAGGTTTTTAATAGAATGATCATTTCCATCAAGTGTACCTGTAAATGGAGTAGTGCTACTGCCTATCGGCATCCATTCTTCATTTTCTAAGTCAATATCTTTCAATAATATATAAGATGCACTTAAATTGTTTTTTATATTTTTCAAATCCTCTTTAGTTATAATTGGTATTATACGAGACATTTTTTCCCTCCTTTTATTTTTAGAAAGTAGCTTGTCAAAACTACTTTTATATGCGTACTATTTAAAATTTGTAGTTTTAAGGCTCAAGCATTTAATTCTATATTTTATTTTATAAACAATATCGTCTTATAAAATATGAATATCTTTGCTCCAAGCATTTTAACTTTTTACACAACATTTTTATGCTTTGTCTATGTTCTTCAAGATCATAAATTAAATGATTTATAACATCTTGATTAGATGAACTCTTTATAGCAAAGTTATGTTCATCTTCCTTTTCTCTTAATGTGACGATTTGTCGCATTGTGCGTAATATAGATTGTTTTAGATAGTCATCTGTATAATCTTTACCGTATATATTTAGTAAATTTTTAATACAGTGATAATCATTTCTACAGGTATACACCTCCATAAAAAACCTCCTAAACAATTTAACTATTTTCTTTAAAAGAAGAGTTATTCTCTTTCAACTTATTTAAGCTAGTCGTAATAAATCTAGGCATAGGAACACCTAAGATAGTCAAATTTTCAGTAATGGATATACCTTCATTAGCAATATAAAAATAACACACCATTGTTCTTAATATGGGTGTGTCTTTAACAAAGATATAATCAAGTTGATTAGCTAAAATAACTACTACAAAAATCGCACCTTTTTTTAATATACCAATAAAACCTACTTGACTATCTAATTGTTTTAGTTTTATAGATCTCATTACTCCTGACATATAGTCTAAAATAATAAAAATAGCTAATATATTAATTACATAATCCCACCCTCCTATTAGACAAGTAAAACTTGTACATAATACTGTCATTAAAGTCATAAAAAAACTTTTTAACTCCATACTCTATCTCCTTTTTCTCATATCCCAAAAATCATATTTTCTTCCTGCCTTATTTACTAATGTTTCTCTAACATCTAAGTGCGTAAAGGTTTCATAAATGCCTATGCCTGTAAAACCTAGTAATATACCTGCTGATGCTACTTTTTCAGGTGATATTCCTGGTACAGTAATATCTACGGCCTTCCCTAATAGATGTTGACTTTTGGAACTCCCATCAATTTTTTTATTATACGATGGACTACGATAAGCTGAATTAATAATCACTTGCTTATTAAAATAATCTCTTAGTTTTTGTAGCGTATCTAATAATTTTTCATCAATGACTACTTCATTCTTTCCTTCTTTACAAACAAATTCACTAAGTTTAAAATTTTTGCATACTTTAAAATCCTTAAATACTTGAATCATTTTATTCCCTCCCTTCTTTAAGTAAAATATAGTCGATTGTAAAATTCATAAACCACTATTATCAAGGATTCCAGAATGATATGTTGAAATTTCACCTCTTCTCGTTGATAAGTTTTTAATATTTTTTTATTCAAAACCTTGCTATTACTATGGTCTATTTATACAATTCTACAATCGTCTATTAAGTAACATATATAAAAACTAGGTATTAAACCTAGTTTTATTTATAGCTGAAATTTTTTTAACCTATCTTTTTCTTTGTACTTCTTCTACTAACATTAAGTACACTTATCATTTTATCTAATGCCCTATTTTTGATGTCTCTACATTGCCTTTCTTCTATATTTACTTCACAAACAATAATTCTCCAAATTTTTTCATCAATATATTTTCTAGTTACTATTTGTTTTTCTAGCTCTGTTAAACTATTCAAAGCATTGTAAATTCTTTTTATAACTCTTTCTAAAATTCTTTTTTCAAGCTCTAATGTTTTTATCGTTTCTTTTATTTCTAAATTTTTCAACATGTGATTTTCTGTTTTCGAAAAAAGATTCGAATTTTTTATAATTTTTACATAACTAGCTCCACTTCCTCCAAATTGTTGCAAATCTTCAAGTTCTTCAATCTCGAATTCCATTTCTTTAATTTGGGAGTTGATTTCTTTTAAATTTTTAAATATGATTTCTAATTTTTTTCTATTTAAATTGAAGCCTTCCAAGTAAGTTGTTAAACACGGTATATGACCTTTATACATATTTTCACCTCGTATGCAAAATATAAATTTTTGTGTTAGAACTTTTTGTTCAATATAATAAACTCTTTGTTAATTTACATTATATTGTAATTATTTATAAAAAACTGGCTTATAAACGGCAGTTTTCAGGATGTTTTTCAATAATTTCAAAATTAGTATAATAATACATATCGCAGGATTTAATTTATACTATTTTGAATCTGCTTTGCACCCTGTGGCAGCTATGCTGATACTAGCCCGTTTAAGCTTCTTTTTTGAATACATAATTTTTCGTTTCTTCTTCATCTTATTTTACAGCTTTAATAATATTAAAATTTTGTGTTACATTGGATATAATGTTTTGATACTTTAATTCTGGTTATTCTTAGCTTAGATATCTTTTCTGTTGGTTTTTAAAATATAAGAACTACTGTTAGTACTGTCCTTATACCTAGACTGGCGGCTAACTCTATGATCTTTTCTTCCAATCCATTCACCATCACCTCCTATAAAAATTTTCCTTAAATTATTTAAAGCTCTATTTTTGGCTCTATTAACGGCTTGTCTACTAATTTTTAATATTTGTGCTATATCTTTTTCAGAAAAACCATGTATAAACTCCATAGTAATAATATCTCGTTGCTGCCTAACTAAGGATTTAATCAATATGAATGTTAAAACAGTATTTTCTGTATCAGCTATGCTTTCATCTGCTAATAGATCGTGGTTTATTTCGATATATTCATTGATCTTGTTTTCATTCTTTTTTAGTAAATCTAGCGTTCTTTTTCTCAAATGCATGTGTATATATTTAGCGATTTGTTTATGATGTGAATCCTTAAATTTTTCGATATTAATATTTTTTATTAATTTTAGCAGTTCAATAATTAAATCTGTTTCTGCTTCTTCATAGTGTAAACTATTGCTAAGTTTTTTTAATGTAGCACTAAAATCTTTTATAATTTTATAAGTAGCATTCTTGTCATTGTTCTTAGCTCTTTTAAACAAATCATATAATTCCATACTAATCCCCCTTTTACAAAAAAAATTAATCATATACTAATTCCAAGCGAATTTGTTACTGTATTTGTAAACGGGTATAATTTGACTTTTTTTGTATTTTTTCGCTAATGTAGTATGTGTCTAGGATGTAGATGCAATTTATTTATAAATTAATTGTAATTTTGTTAAATACATAACATATAGGATTATATAAAAAGTAATTTTGCCGAATATATGCTTAAATAGACTCTGCTTTGTGAAATCTATCGTTAATTTCCAAGTTAAACGCTATGAAAACCAAATTTAGAACTATTATCCCTAACAGGACTCGTTTTATATGTCTGTCTGCTATACTCGATTAATGACTCGTAAAAAAGCTAAACAAAAACATGATCTTGAAAAAATCACCGAAAAATATGATGAGAACACATCTCAGCCAGCTTTTACTCAAAAAATAAACAGATCTAGCATTCCATACAAGGAAGTAGAAAAAATTTTAGATGTTCTTGTAAAAAGAGAGAAAGATCACACAGCGTTTATTCTGTGTGATCTTTCTCTTATTTTCCATATGTAAATTTCCTTATATTTCCTACTTTATATTTTTCTTTTTCCTTAATTGTTTTCCAACTTGTTCCTGTAGCAGTAAGTAATTCTAATAGTTTTTGTTTTGTATTTATATTTTTTTCAAATATTAATTTTTTGTGTGCTTTAATAAAAAATCGTGCATTTCATGTTGTATATACCGGTTCTGGTGCAAAAAAAATATGATATGCTATCATAGTAAAAAAACAAGATCAAGAGTTGTTCATCATGGTAGCAAATTCTTCCGAATGAAAAAATTATCCATTAGAAATAATTTCATTATATGTTTGATGGTATATAAAACTTCCTTTGAGTTATACAAATTTGAAAGAAATGATGCAAGAAAGAGGATTGCATATCAATCATACAACGATAATGAGATGGGTTCATCAATATATCCCTGAGATAGAAAAGAAAATTAGAAAACATCTGAAACAGACTAATGATTCTTGGCGAATCAATGAGGCATATATTAAGGTTAAAGGAAAATGTATGTATTTATATAGAGCCGTTGATTCTAGCGGGAATACAATAGATTTCATGTTAAGTGCTAAAAGAAATACAAGGGCTGCTAAACGATTTTTCATAAAAGCCTTGAGATCTCCACATAATAAAGGAATTAGCGTACTCACTACTGATAAAAATAGGGCTTATCCTAATGCTATCAATCAATTAAAGAACAATGTATATTTAAATAGCAATACAAAATTTAGGAAAATCAAGTATTTCAATAATATTGTAGAACAAAATCGTAATCACTTAATCTTCTTTTATCACTCTATATAAAGTAGATCGTGATATTCCTAGCGCTTTACATATATCCTTCACAGGAATATTTTTAGCAGCCATCATCGTTTTAGCCATAGCTACCTTTTTACCATCCATTAACTTTGGACGCCCACCAACTCTTCCTCTAGCTCTTGCAGCTGTAAGACCCGCTTGCGTTCTTTCGCGTATTATATCTTTTTCAAATTCAGCAAGTGCTGCAAAAATATGAAATACTAATTTCCCTGTACTCGTTGTCGTATCGATATTCTCTTTCAAGCTAATAAAGCCTACTCCATCTTCATCTAAATTTTCTACCAACTCTATAAGATGTTTTAATGATCTTCCTGCTCGATCTAGTTTCCAAACAACAAGTGTGTCTCCTTTTCTTAATTGATCTAAAGCTTTATCAAATTCTGGACGTTCTTTTTTGGCACCTGTTATTTTATCCGTATATATTTTTTCACAAGCATTTTCTTTCAGTGCATCAATTTGCAAATCTAAATTTTGATCTTTAGTAGAAACTCTTGCATATCCGATTTTCAAAATCTCATCCCCTTTTGTATAATTATCAAGTATATTGTATCAAAATATAATCGTTTTTGAAATATAGTTTTTGAGATGAGTTTTAATACATTTTCTTGCATTTTTTGTGTTAAATTTGATATGAAAATCAGTTGTATCATAATCGGTCGTTTTTGGTGCACGTAAAAATACTGTTTCAAATTTAAAAAAATATTTACATGTATTATTTATCACAACATTGGGTAAAAAATAAATAGAGAGAATTATCATTGATTGATATTTTCAAATTAGATACTTGACTTATGATTAACTCAATGATAATCTTTAGTTAATAAAAGCATTAAGTTGGTTTTTCATGTGCGTGGTAAAAAAAGAGATACAGGAAGGGGTTCCTGTATCTCATTCTTTTTTGTAAGCTTCTACTTACTCCACAATCGTTATATAAACTGACCTGCTGTGTGGTATCCAGCTATTTAAGTCCTTGCTATTGGGTAGATAACATTATAGACTTCATGTAGAGTTTTCAAAGCTTCATCTTCCTACTTAAGCATTAAATATAGCATTATGGCTGCTATAATCATGCTTATAATAGTACTTGTATTAGCTATTATTTGCAAATTACTCAGCCACTGCTTTTGGTTTTTCATATAAACCACCTCTTCTTTAGTTGAGGTAGTCAGTAGGACTTCCAAA
This sequence comes from Marinisporobacter balticus, assembly GCF_004345705.1. Lineage (GTDB taxonomy): Bacteria > Bacillota > Clostridia > Peptostreptococcales > Thermotaleaceae > Marinisporobacter > Marinisporobacter balticus. The sequence goes on from NZ_SLWV01000025.1 coordinate 5,930, forward strand.
ATACAAAATATGTACTTTGTAAAAGTATCTTACCATTGATAATTTGTGATGTCAAAATAAAAGCATTACAACATGCGTTAAACACACGGTTTATGTAAAAAATAAATAAGTTATAAAAAAACAATTTAAAAATCTTTCAGCAAAATATTTTTCTGTAATATTTTGCAATTTTTGTATTGTTTTGTATTGTTTTGTATTTTTTGGAATACATCGAGTGAAATATGTTATATTATATTTAGACAAAATCAGCGATAAGTGAATGGATTTAAAAAATAAGGAGGAATTATTATGAAAAAGAAAATTATATCTTTGTTTTTAGTACTAACGTTTGTATTTGCTCTTAGTATTACTTCTTTTGCTAGTTCTCATTACGCAGATGTTTATAGTTTTAGCAATATTCAACCTCGTGAAGAACGAGTTGTTAAAACTCTAGAAGCTAGAGATCTTCAAAAGTTTAAAAGCTACAGCAATATATATATTGGTACTGTTGAGGTAGAAGGCAACAATCTTAAATATGATTTACGGCTAAAAGGACCAAGTCTAAGTATTGGCACTGACTATTTCGCAACGCCATATAGTATGCATTATTGTGGACAACCATTCGATGGTAATGGTCCTTACCGCCTAATAATAAAAAACAAGGGGGGTTCTCCGATTTCAGGAAGACTAATCTTAATAGCAAATTAATATTTAATCCAATATCGTTGATTTTGTTAAAACCAAGAATGGCAAGTTCCTTCCATTCTTTTAATTCCTGTTCTTTTTCTAGTTTTTCTATTTTCTGTTTTTGTGTCTCTTTTGCCATTACTCCCCCTACTTTCATAAATTAATTTATGAAAAAAGATTAAAGCTTTGGGTTGTAAAAAAAGAGTATGATTTTATCCTACTCACATTTGCTAAATTATTCTTTAATGCTATTATCACAAATTTTGCTATATAGACACTTCGTAATTTAAGAATATTATAAATTAACCATATTGCTTGATATTTTTACCTAAATAAATAAATCCATTTGATTTATTACCATTCATTGTTGTATATGTAACTGTTTCGAATTTTATATTATTAAAATCTAATGTAATTGCTTCTATCCAACTTGAATAGTGATGCCTAAGCACAGCTCCCTCTGGCAATTCAAAAACACCATATTTCTTATATTTATCTTTATATATTTTATATCTTTTCACATTTCTTTCATCTGTATTTAGCAAAAAATCATTTATATATAATATTCCATTTGGCTTTAATACTCTTTCTATTTCATTAATAAGAAAAATTTGGTCATTATCATCAGCTATACAAGTTAATACAGCAAATAAAATTATTGCATCAAAGCTATTATCTTCATATGGTATTTTTTTATTTTCTTGTACGATTAAACTTAACCATGGAAATTGTTCTCTTCCTCTTTCAATCATTCTGTCTGAAAAATCTATTCCACATAAATTTTTAAATCCTTTAGAATATAGTTCATTTAATGTTCTTCCATAACCACATCCAACATCTAAAATTCTATCTTCAATATCAACAAAATCGGCAAATAATTCAGTTTGAAATGGTGTTGTAAACTCTTTATCATTAGCTACTTTATTCCAATAGTCTTTTTGATTTTTTATTAAATCCATTACGAAAGTCCTCCTTATCATAACATTAATTCATAATTGGTTTAGATATTTTTCTAAGAATTGTGAAATTATTCCAATGAGTAATTAACAGAAATTTCATTATATAATTAGTTCGAAATATTCTACAACGAATTAACCTAACAGTTAATGCTATTTTTTATATTCCTATTCTTATTTTCTTAATAATAAATGTAAATAAGCAGGGAATAATCCCTGCTTATCTATGTTAAATAAAAATCATCAATAACTTAAATACACTAATGTTTTTTGAATATCTTAATTGAAATTAATTAAACACTCGTGGTACAAGTAAATATTCTTCTTTAGAGTAGTCCCCAAAAGGAGCTTTAATTCCTATATAATATTTTTCTCCTGCTCTTACATCATATAAAATCAATTCATATTCGCCTGTGTCATTTTTAGAGCTATCAATATAAGCGCCATTTTCGTTATATAGATAAAGATCATAATCTTGTTCTTTAGGAACTTTTAAATAAATATCACCTTCTCCACTGTGCTCAAATTCAATTACATAATAATCAACATCGTGGTCAGTTCCAATTGTACCTCTTATTCTATTTCCTTCATATATTCTTTGTGCATTCAATAGATCATCATTACTCTCATTCTCCGTTGCTGCATATGAACTAACAGTAAGCGCAAATACAAATATAACCACTAAAAATAAAGAAAAGATTTTTTTACTTTTTAACATACTTTTTCCCCCTTCAACTTTTTTGTATAATAAAGTATACATTATACAAGGTAAGAAAAATGTAATAATTTGTATTTTGTCCCAAAAAACTATTCGTCTTTTTTCTACATTTTAACCTACGTTAACTAAAATTTTCATTCATAAGAAAAAAGCAGGAAGAACTATTAACTTATCAACTCTGTTTTTAAATCATTAAATTCTTCATCACTAATATAGCCTTTATCTCTCATCTCCCCCCCTCAATATTCATAGTAGTATAAAAATCTCCGTATCTTGAAAAATATAAAACATCTTCTATAGCAGTTGACAATTCACTTAAATTTTTAAACGCTCATTTATTTTATAAGATGATTGTATGGAAATTGCTGAATTTTATTGTCTTTTTAGCGAATCGTTTTATAATGTCACTCTATCCTGTCGTTCAATAGTTTTGTTTCACTGCGTCGTTTTAAATGACTATTCAACCGACACTTATGAACGACACATCACAGCGACATTGTAAAATATTGAAATTTAAATAACTATTTGACTTTAAGAAAATACTAATTTATGAGGGGATTAATTCGGGAAACGACTGCTTGTATATCCTATCTAAAAATATATCTAAAAAATGTACCTGCGTTAACCACACGCTAAGGTATAAAAAAATCATCCTATTACTAGGACGATCATTATTTTTACTTATTCACGATTTCTTTTAATGTTTTTCCTGCCTTAAATACAGGAGCTTTACTTGCTGGAATATCAATTACTTCTTCTGGGTTTCTTGGATTTCTACCTTGTCTTGCTTTTCTTTCTCTTGCTTCAAATGTTCCAAAACCTACTAATGCTACTTTATCATCATTTCCTAATGCTCCTTCTACTGACTTTACAAATGCATTTAATGCTGCTTCTGAATCCTTCTGTGTCAATCCACTTTTTTCTGCCATGCTTTTAACTAATTCTGCTTTATTCATTTTGTAATCACCCTTTCTTTCCACTTTCGAATTATTATATTGTAATTTAGACGATTTGACAAGGGTCTATAGTTCTAAATGGGTACTTTAATCTAACATTTAACACTATTTCTTATTGAAATAGCTGAAAGAGACCTAACTGATAAATAATTACTGAAAACAAACCTGCTTGTATAAAAGCAGGTTTGTTCTATTGTGCCAAGCCTAAGCATCTAATCCCTTCATTCTATGTTCGTAGATTCTATAAGTTTGTAAAAATGGTATAATATTGATAGGAAGTAAGTCGTATGGGTTGAATATTGTGAGAGAGTCAGATAGATGCATAAATGGTAAAAAGAATTGATCATATTTGAAAATGGAGGTTTGAAAAATGGCATTACGGAATATTAGGCTTTTGGGAGATGACATATTAAGGAAAAAAAGTAGACAGGTAGAAAGTATTGATGATAGAACTTTGACTTTACTTAAAGATATGGAAGATACATTGCATAATACCGAAAATGGAGCCGCACTGGCAGCACCACAGATTGGTGTCTTAAAAAGAGTTGTTGTAATAGATATGGGTGAGGGGATCATCTATCTGATTAACCCAGAAATAGTTGGAATTGAAGGAAAGCAACAGGTTGTAGAAGGGTGCTTGAGCATTCCAAATAAATGGGGCAAATTAATAAGACCTAAAAAGGTTAAAGTAAAAGCGTTGAATGAAAAAGGAAAGGAATTTATTATAACTGGAGAAGGAGATTTAGCAAAGTGTTTGTGTCATGAAATTGACCATTTAGATGGGATACTTTTTATAGATAAAGTAACAGCATTTATATAAAAAAATATGAAAAGCATTGCAGTGAATACCTATACGCTATAATTTTATAAAAAGATAAAATACATACTATACAATAGAAAAAAATGCGACATATAAATGATATAAACAACTCAATAAATTGAAATTTGAAAGGGAGGTATTTTATGAAATTTAAGAATCCTATGTTGGTTGTAACTGATATGGAGAAATCAAAAATATTTTATAAAGATGTTTTAGGATTAAGGGTTATTATGGACTTTGGAGCTAATGTCACTTTAACTGGTGGTGTTGCTCTGCAAACAAAAGAAAGTTGGAAAGAGTTTATTCAGAAAAATGATAATGAAATAATTTTTAGTGGCAACGATGCTGAACTATATTTTGAAGAAGACAATTTTGACAGCTTTATTGAAAAACTAAATGCTCTTCAATATGTTGAATACGTACATCCTGTTTATCAACATAGATGGGGACAAAGAGTGGTTCGTTTCTATGATTTAGACAAGCATATTATAGAAGTTGGCGAAAACATAAAAACTGTATGCAAACGCTTTTTAGATAGTGGGCTTACTGTAGAAGAAACAGCAAAAAAAATGGATGTTCCTATTAAATTTGTTCAAGCATGTGCGAAATAAATTCTAATTTGCTATTGACATTGAGCCTCCGTAAGTATGGTTGCTTGAGCCTGTGCGTAGCCATCTAAAGAAGGTAACGCCCAAAGCAGGCTACCATACTTACCCTCAATGTAAATAGTTCACTTCGTCAAACCTAGTCTATCCACTTAATTTAGCATCTGTATGTTCTTTTTCTTTAACGGGGTTCAATGCAACCGTTTCTGGAAGTTCCCAATTTCATATCACTAGACCATCTTTCGGGATGTTGTTCTTTTGCTTTTTCATAAACTTTTTTCCGCTTATCCATAAACTTTTTTCCGTTACCATTATGTCTATCATTTGGTGTCATGTAATTAATGCCACTATGATAGTGAATAGTATTATACCAACGGACGAACTCTTGCACCCATTCTCGTGCATATTCTAATGATACAAATCCATTTTTAGGATATGTAGGGATGTTACCATATGCCTATTTTTTAAAGTTCATAAAAACTTTGTAGAAAAACAAAGGAATATGTCTAAAAAAGGTAGAATTCAAAAGAATGTACTATTTTTTATTTACTCTAAAAAATAGTATAAAGAAAACTTAATATTTGTAGTTTTCCACTTTTTAAATAATTTCCATAATAAAAGAGGAATATCTGTACAAAATAACCCCACTAGCAAAGGAGTGATATTCATGCACATTTAAATTGTTATCAATACCAAACTACAAATATTTTGTTAGCTTCATTTGGTGTCTTTTAGTAACTGAAGGAAGAAAGACTACCAGAAATATTCATAGATATTGTTTTTTTTACAAGAATCATCCTTTACTAATTATCTATAAGATCATTTTAGCACTAGGATATCTCAATTAAACACAAATAAAAAAAACTATATTTAGACATTAAAATGATGTGTCTAAACATAGTCTACGAGGAGGGTTTTTATGAAATTAAGAATGAAAATACTTATTCCAATTATTACAATCTTGATTCTTTCAATAACGAGTTTAGGTGTATTTGGATTTATAAAGGTAAAAGATATTGCCATAAAGATGTTGAATAATGAACTAGTGAATGCTTTGCGTACAGTTGAAGGAACTATGAAAGAAAGATTAGATATTATGGATATTACCAAAGAATCATTAAATAACAAAAATATTTTTCTTGCAAAATCAGTAGCAGAAATTATTGCTTCTGATAATAATATGCTTACTACAAAAAATATGATTCAATTGGCTAAAGAGCTAGGTGTAGATGAGATTCATGTAACGGACAAGGATGGGAAACTTGCATATGGAACGAGTGAAGAATTTTTTGGTTTTGATTTTCATTCAGATGAACAGACAAAGCCTTTTCTAAAAATTCTTGAAGATGAAAATTTCACCATGGCACAAGAACCAACGAAGAGAGGTACTGATGGGAAACTCTTTCAATATATAGGGGTTTCAAGGATTGATCAACCAGGCATCGTACAAATAGGTGTTAGGCCAGAAGTTATAGAAGAATTGATGAGTAAAATGGATCTTCAAGCTCTCGTAGAGAGGATAAATATTGGAGAAGATGGCTCTGTATTTATTCTAGATAAGAATGGAATAGAGATTGCAAATCCTATCAAAAAGTATATAGGTATAGATGTAGGGAAGTATGACTGGGGTAAAGAGATTATGCGTAAGGGTGAAGGAAGTATTCGATATGAACTTGATGGTATGGATAAACATATACAATTTAAAAGGGTCAATGATTATATTATAGTGGCTACTATACCTGCTTCAGTGTATCTTATACATATAAATGAATTAAAGAGTAATATGATTATCATACTTATTACTTCAATCGTATTAGCAGTACTGTTAATATCCGTCTTTACAAATAAAAATGTAATAAAACCTTTAAAAGAATTAGTAGCTGCAATGGAAGGAGCAGGTAATGGAGATTTTAGGGTAACCTTAAGCGTGAAATCTAAAGATGAAATTGGACTATTAAGTAGTAGCTTCAATAAAATGACTGAGAATATAAAAAAATTGGTAAAAGATGTTCAAGAAATAGCTATAAACTCAGAAAACACCTCTCAAATCATAGCTGCTACAGCAGAAGAAATGGGGATATCTAGTACAGATGTTGCAAGGTCGATTCAAGAAATTGCTGCTGGTGCAACTAGTCAGGCAATAGAAGCAGGGGAAGGATTAAATGTAATAAATATATTAGCTGAAAAAATAGTGGCTATTTCTGATAAATCCCAGATTACTGTGTCAAATGCTACAAATATGAAAGACAAAAATGAATTTGGAATTAAGACTGTAGCAGCGTTGAAGGATAAATTTGGTGAAAATAATAAAGCAACGATGGAGGTAGCAGAAAAAATACAGGAATTATCATCTAAATCGCAATCTATAGGAAATATTATAAATGCCATTAATGGGATTGCAGAGCAAACAAATCTATTAGCATTAAATGCAGCAATCGAAGCCGCACGTGCAGGAGAGGCTGGAAAAGGATTTGCTGTTGTTGCAGAAGAAGTTAGAAAGCTTGCCGAAGAATCTAGCGTTGCTACAAATGAAATACAAAAAATTATAGAAGCAATTTCACAGGTTATTATAAATACAGAAAAAACAATGGATCATGCGAGTCAATTAGTAGAAGAGGTGGATAGTTCTTTAGAAGATACATCTGAGGCCTTTAGTGAAATAAAAATATCAGCACATGAAGTATTAAACAATATTGAATTATTAAGCAATGATGTTGACGAAATAAATACATCAAAAGACAAAGTAATAATGTCCATAGAAAATATTTCTGCAATCACAGAGGAGTCCGCTGCAGCAACACAACAAGTTAGTGCTGCAGCAGAAGAACAAACAGCATCTATAGAAGAGACGGTATCAGGCATACAAGAACTAGATTCTATGCTTAAAACATTATCTGAATCTGTTAAAGTTTTTAAAGTTTAGTTTGTTATATTAGCTTCTCTTTATTAATCAGAGTCTGTAAATAATTTTGTGTAAACAGAATAAATAATACTCCTTCTTAGCAATAATTGAGATAAATTAATTCGAAAAATATTGTAAGGAGGAGTATTTATATGTCAAACATTGCGAAAGAAATTTTAAGAGATTCTATCAAAGAGCAAAATTTTGCAAGAGAAGTTGGTTTTATTCAAAGACAGGAAAAAATTCAAAAGGCTCTTAAACCGTATTGCTTTGTCAGATTCTAAGATTTCTTCAATATGGGATAAACACTTTGATAGAATTAAAAGAAATATTCATAGGCAGAATTGAAAAAAAAATGGGCGAAAATCACACCGAAAAGGCATGTAGATTCTACCCTAATAATATATAAATGATTTTATTTAATTCAAGCTATCAAAACCGTATTGAAGAAATCAAGTTTTTTTCAATAGCTTCATATTCTATTTTTTTGCTTTTTTTAATGCCTGTTGAATATCCATCAATAAATCATCGATATTTTCAATACCGACAGAAAATCTCAATAAATTTTCTGTAATACCAATTTGCTCCTGCAATTCTTTTGCATAGGATTCATGCGTCATGGATGCAGGATGACATACTAAAGATTCGACCCCACCAAGACTAACTGCTAAATCAAATAGTTTCAGTTCATTGCAGAATATCGCATAATCATATTCTTTTTTTAATGCAACCGATAATACAGCCCCATCGCCTTTTGCTTGTTTCCTTTGAATTTCATATCCTTCATGGATTTTAAGTCCTGTATAGTATACCTTCTCAACTGCACCAGAATCTTGAAAATAATGCGCTACTTGCATTGTGTTTTCCAGATGTCTGTCCATTCGAACCGGTAAAGTTTTTATTCCACGTGTTAATAAAAAAGAATCAAATGGACTTAAAATTGCGCCAAGTATCTTTTGATGGAATTTCAACTCATCATAAATCGCATCATCATTAACCATTACAAGCCCTGCTATAATATCAGAATGTCCTGCATAATATTTTGTGGCCGAGTATACAACAATATCGGCGCCTAATTCTAATGGCTTTTGTAAATAGGATGTCATAAAAGTATTATCCACAATTACACGCATTCCTTTTTCTTTTGCTTTCTTCGATACGCCTTGTATATCGGTAACATCCAGCAAAGGATTTGAAGGTGTTTCAATAAAAATCGTGGTTGTCTTTTCATCTGCTTGTTCAAAATCATAAGTATTAAAGTTTGTTACTATTTCATAATCAATATTTCTTTCGTCAAAAACTTTTGATACATAAGTCCATGTACCACCATAAACATTACTATTTATTAAAACCTTTTCTCCTGGTTTCAACAACGAAAATGCTAAAGCAGTAGCCGCCATTCCACTAGACATTGCCAAACCGTATTTTGCGCCTTCTAATTGTGCAGAGAGAACTTCAACATTATTCCTTGTTGGATTGTTTGAACGGCTATACATAAATTCACTAAAATCATCTAATTTATCTTGTACAAAAGTAGAAGACAAATATAGCGGATAATTTACACCTTGAATGTCTGCTTTATCTTTTCTACCTCCGTGTATTGCTAATGACTCGTATTTCATAAAAAATCCTCCCTTCTAGTTATTAAAATGCAGGTATAACTGCACCATTATATTTATCATGAATAAAATTTCTTACATCATCTGATTGTAGAACAGATACTAATTTTTTAATAGCTTCGCTATTTTCATTTCCTTCTTTTACACAAATTACATTTGCAAATATTGAATCTTGACTTTCTTCTCGTGCAAGATAATCTGCTGGGTCAAGGGAAGCCTCAAGCAATCTATTTGTATTGGTTATGTATGCATCAAAGTCAACACGTGTATTCAAAATAACATCTGCATTCATTGCTACAATTTCTAAGGGTTTATTATATTTAGCTATCATAGAAACATCTGCATTAGACATTGTGATTTCATCAGATAATTCTATTAATCCAGCTTGTTCTAATAGCTTTAAGCATCTATACTGGTTAGTAACGTCTTCTTTGATAGCTATTACAGCATTTTGGGGTAAATCTTCAATACTATCATACTTTTCAGAACACATAACCAATGGTTCTAAATGAATTCCTCCTGCACCAACAAGATGGCCATTATTTGACTTATTCCATTCATCTAAATAGGGAACATATGCGTCATAATGAAAATCAACTGTTCCGTTTTCAACTTGTTCATTCCATGTTGAATCCCATACCTTTGAAACAATATTCAGTTTAATTCCTAACTTTTCCAAATCCTTCTCTGCATATTCTAAAATCTCTGCATGCGGAGTCGTGTCTGCTAAGCAGACCAATGTTTTCATATTTGTTTCATCACTACTAGCTTTTTTACTGTCTTGATTACCACATCCCGCAACCAGTGCAATCAATAATGTTAGCATAAACATTACTTTTAAAATTTTTTTTGTCATAACTTTTACCTCTCTCTTTTTTGATTTATTTAAATGTAAATACATTTAAAGCAAATGACGTTTCTTTAAAATTAATTTTGCACCAAAATCTCCTGCCATTTGAACAATTTGTGCAAATATAATCAATACAAACACGGTTGCAATTAAAATATCATATCGAAATCTATTAAACCCATATTGAATGGCAATATTACCAATTCCACCTGCTCCAAAACTTCCAGCTAAAGCAGTCATAGAAATGATAGCTATAACAGCAACCGTAAAACTTCTTACAATTGATGGTAATGATTCCGGGAGTATTAATGTAAATAGTATTTTAAAATTATCAATTCCCATAGATTTTGCTGCTTCAATTTTCCCTTTGTCTACTTCTAAAAGGCTATTTTCTACTAATCGCGCATACATGGGAATACAGCTAATCGCAAGGGCTATAATACAAGCATTTGCGCCATATCCTTTTCCCGTAATCAATCTTGCTAAAGGCAATGTAAGAATGATCATAATCATAGATGGAAGTGATCGAAGCGCATTAATAACGGCTCCTAAAATTCTATTTAAAAAGGGGATAGGCGTTAAACCATCCTTATCAGTCATTACCAAAATAGCGCCTAGAATAAGTCCCACAATTAAAGTTAGGATTGTTGCTATTCCAACCATATATAGCGTTGAAATCAAAGCAGGAAATAATAATCTCCAAGTCTCTGCACTAAAAGCACTTTTAATGATTTCTGTAAACGAATGCGTATAAAAAGTCATTAAACAACGCCTCCTTTCAAAATCCATTCCTCTTTAAGTTGTTGTTCCACTTTCGTAAAAATTTTCCCTGTATCGCTTTGAGGATTTTGAAGAACTGTTAATGTACTTCCTTTTTCCTTTATACTTCCATGTTCAATAACTGCCACATGATTACATGCATACTTTATAACTTCTACTTCGTGTGAAATCATTAAAATAGTGATGCCAAACTTTTCTTTGATATCTATTAGTAGATCCAAAATAGCAAGGGTTGTCTGAGGATCTAATGCAGATGTTGCTTCATCACATAGCAATACATCAGGTTTATTTGCCAAAGCTCTTGCAATACCTACTCTTTGTTTTTGACCACCCGATAACTGTGAAGGATAGTCATACGTTTTTTCAGTTAACCCTACCAATTCAATCAGTTCAAGAACGCTTTTCTTTCTTTCCGATTTATTTTTATGAGATGACTTTAGTGGATATTCAATATTCTGAAATACTGTTTTTGAATCAAACAAATTGAACGTTTGAAAAATCATCCCAATTTTCTTTCTTTCCTCATTTAATTCACTTTTAGAGAGCATAGTAATGTCTTTGCCACCTATCAAGATCTGACCACTATCAGGCGTCTCCAATCTATTAATACATCTTACCAACGTTGACTTTCCTGCGCCACTAAACCCAATAATTCCATAAATATCTCCTTTGGCAATTTGAAGGTTAATATTTTTTAATACTTCTATCTTCTTGTTTTGGGTGTAAAACGATTTTGTCAAGTTTATTACATGAATGAAATTTTTATCCAAAAAAAAATCCTCCTTTGTCTGGGGTATGCAATAACTTTCTTACACGAAACGCTCCTTTAAAATTTTAGACAAGAACATATAACGACAAATATTGATAAAACAATGCTAAATTCACACCCAGAGATTCTACCACATATCAAAATATAGGTAAAATAGTTTTTATCTATAGTTATGAAAATTGTATAATAAAAATTTATATGCAACTTTTAGTGGCAAAATATAAACCCACTTGAATAATTTTTTTGAATACATAATTTAAAATTTCAGATCACCAGTTTCCAAGTAAATTAAGCTACATCTTTGGCATAAAGAAAAGATACACTAGCTTTAGCAACACCAGCATAAATTTTAGTGCTTTTGAGTGAATTTGCAAAACCCTCGAAAATCAATTCTTGCGTAAAAGCATTGGAAATAAACAATCAATTACTTGTAAAGTGGTGGTTTATTTTTATAACCCCAGTAAAATATATTCTGATAGTGTCATTAGGGTATACCCTTACAAGACATTTCACTACTACCTACTCTTTGTCTATTTAGGATACTTTTTAGATTTCTTAGGCAACTTGTAAAGAAACACTTGACGTTTAGACAATCTCAAATTAGAATTTATCAAAAATGTGGAGATGATTACTATGAATCTAGGATATTTAAGAGTTTCCTCACAAGGTCAAAATTTAGAATCACAACGAACTGAGTTATCTAAACATAGTATAGATAAATACTTCATAGATAAAGCTACAAACTAAAAATGTATCTCTTATCTCTATCAAAGAAAACCTTGCCACTACTACAAAATCTGGCTTATTCATGGTGCAGATTCTCGGGGCTATTAATGAATATCAGATAAACCTACAGAGGGAAAAAATCATGAATGGCATAGCTGAGGCTAAAAAGAAAGGTCTTTATAAAGGTAGAAAGAAAAAAGAAATTAAAGATTTTGAAGAACAGTATGATAGATACAAAAATCGTGAAATTAAGACAAAAACAGAATTAGCGAAAACTCTAGGTATTAGTAGGCAAACTCTGTATAATCTTATTAGTGAATATGAGAATTAAACAAACCACTAGTGATAAAAAGCTTCAAATTCTAATTAGATTATGATATCATATTAAATTAGGGAGTAACACCCTAATTTAATATATGGCTAAAAAGAAAAAATTAAATTTAGTTACTGTTGATGATGCAAGGTTCAATGACGCAGTAGAAATGTACTTTCTCTGGAAAGAATTAGATGCAAGAATTAGAAGTTCAGCTACAAGAGGTGTGAATTTCCCTGAGACTATATCAGAGGCTCTTTGCTGTTATGTCATGGGGTTTAAGTGGAATAAAGGTAGTGGTGGAGATGCTTTTGATGAAACTAATGAAAGAATCATAGAAATGAAAGCTACTTCAAACTGGGACCTTGATACAACATCTTTCTCACCTACGGAAGAATTCAATGATTTATTCTTTCTTAGATTAAATAAAAGAACTGATGAACTGTTTATTTATGATACAGGTATAGATTCAGATGCATTAAAAAAGATAAAAGTAAACAAAACTCAAACTTTAGAAGAACAACAAAACGCAGGTAGGCGACCTAGATTTAGTGTAATAAACTTTATACTAAATCCTATGGATTTAGAGCCAGTAGCAAAACTTAACATTAGAACATTAAAGATTGAAAAATATTAAGGAGGTAGGGTGTTACCCCTATATCCTTTTGACATAATAAGTGCGGCGTGCTGCACTATCTAGGAGGATTACTTATGACTATTAACTATACATGTGCAGGCTTCTTTACTGGTGCTGGTGGTATCGAGACTGCCTTTGAAAATCAAGGATTTAAAACTATTTATGCTAATGAAATAGATAATTATGCTGTTACTACATATGCAGCTAATCATGAACTAAATGCTACATGTAAAGATATAAGAGATGTAAAGTGTAATGAAATACCTAAATTCGACATTATGTTAGCAGGCTTCCCGTGTCAGGCTTTTAGCCTTGCTGGTTATAGAAAAGGTTTTGATGACGAAAAAGGTAGAGGTACTTTATTCTTTGAACTAGAAAGAATTTTTAAAAAGAAAAAACCAAAAGTTATCTTTCTTGAAAATGTTAAAAACCTTGTAGGACATGACAATGGTAATACTTTTCAAGTTATTTTAGAAAAATTGGAGCATGCAGGTTATCATGTGAAACACAGAGTACTAAATGCTACAGAATATGGTAATATCCCTCAAAATAGAGAAAGGATATATATAGTAGCTTTTAGAAATAAAAAGGTATATCAAAAATTTGATTTTCCTAAACCTATACCACTTACTACTAAGTTAAGTGATGTTATAGATTTTGAAAATAAGGTAGAGGATAAATACTACTATACTGCTGATAAATGTAGTTTCTATGATACCCTTAAAGAACAAATGACTAATCCTAATGCTATATATCAATGGCGTAGGGTTTACGTTAGAGAGAACAAAAGTGGTGTTATTCCTACACTTACTGCTAACATGGGTACCGGTGGTCATAATGTACCTTTAATTTTAACAAAACATGGTATTAGAAAATTAACCCCTTTAGAATGTTTTAGAGCTCAAGGTTACCCCAACAACTTCATTATACCTGAAGGTATGTCAAACACTCGTGCCTACAAACAAGCGGGTAATTCTGTTGTTGTACCAGTGATTACAAGAATTGCAGAAGAAATTAAAAAAGTATTATAATCTGTTAAAGTCTTACCGTACCTAGGTTTTAAGAACCTAGGTACTTATTTAAATCATTGTAAGAGTCAATTCCAGTGCACATTTAAACTTAATAGTAACCATGATAAAATCATCTCAAACTAATAAACGAGGTGATTTTTTTATGGCACGAAATTCTAATCCAGAATACTAGAAACAAATCCTAGCAGCGCAAATGAATAGTGGATTAACACAAACCAAGTGGTGTGAAGAAAATGATGTAAGGCATTCATAACTTTCGCTACTGGAAAAATAGACTTAAACAGAAGGATAATCTAGGTGAAAAATCGTTATCTCCCACATAGACACTACTCACTGCTAAGACACCAAACACAGCATTTACTGATATTGAGAATAAAAAAGGAGAAATCATTGTTCAAGAACAATTTAACCTTGATCCCTTTTCTAGAAATTTGTATGTCTTTTGTAATCGCAAACGAGATAAGATTAAAATTCTCGAGTGGGATACCAGTGGATTTTGGCTTCACTATGAACGTCTTGAAAAAGATAAATTTAGATGGCCTGATGAAATGAGAGGCACGATTATCACTGCACCTATGCCAAAGCCTGTACTGCCAGGTTCTATGGTAAGTCCTTCACTTCTTGCAACAATCATTGACATGAAATACAACAAGATGATGCCGCTGTATAGGCAAGAGCAGTCGTTTGTAGACTTTGGGATTGATATCTCAAGACAAAACATGGCATCTTGGGTTGTTAAAGGCTCAGAGAAGTGGCTAAAACCATTGTTTCTTCGCATGCGCGATTACCTTATAAAAGAAGATATCATTCATGCCGACGAAACGGTTTTAAATTGTCTAGATGAAAAAGATAATAAAAACAACTACATGTGGCTTTACGCAACTGGAGAACGTTCGACTCATAGAATTTATCTTTATGATTATCAGAAATCACGTTCTCAAAAGCATCCAAAAGAATTCTTAGATGGATTTAGTGGATATCTTCAAACTGATGGTTATGCGAGCTATAACAGTGTACCAAATGTTAAAAATCTTGGTTGCCTTGCCCATGCAAGAAGGTACTTTACTGATGCCCTTAAAGCTCTACCAGAAGATGCAATCTCTACAAAAACAAACGCCCATTCTTGATGAACTTTACCAGTGGCTAGAAACTGAAAGTAAAAGAACTTTGCCTAAAAGCAAACTTGGCGAACGTGGGATCAAACCGTTCGTTTTGGCAAGAAAAAATTTCTTGTTCGCTAAATCACCTAAAGGTGCTACTGCCGGTGGGATTGCTTTCAGTATCATCGAGACTGCTAAAGCCAACGACTTAAAGCCGTTTCATTATTTGAATTATATTTTTGAAAAGCTTTCAAACATCGATCTAGAAGATTATGATGCGTTGGACGCTTGTTTACCATGGTCAAAACCTCTACCCAATGAAATCAGGAGAAAGACTGATACTGAAGAAGAGAAATAATATTTCACAACTGCTGGAAACGATCTTCTTTATTATAGGCGTTCTTCTTATGTAGAGCACTAGGTGTACTACATTTTACGCTTACGTTTTATTGAAGTTTCTATTAAATATACTATCTTCTCCATTTTTACTTTCCTTTCTTAAATATATAAATATTATTACTTTTTCCATCTGTAACATAGTAATTGCCAGTTTTATCTTTTGTAATATGTGCAGCTACTGATTTATCTAAATTAATTTCTCCTATTGAATCTATATATTTGCCATTAGAATTCATTCTAATTAAATTATAAAAACAACCAGATATACTTACAACTTCTTTATTATCAAATATAAAATCATAAGAATTTAACCCAAAAGGTAGTTCATGTATCTTCTTTAATCCTTTTTCAGTAACACGCATTAGATAACTTTCACCTGTCATCATTCCCCATTCTTTTTTACCTGACACGAAAAAAATCCCAGAATTTATAGCATAAATTTCTCCATCTAACTCCGTTAAATATCCATCAAAATACTCATTTATCCAATGACCTTTAGTTTCATTTTCTTTATAGTATAATATCCCTGGATTGTCTAAAACACCTCCGGAAACATATATGGTTCCATTTTTATCTACTTCTATATCTTGAAAAGAAAAATTAGGATTATCTTCTTTTCTTTCTAATTTTATTTCTTTTATATAACTTAATTTTTCATCTAATATCTGAATCCTATCATTCTTACCATCTATAATATAAATTTTTTCATCTTTTATCTTTATACCTGTTGGATTAGAAAATTCTAATGGTCCACTTCCTGTATTTCCAACTGTTTTTATAATTTGCCCATTGTAATCTAATACTAAAATTCTATCCTCATTTCCATCTAAAACGATCACGTCTTTATCTCTAGCTACTATACCAGTTGCTAAATTTAAATCTTTAACTTCATATTTCCAAGTACTTTTTTTATAGCTATTATTTAGCTTAGTAGCTATCCTATCTGTATTTTCTAGTTTTTTTTCTAAATCTGCTTCATGAAAGACTGGTAAAGTTGAATTTTTAGATTTTTCTACTATTTTATCAACTTCTTTGTTCGTACATCCTTGAATAGAAAGCATAGTTCCCAAAATTATAATCAAAGTAGCTATTATACTAATTTTTTTCATTTTTTATCCCTCTCACTTTAATAAAATTTATTTTTACAATCTTCTGTTTAAATCACTTGTTAAGTTAATAAGTATGTAAATTTTCAAATTTCACTAACTAACAACAACCTCGTACACGCTTTTTCTTTTTTGTATCATAATATATCTGATTTGATGAGGAAACACATTTTCTTTTCATATATTCATATTGGAAATGTGTTCTAAGTCCTGATCCAGGTCCACAATCATATACTCTTGGGCATACAGGTGTTGTAGCAGAAGCTACGTACCATTGACCACAACCTGAACCACAATTTTCTTGACAAACTCCATTTACGCTTACGTTTTAAATATTTAAAATATTTGGGGAGTGCTGAACCTAATAAAAGAAAAATTAATCATTCATATGAAATACATCCATATTTTGTTTTCTGCTTTTTTGTTATTATTTACAATTTCTATTTCTACCTTCACTAAATTTGAAGTTCTCATCAATTTTATTATTAAATTCCATATATCCCCTCGAAAAAGTTCCTATAACATATAGTATAATAACTTTTATTCGCTATTAGTTTACAATATCCCTCTAAAATACTTCACTAATTTACAAGTAAATTAAGCTACATCTTCACCATAAAGAAAAGATGCAAGCAACACAATATAAGAACCTTGGAAGTATTAGAGATTTATCAACTTGAACGCCCACTTATAGACGTGGGCATCTTACAAAAAGATTAAAAAATCCAGCAGCTATGATGGAATGCATCCGTCAAGCAAAATCCTTTGAAATTCCAGCTAAGTATGTTTTATTTAACAGTTGGTTTACCATTAGGGTATACCTCATTGCAACCATTTTCATATACCTTCCATGTTCGTAGATTCTATAAGTTTATAAAAATGGTATAATATTGATAGGAAATAATTCGTATTGGTAGAATTATGTGTAATAAAGATTTATTTTAGGAGAAGTGATTAGATGAAATTACTACCAAATTGTATATCGTTTAGTAGAATAATTTTTTCTCTGCTTTTAATTTATACCAAGCCATTAAGCTTAGCCTTTTACTTAATATATATAATTTGTGGATTAAGTGATATTATAGATGGATTTATCGCCAGAAAGACAGGTACAACAAGTAGTTTTGGTGCAAAGCTTGATTCAATAGCTGACATGATAATGGCAGGTATATTATTATTTTTAATTTATCCGATTACAAATTTTACAAATAAAATTGTCATTTGGATTATTTTAATTGCCATTATTAGATTAACATCCATGTTTATAGCCATGAAAAAATATAAAACTTTTGCAAGTATTCACACTTACGGAAATAAAATTACTGGTATAGTTTTGTTCCTTTTTCCTATATTGCTTCCATATATTAATACAACTATGTTAATGTATATAATTTGTGTTGTAGCAAGTATATCAGCAATCGAAGAATTGATTATTCAGCTCACATCAAGTCAACTTGAATTAAATAAACAAAGTATATTGGTAAAATGAGTATAATTTACAATTTAAGTCATTCACATTATTCTTATATTATGAATCAAAATCTATCTTTCTCATTTTTAAAGGATCGGCTTAAAATATATGCTAGCGTAATATTTGTATTATTTGATTACATTCTAATTGTCACAAAGAATTTCAGAAACGTCTTTAAAAAGTATTTAAAACGAACACCGATATATTCAAAATTCTTTCCGAATATATCTATGTTCGTTTTGAAATATCTGTCTTAACGTGGTAAATTTACGCTTTTGGGTTACAAATGACGATCGACGTGAAGTAAAAGAATTGGCACCTAAAACGTTCTCACTATATGTATAAAAATACCACCATGTTTTGGTGGTATTTTTTTACCCGCAATTAACCAATTCAGGCAAGAAAATTTATAACATCTGCAAGTGCAAATTCCTTTATTTCACGTCTCCCATCATTTGCAACTTCTTCTTTTCCTTTTGTTCTTTATCGCTATTTTTTTCTTTCTCTTCTACTGTTTTTGTATTTTCTTTCTCTTCTACTGTTTTGATATTTTGTTTTTGTTCTTTTTTTATTTCTTTATTTATATCTTCTAATTGTCCTGACATTCTTTTTTCAATATTCACAAGTTTATCATTAAGTTTGGGTAATCTATCTGCTTGATATTTGGAGGGACTTTTGCTACTGTTTGCTTCTCTTTGTGCTACATTAATTTCTCCCTTGAGATGTGTTCTTAGTTTACTTAAGTTTTGATACTGTGAATAATCATTGCTTACCTTTAGTAATCCATCCATGCTTGGTGTATAGATCACACCTTTTTCTTCCATTCTTTCCCTTTCGAGCTTTTCTTGTTCACTTTCCTTTTTTTGATTTGCTTCATTTTCTTTGGGTTCAACTTTATTTTCCATTTTTTCAAGTTGGACCTGTTTTATCTGTGTATCAATTTGTTTTATTTGATTTTGCAGCTCCTTTATTTGAGCATTTTTTGTTTCTATATCTTTATCACTATTCTTGATGGTTTCCATTCTTTGCTGAATTTGTTGCTTTTGCTTTTCTAACCCCTGTATCTGTTTATCTGTACTATTATTAGCAGGGGGCTGATACGTTTGTGTAGAAGTAGCAGATGAAATATTCATATTTTATTCTCCTTTCTATGGGTACGGAAATGATTCGCGTAAAAATAACCTCCGCAGTGTAAGTTAAAGCACCTACAGGAACTTTAAATGATTCACTCTTTAATATATGAAATATCCAACTCTATTTTAACATTATTGGTTAAATATTACTATATTGTATATTTTTATTTGAATTCTAATGACTCCTCAAATATATGTTCAGCCATAGTCAAGCTCCTAGTGTGTAATGATTTAGAAGCTTCTTACGCTTTTTAAAAGCAACCCCTTCATACCAAAGGTAACTTAAATATGGTCATAATTTTAGTTTTTGCATCGTTAGTAGCGCAGGAAGATGAAGATTTTAAAAGATATCGATTAGCAGTAAAGGATCTCATAGAAAAATTAGATATGTATCCTAAAGATGCATATAGAGAATTAAAAAAATTAACTTGAAATATGAAGAATCATAGTTACTTTTGTCATATAAAAAATAAAGGGAAAATTGTTAAAAAAAGAGAATTAAAAAGTAAGCACGATTCTAAAGATGTTTATTTTTTAAAAAATAGATTTTCTTTTTAAATTTTCTACGATACGTTATACGATCAAATAAAGGGTGGAGGCGTTAATATGCAGATGTGTCGTGTCGCCGAGATCATAGGCAAGGAAAATACCCAAAAGTTGATTCTTGAATTTGGAGGAACGATTCTGTACATTCCAAAAGAAGGGTTTAAATCTGAAAGAGATCAAAAAATCATTGCTGAATATGATGGATACAATGCCAAAAAATTGGCTAAAAAGTATGCACTGTGTGAAAAACAAATAAAAAACATTGTAGAAAGGAGTAAGAAGTGAAGAAAACAAGAAAGCGGGACGAAGCTATCCTTCACAGATCCATCTTAATCCCGTAGTTTTTAAGCCATTCACGGCGTTTTTCATAATCTGGCATAATACGTTCTACTAAGCTCCAAAACGCTTTAGAATGGTCCATATAAACCATATGACAAAGCTCGTGCACGACAATGTAATCAAATACCCAAGTAGGCGCCATCGTACACCGCCAATTGAAGTACAATTCACGTTTCGCAGTACAACTCGCCCAGCGTTTCTTTTGTTCCTTCACATTTACTGCTGTTGGGGTTTGATCAAAGAACTTGAGATAATAATCCATTCGATCCATTACCTTCTCAAGCGTTTTTTGTCTATACCACTGTTCCATAGATTTCTTTAACTTGTCTCGATCTCTTGTGGGTGTATGGATATAGAATTTACCCTGATATAGTTTGGTTACAGGTTGCTTAACCCATGGATCATCCACAATCTGTAACGAATAATTCCGCCCCAGGTACATAAAGGATTCACCATTTATATATTCCTTTTCCAATCGTCTATATTCAATTTCATGCATCTCAAATAACTTCTGAACAATCCATTTTGCCTTACCCCCTACAAGTTCTAAAACAACTGCATCCGCTGTACCATAAGGTGCAACAACAGTTATCCTATCAGGGGGTTCAACACCGATTTCAACTGTTTTTCTCCTACGATATTGCACATCAAATGCAATCGTTTGTGTACCAAATTCAAATTTCATCCTGATCCCCCCAACCGCATCAAGTAGAAGTTTATGCATTTTTTTAAAAAATTTCTTAGTCATGATCTGTTGCATAATGACGTTTTGCCAGTTCAAGTAGTGGATTTATTAATTGCTTTAACTTATTATACCCCACGTGAAAATATTTCTTGCTTAAGATTTTAAAAATAGCGCGTTCAACTTCATCAGCTTTTGCTTTATTTGTTGCAAATCCATCTAATCGATTCGCTTTAATCGTGTGCACAATATCATTTGTCATTTCTTTGTAAAGTGCTATATCTGCATCGGTTGTATAAGATACAGTATTTTCTGCAACTTGGTTTTCTGCTGGTTCTTCTTCGTTTAAAACTTCTTTGATCTTGAGATAGAAAGCATACTCTTTGTTTGACGTAAATCCAAGCTTCCCGGCTTCATCCTCCTCACTAAGTTCTATTTCATTGTCAATAAATTCTTTTAACCGTGCACGGCGTTCTTCCCAACTTAATTGGGTCTCATCAAGTAATTTCTGCAATTTTTCAAGGAGTGATGTAAAATGAACCGGGTTATCCTCCATCTTCACACTAATAATATGTTTAATGGCATGTTCCATACTAGAAGCGATTGCCTCATCAGATTTTAATGTATCCATGGTTTCTTGAAAATCATCACTAAGCAAAGAAATAGGTCTAATCCACTGCACTACCCCTTTAGCTTGTAAATGTTCCGATATGATTTCTCTCGCCTTTTGTCCACAATCAGCAATATCTAGTGCCTTTTCAGGTTCAAATCTAGCCTTAGCCCCAGCCCGTACATAAGCCATCCACTTTAGATCATTCAAATCATCCTTGCTAACATGATTCGGCATCAATGCTTCTAAACTTGTAGCATAACGCTTATAGGCCATTTCAAATTCTGCTCTTTTATTTTCAGGTTCAATGACGCGCATAACTGCATCAAGATCTCTACGGTCAACCCCCATAAACATTCTAAGAACTGCTTCTTTATAATCCTGCATCTTTTTATATAGTGCATCAAGGCTTTCCATTTGCCCATCAATATCCGACTTGTCAAAAACCTTGAGGGCTTCTTCTAAGTGATGCATAATGCCATAGTAATCTACTATAAATCCATATTTTTTAGGGGCTGAATTTTTTTCTTGGATATACGTTCTATTGGTTCGGGCGATCGCTTGTAAGAGTGTATGTTCTTTAAGCGGGCGATCTAAATACATCACCTGTTCAATCGGTGCATCAAACCCTGTAAGCAACATATCTTTTACGATTAAAAAGCAAAGTCTATCTTTTTCAATCGGTTTTTTGAATCGATCGATCATTGCATCTTGTTCGGGCTTAGTTGTTTTGTGAATTTTAAGCTCTGGCACTTCATTATTGTCACAACTATAGATGACTTTGGCTTCTAGGGGTTCTTCGAAGAATTCTGTCATATGTTTATTCAGCGCTTTATAGTATTTCGCACAGGCACGCCTGCTCACACAAACAATCTGTGCTTTAAAACCATTGGGATAAATATTTTCCTTATAATGCATCAATAGATCACGCGCGATCTCATCAATGCGTTCATCTGCTTCAGCAATGGCTTGTTTGTTTGCATACTTCGCTTTAATGGCTTCACGTTCTTCTTCTGTATATGTTGAGAACCCTTCTTTAAATATCTCTTCTAAAGTATCTACCTTAACTTGAAGTTCTGGTTTTCGTCCTTCATAGACGATGCCAACCGTAGCACCATCTTCAACGGCTTCAGATAATGTATATTGATCAATCTTTTTGCCAAAGGTTCTATACGTATCTTTATCATCTTTTTCAATCGGTGTACCCGTAAATCCAATGAATGCAGCACTTGGAAGGGACATACGCATATTCATTGCAAGGGATGAATATTGGGAACGATGCGCTTCATCCGTCATGACGATGATATTGGATTTATTAGACAGTACTTCAACTTCTTCTTCAAAAAATAGACTTTGGTTGATCACATCATCTTCAAAGATGACTTGGTCAGCGTTTTTGCTTTGGAATTTATGAATCGTGGTCATGATAATCTTTGGTTGTGCTTTTGATAAAAGATCTTTCATAGCTTTCACACTCTTTACCCGTACCAAAAGCTTGTCTTCATCTTTTTGTCCTAATGTCAGTTCTGGAAATACCCTGCAAAATGTATCATAGATCTGTTTATCAAGGTCAACCCGATCGGTGATCACCACAATGGTTGAATCTTTAAGGGATGGTGTTCTTCGAATCAGTCTTGCAAGCATGACCATAGAGAGTGATTTACCACTTCCTTGCGTCGCCCAAATAACCCCGCCACGATCTAATGGGGTCTTTCCTGAATCAATTCGATCTAATGCCTTATTTACAGCTCTAAACTGCTGATACCTAGCAACCTTCTTGATTTTATTGCCACTTTCTTCTTCAAACAAGATAAAGTGCTGCATGATCTTTAGGAGATTTTCTTTTTCAAGGATGCCTTGTATGAATATATTTTGACCATTGTTTGCAACGTCTTCTATATCCTTTTTCTTATAGGGGTAAGGGTCTTTCCATTCTAAGTAGTGATTATATTTAGAACTGATGGTGCCTACATACCCATGGTATTTATTAAAGATTCCTGTAATGAAGTTGGTATGAAATAGTTGATCAATCCCTTCATCCATCTGCGCGCCACGCAAGTTCATATACCTTCGTAGTTGTTCATATCCATCTTTTTTACCTAGTCTTACCTTCGATTCTTTTTCTTTAAAGGGTGACTTGCACTCGATCACCACAACAGGAATCCCGTTGATGTAGATGATTAGATCTGGGATACAGTTCTCATTCACCCCTTTGATCTTTAGCTGAGATACAACATGAAATGTATTGTTTGAAACATTTTCAAAATCTATGAATTTTACGGTGTTGTATTGTTTCTTTCCAGAACCATCGATGTCTTGTTCTAATGATAATCCTAAGTTCACGATCAAGTGATATAGTTTTTCATTGATTACGTGTAGTGATGTGCCGAGCTGTTCACCGTGTGATACGGTATAGATGGCTTTAGTTAAATTAGAATGATTCATCCATGGATTTAGTTTTTTTAACCCTGATTCAAGGTGCTTTACCAATATAACCCCACGACTACTTTCACGTTCTCCAGTTTCAGCAGTAAGTTTTGTGCCATCCAAATAAGTGTATCCAAGCTTATTTACTAAGTAATCAATGGCTGGTCTTTCGGCTAAAGTATACTCATTTCCTAGATAAGACATGGTGTTATCCCCCTAATTATCATTTGAATGTGATTAATATTAATAATCTAAAATTTCCCCTTTTAAATAACATTCCGTTAAATATCCCAAAACACTATAATATAATGATGAATTAAAGTTTGTAATCTCGTATACTAACCATGAACTTAATACTTCTATGGTTTTACTGATTAAATCTTCTTCATCTTTTAGTAAAGATAATATTAATCTACTATATAATTTCCCTATGGATAATGCTCTTGGTGGTTTTTCTTTGCAATATACAGAAAGATCATAATCACCGTCTGTAATCTTACATTTTTCAATAAATTCATCGCAAACGGCATCGATTGCTTCACAATGCATAACCTCTGCATTTTTATATATAAATTCAATATTTTCTCTTCCTAAAAAATCAACAATTGTCTTTCTTCTATTTTTAGTCTGTCTACCTAACATTTCAACTACATAGCACAGATAATATAGATTATCTTTCTGGGTATTATTTAGTTGCATTATTATCAACTCCTGTAATAAATTCAGAATCTACATATGTTAAGCATTGCAACGCTCTTGGTGTATGGAAACTTATTTGGTGTGTTGGGTGTCTAAATTTTACTAATTCCCAAAAAGCCGCTCTACTGATTGTCCCCTCTAAAAAATCCGATACCCAATCCCAAACGACGTCATCTGCCATAGCACCTTCAACGATATCGTAACCATGTTGATTGCCACTTCGACAACGCGCTATAAAATCTAACCATGCATCCGTCATCTCTTCAAATTTTAATATCTTCAAATCAGTATTTTCAACATAGTTATACTTATTTATTACACCTCTTTGATTACTTCTTCTTATTGCCCATTTAACTGCCTGTTTTCTAATGTCTGTGCAATAAAAACCCCAACCAAAATCTTTATGAAATTTCGTAGCCCTCACAATAGGCTCTGTTACTATATCTGAACTTCCGTGATATAAAATTTTACTAGGCACATGTTTCCCTCCTTATTCATTAGATTTTCACTCTTGTTTTTCCTGTTAGGAGTTGTTGCATTAGGGCTTTTTTGAGTTGTGTAAGGTCTTCTTTTTCTTTTTCGTATATTTCAATTCTATTATCTACAGATGATAAGATGGATGCAATTTTAGATTGTTCATTAATTTGCGGAACTGGTATCATAAGTGTCTTAACATCATTACTATTAATCGCAGTAAAGGTACTCCCTTGTGCTAATTTACTCCAATTATCTTCAAAATTAATTAAATATTGGTATATAAATTCACCACTATTACTAGCATTAACTCTGATTGCACAAACACCACGACCTATACATGCATTATGATTACATTTACTTATTGCACCAACTGGAGCTCTTACAGTCATAATAATATCGCCAACATCACAAAGTTTAGTAATTTGAGATGTAAATACTCTTGGAACAGTTTTTCTGTGTTTACAATCAGCATTTCCTTGAATTAATGGTAATCCAATACCTTCTTCATTATAGCTTTCAGATTTTGGTGATTGTCCCATAATAATTTTTGAAGCATTATCCAACTGCTTCACTTCCCACGCCACAGGAATCCGACCAACCTCACTATCCTTAAATTCTGTATGTCCAATTCCCTCAGTCAAAAGCTTTTGCATCAACCCTTTTTTTAGTTCTTTAAGGTCTTCAATCATGCCATCCACTTCATCTATATGCTTATCAACGGATGATAGGATGGTTGCGATTTTCTTTTGTTCTGGGAGGGGGGGGAATTGCAATTGATATGACTTTAAAAATTCTGTGGATACACGTTTTTGTCCAGCTGATCCTGTCATATTTGCTTCTCCACGAATTTTAAATGTATTTAAAGAAATAAATTGATATAAATATTCTGATATAAGGTTATTATTTCCTCGTAACACATGAAATTCTGTACTACCAAATCCATAGCCATTTTTCAACTTTGTAGCTAAAGCTCTTTTACCATTTTCAAAACACGGTGTAATCTTCGCTAATAAAACATCATTTTCTTTAAAAGAAGTAAACCCTTTTGAAACTTCATAATATGATTTAACATTTCGATTAAGTATTCTGCCATCGTTAGAAACATCCGCCATTGCTAAAAAAGTGATTTCAGTATCTTTATCTAATTTTTCCGACCTTGGATTAATTTCGATTACATTCGCTAGTTTTTCGTAATGCCAATCTTCTATTCTCTCTCTCATCCCCATCACCTATATCTCCCCAAATCCAAGTTCTCTCAAAAACCCATTAATCTGAGTCCTCGACGCTACCAATCTACCTTCACGCTCTTTAATTCTTTTAGTAACTGCATTGATATCTATCTCTGGTTCTGCTTCTGTAGTATCTACATAACGGCTGATATTCAAGTTATAATCATTCTCTCGAATATCTTCAAGTGAAACAACTTGGGCGAATTTTTCAATGGTTTCAAATTGATTGTAAGCATCTACAATCCCTTGAATATCTTCTTCACGAAGTTCGTTCATATTTCCATTCTTTACAAAGTGATCACTGGCATCTATAAATAAAACATTTCCTTTTCGATCTACTGGTTTGTTTTTGTTCAGAACCAAAATGGCTGCTGGGATGCCTGTTCCGTAGAATAGGTTTGATGGGAGACCTATGATTGCTTCAAATAAATCGTCTTCGAGTATCCCTTGACGAATCTTTCCTTCAGCGCCACCTCGAAACAAAATACCATGCGGGACTACTGTTGCCATTTTCCCTTTGCTGTTAAGGGATGCGATCATATGCTCAACAAATGCAAAATCCCCATAAGATTTTGGGGGGACACCATAACTAAATCTATGGTATGAATTATTCTCAGCGGTTTCTATTCCCCAATTTTTAAGTGAAAAGGGTGGATTTGCAATGACTTTATCAAATGTTTTAAGCGTTGCGCCTTCTTTGTTTTGTGGATCTCTAATGGTATCCCCTTTCCAGATGATCGAACCTTTTGCATCATGTAGTAGCATATTTAATTTTGCAATCGCCCATGTTGAAAGGTTTATTTCTTGACCGTATGCTTGTACGTTTCTATGGTTTTTACCTTGTTTTTTTACATATTCAATCGCATTGATTAAAAATCCTGCACTTCCTGTTGTAGGGTCGTAGATACTGTCTGTTTCTTTCGGTTGAAGGACTTGTACCATGACTTCTTTGATGCCTTCAGGGGTGTAGAATTCTCCACCTTTCTTACCCCCATCATCCGCAAATTGCTTCAAAAGATACATGTATGCATCCCCAAGAATATCAGGTTTTTCTAAACCTTCATTCGATAGATTGATGCTATCAAATATTTGTAGGAGCTGATTGAGTTTTGCATCGGGTACTCTTTCTTTATCGTTATAGTTCGCCGTTGTAAGAACGCCTATTAACTCAGTGTTTTTGGGTTCATCTTCAATGGCTTTAAATGCTTTGTCTAGTTCTGGCCCAATGTTTAAGTTAAGGTCCTTTAGTTTTTCCCATCTTGCTGACTCGGGTACGAAGAAGGTTTCATAAGAGGTTGCGTCTTCTATCATTTGTTCAATAAATTCTTTAGGAATCTGATCATTGTCTTCTTTTATTTTTCTTGATTCAAGATCAAATTGATCATTCATACGCTTTAGAAACATCATCCCAAAGATATAATCCATATATTGTGAAGAGCTAAGGGTACCACGCAGTACATTTGCACAGTCCCAGAGTTTTGTTTCCAGTGTTTGTAGATTTAATTTATTCATTTTTTATTCTCCTATATTTGTATTTTTATCTGACTTTTTTCTTCTTATAGTTACACGCCTTTAAGAGATAGTATCATTATACACTTTATGCATAGCCCTTGCCATCTAAAGGACTACATAAAGTAAACAAATCCATTGTTAAGAAACATATTTTTTTGGTGATAGCTTATTCGTTGAAGATGTAACCAATTTTATTATGCATTCATAGATATGGATAGAGAAAAGACAAGCATCCATTTTGCGTTCTCAAATAAAACAGTGGGAGGTGTGATTTTTTCACAAAATGGATCTTGTTTATATGCATCCCAACACCACCCTTAAACATAAGGAGGTGAAGAGATTGGAAAACATCATATTAAATTTGGTTTCATCTCAGGGGGTATGGGCGGCTTTAACCGCTGGGCTTATTTTTTATATTTTAAAAGCCCAAGAGAAAAGAGATCTTAGACAAGAACAAAGAGAACAAAATTACCAGAAAATCATATTAAAACTTACAGATAAATTAAACCTTATTGAAGATGTGAAAAAAGATGTAGAATTTATTAAAGATTATGTGTTTAAGAAAGAAAATAAAGACTAGTTAAATTGTGCACCTGTGATATGTTCACAGGTGTCTTTTATTGTATAAAAACGTTAGAATCCACAAGACCTATGCTAACCGTTATCAATGCTCAGGAAACAAAATCCATGCCTAATTTAAATATATTGGACATAAAGAAAGAGAAAAAAAATGCATTTCACTATCTTTCTTTTGACAAAAGTTATAACTTTGTTGTAAAATAAGTAATGGATTATTGTAAAACCATTAATTTAGGAGGGCTTATTCGTGAAAGGAAAAATCGTATTTCAAAGGATTCGTGAAAGGCGTATAGAAGTAGATTTTACACAACAATATTTATCTGAATTAAGTGGCATCACCTTAAGTTTAATAAAAGCTGTTGAAACTGGAAGAAGTGAGACAAGCTATAAAAACGTAGTGAAAATTGCTAATGCCCTCAAAATAGATATAGATGAAATTTTTATAGAAGGCTTTAGAAATACAAAAGTCATAGCAGTTGCAAACAACAAAGGGGGCTGCGGGAAAACTTCTGTTGTTTCAAGTTTGAGTTATGCCATAGCCGAGATGGATAAAGACACTAAGGTTTTAGTCATAGATAGTGATATGCAAATGAACCTTACACGCTCTTATGGACTTGATCGTGATTTAGAAAAAAACTTAAATACAGCTTTAGTCAATGAACAGAATTTAATAGACTTTATAATCCCTACAGAATATGAAAATATAGATATTATTGTTTCAGATCTTGGACTATCTACTATAGATATGTTGTTGTTTACAAAAAAATTAAGAGAATCTGTATTTAAAAGAATCCTTCAGCCAATAATCAATAAAGGGTTGTATGATTATATCATCATTGATACAAATCCAACATTAGGATTACTTAACTTTAATATATTAAATGCATGTGATTATGTTTTAATTCCAGTGGAACTTACTTCTTTTGGAATACAAGGGCTTGAAATTCTAACAGAATATTTTGATGAAGTAAGAACGATTAATGATAAGCTACAAATTCTTGGTGTCCTAAGAACAAAGGTGGATAAACGTGAAAACATCACAAAAGAAGCAGAAGAAATTTTAGTAGACGTATTTGGAGATATTGTGTTTGAAAGCTACATATCCGTAGATACAAATGTAAAAAAAGCGCAATGGGATAGTCTGCCTTTAAGTATCTACAGTAAAAATAGTAGAGCGGCGAAACAATATAAAAGTTTGGCAAAGGAAGTGGTAAAACTTGCAAAATAATATGAAAGAAAGATTAAAAAAAGCGAAAAATAGAATAGATTCTAAACCAAGTCATTCTACAAGTTTTAATTTTGATGTAATAAAAGGAGATACAGGGGTACGTGAAGTTGAAATCGAAAAGTTGATTTCTGCACCCGCGCAGTGGAACTTCTATAAACCCCTTCCTGATAACAAGATGACAGAACTTATCGATAGTATTCTTTCTAAAGGACTATTGACCCCGATCGTCGTATGGGAAAAAGAAAATGATCAATACATGATTTTAGCAGGTCACAATAGGGTACAAGCCTATGAAATGCTTTATTTATCTACAAAAGATAATCAATTTTTAAAAATTAATGCAGTGATAAAGAAGCTAGATGAAATAGATGAAATTGAAGCAAGAGAAATCATCATAGATACCAATTGGGTACAACGTCAATTATCAGATATAGAGAAAAGTATGTCTATTAATTTGAAATACGGCATTTTAATGAATAGCAAAAAAGGCTATGACGGGAGTGGTCGTGTTAGAGACATTATTTCAAAAGAATATAATATATCTGGTAGACAAGTTGATAATTATAGAAGATTAAACAACTTAATTAAAACACTAAAAGATATGATCAATAACAATACATTAAAAGCAACCTATGCTTTAAAACTAGTCTCTTATGATGAAGATATGCAACATTATATATACCATAACTTTAAAGATAAATTTATTAGAAAATACATGAAGAACTTAAAACCAAGCATGACAAAAGATGAAATCACTGAGGTTTTTAAAGATGATGAAGATCCTCTTATAGAGTTAAAGTTTAAAGTACCTACCCATTTAAAGGATTTAATCAATCAAAAAGTTAAAGAAATACTTGAAAATAACAAATAAAAATTTGAGGGAAATTAATTTCCCTCAAATTTTTATTTGTTACAGATGGATATGTATCCATGCGGATCAGCCCTAAAAAAATCAAATATCAAATAATTCATTGACTATATCCGTTTCTTCAAAGCCTATTTTATAATAACGTCCAAGTTTTTTAATAAAATAGCTAGTTCAGAAAAATTCATCTTAATATCTTCACTTTAATTAATCTTATAATTTCTTTTTCAATATCATTCATCTTCATAGTTATACGCTTCCTTATTATTGAAGTTATATAGGATTATTCGGCGTATTTCATATAATACATTAAAACCTTACAAACGGTTGTATTGATAATTCATCGTAGCACAAAAAGATTAAAAACAACGTAGGAATTTGCAGAATAAGAAAGATTGTTATATTTAAAATATCCAGGGTCTTTTACCTACCGATCTGCTGATGCAACATAATAGCAGTTTTTTTACGCTTACATCTAAACGAGTTTACTGATATGATCAAATAGCTTAACTTATTGCTAATAATATCATCATGCTAAAGTTTTGCTAATTAGAAGGAAAAAGAAGAAAAATATCGAAAATAGTAAGCATGCGAAAGGAGGATTTATCTTAAAAATTTAAATCTTGTGTCTTAACAAGCGTGTACATTATAGTTTACGAATATACCTATAGAATAATCAGAAAAATATTCTGATTATTTTTTATTACCACAAATTGTAATATAGACTACAGAAAAAACTTTTTTTTCATATAAAATTCAAATACCGACAAAAAATAAATTATATAGTCTCGGAATAAAAACTAAGTTTTCAAAGAAATCGGAATAAATTAACTGGTAATTGTATGAGATGTTTATTTATAAAGCTGTAAAACATATTTTTAGTAAAAATGGGCACAACAAAAAGACCCTTGCTATTTTGAAAAAAATTTTAGCCAAAGATGATTTCTTTAAGATTAAAGTTACCTTTTAAGTGTGAATACCAAGCATCGATGTGTTGACACATCATAATGCAATAAAGACGAATAGAATGCATTTTAGTAGATCTATGTCTACCGGCCTCTAAGTGGTAATCAACTTTTTCACGCTTATTTGACCTTTCAACAGAAGTCCGTCTTTTGTAAATATGATTCCATTGATCTGATGATCGAGGTGTTTTAGTAAATATACGTAGATCATTTTTAGGTAAAGTATGAAAAGTACGCCCGTAAGCAGCTATAGAACAGGGGTTTTCACAAGAATTTCTTTTGCCTTTTACAAGAGGACAACGCCATTTTCTTCTGTTTTTAGCTTCTTCAAAGCCATTCTTTTTCATTGGCAGCCCTTTAGAACATATGGGAATGTCTTCATTTGAAATAGAAATATCACAATCCGTACTAAAGTTATGTTTGGTTCTAGGATTAAGATCGATAAAGGCTTCTATATCGTTCGCATCTAGAATTTCATAAATAGCTTTCGCATCATGAGCAGCATCAAGAAGAATTCTCTCAACAGGACTCAGGTTATATCTTTGAGAGAAATCCCTTAATGTAATAAGCAAGCTAATAGAATCGTGTCTAGAAGCTGGATTCAAGCTTGGATATAACGGTAAGTCATAGTAGCTATCACAGGCAGATAACATATACAAATGATAGCCGTTATAGTATTTTTCCCTAGAACTGTCCCAACCGGAGTTGCAGTCTGGTTGGGAATAGATTCTAGGATGGTTACATTTAGTAATGCCTTTTGAAAAGCAATCACAAGTGCTTTTGCTTCTAGGAAAACGCTGGGTCTCAAAAGGTGTGCCATCACCAGCAATGCTAAGGCTTTCAAGGTCACCAAGTAAGCCTAAATTGGCAGACACAGAAAGAAACTGAGATTGGAAAAGATCAAATAATAGATCCGTTGATAAATCTTTTTTATCAGAACCATATTTGAGAAACCTATCGACTAATCGCTTAACAACACCAGGTTTTTTAAGAGGTGCTTTTTCACCTTTTTTATACTTTTTCTTTTTCTTCTTTTTCCGTTTAATTTTCTGTTTGAGTTTTGATTTTTTGTTAGATTGATCGCTATTCCATAGACGTTCAAAGAAATCGTAAAAAGTACCAATCCCTGGCACGTCTCCAGGTTCAAAGCCACTGAGAATTGCATATAATGGCACCCGGTGTAGTTCATCTACCCATTCAGTGATACCAATGGCTGGACGCGTTAATAAGAAAATTAAGTAAGAACGCATCATAGAAGATGGATCTCTTGGTTTAGGCCTTTAATGGAATAAGAGCTATAAAGTGACGTTGAAACATAAGAAAGATCTGTGAGCCATAATTTTTGAATTAGAGCCCAATCTTTGTTAACGAGGACTAAAATACCATCGGTGTAATGTTCTTTTAGTTGTTTCAAAAGAAAATTTTGGTAAGATTCATGAGGAACAAATCTTGGTTTCACAAACTGCCTCCTAGTCATAAAATTCAAGGTAAAAACCCTTTCAAATTCATTGTTAGGAGCCGTTTCAGATGTCAAGTGTTTTGAGAAAAAAAGTTTTAAAATATGAAATTATTTCATTATTTCATTGAATAATTACCAATTTTTAAAACAAAAAAAGAAAAAACCTCCTACTAAAAAGTGGAGGGTGAAAATAAACGTGTTTATGTAAAGCCTTGAAAAAACACGCTTGGTTTATTCCGAGAGGCTATTATAAATAAGGGAGGAACATATTTTATGAGACATTCTATAAAAGCTAAATTAATTCTTTCAATCGTTATACCGGTCATATTAGTTGGTATTATAAATGCTATTTTTACATTAAACTCAATTTCAAACTTAAATGAGGCTCTATTGGATTTAGATGGGCTTGGTGTAGAAGGAACATCTCTAATTTTAAATGGTGATAGGGACTATTACCAAGCTCTTACAGCTGTACAAAGGATGATACAGTTAGAACCTGGCAGTGAAAAATATAATGAAGAAAAAGAAAGTTATGTTGAAAATGCTGGGCAAGCTTATGATAGATCTACTAATGCAGCAAATACTGCTTTGAATTTTCTTAAAACACATAATAGAATGGATTCTGAAACTTCAAAAACTATAAGTGAGCAGTTGGAGAAATTCCAAAAAAATTTTGATTTGTGGAAAAGCTCAATTGATTTACAGCTTTCAAATCATAAAGGAGATATAACTGTAAAAGAAGTTGCTGGTTTAGAATATTTTAATGCTGCAAGAAATTCACTTGATGTAATTGGAGAAAAAATGAAAGCATTGGCACATGAAAGTATTATTGAAAAACAAAATGCCGTACAGTTTACTAATATACTTCAAATTGCTATTTTATTTATTACTGTTTTAGTATTTGGAATATATGCTTTTATTTTCAGTAAAATAATTGTTAATACGATTAAAAACCTAATGGAATTAATGTCAAAGGTTGAAAAAGGAGATTTAACTGTACAAGCAAATATAACTAGCAAAGATGAACTTGGTAGCTTATCAAAGAGTTTTAATATAATGGTTGAAAGTGTAAGAAATCTAATTGTACAAGTATTAAATAACACTGGAGAAGTAAGTGCATCAAGTCAACATCTTAGTATTACTATGGAACAAATTAGTTCTCAAACGAATACAGTGAATACGAATATAATTGAGATAGCAGCTGGGATGGAAGAAACAGCTGCTGCTACTGAAGAGGTGTATGCATCTAGTAATGAAATAATGACCTCTCTAACATCACTTCTTGATAAAGCTAATAATGGTAATGAAGCAGTTAAACAGATAGAACAAAGGGCAAATAAAATGAAAGAAAATGCAGAAAAATCAAATGATGAAACACAACAAATGTGCAAAGAAAAGCAAAACGAAATTATTAAGGCTATTGCTGAGAGCAAAGTTGTGTCTGAAATTGATGTCATGGCTAATGCGATATTTGCAATATCAGAACAAACAAATTTATTAGCATTAAATGCTGCTATAGAAGCGGCTCGTGCAGGTGAGTATGGAAAAGGATTTGCAGTAGTAGCAGAAGAAGTAAGGAAACTAGCTGAACAATCATCACAAACTGTAGAAAATATTCGAAGCCTTGTGAAACAAGTTCAAAAAGCGTTTGATAATTTATCACAAACATCAAATGGCGTATTAGAGTTTATTGATAGCAAAGTAGTAAAGGATTATCAAATACTAGTTGATACAGGCGTACAATACCTAAATGATGCCGAATTTGTAGGAAATTTGATAGGAGATTTTACAAATAGTTCTGAAGAGATATCAAATATAGTTAATCAGGTAAATGCGACGATAGAGAATGTATCCGCTTCTGTAGAAGAAGTAACGGCAAGTTCACAAGAAATTGCAGATAGTACAAACGATACTTC
The DNA here is from genome assembly GCF_004345705.1 of Marinisporobacter balticus. Taxonomy (GTDB): domain Bacteria; phylum Bacillota; class Clostridia; order Peptostreptococcales; family Thermotaleaceae; genus Marinisporobacter; species Marinisporobacter balticus. Next base: position 41,020 of record NZ_SLWV01000025.1, read on the forward strand.
AAAAGCAGTAGAAGAGGTAGCAAAAGTTGCAAAAACTCAAGTGGATTTAAGTGAAGAATTAAATAATCAGGTTAAGAAATTCAAAATATAAGTAAGCGTAAAATCTAGCACACATACAAAACTAAGATGTTTAACACTAAAGGGACTAAATTACATTGAATGTTGTAATTTAGTCCCTTTAGTTTAGCGTTTTTCACCAGGCCCTACTATTGTGTTGCATTGAGATTTTATGTATTGATCCTTACTATTAAGTGTCTCGCCAACATTTCCGACAAATCCCACACTAAACAATTATATAGCAAACAAAATCAACAATATGCTATGAAAGTTTACGGTAAGGTAACAGTTTATCTAAAAATAATCTTAACAAGGTAGTAATCTTTTATATTTAAGAATATGTATATTTAATTTAAATGACAAACCCGCCATTTGGACTTATAATTTGACCGGTTATGAAATCTGCATGATGGGATGCCAAGAAAAAAGCACACCTGGCGATATCATCAGGACTTCCTAATTTCATTAATGGGGTATTTTCTCTAAGAATATTTAACTGTTCTTGATGATGTGAGGAAAGCATGTCTGTTTGAATAATACCAGGTGCAATACAATTCACTTGTATATTTGATGGTCCCAGTTCCTTTGCTAATGCCTTTGTAAGGCCTATTAAACCTGCTTTTGCAGCAGAATAATGGACTTCACAAGAACCTCCAACCATTCCCCATATGGAAGAAATATTAATGATTTTCCCCTTCTTTTGAGGAAGCATATATTTTAAAGCTGCTTGCGTACAGAAAAAAGCACTTTTTAAATTCGTATTTATCATTTGATCCCAGTCATCATCTGTTATATCCGTAAATAACTTTTCTTGGCATATCCCTGCATTATTGATAAGGATGTCTATGCTCCCGAATTGACTGATACAAAATGATATCATATTATCTACTTCTTTTCTTTTAGATACATCCGCTTTGAATCGTTGAACAGAGCATTTCTTTTCTTTTAGATTGTCATATAAAGCAACTGCGTCTTTTTCTGATTTATTAAAGTTGATCAGTACATGATAACCTTCTTGCGCAAATGCTATAGCGGTTGCTTTTCCAATTCCTTTGGATGCACCAGTAATTACAACGGTTTTTGTATAATCCATAATTCATAATCTCCTTTATTACAACAAAGTTTCATTAAATAGTCTTATACTCAGATCATTGGTTAGATATTCATTTGAAATATCATCAATGATTGGTTTTCAATTTTATTTTTATATGCACTTTACTCTTTTGGTTCCACTTTCTTACAGAAGAAAAAGTATAAACCCCAAGATCTAACCAAATGAAGATAAAAGCTACAAAACATCCGTCGAATTAAATCCATATTTTTCTTTCACAGCGTTAGGTGATGTTAAGCCTTATATTTTTTTCTTTTAATAAGCTATCCACTTTTTCTTTATCAATTTATTATTGGTAATATCAGCTAAGGTACTTTTTTCGCTAAGCACTTCAAGTACCCTCTTAGCTTTTTATTTATCTGCATAGCACACAAAGAGAGTGCGTTTTTCCAAACCCACTCTTCTACTTAAAAACTTAAGGTTTATGCATTAAAAGTTAAATACTGTACTCCAGTTAAAATCCCCAGATTCCTCAACATTTTTAGGCCAATTGGAACACCATTCTGGAACCAATGGATTTTCTACTCTATCAAGACTAGGTGTGTATGGTTTAATATCCAAAATAGGCGTTCCATTATCAGCATCTATATAGGCTAAACCAATAATCCCGTTTTGATAATCAACATAGGTAACATAGCTACAAGTTAGTGCAATAGGGTTTGGTCGTTCTGGAGAGCGTGTTGCAAAAGTTCCTAATATCTCCGGGGCATTTTTGTAAGGACTTTTCTCAATGAGCTTTGTTCTGGATTCAGAATTATCGCATTTATCAAACCACCAGAAAACATTGATATAACCAGAATCCTGAAAATTTGTAAGGGCAGGAATATATTCCTTATCTAATACTAATCTCATCCCTTTGTCATCTACATGAATTTTACCAATTGATTTCAAATAAAATTGTTCCATAAATAAATCTCCTTTTTATTTTATTTTATTTACGGCGCTGTTACTATCAGTATACTGATATTATTGAACACTACAAGCCTTTTTTGAAAAATAATTTAAAGTAGAATTTATTATGTTTTAAACATAATGAAATGAAAAAAATGTAAAGTAAAATCCCCTTTAAGAACTAGCAGTAAACTAAGCAAACTGAAAACGCCTTACAGAAACTATGAAATTTGGAAAAATAGAGAAGGGTTTGTAGAATAAACATAGAAGTGTAAAAGTAGACAGAAACGATAGTGGTTCTATCAAAATATCAACAGATAGTAAAACTATTAAAAAATTATTGAGAGACAGAAGGGTGGTTATTTTCATGAAAGATAAACAATCAGATCAAGTTAAACGGTATCATAGCATTAAATTTAAATTGATCATTGCGATTGTGATAGTACAATTTCTTAGTTCTACAAGTAGGAAATATTATCAACTCCCTCATTCTACAATCAAAGGAAATATTAATTTGTGCTTTGTTCTTGCCCACAGTAAATAGCGTTGAGACTGTAAAATTCCTTCTTCCATTTATGTATTACAATATGGACATTTCATATTTAGATCCTCCTAAAATTCCGTTTGACTGAGTGCTATATACATTATCCTTGTTTCACATAATTTTACTATTGTGTAATATCTTTCCTATTTATTTTATTTTCTTTAATAGCATTTTGCTATTGCACATACCGTATTTGGACTTTCTGATGTCCTGCATGAATTGTGTAGGATATTAGAAAGCCCATGTTAGCCGAAGCTATTTTTCAATACTAATTTAAACTTTTTCTTATTTGTTCTATTTTTTCTTTTTCTAAACCTGTTGCATTAACTATAAAATCTATATCCATTTGCATAACTAATAGATTTTGTGCCGTTTTTTCTATTCCTTCTTCTCTAGCACTACTTATCATATTTGCTCTTTCATGTAATGCTTTTTCTCTAGCCTTATATATCTCTACAGTTTTTGGGTCACTACTTAAATATTCTAATCTTTCTTCAGCCCTTTTAATATCCTTATCCATATATCAGATATGTCATTCCTAAAATAAGACCAACAGACCTTCTTTTCCCTAACTCCAATACTGGCAAATTATTGACATCTCGTACAATTCAGCAAGTGTTTAGTGACAAACGTGATTAGTCCTATGTGAAATCTAATTCATCTATTTTTAAACCCTAAATAAAACAATTGGAAACCCAAAGGTGTTTCAGCAAACTCTTATGATAGTTAATTTCTATCATTATTTTTTTGGAGTTTCAGAAACACCGCTATATGTTATACGATGGATGGTGCGGAATTAACCACTATACTTAAAAATAACCAAAAATACTATTATTTCACTTTAATGTATCTATTAGTGCATGTAAAATAATACATGGTGTTAACGACTTTGTGGATAAATAGATTTTGCCAAATAAGTATCCTAAGAATACTTGAAAACTTATTACTAAAAAAGAAATTATAGAAATTTCTTTAAAGCCCAAAACATGAATCACCCCAAAAACAATTGCCTGAATTATGTTAGATTTATCTTCTCTTACACCAAAAGCTAACAACCCACTTAATAAATACCCTCTAAAAATCACTTCCTCTACTATACTGGGATAATATATCTGTTGTACAAAATTCTTTATAAAGTAAGTGGGTGTACTCTGCATTAAAGACTTCATATCATAGAATAGAAAATATGTTAAATATAAAATATAGACTAATACAACTACAAAAAGAGCTCTAAAAGTTATACTCCAATTAAAATCTTTTAATCTAACTCTTAGTAGATAACCTAAAAAAATAGTCATCGTTAATGGTAATTGAACTAATCTATATTGATTAATTGTATTTATTGTATCCAATAAATTTATGTAATTATAATATAGATTTATCCCCATATATACGAAAATAATAATAATGAACGCATACAAAAATTTTTTTTCATTTTTAATTTTAATTTTGTTGCTTGTCATTTGATACTTGAATATAATTAGCGCGTATAGCATAAGTATAAGTGGCAAAATTCTACTGAAATTATTAAAAAATAAAACTAAAAATAGACATATGGTAATAAAAAACAATTCCATTAATGAAATATCATATAATCCTATCCATTTTAAAAAACCAATCTTCTCTTTAGAAAATACCCTATATACTATTCCTGGTATTCCAATAATTGAAAAACAGATTAAAACTGTATATTGAATTATTGTTATTATTATTTGTTCCTGCATAACACATACTCCTTTAATATAAATTATTAATACTATTTCTATAGCATTCAAAACGTAGTACCATCTGTCTTATAATGGTTGATTCCCGATATTGAAAGTTCGTTTTTTATACCTTTTAGGGTAGTATTTGCGAAGCAAGGTTCGGTAATCTTTACTTATACAAGATGATTCTATCGTACAACAATATAAAAAATTTTACAATTTTATTCCAACTGATGCGCAACAACCCTTTTTGTTGTTGTTTTAAATATTTTATATATTGTTTTAAATATTTTAAATGTTTTCGGAGTACTGAACCTATTGCAATTACTTCGATAAAACAAACAAAAGCAACTTAAATATGGTTAAAAGCAACTTAAATATGGTTAAAGGTAACTTAAATATGGTCAAAGGGCAACTTAAATATGGTTAAAAGCAACTTAAATATGGTCAAAAGGCAACCTAAATGTGGTGAAAGGTAACTTAAATATGGTATAAGATAACTTGATAAAAAAAAAGTTGCTTTTATGGGTACTTCTTTGTATAATTTCAATGGAAGTACTTTTTACAGGGGGATAAAAATGGGAGAAGCCATAGTAAGAGAGAATTATCTAGTAAAAAAAGCGAATAGCTTAATTGAAGCATCATATAAATTAACGCTTAATGAGCAGAAATTGGTTTTAATATGTGCATCTTTAATAAAAAAGGAAGATGAGGACTTTAAAACATATCAATTAAGTGTAAAACACTTGGCAGATATGTTAAACATGGATTATAAAATTGCATATAGGGAACTTCAGAAACTCACAGCAAATTTGATGTCTAAAGTTTTAAAAATGTATATTCCAAATAGAAAAAAACCAGACAAACTAGATGTTTTACAAATTAGTTGGTTTTCAAGCGTAAGATATCTAACGGGGGAAGGAATTGTTGAAGCTCGTTTTGATCCTGGATTAAAGCCTTTTATGATTAATCTAAAGAAACATTTTACATCGTATCAATTAAAAAATATCGTTTCTCTCAGAAGTACTTATAGCATTCGAATATATGAAATATTAAAACAATATCAAACAATAGGAGAAAGAACAATAAAAATAGAGAAGCTAAGAGAAATATTAGGAATAGGAGATAAACAATATCCTAGATATTCGAATTTTAAACAGAAAGTTCTAAAAGTAGCCTATAAAGAAATCAGTGAAAATACAGATGTTTCCTTTGAATTTGAAGAAATAAAGCTAGGAAGAAAAATCGATAAAATCAAGTTTATAATAAAATCTAAAAAAATGGTTTCACCCAATACAAATAATTATTTAGAAGAAATTGCTGTAGACATGGAAGCGTATGAAGATGAAAAAGTGCTTTGTAGCAATCCTTACATAGAAGAACTAAAGAAAGTATTAAAAGAAAATCTAACCCAAGACGAACTAGAAGCCATATTAAATGTTGCTAATAATAATATAGAAAAAATAAAAGAAAAATATGAGATTGCAAAGGTATCAAAATATGAAAATCTAGTAGGTTTCCTTATCAGTGCAATTATAAAAGATTATAAAGTGCCCCTCAAAAACGAAAAACCTAAAAATGTAAATAAATTCAATAACTTTGAACAACGCTCTTCAAAATACAGCAAAGAAGAATTAGAAAAACTGTTTAGGAATAATAAATAATTTTACCCCTAGATCATACCCTAGGGGTTTTCTTATCCCCTAAACCCTAATTGATTTCATCACACAGCCTTATAAGATTCGTTTTAAGGCCTTTTTTTAACGCGACAATATATTTGTATAGTTTGCCGTATTTTCGATCGTTATAGGGGCGAAAAATAGGTTTTAAATTTTATATCGATATCGAATAATAGATACGCGTATTCAATTTTTGTGGAAACATAAAATCCAACTTGAAATATGTGTATTCATATCTTTTTTTGTCGTATGAAAAATAAAGGAAAATTTGGTTTTATGTTTTGGTTTGTTTTGAAAGGGTGTTCCTATAAATGAATCATGTGAATGTTAAAGTTGATGTTAAGGTAGAAGATGTTAAAGCATAAGATTTAAAGAGATTAGATACATTTAATCATTTGCAAATACTACATGAAAATTGGGATGGTTCGATTACGTTAGCCTTAAAAATAGATGACGAGCACACTTGCAGCTATCGTAGATGCTTAGATCATTAACAAAATTTCCGTTGCTCAAAAAGGCCCACTACAGGGTCTATTTTTGTTCCGAGTAGGCAAGAACTATTGCACTATATATTAAAAAACATTTTTGAAATATTTAAGCAGCCGAAAAATAAGGTTTCATCACTTGCATTGCGATATAATGAATACGTATAATAAGAGAAGACGAATAAAAGATAAATTCTTTAAACAAATAGAAGAAGCAAAAGAATTTATTAGACAGTAACAGACCACTTCTAGAGTATACAGTAAAGCGTATTCGTGAAAGTCTATTGACTGGAATGGACATATAATTCAAATGCGATAGAAGGAATTACAGTAGGCGCAAAAACTTTAAGAGAACATTTGTATGAAACAAATGTACAGAAACATAAATTAAAAGGAGGACGTTTGTTATGTTTAACCCGAATTTTTCAAATGCAGTAAAAGTAATAGATCAGTCAATCAGCAAAAATGGTACAGTTTTTGAAATAATAGAATACATAAAACCTAGAAAAGGACATACGCTTGAAGAGAAGTTTGGTAGTGAAAAGTTAAGACAAGTTAGAATTAAAATGAATGATAGTGGGGTGTTAGTACAACCCGGAGATCTACAGTGTATGAAAGGTCCAATCCGAATTGATGTTCAACAAAATGCGCCATCACCATCAAAAGGTTTTTTTAAGAATGTAGGAACAGGAGAAGCATCTTTTACATCAAGGTATTCAGGCAAACACGGCGAAATATATTTAGATCCTTCTTATAAATATTTTTATATGCTAGAATTATCGGATGAAACACTTATTTTAGGGGATGGAATGTTTTATTGTTGTGAAGACAGCATTGAAGTTTCTGTGCATGTGAATAAAGATGTTGCAGTAGGCGTACTAACAGCAGATGGCTTTAGGCAACCCAAATTAAGTGGAAGTGGCATTGCTATTTTAGAAAGTTATATTCCATTTGATGAGGTTTTAATCTACGAATTAAATAATGATACATTAAAAGTTGATGGGAATTTAGCAATGGTTATAAGAGGAGCTATAGAAGTAAAAATAGAAAAATCTAAGAAAGAAGGATATTTAAAGACATTTACTGGGAGTGGTGAGGTTTGGCTTGCGCTCACTAAAAAACATCCGCCTATAAATATTTAAAAACAGGAAATTAAAAACGAGTACTTTTTACACGTATCTTAGCGTGTAGCCATTTATGCGTCAATCATCTCAAATGAATCACTAAATATTTGTATCCGTCAAATTTAATTAATACCAATTCATGGTATAATTTACATAAGAGTGGGTTCACATTTGTAGGATTATGTGAAGATTACTTATATTTTGTAAAGAAAGGGACGTAAATAAAATGATCCAATCGGTTGTACACATTGCTTTAGTAGTCAAAGACTATGATGAAGCCATTGAATTTTATACAAATAAACTTCATTTTACATTAATAGAAGATACATACCAACCAGAACAAGATAAACGTTGGGTGGTAGTGTCTCCACCAGGTTCGTCAGGGACCACAATATTACTTGCAAGGGCTTCTAAACCTGAACAACTACCATTTATTGGTAATCAAGCAGGAGGACGTATTTTTCTATTTCTTGGAACCGATGATTTTTGGAGAGACTATAAAGAAATGATAGCAAAAGGCATAGAATTTGTTAGAGACCCTAAAGAGCAATCATATGGTATCGTTGCAGTATTCAAAGATTTATATGGAAACTTATGGGATTTGGTTCAATTTAAAGAAAATCATCCAATTGCTAAACGGGTAAAATAAGTATAATCTGCAATAAACTTATGACACAATTTTCTTATATTGTGCAACAACGCAATAGCATTCCATGAACGCAATACCATAAAAAGCTGTTGGATTACACAATTGTAAAAAAAAATAAGTGATAGAGGAGCATTTACAATGAAAAAACAAAAACTAAAAATAGAAAATATTCCTGCGATTTTGTGGGGTGACAAATCAGATAAGTTATTTGTAGTGGTGCATGGTAATATGTCAAATAAGGCAGACGATGCAATTGTTGTATTTGCACAAGAGGCAACAGCAATAGGTTATCAAGTGCTTAGTTTCGATTTGCCTGAACATGGTGACCGTAAGGATGAAAACTATGCTTGCAAAGTTCAAAACTGTGTTCAAGACCTTAATACCATTATGCATTATGCACAATCATTATCAAATAATATAAGTGTATTTGCTTGTAGTATGGGCGCATATTTTAGCCTACTAGCATATAGCCATGAGCCGTTGAAACAATGTTTGTTTCTCTCTCCTGTAGTAAATATGGAACGTATCATAAATAATATGATGATATGGTTTAATATAAGTGTGCATAGACTAAAAACAGAAAAAGAAATTTCGACACCTATTGGACAAACACTCTATTGGGATTATTACTGCTATGTGAAAGAACACCCTATTGTTGCTTGGAATAATCCAACTTCCATTCTCTACGGTTCAGAAGATAATTTATGTGAGTTTGATGTGGTATCTGGATTTACAAAACGCTTTAACTGTGATTTGAAAGTCATTGAGCATGGAGAACATTATTTCCACACCCAAGAACAACTGGAAATTTTCAGACAGTGGCTGAAAGAACATATCTACGTTAAATGATCATAAAGCATCGTAAATCTAATGAATACTATTCTAATATTGGACATTAACCCAAAAGGGCGCAAGGCCTTTTTTCTTTTTCTTAGATTGAGGATAAAGTCCTTTTCAATAAAAAATAAAACCCAAAGGTATAGTCCCCTTGAGTTATTAATCTAGTAGTTTAAATGCTTTTACCCTGATGAAAAGATTCAAGCGTATTTAAGCATATTTTTTATAAGCAATTATTTCTTTACGCTCTCTATTTTCGAGTTTTACAAGAATTTTCTTTATGATCTCAATCGTTTTTTTATCCATCTATAATACCCCCTTTACCTACTTGATTCGATAAAAAAAATGATATTCCTACTTAAATCGTTCGACATAAAAATACATAGCCTTCTTTGATATAGTAGAATAATTTTGGAAGATTTATTTATCATTTTGTAGAAAAACAATATTCTATATACTCCTTAAATTATCTATGGCAAAAGTCCATGGAACAGGCATGGATTGAAGAAATAAAATTATAAAAAGGGATAGTTTGATGGATTTATACAAAATTTTACATAAAATAAACAGTATTTATGGATGATCAATAAATACTGTTTATTTTATAGAATTTACATTTATGTACTCCTGCTATCGTTTTTTATACGAATCGTTTCTGTACCCCCAGCTCATATTTTGAAAGTTTTTTCGAATATATTAATTTTTCCATTAGTATTGCAACTATAAATCCGATTGTTTCAGATGTTAAAAATCCAAACCACAAGTATTCTAATCCAAAGAATCTCCCTAAAACATAGGATACGGGTATTAATACGATAAATTGCCTTATTATTGATAAAAACATACTATAGTGTGCCTTTTCCATACCTTGAAAAGCATTTGATAATACAATTGTAATTCCTGCCATCGGAAATGATAAACTGCTCACTCGAAATGCTCTAACTGCAATCGTCGTCAACTCACTCGAACTATTAAACATAGCCAGTAATTGATATGGAAAGATTTGAAATACAATGAATCCAAACGTCATAAAACTTATTGCCCATAAGCAACCCGTCTTTATTGTTTCACTTATTCTATCTTTGTTTTTCGCGCCATAGTTATAACCTATAATAGGTAAAATCCCTTGACCTAACCCAATGACTGGTAAAAATATTAATGATTGCAACTTATAATATATTCCAAGAGCCGTACTTGCTAAATCATTATATCCAGCTAAAATCCAATTCATTCCAAACAACATGACAGACATTACGCCTTGCATAATACATGCTGGAATACCAATCTTTAGTATTTGTTTAATAACAGAAAAACTAAAACTAAAATCTCTAAGATTTAGTTTAATATAATTTTCTTTTGTAAAAAGAATGATATAAATATAAACCATAGATAAAATCTGTCCTGTAACTGTTGCAATAGCAGCTCCTGCCACTCCCATAGCTGGTAATCCAAAATATCCAAATATTAAGATGGGGTCTAGTATAATATTGGATATAGCCCCTATTAACTGAGCTTTCATAGGATGTAGCATATCCCCTGTTCCTTGAAGGATACTCATACCTGCTTGCGCTAACATACATCCAAAGGAAAAATTCAAAATAATTCTTATATAAGTTATTCCGTAATCTACAACTATTTTGTTATTAGAAAAGTTATTAAACATTTTATGTGAAAATAAAAATGCAATCACTAAAACGGCTAAGTAGACTAAAGACATAATCAAAATACCATGTTCAGCAACATTATCTGCTTCTTTATTTTTACCTTCTCCTAATTTTCTAGAAATAACTGAATTAATTCCAACGCCTCCACCTACACATACTGCAATAATTATCATCTGTATAGGAAACGCCAAAGTAACTGCACTTAAAGCGGCTTCATTCACCCTTGCAATAAACAAACTATCCACAATATTATAACAAGCTTGTACTAGCATTGCTAATATTGCTGGCATAGACATCGTAAATAATAATTTTTTTATAGGGAGTTTACCCATTTTATTTTCTTTATTTAAATCACTCATTTTTTTGCTCCTTTTTCATCTTTTATATTCGCTATTGTCGTTTTATTTTTTTCAACCATTGTACTTAATTGCTGAAATAATATAGCTTTCTCATGATCATCTAATGCGGTTATCCATGATTGTTCCCATTTATTTATGTTTTCAATTAATTGATCCTGAATACCCAGCGCTTTATCTGTTAAATATAATTTTTTTGCACGTTTATCATTTTTACACGGTTTTCTAATAATATATCCTTTAACCTCTAAGTCTGTTACAGCTCTGGTAACTGCCGCTTTATCAATAAAATTTTTTTCCCCTATGGCCTCTTGCGTCAAACCTTCCGTTTTATAAATGTTCATTAAAAAAATAAACTGGGTATAATTTATTTCATATTTTTTTAATCTTCTATTCATATACATCGAAGATTGCCGACTTGCAATAGATATTAATCTACCAATGCTACTTGGCTCAACCACTAAAAAATCACCTCCTAAAAAATTTATACTGCGCAATATAATACACTTTAGTTGACGTGTCAACAAAATGTATTATATTACATTTTAGTTGATGTGTCAACTAAAGTGCAAGTAATTAAAATCTCTACCCCCTTTGGGTTGAAGAAATATAATTTTCACCTTAGAATAACATGGGTTGAGCTAACGTTTTATTTTATGAACTGCCTTTAAGGTTTGGGGTTGTGAGATCGAATGATACACTTGCACATTACACGCATTTTACTGAGCACTATTATTTTCCATATAGTGCCCATGAGCAATTCGCCAAGTATTTTAAAAAGTCAGCACAGTTGTATGCATGACATAAGACCTGTTCACAATAGATTAACATCCATAAAATTTTAGATATTTTTCAATATTTGATTGTATATATGCAACACTGTGATTACCAGGGAATATATGATTTTGAGAATCTACGCCTTTTTCTTTCAATATTTCATGTAAAATTGAACAGCCTTCATAAAATCTACCTTCATCCTTATCTCCAGCATCAAGATAGACATCAATATCAGAAGAAATATTTTTGTTGCTTGCAATATATATTGGATCATATTTTTCCCACACACCCATGTCTTTATAATATGGCTTGTCTTCATCTTCAAGTTCCAGTTCTAAAGCAGGCATATGCCCTCCTACTTTTGAAAACATATGCTGATGTCGAAATGTATTGTGAAGAGCTACATAGCCCCCAGCAGATACACCTCCTATATATCTTCCTTCTCTATCTTTTATCGTATTAAAAGTTTTATCTGTTAAAGGTATGATCTCTTTCATAAAGTAATCTTCGTACATTCCTAAGTTTATGATTCCATTATTATCTCCATGATCAGGTACCTCTTTACAGATTAAGGATGAATTCAATCCCCGACTGTTTTCAATTCTCGGACACGCAATGATCATAGGCTTAATTTCCCCATCTTTTATCATTCGGTCAGCTTTCGTGTTTATATCCATTTCAAAGACTACATTTTCACTCCCACTTCTTCCATGTAGAAAATATAATACAGGCAGAGGCGTTAAACTATTATAGCATTCAGGTAAATATACCAACATGGACATTTCTTTACCAAGTACATCACTATAAAAATTTATTTTTTCTACTTTTGATTTATTCATTTTTGTACCCCCTCATTTTAAATTTTGAACGTAAATTGCTCTATTGATAATATCATAATTAACTATATTTGTAATAAATTATCAACCCCTTAATTTATTGTTGCTGTTCTCTAATTAAATCCTATAATTTTTTTAGATCTTTTTTTGTTTTTTCTATTTGTTGCATATCTTCAGCTGATATCACTGCATTTACGAATATATAAATGCTTCTATCCATACTCGTTTCACACTATTGTACAACTACGTATTACTTATCTTACCATGATTGATTTTTCGTTCATCTACTGGAAAACATGCTATAGATCCAGTAGAAACGTGCAAAAAACACATAGGTTGATTTAAATAGCGTCTTATGGTAAAATTATCTTATAAATATTGAAAATTAAAAAGTTTAACATGGTTTTCTAGGGTTCCACAGTTTATAACTGGATAGGTCCAAGAGAAAACGCACAGTTTACTGTGTACACGGAAGGATAAAAGCCTGGGAGATATTAAAACAATATTTCTATAGGCTTTTTTATTTTAATTTATTTTTAAAATTATACCAATACGGATGAAAGAAAGGATGGAAAGAAAAGATGTCAAAAAAAATATTAACCATGAAATTATTAAAAGAGAAATATGGCGTTTGTAGGTTGGACAAATTTGATTCAATTCCTCCCTGGGCAAAAGATAGTGATTTTTTTTCTATAACAAAAACGTCAGATGAATTATCCATCGTATGTGCGCAACCCGATATTCCTGATGATATAAAGTGTGAAAAAGATTGGAGAATTTTAAAAATTCAAGGGCCATTGGATTTTTCTCTAATTGGCATTCTTGCTTCAATTAGTACAATATTAGCACAAAAGGGAATAAGTATATTTGCTGTTTCCACCTATGATACAGATTACATTCTTATTAAAGATAGGGATATCTATAATGCTATAGAAGCATTCGTTGATGAAAAATATGAAGTTATAAATTAACTTGTTAAGACGCTTGGTCGTCCAAAGGTAGCAACTATATCGTCTGATGTAATTCCTACCCTTTTCCATGAAAAGATGTATTGCGCATAACTTCTTCAAATGACCACCAAGTGGTTTTAGGTATTCCTTGTAAACTTAATGTACACAGAACGCCTATCCTAAATTATATTTTAACGATAATGTATCTTATTTTTTAATCTTAAATTTTTCTGGTTTTTCTACTCTCATAGAGAGAATATGACCACACGCTGTACAAATATCTGCTATGATTGGAGACCTTTTAAAGATACTCCCAACGGGGATCATAGAAGCATGACCTGATTGCTCACCTTGCTCAATCTCTTTACATCCACACATTGGACACTCTTGAATATTTTTCATAAAACCCCTCCGATATCTAGTTTATATTATAGTTCTTTATAACACCAAATTAACAATTCGTATTGTTTCTTATTATCCTTCATTGCACTGTACCAATTAAACACATTGAGAATCTAACCGCTATAAGATATTATTGGATGACATAATTTATATTTTTCAATTATATCCATATTATATCATTAATGTAATTATATTTATATTAATTTCAATCTTCATAATTCAATGTACATTTCCTAGCTAAAATTTTAAGAAAGGGTTTTACCAGAAAAGATGTCATGAAGGGCAAAGTAGATTACAAATAATGTAAAATAAATTCACTCAGATGTATCACAATCATGCTTGAGTTACTTTGATTTTAATTGAATGATTTTTCATCGGATCTTGTCTTTTCAACGTGTTCATTTTATTTATATGTATACAACGTGATCTATGTTTTTATGTTGTACTAAGATGTAAAAATCAATAGAATTTTTTTCCTGTTGTAGGGTATACGAGTTGGTAAAATATTACCAAAATATGATATAATATGAAAAGAATGTTTAATCTACCTAGATTTTTGTGAACCCGATTCGCAAACTGCCATAGTTATCTGCAATATCAAAGCACCATAAAGAAGATGAAATGGCTATTAGTTAACTAACGTAATATTGTATTTGTTAGAAATAATAAATAATATTTGGAGGAGTGATAATTATGTCAGAAAACAAAGATAAACTCGTTGTACTTTGGACAAGTGGAGATCGAGAGGTTGCATTTAAAATGGTGTTTATGTACACATTAAATGCTAAATTGAAAGGCTGGTGGAAGGATGTTACCTTAATTGTATGGGGACCATCCTCAAAGCTATTAAGTGAAGACGCTGAAGTACAGGTTTATTTT
>NZ_SLWV01000026.1 GCF_004345705.1 Marinisporobacter balticus
CATTACATTCATGGTATAACCTAAATAAGACGCACAAACCTGAATACTTCTTCCAGTTAATGAATTCAATAAATAAATGAGCTAAAAAAATCAACGTAGCAGATTTATATTAGTTTAAATAATTACCATGCTTTAGACGATGTCAAAGCATGGTTTTTGAATATAACTTAAAAATGCTTATGGGTAATGAAAATTCCTTATCGTTGTAAATCCGCATTTTCCTGACGGTACCCCCTTTATTGCGTTTGCGAAGTTCAATCTTACTACTACAAAGTTGCGTATCCGTTATTGGTGTAACCATAGTCCAAGTAGTCTTTTCTATTTTTCTAAAGGGTTATTAGAAATTTTGAGAAAGACCACTTTCTATTTGATTATGGACTATGTTCTCCCAATATTTCCGATTTTCTTTATGATCCATATGTATATCATCTCAATTTCTTTTGAGATGATTTTATTACTTAAAAATTTAATTTTGTATGTGTGGTAGGCTTTACGCTTACCTATATTCTTATAAATTCGTTTCTTTTTTTAATCTGTATAATGCCCATGAAAAGCTAATACAGCACATTATTAAAAGTAGCAGAAGCACAAAGAAAATATCATTTTTCACAATACTTCCTTTCAAAATAAGCATCCGTAAAGCATTGATGACATGAGTAAATGGATTCAGATTCACAGCAAATGCTAATCCACCCGATACAGTATTTGCCGGGAATAAAGCAGTACTAAGGAAAAACACAGGCAAGACGATTGCGTTCATTACAGTTTCATACATCACTTCATTTGGCAAACTAAGGCTGATTGCATAGGCCATTCCTGCCATAAAAAATGCTACCATAAATACAATTAAAATGATAAGGAGTATCCCCCAAAAGCCTGAAGCAATTTTGACTGAAAAGAATAGACTGACAACACACATAATACTAACTTCAAGGAATGTGCATAAAACAGCTTCTAAGTTTTGCCCAATGACGATAGAACTTCTTTTCACAGGGGCAATCAATACTCTATAAAAGCTCCCATCAGCTTTCATAAGATAATTCATTATTCCACCGCTGCTACAAGCACTAAAGCATACCAGCACGATAAGTCCAGGTAAGATAAATGCAGTATAATTTTCAATTCCGATGCCCTGCATAGATTGTCCGGCAACGGCACTGTACAATATCAACCAAAGCATGGGCTGTAAAATAGTAATCACAACTGTAAAGGAATTATGAAAGCGCCATTTAATATTACGCCATAAAATAGGAAAAATACTCATTAGGACACCCCCATTTGCTTGCCAGTCAATCGTATAAAAACATCATCCAAAGAGGGCTGTAAGATATTTATTCCCATAAAGGTAATTTGTTCCTCCAATAGGAAACGGCTTACATGTACTAAATCTTCACCCGATTTTGGGGAATTAATAATGATTTTTTCACTCCGTAAATTAGTCCGTTCTAAACCAAAGGTGTTTGTTATCCGCCTGAAAGAATCTTTTGCACGTTCCTTGCTATCAAAGCTGATTTCTACTACATCCTGCCGTAGATAATTACGCAAAGCATGTGGTGTCCCTTGTGCAGCTTCCTTTCCATCTTTCATAATACAGATAGTATCGCTTAATTGATCGGCTTCCTCTAAGTAATGCGTTGTCAGAAAAATGGTGGTTCCAAAATCAGCACGAATTTTCTTCATCATTTGCCACATCGCCATACGAGATTGTATATCCATGCCTACAGTAGGTTCATCTAAGAATAATATCTTTGGGTTTGACATCATGTTAAGTGCAATATCTAGGCGTCTTTTTACTCCACCAGAATAAGATGAAACGGGGTATTTCAAGTATCTTTCCAAACCGAAACACGCAATCAAAGTTTCCATTCGTTGTTTTGCTTCTATTTTACGAATTTTATAAAGTTTGCTCTGAAACATCATATTTTCACTAAGGGATAAATGTGAATCGATCGAGGTACGTTGTGCAACACACGCAATCCTCGAACGAATCTCAGTAGCTTCTTCGTAAACGTCTTTTCCAAACATCGTAACTTTTCCAAATGTCGGACGCAAATACGTTGTGAGTACGTTTATAAGCGTTGATTTACCAGCGCCATTTTGACCTAGTAATGAAAAGATTTCTCCACTTCCAACCGTTAAAGAAATACCATCTAATGCCTGTACGCCATTCCTGTATTTTTTTACGAGGTTTTCAACATTAATTGCAATCACATTATTCCTCCTTTATTGGAAATTGGATTTCAGTAATATATTTGTCTGGATTGCCTTTCAAAAACATTCCTGGCCCTTTAATAAATACCTCACGGAAAGGTGGTGTTATTTTTAGCCCATTTTCAGCAGAAAATTTGTCAATAGTTGCATAAGCCTTATACATGGTTTCGTAAGAACCAATGTGCGTAACACAAATAGCCTTTATGCGTGTCATTTCCTTAACTTCAATGCCTTTTCCAACAGGCGTTTGTGCAGTTGGCACACATAATTCCATTACACCTGTTTTTGTTTCCGGGTTCATAGAAAGATAACTAAAAAAAGGTGCACCATTTGTTTTACTACGGATCGCCTTAAACACATCTGGGAAAACCTTGTTAGCTTCTGTCACAATGCCCTTGTAAGGAATATAAGCAACTCTGATTGGTTCAATATCTCTAATTTCTATTTGGTATTCCATAAATCAATTCTCCTTTTCCTTTTTAATTGCAATCCATACCTCCGAGTGACCGCACCTCAAGCTTCCATTGCCAATAGGATATACTTCTATATCTGGTAACTCTGCATAAGCATACCCGGAAAATGGGAGCCATTCTGTTAGAAAACGTTTAAAAATACTTTGTATGGATTCTTTAAAATATCCATCACATTCGAAGACTACCCATGTTGCAGCAGGAATTTCATGTTCAAGCATTCCCGTTGGCACAGGAGCATTCGTCGCCGCTGCGATATAGTAAAAAATATTATTGGGGTTGTGATAAACGGTAACACCTAAAACACCGTACGGAATTTGGTTTGACAAAGCACAGATTTCAGAGAACCTATTGCTCTGTAATGTTTTGTTCCAAAATTTCGGAACCAATACATGATTTTCTTCCATATCCTCCGATAATGCTGTACGAACACCCACAATCCGCATAGCTTTTTTTTCTTCAATTCGATATTGCATAGCACTGCCTCCTAAAACTTGTACTAAAAACTTAATAGGGACATAAGCATTAAGCATACTCCCTTGATTTTTTGCAGCTGCTGGAGAAATTCCATGAACGTTTTGAAATGCTCGGTTAAAAGATGTTGGAGAATTATATCCATATTTTAACGCAACATCTAAAACTCTTATATTAGTAGACTGCAATTCAAATGCGGCCTGTGTCATTCTTCGGCGTCGTATATAGTCTGACAAAGAGATTCCTGCAACATACGTAAACATACGTTGAAAGTAATAGGTGGAACAACACGCAATCTTTGCCGCTTCCTCATAGGAAATTTTGTTATCCAAATTATTCTCTATGTAATTTATTGCACTACTTAGTTTCTCCAACCATTTCATTTCTTCACCTCCTGAGAAAATCATATATCATAAAGCAATTTTATTCCTCACTATTCATGTCCTCTTTTGTAAACTCAACTTTACCTTAATAAAAAATTTATCGCAAGAATTCTCTTCTCATAATTTGATCTATTTAGGTAATCCGTGTGCTGTGTATACTCATTTCTATTTCAAATTATGAGGTGTAAACTGTATGACGGGTACAGATGACATACGTGAAAAAATAAGCCATAGGATGGTTATTAATTCCAATACATGGCTTTTCTTATTTTGATAGCAATATTCCATGCGTCATATTTTAAGAATATTGCGAGGTAATCTGCTAAAGATTATGATCCTATTGTTCATACCATCACTTTCTTTAAAATTTTTCCATAAGGATTTGACATATCCTTATTCTCAACAATAATCAGTTTGTTCTCCTCAATCATCTTATCTATACGCAAAGCATACCAACTATCACTAACACCTAACTTGTAATTTCCCATAATCTCACCAATTAAACGAGCCATAAGAAAATCATCGTCAGGAATATTTTTGGTAATAATGTAATCATAATAATCTTCGGGAACAGAAATCAACTTTCCGTTTACAACAGCTCTTAATGGGGTGTTTTCCATTATCAAGTCACACCAACGGTTACTAAACATTCGTTTTTCAGATTGAGATAATTGTCTTTCCAAAGGCAAGAATTGATAAAATTTCCCTGGCTCCATTTGCCTCCAGTCGCTATAAGTAACAATTTCATTCTCAGATACTTGCTTATACTCCGGTAATGAAACAACGCTTATTTCACAATCAATATTTCTTAATACATTGCAAATGAAGTAAAATCCGCAAGTCGAATAAGGGATGTTGCTCTTCCAAATTCGTATTGGAGTGCCGTTGATTGCAGCAGACAAAAGTTTTTCCATATCTTTGCGTTGATTATGAAAAAAATGTTCCTGTTCATTATCGTCAAAATCAAATCGTCCCCATACTTTTTGAAAAAAATTTTGACGCGCAATGCCATCAAATTCACCGGATATATCCCCAATATCCAATGCAAATCCTATACAAGCTACATCTTGTGAATCTCCGCCAACAGCCTGACCTTCAAAGTGTTTCTTTAAT
Source organism: Marinisporobacter balticus (assembly GCF_004345705.1). Classification (GTDB taxonomy): domain Bacteria; phylum Bacillota; class Clostridia; order Peptostreptococcales; family Thermotaleaceae; genus Marinisporobacter; species Marinisporobacter balticus. Next base: position 4,652 of record NZ_SLWV01000026.1, read on the forward strand.
CCTTCAAAGTGTTTCTTTAATTCAGTTTTCGATGGCTTTTTTCCAATATACCCGATAGCGCCACTAAGCATACTTTTTTCATCATAGTTTTTTGCTATTTTCATAGAACCTTTCACGCTATCACTAAATACAACTTCAAGCATTGTTTTACCCCCTATTATTTATATAAATAATCTTTGTTACGTAATATTTTACCTATGCGACTTATTTTTTATCAATATTATACCATTTTTACAAACTTATAGAATATATGAATATGGACTTTATATGTAAACTGTCTCAAACAAAAATAGACTTCCCAAAGGATTGCGAAGATGTTTATAATAAATATAAAATGAGAGAAATAACAGGTTCTACAGCTATTGAATTACTTGATTTGAAAAGAAATACATTTTATGAATTAAAAAAGGATTGGGAAAATAATGATTAATAGGTTGCTTAAAGATGATTTTTAACTTATTTTAAGGTATGCTATTTATAATAAAAATAAACTTAGGATGTGTTTTTATGAGATTATTGCTTGCTGAAGATGAAAAAGAGCTTTCTAATGCGCTTGTTGCGATACTGAAACACAATCATTATTCTGTTGATGCCGTTTATGACGGCGAAGAAGCACTTGAATATTTGGAAGCTGAAAATTATGATGGTGTCATTTTGGATATTATGATGCCAAAGGTTGACGGTATTACCGTACTAAAAACCTTGCGTAAAAATGGAAAAAATATTCCTGTGCTGATGCTTACTGCTAAATCTGAAATTGATGATAAGGTGCTTGGACTTGACTGTGGTGCAGACGACTACTTAACAAAGCCCTTTGCAACAAAAGAACTCCTTGCCCGTATTCGTTCTATGACAAGGAGACAAACTGAGATCACAAATTCAGTGCTGTCCTTTGGGAATATCACCCTCAATCGGGCAACGTTTGAACTAAAATCCACGCAAGGTTGTTTTCGACTTGCAAACAAAGAATTTCAAATGCTTGAAATGATGATGACAAATCCAAAGCATTTGATTGCTACCGAAGGGTTTATGGAAAAAATTTGGGGCTATGACAGTGAATCAGAAATCAATGTGGTGTGGGTATATATTTCTTATCTCAGAAAAAAACTTACCGCTATTGGTGCAACTGTACAGATAAAGGCTACCAGAAATATGGGCTATTCATTGGAGGAAAAACAATGATAAAAAAACTGCAAAGAAAATTTATTATTATAGCTGTCAGCTCCGTAGTCCTTGTTATTTTAGTAATAGCAACCTTTATAAATGTTTTAAACTATGGTCAAATTGGAAGACATGCTGATGCGATATTGACGGTTCTTTCAGAAAATGACGGACATTTTCCAAAGCATAATAAACACAAGAATGATTATAAGCTGCCACCCAAAATGTCTCCTGAAGTCCCATTTTCAACACGCTTTTTTATCGTGAAGCTTGATGACAACGAAAATGTGATCTCTGTGGATACAGGAAAAATATCTGCGATCTCTGCATCAAAAGCGGTAAAAGCTGCAGAAAAAGTATTGAAAAATAGAAAAGAAACAGGCTTGATTCAGAATTATAAATATGTGGTTACAGAGAAGGATTATGGAAAGCTTATCGTGTTTGTGGATTGCGAACGTGATATTGAAATGTTTCGTTTCTTTCTTTTAGACAGTATTTATATTTCTATTGCAGCACTTAGCGCTGTCTTTGTGCTTGTGCTTATCTTTTCAAAAAAAGCAATTGCACCGATTGCCGAAAGCTATGAAAAGCAAAAACAGTTCATAACCGATGCTAGTCACGAATTGAAAACCCCCCTTGCCATTATTGGTACAAGCACCGAGGTTTTGGAAATGGATTATGGGGAAAATCAATGGACAAAAAGCATTCGAAATCAAGTAGATCGATTGTCAGATCTTGTTTCAAACCTTGTATCCCTCACCCGTATGGACGAGGAAAAAAATAATCTTGAAAAAATTGATTTTTCATTGTCAGATGCAGTATTTGAGAATGCAGCGCCTTTTAAGCGCGTTGCAGAAGCGAACGGCAAAAGGCTTGAACTTGAAATTGAAAAAAATATTTCTTACTGCGCAAATGAACCGTTATTGCGTCAGCTTGTTTCAATTCTGTTGGATAATGCGATAAAATATGCAAGGGATAACAGTGAGATAAAGTTATCCCTCAAAAAACAAGGGAAAAGATATATTTTGGAAATCACAAATCAATCAGAGCATTTGAAACAAGGAAATCTCGATATATTTTTTGAGCGTTTTTACAGAGCTGACAGTTCACGAAACAGCAGTACAGGTGGATATGGCATAGGTTTGTCTATTGCCAAAGCAATTGTTAAAAAGCATAAAGGGAAAATAACCGCACAAAGTCCTGATGGGAAAAATCTTATTATTACCGCAATATTTTAAAAGTCTTAACTTTAAAAGAGTTAAGACTTTTCTATATCATGGGATATACAAAAAATACATTCAAAATCACGGACTTATGTGAACTCCTACCACTTTCCTCACGCTAGAAGAAATTTTAAGTTAATTTAATGTAAAATTTAAAGTTCATTTTAGTTTCGTTTTTTATAATGAAGTCAAATAAAAGAACTTAACAAGCATTCAGAGAGGAGATGACCGTATGGGTTATCAAAATATATTTAAAAGATATGAGGTTAAATACCTTCTTACAAAAGAACAGCAGCAAATATTACTGAAAATTATGCGTGACTATATGCATCATGATAAATTTGGGAAAAATACAATCAGCAATATTTACTTTGATACACCCGATAAACTTTTAATCAGACGCTCTATCGAAAAACCTGATTATAAGGAGAAACTGAGAGTTAGAAGCTACGGTATAGCAAATGCTTATAGTACGGTTTTTGTAGAAATTAAAAAGAAATATAAAGGTGTAGTTTATAAGCGCCGAATGGATATGCTTGAGCATACAGCGTCAAATTATCTTTGTGAGCATATTCCACTTGAAAATCCAACGCAAATATCAAAGGAAATTGATTATTTTATGAAACTGTATCAAAATATCGAACCTGCTGTATTTTTATCCTATTCCCGTGAGGCATTTTTTAGCAAGACGGACAGCAATTTTCGTATAACCTTTGATGAGAACATTTTATACAGAGATGATGATTTATCTCTTACAAGCAGTATTTACGGAGAGCCTATTTTGCCACAGGGTATGGTACTTATGGAAGTAAAAACGTCACTTGGTATGCCCATATGGCTTTTGAATTTTCTCAGCCAAAACAAAATCTATAAAACATCTTTTTCAAAATATGGCAACGCATACAAATATTCAATGTTGCCAAAATTCTTAGGAGGTATAAAAAATGTTGCTTGATCATTTATTTTCGGGTGTTTTTCAAAATTCTACTGAATCCATTATTTCTTTATCAAACTTTCTTGTATGTATAGCAGGATCGCTTTTAATCGGACTATTTCTGGCACTTACCTATACCTACAAAAGCAAATATACTAAGAGCTTTGTTGTAACACTTGCAACACTTCCCGCAGTGGTGTGTGTTGTCATCATGATGGTAAATGGTAACTTAGGTGCAGGGGTTGCAGTTGCAGGAACATTCAGCCTTGTTCGTTTCCGTTCTGTACCCGGTACCGCCAAAGAAATCGGCGCAATCTTTCTTGCTATGGGTGCTGGACTTGCAACAGGTATGGGGTATTTAGGCTATGGTGTTTTGTTTGCCCTCATATTAGGGGGTGTAAGCGTACTCTATACAAACAGCGGCATAGGAAGCAGCAAAAATACACAAAGAACTATGCGAATTACCATTCCAGAAGATTTGGATTATACGGGTGTATTTGATGATTTGTTCAAACAATACACAAAGGAATGTGAATTGATCAATGTAAAAACAACAAATATGGGCAGTTTATTCAAACTCACCTATGATGTGACACTAAACAATTTAAACGAAGAAAAACAGTTTATTGATGACATCCGATGTAGAAATGGAAATTTGGAAATTATGATGGCAAAGCAATCAAGCATTGCCGGAGAATTATAAGGAGGCATAACATGAAATTCAAAAAAATCATTACTATATTGCTTTGTATAGCCATTATTGTAGGCTGCTTTACAGGATGTGCAGGGAATTTGGTTTCAGCAAATGGCAACAATCTATCCGATACAAGCAGTTCACAAACAAAAGACAATACAAATGCTTCAGTGACTATAACCGATACGTCTAAAATGTTTTCAAACAGGGATAAAGAAATCGGATACGATGAAGAAAAGTGCGTAATCATTACGTTAAACGACGACAATATACAATCAAGTGGCCGTGTAAAAATCAACGACACAACCGTTACAATCACAGATGAAGGTACATACCTATTAAAGGGTAGTCTTACAAATGGTCAGATTATAGTGGATGCTGAAAAAACAGATAAAATCCAATTGGTTTTAGACAGTGTAAGCATTGGTAACACTTATTCTGCTCCGATTTATGTAAAGCAGGCAGATAAGGTTTTTATCACACTTGCTAGTGGAACGATGAACACGCTTTGTACAAACGGAGAATTTACTAAAATAGATGACAACCATATTGATGCGGTGATCTATTCAAAAGACGATTTGACATTAAATGGTAAAGGTGAACTTTCAATATCCACTGAATACGGAAACGGGATTACCTCTAAAAACGATTTAGTGATTACAAGCGGAAAATACGAAATCAAAATAAGTGAACATGGGCTTGAGGGCAATGATAGTGTAAGAATTGCAAACGGTAGCTTTGAAATTACTTCAGGGCAAGATGGTATTCACAGCGAAAATTCAGATGATCCTTCTTTGGGGTTTATCTATATCGCAGACGGCAGTTTTAATATAACATCAGAAACAGACGGTATTGACGGGGCTATTTCGATACAGGTTGACGCAGGGGACTTTAATATTATCACAGGAGGCGGAAGCGGCAACGCCAGTACTGAAAGCAAAGGCGAATTCCCTCCAGATTTGGGTAAACAGGATAAACAGTCAGAAACAAATGATACTCCAAGTGAAAAAGCGATAAAAGCAAATGGCAATATCATTGTGAATAATGGTACTTTTAATGTGAATTCCTCAGACGACAGTATTCACGCAAACAGTGATATTATAATCAATGGTGCTACATTTGAGTTATCTTCTGGAAATGATGGTATTCACGCAGATTCCAATGTAACCATAAACAGCGGAAATATTAACATTTTAAAAAGCTACGAAGGGGTAGAGGGACAAAGTATTGATATTGTCGGCGGTAAGATTACACTCGTGGCTTCTGATGACGGTTTTAACGCCGCAGGAGGAAATGAAGATACTTTTGCGACAGATGAAAATGCTTATATCAAAATAAGCGGAGGTATAATTAAAATTAATGCCAGAGGTGACGGCGTAGACTCCAACGGCCATCTTTATGTTACAGGCGGAGAAACCTATGTTTCAGGTCCAACAAATAACGGAAATGGTGCGATTGATTATAACGGCACGGCCGATATTTCAGGGGGAATATTTATCGCTGTAGGTTCAAGTGGTATGGCGCAGAACTTTGGAAATGAATCTACACAAGGATCTATCCTTGTAAACACGCAAAGTATGCAAAATGGTGCAATAACATTGAAGGACAGCAGTGGAAAAGAACTTGTCAACTATACGCCTGAAAAAGAGTATAACTGCGTTGTTATCAGCAGCCCAGATATTAAGAAAGGTGAAACATATACCATAGTAATGGGTTCTGACAGCCAAACTATTGAAATGACAAACCTGATTTACGGTTCAGGCGGTGGAATGGGCGGTGGAAGACCTAAGAGACCCGATGGTGAAAATAGGGGTCACCGCCCCACAGGTGATAGGTCAGAAAGGCCAGGCGGCGAGATAAACGGTGAACGACCTCAACCACCAACTTTAGGCGCCTTTCCTCAGGAGGGAAACCTGGCAAAAAAACAATGAAGCCAGGACCACATTTAGTAGGTAGAGTATGTAAATAATGGAATGTTTATGAAGCTTTTGAAGAATAGAAATATTTTAGTTTTCATCATAGAAAATAGTCCTTTGTCTTTTGTTGACATAGGACTATTTTCCATGATACACTACTTAAAATTGAATCGTTCAAAAAACTCTTATCAAGAGTGGCGGAGGGACTGACCCAACGAAGCCCAGCAACCTGAAGAAATCTTACAAGGTGCTAAATTCAGCAGTGGAATACACTGGAAGATGAGAGAGGATTGGATTGCTGTCATAGCACTCAACCTCTTTCGTGTGAAAGAGGTTTTTTGTTCGTTAAAGGAGTGTGCAGAATGAAAGAAAAAAGACTAGGCTTGTTCTTGTTAATTACGCTAGGCATTGGATCTATGATCGGTGGGGGGATATTTAACAGCCCTACAGACCTTATCGGCAATGCCAATCCTATGGCATCTGTATTCGCTTGGTTGGTCGGGGGCTTTGGAGTATTCACCTTGGTGTTGGTTTTTCAAGACCTAGCATTCCAACGACCAGAGCTAAAGGGCGGTATTTACTCCTATGCCCGAGAAGGTTTTGGAGAGTTTATTGGGTTTTTCAGTGCTTTTGGCTATTGGATTGGAGGTTTATTGGGGATTGTGGCATTTTTTCCTTTATTTTTTAAAACCCTTAACAGCTTGTTGCCAAAAGGCCATGGTATTACTCCGATGTGGGCCTTTATTTGTGGATCGGTGGCCCTTTGGATTATTACGGGAGTTATTGCCATGGGGGTACGGGATGCAGGGATTGTAAATGCATTGGTTACCATGGCTAAGTTGATTCCTTTGGCATTGGTAGTAATTCTAGGGATTAGCGTATTTCGTAGTGAGTTATTCTTCGTACCCGATTGGCAAACTACCTTGGTATCTACAGGAAATCCTACTTCAATCTTTAAGCAAATCCAAGGTGCCATGGGCACCATATTATGGTGTTTTTTAGGGGTAGAAGCTGCTGTTGTCCTTTCGGGTCGGGCAGTCTCTCAAAAGGTTGTCAGCCAGGCAACGATTTGGGCTTTCTTCATTACCTTGCTTATTTACATGGCAGTCTCCACCATCGCCATGGGGGTAGTGGACACCAAATTATTGGCAGAAGCCGCTACGCCATTATCTGACGTATTGGGAAAAACCTTTATCGGTGCAGCTGGAGCTACCTTGGTGAAAATAGGACTCTTGATTTCTGTATCGGGCGCTACTTTGAGCTGGATTTTGTTGGTAGTGGAATTGCCTTGGCTGGCAGCGAAGGATGGCGTAATGCCTAGCTGGTTTGCTAAAGAAAATGACAAAGGAGTACCTATCCGATCTCTTATCGTAACGAATATCTTGATTCAGATATTTTTGTTGTCTCTTTTGTCAGAACAATTTCAGTCCACTTATAATACCATTTATTGCATGAGTACTAGCACCATGTTGATTCCGTACATTTTTTCTGGATTGTTCGCCTGCAAACTTGCGCTACAAGAAAATAGGAAAGGGCTGAATTTGGTAACAGGGATTTTGGCCACCTTGTACTCCGTTTTTGTGCTCTATGCCGTAGGGTGGCTGTACTTGGCATTGACCGTTACTTTCTTTGCCATTGGCCTTATTCCCTTTCATATGGCAAAAATAGAAAATAAATCCTCATATAAACCCCTCGAATGGGTTGGGGTTGTTTTATTCATCATAGGGGCTGCCTACCTGTTGGGACAGATAACCACAGGCGCTATAAATCTTGGATAGGGGGAATTTTATTTGACCTCTTTGGTTTTTAAAAATATATTTTCAACGGTATTTTAAACTTACTTGAAAAGGAGACTACTTATGAATCCAATACAACAGATTTTGTACAAATATCCATTGATGATACTAGATGGTGCCTTCTCCACAGAACTAGAGCGTCGAGGCTGTGATTTAAACGACCCTCTTTGGTCGGCTAAGATTCTGATGGAAAATCCTGAGATTATTGGGGCAGTACACGAAGATTATTTTAGGGCAGGAGCTGACTGTGTCATCACTGCTAGCTACCAAGCTACCTACGAAGGCTTTATGAAGCGAGGTCTCACCAAGCAAGAAGCGAAAGAATTTATTCAGCTTTCTGTGCGCATTGCAGCCCAAGTAAGAGACCATTTCTGGGAAAACCCTGAAAATAGGATAAACCGACCAAAACCTCTTGTGGCAGCTTCAGTGGGTCCGTATGGCGCTTATATGGCGGATGGATCTGAGTACAGAGGGGATTACGGTTTAACGCAAGTCCAGTTGATGGAATTTCATCGAGAAAGGATGAATACGTTAATTGAGGCTGGGCCGGATATATTGGCCTGCGAAACTATTCCCTGCCTAGTGGAGGCGAAAGCCATTGTAAATGTTTTGGAGGAACACCCTCAGGTATACGCATGGATTAGCTTTAGTGCTAAGGATGGGGAACGCATCAACAGTGGGGAACGGATTGAAGACTGTGCCCGTTGGCTTCATACTCATCCTCAAGTGGTAGCCATTGGTGTCAATTGCACGCCTCCAGAATTTATGGAATCCCTAATTGTCCAGATCCGTAAGGGTACTGATAAACCCATTTTGGTGTATCCTAATTCTGGAGAGCATTACGATGCTCAAACTAAGAATTGGCACGGTTGTTCTTCTGGTCTTTGCTATGGGGATAGTGCTAAGAAGTGGTTTGAAAAGGGAGCTAAACTAATTGGTGGTTGCTGCAGAACTACGCCACAGGATATCCGAGAAATCGCCGTTTGGGGTAGAAAGTGAATTTAGGTTGTTTTTATTCATGGGTCTAAAAAGGGCATCTGTTTTATTGTACAACAAATAAACCTACGGAAAAATTGGGTTTTTTAAAGACATAGGGCTCAAAATAGATTATAATTAAATTGCTTTATGCGGCGAATCTACATGCCTTTACGGTGTGATTTTCGCCCATTTTTTTTTTATACAATTAAATATTTCTATCAATAGTTTATAAACCTTTGACGATGCTTTTATGCGATTTGAATATATTTTTTCAATATACTGTTTTATGATCTCAGTACTTTTGATTTCACTTACTTCTAGCTGTTCTTTATGTAGGCGTTCATTTCTTATTTTAAACATTATTGCTGAACTTAATACCAATAAAATAAGCTTTCGATAAAGCTGACATTTGAATCTCTCTATTTTCACAGGCTTTACATTTGAGATCGTAAAGATAGATTTCCAAAATACCGATGAATTTATATGAAATTTTAAGTATATCAGTGTTGATTTAAAAAGGATTTTGGAGCAGAATTTTTGGTAAGTAAAATTTCATATAAATACTAAGAACGTTTTTAAAAAGCTCCTGGTGTGATCCAGGAGCTTAACTATGGGCTAAACATATATTTGAGGAATAGCTGAAAGTTAAATGAAAACATATAACTATATCCATATTTACTAAATAATGTTAAAATAGACCTAAATAATTTATACGCTAAACTAATGTTTAGGTGAATGGGATGTGTTATTTTTTCAATTTCAAAAGATAGAAAGGAGCGTTAAATTTTATGCATTATTTTTTTAAAAAAGTCATTCTACTTATGATTATACTTTCATTTTCTATTTCTTTTTCATATGCGCAAGATCAAAATATGAAATTAATTATTAATGATAGAATTATTGAAACAGAAGATTTTCATCCATTTATGAATGAGAAGAATCAAATTTTTGTGCCAGCTAGATCTACGTGTGCATATTTAGGATTTACTATGTGTTGGAAGCCAGAAGAAAGAACCATTACTTTTCTCTTTCATGATGGAAGTAAAGAAATCAAAGTATATATAGATAAAGGGACAGCTTATAACTATCAAAATCCTATTATACTAACTGAAAAACCTATCATTCATAACAACACAATTTTCATTCCATTAGATATGATTTCTAATTATTTAGATGGCCATGTTTTATACAAGGGGTATCAGCATCAAAATGCGGAAATTATACTCTAATAAGTAATTTGAAATTTATAACATCTAAAACTTGTTTTATTCGTAGTAAATGAAGTAGAGGGAGTTAGTGCAGAATTCCGAAATAAAAGTATATCTGGAATGAGGAACTTCATCAATGCATTCTTAATAGGAGAATCCTTATTTATAGTAGTGTTGGAGACAATTGGCTTTGGATTTCCAATAACATTTCCAAATATTAGGGCTGAAATACTAGTAAACTTTATAATAGTACTGCTATATATACTCGGGCCGATAAATGCGATATTAAGGGTAGTACCTCAGATCGTTCAAATGAATATTGCGAGGAAGCGTATAGAGAAACTCACAAAGGAAATTCCAGCAAGACAAGAAGAAGAGAACCCAGAGAGAAATTTTCAATAGCATAGAGAGTATGAAACTAGAAAATATTATTTTCAAATATGAAGAAGGCGAAGAACATAAAAGATTTGAAATTGAAGAATATATATCCGTAATATTCAGTGATTTTCATTTGTTTGAAAGATTATATGATGTTGACTGTAGTAAAAGAGAAGAAGATATAAAAGCGTATTTAAATCTTTTGGATTTAGAAGGGAAGAAAAGGCTGCTTCAGTACAACTGATTTGTCTACGGGGCAGAAAAAGAGACTAGCTTTATTAAGATGTTATTTAGGGGTAGCGCCAATTTAGAAAATAGACCTATATATCTATTCGATGAATTGGTAGAAGACCAAGACCCACAGTTTAGAAAATTCTTTTATAGAAAGTTACTTCCTAAGATGAAGGAGAAAGGGAAAATAATTATAGCTGTTACCCATGATGATCATTACTTTGATGTAGCAGATAAAATTTTTAAGATGTATCTAGGAAAAATTGAGATGATAGAGGATATAGCAATACGTGAAATCTAAGAAAAAAATATAATAATCGTTGATAATGAGTCAGCGGATGGTTTGTATATAAAGAAAGAGTGATAATATGGAGATACATGCTGTTAGAAGTAGCTATAGAATGGATTCATATTACTTTGATACTTTAATGCGTTTTCTTTCCTACGAAGAAGGGGATAAGATAAAAAGATATCAAAGATGGGAGGATGCCCAGAGATACTTAATTGGAAAAATAGCAATTAAAAGTCTAATTTGTAACAGTTATGGACTTGAAAACGAAGATATATATTTTTCAGTAAATAAATTTGGTAAGCCCTATGTTAAAGGTGTTAAAGACTTACACTTTAACATTTCACATTCTGGAGAATGGGTTGTATATGCAATAGATCGTAGTTCCATTGGGATTGATGTAGAAGAGATAAATGATATTGATTTAGATATAGCAGATCGTTTTTTTTCTAAGGATGAATATAGTGAACTACTGGAACTAAATAAAGAGCATAGACTAGGTCGTTTTTTTGATCTTTGGACTTTAAAAGAGAGCTATATTAAAGCGGAAGGAAAGGGGATGTCTATACCACTAGATTCATTTACTATCAGAAAAAAAGGTGAGGTGATTAGCATAAAGGGTGCTGATAAAAGCTATTACTTTAAACAATATGATATTGCAGAAAATTATAAACTGTCTGTATGTGCTATGAATAATAATTTTCCAATGGATATAAATATTATGGAGCTTAAGGACTTTAGAAAGTATTCCATAAATTCAAGGAGGTAATGAGCATGGATAAAATCACTTTATTTTGTTCGCCTTATGCTGGAGGTTCGGCTATTATATACAATAAATGGAAAAAATATTGATGATAGAATAGAGATAGTTCCTGTAGACTTAGCGGAAAGAGGAAAAATATTTAATGAAACGTTATATGATAAATTGGAAGATGTATATGAAATAATAAAAAACAATGTTAATTCTGCATATGGACTATTTGGTCACAGCAATGAAAAAGTCGGAATATTTTAAATATAAAAATTTTACTTATCCTACAATATATTACATTATTTTCAAATAATTTGTACTATCATATAGTAATAGCAATACACACTTTTTTATCTCTCTATATAATGAGAAAGGGGTATTTTAATGTTCACAATACCATTGGTAACTGCTGTAGTGGTAGGTTGGCCTGAAGTATTTATAATACTTCTAATGGGATGTTACTTATCGAATATAAGAAAATTAAATATATATAAAATAACATTAATTGCATGTATACAAGCTATAATCACTTATGAGACAAGAAAATTCTCCTTAGTATTTGGAATACATACCCTTATACATATGGTTACGCTAAGTTTATTGGTTTATTTTATCCTAAATATAAGTTTTCATAAAGCTGTGATATCTGTTCTAATCGGTACAGTATTAGAAGGGATGGTTCAAAGCATCATGTTACCATGCATTTTTAATTTCTATAGCATTGATGCATCCAGTTTGGCACAAAATTCAAAATATGTACCCCTTTGCTTTATACCTATTTTCATTGTTTCATGTTTATTTATATTGGTTATTAAAAAATTCAACATCTTAATATGGGATGTTGAAAAATAGAAGGTGTTATATTGAAAATATTTAATATTAATACACTTATTATTACCATTTTTTTACAACTAACATTGATTCTAATATTTAATACATCTATTGTAATTGCTACATCCCTTGAAGGGCTAAAAAGATGCATACCGTTTTTTAACTTATTAATAATGCTCTTAACCTTTTTTGTTATTTTTTCTATAAAAAAAACAAATGAATATAGGTACAAAGAAATTGAAAATAAACTATTAAAAAATCATTTAAACAATACAAAAAGCCTACTTACTTTATTTCGGACACAAAGACATAGCTATATCAACCATATCCAGACGATAAAAGCCATGATCTATTTAGAAGAATATGATGATTTAATAGATTACTTAGAAGGTGTTTCACAAGAATATAGAAGCGTTTCTGAATTAATCAGAGTAGGGAATCCAGCCCTTACAGCTCTACTGAATATAAAAAAGGAAATTGCAGAAAAAAAAGGCATCAATTTATATATTAAGTGTAAACACAAATCAAATTTTGAATGGATTAAACCCTGGGATCTTTGTGATATGGTTGGAAACCTAATAGATAATGCAATTGAAGCTACTATGTTCATTACGAATTCCAAAAAATGGATAAAAGTTAAGATAGATAGGTCTGAAAATAAGCATGTAGTACAAATAGAGAATGTAGGGAAATTAGATAAAAATATTGCTATAGCAGATTTATTTAAGCCGGGTATTTCTACCAAAAGTGCAGTAGGTCGTGGGTATGGTCTACATATAGTAAAACAAATCGTTGAAAAATATAATGGCACTGTAAGCATAGAAGAAACAGAAAATAAAACTGTATTAGTGACATTGGTGTTACCAGAAAGGGTAAAAGAAGATGTTGAAAAAATTAGCTGATGTAATTGCTGGTTATATAAGCGAAAAGTTACAAAGTGACATGGATAAAACAGAGATATTTTCATATGGGTTACAAATATTGCTAGGAACAGTATTTGAAATAATAGCAATTATCATTGTTGCTTGCTTTCTCAATATCTTAAAATCCACACTCATTGTATTCATATCTTTTGTTATGTTTAGACGTTTAATAGGAGGTACCCATTGCAGCACTTATAATCATTGTTTTTTTGCTAGTGGATTTACGATAATCGTAGTGAGTTTTTTAGGTGCTAAATTGATTTTACAACCTAAAATCTTATTCATTATGATTGGAATGACCTATATCTTTACTATCATACAAACCATTGTATATATTCCAATGGGAACAGAAAAAAAAATGATAAAAAATACAACTACACGTTTGAAAATAAAAATACAGACAATGATACTTTTAAATCTTTGGATAGTAATCATTATATTTTTACAAGATAGATTTTCTCCAAACCATATATTTTCTAGTTTATTAGGGGTTATTGCTGCATTTTTCTTTAGTACCCCTTTTAGTTATAGAATCATTAACAGTTTAGAAGTTTACTTAAATTCTTTAATGAAAGGAGGTCATGAACAAAATGTTTAAATCAATAAGAAGACAGTTAGTAGCACTTGTTGCTGCACTCATTACGGTAGTAGCAATGAGTGGCGTAAGTTCTGCATGTACATGGGGACTTTTCGAACCTGAAATACCTGAAAGTCTTAGAAAGGAGCTTTAATATTTATAATAGATATGATGAATATATTAATATGTGATGATGATCAATATACAAGAAAAATGCTAGGGAAAATAATATCACAAAATCCTTTTATTGATAAAGTATTTACTGCAGAAGATGGAGTGCAAGCAGTTGATATTATCAAAAAAGAATCAGTTGACATTGCATTAATGGATATTGGTATGCCTAATCTAGATGGAATAGATGCAGCCAAAATAATGAGTAAGCTGTCTTCTAAAACTAGATTTGTTTTTATTACTGCTTATATGGAGCATGCTATTGAATCTTTTAGTGTGCATCCATATGATTATCTTTTAAAGCCAATAGATATTTCAAAATTCAAAGATACATTGAATAACCTTATAACAATTAGTATGGACAATTTAAAAGAGAATGGTATTGATAAAATTATTATAAAAGATAAAATCAAAATATCTGTTATTCCACTAGAAGATATATTATATTTTGAAAAGGTGAGTAGGGATGTATCAGTATATACAAATAAAGAAATTTATACGCTAGATAAAACATTAGCTGAACTAGAAAATAAACTCAATAGTAATTTTTTCAGAGTACACCAATCATTTATAATAAATATAGAAAAAATAAAAACAATTAAAAACATGGGGAACAGATCTTATCAAATTGAATTTATAGGTTCTAAAAAAGTAGCGTTAATGAGTAGATATAAATTTGAAGAATTGAAAAAGAAGATTGTCACTTTTTAAAATAAGTGACAATCTTCTTTTTAATTCGGTTGGTTATTCGTGTAACAAATATGGTTATTTGGATTATATATATGGCTAAATAAGGAAAATTTATAGGTTAAATAAAAAAAATGGAGAACTATTATGCATAATACATTTTAAATTTAAATAATCTGATGCCAAATGACACGTGTGATTTGTTCGATGATTGTGTAAGTTGCATCACAACTACGCTTCTATTACTTTTCCCCTGGTGAAAGCTTTGCTGATAACTGTCCCTAATCCACAGAATTCGACTCCTAACTCTTTTGAAAAGCTTAGAAAATGCCAAAACAAAGTAAAAGTAGGAATATTCAAAAGTGCATAAGCAGCAGAGCAGAGAATATGGATTCGGTAGAATTTATAATTTGGTGAGACATATTATATATATACCCATAAGGGAAGTAAAATAATAAAGTTTAACTGTTAAAAGTCAGTATTTTCAATACTTATGCTATTTGAAAATCGACTATATTGAAAACAAAATAAAGGAGTGAAGTGGTTATGGAAAAAGTTGGAGTTATCGGAGCAGGCGTAATGGGAAGGGGGGTAGCGCAGAACCTTGCACAATCAGGAGTGAACACTGTTTTGGTGGATTTGTCCGAAGAAATTTTGGAGGCGGCAAAGGAAGAAATCTACAACTCCGTCCGCTTGCAATCCCTTTTTAAGAAAGCAGAAGTGACAGAAAGTCCACAAGAGGTGCTTGGCAAAATTTTCTTTACTACAGATATAACTTTATTGAACGATGCAAGTTTTGCCATTGAAAATATAACAGAAGATTGGGGTAAAAAGGAAAAGGTACACAAGATGTTAAATAGTATTTGTCCTGAAAATTGCAATATTTTAGTAAATACATCTTGTATCTCTATTACAAGAGTGGCCGCGGTATACAATCATCCGGAAAGGGTCATAGGAACGCACTTTATGAATCCAGTTCCATTAAAGACGGCAGTTGAAGTGATTAGAGGGTACCATACTTCGGAACAGACAATACAGGAAACAGAATGTCTGTTGAAAAAAATGGGTAAGGAAAGCATTGTAATCAATGATTATCCAGGATTTGTTTCCAATCGTATTTCGCATCTGATGATGAATGAAGCGGCATTTATCGTCCAAGATGGAATAGCAGCCCCAGAGGAAATAGATGAAATTTTTAAAAAGTGCTATGGTCATAAAATGGGACCGCTTGAAACAGCCGATTTAATCGGATTGGATACGGTTGTAAAGTCTTTGAAAGTTCTATATGAAAGTTATCAGGACTCTAAATTTCGGTGCTGCCCACTGCTTCGCAAAATGACGGATGCGGGTTTGCATGGAAAAAAATCTGGTAAAGGTTTTTATGAATATTAAGAGGGGGGTTGCAGCATGGAAAAAGATAAGATAAAAATAAGGAAATTTTTGAGCCGGTTTTTCAGGAAACGCGAACTACTAGATGACGAGGATATATTTTCTCTTGGGTTTGTAAATTCATTATTTGCCATGCAATTGGTGTTGTTTATTGAGAAGGAATTTGGCATTCAGGTTGATAATAATGATATGGATTTGAAAAATTTCAGTTCCATCAATAGTATTAGCCAATTGATTCAAGATAAGAGGGTGGCGTAATAAGACGGAAGGCGGGGGTGGTAGGATGAGAATTGAATTAACTCGCGAACAAATGGAGCATCAGGAAAAGTTCCGAGAATTTGTAAGTGCTGAAATTGCAGAGGGTGCAAAGCAGTTTGACCAGGAGGAGAAAATACCTGATGAGGTAATAAAGAAAATATCGGAAAAAGGATATCTTGGGTCCATGATATCCCGTAAGTATGGCGGAATGGAATGGGATTCAATTACTATCGGATTGCTGAACGAAGAATTTGGAAAAGCATGTTCTTCCGTAAGAAGTATTCTTACGGTACATGGTATGGTTGCACTCGCTATTCAAAGATGGGGGCGTGATGAACAGAAAGACTATTGGCTTCCGCGTATGGCAAAGGGAGAAGTGATTGGGGCCTTTGGACTTACAGAACCTCAAGTGGGCAGCGATGCCAAAAGTGTTGAGACAACAGCAGTTAAAACTGATGGTAAATATATATTGAATGGAACTAAAAAATGGATTACAATGGGCCAAATTGCCGATTTATTTTTGATTTTTGCCCAGTGTGAAGGAAAAGTTACGGCGTTTTTGGTACCGAGGGATGCACCTGGCTTACTGATTAAGCCATTAGGCGGGTTGATCGGTATGAGAGCTTCGATGACGACTGAACTCAAAATGGAAGATTGTTCAATAGATGAAGTTAATATAATTGGAAAAATCGGTACGGGACTATCCCATATAGCGCTGTCTTCCTTGGATTACGGCCGTTATACCGTTGCGTGCGGCTGTATAGGAATTGCCCAGGCTTGCCTAGAGCAAAGCATCCGATATTCAAGGGATCGGATACAGTTTGGAAAACCCCTCAGGAAATACCAGGCTATTCAAAAAATGATAACGGAGATGGTGGTAAATACAGATGCGGCCAGGCTTTTGTGCCAAAAGGCCGGATATCTTAGGGATATTGGTGATCCCGACAGCATTATGCAAGTATGGACAGCTAAATATTTTGCTTCTATTATGGCAAATAAAGTGGCTAATAATGCCGTACAAATCCATGGCGCTAATGGATGCAGCCGGGAATACCCTATCGAAAGATATCTGAGGGATGCAAGGATCGCGGAGATCATTGAGGGTACAACCCAAATGCATGAGATATTGATTTCTAGCAATGCAGTTAGAAATTATTAATAGACGGGGAGTGAAAGAAATGGCAGACGGGAGCTGTAAAAACAAAGAGGAAACAGGCAAAAATATCAAGTGTCTTGTATGGGATATAGACAATACTTTGTGGAATGGAATATTATCAGAAGACAAGCAGGTTACTTTGCGCAAAGGCGTAGTTGAAGTAATAAAAACACTGGATGAAAGAGGAATTCTTCAATCTATTGCAAGCAAGAACAACTATGAAGATACAATGGAAAAATTGAAGGAATTCAATCTGGATGAATATTTTATATATCCGCAAATTAATTGGAATGCAAAGTCCCATTCCATAAAAAAGATTGCGCAGCTTATTAACATTGGTATTGATACACTTGCATTTATTGATGATCAGCCTGCTGAGCGGGACGAGGTACGCTTTGTTTTACCCCAGGTTTCATGTATTGATGCCGGATGCTTAGGCACTATTCTTGATATGCCAGAGTTGAATCCCCGCTTTATTACGGAAGATTCAAAACTCCGAAGATCTATGTACCAAAATGATATATTGCGAAAAAATAAGGAAGAATCTTTTTCTGGGACGCAAGAGGAATTCCTTGCTTCACTAGAAATGGTGTTAACGATTTCTAGTGCTCAAGAAGGAGACCTAGAGCGGGCAGAGGAACTTACAGTAAGAACACACCAGCTTAATTCGACGGGATATACTTATTCTTTAGAAGCGTTGAGGACCCTACAAGAATCAAGCAACCATAAGCTACTTATTGCAGGGCTAGAAGATACATACGGGATCTATGGAAAAATAGGATTAGCGCTTGTTGAATGTAAGGAGGATGAATGGGTATTGAAGCTATTGCTGATGTCTTGCCGTGTAATGTCAAGGGGAGTAGGAACAATTATGCTCAACCATATTATGCGTGAGGCAAAAGCTGCAAATAAAAAACTGAAGGCGGAATTTATTCCAACGGATCGGAACCGCATGATGTATATTACGTACAAATTTGCAGGATTCAAAGAGATGCATAAAGATGGAGACATGGTAATATTTGAAAACGATCTTTTAAATATACCGCCTTATCCTGATTATATCGAGCTGATATTTAGACAAGAGGCTACAAACTTAGCATTTTAGCATGAAAGCTACTGCACGAAGCGGTTGGTTTAAGGGCTATATAAAAATATAAAATACTGTACAACTAAATATAGGGGAGGACAGAGATGTCATATTCTACTTATCCTTTCATTCCGCTGCTTCTTGTGGCGGATAGTAAAGAAGATATAGATCGACAATATGAAACACTAAACAAAACGCTATCAATCCATCACAATATAAAAAAGCTGGCGCTTGAACTGGCGGAACGAGATAATTCTGGCTGTTACAGGGGCGTTGCTATTTTTAATGAAAAAACAAAAAAAACAGAGATGCTCTTTGAAGGTTCTATATTATCCGAAGTGGGGGAACTGAAAAAACCCCCTGTCGTTTTTATGTTTGCCGGTATAGGTAACCAATACAAGAATATAGCGGCGGGATTATATAAGCAAATTCCGTTTTTCAAAGACTTGTTTGATGAATGCTGTTGCTTTTTGGAGCCTATTCTTGAATTAGATTTAAAGAAAATTGTTTTTGATGAGGAAAAGGACCTCAAAATTGACATGGCAGGGGGAGATTGCAAAAAAGGGGGGGCTGATTTACGAATACTTCTCTCCAAGTCAAAAACTGCATCAGCAGAAAACATCCTGATTAATAAGACAAAGTATTTACATCCTTTGTTATTTGTTGTTGAATACTGTCTTGCCAAAACTTTGATGAAATGGGGGATTGTGCCGAAGGCGATGATAGGCCATAGTGTTGGTGAATATGCGGCAGCAGCAGTGGCAGGCGTATTATCGCAAAAGGATGCATTGCTGCTCATTGCCAAAAGGGCATTGCTGATTGAAAAACTACAGCCCGGATGTATGCTTACGGTACTTGCGGGCAAGGAGGAGATTGAACCGCTTTTGAACGCCAATGATCGTTTATTTCTGGCAACGGAAAATAGTCCCATTTCTTGTACGATTTCAGGCTCTGAAAAAGATATTGTCTGGGCGGAGGAAGAATTAGAGGAAAAAGATGTGGTTTTTTTCCGACTTCCGACCGATCGAGCATTTCATTCGCCTCTTTTGGAACCCATTAAAAATGCGTTTGAAAAAACGTTTGAAAATATCGCGTTTCATTTGCCGAAAATTCCTTATTTATCAAACCTTACTGGGGATTGGGCGACAGAACGTCAGATTTTCGATGCACACAGTTGGTTCTTACATACCTGTAAAACAGTACGGTTTTCTGAAGGAATTCAAAAATTGTTGGATATTAAAGACTGTATCTTTGTAGAAATCGGTCCTGGACAGACTTTAACAGGTTTTGTCTATCAACATCCTTTTAAAGATGACAATTCCAATGTAATGGTTCATTCAGCCTTAAAAAATGTGAATGATAGTACGCCCGATACTGTTTATCTGCTGCATATCCTTTGTAAGCTGTGGGGTAATGGTGTACCGGTGGACTGGAATAGTTTTTTTAAATAAAAACAGATCATACATAAAAGTAAGGGAGGTGTGGCACATACACTCCGAGGCTCAACCGGAGTGTGTTGTGTAAAGAGTTATGAAAACTGCAAATATTATTTTAGAAGAACTTTGTGGGTTAATCGGTAAATATACAAGACTTAGCAGAGAGCAAATCAATATCCATGTTCCGTTTTTAGAAATGGGAGCAGATTCCATGATTTTGATTAGGGCTATCCGTGAAATTGAGAAAGTGTATGGTGTTAAAATTACCATACGGACATTGTATGAAGAATATAACAATCTAAGTGCTCTGGCGAAACACATTGTCAAACATTCTGCACAGAAAGTACACTGCGAAAGTGAAACGCATACGGTACCCATGCAAGAAAAGCCTGTTGTGAAAGAAATATCAAAAGAGCAGAAAAAACAGGTGCACCGTGAGGTAAAAGAGGCGCCTGTGAAGAAAGAGGAGAAAGCATCCTGGCAAACGGCTAAGCCGGAAGTGACCATGAGAGATTATTCCTTGGAGCAGCAGCAGCACTCGGAAGCTTTAATCAGGCGTTATAACCGTAAAACGTTAAAATCCAAGAGCCTTACACAAAAATATAGACCTGTTTTGGCAGACAGTAAGGCTACTGTGGGATTTAGAATGTCCGTCAAGGAAATGCTGTATCCAATTATCGGGGCTAAAACCGAAGGTGACAGACTATGGGATATCGACGGCAATGAATATATTGATATTACTATGGGCTTTGGTGTACATATGTTTGGGTATCGACCAGATTTTATAATGGATGCTCTCAAAGATTATGTAGACAATGGTGCACAGATGGGTCCCCGATCTTCCATGATAGGCGAAACTGCACAAATGATTTGCGACTTTACCGGATTTGAGCGTGTGGCATTTGCGAATACCGGAACGGAAGCAAATATGGCAGCGCTGCGTCTAGTAAGGGCTGCTACAGGCAAATCTCGAATAGCCATGTTCCGGCATTCATATCACGGACATTCCGATTATACGTTAGCAGAAGGGCAATTTGAGATGGACGACGGGACACTTATTTCTGTGACGCCCGGTATTCCCCAAAGTGTTCTTCCAGAAGTGTTGATTCTTGAATATGGAGAGCTAGAGTCACTAGATAAGATTATGGAGCATCGCCACGAATTGGCAGGTGTCATAGTAGAACCAGTCCAGAGCAGAAACCCATTGCTACAGCCCGTTGAATTTTTGCATAAGCTGCGGGAAATAACCTTGAAGCTAGATATTCCGCTGATTTTCGATGAAATGATAACAGGATTCCGTTGCCATCCTAGAGGCGCACAAGGCTTGTTTGGCATTCAAGCAGATATTACTACATACGGCAAGGCAATCGGGGGTGGACTACCCATTGGCGTAATTGCCGGAAAAGCAAAATATTTGGATGGAATTGACGGTGGGTTTTGGCAATATGGAGACCAGTCGTTCCCACAGGCGGAACGGACATTTTTTGGAGGAACTTTTTGCCAGCATCCAATGGTGATTCCTGTTGCCAATGCAGCATTGAAGTATATGAAGGCGCAGGGGCCTCAATTGCAGGAGAATTTGAATAAAAAGACGGATCGCATGGCCAAAACGTTAAATACATACTTTGAAGAAAACAAGATTCCCATTCGAATTGCTAATTTTGCATCGGTTTTCCGTTTTGAGATGATTGGAAATTTGGATCTTTTCTATTATCATATGATCGAAAGAGGCGTATATATCTGGGAATGGCGTCTTTGTTTCCTTACAACGGCTCATACAGAGGAAGATGTTGATTATATTATTCAGGCAGCCAAGGAAAGTGCCGAGGATTTGCGCAGAGGAGGCTTTTTACCTGAGGATACACCGGTTCCAAGGAATCTTGTCTACAGCCCCATGGAAGAAATTAAATTCCTAACCGAAGAACAGAAGCAGTTATGGGCGATTTCGCAAATCGGTATGAACGGAGAAGGTGCCAGTGCGTATAATGTTATTTTCAATTTACAGATAGATGGTGATCTCAACTATACAGTGATGAAGAATGCGCTACAAAAGGTAACTGACCGCTACGAGGTATTAAGAAGTACGATTGATGTGAAAAGGATTGTTCAAAAGATACATACGACTTTTAAAAGTGAGCTTCCGGTGGTGGATTTTACTTCCTACGAGGCAGCAAGGCAAAAAGAAGCAGTGGATCAGTGGATATTGGCGTATAATAAACAAGCTTTTGATCTTTCTGTAAAACCTGCTTTTGCGGCGGTTATTTTAAAGCTTTCCCCACAGAAGCATCTTCTGGTATTAAAAGCGCATCATATTTTTGTGGATGGAATTTCCTTAGGAATCATTTTGGAGGAAATAGCGGAGATATATTCGGCGGGTTGTGAAATCAGAACCCCTCAGTTATTTGAGAGTGTCAATGCTTTAGCCTTTGATGAACAAGAGGAAGAAAAAAGAAAGACCAATTTGAGCTATTGGATCAACAGGTTTTCAACGCCAGGTCCTGTTTGTAGCCTTCCGTATGATTATCAAAGACCCAAAAACAGGGTTCAGCGCGGTGCGGATAAGCAAATTATTTTGGAGGAATCACTCTATCGGAAATTGATTGCATTGGCATTGAAAAACAATGTTTCGCTTTATATGGTTTTGTTTTCTCTGTTTACTTCTTTTATGCAGCGGATTTCCAAAAGTGATGAAATTATCGTGGCAATGCCTACCTCAGGCAGATATACTGACGAATCGGAGAGGCTTATGGGTCACTATACATCGATTCTTCCCGTTAGCGCCGGGGTTGATGCTGAGAGTTCTTTTGAGGCGCATTTAAAGAAAACTGCGGCAGACCTTATGGAAGCTTTTGAATACCAGAATTTTTCTTTTCCTGAGCTGTGTAAAAGTATAAAGAGTCTTTGGCCAGAATTATTAAATGTCAATAAATTTCCTATTACGCCTATTTTGTTTAACTATGACAAAATGGGGCATATTCCTGATTTATCGGATGCAAAAACTTCTATTTACATGTCATCTGTAGTCAACTATGTTGATAAAGACCTATTTTTCAATTTTATAGAGACACAGAATCGATTGGTTCTTGATTGTCAATATAGTGCAGAGTTATTTACGACTGAGACTATAAACCGCATGTTGGACTCCTTCATTATTTATATGGAGGACGGAGTGGAAAATCCTCAAAAACAAATAAAAGAATTAGAAATAATAACCAAACAGGAAAAACAGAAGATTTTAGAAAACTTTAACCCGGCGATCATGCCGTATCTCCGTTCAAAAGGGGAAGAGAAAAGTACAGGAAGAAATATTGTGACGCAGTTATATGAACAGGCGGAGAAAACACCGGATAATACGGCGCTTATTTCGAATGATCGCGTGATTACCTATCGAGAATTTAACAAAAAAACGAATCAAATAGCACGAATGCTTTTAGACCACAGTGTAAAACGAGAAAGTGTCGTAGGCATTATAATGGAACATTCTTTTGAAATGATGTTAGGTCTTATAGGCATATTGAAGGCAGGCAGTGCCTATTTGCCGATTGATCCTGGTTATCCTGCGGATCGAATAGAGTACATGCTTAAAGATTGCGGTGTAGAAGTGTTGCTTGTGCAGAAGAAATTTGAAGATTTGGCAGGTATAAATGCTGCAAAACCGGTCAGGACGATTGTTTTAGACAGCACAGAAACTTTGCAGTATGACGATAATGACCTAGTAGTGGAGATTGACGGACATGATTTAGCCTATGTTATTTATACCTCCGGTTCGACAGGAAAGCCAAAGGGGGTCATGGTTGAGCATAGATCGTTATATAATATTATAGAATATTCACATGCACAATGTCCCACTTACGAAAATGATACCATTCTTTTAA
Source organism: Marinisporobacter balticus (assembly GCF_004345705.1). Taxonomy (GTDB): domain Bacteria; phylum Bacillota; class Clostridia; order Peptostreptococcales; family Thermotaleaceae; genus Marinisporobacter; species Marinisporobacter balticus. The sequence goes on from NZ_SLWV01000026.1 coordinate 28,601, forward strand.
AGGGAGCTTATTGCTTCGATGGTACGGCACTGGAGATATATAGCTGGTTTTTTGAGGGTGCGCGGCTTGCAATATTGGAACCGGGGGCAGAGAAAGATCCCCTGCGAATCTTGGAAGCTATCGAAAAATATAATGTAACTTACATTTTCTTGCCCACTTCTATGCTTAATGCATTTTTAGATGTAATAGAAGAACAGGACCTTCATGCTTTGAAGGACCTAAAATATACCATCGTGGGCGGAGCGGCATTAAGTGCTACAACAGTTGATAAATTCCATAAGCTTACAAATAAAACGCTTTTGGTGAATCAATACGGTCCAACAGAATCAACGGTGTATGCAACCGCCTATAAGTTGGACAGAAATAAAGTGCAGTGTAAGGTTCCAATCGGAACGCCTGCTGCCAATATGGGCGTGTATATTCTGGATAAGTCACAAAACCTTGTTTCTATCAATATTGCGGGTGAAATTTGCCTATCGGGAATAGGTTTGGCTAGGGGTTATATTAATAATCCGGAGCTTACGGCAGAAAAATTTGTATCCAATCCTTTTCTTTGTGGAGAAAGGATGTATAAAACCGGTGATATTGGGAAGTGGATGCCGGACGGTACAATAGCATACTTGGGCAGGAAGGATCGCCAGGTTAAGATAAGAGGCTTCCGGGTTGAACCTGGGGAGATCGAGGTCAGGATTTTACAGCATAGTGCAGTGAAAGAGGCGGCGGTAAAGGTGCTGGAAGATACAAACGGTATGAAATACCTGTGTGCGTATTTATCCGCAGAGGGGGAGATACCGGTAAACGAATTGCGGACATATCTATCCAGTGAGCTTCCTGAGTATATGATTCCCGCCCACTTTGTTTTTATAGAAACGATGCCAAAAACGATCAACGGTAAAATTGATATTGAGAAGCTTCCGGAGCCTTCAGACAAGATTTCCGATACGGTCGTTCCTTTGGAAGCATATACAGCTCCAGAAAGTGAGACAGAGCAAAAACTTGCAGGGACATGGCGGGATTTATTGGGGCATAAGAAGATCGGGGTACAGGAAAACTTTTTTGAAATTGGCGGTCATTCCATTAACGCAATAATGATGATGATGCGATTGCGGAAGGAATGCAACATCAATATTCCGCTAGAGGAGATATTCAACAACCCAAGTATTCGTGGACTGGCTCGTTATATTGAAAGTTTATCTGGCCACACGCAAAAAGATATAGTGCCGGCTGAAAAAGAAAACGTATCGTTCAGCTAGAAAAGAAGCTATACGTTAAATAAAACAGCGCTAGAAGGTCTTCAATATGCTTGTTAAGCGGCATGAACTATTTAGGATATCCTTTGATATGGCAGATGGGGCGCCTGTTTTAAACATTTGTCCTCATCTGCCGTTTAAATGGGTGATGGGAATATTAAACACTTGGAAAATAAACATTATACTAATAATGTATAAAAATGAGGGTTGATATGATGGATAATATACTAAAAAATAAAGTGGCGGTTGTCGGAATCGGCTGCCGCTTTCCCAGTGCAAAGAACTGGCGGGAATTCTGGGATCTATTAGCGAAGGGGAAATGTACGATAGGCGAATTACCGGCATCGCGGACGCAGTTGGATTTTCGGCATTCAAAAGATTCCGATAGAAGGTACAAGTGCGGTTATTTAGATAATATTGATATGTTTGACCCGCTTTTTTTCGGCATCACGCCCCGAGAGGCGGCACGAATGGATCCGCAGCATAGGTTACTCTTGGAGGTACTTTGGGAGGCCTTTGAGGATGCGGGAATAGCAGTAAAAGAACTTGCAGGAAGCGATACGGGTGTTTTTATCGGAACAGGGATTTCGTTTTCTCACTATTTCGAGCATCAATTTTCCGGAAATATGGCAGATATTTACTCAGTGTCGGGTGCACAACCATTTGCTGCGGCAAATCGTATTTCCTATATTTTTGATTTCCGAGGACCAAGTTTTGCGGTTGATTCTGCATGCTCTACATCAATGATTGCGATCAATGAGGCATACACACGGATTTGCAGCGGTGAATGCTCTGTTACGGTGGCGGGTGGTGCCAACTTATTGCTTTCCTCTGATTTTACAGATCTTTTTCAAAAGGCCCGTCTGATTGCTCCAGATGGCTTGTGCAAAGCTTTTGATGAAAATGCAGACGGATATGTCCGTGGTGAAGGAATAGGTGTAGTTATACTGAAATCTCTTGAAAAAGCGATAGAGGATGGCAATGACATCTGGACTGTTATTTCCGGTGCATCTTTCAACCACGGTGGACGAAATGGCAGAGGATTTACTTATCCGAATGCCGATGCGCAACGGGAACTCTTGAAGACTGCCTACAGAAATGCCGGTGTATTGCCAAGTGAAGTCCACTATATTGAAACACATGGAACAGGAACACCGGTGGGTGATAAGATTGAGTTGAATGGAATCAATGGCGTAGTATCTGAAGGTCGTAAAAGCGGAGATTACTGTATGGTCGGCACGGTAAAAACGAATATAGGCCATTTGGAAAGTGCTTCAGGTATTGCTGCATTTATTAAAACCTGTTTAATCATCAAGGAGAAACAAATTCCTCCAAGTTTGCACTTTAAGCAGTTCAGCAGAAATATCGATGTAGAAAACATGCCGATACGGGTACAAACCGAATTGAAAGCGTGGCCTGAGAACAAAAAGCTCATTGCGGGCATCAGCTCGTTTGGTCTTGGTGGTGCCAATCTGCACATGGTTTTGGAAAGTGTGGAGAATTTTGCAACAACACGGACTGTCAACAGTAAAAAGCGTATAGATACACAACAGCTTCAGGGCAGTATCTTTCCTGTTTCAGGACATAACTTAGATGCCCTAGCGGAAAATGTTGAAAATTATCTTTCTTTTATTGAAAAGAATCCGGAGATTGACTTCTATGATTTGTGCTACTCAGCGAGTGAACGGAAGGATCATTTGAGGCATCGTCTTGCGATTCTTTGCAGGGATAAAAAAGATTTAATGAATAAATTAAGCGAATGTATTTCTCAAAAGCAGAATAATACAGATGTTTTTTATGGCGAAAGCGTTAACGGAAAGTCGGCGAAGGTTGTATTTGTATTTTCGGACAGCCATGAAAAGTGGCTCAACAGCGATTTGCTGCAGTTATTTAAAATTCCTTTGTTTGTAGAGGTTTTGCAGCAAATGGATATGGTATATAATGGAATTACAGGAGTTTCCATCCTGGCTGTCGTAGCAGCGAATACTTTGGAAAGGATCTATTCAAATGCTATACTTTCCGATGTTTTATATTTTGCTTTTCAAGTATCCTTGTACAAGTTGTGGCAGAAAAATGGCGTGTCTCCTGGCGGACTATTAGGTTACGGACAGGGGGAGATAGCGGCGGCATATTTATCCGGGATGTTGGCGCTTGATACTGCTGTGCAGTTGGTTTACGATCGGGCAAAGCGTATGGATGCTGTTTTGACATCGGGGAAGATGTTTAATGTTATGGCCTCAGTGGAAGAAATAAAGGAATTTATTGATGCGTATCATAGCAATGTCTATATTGCAGCAGCAAATTCACCGACGGTATTGACCCTCTCCGGTGAAGTGGCACAGATGGAAAAGGTTGCAGAACAAATGGAAAGGAAAGGCTATTTCTTCAGAGAATTACCCGGAAAATGGGGGATGTATTGCCCTCTTATGGCGAGCAATCAAAAATCTTTTGCCGAAGTCCTTCGTGTGGAAATGGGTGAAGCAAAAATCCCGCTCTATTCAACTGCTATTGATTCTTCGGGAGTCTACCGGGAATATTCACCTGGGTATTGGGAGCAGCAGATTACAGGGAGGATTGATTTTGCAGGAAGAATTAGAGAACGGATTGAAGCGGGCAGTGATAAATTTATTGAGATTGGCGATGGGTCTTTGCTGAGCTTTTATATTTCCGATACGTGGGACCAGATGCATTTGGAGGACGTATGTCTAAGCCCAGCAGTAATTAGTTCGCTGAAAAAGAGCAGATCCTTGGAGGATAGTATAAAGGAGGGGATTGCAGAGCTATATGTTAGGGGATATCCGCTAAAATGGGAAAATATTTTTCAGAAAGGTACCTTTGTGAAATTACCCAATTATGCATGGCAACGGCAGTCTTACTGGATATAATTTAGAATGAGAGGATCGTGTAACAATGATAATAAAACTGAATTATAAACAAAAAATTTATTTTATTGAGTTTAAAAAAACATTGATGCTCTTTGGTCCGTTGCTAGCAGCGTTACTATCGCAAAAAGGCATGTCGCTGGTAGATGCGTTGTTTATGGGCTCTTTAGGTCCCGAGTCTTTAGCCGCAAGTTCTCTTGCGCATTCCCTGTATAGCTTTTTCGCTACGGTGGGGTTAGGTATTCTAAGTTCAGTGGGGGTACTGGTTGCACGGGCTTATGGAGAGAAAAACAGTTTGAAAGCAGGGATTGTTTTTTACAGCAGTGTGTGTATTACGGCTGTATTTTGTGTGCTGACAATTATAATTTTATGGTTTGCGCCCACTTTTTTGGTTTCTTTTGGGCAAGAACCCAGAGTTGTTGGGAAAACGATAGAATACATGCATACCGTTATTTGGGGATTGCCGGCACTAATGGCTTTCTTTGCTTTGCTGGAATTTTCATCTTCCTTGGAGCATCCGAGGATTGCCATGGTTTTTTCGTTCATTTCCATTCCTCTTGTGGCAATTGCCAATAATATTTTCGTATACGGAAGATTGGGCTTGCCAAAAATGGGGATCGTGGGCATTGGTCTTAGTACTGCTTTGGTACAATGGATGATTTGTATCGGTTTTTACCTATATGTTTTATGGCATAAAGATTTAAGGGAGTATATTAAATTTTCAGCTAAAACTTTTTTTTCAAAGGATGCTGCCAGAGAGATTATCAAGATAGGATTGCCAGCAGGGTTTATAAATCTGCTTGAAACCGGTATGATGTTTGCAGCAGCCCTGATGATGGGGAGATTTGGTACGACTACCTTAGCAGCGCATCAAATCATAATTGTTTCAACGACTATACTTTGTAGGTTTCCAATGGCTTTTGGCATTACCTCGGCGATCCGGGTGAGCCAAAAGGTTGGAATGAAGCGATATAAAAGCGTGCGCGCCACCCTCAAGGCAAACTTACTTTTAGGATCAGTGATGGGCATCATTTTGGGAATTGTTTTTGCTACGTTTTCCGTACAGATTGTCAATTTGTTTATAAGCCAAAGTGAAGCTTCTTATGGAGAAGTGTTGCGTCTGTCAAAAATTTACATATATATCGGTGCGGTTATACAATTGGTGGATTATCTTGTGAGTATTATTAACGGCAGCTTACGAGGTATGAAGGATACATTTGTTCCTATGTGGATTTGCTTGGTTTTGTACTGGGTTGTCGGTATTGGCGGAGGATATGTGTTAGCATTTATTTTCCATCTTGAAGGGCTGGGCGTATGGATCGGGCAGCTACTTGGTTTGGCAAGTACATGTTTAGTACTCTATATTCGGTTTAACAAGGTCTATGGAAGAATGTTGGCAGATGCTTTTGGATCAAAGTATACTTTACAGAAACAGAAAACAACAAACAGCAAACCTCAAGTATCATGAAAAAAAGGGAAGATGGGTTAAAGAACGGAAAAGTATATAACCAGACACAATCGCGATATACAATAGGATATTCATTATTTAGTGCGGTTTATACAAATCCAAAGAAGAGAGGTCGATGTAAGGAATGTATACTTTTCAAGCAAAGCAGGGAGGAATAAATAAAATTAAATTATTTTGCCTGCCGTATGCAGGTGGATCAGCTACGATTTACTGGCAATGGAAGAAGTATATGCATAGTTCCATACAAATTTGTCCTGTGGAAATGGCCGCCAGGGGGAGCCGCTTTTCGGAACCTTTTTATAAAGATATGGCTGCTGCGGTTGAGGACTTGTTAAGTCAAATAGTCGATAGTCTGGACGGCTCACAATATGCTTTTTTCGGACACAGCATGGGAAGTCTTATCGTCTATGAACTTGTTCATGCATTAAAGGCATTTGGATATGAAGAGCCCCAGCACATATTTTTTTCTGGTAGATACCCTCCGCATATTATAGATAATGAAAAGCTGCATCTGCTGCATGATGACGAATTTATGAAAGAAATTTTCAAGTATGGGGGATTTACACAACAAGATGTGCAAGAAAAAGAATTATTGGACTTTTTACTACCTATACTAAAAGAGGATTATAAATTGCTTAGTACCTATAATTATAAGCCGAAGGATAGTAAGTTTGGATGTGATATTACAATTTTAAACGGACTCCAGGATGATGCTGCAATGAAGTTCAATCCTGAGGAATGGAAGGATTATACAAATAAGAAATGTTTATTTTATACGTTTGAAGGGGGACATTTCTTTATAAAAGAAACCGCAAAAGAAGTTGTAGAAATAATAAATCATACTATAGGAAACACTTTTTAAATTTTTATGCTGTAAAGAGGTGGTGTGGGTATCTATTCATAAAACTGCTTAAGATGATTTTCTATTTGTAAATTATGCAAAAGGTCTTTCACATCATCCTATGCAGCAGTATTATAAAAATAGAAGGGAGAGAAAAAAATGAGTATTTGGAATGGAGTAAAACACAAAGAGATTTTTTAGTACTTTGAAGAAATTTCCGCTATTCCAAGGGGGTCAGGAAATGAGGATGAGATATTTTTCTATAATGAAATAAGAAGTTCTGTTATTAGTCTGAAGCTCAACATTTTCAACCAGGTCAGGACAATTGCCGGGAAACTTGGCGGAAGCGTAGAAGTCGATTCAGACTATCCTGAGTGGACCTATAATCCGCATTCAAAACTGAGGTCTGTTTGTTTTGAAGTATATAAAAGGATGTATGGTAAGGAAGCTGAAATATTAGCGATGCATGCCGGACTGGAATGCGGCGTTTTTATGAGTAAAATAAAGGAACTGGATGCTATTTCTCTTGCCCCGAATCTGTTCGATGTACATACTCCAGATGAACATTTAAGCATTTCTTCAGCCGAGAGGGTATGGGAGTTCCTGCTTGAGATACTTAAAGAGATGAAATATATGAATTGTACTAAGTAATTTACATTCTGAAGAATAACCTTTGTATGGTAAATACAGTAGTCAGGTTTATCATGTTGATAAACCTACGAACCGCCAAACGTATTTCATATAGTGACTTATATATTAATGTATCGGGTACAGAGGATAAGAGGTTATTTCGGATAGGGGTAGTACCAGCGAAGCTGTCACCAGGGGCAAAGTAGCTTACATAAAATGTAAAAATCTAAATTTATAACAAATTAGCCTTCTCCTTCATTTTTTCCTTAGAAGGATTCGTATAAAGCAAAGTTGTATGAATATTGCTATGACCTGCTTGATTAGCTACCTCATGGACTGAATATCCACTCTCCAAGGCATGAGTACACCAAAAGTGTCTTAGCTTATGGGGAGTTATTTTATTGCTGAATTTATTAAATACTTGATTGATCCTACTTCGATTTAATCTTTCGCTTTGCCTACTATTGAATAAATAGTTTCCATGCTCTACTCTCTCACTAAGATATGACTTTAAAGCATTTACTATTTTTTCACCAATATATACAAGCCTTTCTTTATCTCCTTTCCCACTTCTAATAATCATTTCTCTTGCTGTCAAATTTACATCTTCTATTTTTAAGTTCAAAGCTTCAGATATTCTAAGTCCTGAGTAAGTTAGTAGCGTAACGATGGCATAATCTCTTTTATATCCTTTCTCTAATATAGTTTGCCTAAAATTTTCTACATCCTTTTTACTAATATCCGTAGGACTAGCTCCGGTGGATTGGATCTTTATGTGATCTTTCTTTAAGACAACAATATTGTCTTGAATATTTGCATCTACCAAGAATTCATTAAATTTAATAAGCGCTGCTAGTTTAGCATTAATAGTTCTAGCAGAATCTGTCTTTATATTTTTCAAATAACTCTTATAATCTAAAACATTTTCCCTGTATAATTGCTGAAATCTCACTTCGAAGGATTCCATAAACCAATTTAAATAAAGATTCATATGCCTTAGATAACTTTTAATGGTGTTTTCACTTCTACCATCTTTCCTTAAATATTCTTCAAATGAATTTAACATAAATACCTCCCATAAATTATGTTTAACATAAAAACGCCCATTTCGATTAAATTATGTAGAACTTAATACCTAAATTATAGCATAATCCACCCTTTAGTTAAACATAAGTTATCTTATGTGGAGTATAATGATGTTTGTTCGTTTTTTGACAAAAACATATTTAATTCATAAATAAATTTCAGCTACCGTGTAGATATATTCTGAATTAGCAAATTTTTACAAAACAAGTCAAAAAATACCCGTTTACAAATTCACCCTTAAATTCGCTTAAGTTTATTGTAGCTTGACAGATTTTTCACAAAAGGGGGATTATTATGGAACTATATGCCTTAATCGAAGCGGCTCAAAAAGAAAATAAGGAATCTACTGCTAATATATTTTCTCATTTTCATCCAACCATAAAAAAACTTAGCAAAGGGCTTCATTATGAAGAAGCAGAAACAGATATGATTATACTTTTCTTAGAATTGATAAAGAACATAAATATTGAAAATTTTTACGATGCTGATGATAAACAAATTGCTAGTTTTATACATAAGTATTTAAGAAATAGATCATTAGATTTATTTAGAAAATATGAATTAAGACATACGCCTTGGATTGAAATGAATTATGACATATTAAGTGATGAAAACACACCAGATATAGAAAGTACAGTTTTTATATCTATGTTACTAAACGCTTTAATTCCACTTCAACGGCAAGTTATTCTTAGAAAGTTCATATATGGATTTTCAGACGCTGAAATAGCAAAGCAATTAGGCGTATCTAGACAAGCTATTAATAGAATTAAAAATAGAGCTTTAGATAATTTGAAAAAGATATTAATAAAAGATGGAGGTGAAATAGTTGGAAGAAAAGATAATAGAACTTGCCTCCAGTCAAGGTATATGGACAGTACTAACAGTAGCACTAATATTTTATATTCTCAAGAACCAAGAGAAAAGAGATCTGCGCCAAGAAGAACGAGAAGTAAAGTATCAAACCATTATATCTAATTTAACAGAAAATTTAAATATTATTGAAGATGTAAAAGAAGATGTAGAAGAAATAAAAAATTATGTGTTCAAAAAAGAAGCTTGAACACTTGAAATTCCATTGTTTTAGGAAATTTCAAAAAACTTTCTTGAAAAAAATTCAAATTACAGGTTTACATTTTGGGTACTAAATTCGCTTATATATAGTGAGAAGTAAATAACCGGTTAAAAATTCTCAAGATATATTTTTAAGGTGTGTGAGCAGGATGAAGATTATAGAAACAAACTTAACATTTAAAAAGGATGGCGCCAACGAAATCAATTCTGATTTCCGTTGCTTAAATGATCTTAAAAAAATGAATAAGACTTCTATGATCATTATTCATCATGCAGCACATAGTAGTGCGACTGTAGATGATGTACATAGGTGGCATAAAGAAGAAGGATTCCGTGGATTTGGTTATCACTTTTTAATAACAAAGGATGGACAAATCTACAGGGGCAGGCCTGAAAACACCATAGGAGCTCATTGTAAAGGCTACAATCAAAGTTCTTTAGGTATATGCCTACAAGGTAACTTTGAAGTAGAAAAAGTAAATAAGATCCAATTAGAAGCTCTTATACAACTATGCCAGTACCTATGTAACAAATACGGTATAAACACTATAAAAGGCCATAGGGAATTAAGATCAACAACGTGTCCTGGACAAAACTTTCCGTTAGTGGAGGTTAAAAATACAGTACTAAGTAACTTAGGTAGCGATCGTAACTTTGATACTTATACTGTGAAGGAAAGAGATACGCTATGGTCTATCGCAAAATCATTTAACATGTCAGTTGATAAACTGATGTAGTTGAATGAAATGTAAGATAGTTTAATTTATCAAAATCAAAGTATTAAAAATTATTTTAAAAATAAAAGGGGGATAATTTTATGCCAAGGAAAACAACTATAGATACTGTAGGACGTCAAGAAATTCACGCTTTTCTAAAAGAGCTTAAAAGAGCTCAAGACCAATCAGATTCAATTTCAAAAGGAATGACAATAATTGGAGGTGTTAGTTTACTCGTAGGATTTGTTAATCCAATTATTGGAACTGCTTTGGGTGCATTTTCTACATATCATAGCAATAAAATAAGTAATTTAGCAGGAATGTGTAGAGCCTACGAAAGACAATTTGAAACGTATAAAGACTATATACAAGATGGTATTTGTGAATCAATTACAATTACTATTGAATGGGAATCTGTTTCTGGTAACGGTTATAATGGATGGGTCCCTAGAAAACTTCCAACTGGACAAATAAACCAACATTAATATAAAACAATTATGTTAGTGTAAAACAAATAGTGTTTACCTAATGGTGAGCACTATTTGTTATTCTCATATTAACATCCCCCCAGTCTAAGGAGGGAATGAAAATCAAACAATATATTTGCACCTTATTGTATTATAAAATAGGGGATTTTTCCCCATATTATTGACTTGTTACTTTACATTGAGATTGTTTGAACTTTATATTAAAGTTCTGAGTATTACCCCTATTTTATTAGTAAATCCACTAGAGTTATAAAATTTTTTTTCCCGCTTTATTTATATATCCCCATTTACCATTGATTTTTACAGGAATTAGACCTTCTGAACAAAATTTTACTTCATCAAATTTTGCTTCTATAATTAATTTGCCTTTTTTATCAATAAATCCCCATTTATTATCAATTTTTACATTTGCGAATCCTTCTGAAAATACTCCTATTTTATCATACTTAGGTTTTATTATAAGCTTACCGTGTGTATCTATATATCCATATTTGCCATTTAATTTTACGCTGATATATTCTTCTGAAATATGACCTTTGAATTCATCAAACTGTGGTTCTAGAATAATTTTTCCATATTTATTTATCAATCCATATTTATTGTCTAATTTGATTCTTCCAATATCATTCCAAAATAAAATCTCATCATATTTAGGCGCTATGACTATTTTTCCTTTTTTATCTATATAGCCGTATTTGGAATCAATCATTACCTTTGCCGAGGTCTCATCAAAATTATTTATTTGGTCATATTTGGGTTCAATTATGATCTTACCTTTTTTATCTATATATCCCCACTTACACCCCCATTTATAGTTATAATATACTTGTGCAATTCCATCTTGGAAATTATGACCTTTAATAAACTTTGGTTCTATCACGATTTTTCCTGTATTATCTATATATCCTTCTTTATGCCCCAATTTATCCTTTATCCTTACTTTGGCAAGCCCTTCTGAAAAAACAAAATCAGAATCAAACTTTGGTTTTATAATCATGTTTCCTTTTTTATCGATGCATCCCCATTTACCATTGATTTTTACAGAAGCAAATTCTTCGTGAAAATCAATGATTTCATCGTATTTAGGCACTATAATCAATTTATCTTTTTTATCGATAACACCCCATTTACCATTGATTTTTACAGAAGCAAGCCCTTCATGAAATCCATAAGTGTTATCATATTTGGGCTCTACAATTATTTTTCCTGTTTTATTAATAAAACCCCATTTACCATTCATTTTTATTTTGCCAAATTCTTCACTAAAAAACATGTCCGCAGTACTATATATTAAGGGTATAATTAATTTTCCTTTCTTATCTATATATCCGTATTTTCCATTTAATTTTACTCTTGCAATATCCGTTTTAAAAAAACTTGCTATTTCATCATACATGGGTTCTACTATTAGTTTACCTTTTCTATCTATAAGTCCATATTTACCTTTTGATTTTACTTGTAAGTATTCTCCTGAGAAAAAAATTACTTCATCAAATTGAGGATCTAAAACTACTTTACCATTTTTATTTATTAATCCATATTTACCATCTATTTTAACGGCTGCAAGTCCATGCAAAAAAGTCTTAGCATCTTCATATTTATATTTATTGAATGTACTTTTATATATGGTTAAAATTATCAATATAGTCGTAATAAACCCTATTATTATATAATATTTTTTCCCATAATTCACAAGTTTCACCGTCCTTAATTTTGTATGGATTTTCTGTAGGTAGCTGTGGAGTATTCCCAACATCTCCATTGCTACCTAAATTATCTTCGTCTTGGTTATGACCTTACTCAATGCAATTCCCATGAGTGAATAAAACATATTCTGTGAGTTCTTCTATGCTGTTTTATCCATTACCCATTAGTTTAGCGAATAATCAATATCTAATTATATCACAAACCCATTCCAGTTATTAACATATTTTCAAATTTAAAAGGTATATTCATCCTGTCGGAAAAAGCCGAAAACATTATAAATACCAAACTATAATAGGCTAAGGGGAGATGCTTTGTGAAACGTAACTGGGAAGTGGATGAGTTAATCGAGTACTTTACTTTTTTACCCAATGAACATGCTTTACTAAGCAATAAGACAGGATCGACTCGATTAGGTTTTGCAATTTTATTTAAATTTTTTCAATATAAAGCCAGATTTCCAAACCATAAATATGAAATACCCAAGGATGTAATACATTATATATCTAAGCAGTTTAACCTTGATAGTAAACTCTTTGATGGCTATAACTGGAATGGTCGTTCAATTAAATATCATCGTGCTCAAATAAGAGAATACTTTGGATTTAAGGAATCTACAGTTGAAAATATGGAAGCTGTTACTTCTTGGCTTCAGCAGCACGTTCTCTATTATGATACTGAGTACGAACACGTAAAAGTAGAAGCATACAATCGTTTTCGGGAACTCCAGATCGAACCTCCTACAACTGACCGTTTTGATCGTTTGGTTAGATCTGCAATTCATGCCTATGAAAATCAATTCTTTCAGGAATCCTTCCAAAAGATACCCCAGCAATCATTATCTCAAATTGACTTACTAATAAATGATCTGACTAAGTATGAAGAATCTAATTTTGATAATTCAAAAGATGATACGCTTTCTTTTAGTCAATTAAGAGCAGACCCAGGACGCATTGGCCTTGAGAGTGTCTTTAAAGAAATTACTAAGCTAAAGACAATACAACAACTCAATCTACCACCAGATTTATTTAGGGGTATTCCACAAAAGATTATCAAAAAATATAAGCACAGAGCCGTTACAGAAGATATTCGAGAATTAAGAAGGCATCCTGAATCTATACGCTATACCCTTCTTGCTGCATTCTTTTATTTGAGAGGTCAAGAAATTACAGATAATCTCATTGAATTATTAACACAAATCATTCATCGGATAAGTGTAAGGGCTGAACGAAAAGTAGACAAAGAATTATTAAATGACTTTAAAAAAATTAATGGAAAAAACGGAATATTATTTAATATGGCTGAAGCTGTGCTGAATAATCCAGATGGAATTGTCAAGGATGTGCTATTCCCTGTTGTTAGTGAACAAACTTTAAAAGCGTTGATTAAAGAATTTAAAAACACCGGGGTAGCCTATCGAAAAAAAGTATATACTGTAATGCGCGGAAGTTACGGAAATCATTATAGAAGAATGGTACCTGGATTACTGAACACCTTAGAATTTTGTTCCAACAATGATGTGCATAAACCTGTTATACAAGCTCTAGAAATTATACAAACATATTCTTTTACAAACATACATTACTTTCCTAGTTCTGAATACATGCCTATTGATGGTGTTATACGTCCTGTACTGAGAGAAGCTGTAATCGAAAAAGATGATAATGGTGAAGAACGGATTAATCGAATAAACTATGAAATTGTTACATTGCAAGCTCTGCGGGATAAATTAAGATGCAAAGAAATATGGGTTAAGGGAGCTAATAAATATAGAAATCCTGACGAAGATCTTCCAACTGACTTTGAAGCGCGTAGAGAAGAAAATTATAAAGCATTGAAACAGCCATTAGATGCAGAATCATTTATATCAAGCTTAAAAAAATCCATGCACGAAGCCCTTAGTAAGTTAAACAATGGATTACCTAAGAACCCAAAGGTTAAAATTTCTGATAGAGCAGGGGGGCGAATAACAGTTTCTCCATTAGATGCGCAGCCAGAACCTCAAAATCTTTTTCGATTAAAATCAGAAGTTTCTCGCATATGGCCCATGACAAATCTACTGGATGTATTAAAAGAAACTGATTTAAGATTGTCTTTTACAGATCATTTCAAAACAATGGCTTCCAGAGAACAATTAGATCGATCAATTATCCAAAAACGACTGATTCTATCTCTTTATGGGTTAGGAACCAATACAGGCTTGAAACGTATCTCAACAGGGAATCATGGAGAAAATTATCAGGATCTTTTATACATTAGGCGTAAATTTATCAATAAAGATAATTTAAGAAATGCTACAGCTTCAGTAGTTAATGCCATACTTAAGTGTCGTATGCAGGAGATATGGGGTAATGGTACAACAACATGTGCTTCAGATTCAAAAAAATTTGGTGCTTGGGATCAAAATCTAATGACAGAGTGGCATATTCGTTATCGCGGCCGTGGTGTAATGATCTACTGGCACGTTGAAAAAAATTCTACATGCATCTATTCACAATTAAAAGCATGTTCATCTTCTGAAGTAGCGTCTATGTTAGATGGGTTATTAAAACATTGTACTGATATGGAAGTAGAAAAAAACTATGTAGATACTCATGGACAAAGTGAAGTAGCATTTGCATTCTGTAATCTCCTAGGATTTCAACTTATGCCTAGATTCAAATCTCTCCATTCAAAGAAACTATACAGACCCGACACAGGCATGCCAGAAGCCTATCAAAATTTACAACCTGTGCTAACAAAACCCATCAAATGGGATTTAATTCGGCAGCAATATGATCAGATGATCAAATATGCTACAGCGCTGCGTTTAGGTACTGCTGAAACGGAAGCTATTATGAAAAGATTTACAAGGAATAACTTAAAGCATCCTACATACCAAGCTTTGGCTGAATTAGGAAAAGCAGTGAAAACAATCTTTCTATGTGAATATCTACATTCTGAAGATCTAAGAAGAGAAATTCATGAAGGGCTCAATACAGTTGAAAACTGGAATAGTGCGAATTCATTCATTTTCTATGGTAAGGGTGGAGAAATATCAACAAATCGCATTGAGGACCAAGAAGTATCTGTACTTTGTTTACATCTACTTCAAAACTGCTTAGTATATATAAACACATTGATGCTCCAACAAGTATTATCACAAAAGAAGTGGTATAATATCATGGAAAAAGAAGATTTTAGAGCATTAACACCACTGATCTATTCACATATCAATCCATACGGTAATTTTGATTTAAATATGAATGATCGATTACCTTTGGATATATTGGCAAGCTAAGAAATAAAAATGGTCTCCGAAATATCTGGAGACCATTTTTACATTTTATGTAAGCTACTTTGCCCCTGGTGACAGCTTCGCTGGTACTACCCCGTATAGCCTGTGTAGATACTTCAGTAGCTATCTTTGAATTTAGGTTAGCACTCATTGCCACAAGTGTGTTTTTAGATACATCTAGTCCGGAAAATGCACATAGATAAAGAAATTCCCATGCTTGAATTTTCCCCTGCCTTTGAACAAAACCAACGTCTCTTGCGATTTTTTCTATTTCTTCTTTTGAGATTATTTTAAGTATTTCTTTAATCATTTGCTGCATGCTGCTTTTCATAGTATTTATATTTTTTAGGACTTTTGCTTTTGCCATTCTATGTCATTGCCTCCTTAGATACGTAAGTAGCATTAGTATACTATTTTTTGTCGAATGGGGGCAATGAATTTGTTATCTAGAACCTTAGCTTGATGGGTATGTGGCGATACCCCATATACAACAGAAGGAAATAAAGAAGAGCGTTTTGACGCAATAGCTGAAGCCTTAAAAGCACAGAATACAGTAAATCCAGATGAAATTATATATAAATGTGAAATTCATAATACATACGCGGGAGATAACTATTTTCCATTTGCATGGGATTGCATAAAAGGAAAGTGTAGGGTAACTCTTTTTAAAGTTTTAGATAATGTAGAGTTATATTCTACAAATCAAGATAAAACAATGGAAGACGTAATAAATATTATTAAGAAAAATAGAAAATCAGCTCGTTTAGAAAAAATACTGAAGGAAGAATTTAAAAATATAGATTTATCCTGGATTTCAGAAAAATGGACAAAATTACTTACAGGTCATACTGGTAAAGTAAATAATAATGAATCTATAAACAGAAGACATTTTGAAGTATGTGTTTTTTATGAAATGATGCAGGATTTAAAGTCTGGCGATCTTTGTATTAAGGGAAGTGATAAATATTCAGACTATAGGGAACAACTTATAAGCCTAGAAGAATACGATCAAGAAATCAAGACTTATGGTGAGCAGGTAGGTATTCCAATCACAGGCGTAGACTTCATTGAGCATGTTAAAACATTATTAAATACAGCAGCTAATAATACGTCTAAATCTTTTCCTTCTAACCAATATTTAAGGATACAAAAGGGCGAACCAATTTTAACCCGCTTAAAAAAGAAAGAGGAACCAAAAGATTTAAATTTAATAAAATCTTTACTGGAAGACAGAATGAAACAGGTTAGCATTCTCGATATTCTATATACCTCCCAGCAATGGTATAACTGGACAAAGTTCTTCGGACCCTTGTCTGGATTCGATTCCAAGTTAGATGATCCAGTTGAAAGATATTTAACAACAGTGTTTTGCTATGGGTGCAACTTAGGTCCTTCTCAAACAGCAAATTCTCTAGATACCATTACACGAAAGCAAGTTTCATACATAAATCAATGGCATATAAGTAGCGATAAGATAGATAATACAACAAATCATATCATCAATCTATATAAAAAATTTTCTATTTTGAAATATTGGGGAACAGGAGAAAGAGTGGCTGCTGACGGAACAATATGGGAAATATTTGAACGAAATATATTATCAGAACGACATATCCGATATGGAGTAAACGGTGCCATTGGTTATTATCATATATCTGATTTGTATATAGCTCTTTTTAGTAAGTTTATACCTTGTGGAGTGTGGGAAGGCGTATATATTCTAGATTTGTTGATGAATGAGAATGTGGATATAAACCCTCACATTATTCATTCAGATACTCAGGGACAAAATGAAACTATCTTTGGTTTATGTTTTTTACTAGGAATAGAACTCATGCCACGTATACGTAATTGGAAACATCTAAAGTCTTATAAACCTGATAAAACAAACACTTATGAAAACATCGACGACCTTTTTACAGAAAACATTGATTGGGAGTTAATTAAAACATATCTTCCAGACATGCTCAGAGTTGCACTTTCAATAAAAATGGGAAGAATCACCCCTTCTACCATACTCCGTAAGCTTGGTAGTTACAGTAGGAAAAACAAGTTATATCAAGCATTTAGTGAGCTCGGAAAAGCTGTAAGGACTGGATTCCTTTTAAGGTATATATCAGATATTGATTTAAGAAGAATTATTCAAGGATGTACAAATAAGAATGAATCTTTTAATGGATTTACGAAGTGGATAAATTTCGGTAATAATGGAGTTATTGGATCAAATAACCGTGAAGTCCAGAGAAAAATGATAAAGTATAATCATTTAGTTGCAAATACTATTATATTTTATAATGTTTATCATATGTCAGCCATTCTACAAGATCTTTCATCAGAAGGTTATGATATAAATGAGGATATTATATCGTCATTAGCGCCGTATATGACGAGTCATATTAATAGATTTGGAAAGTATAGTATTGATAAGAATATAAAAATCCCAGAATTGAAATTTTATATAGAAGTTTAGAAAAACTTAGTTTATTCATGTGTACTTTTCTTACCCATAGAGACTTTAGTTATGTTAAAAAACCATAGTAAATGTAAAATTTTTACTCCTACTATAGTTTTTTACACGAATCGTGGCCATACCCCTGCTACACCCATTTTGTAGCCTTTGTTGTTAGTTAGGGTTGTTTTCTGTATATTATACTCTGTACCCGATAAACCTGGTAAATGAGTTTCTGCTTTAGCTGATACAATTTTAGCTTCTGCAGTTGTTTCATCGTATTCAAAATAAGCTTCTATTTTTGATGTCCATATTTTAGGATTTGGCCACATAGTACTTTTCATAACATATTGTCTTGTAGCCCATTTGTGATCAGGTAAACTTGAACTTTTAAATAATCTAACACTACCAACAAAAGTTTCAGTTAGTTCACTTTCTAAAAAAAAGTCTTTATTAATTTTTATTTTTTGAATTCCTTTTTTTGTTCTATCAATTTGCTTTACAGCTCTTTCCATTTCTTCTGGTGTTACTTTTGACAGTTTCAATTTCACTTCTTCAACTTGACTTTTAGATAATTCAATGGCTTCATTATCTGCTGCAAAAGCCATTGAGTTCATGCTAAATATCATACAAAAAATCATTAAAATTGTTGCAAATTTTTTCATAAAAAAAAACCCTTCTGTATTCTGATTTTGTTTTTTTGACATATCTTGGTAATTTTAACATATTAAACGAGTGAAAAGAGTAGAAATTTGTAATCTGAAAAAATAAATTTACTCCCTTGGGCTCATGCCGAGTGCCGTCGGAGACAAATACAGTTTATAGGTATCTCGGCGGTACCCCTTTAAAAGAGGCTTGTGGGTGAAGGCGTAGACGAAGGCAACGCCCTTTCTCGCCCTTTCTTTTTCTTTTCACTCTCTATGTAGATTTAACTATTAAAATCAAAACAAAGTATCTCTAAAAAAGAGTTACTGGAAAGTTTTTAAACAATGGTTTTGAATTAATAAATAAAGCATATGTACGAGCTTTTACTCCTTCTTGTCTATGGCCATTAGCTCTAACAATAACACCTTTGTCAACTAAGCCTCTAACAATTCGACTAACAGTTGAAGAACTTGTCCCTAATCTTTCTTGGCGTAGAACCAGCAAAGCTGCTATAAGTGCAAAGTTGAATTGAAATTATTGAAATTGCTTGCTTATAGTCCGACAACTCATTTAGCATTATATATTTATAGACTTTGATTTTAATATGAGTTTTAGGATTGTTTTTCAAACTTTTTGATCTTAGAATGCTGATATTTACTATAGTCTATAAAACGCACGTTTATGGTACCTTTAAAAAGAATACAACAAGAACATTTCTACTCTTGTTGTGAACAATTTAAGAATTATGTTTACTTGAATTTGCTTTTTCAAAATCAAAAATTTGTTTTATTATTATTATCTATTTATGGTTGTCTTTTTTGTATATGCCCATCTTATTGACTTTTCGTAGATTAACTAATTATAATACTTCATTTATTTGAGAATTTACATAATTGGTTTTCAAAGTTTTTTTCTACACTGTGAAGGAAAACATAAATTACAAATCCAAATAACGAACCAGCAACACAAGATAGGATTATTTCAGTTACGCTAAATCCTAATATTAATGTTGCAGTATAAAGAATATAGATACTTAAAGGTAAAAATAAAATTGCAGTTATAATACCTGGAACATAATGTTTAAATTTTAAGGTCAAATTAAAATGAGCTGTAATAAAGTGAGCTGTAGTGGCAAAGAAAAGCCCATACCAAATATAATAGCTATTAAAAATGATTGAAAACAAGGCAGCAAACGAAAAAATGAGAAATAGGATTGCTACTCCAATTGAGAAAGAATCTGTACTTTTAAAATCTGCAAATGGTTTCTTTTTCATTGTGCAAGTGTCAAGGTAATGCTTATACTTTTCCCTCCAAGCTGAAATAAATATAATTTCTTCAAAGTCGTGGGTCATAAAGATAATAGGAAATAGCCAAACAATAACATTCATACTATTCATATAAATCAACTCCTTAAATTAATTTTAGTATTTAGTCACACATGAGAATCTAATGCACACATGTGACATGTAACTTTAAATATAGTATAATACATTTATAAATAATATCAATACGATTTAGATAAGTGCTACATATAAAAGAAATTGTGACACTTTAGGAGGGATACTTTGAAACAAAAAACAAATCGAATTGCTGAACAATCTAAGAAATGGTTAATTGAAGCCCTATTTGATTTAATGAAAGAAAAACCATACTCTATTATTACAGTTAAAGAAATAGCCGATAAAGCACAGTTATCAAGAAGAACATTTTATCGCAATTTTAAAGTTAAAGAAGATCTACTATCTAAATATACTTATTATTTATTCGAAGACTATATAAAATCTATAAAAGAAAATACTGATTTCTCTTTTAATAGCACACTTATTCATTATTTTGAATTTTGGAATAAACATATTAAGGAATTAGAATTACTTAAACAAAATAATTTATTTTACTTGATCATGGAACAAATAAATTCATTTATACCTGATATAAATAAATTTTCAGAAGTTCAATGGCACGATTACGATAACCATATTGAAGAAGAATATATAGGCCTTTATAACATAGGTGGTCTTTGGAATGTATTATCTAAATGGATAGACAATAAAGAAAGAGAATCCCCTAAAGAAATGGCTCAAGCAATTATAAAAGCAATTAGTAATTTTTCAAAATCAATTTAGGACATTGCTTTATATAACAAGGCTTATGTAAAAATAGCAAAAGGCAGATAAAATTATCTGTCTCAATCTGCTGACAAAATCTTTCATAATTAAATTTTTACTGATGAGCTAGCTAGATTAGCAAATTAATCTCGCTAGCTATAAATCTTATCCGCCTAATAAAAACTACATGCGCATTATTACAAATACTATTTATATCCCCTGGTCTGCTCCACTTCATTTCTGAAATTCTTGATATTTCAGCATATTCAACATGATGCATACATACACCGACTTTAAATCGTACCGTA
>NZ_SLWV01000027.1 GCF_004345705.1 Marinisporobacter balticus
TTTTCATATATAAATGAGCTCTAATGATAAAATTTATAGATTTTTAATGGATTGCATAAAAATTAAATTTTATACATTAGTTTCTGTGACTACTCATTCTATCCCATAACACACCTTAACCTTAAAAGTTGCCATTAGCTCACAGACGGGTTAACTTCCGCTATTGCTATAAATGCAGGCTTTATTTTCTGGTCAACTAACATAAATCCATAAATAAGTACTAAAAATATAAGTAATATGCTAATAAATGCTTTTAAGCTACCCTTCGTTTTTATACGGTGGTATTTCCTATAACGCAAAAAATCACCTCCTTCTTATATAAATATGATAAAGGTGGGTGATTTAGTTACAATTTTAATTTAGTTTGCTTCAATACGCAAGATAATAAAAGTACGTACTAATTTAATAAAGGTTATGCTCAATTGGCGTAGTATTACTAAAATTCGCATCTATAATAATCAACTTGAAAACCAATCTGAAATCCACACTTCTTATATAAATTAAAAGCTGTTGGATTTTCTGAATCCACATCAAGCACTACTTTATCCGATTTTTTTAGTCCTTCAATCAATGCAAACCCAACCAGTTTCTTTCCTAATCCTTTTCCACGATATGGTGTTGCAATCCCCACACCATAAAGGAAAGTATTTCGTTCCTCATAATTAAAATCAAAAACGCCTACTGGAATTCCTTCTTTGTAAGCTACATATCCCTTTCGGTTTTTAGAAGAAATTACAGTATCAATAAAATTGCTGCTTTCCTCTAAGTCCGGAAAAGCATCCCGTGTAATTTCTGCAAATATTTCTTTGTTTTGATTACTCACCTCAAAAAACTGTAAATCCGGATATTTGGGCAAAGCTTTTGAGCCATTATAAAACATCCTATATTCTGAACGCGCTAACTTCGCACACTCAAAAGTTTTTAAGACCGCAATACCGCTTTTGCTTTTGGGTTCTACGACCAACAAAGTTTTATTTATTCCTGCCAATACTAATGTTTCTTTAGCAGACTGAAATAGTTTTTTAAAATATCCTTTTCCTCTGTGCTCTGGATGTGTAACAGCTAATATTTCCGCTTCATAAGAAGTTGGCATAAATGTAGTTAAAAAAGCAATCAACTCATCATTTTCATATCCCATGTAGAAGCACTGCAATGACTTGTCAAAGTTTATTTCGTTTGATAAAAAAGCATGATTTTCTAAAGTATCTTCACAAAAAGCGACTGTTTCTAAATTTAGAATTTCAGTCATCTGATTTTCTGTTAATCTATTTGTTGTTTCGATTCTCATGTAAAGTCCACCTACCTCATAAAATATAAATAATCCTTAACTTCGCATTATAAGAAGATTATACTAATTATCTCATAGTAATTTTTCATATAGTCTAAACCAGTTCAACCCATAGTTTCCAAGTCCCAAGTCAACTGTATCAATATATTTAAAACCACATTTTTCATACAGCCTAATGGCAGGTATATTACCTTCGTAAACATCCAACCTAATTGATTTAGCTTGTGAATTAATACTGTGTTCAATAGAAAAATCCATTAATGCTTTGCCTACACCACATTTCAAGAATTTTGGATGCACTACAAATGTATATACAACAAAAACATCTGAATAGTCAGACTCAAATTCCCATTTAGCTTTATAATATGCAGGTTCAGGTTCAGGTTCAGGTTCAGGTTCATGGTTTAGAATAACAGAGCCAATGATTTTCCCATTATGTTTTGATACATAGAGATTACCATGTTTAACTCCATCGATTGCATTTTGCCGAACAGGATATATATCCTTTATCCATCCAGGATAGTTTACTCCTTTTGCCAAATGGTCATTCAAATCATTATAAAGCTGTTCTAATTCATCAATATCATTTGCTTTTCCTAAATTAAAAATAATATCCATATATGTATCTCTCCAATCCACGTAAAATATAAATAATCTTCGTAATATCTTACTATTGTATACAATATATTTTATCTTTTTTATCCTTCCCATAAATAAGTACTAAAAAAATAAGTAATATGCTAATAAATACTTTTAAGCTATCTTTCGTCTTCCTACGGTGGTATCTTCTATAACGCAAAAAAAATGACCCCCTTCTTATATAGATATGTCTCATAAGGGTGATTTAGTTATAATTATTCAGGGATAATATCTCCCGAAATATTCATAGCTTTAGATTTCAATAATCATATTACAGAATATGCAGTTATGATCTAAAGTTTTTTCATTTCTGTGTTTGTATTTTGTGGTAGCATCTTATAACGCTATTTTTCTACGATTATTTTCCAATACATTCCTTAAAATAGAGACACTTATCCCTTGTTCTTAAAAATCTGTGAATTTTATTAACAGTAGGTTATAAATCTATTTCATTCCTTCTAACGAAGGTATCCTTTCTATTCGATTGAATATTTCCCAAAATAGATTTATTATAAACTAGTTGACCTTCTTTTCTCTCGATTTTTACAACTACTCTTCGTGCTTTATTCCAGCTTTTCGCTTGGTACATAAATTCTCCATAGTGCGTGTAGTTTTTAAAGTAATTATTATCAATAATATCGTTTATTTCTTCAGTTAATTGTTTTAGTTACTCTATTTCTAATTTTGTATTTAAGCGAGAAACTGTAGGTTGTGAAGCAAGTTTTTCATCGAAGGATTTGTAAAGTAATAATCCGGAATCAGAGGATAAATTACCACCGTTGAAATTAATTTTAAATTTGCTATTGAAATTTGTTGCTGTAGCGTGTACACTAGTCATGAAAATAGCCCCTTATATTTGGATTGTTTTTACACTTTACAATACCAGATTTGAGGCTATTTTCATATATTTTTTTATCACTTATTAAGTGAAAGTGATAAATTATTGGAAGTATTCAAAATACATGTGTTTAGTAATTTATCATATAGCCTATGCATAATTCAGGATTATACTGTATTTCATTATATTTTTGGATTAATTTATCTCTAAAAATTTTTACACGTTACAGCTAAAACTTGATGAAGTGATATTTATAGGGATTCGTTCTAAATTAAATGTTATTTAAATAGGCTTCAAGTTCTACGGTTTTTTCTCTACTCATTGGTTTTATACCCTCTAGCTTATAAGGGATTCCCATAGCCTTATACTTGTTTTCTCCTAAGTTATGGTAAGGAAGAAGTTCAATCTTTTCTACATTTTTAAAGCCTTTTATTATTTTTTTCAAGCTAGCTAAATGTTCTTTACTATCTGTTATGCCTGGAACCATTACGTGTCTAATCCAAAGCTTCATATTTGCATCTATTATGGCTTTTTTAAATATTTCAAATGATGAAATATTTCCACCTGTTAGTTTTCTATATCCTACTCCGTTTATATGCTTTATATCTAAAATGACCAAATCTGTATACTTTAGTATTTCTTCATAGCTGCCTTTCCCAAATCCTGCAGTATCTATGGCTGTATGAATACCATTTTCTTTACATAATTTAAGAAATTCAATTAAAAATTCTGCTTGCATAAGAGGTTCCCCTCCTGAGCAGGTAACTCCTCCACCTGATTTTTCAAAATAAGGCTTAAACCGTAGTACTTTTTTTAAAAGTTCCTTTGATGTGAATGTTTCTCCTTTATAAAAATCCCAAGTATCAGGATTGTGACAATAGGCACATCTTAACTTGCATCCTTGAAAAAATGTCACAAATCTTATGCCTGGGCCATCCGTAAGCCCCATGCTTTCACAAGAATGTATTTTCCCAATCATATCCTCACCTCTACACTGCCATATTTTCGTGAAAGGTTCTACTAATGACTTCTAATTGCTGTTTCCTTGTAAGGCGATTGAAATTCACCGCATATCCTGAAACCCTAATAGTTAGTGTAGGATATTTTTCTGGATGATCCATGGCATCTAAAAGAGTTTCTCTATTTAATACATTTACATTTAAATGATGTGCCCCTTGCCCAAAATATCCATCTAATATATTTGCTAAATTACTAATTCTGCTATTTTCATCTTTTCCTAAAGCTTCAGGTACAATGGTAAAAGTATTTGAAACACCATCTTGACAAACAGATTCATAAGGAATCTTTGCTACTGAATTTAAAGATGCTAAAGCACCATTTTCTTCCCTACCATGCATAGGATTTGCCCCAGGTGCAAAAGCTTCTCCCTGCTTTCTTCCATCTGGTGTTGCCCCTGTCTTCTCCCCATAAACAACATTTGAAGTAATGGTCAGTACCGATAAAGTGTGCTCTGCTTCTCTATAGGTTTCATGTTTTTTTAGTTCTTTGATAAACTTATTCACAATTTCCACTGCGATATCATCCACCCTATCGTCATCATTTCCAAATTTAGGAAAATTTCCTTCTATTTGAAAATCTACCGCAATGTCATTTTCCATTATAGGTTTTACTTTTGCATATTTTATAGCACTGAGAGAATCCGCTGCAACAGATAAACCTGCTACACCAAATGCCATAATTCGATCAACATCTGTATCATGTAGACTCATTTGCCCTGCTTCATAGGCATATTTGTCATGCATATAGTGAATGATATTCATGGTATTTACATAAAGTTCTGCCACGTATTCTAGTACTTTAAAATACTGCTCTTTTACTTTTTTGTAGTCTAGTAATTCATCTTCTATTTTATTCATTTTAGGTACAACCAAAGTTTTTTTCTTTTCATCTATTCCACCATTGATCGCATATAAAAGGGCTTTTGCTAAATTACATCTTGCCCCAAAAAACTGCATCTGTTCTCCTATCTTCATTGCAGAAACACAGCAGGCAATTCCATAATCATCCCCATAAATACCTCTCATTAGATCATCATTTTCATACTGGATCGAGTCTGTCTCAATAGACATTTTCGCACAATATTTTTTAAAAGCCTCAGGTAGCTTTTCTGACCATAAAACAGTCATATTAGGTTCTGGAGAAGATCCTAAATTTGTTAGTGTATGCATAAAACGATAAGATGTCTTTGTTACAAGGCTCTTTCCATTTATACTCATACCTCCTATGGACTCTGTGATCCAGTTTGGATCTCCTGCAAACAATTCGTTATATTCAGGTGTTCTTAAATGTCTTGCCATTCTTAGTTTTATAACAAATTGGTCAATAATCTCTTGTGCACCAATTTCTGTGATTACACCATTTTTTAAATCTCTTTCAATATATATATCCATAAAGGTACTTGTTCTTCCAAGAGACATAGCTGCTCCATTATTTTCTTTTATTCCAGCCAAATAACCAAAGTATATAAATTGCATCGCTTCCTTTGCATCCTTGGCAGGTTTTGAAATATCTATACCATAAGCATTGGCCATATTTTTCATTTTCTTAAGTGCACGTATTTGTTCTGCTATTTCCTCACGCTGTCTTATTAATCTTTCATCCATTTTCCCTTTTAACTTTAAACGGTCTTGCATTTTTTTCTCTATTAAAAACTCAATACCATATAAAGCAATTCTTCGATAGTCTCCTATGATTCTTCCTCTCCCATATGCATCAGGAAGCCCTGTTAGCAATCCTGCATTTCTTGCAGCTTTCATTTCCTCTGTATATACATCAAATACCCCTTCATTATGTGTTTTTCTATAATTTTTAAATGCCTGATCCATTTCATGATCTATTTTATATCCATAAGCTTCTAAAGATGATCTTACCATTCTTATTCCCCCAAAAGGATTGACCATTCTCTTTAGCAGTGCATCTGTTTGTAATCCTAAAATAACCTCATTTTCCCGATCTATATAACCTGGCGCAAAGCTATCGATCCCTGAAACATGCTTTGTATCCACATCCAAAATCCCTTTTTTTAATTCTTCTATACATAATTTTTTGCAAATAGCCCAAACCTTTTCTGTTTTTTGTGTAGCTCCTACTAGAAAGTTTTCTTCACCTTCATAAGAAATATAATTTTTTTGTATAAATTCTCTTACATTTACTTCTTCTACCCAATTTCCTTCTTCAAATCCTGTCCATTCTTTTCTTAACATAAAAAATCCCTCCCTGACTTAATCTCAAGTCCAAGAGGTTTCAAAAAAAACAGAGAACCCCCTGGACTTTTGTGCCCAGGCGGTCGGCTTTTATTCAATCATGCTCCATGTGGTTCATTCCACTTCCGCCAGTCGCATGATTTATGCTAGTCAATTTAATTGTTCATTTGAATAATGTAATATTATCAGCAATCAAATATTTTGTCAATCATTTAAATAAAAATAAAGTATTTGTTCTGCTTTATGGACAATAAAAAAGTTCACTATAAGTTAACTTACAGTAAACTTTTATTTGTAAAACAATAAATTTAATAATCTTTCTAATGTTAAGCAATGACATCCTTTTTCATTTTAGATACCTGAATAAAATATCCTGCTATCATAAGTACTCCACCGATTGCAGTCCATTTTATATTCGGCATTACCAAAAATACCCCACCTATACAGAATAACAAACGTTCTAGTACTGACATATTCGTTCTAAAGTAACCTGTCAATGCTGCTGCTACACCTACGATTCCGATGAGTGATGTTACGACGATAAATACAACCTGCATAATGGTTACATCAATTAATAACATTTGAGGACTATATACAAAAATATAAGGGATTAGGAAAGCTGCAATGGCAAGCCTTGCTGCTTGCATCCCTGTACGCATTGGCTCTGACTTAGCTACTCCTGCAGCTGCAACAGCAGCAAGACATACTGGCGGTGTTACGTCCGCAATAATTCCAAAATAAAATGCAAACATATGTGCTGCTAAGATCGGCACATTCAACATTAATAAAGCTGGTGCTGCTATCGTAGATGTTATAACATAATTGGCTGTAGTCGGTACACCAATTCCTAAGATCAAAGAAGTAACCATGGTAAAGAATAATGTTAGTAAAAGTTTCCCATTTGCGATACTTACTAGCATTGATCCCATTTTGAGTCCTAGTCCTGTTTGTGTTACAACCCCTATTATAATCCCTGCACAAGCACATGCAGACACTACCGTTAATGCAGTTCTAGCTCCTTTTTCAAGTCCATCAATAATATCCCTAAAGCTTAATCTCGTTTCTTTCTTGAGTGCAGAACAGATAATCGATGAAGCGATTGCACCCAATGCTGCTCTAATCGGCGTGTATCCTGCAACTAATAAATAGATCACAAGAATAATTGGTAATAAGAG
Organism: Marinisporobacter balticus; assembly: GCF_004345705.1. Lineage (GTDB taxonomy): Bacteria > Bacillota > Clostridia > Peptostreptococcales > Thermotaleaceae > Marinisporobacter > Marinisporobacter balticus. The sequence continues at coordinate 7,165 of NZ_SLWV01000027.1, forward strand.
ATGTCCTCTCTCTTTCATAATCTTCGCAAATTTAGGAATCTTATCTTTTGGAAGTCCTTTTAAACCAAGCTTCTTTGCTTCAAAATGTACACCAGCAAATACCCCAAAGTAATATAATAAAGCTGGAATACAAGCTGCCGTAATAACACGAACATATGGGGTATTGGTAAACTCAGCCATCAAAAATGCAGCTGCACCCATAATTGGTGGCATTAACTGCCCCCCCGTAGAAGCTGTCGCCTCAACCGCTCCAGCGAATTCACTTTTATATCCTAATTTCTTCATCATTGGAATAGTAAAACTTCCTGTTCCAACAACGTTCGCAACAGAACTTCCTGTAAGCGTACCCATACACCCACTAGAAATTACTGCAACTTTTGCAGGGCCACCTGCCGCAAAACCTGCAATTGCATTTGCTGAGTCTATAAAAAATTCACCCATACCTGTTTTTTCAAGATATGCACCAAACAGTAGAAACATAAAAATAAAGGTTGATGAAACGCCTATAGGTATACCAAGTATTCCTTCTGTAGTAAAAAATAGTTGTTGCACTAAATTCTCAATATCAACACCTCTATGTGCAAGCTTTCCAGGAATATATGGTCCAATCAAGGCATATCCAATAAATAATACTGCAATAACAACCATTGGCCATCCAATTACACGTCTTGCCGCTTCTAATACTAAAATAATAGCAATTAACCCGACAATCATATCAATAGTCGTTACTCTTCCTGCTCTAAACACTAGCTCTTTATAAAATACAACAATATACATACACACAGATGCTGCTGTAACAGCTAAAAGCACATCTACAGGATGCATCTTTTCTCTGGACCAATTCTTTCGTGTAGGATACAAAAGATACACCAAACTTAAACCAAATGCCAAATGTATAGCCCTTTGTAACATTGCATCTAGTACACCAAACACACCTGTATATAATTGAAAAAGTGTAAAACATATTAAAATAGCAGATATAATCTTCGCTGCAAAACCTTTGAGTTCACGATAATCTGAACCTTTATCGAATTGTCTTAAAATCTCATCGGCATTTCCAACTTCCTGAATTGATTCCATATCTAGCGGTTTTTTTTCAGACATAATCGAGCTCCCTTCTCAATAGTCTATCTTGTCATTAGAATAATCACATCTATTTCTTCGTATTAATATGAAAACTTGAAATAATCCTCAAACCTCTTTTATCAAAAGAGGTTTGAGCATTAGATATACTTTAAAACACCTTATAAAATTGTTTCCCTACCTTAAAACCCCACTGATCAACAGCATATATTTTGACTAGATCTTCTGGTTCTTTCACTAAGTTAATCAATTCATATCGATCTTCTCCTATGCTTAACCAATGCTTTGGAATGGGAGACACTCTTAAATGAATTAAATCGCAAGACCTTTTTATATTCAATATAAATTTCCCATTCTTTATGTCAAATTCCCATTTTTCCTGAGAAAATGGCAGTCCCACACCAAAGGATTCATAGATTGTTTTGTAAAGCATTAGATTATTATCATCCTCTACTTTGAAATATTCCTCTGCTGGCGTTAGTAAAACAGAGTGAATATATCCCAAAGTAAAAGTTTTATCTGGAAGGACATACTCTGTCTTCATCTTTTTATCAAGATCTTCAACGATCAATACTTTCTCTTCTTTCAAAAAGCTTTTTGAACATAATACAATCAATCCTATGCATAAAATGCATGCAATAACTATTTTTTTCCCAAAGATGCTTTCATTTTGAAAGTCCCACACTTGTCTTCAAACTCCTTATTTTAGTAATCCTTTTTCTTTAAAGTATTTTTCAGCACCTGGATGTAATTTAATTGACATACCATCTAATGCTGTATCTTCTGTAATATATTTTCCAACATTGTGTGCTGCAACGACTCTATCATGATTTTCATAGATCGTCTTTACTAATTGATATGCTAAATCTTCATTCAATTCAGCATTTACAGCTAACATAGATTTAACTGTTAATGTTTGTACATCTGCTGTTTGACCGTTGTAAGTATTTGCAGGTATTGTGAATTTTGTGAAGAACTTATATTTCTCTAATAATGCGTCTGCAATTTCACCATCTACAGGTACTACAAAGACATCATGTTGTGCACCAAGGTCTTGAATGGCAGCCGTAGGGATTCCTGCTGTTAAAAATGCTGCATCTACTTGCTTATCCTTTAAACCCGTTGATGCTTCTCCAAATGATAAGAATTTTGCATCGATATCTTTTTCAAAATCAAGTCCAGCAGCTGCTATGATTTGTCTAGCATTTGCTTCAACCCCACTACCAATCGCTCCAACTGCTACTCTCTTACCCTTTAAATCCATTACTGATTTTATACTTGAATCTGTTGTAACAACTTGAAGTGGCTCAGAGTACATAGTAACTAATCCTCTGATATCTTCATATTTTCCATCTTTAAACATAACTTCTCCGTTCTCTGTGTACCAAGCAACATCATTTTGTACAATGACAACTTCAACTTTTTTGTCTTTCAATAAGTTAATGTTTGCTACTGAAGCTCCGGTGCTTTGTGCAGTTGCATTAATCCCTTCGATATTATTATTCCATATTTCAGCAAAAGCACCCCCTAATGGGAAATATGTTCCAGCTGTTCCACCTGTTCCTATATTTACAAAAACTTGCTCTGCTGGTTTATTCGCATCGTCATTCGCTTTTTCATCAGTATTACTGCTACATCCAACAAATAATCCAATGATCATAACAAATACTGTTAATAACGCTAATAATTTAAATTTTCTTTTCATTTTCTTTTCCCCCTTAAAATTTTCAGTGAATTTTTTTCTCATTTTTACAATATGTACCTAATACGCTTATGATCCATCCCCCTTCATTCATATTTTTATAGTTAATTTCGTAACTATCCATCTAAAAAACATACGCATTATTCATATATTGAAAAATACCTCCCTTATGTATAAATACGTATTTTTTTATACAATAACCGTTTTGCAAGTCATGCATATCTTTCATGCAATTATTCGACCTTCTCTAATCACAACACACATATATTTTTCATCAAAAAAGATTTAATATTCCCTATTACCAGATGGCAATCCCCTTAAAAAACATTATGTTTTAGATATTTTTCTACTTTTTACAACATAATTATTCTATATTATGTTATATATAGAATTATTTTATTTTTCTTAATTTTTAACACTTTAATATATTTTAACATATATGCATCAATTTCACAATTTTTTTAAACCGACACAACACTGTAAAAATATTATAGAGTAAAACGGTGGATTTGATTTAATCTCTTCCCCCATCTCCTCATCAAACCGTACGTGAAGTTTTCCCTCATACGGTTTTCTGGTATTCTTCTTCTATCTGCATTACGAGTTTTTAGCAACGTATTTTAAGCCATTATCATTAAAGAAATATACTATTTTATAAAATTCTTTTCTCTTGCGTTCTTGTCTTTTGTTGCTTAAACCAAAAGACTAAACGCATCCTAATATACCTAACGTATCCATAGTTAATACCCATATATTTACACATTCAAAAAAACATAGCCGAATCCTTTAAAATAAGTTAAAATATTTTCTCCACAAAATATACTTATATGAAAGGATTGACTATGATTAACAACCAAGAATATTTAGGCATCTGGTAATGATTTCAAACCCTGTAGCAAGCATATTCTTTTGGATTGGTTTAACTGCTCTTTGAATTCTTTTTATGATAGGAAATTGCTATCTTACAAAATGGATTTATAAGATTACTATAAAGTATTTAAAGATGAATTCAAAAATGATTAAGAATTTATTTAGAAATCTACTTCGGGAGGGTGCAAAATGAATAAAAATATGAAAAAAATAATTTTGGTTACATTTGTTATTATGCTTGTATCTTTTGGAATTTCGGGGGCATTGTTTATTCAATCAGGAGATAACATTATAAATATTGAGAGAAAAGATATTGATCTTACAAAAAACGTGAAGCTAGATGATATTAAAAAGATTCATATTGATATGACAATTACCGATGTGCAGTTGATTTCAGAAGATAGAAAAGATGTAAAAATTCATTTTTATGGAGAAATAACTAGAAAGACTCCCCAATTAAATGTGGAAAAGAAAAATAAAGAATTACTCATTCATAGAGAAGATGAAAAAGCTTTTTCAATAGAAATTAAAAATTTTTTTAAAAAGCCCTCTGTGTTAAAACTTGATGTGTATATACCAAAAGATTATGCAAAAAATATGGAGATAGAAACCGTATCAGGAGATATTGATCTTTCAGATGTTCAAATAGAAAATGGGAAATTTTCAACTGTATCAGGAGAAATAGAAGGAAATACAATAATTGTAAAGAAAGGAAGTTTGGACACTACTTCTGGGAATGTTCATATAGATCGCTTTGAAGGGTCATTAGATTGGAATACCACATCAGGTAATATTGATATAGATAATTTTATAGGAAAGTTAGATGTAGATACTACCTCTGGTGATTTATCCGTAAAAGTAAAAAAACTAGATGATAATATATCGGTTTCATCTATATCAGGGGATGTTCAAATAAAACTTCCTGAAAGTGCTCAGTTTCGCTTAGAATCAAAAACTGTTTCGGGAAGTATTCAATGCGCATTTCCCCTCACGATAGAAGGAGAGATAAATAAAGATTATGTAGTAGGAAATACTGTAGAGGCTAATGAGATTCAAAGTATAATAAAGATTGAAACTATTTCTGGTGATATTGAGCTATCAAAAGAATAATGACATATTAAAACCATCGATCGACATATGCCTTTTGATGATGATAGCATTCAGTATATTATCAATGATATTGAATCAGAGTATAAGTTATTTGAATTTTTACCCAAAATTCGGTATAAAATGAGCCAGCTTTTAAAGATTCAAAATAATGCTATAAGGTGTTTTGATTCAAAGAAAAGCCCAACTGTCCCTTTTGTTTCTTATTTGGTGTAGTTCTCAAGTTCTGCATCTTTATAATCACTTGGTCCAACTATAGGGTTAAATCTCGTTCAAAGTTCTAAATTGTAAAGTCCCGCACTACCATTTGCACTCTCTAAATCCATGTTAACCCCCTCCTATGATATCAATCATCTTTGTATTATTCTACTATTGCGTAATATGTATTTTATCTTTTTTATAATATATTGATCGTACAGATAATACTATACAGCAAAACCAGTTCTTTATCTTTTTGTGATGTTATTTCCTTAATAGGATGTGCTTTAAATATCTTTTTAGTTTTGGCATTGACTTAGACCAAAATTGATAACTAAATCCACCTATCACCTGTTTCAGTTCTCTAAAAGTACATTCGATTTTGAAACGATAGGCATAAAGTTCTATCATACTTGTTGGGCCTAAATCAAGTTTTGTTGATACGAGAATAGTGCACTTCCCTTGGTATTTTACAAGAACAAAGCGAAGTTCACTATAATAGCCTTTACCCCCAAAAAAGATTGAGCGTAAGATATTCCACTTCTTCCATCTTTCCATAAAGGGTTCTTTCTTATTTAGTGTGGATTTAATCGCTTGATATTTTTTATAATTATGGAAATTAGAATTATAATTATGCAAAAGCTGTTGGTAGATTAAATTCTAAAGTTTTTTGGTTTTGTGCTTTTAACATCTTATTCCCAAGGAGGTATCATAAATTTAAAACACAACTCTTCTTAATCGTATGTAGAAAAAATCATCATTTTATTGTTTTTTCTTTTTTTCTTCTCGCTTTATTTTATCAGGAATTAACTCTTCTGAAGTTTCCATATGCGCTTTAGGAATAATTATTCTTATTGGCTTGATAGATTTTGAAACTTTATCTTTATAGATACCCTCTTTTAAATTTTTTGAAAAGTATTTCTTCACAAAATATAATGCTGTATATAGTAATACCAATGTAACACCTGCTATCAACCCATATCCTTGTCCTTCAACTAAGGGCATGCTCAGTATAATACCCATTAAACTTAACATTGCTATCCACGAAGAAAACGGATAACCTGGTAGTTGGCATTTCCCATTTGGTGGACAACCATTTTTCTTTCGAAATTTATGATGTGTAGCCAATATCACTAAATACGTAAACAGTAGCGCAAATCCACCTGAGCTAACTAGAAAAATATACACTTTCTCTGGTAACACAAAGCCGAAAAATAATCCTAAAAGCATTGCAACCCCTGAGAAAATAATCCCTCTATAAGGAATATCCCCTTTATCTTTTAGCCATAGTGGAGCATGTCCTTCATCTGCAAGAGAGCGAATCATCCTACCGAGACCAAACATAGCTGCTAACATAGTAGAAAGGATAGCCGTTATTAATACCACATTCATTACTCTTCCAGCCCAACCTAGGTTCCACCTTGTCAATGCCAATACCATTGGACTTTTTTCTTCTGTAAACTGACTAATAGGGATTAATGGTAAAAGCACCATAATAGCTGCTACATATAGTCCTACTAAAATGATTACAGTATAAGCTATTGCTTTTGGAACTGTCTTATGAGGATTACTAGTCTCAGAAGCTGCTAAACCAATGATTTCAAATCCAGCATATGTAAACATAACAATCAGCATACTTCCAGCAATCCCTAAAATTCCGCCAGAAAACCAAGATTCTTGCTGCAAAGCACCCATTCCAATCTTTGGTGCATCTAAGCCAATATCAAAAATCAACATGATTCCTAATACAATAAATCCAACAATCGCCAAAAGTTTAATGATAGCTAAGCCACTTTCTAATTTGCTTAATTTATCAGCTCCTAGTAAGTTAAGCAGTGTAACAACAATAATAATAATTGAACCAATTAAAGGTAAAGAAATATTAGGTATCCAACCTTTCAGAAAAATAGATACCGCTGTTGCTTCACTAGACATGGCTAAGGCAATTCCCGTCCAATAGACCCAGCCTACTACAAACCCTACCCCTGGACCATATGCTTTCTCAGCAAAGGTTCTAAAAGATCCTGGAGGTGCATCTGCTACTGTCATCTCCGATAAAGCAAAAAGAATAAAATACACTAAAATACCTCCAAGTATATACGAAATGACAACAGCAGGTCCTGCTGCACGAATCGCTACAGAAGACCCAAGAAAAAAAGATCCTCCAACCACTGTCCCAAGTGCCATCATGGCTAATTGCCCTGCCGTCAAACCGTTATGAGATTCTTTCATCCTCATACCTCCTTATGCTATGCCTTTTAAATAGTATTTCCGTATTATTGAGAAGCTACTCATTCATTCTGTTTATAGGAGATTTATTTACTATACATGAGCAAATTTCAATCCAATAAATATAAAACATTAGATTTCAATCGACGCAAAACTCCCCCCCTTCTTATAAAAGAATTTGAAAAATCCATAGGAAGAAAAGCCAAAATTAATCAATTATATTTATGATCTTAGTGAACGGGATCTTAATCCTAATGATGTGGAACCAATCTATAGTAATTTGTTAAATATAGTAGAAACAAACGAAGTTTTAGAAACATATGGATACTTTGATGTCTGAGAATAGAAGATGCAAAAATGGCTTATAACTAAAAAAAAGCAATGAACAAACCAGAAGATCATGCAATCATAGGTTGCGCAACAGGCTGTTTAGAAGTTTCTTCATTCATGTATCCATACACTGCATGGAAGGACTCATTTATTCATAATGCCTTTGAAAATACTGGTGCTACAATGAGTGGCGTTGAAGCTGCCTGTAGGAAAAGTTTCCCCTGGATAAGCAACAATTTAGAAAAGATCTTACGCAAGTTATGGCTGCACATACACGCCCAAAACCAAACTACCTATTGAAGAATTTTTAAAACTTCAAGGAAGATTTAATCATTTATTCAAAAAAGAAAATAATCATCTACTAGAAGATTTTCAAAGAGAAATAGATAGAAGATGGGAACACCTTCTTATCAAATGTAATGAAACCGTTTAAATATACAAACTCAATTAAAAAGAGATGAAAAACTTAAACTTTTTCATCTCTTCACTTTTCAATCGTATTTAGCTATATATACTTATAAATTATCTATTGCATAAACCACATCATTTAATGAATAGTCTTCAAATTTTATACGTTGCTTAGATGAGATATAATTGCAATTTTCTATGTATCCATCTATATTTTTATAATAATCCCTAGAAGTTTTGAAACAGAAACTGCTTGTATAGGTGAAACAATAACCCCATATAAATCATCTATTCTTACGCCTATTCCTTCTATTTCACAATTACTAAAATCTATTCCTTTTAATTTTGTTCCTGATATTTGGGACTGTTCTAAATTACAATGATCAAACTCAACCTTAGTAAAATTAGCTTCTTGAAAATCAGCATTATTCAATAAACAATTTACAAAATCCACCTGCTTACATTTTGTAAATCTGAAAAAAGCATAACGGCCATTACAATTCTCCAACACTACATTTTGTAAGGTTGATTCACTCAAATTAATCCCTAAAATCTTACAATTTATCATCTCTACTCTATGGATGATCGCTCCACAAAAGTCTACATTCGATAAATCGCAGTTTTCAAATCTAACATCTGTTAAATCGATACATTCAAATGATACTTCTTTAAAGGTAACATTCCTAAATATCATCTGTTTGAAGCTTACTTTTTTAGCCGTTTGATTTTCAATAGAGCAATCAGAAACAATGCTCATACAGAAAGTATCTTCATTTTGAATAGGTTCATTAGAAAAGTAAAATAAATCTAGTTCCTTTGGTATTTTAGGGCGTACTATTTTGTATTTTATTTTTTTATCTTCCATGCTAATTGCCCCCAAGTTTTAAAATGATTTTAAACTAACGCAAAAAAAATAGTCACTAACGCTGCTGCAGTTCCTCCCAAGATGCAACCTTTACTAAAAACAACCAGCTTTATTTTTGTTAATTCTCAATGATTTGTTGTCTATGGCTCTTTGCACAGCTAATATCCCATCCAAATGATCATATTCATGCTGTATCAATTCTGCTAAGTCCCCTTCAAATTCAACAACACAATCATTCCATTCTAAATCTTTATAATAAACCCTCACTTTTTTATATCTATATAGCTTTACCTCTACTCCTGGATAGCTCATGCAATCATCCCACATCACAAATTTTTCATCTCCAATAGCTTCAAGTTTTGGGTTTATAAAAGCTATTGATTTACCATCAAAGTTCATGTAAATCACCCTATAAAGTTCATTAATTTGTGGTGCTGCTATGGCTCTACCAAAACCATATTTTTCTCTAAAATGCATCATTGTATTATGTAAATCTTCAACAACTGCCTTTGCTTTTTCAATTTCTTCTTTTGCAATTTCTTTAGCTATTTTGTATAAATTTTCATTTCCTAATAACAATATTTCTCTTATAGCCATACAGTATTTCCTCCTATTATCTTCATATTCTTTTCTATACAATTCTACATGATTAAATCTTTTTCCTCTCTTATTGCATTATTTTCTGTAATGAAAAAACCCCCTTCATATATAAATATGCAGAGAGCATTCTAGAAAAATACATTAAATAGAGATCTCAACCCGATTTCTTCCATTTTCTTTTGCTTTGTACAATCCTTCATCCGCTCTTTTTATGATATCCTCAATAGCATCTCCTTTTTTGTAGATTGATACCCCAAAACTACTCGTTCTACAATTAATTTCTTGAAATTTATGTTTCTCAATTCTTTTTCTTAATTTTTCTGACAAATCTAATGCTTGATTTATATTTGTTTCAGGGCAAATAATTAGAAATTCTTCGCCTCCCCATCTACCTACCGTATCACGATTTCTAACATTTCTTTTTAATAAATCCGCTATCTCAATTAACACTTTGTCCCCAACATTATGTCCATATGTATCATTAACAGATTTAAACCGATCTAAATCTAGTAGCATAACCGAAAGCCCTTTGTTGTCATTTTTTGCTCTATTATACTCATATTTTAAAACTTCATTCAATTTTCGCCTGTTATAAATATTTGTTAGTCCATCTTTTATTGAAAATTCCGTCAATTTTTCGTTCATTTTTTGTATTTGCTCCGTTTTTGCTTTAAGCTCTTGGTTGTTTGTTTCTATAATTTTTTGATTGATAAATTCTTTTACATACTTATAATAGTTGATGAATGAAGCAATCCATGCAATCATAGCATTCGCAACCGTATCTTCCACATAACTACTTACTGTAAGCGTAGGTTGAAATATAGGCAAGAATAAAATTACCGATACACTTGTAACAGAATATACGATAAAACTTTCAAATGGGTTAAAATAAAAAATAACAGCAAATCCATAAAACACAGCAATGAATATAGTTGGTAATCGAAACATGTCATTTTGTATTAGTAAGACCCTCATAGCTGCAATAAAAAATCCGTAAAATCCAAAACTCACTTCATAGATTTGGAATATACGCGCGCTACAAACAGGCTTTCTCTTTTGTATATATAGACTTGCCATAGCATATGTAAGCATAACCAAGGCTGTCAACAAATGTATTTTTTGAATCAAGCTCCCATTTTCACGCACAAAAAAACCATAATACGCCTGTTCTATCGTTAAAAAAACAGCTAAAAATAATATCCGAAAATTATTATGTACAAATTTTTGTTGTGAAAATTCTTGTTGATCCTGCATTGATACAGTTTGAAAATAATTTTTATAAAATAAAAACATTACAGCACCCCAATACATAGTAGCATAAATGATCCACTTTGATCGTGTTCTATATTTACTATATACTCTTTCTAAAATATATAATTCATCCTATTCAGATGCTATCTTCTAATTATTATTTTCCATATCCATATTTCGAATGAACCTATGCATTAAAAATTCATACTCATCTAAAATTGATCTATGCACAATTTTATGGGTATCAAAATGAAATAATTCAAATATCCCCTGAACTGTATACCCTATCCCAAGAACATAAATCCCTGTTCCTAAATGGCTACTTTGAGGAATGATTTGCAACTTATTAATCATATCTATAAATACACCTATAAGAATCATATTTGTAATGGTTCCTAATTTTGGAATTTGTCCCATTATTGTAGTAAATACAACAATAATAAGTCTCGTTAGGATTTGGACCGCTCCTAATGTAATGGGTATATGTTTTATAATCCCTACATGAAATGCAGCCCATGGTCCAAGACCTATATTTGCATTCACTGATAAGACAATACTAATTGCACATAATAATAGTCCAAAGCTTAATATAATTCCTACCTTTATACACTTCATCCTATGGTTTCGCCTTTTATGTACATATCTCAATTTAAAAGCAATCACAAATTTTATCAATTTCTTTAATTATACAACATTTTCTACCTATTATAAAATATTATTTTATAATACAAAACCACCCCTTCATATTTAAATATAAAAAGGGTGATCTAATGAAAATTTATGGATACATTTTATCAATTTCATCTTGTAGTTCTTCATTTTCTAGGAATTCATCAAAAGTAGTTTGATTATCTACAATCCCTTTAGGTGTTATTTCAATCACGCGATTTGCAATGGTTTGAATAAACTTATGGTCATGTGATGTAAATAGCATCGTTCCTGAAAAAGCTACCAATCCATTATTTACAGATTGAATAGATTCTAAATCTAAGTGATTTGTTGGTTCATCAAGAATTAACACATTCGCAAGGGAAAGCATTAATTTTGAGAACATACATCTTACTTTTTCCCCTCCAGAAAGTACTTTTACTATTTTTAAAGCTTCTTCTCCAGAGAATAACATTTTTCCTAAAAACCCTCTGATAAAGGATTCTGATTTTTCTTCTGAATATTGTCTTAACCAATCTACCAAATTCAAATCGACATCTTCAAAGTACGCTGCATTATCTTTTGGAAAATGTGCTCTACTCGTCGTAATTCCCCACTTAAATGATCCTTCATCTGGTTCCATGTCACCCATTAGAATTTTAAATAGGGTCGTTCTTGCGATCTCATTTCTTCCAAGGATGATCACTTTGTCCCCTTTATTTAACGTAAAGGAAATATTATTTAAAACTTTTATACCATCTATAGTTTTACTGATTCCATCCACTGTTAGAATATCCTTTCCAGCTTCTCGCTCTGGTGTAAATCCAACAAAAGGATATCTTCTTGTTGAAGGCTCTATATCCTCTATATTAATCTTATCTAAAAGTTTTTTCCTTGAAGTGGCTTGCTTTGCTTTAGAAGCATTTGAACTAAATCTCGCAATAAAGCTTTGTAGTTCTTTAACTTTCTCTTCTTTTTTCTTGTTTTGATCCTTCATAAGTCTTAATGCTAACTGACTAGATTCATACCAAAAATCATAATTCCCAACAAATAATTTTGCTTTACCAAAATCAATATCTAGCATATGTGTACAAACTTTATTCAAGAAATGTCTGTCATGGGATACCACGATTACTGTATTTTGATAATTTATTAAGAATTCTTCTAACCAGCTAATGGCTTTAAAATCTAAATGGTTTGTAGGCTCATCTAGTAAAAGAATATGTGGATTTCCAAAGAGTGCTTGAGCTAGTAAAACTTTTACCTTTTCTCCACCCTCTAATTCTTTCATCGTTTTTAAATGTAAATCTTTATGAATTCCTAGACCCATTAATAGCTTTTCTGCATTTGTTTCTGCTTCCCAACCATCGAGTTCTGCAAACTCTCCTTCAAGTTCAGATGCCTTGATGCCATCTTCTTCACTAAAATCTTCTTTTTGATACAATGCATCTTTTTCCTTCATAATTTCATAAAGTCTTTTATGTCCCATGATTACCGTATCTAAAACAATACATTCATCGAATTCAAAATGGTCTTGCTTTAGTACTGCTAGTCTTTCGCCTGGTGTTATAGATACATCCCCTTCATTTGCTTCAATATCACCAGATAAAATCTTTAAGAAAGTTGATTTTCCTGCACCATTTGCACCGATTACACCATAACAATTTCCTGGTGTAAATTTCACATTTACATCTTCAAATAATTTTTTATCTCCAAACCTAAGTCCTAGACCTGTAACTGTAATCAATATTCGTTTGTTATACAACAGTATTTGTATAACGTCCTCCTCTCTATTTCTTTTCAATAAAAAATTGCACAAAACAGTGTGCAATTTTTATTTCACTTATTCCATTATACATTCTTTTTCATGATTATTGAATACTTTTTCGAAATTATTTTATTTCAACACTTTATCAATTAACGCAATCATTTCTTTAACCGATTCATTTGTAGAAGGTATCCCATCGTACCATGTTTTTTTTACATGTCCTTTATCTGAAAAATAACGAGCCTTTAAAATCAACTCTGGTCTATATTCAAAATGCAAGATATCAAAATGCGCCCATTTACCACCCCAAATGAAAGCATGCTTCTCAAATATTTTTACAATTTCTCTTGGGTAGGATACCAATCGCTTCTCACCTTCTTCTTTTGAAGTCCATTTCCAATAATCTCTTTGATCTCTTGAAAGATCAATTGCAGTTCCAAAGGAATGTGGGCTTAATCGATTGGCTCCTGCAATACATCGATAGTTGAAAGTACCACTTATGGGATAGATAAATGAATAGATCCCATTCTTGGTTTGTGTCAATGCCGTAAGCTCTTTTATAGCTGATTTTAGTGCATCAGCAGCTTTATTATTTTGATTAAAAGGGTAATTTTTATATCCAATTTTTACATTTGTAAGATTCGATGTGACCTTTTCTTTTGAGACTCCATATACCTCTTTTAATAATGGATATACCCGAATACGTCCAGGGTCAAAATCTTTCTCCATCAATCTATTAATATCTGTGAGTGGATAAATTTGTTCCATCATATCTTGCAGATCTGGATTGTTTAATTTTTCTTGAATATTCTTTTCTTTTTTATCGTCATAAAGTATTTTTTTGTTCGATTTCATTACCACATAGACATCCCCATTATTTCTCTGTTCTACATTTGTAATATACTGTGGATAAGCCATCATCATACACAAAATATCTCGTTTCATAGTTGCATTATAAATCGCAGTCTGAGCATCCTTAGAAATACTATTTCCTATAGATTCTTTTTCGACACATCCGCAAACAATCAATAAACACATACATATCACACAAATAATCTTCTTCACAACCTTATCCATCCCTTCTTAACATCCCTACTCATTCTTTTTATCCTAATCCTAAGATTATTATGTGTATTTCAAAAATAAAAAAACAATCCAAAATCATTTTTTCGGATTGTTTTTCGTTCTTATTTATCAAGTATATTTTTTATGATGGATTTTAATACAATCTTTTCATCTTCTAGTTCTATTTTTACATTTGCACCTTCTTTGATCTCTCCTAATAGATATTTTTCGGCAATTTCATCTTCAACATACCTTTGAATAGTTCTTCTTAAAGGCCTTGCACCATATTTTTCATCATACCCTTTTTTAAGTAAAAAACCTTTTGCTTTATCTGAAACTTCTATATGAATGCTTTTTTCTTTTGCCTCATCCTTTACTTCTTGAAGCATAAGCTCAATAATTTTTCTCAGCTCTTCTTTTTTCAATTTTGTAAACACAACTGTTTCATCTACTCGATTTAAAAACTCTGGTCTAAAAATTTCTCGAAGTGCATCCTGCACATGACCTTCTAAGGCATCATCTCCGTCACTACCAAAGCCAATACCATTAGATTTTAAATTCGTCCCTGCATTAGATGTCATAACAATCACCGTGTTTTCAAAGGATACCAGTCTTCCTTGACTATCTGTAAGTCTACCATCTTCAAGAATTTGGAGTAACATGTTAAACACATCTGGATGGGCTTTCTCAATTTCATCTAAGAGAATCACTGAGTAAGGTTTTCTTCTTACTTTTTCCGTAAGCTGTCCCCCTTGATCGTATCCTACATATCCTGGAGGTGCTCCCACTAGCTTAGAAACCGTATGCTTTTCCATATATTCAGACATATCCACACGAATCATCGCTTCTTCACTACCAAAAAGTTCAAAAGCCAAAGTCTTAACCAATTCTGTTTTTCCTACCCCAGTAGGTCCTGCAAAAATAAAGGAAGAGGGTTTTTTCTTTTTTCTAAAACCTGATCGATTACGTCGTATGGTTCTTGCTAAGCTTACAATAGCCTTTTGCTGCCCAATAACCCGTCTACGCAATCGTTCTTCCAGATTTAAAAGTTTTTTTGCTTCCTCTTGTGTGATACTTTGAACTGGAATTTTTGTCCAAGATTCAATAACAGCTGCCACATCTTCTACTGTAATCTCTGCCTTACATTCTTTTTCTATTTCATTTATCTTTTCTTGAATTTTAAATTCTTCCATTTTACATTTCGCAACTTTTTCATAGTCATTACCAAATGCTGCTTCTTCTTTAGCTTCTTGAATTTTTTTAAAATCTTCTTTCAAGGCTTCCATCTCTAGCAACCCTTGATTTTTTAAATTTACCCTAGAACCCGCTTCATCCATTACATCAATTGCCTTGTCCGGTAAAAACCGATCTGTAATATATCGTTCAGATAAATTTACAGCAGCTTCAATGACTCCTGTAGATATTTTCACTTCATGATAATCTTCATAATATTTTTTAATCCCTTCTAAGATTTCTATCGTATCGCCTATGGTAGGTTCTTCCACCAACACAGGTTGAAATCTCCGTTCAAGGGCCGTATCTTTTTCTATGTGTTTCCTATATTCTTCAAAAGTTGTTGCCCCAATCACTTGTATTTCCCCTTTTGCAAGAGCAGGTTTTAAAATATTTGCAGCATTCATGACTCCGCCATGAACTTCCCCTGCACCCATAATATTGTGTACTTCATCAATGATTAGGATAATATTTTGACAATCCATTGCTTCTTTTATGATTGACTTCATTCGTCCTTCAAACTGTCCTCTAAATTGTGTCCCTGCTACAACAGCCGTAAGGTCTAAAAGATAAATTTCTGCATCAAAAAGTTTTGTTGGCACTTGTTTATTCGCAATGCGCACAGCTAATCCTTCTGCAATCGCCGTTTTTCCAACTCCTGGTTCGCCAATAAGTACAGGATTGTTTTTGGTACGCCTGTTTAATATTTGTACGACCCGATCGATTTCTCTATTTCTTCCAATCACTTGATCTACTTCATTGTTTTTTGCTTTTTGCGTTAAATTTATCCCATACTGATCTAAATGTTTTTTCTTCTTTATAGATTTTTTATTATTTATCTCGTTATTGGATTTCCCTTTATCATGCGCAACATAGTCCTTCGTATCTTCCTTCTCTGTTTGATGGTTCACATCTTTCATGAATGGAAATGAACCATTCATCATATTCACAAATGGATTATCCCCTTCTAATGCTTCCATATCCATATCTTCAAACATATCCTTCATTTGTTCTGCTAGATTTCCAACATCTTCTTCTGATATGCCAGTTTGTTGCATCAATTGATCTATGACAGGAATACCCATCTTTTTTGCACATTCTATACATAAACCCTTCATCTCAGATTTTCCATTTTCAATTTGTGATGCAAACACAATCGCTATATTTTTTTTGCACATAGAACACATCTTCATATCATCATCTCCATACTTGTATAAGTTAAAATGAAATTGTTATTATTACAGTATACCATATTTTTTGCCATAATATTTCGCCCCCTCTCTTCATTCATGTTAAATTTGAGTATTTTAAAATTTCCCTAAAAGATATTTATGTTTTTATGAATATTTTCACGCTTAACTCACGCATATTAAAGACATTGATTAGATATTATTTCCTCGGTAATATTTTCAGACCCTCCATTAATGCATATTTCATTGAAAATGTAACAAAAACCCATGTTTTTTATACTTGACATTTTAGTTAAAATTTTTAATAATAGATATAGTATAATTGTAAAATAGTCTTTTCAAACCATGTTTCACACTATATTTTAGAATATAATTTCCTATCAGTAATTTGTTTTTAATATAAATAATATTTTAATTGGAAAAGAGGAATGATAATTGGCAAAATACGCAAAAAACAAACTAAAATTATATGGTTTCAACAACTTAACAAAATCATTGAGCTTTAATATTTATGATATTTGTTATACAAAAACAGAGGAAGACCAAAAAAAATATATTGAATATATTGATGAACAATATAATTCTGAAAGATTAACGAATATATTGAACAATGTAACTGAAACAATAGGCGCAAGTGTACTAAATGTTGCAAAACAAGATTATGATCCACAGGGTGCAAGTGTCACTTTACTCATTTCTGAAGAGGAAGTTCCTCTATATGTTCTTGATCCATCATGCAATAAAGGCATTATCACACCAACGCGTGAAAACATTGTAGGTCATTTAGACAAAAGTCATGTAACAGTACACACATACCCCGAGAGCCATCCTCAAAACGATATCAGTACCTTTAGAGTCGATATTGATGTTGCTACTTGTGGGACAATCTCTCCATTAAAAGCATTAAATTATCTAATAGATAGCTTTGATTCTGATATTATCACCATAGATTATAAGGTAAGAGGCTTCACAAGAAATGTTAGCGGTAAAAAATATTTTATTGATCATAAAATTAATTCTATCCAAAATTTTATTGCCAAAAGGACAATTGATCGATATAGTTTAATTGATATGAATATCTTCCAATCCAATATATTTCACACAAAGATGAAACTAAACGATATTAAACTCGACAATTATTTATTTGACATTAATGAAAATGATTTAACGAAAAAAGAAAAAGAAGCGATTATACAAAAGTTAAATAGAGAAATGACTGAAATATTTTATGGGAAAAACATTCCTAATGTATAAATTTTTATATAGGGTAGGTGAGTATATCACCTACCCTATATAATCCTTATTCATTAAAATCTATTGCTCCATTCTTTGAATTCATTTTTGAAAATAATGTTAAGCAATAATCTCATCAGCATTATCATTAACATGCTTGACTTTTTTTATCAAATTTTGAACAACATCTTTTTTATCTTTGAGCAAGCCTACTATGCGCTCCCAAACTTATTGACCCGATATCTCTCAAACATAGTCATATCCATAATTCTATTATCAATAATGTAATTCACAATAAGTTTAACAAATTCCATTTGGTTAATATTTAATGTTTCATCTCTTAGAAATTCTAAAACGACATTATTAGCGGATTTGTAACACCACCCGTCCAAAAAATCTCCCCTATCTATCTTACCTTTAAGTTCTCCTGTTATCATTTCTTCTACCTACAGTTCTTTTTTGGAAATACATGTATATTATATCACTTGCAATATCATTTTTGTATATGATCTTCATATCCATTTACCTGCGTTTAATAGCAAAATACACAGCGTATAAATAATAAAACAGGTTAGTGAATTATTATTTACTTCACCTAAAAAAAATAACCCCTTCCAATAAGGGTCTATTTTCTATGCTATAATTTCATATATATGTTTTACTGGCTCTGGTTTCGTTTCACTGATGAAAAATGCCCCTTTAGCTGTTAATTCTGCTTGCTTATTTTCTTTTAAATTCGTATGCAAGATGCATAATGTTTCATCGATATCAACCTTATCACCAATTTTCTTATTAATCGTTATTCCTGCTGCATAATCTATTACATCACTTTTCGTTTTTCGTCCTGCTCCTAATAGCATTGCTGAGATTCCAATACTTTCTGCGTTAATAGCGTTTATATATCCGCTCTCTGTTGCTTTTACCTCGATGTGGTACTTTGCATTTGGAAGTTTACTTGGATTATCAACGACAGTGTCATCGCCACCTTGTATTCTAATCATTTCTTTTAGCTTTTCTATGGCTTTTCCAGACTTGATGATCTCGCTCAGTTCACTATATGCAGTATTAAAATCTTCAAATGCGCCACCTAACATTGTCATATAAGATGCTATGGTTAATGCTACAGTAGCTTCATCTTGTGAACCCTTTCCACTTAATACTTCTATTGCTTCCCTAATTTCATTTGCGTTACCTACTTCATGTCCTAGTGGTTGATCCATATTGGTAATAACTGCAACTGTCTTTCTGTTTAATGCTTCTCCGATGTCAACCATCGTTTTAGCTAATTCCTTCGCTTGCTCAACAGACTTCATAAAAGCACCCGACCCTACTTTTACATCTAGTACAATTGCATCTGCTCCTGAAGCAATCTTTTTGCTCATAATTGAACTTGCGATCAATGGGATACTGTCTACAGTAGCAGTTACATCTCTAAGTGCATATGTTTTTTTATCTGCTGGCGTTAGATTTTCCGATTGACCTACTATCGCCATTTTATGTTCATTTACATTAGTAATAAATTCTTCTCCACTTAGCTCTGTTTTAAAACCTTTTATTGCTTCTAATTTATCAATCGTTCCTCCAGTATGTCCAAGACCGCGTCCTGACATTTTCGCAACAGGAATACCTACAGAAGCTACCAGCGGGATTACAATTAAGCTTATTTTATCTCCTACCCCTCCTGTTGAATGTTTATCCACTTTTATCCCTTTGATTTTTGATAAATCAACTTGATCTCCAGAGTTTACAAAAGCAATCGTCAAATTGGATGTTTCTTCCTTACTCATTCCTTGAAAACATACGGCCATTAAAAATGCTGACATTTGGTAATCTGGTATCTCACCATTTGTATATCCCCTAACAATAAAATCGATCTCATCTTTATTTAGTTTTTCTCCATGCTTTTTCTTTTGAATCATATCTACCATTCTCATTTTAATTGCCCCCTTCCAAGCCCGCCTTTGCATCCTTCATTCCCTCAGTAATTATAATAGAAGCACTCGCTCCAATTCTATTAGCCCCTGCCTGAATAACGCGGTCTGCATCTTCTCTTGTTCTTACGCCCCCAGAAGCTTTAACACCCATATTCGGTCCTACCGTTTCTCTCATTAATTTCACATCCTCTATGGTTGCACCACCTGTTAAAAATCCTGTTGAAGTTTTTACAAAATCAGCTTCAGCTTCTTTGGCTATTTGACATACCTTCACTTTTTCTTGGTCATTTAAAAGACATGTTTCTATAATTACTTTTACAAGTGCTTTTCCTTTTGCTGCTTCAACAACTGCCTTTATGTCTTCTTTTACTACATCATATTTTTCATCTTTTAAAGCACCTACATTGATTACCATATCAATTTCCTCTGCACCATTTTCAATAGCCTGCTTTGTCTCAAAAGCTTTTACCTCTTTTGTTGTAGCACCTAACGGAAACCCTACAACTACACAAGTTTTCACATCGCTTCCTTCTAATGCTTTTCTTACGAATGAAGTATAATATGCATTTACACATACTGAAGCAAATCCATATTTTCTAGCTTCAGCACAAACTTTCCTTATTTGTCCTTCCGTTGCTTGGGGTTTTAATAAAGTATGATCAATAAATTCTTGGATTTTCATTTGAATCCTCTCCTTTTATTATGTAAATATTATAACTATATTTGACTTGATTTATCATATGTAATCGTTTACATTGAATTAAAAATGCAAATTGCATACTCTTACATTTGTTTTTTTATATATTTTTCTGATCCTTTTAATACAAGTTCTGGCAAAAGTGTCATTGTTTTGTAATTTCATAAGCATTCTCATACCTATAATCACCATAAAAAATGCACTGATCCCCTTTATGATCTCTCCAAAAAATGGATCATTTATTTCTGGAACGATAACCATACCCTGAATCATTTAAAACCCTTGATACTGTTGCACGAGACACGCCTACTTTTTTAGCAATATCATTTATTGTAACCGCCATTTTTGTTCCTCCTATACATTTGAACATATAAACGCGCATAATGTTACCGGTTCCATGCTAATTATAAACGATTTTTCTATGAATTTCAATGTACGCCGATCCTCTCTCTTTTTTTCCTATAGCCAGCAGTAATAATCCTATTAAAATTATAGTACAGCGCACCCTCTATCATCCTAAGTTTAT
The DNA here is from genome assembly GCF_004345705.1 of Marinisporobacter balticus. Taxonomy (GTDB): domain Bacteria; phylum Bacillota; class Clostridia; order Peptostreptococcales; family Thermotaleaceae; genus Marinisporobacter; species Marinisporobacter balticus. The sequence goes on from NZ_SLWV01000027.1 coordinate 28,102, forward strand.
TTAGGGATACCTAAAAATAAGTTTTCTATATTCCTTATTTACTACGTAAAAAATAAAAATTTTATAAATAAAGTGTTATTTTTAAAAAATTTGGGTATATATATAAAGCAGATATTAATAAAAAATCAAACTTAAAGGAGAATTTTATATGGATGGATTAAAACAAATGATACAAAGTGGAGATTGGAAAGGTGAAAAGCATGTACCTGTCATTCATGCTCCTGAAAAGATCACCTCTGATACATTAACAGAAATCAAAATTTCTATCGGTGATGCAATTAAACATCCCAATACATTAGAACACCATATTGCATGGTTTAAGCTCTTCTATTTGCCAGCTACCGGAAAGTTTCCTATAGAACTTGGTACTTATGAATTTAGAGCACATGGAGAAGGTAATGCTTTTACTGAACCTTGTGTATCTACAAATGTAAAATTACAAACTTCTGGTATCCTTTATGCATTAAGCTATTGTAATCTTCATGGTCTTTGGGAAAGTTCAAAAGAAATTGTCATTGAATAGAACAAAGCCCTAAATTAATAAATCATTCTGAAAATCAGATTTTAGATACAAGATATTAAATAAGACAATTACCGGTATTGAGCGCTTCTATCCTTTTACGGATAAACGGTATCGATTTGTATTAATCATTTTTCATCAAATATGGCTGAACCCTTTATTGGGTTGTTTTTTATCTATTTAATTATCCATTATTATATCAACAATGATTTCTCTATGAATTTTTTTTATGGTCTATTTTATATGTTTCAATAATCAAAAACATCCCTCTATAAGAAGGGATGTTTTTTGATTATTTATTTTTATTGAGTAGTGCATTTAATGTTACACCTACGATTGCTGCAAAGCTTAAACCTGTTATTTTTACGGTTGATGTAATAGGAATTCCTATTGGTACACCTAAATGCTTTTCAATCGTAGAAGCGCCAAGTCCTAATATAAGAACTGATGCCATAACCACTACATTCTTCATATTAAATGCTACTTTACTATTTTTCATCGTCTTTACGCCAATTAATGAAATCATACTAAAAAGCATTAAACTGATTCCACCCATTACAGGCACTGGAATGGTTCTTAAAAAACCGCCAATTTTTGCAACAAAGCCTAATAGGATTGCAAATACTGCAGCCATTCTTAATATAGCAGGATTATAATTCTTCGTGATTGCTAAAACGCCTGTATTCTCACCATAGGTAGTATTTGCAGGTCCTCCTATAAAACCTGCGAATAAGGTTGCCAATCCATCTCCTAAAAGCGTACGATTTAAACCTGGATCTTCAATGAAGTTTTTTCCTACTACTTGTCCGTTTGTTGTAATATCCCCTATATGTTCCATAAATACTGCAAGTACAACAGGTGCAATCATGGCAATAGCCCCCATTTCAAACTTTGGCAGTGAAAAGTTTGGCACTGCAACCCATGGCACTTCTTTCATAACGCTCATATCAACAATGCCTATTTTAATAGAAATCAAGTACCCTACTACTACACCTATTAAAATAGAAAGTTGCTTTGAAAAGCCTCTTCCTTTTAATGTAATTATCAGTGCTACTAAAAGCGTTATCCCTGCAACCATATAATTTGCTTTTGCCATCCCATATGCTACAGGTATAAGATTTAACCCGATTACTATAATCATGGGCCCTACTACTTGAGCAGGTAAAAATTTCTCTATTATATCAACACCGACTTTTTTAATCACAAAAGACATGGCTACATATAAAAGTCCCGCGATAATAATTCCACCTTGCACATATGCCAAATCTCCATGGTACATTTCTTTAACCGTTAAAATAACAGGAATAAATGCAAAAGATGATCCTAAAAAAACAGGTACCTTTCTTTTCGTAACTAAATGAAATATTAGCGTTCCTATTCCAGCTGCTACTAGTGCTACAGATGTATCAAAACCTGTAAGTATAGGTACCAAAACAGTGGCTCCAAACATTGCTACTAAATGCTGCATTGCTAAAATCACTTTCTTTACTGATTCTAAACCCATCTCCTCTTTTTTTGCATTTACATTTGATTTACCTAATACATTTTCTGACATAAAAAAACCTCCTTTGGATTTTCTCAGGAGAAAGTATCCTACCTTTTCTCCCTTTTTCAGCCTCTCTGGACCAAATTAAAAGGTAACATTTTTAATAATAAAAAACTTCTTGTCTACTGACAAGAAGTTATGCATATAAAAAACATAAGCATATTTCATCATCTTGCCAGTCTCTCTGGACTGAATTAAAGACTCGTTTTAAAATTCCATGTAATTATATCATCTTTTTTTATCTTATGCAACATAAAACAAAGTCCACTTATACTGTCACAAACTTTATTTTTTGATATCTTTTAAGGACATTTTTATTTAAAAATGTTATAATAATAGTCGAATTGAATTTTATAAAGACAGAAGGAATTTATTTTTTATTTATTCCTTAGAAAGGATCGATCTATGGATAATTTAAATCAATTTGTAAAATATGTTAAGTTAGACGATGAAAAGAGAATTTTAATTGCTTTACAAAATCAATTTGAATCTTATTTACAAGATCTCAAAATAAGATCAATGCTAAAAGATGCTGCTTCATCTTTATTGAAAGATGATTTTATCGAAGTTGAAATTGGCAAAAACATATGTAGGATTACTGTAGCAGAAGGTTCTGAAGAAAAAAACTTAAACCTTGTAAAAACAGAACTTGTAAAAGGCCTTGAGATGGCTATGGCTTTCTTTTCACAAATGAATCATCAATAAAAAGCTTGACATTTTTTCATGTCAAGCTTTTTATTGGTCTAAATTGATCATAGAAAAGTATCTATTTTTTTCTATATCCGCTTTAAAAGTCTCATTTCTACACAATATTCTTGTTTTTTTAAATCTATATAGTGATTTTTATAATCCATTTCAAAGTTCATAATAGCAGCATGTATATCCATATTCCTTAATATATGAATCGTACAATGATCATGATTTTTCAAAGTACAAAATCGAATCATTATTCCTCTTACCATAGAAAATTGAAGTCTAGGCTTTAAATATGGCACGCCATCCTCTAAATATAAATTCAAGGTTCTATTTTCTATAGGAATGAGTATGTCCATATCATTATCTTCTTCTCTTATTGTCTTTATTTCAAAATCATGTTCAATATATAAATTTCCTTTTTCGTATTTCATTTTACCTTCTCCTTATCACAAGTTTTAACTGGCTTTTTATAGTAGAAAATTTATTTGAAAAGATCTATAATGATCATAACAAAAAATAATATAATTCACAAATCTGTCTATTCTATATTCACATCAATAAAATGAGTCTATTTTTTAATTAACATTCCCTTATTCATATGATATAATTATCTATAGTTATGTCCAGTTTTTTTACTTTTTTCTTTCTATATTTGGGAGGGGATTTACTTTGACAGAAAATAACGAACGTAAACCGAACCGTTCGAAAAAGAAGAAGAAAAAGAAAAAAATAAGTATTATAAAAATACTTATTCTTATCATCTTATTAACTACCTTTATTGTAGGTGGTGTACTATTTGGATGGGTTTTCGCAATGATAAAATCTACGGATCCAGTAGATTTTAGTAAAATGTATACTTTGCTTGATGAAAATTCATTTATTTATGATAGTGAAGGCAAAATTATTGAAAAAGTAGAAAGCGAAGGTTTAAGAACAATTGTAAAATATAACCAGATTCCAGAAAACCTTAAAAATGCTTTCATCGCCATCGAAGATCAAGATTTTATGACCCATAATGGGATTAACCCCAAAAGAATTGTAAAAGCATTATGGGAAGATCTTAAAGCTGGTAGCGCTGTACAAGGAGCTAGTACAATTAACCAGCAATTGGTTAAAAATCTTTATTTATCAAATGAAAAAACGATTGAAAGAAAAGTAAAAGAAGCCTATTATGCCATTCAAATGAATCAAAAATTGACAAAAAATGAAATTCTTGAAGCTTATTTAAACACCGTATACATGGGTAGTGGTGCAAATGGTGTACAAGGTGCTGCATACACTTATTTTTCAAAAGACGTAAGCGAACTAGATTTAGCAGAATGTGCACTCTTAGCAGGTATCGTAAAAAATCCTTCTAAGTATTCTCCATTAAAAACACTCAAAAAAGAAGATGTTGATCCAAATAAACATTTTATTATAGACGATAGTGATGAAATTTATACAATTGTCTTTGATGAAAGGTATAAGCCTAGACAGCAATTGGTTTTAAAAATAATGAAAAATGAAAACAAAATTACAGATGAAAAATATAATCAGGCACTTAATGAAGATTTGAAAACTCACTTGAAACCTGGAAAAAAGCAAATTTATGGAATTTCTTCTTTCTTTAGTGACAAAGTAAAAAGTGATGTTTTAGAAGCCCTTATGCAGCAATTAGACCAAACAGAAGAAGAAGCAAGCAATATGTTATATAATAAAGGGCTTCGAATTTATAGTACCATAGACTTAAATATACAAAAAACGTTAGAAGCAGCCTATGAAGATAGTAAAAATTTCCCTAGTATAAAAGCTAGAAAAGATAGCGCTGGTAATATATTGGCTAAAAAGAATAATACTGTATTATTATATAAGTATACGAATCTTATCAATACTAGTGAACAATTAGTCATTCCTAAAGTGGACTATCAATACGATCAAGAAGGAAATTTAATTCTTTTTAAAGGAAAACGATTAAATTTTACACCCTTATATGAAGATGGCATAATGAAAGCCATTCAACTTTCTGTAAACGATGCTTATAAACAAAATGAACAAAAAGAAATATTAATGTTTAAAGGACGTAGTGTAAAAATCCCAAGTGAATACAAACGATATGATGATAATAAAAATGTTGTTGTTAGTAAAGAATTCTTCACTGCTAAGCCACAATTTTTCTCAAAAGATGCAAACAATAATCTGTTAATTGCAAAGGAAGACTATTCTATTAGTAGTAAAGGTGTTGTACAACCGCAATCTGCAATGGTGATTATGGATCAGCATACAGGGGATATTAAAGCGCTTGTTGGTGGTAGAGAAGTTAGTGGTCAAAAATTATATAATAGAGCCATTGCGCCAAGACAACCAGGTTCTTCTATAAAACCGCTCGCTGTTTATACACCCGCTCTTGATAATGGTTGGACAGAAGGTTCTATTGTAGATGATGTACCTCATTACGACAATAAGGGTCGCTCATGGCCTAGAAACTGGGATAGAAAATTTAGAGGATTATCTACATTACGCGAAGGTCTTCAGTGGTCTATGAATGTTATGTCTGTAAAGATTGCTGAACAAATAGGTGTCCAGACTTCTATAGATTATTTAAAAAAAATGGGGATCACTACAATCAAAGAAAGTGGTGCTTATAGTGATATGAATCTTTCGGCTATGGCCCTTGGAGGTATGACCCAGGGAATTAGCCCACTCGAGATGGCTGGTGCTTATGGTGCCTTAGCAAATGAAGGTGTCTATATCAAGCCAAAGTCATTTATAAAAGTTACAGACCGAGATGGAAATGTTATTTTAGAAAATGAAAGTTATAAAAATTTGGTTGTCAGTCCTGAAGTTGCATTTATTGTAACCGATATGATGAAAACTGTTGTAAGTAGTGGAACAGCCCACAGAGCAAAATTAAGCAATCCGAACATTCCTGTTGCTGGAAAGACCGGTACGACTTCAGATAATTATGATGCTTGGTTTGTTGGATATACCCCATACTATGTTGGTGCTGTTTGGATTGGAAATGACCTTCAAATCGAATTAGACGGTAAAGCTGGAACAAAAAAACTAGAGCTTTGGAAAAAAGTAATGGAAGAAATCCACAAAGATCTTCCTACAAAAAATTTTATAAAACCTAAAAATGTTATTTCTGTCCAAATAGATACAGAAAGTGGGAAGCTTCCTACTGATCTTAGTAGGCGTGATCCCCGTGGTACTATTGCCAGTAGATACTTTGTTAAGGGCACAGAACCTAAAACCTATGATGATGTACATATCGAATTAGAAGTAGATACAAGCACAAATAAGTTGGCTACCCCTTATTGTCCGCCAACATTAATAGAAAAACGTGTATTTACAAAACGACCTGTACCATATGTCCCTGCTAACAATGGCGGTATTGTTCCAGGTGATTATATCTACGAAGCACCTACGGAGTACTGCCCCGATCATAATGAATTTACAAATGCACCAATAGATATTCCTACTGATCCATTCTTAGATAATAATAATGATGAATTTCCTCCAGTAGATACTGAATTTCCTCCAGTAAATCCTGAATAAAATCCAATCATTAGTACACCCAAATAAAAAAGAAGGCACTTTGCCTTCTTTTTTATTTGGGTGTTTCATCCTTTGGTGGTGCAGCATCTCTGTCTATTGTATGTAAAAAATCTGGTCGGTACCGTACTTCTGGAATAGGTTTACGGAATAACACTGTTGCGAGTCCTCTTTTGTTAAATGGAATCAATGGCCATAAATATCTTACACCACCAAAAGATTTCGTTGTAAATAATACAATAAATGTAACTAAAAGCGCCCCGAAGAATCCTATCCCTTTAAACAATCCAGTTGATATGAGTAAAATCATTCGAAAGATCCTTATAGCCATAGAAAACTCAATACTTGGTGTAGCAAACATACCAATACTTGCAATAGCCATATATAATACAGTCTCTGGAATAAACCATCCAACCTTAACAGCAAATTCACTAAGAATTAATCCTCCTATGATCCCTAAAGATGTCGTCAAAGCGTTAGGTGTATGAATAGACGCGATTCTTAAAATATCAATCCCTATTTCTAAAATAACAAATTGTAAAAACAAAGAAATTTCTCCAGTTTCCTTTGGTCCAATAAACTTTAACCAACTAGGCAAGATTCCTTTATTATAAACTAAAACTAACCACAAGGGTGGTACTATATAAGATAAAACCATAGCCATTAACCTGATCCATCTCATATATGTCCCCACTGCTGGATTTTGATAATAATCTTCTGCATGTTGGGTAAAATGAAATATGGTCACTGGTAAGATCATCACACTAGGTGTTGTATCCACCATAACAATAATATGCCCTTCAAATAAATGGGTAGCAGCCACATCTGGTCTTTCTGTATATCTTGCTTGAGGTAACGGATTCCAGTTTCTTCCCAAAATAAATTCCTCTAAAGTTTTTTCTGCCATCTCTAATGCATCTGTATCAATCTGATCTAATTTATCCTTTATCTCTTGTACAAGTTTTGGATTTGCAATATCTTCTATATATCCTACCACAACATCTGTTTGTGATCTTCGCCCTACTTTGGTGATCTCAAATCTAAGCTTAGGATCTCTAACTCTTCTTCTTATTAATGCAGTATTAAAAACAATCGTTTCTGTTAATCCATCTCTTGCGCCTCTTGTCACTCTCTCTAAATCTGGTTCTTGCGGTCCTCTAACTGGATATGTTCGTACATCTAATATGATCCCCTCTTCTTCTCCATCTAGTAAGATAGCTAAAGCCCCTGAAAGAATCATAAATTTAATTTGCTCTATATCTTTACTTGCCTCAACCTCTAAATAAGGAATCTTTTGTTTGATTAATTTTTTTATAGCATCTCTTCTAAAATCTTTTTCATCTATATTCTGGAGAATTTCCATTACAAAAACCATAATATCATCTTTTGCAAAACCATCAATGAAGAGTAATGACGCATTTTTATCTCCTATTATAATTTCGCGGTTTACAACATCGAAACTTTTCTCAATACCTAGTTCTTCATCGAGGATTTCTAAATTTTCCTTTAAATTCCTCCTTAGTTCCATTTAAATAACCACTCCTATTTAGTATTTCTTCCATGGCTTTTGTGATAATCGGTGCACCAATTTCACAATCATCTTTTCCATCCATTTTTCCAATGTCTCCAATACCAACGATTACTGGAACATTACATTTATCAATAATATCTACTGTATCCCCATATAGGATTTCCCCTTTGTTTGGTGCTCCAGCTTTATTAACAGAATCTTTAATGATTTTTCCATCACAAGTTATTGAACAATCTATCTTAACCCCTTCTACTCCTTGTGTGTTTGAAGCTACAGCAATCACACCCAAAACTTCAATATCTGGATGATTTGCTATTTCATATAAAGCCCGTTCCCCCTCTGCTGTACTTGGAGAGCCTTTATCATCTACCATCACTACCACAGGATCATATTTTGCACTTTTTATTAATTCTACAATTTCTGCTCCTTGTATAGGTGTTGGATTTCCTCCTGATCGTGATATGCATCTTGCACCAATGTTTTTCACTGCTTTTTCAACAGCCCTTTGCGCAACGGAATCTCCGTCTGTAACTAAAATTACATTTCTTTTTTTCGTCATCATGATAATCCTTTCTTAAGTTATTATTTCTTAGATTTTGGATTAAAAATTAATGCCATTAAATAACCAAATACCACTGCTGCTGCAACACCTCCTGCACCTGCCTCAACCCCTCCTGTAAAAGCGCCAAGTATACCACTTTCCTTTGTAGCTTTTATGGACCCCTTTGCCAAAGTATATCCGAATCCTACTATAGGTACCGTAGCTCCAGCTCCTCCAAACTTGACAATAGGTTCATAGATGCCTAAAGCGGTTAATATTACTCCTGATGTAACAAATAAAACAAGTACATGCGCAGGTGTCAGCTTTGTTCCATCCATCAATAGTTGACCAATCACACATATTGTTCCGCCAACAATGAATGCACGAATATAATCCATATATATTTTCCTACCCTTCTATCCATTTACTATTGTTACAGCATGTGCAATACCTGGTATACTTTGTCCCTGTTGTGCACTTGTAGTTGATAACAATGCACCCGTTGAAATCAATAGTACATTATTTAAATTCTTTTTTATCATTTCTTTATAAATATATCCACAAAATACACAGGCCGAACATCCACATCCACTTCCTCCTGCATGGGTATCTTGGGCTTCATTATCAAATATCAATACACCACAGTCATTGTATACTTTCGTTATATTATATCCTCTGTCAAATACCATTTCTTCCGTGATCTCTTTGCCTATAGCACCCAGATCCCCTGTTACAATCAAATCATATTTTTCTGGTCTAAATCCTGTATCTTGAAAATGTGCAATCATTGTATCTACGGCCGATGGTGCCATAGCAGCCCCCATATTATTGACATCTTTTATCCCTAAATCTACCACTTTTCCAGTCGTTACATGGGTAATCTTTGGGCCATTTCCATTTGTTGATAATATGGCTGCACCCGAACCTGTAACAGTCCATTGGGCTGTTAACGCTCTTTGATTTCCATGTTCTAGTGGAAATCTATATTGCCTTTCTGCAGAACTAAAATGGCTAGATGTAGTCGCAACTAAATAATCTGCGTATCCTCCATCAATGATCATTGCACCTAAACTTAATGATTCTGCCATCGTTGAACATGCCCCGTATAATCCAAAAAAAGGTATTCCTAAATCTCTAGCTGCAAAAGAGGTGGACATGAGTTGATTGAGTAAATCACCTGAAAGCATATACTCCATATCTACAATGTTCTTATCTGATTTTTGTATTGCACGTTTTACAGATTCTCTTAATATCTTGCTTTCTGCTAATTCCCAACTATCTTCTCCATATAAATCATCGGATAAAATGTTATCAAAATAACTTTTTAATGGTCCTTCCCCTTCTTTTGGTCCTACAGTTGTTGCTGTAGCAACAATATATGGAGGATTTTCAAACTTTACCGTTTGCTTTCCTATCTTTTTTATTGCCAATGTGTTCACCCTCCCTATTTGCCAATAAACAAATATATCAGTCCCACAAGGACAGCACTTGTAAAACCATAAACTAAAACGGGCCCTGCCAAGATAAACATTTTTGCACCTATACCAAATATATATCCTTCTGTTTTAAATTCCATTGCTGGAGATACAATAGAATTTGCAAAACCTGTAATAGGAATAATTGAACCGCCTCCTGCTCTTTTGCCTAATTTGTCATAAATTCCCACGCCTGTCAAAAATGCACCCAGAAAAATTAAAATAATTGAAGTAGCTGTTCCTACTTCCTCTTTCTGAAGCCCGATAACTTTTAACGTATTCATAATAAATTGTCCACATATGCAGATGATCCCCCCAACTAAAAATGCCCATATTGCATTTTTAAAGAAATTTGGTTTAGGGCTTTTTTGTTTTACATATTGATTATACTTACATTGTTTATGAAAACGCTCTTTTTTCGTATTTTCCATAAAATAAAATCCCCTTCTAAAAACTTTTTTGATGTTTGATATGGTCTAAAGTTGATTTTATATCCCCATTTAATAAACTTTCTTCTATGCACAATGTTTCGATTTTTTGTCTTCTTTCTTGGTCTTCTACATTATCAAATCGCATTGAATTTATTTTAGTACATGGATAATGTGCTTTTTTCATCATTTTCATCATTTTCATCCTTTCTATTTATTTATAACCGTCCAGTAGATGAAGGATCCAATCACTTTTCCCCCTGCTAATGCAATAAAAAGATATTTTATATAATCATGCAAACCAAAGCGATTTATGATGACAGGAATAACATTGGTCACTTCAGTCAACGCAGAAGCCAACAAACCAACAAATGTTCCCATCAAAAAACCAATGATGACTACCATTATTTTACCTAAATGAATATGGATACTCAAAGCAGCTAGTACCGATATAAATGTAACTGTAACGGCAATTGTAACCTCATACACTTTTATATAATTTTCCGTATTGGTTAGTTGTGCAAGTCTTGGCACAATATCTAATATTGTTAGGAATGCAATGAGTGCCGTTCCTACCATAGCACCTTCAGAAAACCCAATAAAAGCTGTGAAAAACCTAAGTAGCACGCCCTTCACCAACCTATCTCTATTGATCTTCCTCTGTATTCTTTTGATGATTCAATATATACCCATCCATACTTTTTCGATATGAAGCCATTTCTACTTCCATAGGGCTTGGTTCATCACTAAAACGCTTTGGTAATATATGATTAAAAAACACCGCCATACCAAAACCAATCCCTAAAGAATATGGAATTTGAAGAATTAATGGTCTATTTTCATCTATCCCTGTAATCATTTTATAGATTTGTTTATGCGATTCTTGCATATTTATATCTGCATGAAAATTCATTAGTGCTAAAGCAGATCCTACAAAAACTACTGTACATACAATTATAAGTCTACATAATAACCATATTTTTTTCTCTTTTTTTTCTTTTTTTTCAATTTTCATGAGTATTTCAATCTCTCCTATAGGAAAGAGCTTTGTATTGGGATAACGTTGCACAATTTTTTCCATGATTGTTAAGACTGAAACAATAATATGTCCTCGGTCATCCTTTGGTATCTCTAAAACTTCTATGTCTAATACATCCTCCCTTATATCCTTATCTGTTAATATAACAGCTAAATCTCTTACGAATACTTTACTTTCTTGTACTATATTTACATTATCTTTTAGTTGTATATAGATCTCTTTTGTGAACATCTCTTCACACCCTTACATCATTAACATCTGTAGTATATATAATTACCAATTTAGCCTTTGTATACTTATTTACTTTTGGTTTATTTATAAATATATAGAATGAAGTAAAGACAATCATTAAAAGGAATAATGTTAAGATAATATATTTTTTTTGCAAATGCATACTATCACCTCTTAAAAATCTTTACTTTTAGTATTCTCCATTCATAAAAGGATCATTCTTTAAATTTTAGTAAAGAATTTTCATCATAAAAAAGACATGGTTTACCATGTCTTCTCTAACAATTCTTTCATTTCTCTCAATATTTTTTTTTCTATTCTTGAAACTTGAACTTGAGAAATTCCTAATGTTTGTGCAATTTCTGTTTGTGTTTTATCTTTAAAATACCTTAAAACAATAATGGTTCTTTCTCTTGGTTTTAACTTTGAAAGAATTTCTATCAAAGCAATTCTATCTAGTACTTCACTTTCATCCTGCGTTTTTGTTTCACTAATTTTATCAATTAAATGTACTGGTGATCCATCATCTTGATGAATCACATCATATAGATAATCTGGTTGCATATTTGAGTCTAGTGCCATTACAATTTCCTCTTTTGTAATATCTAATGTATCAGCTAGCTCCTGCAATGTTGGCTCTCTTCCAATTTTTTTAAACAGAGACTCCTTGGTACTTTTTACTCTTGCAGCTGTTTGCTTTAAAGAGCGACTCACTTTTATCATCCCATCATCTCGCAAAAACCTTTTAATTTCTCCAATAATCATTGGTACTGCATAAGTTGAAAATCTTACATCATATGTAAAATCAAATTTTTCTATTGCTTTTATAAGTCCTATACATCCTAACTGATATAAATCTTCTTTTTCATATCCTCTATTTGCAAACCTTTTTAATACACTCCTTACAAGACCTAGGTTATGGCTTACCAAAATGTCTTTTGCATTTTCATCCCCTGTTTGCGCCTTTTTTATAAGATCAATGGTTACTTCATGATTAAGTATTTTATTTTGGTCCCCAGATAATACACTCATACCCATGTTATCTACCCCTTAGTTTTCACAACTTGCAAATCTTTTTACCATTCTTACCTTCGTTCCAACATCCTTTTGCGATTCAATTTCAATGATATCCATGAATGTCTCCATCACGGTAAACCCCATTCCAGATCTTTCAAGCTCTGGTTTTGACGTATACAATGGTTGTCTAGCCTGCTCTACATCTTCAATGCCTTTTCCATTATCTTCTACAATGATTTCTATTTCACGATCTTCAATCCTACACGAAATGCTAACAGTACCATCCTTTCCTTCATATCCATGTATAATGGCATTTGTAACGGCCTCTGATACAGCTGTTTTTACATCAGCTAATTCTTCAATAGTAGGATCTAATTGTGAAGCAAAAGAAGCTACTACAACCCTTGCAAATGCCTCGTTTTGCGATTTACTCATAAACTCTACTTTCATACTGTTTTTCATCATCAATATTCTCACCCCTTTTACAGACTCTCTATTGCGTCATTCCTATTCTCAAATTTCTTTACGATATTAAACAATCCTGACATTTTAAAGATTCTTTCTACACGTTTGTTCATATTAATAACTGCAGCTTGTCCACCTGATTTTTGTACCTTTTTATATCTACCTATTACTACACCAATCCCTGAACTATCCATAAAATACATGTCTTTTAAATCAAATATAATATTTTTTATATTTTTACTATCTATTTGTTTATCTATTTCTTCTCTTATTTCTTCTGCTGTATGATGATCTAATTCTCCATCTACCTTAACAATTAAATGATTCTGAATTGTCTCAAACTGTATATGCAATCGTATCCCTCCTTATTATTGTTTCCTCTATTACATATTCTTTAATATAATTCTTTTTCCTTTGATGAAAATTGACTAGTTTTGTAATATGTGTGATTTTTTATAGAAATCAATCTTTAGTCAATATAAAAAGAAAGTGCCAAATTTTTTATTCGTCACTTTCTTTTTATATTTTTTACTTATTCTTCTATAGATACATGAATAACTTCTATATTTTCTACAGCTTCTTCAACAAGTCTTTGAACATCTAAATTACTTTCAGATTTCAGCATTTTATCAAGTCTAGGCTTTGTCACAGGTCTCCTAGGTAAAAATACAGTACAGCAGTCCTCATGTGGTAATATAGACGTCTCATATGTATTTATTCTTTTTGAAATATCTATAATATCAACTTTATCCAGCGCAATAAGGGGTCTAAATACAGGTAAATCTACAGCATCATTTGTTACCGTAAGTCCTTGAATTGTTTGGCTAGCAACTTGACCAAGGCTCTCTCCTGTAACCAATGCGTTACATTCTCTATTTTCTGCAACTTTTTCTGCTATTTTCATCATAAATCTTCTAGATAAGATCGTCATCTCTTCTTCTGGGCACTTTTCATTAATTTCTTTTTGTATAGGCAATAAATTCACACAATGAATACGAATATTTCCACAGTATTTCGCTAGGATTCTTGCTAAATCAATCACCTTTTCTTTTGCCCTTTCACTTGTAAAAGGGTAGCTGTGATAATGAACGGCTTCTATGTTCATTCCTCTTTTTGCCATCATCCAAGCTGCCACAGGACTATCAATTCCTCCTGAGAGGAGAATCAAGGCTTTTCCATTTGTTCCTAGCGGTAGCCCTCCATGTCCTGCAATCTTCTTAGAATAGATATAGGCTTTATCTCTTATGTCTACATATAACATTAAATCAGGATTGTGTATGTCTACTTTCAAATCTTTACTATGCTCTAATACATATCCACCCACCATTCTTGATATTTCTGGAGATTTCATTTTAAAGCTTTTATCTCCTCTTCGACTTTCAACCTTAAACGTTTTTATCGTATCCTCTTTCATTCTTTTTTTCATATGTTCTAAAGCTGCCTCATAAATAACATCCAGATCCTTTTCAAATCCATAGGCAGGACTTACTGACACAATGCCAAACACTTTTATTACGCGCTCAATAACCTCATCTTCATCATATCCATCCATATCGACATACACCAATCCACCGCCTTGATGTACCCTTAATTTCCCTAAATCCATTAAATTTGCTTGTATATGCTTCATCAATTTTTTCTCAAAATATGATTTATTTAATCCTTTTAAAGCAATTTCTCCATATCTTACAATTAACACTTTCTTCATTTTAACACCTCTTCATAATATTTCGTATATATTTTATATGTTTTTTTAGTTTGTCCACAACATAGTCTATTTCTTCTAGTTGATTGTGATAAGAAAAGCTGAATCGAATAGCCCCATCGATCTCTTTATCTGAAAGTCCCATTGCTTTTAGTACATAGCTTTTTGAATGTTTCTTAGATGAACAAGCAGAGCCAGTAGATACATAGATGCCATCTTGTTCAAGACTGTGTAATAATACTTCTCCTCTTATTCCTAAGAAGCTAATATTCGCAATATGCGGTGCACTACCTTCCTTCTCAAAACCGTTAATTTTTATATCTTCTATTTCGTTTTTAACAAGCTCAATAAATTTATTTTTAAGATCCCACATTTTTTCTAATTTATTGTCCATATCTTCATATAGTACGTTCGCAGCTTCTCCTAATCCTAGGATTCCTGGAACATTTTCAGTACCTGATCTTATTCCTACTTCTTGATTTCCTCCATGGATTAGTGGTTTTATTTTAAAATCTTTCTTTATATATAATCCTCCAACCCCTTTAGGTCCATGAATTTTATGTCCACTTATAGATAAAAGATCTGCACCAATTTTTGCAGGTGTAAACAAAATTTTCCCAAAAGATTGTATAGCATCTACATGAAATGCTGCCTGCATACTACGTTCTTTAATCAGTTTTCCTATCTGCTCTACTGGTTGTATGGTACCTGTTTCATTATTAACATGCATCATACTAATTAAAATCGTTTCTTCTGATAAGTGCGCTTTCAATTGTTCTACATTTATTTTCCCAAATTGATCTACATCTAAATAGGTTACTTCATAACCTTTTAATTCTAAATTTTTATACACATTTAAAACAGACGGATGCTCAATTTTTGTAGTAATAATTTTATCTCCTTTTCTTTTTTTAGATTCTACAGCGCCAATGATGGCCATATTATTTGATTCAGTTCCTCCAGAAGTAAAAATTATTTCTTGTTCCTTTGCACCTAATGCCCGCCCTAGCTGTCTTCTAGCATTTTTTATTAATTTCTCCACTTCTACACCCTTATGATGCAGTGATGATGGATTCCCATAATAATCTGTAAGTGCTTTCATCATTATATCCACTACTTTTTTATTCGGTTTCGTCGTAGCGCTATTATCTAAATACACTTCCATATTCAACATCTCCATTGTAATAATATTTGTCTATATCTTTCCATATTTTATATGAATCTATGACCTTTGTAAAGTTTTTTACGCTAAACTTATTATTACCTTCTATGGCAAAATACCCTACACAAAATGGATATGTCCTTATTTCTATAGAAACATTTATTTCGAAAAAAAATGTAGAAAAATGTCACAAGAACACTTGCTATTTTTGTCGGATTTTGTTATAATTTGTTTAGTGGTTATCCCCCTGATAACCTCAATAATATAATATCTATTCCCAATACCCCTTTTGAACGTAAATCAACAAAAAAACCAGTCTCGGCGGCTGGTTTTTTTGTGTTCTAACAAACATACTCAAAACAATTTTTATTTATTATAGCCATATTCATTTGTATCTGTTAATATATTAAATAGAATGCTTGTTTCTTTTTATACTAGCTTATTTGGTACATTTTTATTTGGCCTATACTAATTAATATAAGGAGGAATCTTTTATGAAAAATACAAATAAAGTTGCTGTTGTTTTTACAGGTGGGACAATTTCTATGAAAATAGACCCTAGAATATCCGCAGCTATTCCTGCACTATCTAGTGAAGAGATTATGTCTATGGTAACAAATATTGATAAATATGCGGATATAGAAGTTGTCAATTTTGATAGAATTCCTGGACCTCACATGACACCCAAAAGAATGATGGCGTTATCAAAAACTGTAAAACAGTTGACTTTGCGAGAAGATATCACAGGTGTTGTTGTCACACATGGAACAGATTCACTTGAAGAAACTGCTTACCTACTAGATCTAACCATTAGTAGTGCAAAACCCATTATTGTTGTAGGTGCTATGCGAAATAGTTCTGAATTAGGCTATGATGGCTCAAGTAATCTATCTGCTGCTATTTGTACTGCTATTTCAGAACATGCAAAAAATAAAGGTGTCCTAGTCGTAATGAATAATGAGCTAAATGCTGCTAGTGAAGTTACAAAAACACATACCTTAGCCCTTGATACCTTTAAATCAATGGAATTCGGCCCTTTAGGAATTGTAGATAATGATGAAGTAATTTTTTATCGAGACATTACAAGACATGTCTATATAGATACCGAAAAAATTGAAACAAATGTGGATTTAATTAAAGCTGTTGTAGGCATGGATTCTCGGTTAATAAAATTTTGTGTAGATTCAGGTGCTAAAGGAATAATTATTGAAGCAATGGGAAGAGGTAATGTTCCTCCAAAAATGGTTGAAGGTATTAAGTACGCCATAGATCATAATATAATCGTTGTTATGGTATCTAGATGTCCTATGGGAAGAGTTCTTGACACCTATGGCTATGAAGGAGCTGGAAGATCGCTGCGTAACCTTGGTGTCCTTTTAGGTGGTAGCTTACCTGGACAGAAAGCTAGAATTAAACTTATGCTAGCCTTAAGTACAACCACAGAAAGAGACAAAATAAAAGAAATCT
This sequence comes from Marinisporobacter balticus, assembly GCF_004345705.1. Lineage (GTDB taxonomy): Bacteria > Bacillota > Clostridia > Peptostreptococcales > Thermotaleaceae > Marinisporobacter > Marinisporobacter balticus. The sequence goes on from NZ_SLWV01000027.1 coordinate 45,459, forward strand.
TTGATAAAGGATTTTATCAATAAAGAATCAGGACACCTGTCCTGATTCTTTTGCTAATACATCCATTATTTTATATTCATTGGATTTATTTAAATCTATAAATCTATTACCAACTTTTACAAAAGGCCTTGTTGGTATTTGTTTATTAATAAGTATGATTTCCCCTATTTCTCCTGTATTTAGTTTCACAATATTTCCTACATAAAATTTTGAAATCTGCCAAAGAAATTTATTCGAAACATATGGATCTAGTATGCCAAATCGATTTTTAGCAATCAATTCTGCAACTTCAAAAGGTGATTGTTTACTTTTATAAATTCTTTGAGATGTCATAGCATCAAATATATCTGCAACTGCTATAATTCTAGCAAATTCATGGATTTCATCTCCTCTTAGTCCTGAGGGATATCCACTGCCATCCATTCGTTCATGATGCTGGAAAACACCACAGCATATATCGAAATTTATTTCATCTTGGTCTTGTAGCATTTCATACCCTAAAGTGGCATGTGTTTTCATAACATTATATTCATCTAAAGATAATTTTCCTGGTTTGTTTAAAATTTCTGTCGGAATCTTTGATTTTCCAATATCATGTAGCACCCCTGCTATAGATAAATTATTTAAATCATCTCCACTATAACCTAGCCATTTCCCTATCATTGTAGATAGAATACATACATCAATAGAATGCTTATACGTATAGTCATCTACGTTTTCCACGCTCCTTAGACGCCCTAATATATTATTATCAGTCATTATTTCTTCCATCAAAGGAGAAATAGCGTTTCGTATGATTTCTGATTCAATTTTTTTTCCTAAGCTTACTTCCTTATAAACAGTTTTAAAAGCAGATAAGCTTTTGGTATATTGTTCTGTTAACTGCGCATCTATTTTTACATGAAACCTATCATCTGCTTCTTTACCAATAGGTTCTTCATCTTTCTCATCTACATAAACATACCTTATTTCCATATTTTGAATACGCTCAATATGCTCTTCTGTTAATATTGTTCCACGTGTTAAAAATACTAGCTCATATTTCCCAATAATATCTTGTAGTAGTATCATCCCTTCTTTAAGCTCTTGTATATTTATAAATCTCATCCTACAAACCTCCTTTCAAATATATCCACTTACTTTCATGATATATTTCGACATATTTATACTATTTCTTTAATAATACTTCATTTTTGTGATAAAGCTTATCATATATTTAGTAAGCAATATGCATCTCATAGCAGAGTTAAACTGCTTACTCATGAGTTTTATGATGGATAAAGCAAATAAAACTTAGCATACACTGAGTAAGTGAGCTATATATAATCAAGGATTTCGATAGTCTACTTAATTTTATGCCCGCATTTTGGACAAAAGTTTTCTTCATCTTCTATTGGCTCTCCACAAATTCTACAATATTGCCAACCTTTTATTCTATTTAAACGTGTCTTCATTCTATGCTTTTCTTTTTCTAATCTTTGAATTTCTCCGCACTTCCCTTTAATTTCTGCTATAGGCATATTATTACTATTGCTTAAGAAATATTTATATACCAATTCACCTATATATAACTTTTCTTCTTCAATATATGCTTCAATGTTTTTTAACTCTATATTTAACTCTGTCATTTCAATAATTTCATCTGTTTTTTGAGATAAAATTTTTGTGCCTGATGATACCTTATTTGCCAACTTATCTATAAAATCCATAGAATTCACTCCCTTCTTATTATTAATATATTCTTTTTACTTAAGAAGCTACATTGATTTTTAAGTGTATGATATATTATAATATATTGACACACATACGATAGGAGTTGATCTTTTGGAAATTCTAGAATACCATCTTGAAGAAACACTAAAACTACCTAAAAACCTTGAATTATTATTAAACAGTTCAAATTTTGCCATTTTCGACATTGAAACAACCGGTTTAAGCCCTCGTTTCAATAACGTTATACTTATTGGTCTTTTGTATATAAAAAATAATCATATTGTGATAGAACAATTTTTTTGTAATAACCGAAAAGAAGAAATTCAGTTACTAACTTCCTTCAAAGAAAAGATTCAACAATTTGATTTGTTGATTGATTATAATGGAAATGCTTTTGATATTCCTTTTTTAAATAAAAGATTTTTATTAAATAGCATTGATTATTCTATTGGATCCTATAAAAGTATTGATCTCTTAAAATTGATAAGAAAGGTTCAAAAAAATTTATCTATTGCAAACTGTAAGTTGAAATCGATAGAACAATATTTGGGCATTCATCGGAGTGATCAAATTTCTGGAAAAGACAGTGTTTTGTTATATGATCAATTTGAGGAACAGCAAAGTAAACATCTAAAAGATATCATTCTTCTTCATAACTATGATGATCTATATTATTTAAGCAAATCCTTAATCATATTAGATAGTATTCGTTATGAAAAAATTCTTCAGTGTTTTCCTCAGGTTCTGCATATAGCTGGAGGTACAATATGTTATATCACAAAACAATTCATTAAGAATGGATCTTTCCATTTAGAAGGATTTTACCAGAACAAAGATATCGCTGACTATATTTTTTATGAAAATAGCTTTGACTTTCAGTATACGCAAAAGTCTAATACGTTTTCAATAAAAATTCCATTATATAAGGGAAGCCTTTCTACTGGTTCCAAATGCTTATATATTGATACCCATGATTTTCCCTTTCATTATGACCATAAACACTCAAAGCTTTCTATCCCTGAAAATATTATTCTATTTAAAGAAAATCAAGATATAAAAATAGAGGAAATTTATTCATTTGTATCTATTCTCATTATACATATTTTTAGAAAAATGAAAAAAAACACATTCTTATAGGAATGTGTTTTTTATTGGTGCCCAGAGGCGGAATCGAACCACCGACACGGGGATTTTCAGTCCCCTGCTCTACCGACTGAGCTATCTGGGCATATGGTGGGCCTTCAGGGATTCGAACCCCGGACCTGCCGGTTATGAGCCGGACGCTCTAACCAACTGAGCTAAAGGCCCCAATATAAATTGGTGGGCTTGGGAGGACTCGAACCTCCGACCTCACGCTTATCAGGCGTGCGCTCTAACCACCTGAGCTACAAGCCCAAAATGAATTTAACATAATTTCTTTTGGTCGGGGTGGCAGGATTTGAACCCGCGGCCCTCTGGTCCCAAACCAGATGCGCTACCAAACTGCGCTACACCCCGATTAAATAAATATCCATATTCTATTACAAACTGGCAGGGGTAGAAGGACTTGAACCCTCGGCACGTGGTTTTGGAGACCACTGCTCTACCAGCTGAGCTATACCCCTAAACTTGGTGGGCCTTCAGGGATTCGAACCCCGGACCTGCCGGTTATGAGCCGGATGCTCTAACCAACTGAGCTAAAGGCCCCTGTTTTGGCGGAGAAGGCGGGATTCGAACCCGCGCACCAGTTACCCGGTCTAACGGTTTAGCAAACCGTCCTCTTTAGCCTCTTGAGTACTTCTCCATACTTGGCGGAGAGGGTGGGATTCGAACCCACGGTCCCTTTCGGAATCACTGGTTTTCAAGACCAGCTCCTTAAACCGCTCGGACACCTCTCCAAACTTGGTAATTCATCCGCGACTCAAACGCGGAATACATTGATTAAAAGTCAAGAACTCTACTAACTAAGCTAATGGATCAAATTGGCGGGTCCACAGGGATTCGAACCCCGGACACACGGCTTAGAAGGCCGTTGCTCTATCCAACTGAGCTATGAACCCTTATTTGGAGCGGATGATGGGAATCGAACCCACGCTATCAGCTTGGAAGGCTGAAGTTCTACCATTGAACTACATCCGCATGCTATAATTACCAAAATTCTATATTTCGTTTGATTGCAGTATTCATCAACCTCATGTTTCTGAGTTTACTTCAATTACTGGAGCGGAAGACGAGATTCGAACTCGCGACCCTCGCCTTGGCAAGGCGATGCTCTACCACTGAGCCACTTCCGCATAATTTCTTATGTTGAATT
>NZ_SLWV01000028.1 GCF_004345705.1 Marinisporobacter balticus
TCTAAAAAAGATGACTCCTGTTCAATACAGAAATCATCTTCTTAATGTAGCATAGGCTTTTTTAAATTGTCCTTGACAAAGGGTACATTTTAATCCTATCTGGATTTTTTTTAGAAATATATTTAACTTCTTTGAGGATAGATGCCCGTTAAAGCAATGCAAAAATTCATTGCAAGGAAGGGTTGTCTATTTTCATGAGGATGACTATTTCCAGTTGTTTGAAGAGCAGCGCTAGACATATTTACTGGATGATCGTCTGTAGTTACATAGCCATAACCTCCACCAGTACCCAGCAATTTATTTTGAGGGTTGGTATCTTTATCTCCGCTACGCATGGCGATTGCTTGATGGGTATGAGAAGGAATTTGTTCTTCCGTAAGCGTAACACTTTCACAACCAATCATTTGCCCAAGACGTCTTGTTTGTAATCCAGGGGCAGTGCCTGGGTGAATGGGTACACGTCCCATTAAATTAGGAAGCCCAAAGTCCGTTCGACCATTACCACCATACATCGTACTAAGTATAGAAAATAAAGCTGTATTTTGAGAAATGGGAAGGAGCTGCCCATCGCAAAAAGCCCAATCCCTTGGCGCAAAATTAAATCCAAATATTTTGATTTCACCTATAAAAGGTTCTGACATATTTTCACCTCCTATTAAAATTAATGTCTCGGCGGATATTCTCCTCTTAAGCTGATAATAAAGTTTACACATAAAGAGGGTTGCATATTATAATGGGCTTGTGAACTCCCACTTTCTTCAATGGTTTGCGGATGTAGATTTTGTTGATTGGTGCCAGCACTTATATAAAAATCTTTTTGAGCTGTTGCAAGGATCGTTTCATTTGGACTAGTTGCCGTTGCAACATCGCTACTAGCTTGCATCGGATGGTTATGCGAAGGAATTTGGCTTAAAGTCAGCGACGCTTGTTCTTGTCCAAACTTCTGCCCGATCAAACGATTAGAGAGCCCCGCGCCATATCCAAAATGCAAGGGAATTCGTCCACGCATGTCTGGTAAAGCAAAAGTAGTATAGCCATCTCCACCATACGTAGTTCCAAGAAGTGAATATAAAGCATTAAAGTTTGATATGGGTAAGAGTTGACCATCACAAAAAGCCCAATTCCGTGGTGCATAATTTCCAGCAAACATTCGAATTTCACCGATATAAGATTCGCACATGATAGAACCTCCTTTCTACAAAAATATTTAATTTCTAGGGGGAAAAACGCCAGTTAAAGCAATACAAAAATTCAAAACCAATGCGGGTTGCATATTATAGTGAGATGCACCATCACCAGTATTTGTTACAGTATTCATAGCCATAGTCACCAAATGATTTGGATTTGCATATAAATCACTACCTTGAATACCTAAGAATGCACCTGTAGGAGACATAGTATTCTTTGTTTGCTCTTGTGCAATAAAGGTATGGGTATGCGCAGGTAATTCACTGACTGAAAGTGTAACTTCTTCTAAACCTCCGCGTTCACCGCGAGAATAATCATCTCCCCTATGAATAGGGACTCTGCCTCTTAAATCAGGAAGCGCAAAAGTGGTATGTCCATCCCCGCCATATGCAGTTCCTAGCAATGCAAACAAAGCCTGATTCTGATTCATAGGAAGTAGTTGTCCATTACAGCAAGCCCAATTCCTTGGAGGAAAATTGAATCCAAATATTCGAATTTCACCTAAAAACGGTTCACCCATAATATCTCTCCATTCTTTTTATGATTTTTTTAAACGTGTAGAAATAGCTTGATAATACAAACCATCTGCATCTTTTTTTATAGGGACAAGAAATAGATGGAGTGTACCCACCTTTAGGTGCTCTAGCTTGTAGGTACCTTGTGGAAAAGCATGCTTTAATGGCGCTTTAAAAATAAGAGAAAAGCTGTCAATATGATCGTTGCTGTGATCTTCTGATTCAATCAACTCCAAATCCACACAAACATCTTCAGCAACATGCATTTTAAAATAGGTATGGAGATGTTCTTCAAAATGCGCTTTTGCTAAAGTTTGCAAATCAATCAAAACAATACCTCCTCTACAGTTTATTTATGATGAAGGCGTTCTTTTCATAAAATGATAGACGCCTAAATCTTTTTCTTGGATAAATCCTAAGTTTAGATAGAATGCTTTAGCAGGGTTATTGTATTCTACATGAAGCGTAATAGGCATTTTTTTGTTTTCGGATTCAGCAATGAGATCTTTTAGGATTTTTGAACCAATGCCTTTTTTGCGATAAAAATCAAGCAGCGCGATGTCCATAATACGTATTTCTTCTTTCTGGCGATCTATATATAATCGCCCAATCGGTTTGCTTTCAAGAAGTATAATATCAAAAGAAGCATTTTTATAATTTGCTAGGTACTGTGTATGCTGAAGTTGAAATTGTATTTTTAAAAAATCTTCAATTTCTTCATGCGTCCAGCCAGAAAGTTGCATTTCTTCCCAGCGCGTAGAACGGTATACCTGATATAAAAAAGGAAGATCTTCCTCTGAAAAGGAACGAAAATTTATAAGAGATAGATTGACTTTACTCATTTTGTAAGGATGACACCCCCCTTCAAAGTCGTATTTTGTATTTTTCAATGAATGATCTAGTATAGGCATGTAGACAAAAAAATCATCGTGCTTATGAATATTTTAGCAGAAAAAATAATAATGAACAATAAAAGAAAAATAAAACATATTTTGAATAAAAATGGAATAATTAAAGGTTGGATACGGATATGTTTTTGTTTGTATCCATTTTAAGATATAATATAGCTATGTATTTTTAGTGATGAAAGGGGGTGCGTATTGAAAGATGAAGTGGAGTAAACAAAAGGCTAGGAATTTATTTATTATTTGTATTGTGACAGTTTTAACGGGACAGTTTTATTTGAGTCCGGTTCATTTTGGATTTAGATTGTCTTTAGCTGTTTTTTTTATGGCATTATTTTTACTTTATTTTGAAGACTATAATGTGATGATTGTTACTTCTTTGATTGCTTTTTTTATGTTTTTATTTAGAGCGTCTGTGGCTTATGTAGGAGATGGATTGACATTTTATGACGCAGCAAACTATTATTTTCCAGTGGTTTCTTTTTATATTTTCTATGGGATCTTATTTGAATTTTTAGGTGTACGAGATTATTTAGATAAACCTTTTAATTTTGTGATGAGTTTATGGGTATGTGATGCACTTCCGAATATTATCGAAGCATCCATAAGACGTGTGTGGACGATTGGTGCTTTTGATAAAGTCATTGTTTCGATTATTATCATTGGAGGAATTCGGTCGATACTTACTTTACTATGTTATTACATTGGGAAATATTATATGGGGCGATTTAAGAGAAATGAAAGGGACAAATATTATCGAGAATTAATTGTGTTCATCTCTAGATTAAGAACAGAACTTTTTCTACTTAAAAAATCTAGAAATGACATTGAAAAGATGGTTTCATATGTACATGGTTATTATAATAGAATAGAAGAGGAAGTACTAAAAGCACCTTTGTTAAAAATCGCAAAGGATATGCACGAAATAAAGAAAGATTATCTGAGAGTGATTGCTGGGATGGATAGCATATTTGATACAAAGCGTAGCGCTCATTATATGAGTATTAAGGATATACTACATATGACGAAGGACAATATGATGAAGGTCATTGAAAGCATGGATAAAAAAATTACGGTTACGACTGCGTATGATGAAATTTTTACGACAAATGAATATTATACAGTGGTGTCTATTTTGAACAACTTAACCATCAATAGTATAGAGGCGATTGATATTTATGGTAAAATAGAAATCATGGTGAAAATATGTGATGAAAATGTTTTATTTACGGTTGAAGATGATGGGGAGGGAATCCAGAAGGAGAAGTTAGAGATCATCTTTAGCAAGGGGTATTCTACGAAATATGATGAAAAAACGGGTCAAATGTCAACAGGAATTGGATTATCACATGTCAAAGAGCTTGTTACGGGGTATCTGCAAGGAGAAATTTCTGTTGAATCTGAAATCAATAAAGGAACAAAAATAAGTATACGTATACCTAAAAAAAGAATGATTGGAGGAATGGGCAATGATGAGTTCCATCTATATCGTTGATGATGATTTGAGTATCGTAAATATTTTAAAAGATATTATAGAAAAAAATTTTGACGGATGCTTATTGGGATCGGCTGTTTGTGGAAAAGATGCGATGAAAGAAATTATAGATTTAAAGCCTGAGATTGTGTTACTTGATTATTTATTGCCTGATAAAGATGGACTCGAAATCATCAGAGGGATTAGAGCCGTATATACACCTGTGATTGTAATGATTTCAGAAGTATCTGATAAAAGGATGATCGCAAAAGCATATAAAGAAAAAATTGAATTTTTTATTAACAAACCTATTAATGTCATTGAAATATTATCTGTAATAGAAAAAGTAAATGAATATTTGATGATGAAAAAAACCATCCATCAGTTTGAAAATGCAATTTCTTCTATTAAAAAAATATCAGATTTTAAAAAAGATGATGGCCAGGATCTGCTTTATAAGCTGAAAAAACTTTATGGGAAGTTAGGAATTATTGGAAGTAGTGGGTGTGATGAATTGATTAAAGCGGTGTGCTTTGCTAAATCAAGAAAGGGACATTACAATTTAGCAGAAGTGTATAAGTCAATCGTTATAGATCCAAATGATGAAAATCAGATCTATGCGGTGGAAAAACGAATAAGGAGAATCGTTGTCAGAGCATTTAAAATCATGGCAGCATTAGGGGTGGAAGATCCGATGCATTTTACTTTTGAAAATTATGGGAGTCAATTGTTTGATTTTGTCGAATTAAGAAAGGAAATGAAATATATAAGAGGAGAATGGAGTAAACAAGGGAAAATCAATGTGAAACAATTTATTGAAAGTAGTATTTTATTAACAACAGACTAAAAATTCGAAATATTCCTTCTGGCAAAAGTGTCTTTTTTAGTCTTTTGATGTCTCGCGTGGTTTAATCTATTAAAGAATAATTAAAAAATATTTAATAAATTAAATGAGGAGGGACTTTATGAAAAAGTTAAAATTAACAACAAAGATTTTTATCGGACTTATACTGGGTATTGTAGTTGGACTATTTTTACAAAGTGCACCAGAAATTGCTAAAACTTATGTGAAGCCATTTGGTACATTATTTTTGAATATGATTAAAATGGTGATTGTACCATTAGTGTTTTCTTCATTAATTGTAGGGGCAGCGAGTATTGGAGATCCTAAATCTCTAGGAAGAATTGGTGGGAAAACGGTTGTTTATTATATGGCAACTACAGCGGTTGCAGTTGCAATTGGTTTGGTATTAGGGAAAGTAATGAATCCAGGTGCAGGACTTACAATACCTGTAGATGCAGCGGCAAAAGCAGTAGAAGCACCATCTATCGTAGATACGTTACTAAATATTATCCCGAAAAACCCATTAAACGGATTGGTAGAAGGTAATATTTTACAAGTAATTGCTTTTGCATTGTTCTTAGGGGTAGGATGTACTGCACTTCCTAAAGAAAAAGCAGCACCTTTTGTAAATTTCTTCGATAGTGTTGCAGAGATTATGTATAAGATTACAGCTTTTATTATGGAACTTGCGCCTTTCGGTGTTTTCGCTTTGATCGTACCTGTGGTATCAGAGTATGGTATGGATGTGTTAAAACCTTTAAGTATGGTGATCTTAGCTGTATATATTGGTTGTGCATTACACGCAGTCATTGTTTATTCAACAGCCGTTAAAATTTTTGCTAAAATCAGTCCAATGAAGTTTTTCAAAGGAATCGCTCCAGCTGCGATTACTGCTTTTAGTACGACAAGCTCTTCAGGTACTTTACCTGTAACGATTCGATCTACAAGAGAAAATTTAGGTGTATCTGAGAAAATTTCAAGTTTTGTATTACCTTTAGGTGCGACGATCAATATGGATGGTACAGCACTTTATCAAGGGGTGTGCGCATTGTTCTTAGCACAAGTTTATGGGATTGATTTGACAATGGGACAAATCATGACAATTATATTAACTGCAACGCTTGGATCTATTGGTACAGCAGGCGTACCAGGAGCTGGATTTATTATGCTTACACTTGTTTTACAATCTGTGGGATTGCCACTAGAAGGATTGGTGTTAATCGCTGGGGTAGATAGAATCCTTGATATGGCAAGAACTTCTGTAAATGTTATTGGAGATGCATCTTGTGCAATCGTAGTTGCAGCAACTGAAGGTGAAATTGAGGTAGAGAGCAAGGCTACTAATTAAAATAAGATAAATAAAGCATGTAAAATTCGAGTTTTCATCGGATTTTGCATGCTTTTTCTTTTGTATACTTGATTAAAACCATTTCAGCTTTTAGTGTTTTGATTTAACGGACTAGTCTTTACGAAATCGATAAATGTTTTTGAAGCCATTGATAGGAAGTTATCTTTTTTCCATGCAAGGGCTATTTTTATGGGCATCGATTGATCTAATGGGATGCTTGCTATATGCTCATTATTTTCAACCGTTTCTTTCAGTAAAAAAGAAATGCCAATCCCATTGATGACAAGGCTTTTAATCGTGTCTAACTGATTGGATGATAAAATAATGTTTGGCTCTATATTTGATTTCTTGAAATGTTCAAAAATTTTTTTTCTATGGTAGAATCCTTCTTTGAGCATGATAATAGGTTCATTTTTAAGATCTTCTAATTTGAGTTTTTTCTTTGTGCTTAAAGGGTGCTTTTTATTTAAACAAACAAAGATTTCACTATCTAAAATGGGCATTGTATCTAATAACTTACAGGATTGGTCAACGATCATAATACTTAAATCAATTTCTCCTTTTTCGAGCATTTCTTTTGAGGTAACAGAACCATTTTCAGCAATCTGTAGTTCAATATTTGGATAAATTTTTTTGAAGTTTGCGAATAATTTTGGGAATAAAATAGTGCCTATAATTGGGGGAACCCCTAGTGATAAGAGACCTTTTTTTAGGTTTTTATAATCCTTCATTTCTGAAATCACATCGTCTAGTTGCTTTAAAATTACATCTACCCTTTCTAGAAAAATTTTTCCTTCAGTAGTAAGTTTAAATTGCTTTTTAGATCGGTCAAAGAGTTGAATGGAAAGCTCTTTTTCTAGATTTTTAATAGAATTGGTGATGGAAGGTTGCGATACATAAAGTCTTTCAGCTGCTTTTGTAATATTCTTTAATTGACAAACCATTTGAAAATATTTTAATTGTCTGAATTCCATAAATTATCTCCTAATCATAAGTTAAAACTATTATATCATAGTTAAATAATATTTTTAATATAGATGTTTGTTTGTTATAATTTTAACATGATGGTAAAGAAAATTCTAGATTAAATGAATGGATTTAGATTTAATTGTTTATCAGGAAGAAAAAAATATGTAAAAATTGCGCACAAAAAGATTGTTTAAAACCAATAAATTTTTAAAATATAAATATAAAGCAATAAGGAAGTAATATTTTTAGATGTAGATGTTAAAAAATAAACAAATTTGAAAGGAGGTGTAAGTCTAGGCTTGTTCGTTTAAAAAAAAGTCTAGATAAATGAATATGAAGTATAGTTATTATCCAGGTTGTACGTTAAAGACAAAAGCACAGGACTTAGAAAAGTTTGCCCTTGATTCTGCAAAAACTTTAGGGGTTGCGCTACAAGAACAAAAGGAGTGGCAATGTTGCGGGGCTGTTTATCCACTTGCAACGGATGAAATAGCGACGAAATTATCGTCAGTAAGAAGTTTAGCAGAAGCATATCAAAAGGGTGAAAAATTGGTTACATTATGTGCAGCATGTCATCATGTCATTAAAAGAGTAAATGAAGATATGAAGCATAAAGAGGATATTAGAAAAAAAGTAAACAATTATCTACAGTTACCCAATGATTATGAAGGGGAATGTGAAGTGATTCACTACCTTGAAATGCTTAGAGATGAAATAGGGTTTGAAAGTTTGGCACAAAAGGTGAAAAAGCCTCTTAAGAATCGTAAAATAGGCGCTTATTATGGATGTTTACTTCTTAGACCTAGTAAAGTGATGAAGTTTGATGATCCAGAAAATCCTTCTATTATAGAAGATTTTATAAAAGCACTTGGGGCTACACCCATCATATATCCTTATAGAACCGAGTGTTGTGGAGGCTATCTTGCTATAGATCAAAAGGATGTTGTAGAAAAAATGACACAAAATATCTTTGAATCAGCTTCAAAGTATGGGGTAGAAGAGATTGTTACTGCATGCCCTCTTTGTAAATATAATTTAGAAATCAGTGGATTTGGAGATGAAAATAATATATCTATAAGCTATTTCACTGAGCTTTTAGCGGAAGCTTTAGGCGTTAAATAAGATAGGAGAGGGGTGAAGCAATGACAAGAGTTAAGGTTATTCCTGAAAATAAAAAGAATATAATAGACAAAATTATTGAAATGAGTGGAGAGAATATAAGGGATTGTATGCAGTGTGGAAAATGCTCAGCAGGCTGCCCTGCTAGTGACGGTATGGATCTATTACCCCATCAAGTGATTAGATTATTACAATTAGGTCAAATAGATAGAATCGTAGAAAGCAAAAGTATTTGGAATTGTGCTTCATGTTTTACCTGTGCACAGCGTTGTCCTAGAAATATAGATATTGCCAATATAATGGAAGCCATACGTCTTACGATTATAAGATGTGTAGGAAATAGTAGATTAAAAGCGGATGATGTACCAAGTAAAGTAGATTGCAAAATGCCGCAGCAGGCAATTGTAAGTGGATTTCGTAAGTATAATAAATGATTTTTATAGATGGTATAAAATAAATAAGTAGAGAAATTTGTATTTTAAAAGGAGGGATCATATTGCAAAGGATTGGCGTTTTTGTTTGTTGGTGTGGAACCAATATAGCAGGTACCGTAAATATAGAGAAGGTCATAGCAGCAGCTGGAGAAATGCCGGGTGTTGTATATGCGAAAGATTATCAATATATGTGTTCAGCAGTCGGGCAAAATCTAGTAAAAAATACGATTAAAGAACAAAAGTTAGATCGTGTGGTCATCGCGTCATGTTCGCCTAGAATGCATGAGGCTACATTCAGAAAAACTGCAAAGGTAGCTGGATTAAATCCATATTTAGTAGAGGTTGCAAATATAAGAGAACATTGTTCGTGGATCCATAAGAATAAAGAAGAAGCAACGAAAAAAGCCATTGCTCTTACAAGAGCAGCCGTAGCGAAAGTCGCTTTAAACACTGCACTTATAGCTGGTGAAATAGGGGTAGAATCACGCGCATTGGTTATTGGTGGTGGCATTGCAGGTATTCAGACTGCACTGGATATTGCAGAGGCAGGTTACGAAGTAGATATTATTGAGAAAAGCCCAAGTATTGGTGGTAAAATGGCGCAAATCGATAAGACATTTCCTACACTAGATTGTTCGGCCTGTATTCTGACACCTAAAATGGTAGATGTATCAACACATCCTAATATTAACATTTATACATATAGTGAATTAGAAAATGTGAAGGGGTATGTAGGAAATTTTGAAGTTACGATGAATCAAAGAGCACGTAGTGTAAATATGGAAAAATGTATCGGATGTGGCATATGTACTGATAAATGTCCTTCGAAAAAAGCAAAAAGTGAGTTTGAGGAAGGCCTAAGAAATAGAAGTGCGATCTATACACCTTTTCCACAGGCCATTCCAAATGTACCGGTGATAGATCGGGAAGCCTGTATCAAGTTTAAAACAGGAAAGTGTGGTCTTTGTGAAACAGTATGTCCTGCTGGGGCGATAGAGTTTTCACAAGAAGATACAAAAATAACAAAAAAATATGGTGCGATTGTTGTCGCTATAGGTTATGACATTATAGCGTTAGATAAATTTGGTGAGTATGCGTATACGAACCATCAAGATGTCATCACATCGCTTGAGTTTGAGAGATTAACAAATGCAGCAGGGCCTACAGGAGGGAAGCTTGTACGCCCATCTGACCATAAAAAACCTAAAAAGGTTGTATTTGTTCAGTGTGTTGGATCAAGAGATAAAACAGAACGTGGAAAAACGTATTGTTCTAAAATTTGTTGTATGTATACAGCAAAACATGCTATGTTGATTCGAGATAAATATCCTGATATAGAAACGTATGTCTTTTATATAGATGTGCGTACGCCAGGGAAAAACTTTGATGAGTTTCATAGAAGAGCTGTTGAAGAATACGGTGTGAATTATATAAAAGGGATGGTTGGAAAGATTTTTCCAGATGGGGAAAAACTTCAAGTACATGGGGTAGATGCGTTAACAGGGGATACGATTAAGATTGATGCAGATATGGTTGTTTTAGCAGCAGCTACGAAGGCAAAAGAGGATGCAGAAGATCTTGGAAGAAAACTAAGTATCAGTACAGATACGAATAATTTCTTTACAGAAGCACATCCAAAGCTTAAACCTGTAGAAACCCACTGTGCAGGAATTTATTTGGCAGGGGCTTGTCAAGGCCCAAAAGATATTCCAGAAACAGTAGCACAAGCGAGTGGGGCAGCTGCAAAAGCAATCGGATTATTGAGTAAGGATAAATTGGTGAATAATCCTTGTATTTCAGAGGTAGATGAAAAAATATGTAGTGGATGTCTCGCATGTACAAAGATTTGTCCGTATGATGCGATTACTTCAAAGGTGATCACGTTTAATGATCATGGAAAAATAACGAAAAGAGTCGTTGCACAAGTAAATAAAGCACTTTGTCAAGGATGTGGCGGATGTACAGTTGCTTGTAGACCTGGTGCGATTGATATCAAAGGATTTACAAACAAACAGATTTTAGCGGAGGTAGATGCACTATGTCGGTAGAAGCTAAAGAAACTGTAATGGGAAATAAAAATGAATTTGAGCCGTTAATTGTTGCATTTTGCTGTAATTGGTGTAGCTATGCAGGTGCAGATTTAGCTGGAACAAGTAGGTTGAGTTATCCTGCAAATGTGAAGATTATCAGAGTACCTTGTTCGTGTAGGGTCAATGCAAATTTCGTATTACGTGCTTTTCAACGTGGCGCGGATGGGGTAGTGATTGCTGGGTGTCATCCGGGGGATTGTCATTATTCAACGGGGAACTATTACACAAGACGTCGGTTTTCACTTTTGACCAATTTCCTTGAATATGTGGGAATCGAACAGGAACGGTTTAAAGTGGATTGGATTTCAGCAGCAGAAGGAAATAAGTTTGCAACGGTGATGAATGATGTTTTAGAAAAGGTTCATAGACTTGGTCCGAACAGAAAGCTGAGGGATGCAAGATGGAAAAGATAGGACTAAAAGTACGCGCACGTGCCAAAGAGGCACTTGAAAATAGAGAAGTAGATGAAGTGATGGGTTGGAAAAAGGGAGAATTTTGGTATGACGTTTATCCTGTATTTATTACAGAGGCAAATGAGGCAGATGATTTAATTTGGGATGCCTTTTGTGTAAACAATCTAAGTAAATATTTAATCCAAAAGCAAAAAGAGAATAAAAAAGTAGGGGTGTTTTTAAAGGGGTGCGATTCTCTTGGTTTTAATCAACTCCTTAAAGATAATAGAATCGATAGAGATCAAGTCGTGATTTATGGGTTGCCTTGCGTAGGGATGGTTGATCCTGAGAAAGTAAAAAAAGAAGGATTAAATAAAGGGCTTTTAGAAATAAAAAGATCGAAAGATGAAATCACTTTTGTAACCAAAGAGGGAGAAAAGAAGATCTTAGGACGACAGTTTGACTATGATAAATGTCTTGCCTGTAGATACCCAAATCCTGTTGTTTATGATGAACTACTAGATACTGAAATTGCTAGAGAAGTTAGTGAAATGGATCGCTTTAAAGATGTAGAAGCAATAGAAAAAATGTCTATAACTGAGCGTTTTGAGTACTGGTCAAATCAATTTTCAAAATGTATAAGATGTAATGCTTGCAGAAATATATGTCCTGCATGTAGTTGTGAAAAATGTGTTTTTGACAATGTAAATGCAGGGGTATCAAGTAAAGCGAGTGTGGATAGTGAAGAACAATTTTTCCATATAACAAGAGCTTATCATGTAGCAGGTCGTTGTGTGGATTGTGGTGAATGCACTAGAGTATGTCCTGCAGGAATTCCACTTGATCAATTAAACCATAAAATAATGAAAGACATCAATGAACTCTATGGTAAATATGATGCAGGGGTGGATGTTTCACAAGATGCGCCGCTTGTGACGTACAAACTAGATGATGCAGATTCCTTTACAGAGCATGGAAAGGGAGGGAAATGATGAAAAAGATATTAAAAAGTCAAATTTCTCAGTTGTGGAAGAGGATCAATCAATCGTATGAACTATTTATACCGATTGAAAAGGATAACAAAGTAAATTTTTCTATGTGGCAAGAAGGGGATCAAGTAAACTTAGAAATATTAAAAACCAATAGTTCTCCTAAAAACATTATTTTTCCTCAAACTGAAACGTATTTACAGTTTGAAAAGAACGGTAAAAAAATAAACATGGAAAGTGTTGGAGGCAAAAAAGAGGCGTATGTACTCTTTGGGGTAAGACCTTGTGACGTAGTAAGCTTTAATCTTTTAGATAATGTATTTTTGAGAGAGCCAGTAGATCGTTTTTATGAGGAAAGAAGAAATAAAGGCATTGTTATTTCTATGGCTTGTTCGGATCCTGAGGAAACTTGCTTTTGTAGTGCATTTGGGATTGATCCCGAAAATGCAGTAGAAGGTGTGGATGTAGCGACTTGGGATATGGGGGATAAAATACTTTGGATGGCACAAACTGAAAAAGGAAAAATGTTTACACAAAGTCTTAAAGATCTTTTAAAAGAGGCTACAGAAGAAGATGAAGAAGCATGTGTGCAATTAAAAAACAATATAAAGGAAAAGGTGAAAAATCTTCCTTTATCAAATATAGATATGAAAAAAATAGATAAAAGCATGAAAGATCTATTTGAATCAAGCATTTGGGAAGACTTTAGTGCACAATGTTTAGGGTGCGGTTCATGTACTTATGTATGTCCGACTTGTCATTGTTATGATATTCAGGATTTTGACGGTGGAAAATCTGGAGAAAGATTTCGTTGTTGGGATTCTTGTATGTTTTCAGATTTTACCCTTATGGCGCATGGCAATCCTAGAAAGACCCAAAAGGAAAGATTTAGACAAAGATTTATGCATAAACTTGTTTACTATCCAAATAATCATGGGACTTATGCCTGTGTAGGATGTGGAAGATGTATAGAAAGATGTCCTGTTCATATAGATATGGTCAAAGTGATTAAAAAATTAGGGGGTGAATTATAATGAGTTGTAGCTGTCATGATCATGTAGATCCACTTGTACCACAAAGTGTAGTCATAGAGGATATTAGAATAGACACAGATGATGTGACTACTTTTAGAGTTGTAAAACCTGAAGGGGGAAAGCCTTTTGAATCTATGCCTGGGCAATGTGCAATGGTTTCTGTGCCACTCGTTGGAGAAGCATTTTTTTCAATCACCTCTTCCCCTACAGAGACAAATTTTATGGAGTTTAGTATCAAAAGATGTGGTAAGGTTACGGACTATTTGCATGGACTTGAAGTGGGAGATGAAATTGGTATCAGAGGCCCTTATGGAAATAATTTTCCAGTAGATGATGCATTGAAAGGAAAAGACTTGCTTTTCATTGGTGGAGGAATTGGATTAGCGCCACTTCGTTCTGTTATAAACTATGTAATGGATAAACGGGAAGATTATGGAAAGATCGATATTGTATACGGTGCACGGAGCCCACAGGATCTTGTACATAGAAAAGATATTTTTGAAAACTGGCCCAAAAGCCAAAATACAGATGTTTATCTGACTGTAGATAAAGAATGTGAAGGATGGGACGGACACGTGGGTTTTGTTCCTCAATATATAAAAGACATTGGGTTTGACACAAACAAAGTCGCTTTGGTTTGTGGACCCCCTATTATGATTAAATTTGTACTGCAAGGGTTAGAAGAAATAGGATTTAAGAAAGAACAAGTTTATACGACACTTGAATTAAAGATGAAATGTGGCGTTGGAAAATGCGGACGTTGTAATATAGGAGACAAATATGTATGCAAAGACGGTCCTGTATTTAGATGTGATGAAATTCAAGAACTTCCTGATGAATATTAATAGATAGAAATAAGGTGTTAAAAATAGAATTTAGAGATAAAGGAGGCGTATAAAATGGCTAAAAATGAAATGGTCGATATATATATATTAGGTAAAAAGTACACAGTTCCTTCTACTTTGACAATTATGGACTCAATGGAATATGCAGGGTATCAATTAACGAGAGGGTGCGGATGTAGATCTGGATTTTGCGGAGCATGTGCGACGATCTATAGAATCAAAGGTGAAAAAGAATTAAAGGTATGCTTAGCCTGTCAAACAAAGGTTGAAGAGGGGATGTATCTTACGCAGTTGCCATTTTTCCCTGGAGATAAAAAAACATATGATATGAGTCAATTAAAGCCAACGGCGGATACCATGATGCAGCTTTATCCTGAAATATATAGTTGTATTGGATGTAACTCCTGTACGAAAGGATGTCCACAAGAACTAAATGTAATGCAGTATATTGCCTATGCGCAAAGAGGAGAATTTGAAAAATGTGCTGAAGAATCTTTTGATTGTGTGAGTTGTGGAATATGTGCATCAAGGTGTCCGGCAAATATTACGCATTATCAAGTAGGACTGCTTGCACGTCGTCTTAATGGGAAATATATTGCGCCTGAAACAAAGCATTTGAAAGAAAGAGTAAAAGAGATTCAAGAAGGTAAGTATGACAGCGATTTAAAGGAATTAATGAAAAAAAATACGGATGAATTAAAAGCGATATACAATGCACGTGATATTGAAAAGTAATGATATTTTTTAGGGGGGAGGTATTTAAATGTATACAGCGAAAATGAGAGAATTGATTAAAAAAGTAGAGGCGACACGCCCTAGAAGATTTGGTATTCAGCATCCAAGAATGACACCGCAAGAGCGTGAAGAAGTCTTAAATCAATGTCATCCTGATTATAAGGAAGAAGGATTTAGAAATATAAGATTAGGCGTAAACAAAGGATTGAAAGTACCACTAGAGCTTGCGAATCTTATTGAAGCAAAAAGTAGACTTGACAATGTAGCCATTGATTTAGATCATATAAGTTATGATGTAGACGTATTGATCATAGGAGGAGGCGGAGCAGGTGCTTCAGCAGCACTTGAAGCATATAATAAAGGTGCGAATGTATTAATCACGACAAAATTACGTTTTGGTGATGCCAATACAATGATGGCTGAAGGAGGTATTCAGGCTGCGGATAAACCTGAGGATTCTCCATCAAAACACTATATGGATGTAATGGGGGGGGGGCACTATACAAATGTACCAAATCTTGTGAATGCGCTTGTAGGTGATGCACCAAAAGCTATAAAATGGTTAAATGATATGGGTGTTATGTTTGATAAACAAGAAGATGGAACAATGGTTACTACGCATGGAGGAGGAACTTCAAGAAAAAGAATGCATGCAGCTGCTGATTATACTGGGGCAGAGATTATGCGTGTGCTTAGAGATGAGGTAATTAATAAAGGAATTGAAGTGGTAGATTTTTCTCCAGCGGTTGAGATTATATTGGATCAGGAAGGGAAAGCAGCAGGAGCTGTATTATACAATTTAGAAACACAAGAATATTTAATCGCGAGAGCAAAAACGGTTATCATAACTACAGGGGGGGCAGGAAGACTTCACTATCAAGGATTTCCTACGTCAAATCATTATGGGGCTACAGCAGATGGTCTTGTACTTGGATATAGAGCAGGTGCAGAACTTGCTTTTGCAGATACGATTCAGTATCACCCTACAGGGGTAGCTTTTCCACCACAAATCTTTGGGGCACTTGTTACTGAAAAAGTCCGTAGCTTAGGTGCAACACCGCTTAATATTGATGGAGAACAATTTGTTTTTCACCTTGAAACAAGGGATGTAGAGGCATCAGCAGTTATCAGAGAATGCTTAGTTAGAGATAAAGGAATTGATACACCTACAGGCGGAAAAGGGGTATGGCTAGATTCTCCACTTATCGAGATGATCCATGGAGAGGGTACGATTGAGAAGCGACTTCCTGGAATGTTAAGAATGTATAAGAAATTTGGGATTGATATGAGGAAAGAACCAATCCTTGTATATCCAACGCTTCACTACCAAAACGGAGGACTTTTGATCAATGAAAGCGGTCAAACAAAAGTAGAGAATCTATATGTAGCAGGAGAAGCTTCAGGAGGCGTACACGGTAGAAATAGACTTATGGGAAATTCATTGTTAGATATTATTGTCTTTGGACGTAGAGCAGGATCTCATGCAGGAGAAAAGAGTAAAGATGTCGAATTAAAGAAGCTTAGCCTTGAGCATGTGAAAGTATATCATCAAAGCCTTAAGGAAAATGGGGTAGAGACAGATCGGGTTGCGCCAATGATGTTACCTCACTATACTCATGGTAGAGAAGATCATGTAAAAAAAGAAAGGAGTGAAAAATTACATGCGTAAAATAAATGTAAAACAGATTGAGGATGCTTTAAGGGATATGAGTATAAAAGCGAATCTTTACGTAGGAAAAGATGTATTGAATGCTTTTGAAGAATCAGAAAAAAAAGAAACTTCTGCTGTAGGAAGAGATATTATAGGTAAATTAATAAAAAATGCTGAAATTGCTAGAACAGAAGAAATGCCAATTTGTCAGGATACAGGGATGGCTGTTGTGTTTGTAGAAGTAGGGCAAGAGGTAGAATTAGTTGGAGGAAATATTACAGATGCCATCAATGAAGGGGTTAGACGCGGATATAAAGATGGATATTTAAGGAAATCGGTTGTTTCTGATCCATTAATCAGAAAAAATACAGGGGATAATACACCAGCTGTTATTTACTATGATATTGTACCAGGAGATCAGGTAAAAATCACGCTAGCACCAAAAGGTTTCGGAAGTGAAAATATGAGCAGAATCAAAATGCTTAAGCCATCTGATGGGGTAAAAGGGGTTATAGATTTTGTTGTAGAGAGTGTTTCAATTGCAGGACCTAATCCATGTCCACCGATTGTTGTAGGGGTAGGAATAGGAGGAACTGTAGATAAAGCCACTTATCTTTCAAAGAAAGCACTTACAAGAAATATTGGGCTACATAATGAAACAGAACATTTAAGAGAGATTGAAAAAGAACTATTAGAAAAAATAAATAATTTAGGAATAGGACCTCAAGGACTAGGAGGAAATACGACTGCACTTGCTGTAAATGTTGAAGCTTTCGCAACCCATATTGCTGGATTGCCAGTAGCGATAAATATTAACTGTCATGCATCAAGACATGAAGAAGTTATTATATAGGGAGGGAAAGAAATGGAAAATAAAAGGATGTCTACGCCTTTAACACAGGAGAAGGTGAAGGATTTAAAAGCAGGAGATACGGTTTTGATAACAGGAACCATTTATACAGGAAGAGATGCAGCGCATAAGAGATTAATCGATACACTCAATAAAGGAGAAGAATTACCTTTTGATGCAAAAGATGCGATTATCTACTATGTAGGGCCTTCACCAGCTAAACCAGGTAAGCCAATTGGATCAGCAGGACCTACTACGAGCTACCGTATGGATGATTTGACGGTTCCATTGTTAGAAAAAGGGTTGACTGGCATGATAGGAAAAGGTGTAAGAAATCAAACGGTAATAGATGGCATGAAAAAAAATAACGCAATCTATTTTGCTGCAATCGGTGGTGCAGCAGCATTAATTGCTGATTCAATCAAAGAAGCTGAAATTATTGCTTATGAAGACTTAGGCCCAGAAGCGGTTCGAAAATTAACAGTAGAAGATTTTCCAGCTGTTGTGGTAATAGACAGTGAAGGCAATAATCTTTATGAAACAGAAAGAAAGAAATATCAAAAATAGAGGAGGCGTACAAAATGAAAGATTATAATAAAATGGCAATCGACTTACATATCAAACATAAAGGGAAAATAACGGTAGAAAGTAAGGTGGCAGTAGAAACGAGGGATGATCTTTCTACAGCATATACACCAGGAGTAGCAGAACCTTGTAGAGTGATTCATAAAAACCCAGAAGCTGTTTACGATTATACTTCAAAAGGAAATTTAGTTGCTGTTGTGAGTGATGGAACAGCTGTATTAGGGCTTGGAGATATAGGACCTGAAGCATCGATTCCTGTAATGGAAGGAAAGTCGATTTTGTTTAAGACTTTTGCTGATGTAGATGCTTTTCCAATCTGTTTAAAAACAAAAGATGTAGACGAAATTGTAAATACTGTAAAATTATTGGAGCCCGTTTTTGGTGGGATCAATTTAGAAGATATTTCTGCACCGAGATGTTTTGAAATAGAAGCAAGATTAAAGAAAGAATTAGATATTCCTGTTTTTCATGATGATCAGCATGGAACAGCAATTGTTACACTTGCTGGATTAACGAATGCGTTAAAATTAGCAAATAAAAAGATGGAAGATATAGAAGTAGTGATTAATGGATCAGGTTCAGCAGGGATTGCTATTGCAAAAATACTTTTAAGTGTAGGGGTTAAAGATATAGTTATATGTGATAGTAAGGGAATTATTTATGAAGGATTAGAAAACTTAAATTGGGCAAAAGAAGAAATAGCAAAAATAACAAACAAAAAGAAATTAAAAGGAACACTTGCTGATGCAATCAAGAATAAAGATGTATTTATCGGCGTTTCAGCACCAAATAGCGTAACAAAAGAAATGGTAAAATCTATGAATGAAAAAGCAATTATATTTGCTATGGCAAATCCTACTCCTGAAATTATGCCAGATGATGCAAAAGAAGCAGGTGCATTTGTTGTAGGAACAGGAAGATCAGATTTTCCAAATCAAGTGAACAATGTTTTGGCATTCCCAGGTATATTTAGAGGGGCACTTGATGTTCGTGCAAGTGAAATTACAGAGGAAATGAAAGTAGCAGCAGCTTATGCGATTGCAAATGTTTTAAAAGAAGAAGAGTTAAGTCCAGATTGCGTAATTCCAAATGCATTAAATAAAGAAATCTCAAAAGTTGTTGCAAAAGCGGTTGCAAAAGTGGCGATAGAGAGTGGCATCGCCAGGATTAAATAGAAGTTAGCGTATGGGGTTTAAATAGGGTGTGTAAGGGAAGTAGATGATTTAAAAAAAAACAGGTGTGTATATGCCTGTTTTTTTTATCCGTAGTTCACCAATCTCAATGTAGGTGTATAAGGATTAATTTAGATGAAAAAATTAAAACATTCTATGAACTGAATATTGGAAAGATATTGATGAGGAGATTATTCAAGGATAAAAGGTGAATTTTCACATCATTTATGGCATGATGAAGAATAAGGTAGCCTATAGAGCACCAGTTGTTTGAAAAGTACAGAAAGTATTGTTTGAAAAATACGAAAACGTTTGCTATAATTATAATCAAAAAGAAATTGGTGAAAATGTATGATTACAATCAAAGATATTGCTAAGGAAATAGGTATATCCTATACGACAGTTTCACGTGCATTAAATGGAAAATCTGGGGTAAGCCCAAAGACAGTGAAAAAAGTTTTAAAAGAAGCAGAAAAAATGGGTTATCAACCAAATGCTATCGCAAGAGGATTGGTAAAAAAGTATACAAATACAGTCGGACTGGTTATTGCAGATATTACAAATCCCTATTATCCTTCTATTGCTCGAGGAGTTGAGGATGCTGCAAGAAAAATTGGATATAATGTATTTTTATGCAACACAAATTATGATAAAGACAATGAAAAAAGTTATTTGAAAACCCTTCAAGAGCAAAGAGTTGATGGGATTATCATACATCCTGCAAAAGATGACTTGCCAAGTATATATGATTTGCAAACGCCAATGATTTTAATTAATCGTCCTTCTCATGGTGGAAAGACGAGTACAATAGAAGTGGATAATGAAAGAGGGGGATTTTTAGCTACTGAGCATTTGATTCAATCAGGATATAAAAGGATTAGTTTTATTGGTGGAGATGTAGTTTCTTATTCAAATAACAAAAGATTAGAAGGTTATAAACAAGCATTGATGAAGTATAATCAGCTAATAGATGAATCAATGATTGTTCATGGCAGCTTTAAAACTAAAAGTGGTTATACTATAATGGAAAAAATGTTAAAATTAGAAAATCCACCGGATGCAGTTTTTGCAGGGAATGATGTTATTGCCCTTGGAGTATTGCATTGTGCACAGGATTATGGATTGAATATGCCAGATGCTTTTGGTGTAGTTGGTTTTGATAATGTTCAATTTTCTGAACTTCCACAAATTCAGTTAACGACGATAGATCAACCTAAATATTATATTGGTAAACTGGCTTTTGAAATGTTGATAGAAGAAATTAGGAACAAAGAAGAACGGATTATTAAAAAAATCGTTTTAGAACCAGAATTGATTATTCGAAAAACAACCCAAAAAAGATAAAAAAGAATTTTTGAAAAACCAGTGAGAAAATCATAAAATTTTCAATAAAATACCTAATATTGTAAAATAATTAACGATATTATGGTCTTGATAATACAAACGTTTGCGCTAACAGATGAATATTTTAAAAAAATATGACAGCAACAGAGAAAAAACTGATAAATATATAACAAGTATATTCTGAAAATTCTTTATTGACATAAAATAAAGAGTATAGTAAGATTATCTTAAATTAAACGCAAACGTTTGCATTGGAATTATAAAAAACTTTATTTTAGAGGAGTAGAAGGATTTATGAAGAAAATAAAAATAGGTGCTGTAGGTTTAGGAAGATTAGGAAGACAGCATGCTAAAAATATTGCCTTTAGAATACCGAATGCTGAATTATTAGCTGTATGTAGCATAAATCAAGAAGAAGTAGATGAAGTACAAAAGAACTGGGGAATTGAATATGGCTATACAGACTATAACGAAATGTTAAGAAATAAAGCGTTAGATGCAATCTTTATTTCATCTCCATCGGCACTTCATTGTCAGCAGATCTCAGATGCATTAGAAGCAGGATTTCATGTTTTTAGTGAAAAGCCACTAGGAACAACATTAGAAGAATGCAAATTAGCAGAAGCAGCAGTAGAGAAGCACCAAGATAAAGTATTTATGCTAGGTTTTATGAGAAGATATGATCCATCTTATGCATATGCAAAGAAAAAAATAGAAACAGGAAAAATAGGAAGACCTATTCTTTTTAGAGGATATAGCCAAGATCCAGAGCATGCAATAGAAGGAGCAATCAAGTATGCAGATCATAGTGGGGGACAATTTATCGATATGGCAGTACATGATATTGACTTAGCAAGATGGCTTTTAGATTCAGAAGCAGAATCTATTTATGCAATCGGTGGATGCTATGCACATCCAGAGTTTGGTCAATATGATGATGGAGACAACGTTTCAGCATTAATGCAATTTAAAAATGGTACAATGGCATTTTTATTTGCAGGAAGAACAGCACCACATGGATACAACGTAGAAACAGAAATCATCGGAACAAAAGGAATACTAAGAATTGCAACCGTACCACAAAAGAATTTAGTAGAAATATTAGATGAACATGGTGTAAGAAAAGAGTGTTCACAAGATTTCTTAGAAAGATTTGATCAAGCTTATGTAGAGGAGGTACAAGAATTTGTAAATTGTATCATAGAAAACAGAAAGCCAGCTGTAACTGTATATGATGGTACAAAATCAACAATCATTGCTTATGCAGCAACAGAAGCATTCAAAGAAAATAAATTGGTTAGACTATAATTTTTTTTATGTGAAATTATCTGAATATTCAGACACAAAATCCGACAAAAAATGAAATCTTGGGTTTAAATGACAGGGTGGAGCAGACTAGTTTTTGACAAGAACAATCCGAATATAAGCTCAAATTCAGAAAATCAGGAATTTGAGTTATATAAATAAAAAAGGGAGGAATATATTGTGAAAAGGTTGTTTGCACTATTATTAATTGTTGTGATGAGTGTTTCTTTATTTGCAGGATGTGCTGCGAAAGAGGAGGCTCCAGCTAGTGGCGAAGGCAAAGCAGAAGGAAAATTGAACATAGGAATTTCTATTTCTAGCTTTGATGATACTTTCTTAATGTACATGAAGGATGGGATGGATGCATATGCAAAAAAATTAGGCGAAGAAGTTGAAACGACTTATGTGGATGCAAAGGAAGATGCAATCAAGCAATTAGGGCAAGTTGAAAACTTTATAGCACAAGGTGTTAATGCGATCATTGTTGTTCCAGTTAATACTGAAGCTACTGGCCCGATCACACAAGCTTGCCAAGAAGCAAACGTTGCACTAGTATATGTAAACAGATTACCAGATAACTTACCTGAAGATATTATCTTCGTTGGCTCTCAATCAATTGACGCTGGTATTTTCCAAATGGAATACTTAGCTGAACAAATGGGTGGAACAGGTAATGTGGTAGTTTTAATAGGTAAATTAGATAATGAAGCTGCAATTAAGAGAACAGAAGGGGTTAAAAAGGTTATAGAAGAAAAATATCCTGATATTAAAGTAATCAAAGAACAAACAGGTGAATGGTCAAGAGCAAAAGGAATGACAGTTATGGAAAACTGGCTAGCAAGTGGAGATCAAATCGATGCAGTAGCATCTAATAATGATGATATGGCATTAGGTGCATTAATGGCAATTGAGGCACAAGGGAAACTTGATGATATAATAGTAGCTGGCGTAGATGCTACACCAGATGCTTTAGCAGAACTCGAAAAAGGTAGATTAAATGCTACAGTATTCCAAGATGCTGAAGGACAAGGTGGCGGAGCGATGGAAGCTGCTATTAAAAAAGCAAAAGGTGAGCAAATAGAAAATAGAGTATGGATTCCATTCCAATTAGTAACACCAGAAAACTACAAAGAATTTATGAAGTAATATAAAAACATAAAGGATATCAATATGCGTTGATATCCTTTATGTAAAAATATGAAGAAAAATAATGAAAAAGAGGTGAAAATGATGGACAATGATTATATTTTAGAAATGGAAAATATAACGAAGGAATTTCCAGGGGTTGTGGCATTAGATGATGTGCAACTAAAGGTTAAAAAAGGAAAAGTACATTCATTAATGGGTGAAAATGGTGCGGGAAAATCTACACTAATGAAAACAATCATCGGTATCCATCAACCAACGAAAGGCAAAATCAAATGGAAAGGACAAGAGATGGTCATAGAAAATACAAATCATGCATTAAGTCTAGGTATTTCTATGATTCACCAAGAATTAAGTCCTATACCATATATGACGGTTGCTGAAAATATATTTTTAGGACGTGAACCTGTAGGAAGATTTGGATTAGTAGACCATAAAAAAATGGAAAAAGACACAAAGGAATTATTAAATAACTTAGAAATCGACATTAACCCTAAAGAAATAATGGCTAATTTAAGTATTGCCAATACACAAATGGTAGAGATTGCAAAGGCAATATCGTATAATTCAGATTTAATTATTATGGATGAGCCAACATCAGCCATTACAGAAAAAGAAGTAGCAAATCTTTTTAAAATTATAGAAAAATTAATAAGCAAAGGGGTCGCTATTATCTATATTACCCATAAAATGGATGAAGTATTCAAAATTTCAGATGATATAACTGTTTTTAGAGATGGTAAATATATTGATACTAAACCTGCAAAAGAGCTAGATCATGATAAATTGGTTCAATTGATGGTAGGTAGAGAATTAAAACAAGTTTTCCATAAAGAAAAGGCTAAAATTGGAGAAGTTATTCTAGCGGTTAAGAATCTAACAAGAAAAGGATATTTTAAAGATGTAAGCTTTGAGGTAAGAAGAGGAGAGATTTTTGGTATAGCAGGGCTTATGGGTGCTGGAAGAACAGAAGTAATGGAAAATGTATTTGGGATTACAAAAAGAGATTCAGGAGAGATTTATATTAAAGGACAAAGGGTGGAAATTAACACACCTGAAGATGCTATTAAGCATAAGATGGCACTACTAACTGAAGATAGAAAATTAACAGGGATTTATTTAATGCTTTCTGTTCAAGATAATATGGTTGTTGCAAATGTTAAAGACTATTTGAATGGATTCTTATTAGATAAAAAGAAAATTGCTAAGGTTTGTGAGGAAGAAATAGAAAAGCTTTCTATTAAAACACCAAGCAAAGAACAAATTATTGGAAATTTAAGTGGAGGAAATCAGCAAAAGGTTTTAATTTCAAGATGGTTGCTTACACAACCTGATATATTGATTCTAGATGAACCTACAAGAGGCATCGATGTAGGGGCAAAAGCTGAAATTCACAAATTAATGTCAAAGCTTGCACAGCAAGGAAAAGCAGTTATTATGATTTCTTCAGAGCTTCCAGAGGTATTAGGAATGAGTGATCGTATTATGGTTATGTATGAAGGTAGAAAAACAGGAGAGATTATGAGAGGAGATGCAACACAAGAAAATATTATGTATTTAGCAACAGGTAAGGAGCATTAAAAGTTTTTAAAGGGATGGGGACAAATAGAAAGGAGTAAGATCATATGAAAGAAAGAACAGAGCAGATGTTTAAAAAATATGGCATATTCTTAATTTTTATCGGTATGGTTGTATTGATGTCTATACTTTCTCCAGCATTCTTAAAAGTAGGCAACATACTAAATGTTGTAAGACAAATTTCTGTTATTGGACTTATTGCATTTGGGGTAACGATGGTCATTATTACGACAGGAATTGACTTATCATCAGGATCTGTACTTGCATTATCAGCTGTTGTGGCAGCAAGCTTTGCACAAAGAGCTGATTGGGCGTCAAAAATGTATCCAAATATTGATGTACCTGTCATTGTACCGATCATAATGGGGATATTAGTAGGAATTCTATGTGGTGCTGTTGTTGGGATTATCATTGCGAAAACAAAGATTCCTCCATTTATTTCAACATTAGGGATGATGATTATAGCAAGAGGTTTAGCACTTTTATATAGTGATGGTAGACCTATTAGTAGCTTGAAGGATTCATATAATTTTATTGGGCAAGGAAAAGTTTTAGGAATACCATTTCCAATCATCGTTTTAATGGTTATGGCAGTGATTACACATATATTATTAAACAATACTAAATTTGGTAAGTATGTATATGCAATTGGTGGGAATGAAAATGCAGCTGTTGTTTCAGGCATCAATGTAGATAAGTATAAGGTTTTAATTTATACTTACGCAGGTATGCTATCAGGTATGGCAGGGATTGTATTATCATCAAGAATCAGTTCTGGTCAACCAGGTCTTGGCGTATCTTATGAGTTAGATGCGATCGCTTCTGCTGTTATTGGTGGAACCAGCTTAAATGGTGGAATCGGTAAAATTACAGGAACGATTATCGGCGCTTTAATCATAGGTGTTTTAAATAATGGATTGGATTTATTAAATGTATCTGCATACTGGCAACAAATTGTAAAAGGGATCATCATCGTTGGAGCAGTTATATTAGATGAAAGAAAAAATACAAAAAAATAGAAAAATATTTATGAATTAATGCAAGGAAAGGATTTTAATCGTTTTCATACAAAAAAGCAAATGTTTGAGAAGAGATTACATAATTATTCAAAAATTTTTTTTGAAATTATAGCAAACGTTTGCGAAAATAATGATAAATCAGTAATAGCGAATACGAGGGGGCGTTAAAATGAGTCAAAATGCAAAGGAATATGTAGCAAGCTTGATTGAAAGAGCAAGAAAAGCACAAGCTATAGCAGATACTTTCACACAAGAGAAGGTAGATAAGTTATGTACAGCTATTGCATGGAATATTGTAAAACATGATGTAGCAGATAAAATTGCAACAATGGCAGTTGAAGAATCAAATCTAGGGAACTATGATGGAAAATACGCAAAATTAATGACAAAGATTCGTGGTGGTCTTCGTGATATGAAAGGTAAAAAATCAGTGGGGGTCATTGAACGTGATGATGAAAAACAAATCATAAAGGTTGCAAAGCCAGTAGGCGTAGTGGCAGCATTAGTTCCTTGTACAAATCCAGAAGCAACACCCGTACTAAAAGCAATGTTTACAATCAAAGGTAGAAATGCAATTATACTAGCACCACATCCAAGAACCAAAAATACAAATACTTATATTGTAAATATTATGCGCCAAATCCTTAAAAAATATGGTGCACCAGAAGATTTAATCATTCCAGTTGAACAAGTATCAATGGAAGTAAGTGGAGAATTAATGGCACAAGCTGATCTGGTATTGGCCACTGGTGGCGGAGGTATGGTAAAAGCAGCTTATAGTTCAGGTACGCCAGCTTATGGAGTAGGGCAAGGAAATGCTGTCACAGTAGTAGATGAAACAGTAGATTTAAAAGAAACTGCAAATAAAATCATGAGAAGTAAAACCTTTGACTTTGCAACAACCTGTTCTACAGAAAATTCATGTGTAGTAAAAGATTCTATATATGATGACTTTATAAAAGCGATGGAAGCTGAAGGGGGATATTTAGTAAAGGGTGAAGAAAAAGAAAAACTACAAAATGCTATGTGGCATGATGGACATTTAAGTAGTGCAATCGTAGCACAAGCACCAGAAGCAATAGCTGCTGAAGCTGGTATTACTCTCACAGAAGGAAAAACATTTTTTATGGTAGAAGAAACTGGAATTGGACCCGATTATCTATTCTCAGGAGAAAAATTATCTGTTGTAACTACAATATTTAAATATGGAGAGTTCCAAGAAGCAATTGATACAGTAAATGCAATTACAGCATACCATGGAAGTGGACACTCTTGCGGCATCCATACACATGATGAAGAGAAAGTTTTAGCGTTAGCTTTAAATACAAAAACAAGCCGTGTAATGGTAAGACAGCCACAATGTCTAGCAAATAGTGGCGCATGGACAAATGGCATGCCAATGACATTGACTTTAGGATGCGGTACTTGGGGTGGAAATATAGCATCTGAAAATGTAACTTGGAAACATTTAATAAATGTGACGTGGGTATCAGCGCCAATCCCATCAACACAGCCAAGTGATGAAGAATTATTCGGCGAAATTATGAATGACTAGGAGAGAATAATGCTCGTTAATTTAAAAGAAATATTAAATGGAGTGGCAAAATCTGATTCTGCCATTCCTGGATTTAATGTATTTGGATATGAAGATGCAATCGCTGTAGTACGTGCAGCAGAAGAACTAAATGCTCCTGTAATCCTTATGACAAATAAAGTAGCAGTTTCTCATATGTCAATAGAAATTTTGGCAAAAATATTGTGTGGAGTTGCTGAAAATGCAAAGGTATCTGTATGTGTTCACCTAGATCATGCAACTGAATATGAATTAATAGCTAAAGCAATTAAAGCTGGATATACATCTGTTATGTACGATGGTTCACAACTTCCTTTTGAAGAAAATATTCGAAATACAAAAGAGGTTGTAAGATTGGCCCATGCATGTGGTGTATCTGTAGAAGGTGAAATTGGAGCAGTAGGATATAGTGATCCTTCTCTAAAGGTAGCAGCTAGATATACAGAACCAGAGGAAGCAAAAATATTTGCTGAAAGTACAAGGGTAGATGCCCTAGCAGTAGCAATTGGTACCCTTCATAGAATGGAAACCCAAGAAGCTGTTATACAATATGATCGTTTAGAAACAATTGAAAAGTTAACAGATGTATCACTTGTGATCCATGGTTCTACAGGAATAAAAGATGAAGATTTAACGAAACTTTCAAAATATAATGTAGCAAAGGTAAACATTGGAACAGCCCTTCGAAGGGTATTTGGAAATACAATGAGAGAAGAGATAAAGAATAATCCAAAGGAATCTGATAGAATCGCCTTTTTTCAAAAACCAATGCTTGAGGTACAAAAAGAAGCCAAAAAGAAGATGGAATTATTAGGTTTAGGAAAAAAGTAAAGGAAGGAGTTATGACATGAAAATTAGACAAGCAGAACCTTTTGCTTATGGGTATAACAGTATTACAGAAATGAATGGTAAGCATCGTGATATGCTAATGGATTTTGGCATATTAAAAATGAAAAAAGATGATGTAGAAACAAATTGTGAAAATTTAGAAAGAGCGTATCTATTGATTCAAGGAGAAGTCACTTTTGAATGGGAAGGAGACAAGGTAATAGTAAAGAGAGAAGACTGTTTTTCAGAAGATCCATATTGTCTTCATGTGCCACAGCATGTAGAAGTAAAATTAACAGCGCTAAAAGATGATACAGAATTAGCTGTCCAAAAGACAGATAATGAAAAGGCTTTTCCTTCAAAATTATATACACAAGAAGAATGTAGAAGTGAACAATTTGGCGCAGGAACACTAAACGAAACAGCTACAAGAACAGTAAGAACTATTTTTGATCATGCGAATTCACCAGATGCAAACCTGGTAATAGGAGAAGTGATTAATCATCCAGGAAAATATTCAAGTTATCCGCCGCATCATCATCCACAGCCTGAAATCTATCATTACCGTTTCTATCCAGAACAAGGTTATGGTCTTTCAACTGTAGGAGATAATGCATATGTAGTGAAAAATATGGATACAGTTGCAATTCCAGGAGGCTTGGTTCATCCTCAAACAGCAGCACCAGGATATGCGATGTATTATGTTTGGATGATCAGACATTTAGAAAACAATCCATTTGATGAACGTATTTTTGTTGATGAACATAAATGGTTATTAGATCATGATGCAAAAATATGGCCTGCTAAGTAATGATTTAGGAAAAAATAAAGGAGGTCAAGGACAATGAAAACAATCAGAATGACTGTGGCGCAAGCTTTAGTAAAATTTCTTGATAATCAATATGTAGCGTTTGACGGAAAAGAACAAAAATTTGTTCATGGGATATTTACAATATTTGGGCATGGTAATGTTTTAGGTCTTGGTCAAGCATTAGAAGAAGATGCTGGAGCGTTAGTTGTATACCAAGGAAGAAATGAACAAGGAATGGCACATGTAGCAACTGCTTTTGCAAAACAAAAGCATAGAAAACAAATTTGTGCAGCGACATCATCTGTAGGGCCAGGAGCTGCAAATATGGTAACAGCTGCTGCAACAGCAACAGCAAATAATATTCCAGTATTGTTACTACCTGGAGATATTTTTGCTACGCGTCAGCCAGATCCAGTACTACAACAGGTTGAGCAGTCCCATGATTTAACCATCAGCACAAATGATGCATTCAAAGCTGTAAGTAAATATTGGGATCGTGTAAGCAGACCAGAACAATTAATGACGGCTATGATCAATGCAATGAGAGTACTTACAGATCCAGCAAATACAGGAGCAGTAACCATATGTTTGCCACAAGATGTACAAGGTGAAGCTTATGATTATCCTGAGTATTTCTTTCAAAGACGCGTTCATAGAATAGAAAGAATACCGGCAACAGCTGAAGCGATAAAGGATGCTGTTACATTAATCAGTAGAAAGGAAAAGCCACTCATTGTTTGTGGTGGAGGGGTAAGATATTCAGAAGCTGCTGAAAGCTTGAAAGCATTTGCAGAAGAATTTAACATTCCATTTGCAGAAACACAAGCAGGGAAAAGTGCAATAGAGTGGACACATCCATTAAATTTAGGTGGCGTAGGTACAACAGGTAATCTAGCTGCAAACCTTATTGCAAAAGAGGCAGATTTGGTTATTGGTGTAGGAACAAGATTTACAGACTTTACGACCGCATCTAAGAGCCAATTTAAAAACCCGGAAGTAGATATCTTAACCATTAATATTTCAGCGTATCATGCATATAAAATGGATGCTACAAAAGTAGTTTCAGATGCAAAAGTAGGATTAGAGGCAATCGCCAAAGAACTTAAAAAGATTGGATATAAATCATCCTATAAAGAAGAAATAAAAGCTGCAAAGGATGCATGGCTAAAAGAATTGAATAGATTATTTGGTGTAGCATACAATGATGAAGACTATAAGCCAGAAGTTGCAGGACATCTTGATCATGTACTGCCTGAGTTTTATGAACAAACAGGTTCTTGTTTAACACAAACAAATGTGCTCGGTGAATTAGATAAACTATTAGATGCTGATGCAATCGTTGTAGGTGCATCAGGAAGTTTACCAGGAGATCTTCAAAGAGTATGGTGTCCTAAAAAGCCAAACACGTATCATATGGAATATGGATATTCTTGTATGGGCTATGAGGTTGCTGCAGCACTAGGTGTAAAAATAGCAGCACCCAATCAAGAAGTATATACATTTATAGGTGATGGTAGTTATTTAATGCTACATTCTGAACTTGTGACAAGTATTCAAGAGAAAAAGAAAATCAATGTCGTGTTATTTGATAATATGTCATTTGGTTGTATCAACAACCTTCAAATGAGTCAAGGAATGGGAACTTTTGGAACAGAATTCAGATTCAGAAATGAAGAGACTAAAAAGCTTGATGGAAAACTAATCCCTATTGATTATGCCATGAGTGCAGCAGGATATGGTGTAAAAACATATACAGTAAAAACGATAGAAGAATTAAGAGGAGCCATTGGAGAAGCGAAAAAACAAACGGTATCTACATTAATTGATATCAAAATACTGCCAAAGACAATGACTGATGGATATGAAAGCTGGTGGAGAGTAGGAACAGCACAAGTTTCTAGTAAACACGCTATAGAAGAAGCTGCAAAAGAAATAGAAGAAACTGTAGAAAAAATAAGGCAATATTAATCATATAACAATGAGGGGGGATAAGTATGTTAAGCAAAGCAAAAATAAAATTAGGAATCGCACCAATTGCATGGACAAATGATGATCTTCCAGAGTTAGGATCGGAAAATACTTTTGAGCAATGTATAAGTGAAATGGCACTTGCAGGATTTAAAGGAAGTGAAGTAGGAAACAAATATCCAAAGGATCCAAAGGAATTAAAAAAAGCACTAGACTTAAGAGGTGTTCAAATCTGTAATGCATGGTTTAGCTGTTTCTTTACAACAAAGCCTGAAGAAGAAACAATAGAAGCATTTATGAAGCACAGAGATTTTTTATATGAAGTGGGTGCTAAGGTAATAGGGTGTTCTGAACAAGGGAAAAGCATCCAAGGATTAGACAAACCAATCTGTGATGAAAAACCAGTATTTACGGATGAAGAATGGGAAAAACTTGCAAAAGGGATGAACAAATTAGCTGTTCTTGCTGCTGAAAAGGGAATGAAGGTTAGTTTGCATCATCATATGGGAACAGGGGTTCAAACACTTGCAGAGGTGGATCGATTTATGGAAATGACAAATGATGAGGTATATCTATTATTTGATACAGGACATATGTATTTCTCAGAAGGAAACCAAGATGCAGTGGATGCAATCATTGAAAAATATGCTGATAAAATTGTACACGTACACTTAAAAGATGTAAGAGAAGATGTATTAAAAACACTAAAGGAAGAAAAATGGTCTTTCTTAAAGGGTGTTAAAGAAGGGATATTTACAGTACCTGGAGATGGCATAGTAAGTTTTGATCATACTTTTAGGGTATTAGAAAATATCAATTATGAAGGTTGGATGGTTGTAGAAGCAGAGCAAGATCCAGCGAAAGCAAATCCACTAGAATATGCAATGAAAGCAAGAAAATTTATCGCAGAAAAAACTGGATTATAAGAAGGACAAATAAAAAAAGAGGAGAAATGAGCGATGGGAAAAATGAAAGTGGGTATTATTGGTGCTGGTAGAATTGGTAAGGTGCATTCTCAAAGTATTATGAACCATATTCCAGAAGTTGAAATCAAAACAATATCAGACGTTTACATAGATGTTGCAAAAGAATGGGCAAAAAAAATGGATATCAAAGAAGCAACAAGTGATTATAAAGAGATTTTAAATGATCCAGAAATCGATGCAGTATTAATTTGTTCTTCCACAGATACACATGCACAAATTTCAGTAGAAGCTGCACAAGCAGGAAAGCATATTTTCTGTGAAAAGCCAGTTGATTTATCAGTTGAAAAGGTAGAAGCTGTACTTGAAGCAGTAAAAGAAGCTGGTGTGAAATTTCAAGTAGGATTCAATAGAAGATTTGATCATAACTTCAGAAAAGTAAAAGAAATCATTGATACAGGTAAGGTAGGAGATCTTCATATCGTAAAGATTACTTCAAGAGACCCTGCACCACCACCAGCAGAATATGTTAAGGTTTCTGGCGGAATGTTTTTAGATATGACCATCCACGACTTTGACATGGCAAGATTTTTAATAGGAAGTGAAGTAGAGCAAGTTTTTGTATCTGCAGCAGTAAGAGTAGATCCAGCAATTGGAGAAGCAGGAGATGTAGATACAGCTGTTATTAATTTGAAATTTACGGATGGTACCATTTGTGTCATTGATAATAGTAGAAAAGCGGCATATGGCTATGACCAAAGAGTAGAAGTATTTGGTTCAAAAGGAAAAGTTGAAGTAGCTAATGATACACCATCTACTGCGATGTTAAGTACAGAAGAAGGTGTATTTAGTGATAAGCCAAAATATTTCTTCCTAGAAAGATATATGGATTCTTTTGTTGATGAAATGAAAGACTTTATGGATGCAGTATTAAATGATAAACCAGTCCCTGTTACCGGGATAGATGGATTAAAACCAGTACTAATCGGCGTAGCTGCAAAAAAATCAGTAGAAGAAGGAAGAACTATTAAGCTATAAAAACTGATTTCGGAATATATTAGTTCCATAAAGGAGGTAGTCAATTGAATAATCTTAAATTTGATAATCAAAGACTTATTGATTTTATTGCTATCGGTAGATTGTGCATAGACCTAAATGCCAATGAAATCAATAGACCTATGGAAGAAACATTGACATTTACAAAATATCTTGGGGGCTCTCCTGCAAATATAGCAATAGCAATGTCAAAGCTTGGAATGAACACAGGCTTTATCGGCCGTGTAGCAGATGACCAAATGGGTAGATATATTGTAGATTACCTAAAAAAAAGCAATATTGATATATCGAATGTGATCACCGACAAATCAGGTAGTGTAACAGGGCTTGCTTTTACAGAAATTAAAAGCCCCACAGATTGTAGTATTTTAATGTATAGAGACAATGTGGCAGATTTAAAGCTTCAGCCAACAGATGTGAATGAAGAATATATCAAAAATGCAAAAGCCATTTTAGTTTCAGGTACAGCGTTAGCTGCTAGTCCATCAAGAGAGGCTGTTTTCTTAGCATTAGATTATGCTAGAAAGCATAATACGGTAGTATTCTTTGATATAGATTATCGTCCATATACTTGGAAATCAGTAGAAGAAATAAGTGTTTATTATAATCTTGTAGCAGAAAAATGTGATGTGATTGTGGGAACCCGAGAAGAATTTGACATGATGGAAATGTTAACAATGAAAGGAAATAAAGATGATCATGCTACAGCACAAAAATGGTTTAATTTTAATGCAAAGATTGTAGTTATCAAGCATGGAAAAGAAGGTTCAATTGCTTATACAAAAAAAGGGGAAGAAATTGTAGGCGACGTATTCCCTGTAACACCACTTAAGACATTTGGAGCAGGAGATTCATATGCAGGAGCCTTCATTTATGGATTAATGCAAGGGTGGGATATAGGAGAAGCAATGAAATTTGGTGCAGGATCAGCAGCTATTGTAGTTTCAAGCCATAGTTGTTCAGATGCTATGCCAACTACAACACAAATAGAAGAATTTATTTTAAATTATGGAAAATATAAAGCGATAGAATAAACCTGAATGATTCATAAGAAGAGGGTATAAATGGCTTTGTGCTTTAAGAAAAATAATATTCCTATCTGATAAGAATTAGCTAGATGATGAAAGCTATAAAATAGTTGTATCTATTAGTATATTCGTCCAATTTATATGAAAGTATACGTACTTTCATATAAATTGGGCTATATTTTACCCTAAATCGCAATATAAAAGATTTTAGATCCACTATGTTGCCATTAATCTTTGATATATTAAGGTGTTTACCGTTATATAATATACGGTGTAAGCCTTTCTTCATACTTCCATAGTTGCTAGATATAGCATATTCTCCAAGGACTCATCAGATCTTTTAGTCCTCTGTCTTCGCTTCTAGTCTTCCGAAATTAAATCTTTAAACATATCCTTTAAATATCCGTCTAGATCGCCTGAAGTGTTAATATTTACCATATAATTTGCTCATTTAGAGTATGATACATGAAAACACCCTACAGGGTAAGTTTTTTGTTACTTTGAGAAGGTGAGATAGTAGCATGCAAATTTTGTCAAAAAACATTGAAAAAACAGGAGAAAAATGATATACTGAATAAGTATAGGATTGGATTAATTGTAAAAATATAGCATGTGCATTGAAAAAAATAAGGGATAAGGGGAATTTTATGAAGAAATCAAAAAAGCCTATAAAAGAAAATGTAGTAAATCAATTCAAATTGATATATTTGCCCTTATTGATTGTCTTATTCACTACTTTTACGATGAGTATTTCAAGTTTTTATATAAGCAGAAATTTATTATTAGCACAAATGAAACAGGATGGCGTGAATCTTGTAAAGCAAGTAACAAATCAAATAGAAGGAAGTGATATCGCTTTAGATGTAATCAATGAAATATTAGAAGAAAAAATTAAAATAGCTGAGGAAATGATCATAAAAAATGAAAAGAATTTAAGTGATGAATTTTTAATGGAAATAAGTAAAGATTTACATATAGATGAATTGAACTGGATGAACGAAAAGGGAGAAATTTTATATACAACGATTGAAGCGTATAGAGGGTGGATTCCTTTTGAGGGACATGCATTACATGATTTTATACATAGTAAAGACCGAGAATTGATAGAGGCTATAAGACCAGATGTAAAGAGTGGAATTCCTAAGAAATATGGGGCGATGAAGAATAGCGCCGGTTATTTGGTTCAGGCAGGCATTTTAGCAGAGAATGTACAAAAATTAACAAAAACATTCAGTTATCAAACTTCAATTGAAGCATTGATGAAAAAAGAAAATATTGTTTATGCAACCCTTGTAGATAAAAATCTAAAAGTCATTGCAGATGGAGACCGGGAAGAAATTAGAATGTGCTATGATACGAATAAAGAAAAAGAGCTGAAGGAAGCACTAAAAGGGAAAATAAGCATGATTGAGTGGTGCTATGATAAGATCGATGCGAAAGTACTAGAAATTTTAGCCCCAGTGAATAAGAATGGAGAAATTATAGGCGTACTTGTCATAGGCCTTTCTATGAAAAGGGTTCATGATGCGGTTTATAGGATTTTTATCATATCATTCATGATTGCTTTGATTATGTTTTTATTGTTTTTATGGGTACAAAATAGAAATATTATCAAACCTGTAAATCGGTTAAACCAAAAGATCAATCAAATAGATGTGGAGAAAGATATAACGTATAGGCTTCAGTTAGTAGAGAAGGGTACTTTTTTTGGATTAACCATTTCTATGAACAACCTACTAGACAAAATGGCTAGCTATTTGTTCCAATTAAAAGAAAATCAAGAAGAATTAGAGGCATCTAATGAAGAACTTGTAGCAGCTTATGAACAGTTAACCGCATCGGAGGAAGAACTAAGGGCGCAATATGATGAAATACAAAGCTACACAGAGAAATTAGAAAATTTAAAACAAAGATATGCCATTGCCATTAAAGGGACCAATAGTGCTGTATGGGAAGTGGATATAAGTGATCAAACGGTTTATTTTTCTCACGAATTTAAAGAGATCGTAGGAAGAACTTTTAGCGAAAAAGTAGAGATCGATCAAATTGTTAAAGCGCTTTTTACAATAGAAGACCAACAAAATTTAATGGAAGCATTTTTAGCATATAAAAATGGTGATAGC
Source organism: Marinisporobacter balticus (assembly GCF_004345705.1). GTDB lineage: Bacteria > Bacillota > Clostridia > Peptostreptococcales > Thermotaleaceae > Marinisporobacter > Marinisporobacter balticus. The sequence goes on from NZ_SLWV01000028.1 coordinate 35,842, forward strand.
GAAGAAATATATACCCAAGTAAGGATAAAAAATCAGGATGATAGGTTAAAATGGCTGTTAGTGCGTGGAAAAGGAATTTATGATGAACAACAAAACTTGAAGAAGATTAGTGGCATTCTTCTGGATATAACAGAGTTAAAGGAGCAAGAAGCATACATAAAAAAGCTTGCTTATAATGATTCTTTAACAGAGCTACCTAATCGCAGAAGTTTTTTAGAAAAGCTTGAGAAAGCCTTGCACAAAGATCAATCAGGTGCAGTTATGTTACTAGATTTAGATAACTTTAAAGAGATTAATGATACCTTAGGCCACACATATGGGGATAAGGTACTGAAAAAAGTGGCACGAGGTTTGAAACATATAAGAGATGAAAAAATGTTTCTATCAAGGTTAGGTGGAGATGAATTTCTTGTTCTGATAGAAGGGGAAGAGGATATTATAGAAATCGAAAATTATGCAAAGAAAATAATCCAGATATTTAAAGATAAATGCATGATAGAAAGCGATGAAATCTATATAAGTGCGAGTTTAGGGGTTACCCGATATCCTTCTGATAGCAATGAAGTGAGTCAATTGATTATGAATGCAGATATGGCTATGTATAAAGTAAAGGATATTGGAAAGAACAACTATATGTTTTTTAATAAAGAAATGATAGAAAATTTAAAGGAACAGATTCATATAGGAAAAATTTTAAGAGAGGCCATAACAGAAGATGGATTTAAATTGGTATACCAGCCGCAAGTGTGTACATATACTGGAAAAATTATAGGATTTGAAGCCTTGATAAGGCTAAAAAATCATAATATTTCACCTGATGTGTTTATAGAGGCAGCAGAAGAAAATGGTATGATTATTGAGATTGGAAGATGGGTTACAAAGGAAGCCATCAGCCAAATTGTAACATGGAAAAATAAGGGTTTGCCTGTAAAACCTATTGCCATTAATTTTTCAGCAAAACAGTTAAAGGATACAAATTATATTGCATTTTTAGAAAATACACTAAAAGAAAAGAATGTAGAAGTGAAGTATATTGAAATTGAGATTACAGAAAGTATATTTTTAGATGAAAAAGAAGAAACGATTGTATTTTTGAATCGATTAAAGAAGTTGGGGATAAAAATTGCGCTAGATGATTTTGGAACAGGCTATTCTTCTCTTAGTTATTTAACATTTTTGCCAGTGGATAAAATAAAACTAGACAAATCTTTATGTGATAAGTTCTTAGAAATAGAAAATATTGCAGTGATGGATAATATTATTTCCCTTGCGCATAGTTTAAATTTAGAAGTAACAGCAGAAGGGATCGAGGATATGGAGCAATATAAACGGTTGAAAGTGGCTAAGTGCAATTACATTCAAGGATATTTATTTAGTAAGCCAGTGGAAGCTTTAGAATCAGAGAAAATATATGGTGATAATTTTTTAGAGAAGATTAACGATAAGGCATAAAAAGCGTAGTAGCAGAAATAAAAGTTTTTATCGAATCATAGAGCAAGCCTATAATTATATTAAAAATGTCAATAAATTTAAATTTTCAGAACACATAGGCAATATTATTTGGTATACTATTACCTAAATATAATAATGTTGAAAGTATGGGGTGAAGAAGTAATGGTTGTAAAATATAAAAGCACAAGAGGCAATAATGAGAATATCACATCAGCAGAAGCCATTTTAAAAGGGTTATCAAAGGATAAGGGGTTATATGTTCCTCAAGATTTTCCAGTAATCGACAAAAACTTAGAGGCAATAAAGGATATGAATTATAAAGAAGTTGCTTTTTATATCTTAAACAAGTTTTTGAGTGATTACACGGAAGAAGAATTAAAAGATGCCATCGAAAAAGCTTATGATGATAAATTTGAAAATAAGAAAATTGCACCTTTAGTAAAAAAAAGCGGTATGTATTTTCTAGAACTTTATCACGGAAAGACTTTAGCTTTTAAAGATATGGCACTTTCTATCCTTCCGCATCTATTAACGAAGGCTGCAAAAAAATTAGGAGAACAAAAGAAAATCGTTATTTTAGCAGCAACTTCAGGAGATACAGGAAAAGCAGCCTTAGAAGGCTTTTCAGATGTGAATAATACGGAAGTAATCGTATTTTACCCAGCAAAAGGGGTTAGTGAAATCCAAAAGAGACAAATGATCACCCAAGAAGGGAAAAATACACATGTTGTAGATATAAACGGAAACTTTGATCATGCTCAAAGGGGTGTAAAAGAAATATTTAATGATGATGCATTTGGAGAAGAAATGGCTGCAAACAATCATGTCTTTTCATCTGCAAATTCTATTAATATAGGAAGATTAATCCCGCAGGTTGTGTATTATGTTTATAGCTATGTACAGTTATTAAAGCAAGGAGAAATAGCCTTAGATGAAAAGATTAATTTTGTTGTGCCTACAGGGAATTTTGGAAATATATTGGCAGGTTATTATGCGAAGAAAATGGGATTACCGATCAATAAATTAATCTGTGCATCTAATGAAAACAATGTGCTTACGGATTTTTTAAAAACGGGCATATATGATATTCAGAGAGACTTTTTAATTACAAATTCGCCATCTATGGATATTTTGATTTCGAGCAATTTGGAAAGACTGTTGTATGAGCTTTCAGATCATGATGAAGATTTGATTCGTAGTATGATGCATGATCTTGAGCGGAAGAAGAAATATACCATTACCCCTAGCATGAAAAAGAATCTAGAAGACTTCTATGGAGGGTTTAGCACAGAGGATGAAACATTACAAGCGATTAAGAAAGTATATAATGATGCAAATTATGTGATGGATACGCATACGGCAGTGGCTTATCATGTATATGAACAATATAAGAAAGAGACAAAGGATGCAAGCAAAACAGTGATTGTATCTACTGCAAGTCCTTATAAGTTTACAAAGAGCGTGATTGAGGGTTTAAAAGAAGGAAATACTGAAAATGATGAATTTGAACTTGTAAAGAATTTATCAACCCTTACAGGACTAAACATCCCACAATCAATAAAGGATCTAGATAAAAAAGAAATTTTACATGATCTAAAATGCGAAAAAGATGGCATGAAAGAGATTGTAAAGAAGATCTTAAATATTTAGTAGTTTAAAACCACTTGAATTACTAGCGAATTGAGTGGTTTTGTTTTGTGCGTCAATGCGCGATACCTATTGATTGAAGCATTACAGCGTGGAACAAAAACATACAGAAAAGTTAAAGAATCTTCAGTTAATTACATATATTGACATAATTACGGTTTTCCAGTATAATGAAATTAATACAGAATGATAAAGATAAGATGTTTGCTTATAAAAATATAATTGTGTATCAATAAATATAGTCTATAATTTTAATAAAGAAGATAAATTAAATAAATGATAATAGCAAACTTATTGAAAAATAAGGACGCAAAGCCACGGATCTAAGGGATATGATTCTATGATAGCCAGGTTGCCAAAAAATATATTTATGTTTGCAATTTTTTAAAGGCACCTATATTGAATAGATGTCTTTTTTAGTATAATTCAACGCATTAAATCTTACAGTGAAAAAAATGAAAAATTATAAAGGGGAATTAAAGATATGGATAAAAAATCAAAGCTACATCATGTATTAAGTCCTCCCATGAATATAGAAGATCATCCTTTTGTTATTTTAAAAGATGAGTATATTTTAAGCTGTAATGATTTAGCTTTAAATTTATTTCAGTATACTTCAAAAGAAGAGCTAATAGGGTTAAAGTTTTACCAATTAGTTTTTGATGAATTTGATAGAAAACGATTTAAAAGGAATATAACAAATAACATAACAAAAGCGTTTAAATGTACTTACTTTCGTAAGAACAATGAAAAATTTTTAGTGAATACAAAAGTTTTTACAAAAGGAACATCCATATATATTGTTATGAATCGGATAGATCAAGATGATCAAATACAGGATACGAGTAGAGAAATGAAAGATAGGTATAAATATTTATTTGAAAACCATAGAGATGTGATGCTTTTAATAGACCCTGAAACAGGAAGTATTATTGAATGTAATAAAAGCGCAGTTTCATATTATGGATATGAGGAAGAAATACTTTTAGGTATGAAAATTCAAGATATAAATATGCTAGAGGATCATGAAATTTATAAAGAAATGCAAATTGCAAAAAGAGAAGAAAGGAATCTTTTCTACTTTTCGCATAGACTAGCGAATGGAGAAATACGGGATACAGAAGTTTATAGTGTACCTATAAAATTAGAAGATAAGCAGTTATTGTATTCCATTGTTTATGATGTAACAGAAATGAGACTTCAAAAAACATTTTTTGAGCATCTGTTTAAAAACTCTCCTTTGGCAATCGTTATGCTGAATAATAAATATAGGATAATCGATATTAATGAAAATTTTAAAAAGCTTTTTCAATATGATTTGAACGATGTTAAAAGTAAGCAGATTCGAGAAGTATTATATTATGAAGATGTGGATAATACTAATTTTTGCAAGATGCTGGAGAAAGGAATTTTTGTAAGAAGAACTGGGAAAAGGAAAAAAAAGGATAATACGATGATAGATGTGGATATATTAATCTATCCGATCATTAATAATAGGCAACGAATAGGGATATTTGTTATATATACGGATAAAACAGAGAAAATGAAATATGAAAGGGAACTAAAGTTATTTGCAAAAGCACTAGAGAATAATACAGAAGGAATCATGATTACAGATAAAGAAGGAAGTATTTCATGGGCTAATGTTGCATTTACGCAAATAACAGGTTATTGCTTTGATGAAGTTATCGGTAAGAATCCTAGAATATTAAAATCAGATAAACATACGAATAAATTTTATAAACAAATGTGGGATGCAATCCTAAAAGAAGGGAAATGGAAGGGCGAAATATTTAATAAGCATAAAAATGGGCAGATTTATACTCAGTGGTTAAATATATATTCTATTAAAGATGAAAATAATCAGATCACGCATTTTACAGCAATTATTAGTGATATTACTGAAAGGAAGAAAAAGGAAGAAAAAATTGAGTATATGGCATTTCGAGATGCGCTTACAGGTCTTTATAATAGAACCTTTTTTATAAATCAACTGAATCATGAAATATCAAAAACTCAAAATGAAAATATAGCCATTTTATTTTTAGATTTAGATGATTTTAAAAGGATCAATGATACCTTAGGGCATTCTGTTGGAGATAAGGTTTTAAAGGAAGTTTCAGTAATAATCAAAAAATGCGTTAGAGAAATAGATTGGGTTGCTAGAATAGGTGGAGATGAATTTATGATCCTCCTGTCACAGCTTCAAAATAAAACAATGCCTAGTGATATAGCAAATTACATTATAAATGCGTTAAACGAACCCGTTCGCGTGGATAAAAAATCATTACGGATTTCAGTTAGTATCGGAATATCACAGTATCCTAAGGATGGGAAGGACGCAGAAACATTAATAAAAAATGCGGATATTGCCATGTATAAAGCAAAAGAAAATAAAAATACGGATAAAAAGCATAGCATGTTATTTCACCCGAGCATGGATAAAGAAGTCAACCAAGAGTTTTTACTATCGAATCATTTAAGATATGCCATAGAAAAAAAAGAACTTTATATATATTACCAACCAATAGTAGAGGTACATACAGAAAAAATCGTTGCGGCAGAAGCTTTACTTCGATGGAAACATCCTGAGTTTGGACTAATATCTCCTGAAGAATTTATACCAGTAGCTGAAAAAACTGGACTTATTAATGAAATCGGTAAGTGGGTACTTAAAAATGCATGTATACAAAATAAAAGGTGGCAAAATCAGGGGTATTCTTCGTTAACCATTTGTGTGAATATATCTGTCAATCAATTAAAACAAAAAGAATTTCCTCAATTAGTTGGAAATATTCTAAATGAAATAAATTTTGATCCAAAGTATTTAGAATTAGAAATAACAGAAAGCATTTCCACTGAGAATGTAGAGAATATTGAAAATATATTATATGATTTAAAAAGGTTAGGCATAAGCCTTTCTATTGATGACTTTGGCACAGGGTATTCTTCTTTAGCGAAGCTTAGACAGCTACCGATTTCAAAACTAAAAATAGATAAAAGTTTTATAAGCGATATTGATGATCAACTCACAAACATCCAAATCCCTTCAGCAATTATTGCAATGGCAAAAAGTTTAAATATAAAAGTTGTAGCAGAAGGGATTGAAACAAAAAAACAATTAGAATGCCTAAAAGATCTTGCGTGTGAATTTGGACAAGGGTATTTATTGAGTCCTCCTGTTGATAAAGATTCCTTTGAGAGAATACTCCATTTGCAGAGTTTAAAAGAAAAATAGTGAAAATTCAAGTAAGAAATTTTTGTACTATAGTCTTGAATAAATAATAAAGTATGTGATATCTTATAGATAAAAAGAAGTATTCAAAGTGAGATTTAATCGAATGCTTCTTTTTTTATTTGTAAATTAATTTTAAAAAAGAAGTTTTATAAAAAATAGAACAGAACAAATGTTTGACTAAATTTTTAAAAATGGTATAATACGGTTGTTCTATTGATAAAAGGTACATAAGAGATTAGCAGGAGGAACAGTATGAAGAAAAACCACGATTATGGCAATGAAAGCCTTTCAACACTAGAGGAAAAAGATAAGGTTAGATTAAGACCGGGCGTAATATTTGGTAGCGATGGCATCGACGGATGTCAGCATACAGTGATGGAGATCATAGGAAATAGCCGAGATGAAGCTACAGAAGGTTTTGGTGATTTGATAGAGGTTATTCGTTTTAAGGACCAATCGATAGAGGTAAAAGATCAGGGACGAGGGATCCCGATTGAGTGGAATCCAAAGGAAAAAAAATATAATTGGGAGATTGTGTTTTGTATTTTATATGGTGGTGGAAAATATGAAAACAATGGGGGAAGCAATTATCAGTTTAGTATTGGACTCAATGGACTCGGTACGGCTGCAACCCAATTCGCTTCTGAATATATGGATGTAACTGTTTTTAGAGATGGGTACGAATATGATTTACATTTTCAAAAGGGAGAGAATGTAACAGATCGTAAGAATGGATATAGGAAGACAAAATCTGACGATGGGCATACAGGAACCCATATTAAGTGGAAACCAGATTTAGATGTTTTTAATGATATTCATATATCGCTAGATTTTTTTCAAAGAGTATTGAAGCGGCAAGCCATTGTGAATAAAGGAATTACTTTTAAACTTTATGATGAGGAAAGTAGAGAAACTTACACCTATTTTTATGAAAATGGGATTTCAGACTATGTAGATGAATTTAGCGAAGAAACTAGTTTTACAAACCTTTCTTATTTTGAATTAGAAACTACTGGTCGTGATCGAGAAGATAAACCGGAGTATAAGGTGAAGTTAGAGCTTGCCTTTTGTTTTAATAATGAAAAGAACCTTTTAGAATACTATCATAATTCATCTTTCTTAGAGCATGGCGGTTCTCCTGATAAGGCGGTTAAGAATGCTTTTGTTTATGCGATTGATAAAGAGATCAATAAGGTTGGAAAATATAATAAGGGCGAAAAGAAAATTACTTTTCAAGATGTTGAGGACAGTTTAATATTGGTTAGTAATACGTATAGTACCATTACCTCTTATGAGAATCAAACCAAAAAGGCGATTACCAATATATTTATAAAAGAAGTGATGAATGATTTCTTAAAGGAAAATCTTGAAATTTACTTTATTGAAAACAAAATAGAGACAGAAAAAGTATTAGAGCAAATATTAGTCAATAAAAGAAGCCGTGAGAAAGCAGAGAAGACACGGATTGATATAAGAAAGAAGCTTAGTAAAAAAATAGACAATATTAGCAATCGGGTAAAGAAGTTTGTAGATTGTAGAAGTAAGGATAAAAATATACGGGAACTTTTTATTGTAGAAGGGGATTCGGCTCTTGGCAGTACGAAAATGGGCCGGGATGCAAACTTTCAAGCCATTATGCCGGTTCGTGGGAAGATTTTAAACTGTTTAAAGAGTGATTATGAAAAGATTTTCAAAAATGATATTATTACAGATCTCCTTCGTGTGATTGGCTGTGGGGTAGAAGTAAAGTCAAAGCATTTAAAGGATTTAATGGATTTTGATATGGAGAAGATGTCATGGAACAAATTGATTATCTGTACAGATGCAGATGTGGACGGGTATCAGATTCGGTGTTTGATCATTACCATGCTATATGTACTCACCCCTACGATGATTGAAGATGGATATGTATATATTGCTGAATCGCCTTTGTATGAGATCATCGATGGAAAAGGGAATAATCATTTTGCTTATACAGAAGAAGAGAAAAGCAAGATCATTAAGAAGTTAAGAGGAAATTTTAGAATCCAAAGGTCTAAGGGACTTGGAGAAAATGAGCCAGAAATGATGTGGGAGACGACCATGTGTCCAAATACAAGAAGACTTATAAAAGTGACACCAGTTGATGCAAAAGCTACAAAGGATGCATTTGAGCTATTTTTAGGGGAGAATCTTGCTGGAAGAAAGCAGTTTATAGAAGAATATGGATATAAATATTTAGATCGATCTGATGTGAGCTAGGAGAGAAAAATAATGACGAATGTAAAAAAAATGAATGTGATTGACACTATAGAAAGTAATTATATGCCTTATTCTATGTCGGTAATTGTATCAAGAGCATTACCTGAGATTGATGGACTAAAGCCATCGCATAGAAAGTTGCTATACACCATGTATAAAATGGGATTATTAAAGGGACAGAAGACTAAAAGTGCAAACATTGTAGGCCAAACCATGCGGCTAAACCCCCATGGAGATATGGCAATCTATCAAACGATGGTAAGGCTTGCAAGGGGAAATGAATCACTATTACACCCTTATGTAGAGAGTAAAGGGAATTTTGGAAAATGCTATTCGAGGGATATGGCTTTTGCAGCGCCAAGGTATACAGAGGCGAAGCTTGATAAAATCTGCGAAGAATTTTTTAGCGAGATCGGCAAAAATACCGTAAATTTTATACCAAACTATGATAATACAATGGATGAGCCTACATTATTGCCGACAACATTTCCAAATATTTTGGTCAATCCAAATCTAGGAATTGCTGTAGGGATGGCAAGTAATATTTGTAGTTTTAATCTAAAAGAAATCTGTGATGCCACCATTGGTTTGATTGAAGATGAAAATATAAATCTGATGGATTCTTTAAAAGCGCCTGATTTTTCTACTGGTGGAGAAATTATTTATAACGAAAAGGTTATGGAAAAGATTTATGAAGAAGGGAAGGGTACCTTTTACTTAAGAGGAAGGTATACTTATGATTGTGATAATCGGTGCATTGATATATTAGAGATTCCATATACAACAAATGCAGAAACCATTATTGATCAAATTACCGATTTAGTGAAATCCGGTAAAATAAAGGATATTACCGATGTAAGGGATGAGACAGATAAAAATGGATTAAAGATTACCATAGATATTAAAAAATCTACAGATGTTGAACAACTGATGCGAAAGATTTTTAAATATACAAAACTACAAGATAGCTTTAGCTGTAACTTTAATATTTTAGTAGGAGGTTATCCAAAGGTACTAGGGGTTAGAAGTATATTACTTGAGTGGATTGCCTTTAGAATGGGTTGTGTTAAAAAGGGACTACAATTTGATTATGGACGAAAATTAGAAAAACTACATCTACTAAAAGGTTTAGAAAAAATATTGTTGGATTTAGATCGGGCAGTACAGATTGTGAGAGATACAAAGAAAGACAAGGAAGTTATTCCGAACTTGATGAAGGGCTTTGAGGTAGATGCGGTGCAGGCTGAATTTATTGCAGAGATCAAATTAAGAAATTTTAATCAAGAGTATATATTCGGAAAAATAAAGGATATTAAAGATCTTGAGAAAGAATTAGAGGCACTCGATAAAACACTAAAGAGTGATAAAAAAATCAAAAGAATGATTGTAAAACAGCTTTTGGATGTTTCAAAGAAATATGGGAAACCAAGAAAGACAAAAATTACGAAAGAGACGCATATAGAAGAGATATGCTATGAAGATTTGATTGAAAACTATGATTTAAAGCTGTTTTTAACAAAAGAAGGCTATTTGAAAAAGATTTCTATGATAAGCTTAAGAGGAAATAATGAACAAAAATTAAAGGATGGAGATGGGATCCTACAGGAAATTGAGGCAAATAATAAGTCTGAAATATTACTCTTTAGCAATCAACACAAGGTATACAAAAAAAAGGTATATGAAATAGAGGATTGTAAAAGTAGTAGCTTAGGGGATTATTTAAAAAACCTCTTGGGACTTAGTGAGGATGAAAAAATTATTTACATGGTAGCCACCGCAGACTATTCTGGATATATGCTATTTTTCTTTCAAAATGGAAAATGTGCAAAAAACCCATTATCAAGCTATAAAACAAAGACGAATAGAACACAACTGCTTAATGCGTATGCAGATTCGGAAGAATTGGTAACGCTTATGGAAATAAAAGAGGATTTGGAATTAGTTGCAATCAGTAGTAAAAATAAGGTGCTTATATTCAACACGGATCAAATAGAAGTAAAGACAACAAGAAAATCTCAAGGAGTAGGGGTACTAATATGCCAAAGAGGGAGTACGCTTACAGAAATCAAAACACTAACAGAGGTACAATACAAAAAATTAGATGATTATAGAGATCATATTCCTGCTGTAGGTACTTCTTTGAAGAAAAAAGATAAGTGAAATTGAACCCCTTAAGAAAAAGAAACTTCCTTAAGGGGTTTTGTATTGGATAAAAAGGTTAAATGATCTTAAATTTAAGCGTAGATTTTCAAATAGCAAATCTATAAAAATTAAATGAAGTGTGTGCAAAGAATAAAATAAATAAATATTACATATTTTTACATGGATATTTGGTAAAATGTATGTAGGGATAAGAAAAAAATAAAGAGCAAGATGCGTGAACTTATTTTTGTGATCCCTTAGAATGATTATGAAAGGGGTATATACGATGAAAAGCTTAGTAATCTATTATTCTTTAGAAGGAAATACAAGGTTTGTTGCAGAGACAATAGCGAACGAAATGGGTGCGGATCTTTTAGTATTAAAACCAAAAGAAGATATTCCTTCAAAAGGTTTTATGAGATATTTAAAGGGAGGAAAACAAGTTGTTTTGAAGAAAAAACCTGAACTACTTCCTTTAGACAAAGACCCAGCAGCTTATGATGTGATTTACATAGGTAGTCCTGTATGGGCAGGAAGTTTTGCAGCAAGTGTCAACGCGTTTTTTTCTGCTATTAGTCTAAAAAATAAAAGAATCGCATTATTTTGTTGCCATAGGGGGGGGCTTGGAAGTATCTTTAAAAATTTTTCTAAAAATTTAGAAGGTAATGAGATCATAGGAGAACTAGAATGCAAAGAACCTGTCAAAACAGAAGAGAATATAAAGAGAATAAAGGCGTGGATAGATACTTTAAATACGAGAGGTTAAAAAATAAGAGTTAGACAATTTCAAATATTTTAAATATATTGACGAAGCTATTTTGAAATGATATATTGAAGTTGTACAGAATTAACATATGAAAACAATGCCCTCTGATCCGTAGAAGAAATTGTGTGCGCATGTTTAAATTAAATGAATTAGGAGGTGTAAAAATGGCAGATAAAACATTGGTTTGCCAAGATTGCAAGAAAGAATTTGTATTCACAGAAAGGGAACAGGAATTCTTCAAGGAAAAAGGGTTTGAGAGTGAGCCCAAAAGATGTATGGAATGTAGGAAAGCTAGAAGACAACAAAAAAAACCAAGATAGATATATAGATAAAAGGATGCATAAATGGTAAGGGGAATAAGGTTGCTGATAAATAGATCAGGAACCTTTGATTTTTTTTGTGGAGATACTCTTGACTTTCATAGAAATGGATGGTAAGATAATAAACGTTGCTTAAGAAAACGATAATTTGTCGTCGCTGAAGGATACAGAGAAAGAATAAAAAAAGTGTTTGACAGTGAAGAAGAAACATGGTAAGATAGACAAGTCGCTAAACGGCGATAGTTTTTAAAACTCAGTGGAAACTGAGGAGATTGAAGAAATCTGAAAAAACTATTTCGAAAAAGTAGTTGACAGATTCGACAAAAAATGATAAGATGATAAAGTCGCCAAATGGTGATGAAAAAAGTTTTGATCTTTGAAAACTACACAGTGTAAGAATTTAAGCCAGCACTTGACTTAAGTCAAGTACAATAAGTTCTAAGAACTTATAAGAAACAAAAATGAGCATTTTAGTTTTTTTATTTTGAGCAACGGAAGTTATGAGCGATAGCGAATAACTTTGTTGGCGAGATAAAAAAGTTGATAAACTTTTTATTTTAAGAGTTTGATCCTGGCTCAGGATGAACGCTGGCGGCGTGCCTAACACATGCAAGTCGAGCGAAGTTGTTTTAGAGCTTGCTTTA
>NZ_SLWV01000029.1 GCF_004345705.1 Marinisporobacter balticus
TATTAATAGTGACCAAGGTAGCCAGTTTACAAGTCATGAATATACTTCACTTTTAAAAGAAAATGATATTCTCATAAGCATGGATGGAAAAGGACATTGGGCTGATAATGTTATTGTGGAAAGATTCTTTAGAACTTTGAAATATGATGCTATTTATATTTATCATTATGGCACACCCAAAGTGCTTAGCGCTGGTATTAATAGATTTATGAAATTATACAATGAGGAACATCCTTACCAAGCACATGATTATCAAACACCTTATAAAGTTTATTATAGATTTAAAAAAGTAACTTAACAAGCTGTATTTCCCTGATCCACAATTTTAGCTTCTTGTGTTCCTAAAGTGAAGGCCTAGGCCTAAAGCTGAGAGAGTGACGTCTCTTTCCTTGACTTTGTAACATATCCAGCTACAGGCTAGCTAAAGGGAATTACTACTAAATGTTGTTTTAATAAGCCCATTGAGCAAATGTGAAAATATGGTTCATTAAGAATTTTAAAATAGTTGTCTTGACAAAGGGACCACTATAGAATTTACGCTTACCTTTATAAAATAAATAAGGCACAATTTGCTATTTATCAGCAGATCGTGCCTTATTTCGTATTTTACGCTATTTGTTCCATCGCTTACTCGATATATTTTAGTTCCTTTTTATTAATTTATAAAGCTTTAGCAAATCACTTTACTTGAATTTTGTCAACAACAGGTGTATTTTTACCATCATTTGTATATAGCCCAAAACAATATTGATACCTTATCGCATTTTCTGTGTTAACTTTTTCTTCATTTTTTACTTCTATCCAATCTGTCCAATTTTCATTTTGTTTTCTTGTTCTTATCCAAGTCTTAATATTCGTATTTGATGGTTTTTTTTCTTTCCATTTTAAAGTTACTGTTTTTGTTTCTTCATTTAAAACCATTTCATTTGATGTATACCATCCGTGAGGTATTTTCATTTCATAATTTTTTTGACTATATAAAATATCACTTTTCTCTTCATTAGTGATTGATGGAATAAACACAACAGCTCCATTTTTCATGTTTTCTACCTGCATATATAACTTTAAATTAGCCTTATCTAGTCCATCTAATGCTTCTTTACTAATACAATATTCTATTTTTTTCTTATTTTCACTTAGTTTATAAATTATAGTAGATTCTTCATTTTCTATCCATCTTCCTCTATCATCATTCCAAACAAAGAACTTATCATTTTCTACTTTAAAATTCACCCCTGATGATTTCTCCCATTGATCTTGCTTATAGCCTTTTTTATAGTCACCGTATACATCAATGAACATAATATATTTATTTCCATCCTCTTTATCAAATTTTATTTCTTCCTCTGATTCAAAGGCTACATACATATTTTTACGATCATCTGTAATAGATATTTTCTTTATCGTATTATTTGCATAAGTTCCCCATTTATGTTCAGAACCCCAAAAGCTTATACCATCGTGTTCTACATCTTCATAAAATGGCTCCCCCTCGTCGTCTTCCCAAGTTACTGTTTCAACATAAGAAGGTACGCCTTCTAATTTAATTTTAACTTTAAATGCAACAAAATTTATTTTTTTATAATCATTTGATTTAGAAATATCGATCCAGTCCGTCCACTCTCCATTATACTTTTTATACTGGATATAATAATCTATACTTCCTTCTCCTCCACCATCCCAATTAATTTCTTTCATAATCACCTTATTTTCATCATCATCTGCTGAAATAACAGGACTAATCCAAGTTCCAACACCTTTTTCTATTAACTTAAGGACACCATATCCATCGTCATCTATGATTTCAATATTGTTAAATTGTCCGTCACTGTAGTTTTCAGGATCTATATACCAAGATTCATTTTTGATCTCCTCTACTTGTTTCGGACTTTCATAACAGACATCCACATTCGTCCAATCGTCAAAATTCCCATCAATTTGTATCGCTTTATCATACCAATAAGCTGGTTCCTCTCTTTCTAAATCATAAGTATGTCGATATAGATCTACCGTAGCAACTGCTCCTGTAAAATAACCTTTGTTTTCACCTTCTCTTTTTAATAATAACCCTATTGGATTATCCATTTTCTCCGTGTTATACACAATTTGCATATTCGGATGTACATAATCATATGCATAATAGTTCCATATTTTTGATGTCAAATACGTATACATATTTTTATTTTCGTCGCCTTCGTCTCCAAAGGTATGCGTTAATACTTTTACGGCATTTCCTTTTTCATCTACTTTTTCTAACAAATAGTCTCTTTTTGCATTGTTGTAATTCCATATATGCGGGTTACTTTCTTCTTCTTCATTATTCTTAGACATATCCCAGTAATCATATGTATAACCAAAAGTTAGAAGTATATCCTTTATTTTTAAATCACTAGCACCATTGAATGTCATTCTTAATTTTAAATATTTGGAGTTTTGATCAATACCATTCCAATATCTAGGTCTACCTTTATAAGCATCAGACAATTTTTCCCATGTGGTTTCATTAAATGGTAATGCTTCTCCAATCCAAGCTTCTACCTTACAAGTCTCATCTGTAGCTCCTGATCCAAACCATTCAAAATATCCCCAATCATATCTACTCTTTTGGTCTTGTGGAAGCACCATTTTATCCATATCTATTGTAATATCAATTGCACCATTAGCACCATCTACAATAGATTCTCCATCAAATTTACAACTCCCTTCTAAATGCCAATCTGAAAGCATCAAACCGTAATTTAAAACGCCATTTTCGTTTATTTCTCTACCAGTTTTGATACTGCTCCACTTTAAAGCATTACTTTCCCAATAAGTCAAATAATCCTCCCACAAATAGTAATCTCCAAGTTCTGCATAGGCTCTACTTCCATTGACAACAGTTTCAAATCCTATATGTTTCGTATATTCTGTCACTTCTTTTAATCTATCATAAAATATTTTCACTTTGTCTGGTTGACTATAAGCATTTCGTTCCCAATAAGCTATATCACATTCATCTAAAAATATACCATCCGCTAACCCTCTACTTTTTAGCAGATCGATTTCTCTTTTAATATTGTTCATAGCTACATCCGTATCTTGAAAGTTACTTCCAAAAGCTATATATTGAAATATTTTACAACCTTGTGCTCTTACTTTTGATACATTTTCAAAATCTGTATCTGAAACAATCATAAAATCATATTTGGAATAATCAGAGATTTTACTCATGTCCAATCTTCCATAATAAATTAAAAAATTATTGACAGGATTATATTTTTTATCTAGTGAAAGTTGTCCATTCGTATTGATAATGCCTGCGCTTTTGCTATGTTCTGCTACATATTCTTTCGGAATTTCAACCCTTTCTTCTTCCACAGATAAAGGATCTATATTTGGCTCTGTTGCATAACAACTCGTCAATTGAAAAACAAGAAGAATTAAAGAGCTTATTATCAAAATTGTCTTTTTATTCCGCTTCATTATTTATCTTCCTCTCCATTCATAATTTTTTATAAAGCAAAATGTCAGCGCTTTCATTCAATATTTTTCTCCTTTTGAAGCGCTGACATTGTTTTTTAACCAATGAGCATTTAATTTCTGTTAATATTATAATATATTTTGATTCTAAGGTAATTTTAATAGTGTCCCTACAAATATATTATTAATATCATCAATATTATTTAATTTTTTTATTTCTTCAATCTTCTCTTGTGTACCATAAAACTTCATACTAACAGAGAATAATGTTTCTCCTGGTTTTAATTTATAAGTTAAAGGGACTTCAATTTTTTGCTTTATAGGTCCTCGTGAAGTATTAGGAAGCTTTAATCTAGTACCAACGCGTAAATTACTTACATCCTTAATATTATTTAATCTTCTTATTGCTTCTACCATTCCATTATATCCATAGAATTTCCTGCTAATCAAGAATAATGTATCTCCTGGTCTTACCTTATATCTCATATATATAATTTTAGGTTTAATATTATTTTCAACAACATTTTCATTTTTATTTATTTCTTCTTTCGGTATAGTCTGTGATACTTCATTTTTTGTTTCCTCTGTATCTTTAGTTCCTTCTAATTCAAGCTCTGACTCGGATACTTCGCTTATATTATCTGTATCTAATTGTTTTATTCCATAATATTTTTGTCCATATTCATCTCTTTCTATATCATATGCTATTTGCGTATTTCCTTTTTTATCTCTTGCGATCACACGCCAATAGCAAATGGTATTTTTAATATCTTCAACTTCAACCACAACCTTTAAATCTTTGATATCTTTGATCTGCTTTATTATATTAGAAAAATTTCTATCATAGCTTAATTCAAAATCATAATATAACTGATCTCCTTGAATATCATATGCTTTATTCCACTTAAAAATATATCTATTCTTATTACGCTTTGGCTCTAACAAGCAAAATGGCATTGGATTTTCTAATAATTCATAATACTGAAATTTGTTTCTTTCTGTCATGTTAGAAATATCTTCATATTCCCTTTTATATTCATCTAACGTAACCGGTAAATATTTAAGGTCAGATAATTTTGTAATATTCGATAACAAAATATCATAATAACTATCTAAAAATTTTTGTGTTTGTTCTTTATTTATAATACCCGACAATTCTTCAATTTTTTTATTCAATGCTTCCACATTTTCCTTCTCTTCAAAAAATCTTCTATGCAATACATTATCCCAATATACAGACAAACCTTTTTGCCATTTAGGTCTATTTTCTTCAAAATTCCACGCTTGATCATAATCCCATGGCATAAAATACCATTTTTGTCCATTTAGAGGACTATATAGAAAAAAATTCTTTGAAGAAGTTTTATAATTGTCAAATAAAATATTTACGGCTATCCATGTTAAATAATTTTCTTTATCAAAATATTCATCTACAACTCCATTAATATCTTTACTATAATCATTTACAGCCTCTAGCATGTTGATCAATTTTTTATGATCTTCATTGCCATTAATTTCTAAAACTTTTTCAAATTTTTTCTTAGCATATCGATTATCTTTTTTATCCATTATAACATCTGGATATCTTGAAAAGTTAAAACTTTCCGCTTCATATAACTGCCCATTAAGATCTAATTCATGGTTTTTCAAAAACAATTTATTGGGTTGTTCTATCTGCGTAAACAAACCATAATCTTCAAATTTCATTTCTTGTTTTTTCTTTGTTAAATCCTTTACATACAATGTTACAAATCTCGTTCTAAAGCTTGTTATATTCGGTATCATCTTAAAATAATCAAAGGATAATTTATTGCGTATTCTAAGCGAATCAAAATAATATTTGTTTAAATTAATAATATTTTGGTTGTGCCATAAGCCTTCTCTATCAAATAATCTTATTTTAAATGAACTTTGAGGTGCTTCTTCAGATTCTTTTCCTCTTATTTCGATAGATGCATTCGGTTCTCTCGTAATAATAGCATGTTCCAATAAGTTTTTTTCTCCACTTTCGAAAAAAATTTCCTTTTTTCCTTTGTCACTCTTATTTACAATCGTAACATATAGCTTCTCTGCTTCTACTTGTTCATCCTCTTCATATATATAGTCCGCATCTTTTATACCCATATTTTTAAGTGGATTTTTCCAATTCTCTGCATCATAGCTTTCCTCAAAAACAGCTTTGCTATTATATTCTACATAGAGATAAACTCCCAAAACTAGCATTGTAAAAGTTATAATAGCAATAATGCCCATTTTCATCCAACGCTTCATAAAGTCTACCTCCATTTCAATAAATTATTCTGCATAATCTCCATTATATTTTACTAATATCGCACTATCTACCCCTTCTATAGATGATAATGTTTCTACAAAAGAAGTATTCTCTCCTACTCTTTTCAACTCTAACGTTAGTTCAATCTTTTGATTTGAAACAGTTTTTGACTTTAATACATATTGTAATTTGTTTAAAATAGGTAATATACTCTCCTTTACACGATCTTCATACTTAATAATGAGTAAATATGTGCTATGCTGAAATTTTTTACTTGACATGACGATCAAAACCATTCCTATGAATAATGACCCCCCTACTGAAACAGTATATATTCCTGCCCCTGATGCGATTCCTGTTGCAATTGCCCAAAACATAAAAACAATATCCTTAGGATCTTTTATAGCAGCTCTAAATCTAACAATACTTAGCGCACCTACCATACCTAATGACAATACGATGTTTGAACTAATTGTCATAATCACGAGTGACGTGATCAGTGATAATAACACAAGTGATGTGTTAAAACTATGACTATATACAACACCTTCAAAGGTAATTTTATAAATATAAAATATAAACAATGAAACCAATAGCGTAATCGATAGGCCTATTAAAATATTAATCATCGACAAATCTGAGAAATTTGCTAATTTTAGTACGCTCTTTTTTATAATATCTTGAAATCCTAAATTATTCATTCTTTCCTCCTATGATAAGTTTTCTTTATTTATAATGATCAATCATTTTTTTACACATTACATATTTAGATGCTGCTGAAATATTATGATGATCTATTTGCAGTAGATTCCTAACATGATTTGGCAAAAAAGAATCATATTTAACCTCCATAATCATGATTGGTTTATCGAAGATCGTCTTCATTGCAATATTTTTATCAAATATATCAAAAGAATTGATCCCTACACTTAAATTTTTATCAAAAGTAATCCTTACATTGCCAGCCTCTAAAATATATGCTTCTCTTTCATAATCTACGATCACTACAGGTTTTAATAACTTCGTTTTAATTTCAACATAAAATTCTTCAAGCATTCTACGATTCGATTGTATTAAAAATTCATTTTTTCCTTCTAATAGCTTATAAAATTCATTTTTAGTAATATTGATTGTGTCTTTGTTAATATACATTCCATACTTACTTTTTTTTTCTAATTTTATGGATTGATCCGTAATATTATATATACGAATTCTATATTTTTTTCTTTTAAATACGCCTAATTCTTTTTCATTAAAAGCACTATTATACACATCATCAAAATACAAGCTCCGTATATGATATCCATCATCTATAAGCCCATGTTGATCTCTTTTTAAACTACCTAAAAGCCGTTCTTTTAAATATCTATATTCATGCATATTTATAAAATATTTCAATTCATGTCTTAATGATTTTTCACCGTATTTCATTTTATCTCCTTTTTCATAAACAATAAAATTTATTCTTTATGAACAATTAATTTCTTCGTTCCTGTTATAATGTCCTCCTCAAAATGATTGTCAAATGCTTCCTGCCAATTTCCCTTTGTATCATAAGCGATTACTTTCCAATAATACTGACCATTTTCTAAATTTTTAACATTGCAACTTGTATTTTCTAAATTTTTAAAGGTTGCGACAATATTTTTAAATTGATTGTCTTTGCTTAATAAAAAATCATAAGCTATTTCATCGTCATCAATGTCATAAGATGCTTCCCATGTGAAAGTATATCCTTCATTTTCATATATCGGTTCTCCAAGATAAAATGGCATTGGATTCTCAAGCGATTTATAATAATATACTTTATTTTGCTCTGTTATAGAAGAAAGTCCATCATATTCACGCTTGTATTGTGAAATTGTATTTTTTAGATAGTTTCTATCTGGTGCTACTAAAACATTTTCTTTTACAACTTTATAATAGTTTTCTAAAAATTTTTTAGTATTTTCCTCATTAATAATACTTGATAAGTCTTCAATTTTTTTACTAAGTTCATTCACATTATTTCTGTCTTTAAACAATCTATTAAATAAGACCATCCCCCAATAATTAGATACTCCTCTTTGCCACTTTCCTCTATAAGGTGTATTTGTCCACGCCTTATCATAATCCCATGGAATAAAAAACCATTTATTTGCATTCAAAGGACTATACAATAAAAAGTTTCGACTAATCGTATCATAATTATCAAACAAAATATTGACAGCAAGCCAAGTCATCAAATTATCTCTATCAAAATATTGGTCTACTACTTCATTTATATCTCTCCCATAATCATTTACAGCATCTAGCATTTCTATTAGCTTTTCATGATGATCATTTCCCCTGATCTCTAATATCTCCTCAAATTTATTGCTATCATAGGTAATATCTTCTTTTGTTTTTATATGATCAGCATATCTATAAAATTCAAAGTTTTCTATTTTATAAAGGTTTGCATTTTGATCTAAATTGTGTCTTTTTAAAAACTTTTTATTCGGTTGTTCAATAAAAGTATAGAGTCCATAATCTTCAAATCTTTCAACTGATTTTTTTGATGATAAATCCTTAATATACAATCTAACAAACCTCGTTCTTAAACTCACAAAATCGTCTAACAACTCAAAATAATCATAAGACAATTTATTCTTTATTCTCAAAGAATCTGGATAATGTTTGTTAAAATTAATGGTATGAAAATCAATCCACTTTTCAGTATCTTTAAATAATTTTATCTTGTATGATTTCTGTGGGTACATACGCGCCGTTTGTCCCCTTAATTCCATCGTAGCATTCGCTTGGTCATATGCATTCCCATTACTAGGTTCATGTGCTTCAAAAATAATTTTAGCTACTTTATCAAAAGCATCAGATGTATAATCATAGTCCATATTTTTACCACTATTATTTAATTCTTCAAAATTCACAGTTTCTTTATTTTTGGGTGGCAATACCGTAATATAAATTTTATCTACATGCGTATCATGATCTTCTTTGTATAAATCTTTATTATCCGTAAGTTTAATATCATTGAGTGGATTATCCCATTGTTCTTTTTCATATTCTTGTTTTTCTAAGTACTCTTTATCTAATTCTTTTTGTGTAATCTCGTTTCCTTTTTCTATCGATACCCCTGCAAACATAATCATTGATATCAATATAAAGAAAGCTAAGCTAAGGCCCCACGGAATATTTCTCATCTGAAACTAGCCTCCTATTTTATTCATTTTATCAATAAAATGACTCAGCTTCCCTTCATCAGCTTCTTTAAACCCAGTCTGAATACAAAAAACATGGTATTCAATATCGTTAAAATATTTTTCAAGCTCCATAATAGCAAATACCAAAGACACTAACCCTGACATAAAGAAACCTAAGCCATAGCTATTTTGCCCTATATACATACTCATTAGTGTAAATACAAAGCTAGTCATAACAAAACTTAGTGTCACGAAACATGCTGCTTTCTTATGATCATAGTAAAGCAGTATTGTCATAATTACAAACATAATGATGACACAATAATATCCTAAAACTAAAATGCTATAAATATTTATCATATTTGAAGTAAATCCTATAAACGGCAATAATTTAATTCCTACAATTAAAAAACCAATAGTAAATACTAGTTGTATCTTCATAATATAAACAACTTCTCTATATACAGCTTTTATCATCTGTCTTTTTGCTACTTCAATATCTTCATATGCACCTCGATGATTTATTAATGCAAAATAATTTTTGTATTTTTCATAAAAGCCCGTTTCAACCTTTACAACAAATATGATCATCGTTGGAATACTACTTAAAAATGCATATGCTGCAGGTATATCATATAATGGTGTATAAACATAAGTCCCTTCTATGATTCGATTGATTTCAGGCATCATCCAAAATGCAAAATTATGCACATATAAACCCATTGTAAAAAATAAATTCGTTAAAAATATCAAATAAAATCTTTCGAAATATTTTATAAAATTAAAATATAATAAACTTTTTTCTCTAAAATACTTTTGAATTTCATTTGCTAATATAATGATTACAACTAAAATACACAAATCAAAACCAATCACTACAGATAAAATTTCATCTACACCTTTGTATTTTATAAGTATATATCCTGTTATAAGTCCTAATATTGTTCCATATAAAAAACTAAAAGCAACTTTTTTAAATTCTTTAATAGCTGATACATATACCCCTAATATCATCTCAACTGTAAGCCCTACAAACAAAATATAAGAAAAAATTTTATATACAATATCAATAGGTGATCGATAATAGAATAAAATTCCTATAATACCACAAATGATAATAATGGTTGTGAGTGACCCATAAAGTGCAGGTAAAATATCTTCTTTTTTTTGCATATATAATCGATCTGATAAATAACGTGATAGCATCATACAATAACCACTAGATATAATCACCGCAAAAATAAATGCATACATAATCGTTACTTGTAATAGTTCTCTTTTATTCGTTTCTATCCCTATATATTTTAACAGAAATTGTAACATCGTTATCACCAAAACACTAATAATAATAGGTCCTACAGTAACAAATGTAGAGTATAAATATGCTCTTATCGTAGAAAGTAATCCTTTATCTTTAAAAAGTTTCTTCAACTCAAATCCTATTCCTGCCACAATTATTCACTTCCAAGCTTCTGATATAGATTTTTATAGTGCATTATAAAATCTTCTTTTCTATATAAATCTGAAATTCGATCGTACCCATTTTGTCCCATATTCAGCCTTAGATTTTCATCATTGCATAATTTTATGATAGATTTTGCTATACTGTTATAATCCATTACATACTCTACAAACCCAGCATTTCCATAACCATCATCTCTACCATATAATAAATCCTGACAATCTCCTACATTTGTAGAAACATGAGGCTTTCTTGCTGCCATACCCTCCATAAGTGCAATAGGCTGTCCTTCACTTATACTGGTTAATACAAGCATATCCATTTTTCCAATATACTCTGTTATATTGATCGCACCTGTAAAATGTACATCTTCTAAATTCATATATTTTGCCATTTGCAAACATTCTTCATAGTACTCTGGATCTTCTTCAGTAGGTCCCATTATATAAAATACAGCTTCTTTGATTTCCTTTTTAACAAAGCTAAAACTTCGTAGCATCGTCTTTATATCTTTTATTGGAACCACTCTAATAATCGCTCCAATGTTAATAATACTTTTATCTTCTTTAGTAGGTAAATCATAAAATCTTTTAATATCAACACCATTTGGTATAATACAAATTTTTTCTTCTTTTGCACCTAATTCTATTTGTAATTGTTTATTGTTATTGAATAAAGATGTTATAACATCTGCGTTATCGTAAGCACAATGAGACAAATTATAAAAATATTTAATCCACATATCTTTATAATATCCCTTTACCCAGTCAGCTCTGATAATTTCTTCTTCTCTTTCTCTTGTATATATCCCATGTTCTGATAATATGTAGGGTTTATTAAATAAATATTTTCCATAACTTGCTAATACGCCAGCATATCCAGTAGAAACGCTATGATATATATCCGCTTCTGGTAAATTCTGCATCAACAAATAAAACAAACATAAATACATTGAACGGATTGTCCAAATAAATTCTGTAAAAGGTGTATATGGATATTTTTCGATGTATGTATTTTTGATAATATCAAATACATTTTTGCTCATAAAAAAATCTGCTATATTTTTAAAACTTTTCTCTTTAAAAATTTTAAAAATATCATTCCAAGAAAATTGTTCTCCATTCATAAGCTCTTTTATCGCTTGATACTGTTTTTCTTCCAGCTTATATCTTTTTCCTTTTTCTTTTCCCCTAAGTTCTATTTCATCTAGAAAAACATCCTTGATTTCTACAATATTTTGAGGTAATTGATATCTATATTGACCTTTATTCTTAGATTCTGCACTAATCGCATAGATAATAAATTCATGTTCCGGACAAGATCTAGCTAATGTATCAATCCAGCTAGATACCCCTCCTAAAACATAGGGATAACTACCTTCTGCAAATATGCAAATACGCATTTTATCACCTTCTATAGTTTATTTTACATATCGATTCATTTACCTTTACTAAATAAATATTTTCATCTATTTTCTCTATATCACAATCTTCAAGAGATTCTATCTCTTTTTCAGTCCTTAGAATGAAGTACGCTTCATCATAAAAATTATTACAATAAATCTTCATATAATGATCTCTCATTTCATATTTAGGTTCACATTTTAAATACTTCATCATTGCATTTGCACCATCCGACGCAGTCATTGCTCTTAACCATCTATAATTATTGAATAAATCCTTATTGAGTTGCGTATAGCTTTTAAAAAGTTCTCTCCATCCTTTACCGTGATTTCTATTATCATCTAATACATCGTCTGGGTGAATAAAATGAGAAAAACATCCATAAGCTGTGATGCCATTTAATATGCCCCACCTATTTTCATCTGAATTTTCACCTCCAGAAGTAAGTCTTGGCAATTCAATCATGCCATCAGCGGATACTTGAAATTCTTGTACATACGAATCAGGATCTCCATCTCCATTATTTACTGATGATACGATCTTAATATCTGTGTTTGATTCTAAAAGTGCTTTCTTCCCTTCTGGATATAATATATTCGAAGGGGGAACATACACGCGAAACGCATAATTTGGAAAAGCCTTTTTCGCTAATTTGTTTACCTCTTGTATAGATTTTATCATCACATCTTTATTTCCCCAGGGTTTATAGCCAAGTTCTTGATCAATAAACGCTTGCGTTGATAATGGCTGATGATTATAGCCATGTATTCCTATTTCTCCACCTGCATTCAGTAATTCTCTACCATAATAAACGAGATCCTTCATATTTAAATGAAAGCCATCTGGTGTTATATTTTCAACATCATCATCATAAGTTCCAATAATAACGCCTGTATATTTCAAATTATATTTATATGATAATTCCAACATATCTGGCCACCAAACATCTCTAAAAAACTCTGGTACTGTCCCATCAAATTCATTTTGAATATTTTTATTTTTCCCGAGTGGAAAAGGTGCTGGAAAATCATCTATAATACTAATTTTCGTATTCATAATTGGATAAATATAATCTTCTTCAAGTAAACTAAGGGCTCCTGCTATAAAGCCTTTACTCGTTTTATCATCTAACATCGTGCCATTAAAATAGACAATATTTCCTTGTCCATAAGGTTTTTTCCACAACAATTGTGTACCTTCTATAGACTCTGCATATCGCTTACAATCATTTGTTAATGTCACTGTTAAAGATGCGTTTTCCATTAATCTTCTTTCAGTTATTTCAAATCCTTTCCCTTTAATCATCACATTATCTAATAAACGAATCCCACTTGCATCCACATATTCTCCAGAGTCGAGAATCCCTAATTTCCTACTAATACTTGAAAAACTACCTACATCTTCTAACTTATAAGGAAAAAAAACATTGCCTCCTTCTAAGATATATTTCATAAGATTATCAATATCTTTGAGTCTATTGATATCTTCTATTACCATTATAACCGCATTGTATTCATGATTAATCTGTGAAACATCTTCTACATCTATAAGATCATACTCTTTTTTTGTATAATCAAGTATATTTTGAATATATCTTTTTGAATCCATCAAATATTCTTTTTTTGAATCATATATAACCAAATATTTACGTGAAGGAATATTTTCAAATATCTGCTGATCCATTTGTTTTCCTGATTCTTTATCGTAATCCATAATCGTTATATTTTTATTTGAGTTTAGCTTCATAAGAAATTCTGATCCTGTAATTGAAATTGAAGCTGCCAGAATACTAACAAATAACAATATGAAAAATATCGTTTTTTTATACGCCATTTAACTAGCCCCCAACCAAAATCTAATTATTTCAAGCCCTTTATTAGAAAGTTTTATTGAAGATTTCAATAAATTTTCAAAACATTTTTTGAAATTTTCTTTGTCTTTTATCAAAAAATAATATCTTAAATTCACCATATAAGCATCTTCTGTTTTATAATTTTCAATAAATTCTTCACAATATTTTCTTGCTCTTTCTAAATCTTTTATCTTAAATAAAATATCAATAATCTTTTTATAATATTTATCTTTATCTTCAGTTATTTTTAAAATATTTTCTATTACCTGAATATGTATACCCATAATTATTTTATATTCATATTCGTCTTCATCTAATAAATTACTGTTTATATATTCATCAAGGAACTGAGAATATTCTTTTGATAATTTCTCATCCGTTTTATTTTTTTCATACGCTACAGAAAATTGTTGCAGTTTTAAATCAAATTCTCTCTTTATTTTGTCTATTGCAGATGCTGCATAATGTGATGTTTCAACATCTTCATCTCTCAATGCTATTTTAAAAATATTAATATATCCACTAGAATCTCTTTTCATAGCATCTAATAATTGATGTCTTTTTATTTTTGTATCATTCATAAGCAATGTTTCCTCAAGCGGAACAATTCTAGTATCTCGCTCTATACTAAATCTATCTGTAAACAGTATATGAAACCTTTCTTCCTCATCCTCATCTTCAATGCTTTTGACTTTTCTATTTCTTAATAAGTATAGTATTAAAACCATCAAATGCCCACCTATAGGAAAAAATAGCGCAATCATAAAATTACAAAATCTTTCTTGTTTATTTATTCTATTCATTCCTAAAAAAAACATAAAACCACTTATCAATAAATGTATTTTAAGAAGCAATACCATCATATTCATCCTTTTCTATCGTTTTTGCATGAATATTCATTTTTTCAAACCTTTCAATAAGAAATTTAGACTCTTCTAATTTTGTATTCGATGCCAATACAAATAACTCATCTTTGCTATTTACCCCTACATAATCTAACTCTCTTATTGCATTTTTCAGGTTCTCCCCTATCATTTTACTTCTCCATTGCTTCTCTATGATCTTTAATAATATAAATTGCGTATTATTTTTTTGTTTTGCAACAATTTTACTTTGGAGTAATTTATCAAAATGTGCATGTTTTAAAACAGATGTTCCATCAATATATTTTTCAGCATCAATTGCTTGATCATACTCGTAAGCGCGTATAAGCGATGATGTGATCAAACCCGTGATAACTTTAAAAAGATTTTGTTTATATAAGGCCATAGACTCAAATTCCATAGTATAAATTGCTATTATTGCTACGACTGTATCGTTCACAACAATTGGTGCCATCATCATTGGCAATTCTTCTTTTAAGTTCCTGTTAATAAATATTTCTTTTGTATCTATCAATTTTTTTATTTCAATATAATCGCTTACCTTTATTGATTTAGAAATATTTATATTGCTATCTTTAGAGTTTGATATCAGTCTTAAATAATAGGCGCCTTTAGAAACTGAAAAAATAAATACATCCTTCACTTTCATAATTTCTTCGATCACACCTACCGTTTCACTAAATACTTTTTCCGGTTCTAATGCATCTAATTTGCTTGTAATCTTATATATTTTTCCAAAGCTATCTTCTGCATTTAAAATCTGTTCTTGTAATTCTTTTCTGACTATTTTACTTTCATTATGCATTTCATAAAGAAAATTAAATTTTTCTTTTATTTCTTCTATTTCATCTTGTTTATTTTCTATTTCAACCATTCTATTATCTATAGCATAGCCTAATACAGTTCCTACGAATATATATAAACTAAAATGAATCAACGTATTTGTGTTATAAATGAGAGAGATCATATCATGTCCTATATCTTTATTCTCAAAAATAAATAATAAACAGGATAGGACGATAGATAAAGCTACCTGTTTTGATCTATACACAGTTCCTATAACAATGATATACGCTAATTTAAGATCTACGGAAATTTCTCGGCCTTGTGTTTTAGCATATTCTGATAAAAGTGCTATGATAACAAAGCTTAATATATTTTCAATATATGGCAAGAGTCTTTTGAATAAGTTCTTTTTTTTTTCTCATCTTTTTCTAGATTTTCATGTTCCTTATTATAATGATTTTTATCTTTTGCTAAATTCTTTTCCTTGAAATATTCCTCGTACCATTTATATGTTTTAAAAATCCCTTTATTTAAAGTATACAGCGGTGTCCAATTTAATTCTTTTTTTGCTCTTTTGTTAGATAGTCTCGAGTGTAATATATCTCCTTTTCTTAATTGTTCATGTCTAAAATCTGTATCACCATGCACATTTTTTATTGCATCTATTAAATTTATTAGACTATATTGCGTATCTACAGATACATTAATCACATCACTATAAGAATAATCACAAGATTTGTATATGGCATCTACAACATCCTCAACATATATAAAATCTCTTGTTTGTTCACCCGTACC
The DNA here is from genome assembly GCF_004345705.1 of Marinisporobacter balticus. Taxonomy (GTDB): domain Bacteria; phylum Bacillota; class Clostridia; order Peptostreptococcales; family Thermotaleaceae; genus Marinisporobacter; species Marinisporobacter balticus. Next base: position 16,099 of record NZ_SLWV01000029.1, read on the forward strand.
ATATATACACAATTCTTTTTCTAAAAAAAGATTGTTCATAAAAACAGCAACAACACCCCCTTCACCTTTTACTGATTGTCTTGGTCCATATACATTGGAAAACCTAAGACAAACAGTTTCTAATCCATATGTGTTTTTCCATAATTTGCAGTAATTTTCTCCTGTTAATTTACTTACCCCATAAGGAGATATCGGATTAAGCGATGTATCCTCTATTAAAGGTATCTCTTCATTACTTCCATATACTGCAGCCGATGATGCCAATATAAATTTTTTCACATCATACTTGCTTGATAGTTCTAACATATTGATTAAGCCCAAAATATTTGCCGTAGCATCAAAAGATGGTTTTTCTACTGACGCCACTGCATCAATATGCGCTGCTAAATGTATAACTACATCAAACTTAACATTTGAAAAAACTTCTTGGCACTTACTATCTATTACATCTAATTCATAAAACTTATGCTTTATTTTCACATGATCTTTATCTCCTGTTGAAAGATTATCAATTATATAAATTTCATATCCTTCTTTATAAAATCTCTCAGTAACATGAGATCCTATAAATCCGTATCCCCCTGTGATAAGAACTTTCATTTTATTTCCTCCTATGCATTCATCCCTTAAAATATCAACCTATGTATAGTAGTCATATCATTATTGGTTTTTATTATAAATTTTGTTTTATATTATATTATATGATATTATAGGATATTTTGTCTAGTATTGTCGATGATCGACTTAATTTCAGGTTATCCTAGTCGCCTTTTTAAATCTATTTCTTTCCTTCACATCTATATATTTCAAGTCCCTGCCCCATAAATTTTTCTTCATACTCCGTAGTAATATTTTCTTCAAATTCACTTTCTTTCAGATTGAGAGAAATATTTTTTAGTTTGAGATCTACATTGCAAAATTCATTTAATGAAAACTCAAAGAGCTTTTCATTATCAGTTTTAAAATGAATTTCTCCTTCATTGGTAAGGATGTTTTTATAAATATCTAAAAATCGGTGATGTGTAAGTCTTCTCTTTGCCCATCTTTTTTTAGGCCATGGGTCACAAAAGTTGATAAATATCCTTTTGAGTTCTCCATCATCAAAATATTCTCTTAATTTGTTCGCATCTGCCCATATAAAAAGAATATTCTCTACACTCTTTTCATATGCCTTTTCAACAGCTTTTAATAATACTTCTTCCTTCATTTCTATTCCTATAAAATTAATATCTTTATATTTTTGTGCAAGGGTTGTCAAAAACTTTCCTCTACCCATGCCTAACTCTAAATAGATAGGATTTTCATTATCAAATTTTTTCCCCCATCTTCCCTTAAATTCTATAGGATTTTGAATTACATAATCTGTATAACTCAGTAGCTTTTTATCTGCTCCTTTTTTCTTTCTTCTTCTCATGTTCCTCTCCTTATTATAAAATATTTAAAATCAACAATGCTTTTATATTTTCATTTCAGAAATTTTTCATTGCATCTTTTCTCAAAACAGATTGAATATCTCTTGACATAAATCAAATCCTTATTAGCCTCTACAATCTATTATACATAAAATAAACAAGATATAAACCCTATCTATTTGTAAAAAAACAGATAGGTGAATCTATTGATTCACCTATCTATTAAGATGCAGTTTCTTCTTTTTTCTTTTTTGTTGTTCTTTTTTTGCTTTCAGAAAGTACTAAAGTCGGTTCAGTTGCATTTTCAACAGTATCCTTCGTAATTACACATTTTTTAATGTCCGTTCTTGATGGAATATCATACATAACATCTAGCATAATTCCTTCAGCGATCCCTCTTAAGCCTCTTGCCCCCGTTTTTCTTTCAATTGCTTTTTCCGCAATAGCCTTGAGTGCTTCTTCATCTATTTCTAATTCTACACCATCCATTTCAAAAAGCTTTTTATATTGTTTTACCAAAGCGTTTTTCGGTTCGCTTAGTATTCTTAACAAAGCTTCCTTATCTAGTTGATGTAGTGTCACTACAACTGGTAATCTTCCAACAAACTCTGGAATAAGTCCATAGCGTAACAAATCCTCTGGTCGAATTTTATCCAGTAACGTGCCCAAATCTTTTACTACTTTACTTTGAATATCTGCTCCAAAGCCCATGGCTTTTTGTCCTATTCTTTTTTGAATTACTTTTTCTACACCGTCAAAAGCACCCCCACAAATAAACAATACGTTCGTGGTATCAATTTGAATAAATTCTTGGTGTGGATGTTTTCTTCCTCCTTGTGGAGGAACACTCGCTACAGTACCTTCTAAAATTTTAAGAAGGGCTTGTTGTACCCCTTCACCGCTTACATCTCTAGTGATAGAAGGATTATCAGATTTTCTAGCAATCTTATCAATCTCATCTATATAGATGATCCCTTTTTCTGCTCTCTCCACATCATAATCTGCTGCTTGAATAAGCTTTAGCAAAATATTTTCCACATCTTCTCCTACATATCCTGCTTCTGTTAAAGATGTAGCATCAGCAATTGCAAAAGGTACATTTAATATTTTTGCCAAGGTTTGTGCAAGTAATGTTTTCCCTGACCCTGTTGGTCCAAGCATCAAAATATTACTTTTCTGAAGTTCAACATCATCGTTTTTTCCTTGATGATTAATTCTTTTATAGTGATTGTACACTGCAACAGCTAATGCTTTTTTTGCCTTATCTTGCCCAATAACATATTCTTCTAAAACCTTTTTTATTTCTTGTGGCTTTGGCAAATCTGTCATCTCTAGTTCAATGGTTTCATCAAATTCTTCTTGAATAATCTCTTGACATAGTTCGATACACTCGTCACAAATATATACACTAGGACCAGCAATCAATCTTCTTACTTGATCTTGAGATTTACCACAAAAAGAGCATTTTAACTGTTTCTTTTCATCAAATCTTGACATCCTTTCACCTCTCTTTCTTATTTCCTAGAAGTGATCACCTTGTCTATCAAACCATACGCTACAGCATCATCTGCTTCCATGAAATTATCTCGATCTGTATCTTTTTCGATTCTTTCTAGTGGTTGGCCTGTTCTCTCACTTAGGATTTTATTAAGTGTACTACGCGTTTTTAAAATTCTTTCAGCATGAATACGGATATCTTCAGCTTGCCCTCTCGTACCACCCAAAGGCTGATGAATCATGATCTCTGCATTGGGTAGTGCATATCTTTTTCCCTTTGCACCAGCTGCAAGTAAAAAAGCACCCATGCTCGCAGCCATACCAATACATATTGTAGAAACATCGGGCTTTATATGCTGCATTGTATCATAAATTGCCATTCCAGCAGTAACACTTCCCCCTGGACTATTGATATAGATCATAATATCCTTATCTGGATCTTCAGCTTCTAAAAATAAAAGCTGTGCTACAACAAGACTAGCAGTATGATCGCTCACTTCATCTCCTAAGAATATAATTCTATCTTTTAAAAGCCTAGAATAGATATCATAGGATCTTTCTCCTCGATTGGTTTGTTCCACAACCATTGGAATTAACGCCATAATATAATCCCTCCCACCCTTATAATTTATGCAATTTTTGCATTTTCTACTAAGAAATTTATTGTCTTTCTGTCTTTGATACTCGCTTTGATATTTTCATAATCAAAAGTTCTTAATGTCTTTTTGAATTTCTCTAATTCCATTTTGTATTGTATTGCGTAAGTTTCTAATTCAATATCTACTTCATCTTCAGTTACTTCAATATTTTCAAGATTCCCAATTGTTTCAAGAGTTAATTGCGTCTTCACTCTATTGTATGCATCTTCTTTCATTTGCTCTCTCATATCTTCCATTTTTGTTTCTGTATATTGTAGATATGTATCTAAATTTAGCCCTTGATATTGTAACTGATGCCCAAATTCATTTAACATATCATCTATTTGATGTTCTACCATGATTTCTGGTATATCAATTTGTACATTTTCCGTTACTTTTTTGATTACATCATTCTTTATCTCTTGTTCTGCCTTATTTTTTGCAGCTTCTTCTTGTTTATTTTTAATCTCTTCTCTTAGTGCATCTAATGTATCATGCTCGCTTACATCCTTTGCAAACTCATCATCAAGTTCTGGCATTTCTTTTTCTTTTACTTCATGTACTTTTACTTTAAATACAGCATCTTTTCCAGCTAATTCTTTTGAGTGATATTCTTCTGGGAAAGTTACTTTTACTTCTACTTTTTCTCCTATTTTTACGTCAATTAATTGCTCTTCAAATCCTGGAATAAATTGACCTGATCCAATTACTAGTGTTTGCTTTTCTGCAGTACCACCTTCAAATTGTTCAACTCCTACAAAACCTGCATAGTCCATAATTACTGTATCTCCTGATTTTACAGGTCTTTCTACAGCGATCAATCTTGCATTTCTCTCTCTTAAACTTTCAATTTCCTTTTCTACATCCTCGTCAGTAACATTATACTCTTTTTTTTCCACTTCTATACCTTTATAATCTCCAAGCGTTGCTTCAGGCTTTACTGTTACTGTCACATTAAGCACTACATCTTGCCCTTTTACAATATCGTCAACATCTAAAGAAGGTCTGTCTACTGGCTCTAACTTATGCGCATCTATAGCATTTTCATATGCTACTGGCCATACTGCATTAATTGCTTCTTCATAGAAAACTTCTACACCATACTGCATTTCAATAATTTTTCTTGGTGCTTTTCCTTTTCTAAATCCAGGAATGTTAAACTTTCCTTTCATTTTGCTATATGCCTTTTGTATCCCTTTGTCAAATTCTTCAGCTGTCACTATGATCTTTAAGGTTACTTCATTATTTTCTTTTTTTACAACTGTTGCACTCATTTCTTTTTTTCCTCCTCTATCACTTAATATTCTTCATAGACTATTTGGATTTTTAGACTTTTTAACCTATATATTATAACATAAAATTTCTATGTCAACTATTTTTTTAAAACTTTACGAAAGTAATTTCGCATATTATTTAGTCAGTTTTGCCATTGCGCGAAGAATATATTCACACTTCAAAGACCAATGGGCATCCATTGGTCTTTAATTTTATATACACATTATATCATGATGTAATCCTTATGCAATCTTTTTTGATAAATATTTCAATATGTATCCACAATAAAATAAAAGCAGAACCCCTCTTTTCATTCTGCTTTTATCATCTATTTTTTTTCTTCTTCATATTTTCTCCATCTATTATTTTTTCTTTCGTCTATTCATTATCATTAATTCTCTTGTAATAAAGTTCTCTCATATAAATCGCATTTACCACAACGGTCACAATATCCACCTATATAATGAATACATGTAACAACACCACATTTTTCTAAATTATTCATTACTTCTTCATTGTAATTATTTTTCCTTATATTTTTAGCTTCCATATTTTTTAGCCTCCTTGTTTTTTTAATCTCACCTATGATTAGTCTTCTTGTATAAAAGTTCTTTCATAAAAGTCACAGCCTTTACAATTACTACATAATCCCGCTACACAGTGAATACAAGTGATTGCACCACATTTTTCTAAGCCCTTCATTCTCTCAGTATTATAATTCTCTTTTCTCATATTCTTTCCCTCCGTTAAACCATAGTTTGTATTTAAATATATTATAATGCACGTATACAGAATTGTCAATTGTATACGTGTATTTTTTTTTACATCAGTTTTGAAGTCATACATGCATTTTTGTCAAAAATACAACAAAAGCTAAGAATCAATTGATTCTTAGCTTTTGTTCTTCTACCTAATCCTCTATACAGCTTTCCCACTTAGCAATTTCTTTTAATCGATCTATGATAGGTAAATGTTGGGTACAAGCCTCTTCACACTTCCCACATTCTATACAATCTTTTGCACTTCCTTTACGGACTGCTAAAAATCCCCATTCACATACGCGCTTTAATTCCTTTTTAAGTTCTTCTTCACTTTTTCCAAACATCTGTTTTTCATTATAAAACTGCATATAAGCAGGTACAGGAATTTCCATTGGACAATCCCAGCAATAGCCACAACCTGTACATACTGTATTCATATTTCTTCCTAAACGACTCTTGATTTTTTCTAAATCATATGGTTCAAAAGTGTTTCCTTCATCTGCAATGCGACAAGCCATATCAATTTGTTCCTTTGTAGTAAATCCATTTAAAGTTACTGTAATTTGAGGAGATGCAATATTAAATCGAAGTGCTGCTTCAGTGGGTGTCTCCCCGTCTGTACTTAGAAACGAAAGTTCTTTTTCATGCTGTGGAATAGTCCCTCCACCTAAAGGGTTCATGGCTACTACCCCATATCCTTTTTCATAAGCATTTAAAACCCCATCCCATCTATAAGGAAAATTCAGAATATTGACTCCTAGGAGCACCCCCTCAAATTTCTCTTCATCTAAGATATGTTTAATTTCATGTCCTGGTTGATGGGAAGAAAAAACAATATGATCAATTAATCCTTCTTCTTTACAAGCTAAAAGTCCTTCGTATTGGCCACCTGGTTTCATAGCAAGCTCATAGTTGCTCATCTTTCTAAGACACCATACATGATAAAAATTAATCTTATCTACGCCAAGTCTTTTGATGGATCGTTTCACCGCATCCTTCGCTTTCTGAGCCGTATCATACTGTATAGGCATCCCTTTTGTAGAAACATAAAAATCATTTGGCATATCTTTAAAGGCAATGCCAAAAATCTTTTCACTTCTATCATCACAATACCCTGGCGCTGTATCAAAATAATTGATCCCTTTACTACTTGCATATCTTACAATTTCAGCATTTTCCTCATCACTTTTTGAAAGATCAAACCGCATCCCACCAAAACCTACAGCAGAAACCTTTTTTCCAGTTTTCCCATATTCTGTATAAATCATCCTTCTCTCACCCTCCATCATCTAGGGACAATTAAAATAAATTTCCTAATCTTGTTTGTTATCTCAATTACTTTTTCTTGTCCCTTATTCAAATCTATATGCCTTCCAATTTTAAATTATTTCTTTAATCCCATTAGATCATTCATTCTGTTTTAAAACAAAGAGACATTCCTTAGATTACACCCTTTCAAGGAACATCTCCTATTTTATTAATATTTCATCAAGTAGTCAAAGATAATTTTTCCAACCATATGCTATAACTTTCAAAAAATATATTTTTAATAGTATAATCTACACAAGGTTTAAAATACAGTTTTTCACATTAAACATTCACGCGTTAATTTAAAAAACAATTTATTTTATTTGCATCACATAATTCTAATTCTTTCCAATCTATATTTTCTCCCACATGCTCTAAGCGCTTCAGAATTTTTTCCAGTATTTCAATAGTTTTTCTATCTAACTTATCCATACTATCATCCTCCTCATGTATGTCTACTTCGACAAATAAGTCAGAATTCCTACATAAATCATTCGACAAATAAGAATTTTTTACTATTTTTTATATAGCACGTATATTTTTCTTCTGCTCATCCATTGCCAATTCTACTAAAAGCCTTAATTTTTGAAGAATTTCAATATTCTCTTCTAAGCTCAAACCATCCACTGTCAATGCTCTCTTTTTCGTACATCCATCTACCCCTCCTACTTCAACCATACTTTTTAATAATTTTATTTCTGTATACATATCATGCAGTAACATGCTATCACTTAATAAAGAAAGGGCTGCTGTTAGAGCATGTCCACCCCAGTTAGATACCCCTGCTACTAAAAGGCAATCGCAACTTAGTGCTGCACATATTTTTTCTCCTTGATGCACATAATGTACAACAAAAGATCTAACTTTTCCCATTCCCACTTCATTTCCACCATCCCCAACAGCGAGCGTCGTTATGCCGCGTTCTATTGCTCTTTCAAACAAGATGTCCGTATTAGGGACGATATCACTAAGATCTTCTCCTCTCATAGAATAACAATGTCCATCCTTTGCTCTTCCAGGTCTTTCTATTGCTATGATATGGGATGGCTTATAATCTTCTATTAATTGGTCGCAAAAGCTTTTAGCAGCCTTATGGGGTACACTTTCTACAGGCGCACAAATTTTTTTCACCACACAACACCTCTCCAAAATCTCTTTAGAATATTTATCTGTTATAATTACTACTTTTTTGCCTAATTGTTCTAGTGCACCTGCTAAAGATATTGCCCCAATCGGTCCATCTGTTTCTCCTGTAAGCGTATCTCTTATACAAAACCCCGTAACAATAAAAACTGTTGCACTTGTCCATAACTCCCTGGCTCCTTTTTCAAGTTCTCCTACTAATCTAATTTGATCCATTCCTCTTTTGTCCAAATTTTTTCTAACGATCTTCTCTATTTGTTCAAAATATTTTTTATACAAGGTCATCTACTCCTTTTATTCAATTTATTTTGTATTGATAAATCTTTTATGAAATCACATTCCTGTCTTATATTACAAAAATACATAAAGACCCAGTGCAATTTATTAGCCACTGGGTCTTATTTGCCGATATATATAGAGACAAATCCATATACTGAGCGAATAAAACAGTTTATTAAGTTATTCGTAACGACTATATCTTCGACTTCACGCTATTCGTCTGAATCATTATATACTTATTTCGTGCATCTTTTACAGCTGCAATCACTGCCTTTTGCGCCATTCCATGAAATCGATCTTGTATTTCACCAATGATATCATCTATATCATCAATAAGATGATAACCTATCAATATAGCTTTGATAAAATCACTGGTCACATCTCTCACCATATTACAAGTTAAGTCCATGATTTTTCCACTTTCTCTTTCTAATATAATTCCTACAAATAGTATATCATACAATGCTGCAATTGGATCATTTTTACTGATTTTTGACGTTCCTAAAATATAAATTGTATTTTTTTCATACACCAATCATTGATCCTCCTCTATATATTATTTATGCATTCTAACAAATTTGTTCTGAACTTTTTTTTGAATTTTCATCTACATTGTTATATTTTTATGATGCTTATATGTTCATTTCATCATGTACCTTTCTTCGCTACTATGTTCTCATTTTAACATTTTATCTACTATAACACCATTCCTATTATATATAATTTATGTATTTCAAATACGATATAACAAAGGTTTATTAAGAAATTTTTAGAATATTTAAAAATAAAACCCCAATACAAATGTATTAGGGTTTTATTTATTGGCACGCCCTGAGGGACTCGAACCCCCGACGCCTAGATTCGAAGTCTAGCACTCTATCCAACTGAGCTAAGGACGCATGCTATTTTATAATAATATGATTAAAGTTAGCACATAAATGCTAACTTTAATCGAATTGGAGCGGATGATGGGAATCGAACCCACGCTATCAGCTTGGAAGGCTGAAGTTCTACCATTGAACTACATCCGCAAAGATGGTGACCCATCCGCGGCTCGAACGCGGGACACCTTGATTAAAAGTCAAGTGCTCTACCAACTGAGCTAATAGGTCGTATGGCTGGGGTAGCAGGACTCGAACCTACGGATGCCAGAATCAAAATCTGGTGCCTTACCGACTTGGCGATACCCCACAATATTTGGGGTGGGTGATGGGGTTCGAACCCACGCATGCAGGAGCCACAATCCTGTGTCTTAACCACTTGACTACACCCACCATATTTTATGGAGCGGATGATGGGAATCGAACCCACGCTATCAGCTTGGAAGGCTGAAGTTCTACCATTGAACTACATCCGCATATTTCATTGCCCCAACAAGATAATATAATATCACAATATTATTAGCTTGTCAACTTTTTTTATATAAATATAATTGGTCGGGGTGGCAGGATTTGAACCCGCGGCCCTCTGGTCCCAAACCAGATGCGCTACCAAACTGCGCTACACCCCATTTTTTGCTAACAAACATAGTATAAATCATATTCAGTATAAAGTCAAAAACCATAATCTGAGTTTAACATTATTTATATGGTTTCTCCATTGTTTTTCTTTATCATTGCATGTTTTTCTCGTTATAACAACGTTTTTTGATACTTTCATTGATTTATTATTAACAAAATATCTTAAGGTTATACTTCAATAATACTACTAATCACATTTTCTCCTTCAATCTCAATGATTCCATAAGAAGCCCTAGAACCGTCTCTAGGCAGACTAAGACTTCCTGGATTCATAAGCAATACCCCATCATGTTTTATATTCACAGCCATGTGTGTATGTCCAAACAATACAATATCACACCCTAATTCTAATGCTTTATAATAAATTTTATTTAAACTCATCTTCACACCATATTGATGTCCATGTACTAAGAAAAGCTTATGTCGTTCGAGTTCTAAAATAATCTCCTTTAGCGCTTCTTCTCTGTCACAGTTTCCCTTTACAGCTGCTACTTTTATATTCATGTATTTTCCAAGAAATATGGCATCTTCATAGTGATCTCCCAAGTGGATCAATAAATCAATTTCATTCATTTCTGCCATAATATCTTGTGCTACTTCGATCCTTCCATGGGTATCACTCATTACCACAATCTTCAAGGTTCATTCCCCCTATAATAGATATGTCAATTTTTCTTTTAATTTTTCCAATGCTTTAGCTCTATGACTCATTTTATTTTTTAATTCTGGTCCTAATTCTGCAAATGTTTTATTGTACTTTGGCACAATAAATAGTGGATCATATCCAAATCCATTATATCCTTTTTCTTCAAATCCTATGCTACCTTCACATTCTCCTCTAACGCTAATTTTTCTGCCATCAGGAAATACAACAGAAATAACAGATACAAAGCGTGCCTTTCTTTTTTCAACAGGTATATCTTTTAGCATATCCAATAGTTTTTTATTGTTCTTATCATCTGTGGCGCCTTCTCCAGAGAATCTTGCTGAATATATCCCTGGTTTATTGTTTATAGCTTCAACTTCTAGTCCTGAATCATCTGCAATGGAAATAGCTCCAGTTTTTTTCATTACTTCCTCTGCTTTTTTCATAGCGTTTTCTTCAAAAGTTTCCCCATCCTCTATGATCTCCAGTTGTTCTAATCCAACTTCATCCATAGCTTTTATTGCCAGTGGAAAATCTTTTAAAATCTCTTTAATTTCTTCTAACTTATGTTTATTTTTTGATGCAATAACTATATTATTCACCCATACCTCCTCCTGACTCTTCTTTATTTGATGCCCCAATTAGTTTTCCTAATTTCCCTAGTGCTGTTTTTTGCATTGCTATTAATTCTTCGTTCCCTTTTTCAGCTAACGCCAAAAGATTATTTAATTCTTGTCTACTAAAAGGTGCTTCTTCACCCGTCCCTTGAATTTCTACAAATTCTTTTTTATCTGTCATAATCACATTCATATCTACTTTTGCGTTTGAATCTTCTTTATAGCACAAATCCAGTAATGCCTCTCCATTTACTACTCCTACACTTACAGCTGAGACATAATTTTTTATAGGTAATATCTTGATTTGTTTTGCCTCATACAGTTTGTGTAATCCTTGTACAAGTGCTACAAATGCACCTGTTATAGATGCTGTTCTTGTACCCCCATCTGCCTGCATCACATCACAGTCTATCCATATCGTTCTTTCTCCTAAAGCCTCTAAATCCACTACAGAACGTAGTGTTCTTCCAATAAGTCTTTGAATTTCTTGCGTTCTTCCATCAACTTTTCCTCTACTTGATTCTCTTATTTTTCTTGTTTGTGTAGATCTCGGAAGCATTCCATATTCTGCTGTAATCCATCCAGTACCCTTCCCCTTTAAAAATGGTGGCACGCGTTCTTCTATAGAAGCTGTACATATTACCTTTGTATTTCCCATCTCTATAAGTACTGAGCCTTCTGCATAGGCTAAATAGTCCTTTGTTATTGTAGCTTTTCTTAATTCATTTTCTTTTCTACCATCAAATCTCATGTTTTCATCTTCCTCTCGTATTCCTTATAACTCTAAATTATTTTACCACACTATTCTAGGTATTGCATCTCACATTATTTTATCCCTTTATAAAGTCATTTATCAAAAATATATTCTTATTCTATCCATCTTATAAAAAGCTAGTAATTTTCAAAAGGACTCCTATTTTTTCATAGAAGCCCTTTTTTACTTGTTCGGAAAGTATAGATTTTTTAGAATATAGATAACTAGCGCATCTTAAACATTTTATGCTAAGCCAATTCTAAAGCAATTTCTATCATATCTGTAAGTGTTTTTTCTCTTTCTTCAGCTGTGGTTTCTTCGAATGTAACTAAACTGTCACTTACAGTTAGAATTGTCAGTGCATTTGCACCTAACCTTGCTGCATTCATGTATAGTGCTGCTGCTTCCATTTCTACCGCCAACACACCCATATTAGCCCATTTTTTCCAAGCATCTCTATCGTCATTATAGAAAACATCACTAGAAAGTATATTTCCTACCTTTGTATCAATCCCCTTTTTATCGGCTGCTTGTTTTGCCTTTAGTAGCAATTCAAAGCTAGCTGTAGGAGCATAGTTTCCTGGTACCCCATAGTGATGATCATATCTTGAATTTGATGAAGCACTCATCGCTAAAATTACATCCCTTACTTTTACATCTTTTTGAAAGGAACCACATGAGCCGATACGAATCAAATTTTTCACATCATATTCAGTGATCAATTCATATGAATAAATACCAATCGACGGCATACCCATCCCAGTTCCTTGAACTGAAACTCTTTTTCCTTTATACATTCCTGTGTAACCATACATTCCACGTACTTCATTATAACACACAACATTTTCTAAAAAGTTTTCAGCTACATATTTTGCACGCATCGGATCTCCTGGTAAAAGAATCGTTTCTGCAATATCTCCTTTTTTTGCTCCTATATGGACTGTCATTTGCATTCCTCCTCTAACTATATTCACATTCATTTTATACCATTTTTTATTATTTATCCATTATCTATATTTTAAAAAAAAAGCAATGGAGCTCTCCACTGCTTTTTTTACTCATATTGATTTGCAAAAGTTGGTACAGCCATAGGTTTTTCTTTACTTTTGTCTCCTATTTTCAATTCCTTTCCATCAACAAGAAGCTTCACACCAGCAATATCTGGATACTGCTCTTTTATCGTCAAACCAAATGATTTTGCCACACTATCTGCTGCTTGATCATTTTCTACAATATCTAATATTTCTTCAGAAAGATTGATACAAGCTATGCTATCATTTACATCTACACTTACTATATGGGTTCCCTTTGGAATCTCACTGTAAAGCCCTAGTCCTTCTGGAGGACCTTCAACTAAAGCATCTAATGCGTCTAGTAAATTTACGGAAGCTACTGCTTCCTTTTCTACAGCCTTTGTAACCGGTACAAAATAAGATTCTAATCCATTCGTTGTTCCTTCATAATATACAACCACTTTATCTTCACTAGGTGTAGCACTTACATAATTAATATTATCTCTTGTGATTGCTTGTGCTACATTTGTATCATAGGTAAGCGTTGTAGGGATTTTCCCATCAATCATAATTTGAACACAATCAATCGTTGGAAATTCAGTCAATGTATATACAACAGCTTTAACCAATGCTGCTTCTTCTTCCTTACTAAAGTAATTTAGAAAATCACTACTAAAATCTACTTTACAAAGTCCTTCTCGAATACTCATTCCTTTTATTTCTGTATTTGCTGGAATAACTGGAAGTAATCCAATTTCCTCAATATCCTTTTTGTTTGTTGGACTATCCACTATTGCTCTTAATGCTGTTTTAGCGATTCCCCGTCCCTCTGTCCAAGGTAGTTTTTTCATAACAGGTACTAAAAATCCTTTTTCATCTTTATAATATAGCACTGTATTTCTAAGTGTATCATCGTTTTGTGTATCATCAAAGCTTTCAATAATATTTGAAGCAGCTTGATCTCCATCTTCAAATAAACCTTTCACCATGCTAATCGGATTTGTACATCCAACTAAACTTACCACCATACATATTAACAAAAAAATTGAAACTACTCTTTTCACCTTCATCCGCTTCTCCCCCCCAATAACTATCTATATAAAATTATATTAAAGAGGGAAGGATACTATGTCTAAAACCAAAAATTTGACTTATTTTCTTTTCATTCTCTTCAAATAGCCTCCACGGATATGTTTTGTATCCATAATAGTGATAAAAGCACCTTTGTCAAATTGATTCAATAGTTTATTCAATTTAGGAAGCATATTTCTTTGTAGTACAATATTAAGAATGTACCTGATACCATCTCGTCCATATCCTTGTATCACTGTAACACCAAAACCTTCATTTCTTAATACTTCAACTAACCCTGTTTCATCTTCCTTTGTGATTACTTGTGCTGTTACATCTCCAATTGCCATCTTTTGCTCTAAATATACCCCCACAATCTGTCCTGTACCAAATCCTAATGCATATGCAATTAAATTCCCTATATCATTTAGCTGGGTCATGATTTTTTGTAGTACGAAAATATATATAAGTATTTCTACAACCCCTAGAGCAGCAGCTTGATACTTCTTCCCACGGACCAATAGAATTGTACGAATAACTGAAATAGATACATCCGCAACTCTTGAACCAGCAATTAATAAATACCCTAAAAATACCCCCATAATTTTCCCTCCTAATATTTTCTATTTATACTCCCCACTCATTATATACGGATTTCTATCTTTCGAGAATACTATTCTTTATAATATTATAATGAACGCATTAAAATTATTTTATTAGCAAAGGAGATGCCAAATTAAGGCATCTCCTCCATATTATTTTAATACAATTTCATCAAAATATCTTTTTATACCATTAAATAATGCTTGTGCTGATTTTTGTCTGTAACTTTCTGTAGCCGCTAATTCTTCTTCTCTCGCATTACTCACAAACCCCATTTCTGCTAAGACTGCTGGCATATTCGTTTCTCTTATAACAACTAAGTTTGGTCTGTCCACAATGTTTCGATCTGTAGCATTTAAGCCCTTTACCATTTCCTCTTGAACAATTCTCGCAAAAGTTTTATTATCTCTTGGGTCATTTTCAAAATAAAGAGTTTGTACTCCTGAAACCTCTTTATTAGGTGTCCAGTTATAATGAACGCTCACAAACGCATCTGCATTTAATCCATTTGCTACTTCTGGTCTTCCATATAAATCAAGGGTGGTATCATCTGTTCTTGTCATATACGTTTTAAATCCAGCTTCTTCTAATAATTTATTCAGTCTTAATGCTGTATCTAACGCCAGATCTTTCTCATTCATCTTTAATCTACTACCATGAGTACCTGGATCTTTTCCTCCATGACCTGGATCTATTACAACGAGTTTTCCACTATACCTAGAAGCCCCAATATTTCTGTTTTCTAGTTCTATTGTAATTTCATTCGTAATCTGTTCTCCTTTAACTCTATAGCCTGTTCCATCTGTTAGTTTTACACTTATGTAGTAGTATTCATTATCTACTGAATCATTAATACTGATCGTCTTTATCATATGATCATCAATATTTAGTTGTGTATTTTTTAACTCAATTTTATCTCTTGGAACTTTTAGCATAAGTTCATTATTGTTTTGAACATAATCTATGTAATATTCTCCTACACTTTCTAATACTAATTTTAATAAAGATTGATTAATATCTTGCTTTTGATAGTCAAACCCCTGCAACGGCTTATTATTCACATAAACTAATATATCTGTATCTTCACTGTCAACAAATATATTTTCAAAGTTCTGTCCTTCTTCAAGATCTAAAACAACTCGAACAATTTTATCATCTTTATCATAATTGTTATCTGGTGCAAATTGCGCCGTTCGAATTCTTTTAATCCCACTAGTTGAAACAGAAACTTCATTACTTTCAACTTTAAGTTTTGCATTTAGAACATCTACCACTACTTTATTTCCTAAATTCATAATATTATATATTGGTACCTCTTCTGTGTGAATGACAATTGCCTCCGCATTATTTCTTTTTTCTACTTTTATATTTTTCACACTATTTAAAAATTCAACCTTAATGCCTCCTATTTCTTTATCATAAGAAATATGATAGCCTTTTGGCATCTCCAAATCAATTACAAACCTCGTTATATTCCTAGGACTATTTTCAAATATAGATCCTCTAATAGCCTTAATTCCATCCATATTAATTGTTTTGTTCAACAAGCCGTTACTTTCTTCAAAAGAATCATCTTTTATAGCAAAATTTGAATTTGGAATATCTAAAACCAATCGATCATAGCTACCATATTTGCTTCCCTGCAAATACATTGAAGTAAAATCAACCATCCCTGTAGTCTTAATCACCATCTGCGAAATCACTTTTGTGTCGTCATATTCAACAGATATTATAGATTGTTTTGGGAAATCAACGGTCGCAGTAGTCGTCTCTTGAATCCACCCTACATCCATACCAAGCTGTTCCGCTACAAATCGCAAAGGTACCATGGTTCTAAAATTTCCTTGATAGCCTAAAAGTTTTGTTGGCACATTGTTTGGAAGATTCACTTTTTTTCCATTCACACTGGCTACAGCGCTGTCTACCGTTAGTACAACAATCTTTTCTCCCGTTGTAATTGTAGCTTCACGTTTTTCTTGATTCCATTCTATTTTTGCCCCTAGATTTTCCACAACAAATCGGATAGGCACCAAAGTTCGACTTTTTTTATTGATGGTGTAAAGAAGAGGTGGTACATCTGTATAAACATCTTTTCCTCCCATCAAAAGATTTACACTTCGTACTTTCTGTGTTTTTGTAGACATGCCATCTACAACTTCTATATTACTTTGCTCAAGTTTCACTCCAAAAGTAGTCGTATACATACTAAAAACGATTGTAAATACAAGCAAAATTGACATTATACGCTTCATTATTTATCCCCCTAATTATAATACTTCATCCCTTTGCTCAAAAAAGAACAGAAATATTTTATTTTCGACACTTTTATCTTCCTTCTTACAGTTATATCATTTTAATAAAACTCCTGTCAATTTCCTTATTCTATTTGTAATTGAGATGTAATAATATCTTTAAATGTATATATTGAAAAAGAGATGCAAACTTGATGCATCTCTTTTTCCTTCTATTGTACTTCATCAAAATATCTTGTGATCCCGTTAAATAATGCTTGTGCACATTTTTGTCTGTAGCTTTCTGTATTGGCTTTTCCTTCTTCCGTGACATTAGATATAAATGCCATTTCCGCTAAGACAGCAGGCATATTTGTTTCTCTTATGACAACTAATTTAGGTCTATGCACAACCCCTCGATCTATAGCTTTTAATTCTTTTACCATTTCATTTTGAACAATTTTGGCAAAAGTTTTATTGTCTCGTGTAAGATCATCTCCATTGTAAAGTACTTCTACCCCACTTATTTCTTTGTTTGGATGCCAATTATAGTGAATGCTTACAAATGCATCTGCATTTAATCCATTTGCTATTTCTGTTCTTTCATATAATCCAACATACGTATCATTATCTCTTGTCATATACGTATTAAAACCAGCTTCCTCTAATAACTTACTTAATCTTTCTGCTGTATCTAATGCTAAAGCCTTTTCTTGTAAATTTAATCTACTACTATGAGCCCCTGGATCTTTTCCACCATGACCCGCATCAATGATAATCATTTTTCCATTATATTTAGAATGATCAACTTTACTATTCTTAAATGCTACTTTGATTGCATACAGTTCTTCATATTCTGTTTCAATTTTATATTCTGTTCCATCTGTCAGTTTTATTTTTATATCATAGTACGTTTTATCTGCATCATCAATCTCTATAGATTTTACCATATTGTCATCAATATTGAATACAGTATCTATAAGAGCCATTTTACTTTTAGGTATTTTTAGTACAAGTTCTTTGCTTGCAGCATTATACTCTGTATCATATTTGTCTTTTTCTTCTAATGATAATGTGAGCATAGACTGGTTTATACTTTGTTTTTGATAATCAAATCCTTGTAGTGGTCTATCATTTACATAAATAAGTATATCCATTCCTTCGTGTTCAACAAATATATTTTCAAAGCTTTGTCCTTTCTCAAGGTCTAGTACAACACGCACGACTTTATCCTCTTTCTCATAGTTGTCATCTGGAACAAATTGTGCTGTTCGAATTTTTTTGATCCCTTTTTGAGAAACGGTAATCTCCTCTTTATTAAACTTTAATTTGGCATTTAAAACATCTACAACTACCCGCTCGCCTAAGTCTATAATATTATACACTGGAACCTCATCTGTATGTATAACAATTGCATCTACATTATTTCTTTTTTCTACTTTTATATTTTTTACAGTATTTAAAAAATCTACCTTAATCTCATTCTTTTCTTTATCAAAAGAAACATCATATCCCCTTGGCATTGCTAATTCGATTGCAACTCTTGTTATATTTCTAGGATTTATATCAAGCGGTGAAACACTAATGGTCATAATCCCATTATCATACACTTTTTTTCTTATGCCACTACCGTCCTTCCGAAAGGATTGATCATTTATATTAAAATTCGCATTAGGTATATCTAAAATCAACCGATCTGTCCCTCCAAATTTACTTCCAGGTAGATAGATTGGAGAAACATTTACCGTTCCCGTCGTTTTGATCACAACACGCGGTGTATCTTTATACGTAATGGCTTCAATGGAAGTTATAGATTGCTTTGGGAAATCAACCGTTGCTGTAGTGGTTTCTTGTATCCAGTTTACATCCATTCCAAGCTGCTCTGCTACAAAACGTAAAGGAACCATGGTTCTAAAATTCCCTTCATATCCTAAAAGCTTTGCTGGAACGTTATTAGGAAGTTGCATTTTTTCACCGTTTACAATGGCTGTCGCACTATCAATTTTTAATATAATGCTTTTTTCTTCAGTAGTAATTGTCGCTTCACGTTTTTCTTGGTTCCACGCTATATTTGCACCTAAGTTTTCAACTATAAATCGAATAGGAACCAACGTACGGCTTTTGTTATTAATGGTGTAAAGAAGTGACGGAACGTCTGTATATATATCTTTTCCACCCATTAAAAGGTTTACATGATATACTTCTCCAGTCTTTCCAGTAACCCCATCTGCAATCTCTATAAAAGTTCTTTCTATCTTCAAGCCAAAAGAAGTCGTAAACATTCCTAGAATCATAATAAGCACAATAAAAACTGATACGATACGTTTCATTATTTGTCCCCCTAATTTCATCACAGTAATCACCATTTTTAAAATTACATACGCTAGATCTCTATATTTTACAATTTTTCTTCTACATACAGTTATATCATCTTTATAAAACTTATGTCAACTTCTACGCCTCTATTGTAATTTAGATTTAACATACGCTATATATTTCCAAAAATATAGACCTATTTGAACAAATCTGCATTATTTTGCATATTACATCCTTTTCTCTTATTTAAATCATTGGACACAAAATATTTTTTTCCATTCTTCTACACACAAAATCCTGTGATCTGAAAGAATATATTCTATCCGAATATCTTCAGGCTTAATAGAATGGTTAACAAGTACTTCCGCATCATACCCTTTCTTTTTATCTATTCTTACCTTTAGATTTTCTTCAAAACTCAATGATGTTTCCCAATATTTTTTTAACAGCCTTTTTCCTTTGGTTTCTAAATAATGACTACATGCTTCGAAACCTTTTATATTTCGGAGTATGTATGGCTCATAGATTTCATTGGCACAATTCTCATTTGCTATCCAGCATTTTTTAGGGTTTATTTTAATAGACAGAATCGCACTATGAGAATGAAATTTATGGGTTTTGGGATAGTTCATACTGGCAAAGATTGCCCTACTTCTTATTACCCAATTAGGTACTGCGTCTGACTTTTGTTTATCTATACATTGATGAAATCCATCATATTTTGTTTTATAGGTTACTTTATCATCAAAAACAATCCCTGTTCTTAGTGTTTTTTTTAAATCTGTAAGACTAATAATATGATAAATTACACCCGTCTGTCCATAATCTAAAAATAACATAGGTGCACCTCCTAAAGATTCATTCAAAATAAACGCACTCATCTTGGTCATTATTTCAAATATTTTCTTTTCAGTAAATAAATATTTATTTATATACTGTGACCTTTTAAATTATTCTATACTTAGAAATTACTTTTCTTTATTCATATATACATTTTTTTCAAGACATGAATTTTATTTGATTTTCAAATAATATACATAGGAGGCGATGTATCGGATGACTAACATTAACTGCGTTCTACCCTGTTTCTTTGAACTTGATGGAAAATGCAGACTTACGCATGTAACTGCTTTATCTTCAACTCCCCGTGCTGAATGTTTATATTTTGTGCCTAAAAAACAATCAACACATATGCAACGACCTATCAATACACTATATAACAACATTTAAACTTTCTATATCACCCTATTATTTCGAAAAACTCTTTTATACAAACTTGCTTTGATACGATTTACTCAAAATTTTGATTTAAAATAGAAAAAAGATGATAATTTATACCATCTTTTTTCTATGATTATTCTATCGATGCCTGCCCAAAGAACCAATGACCCATCTTTGTTCTTTGCCAGTCTTTCACTCTTTCTTTTACCATTAGCGGTCTTGTGTAGTAATAAATAGGCATAACAATATTTGTCTCCATCATTACATCTTGTGCTTTATATAATAATCCGAATCTTTCTTTTCCTGTCAACAATTTTGAACCTTCAATAAACTCATCATACTCTTTGTTATTCCACTGACAGTCATTATTTCCTGAATAGGATAACCACAAATCAAGCATAGTCATAGGGTCTGCATAGTCTCCTAACCACCCAGCTCTTGCAATTGTAAAATTTCCATGATGTCTTGCATCTTGACATACTGCCCATTCTTGATTTTGAAGTTTTACATGAATCCCAAGATTTTGCTTCCACATTTCTTGAACAGCTTCCGCAATTGCTTTGTTCGCTTCTTGTGTATTATAGATTACTGTAATCTCTGGAAAACCCTTTCCATCAGGGTATCCAGCTTCTGCTAATAATTTCTTCGCTTCTTCTATTTTTGCACCATTTGGATCTATATAATAATCTCCAGCAACCTTTTGAAATTCATTTCCATCTGCATCTAATAATCCCGGTGGTGTAAATCCTGTAGCAGGTAATTGCCCACCCTTTGCAATTTTTTCGCAGATAGCCTTTCTATCGATTGCCAAAGTCAATGCTCTTCTCACTCTTATATCATCTACAGGTTTTTTATTTACATTGAATATGTAATAATAGGTTCCAACTTGTGGCCATATTGCAAAAGTTGGATCTTCTGCTTTAAGTCTTGGTATTTCTTGCACTGGAAGCTGATCAATCACATCTAATTCATCCGCTTCATAAGCTGTTAGCGCAGTTGATTCTTCTACAATCATAAGTGCTTCTATTTTATCAATTTTCACTTTATCTGCATTCCAGTAGTTTTCATTTCTCTCAAGAACAATTCTATCTCCCATAGCATACGCTGTTACTTTAAACGGCCCATTTGAAATAGCTTTTTCAGGATTTCTAGCCCAGTTTTCTGGATCTTTTTCTACTACGTCAGCTCTTACAGGCATATACGTATAAAATCCTGTTAAAGCAAGAAAGTAGGGTGTTGGTGCATTGAGTGTAACCTCTAAGGTCTTATCATCTTTTGCAGTGATTGCTACATCTTCAAGCGCTCCTTTTCCTTCATAAGCATCCTGTGCGCCCTTTATGTAGAATAATTGGAATGCATATTCAGCAGGCTCTGGAACCAAATTAGGATCTAATGCTCTTTTCCAAGCATATTCAAAATCTTGTGCTGTCACAGGCTTTCCATCTGACCATTTTGCATCTCTTAAATGGAAGGTGTAAGTGAGTCCATCTTCAGATACATCACAGCTTTCTGCTATAGCTGGCTGTAGTTTTCCATCAATTTCTCTCATTAACCCTTCAAAAGTATTATTGATCACATGCCCACCATCAGCAGCACTGTTTAACTGTGGATCTATTGTCTTAGGCTCTGTCCTTAAATTCCATATTAATACAGATCCTTCTTTCGTTTCTTCGCGTGTTGCTTGTTCACTTTGATTTTCTTGTGGCTCTGTTTGATTATTGCCTCCACATCCTGTAACTGTGGTAATCATTAACATCATTACCAAAATCAACGTCAAACTTCTTCTTACCAATTTTATCCCCCCTATTTTTATTTTAATCTTAGAATGAATTTTTTTATCACCTCCATTTGTATATCTATAATTTAAAAACCTTCATGTAACATAAATATAAGAACTACAGCAAATGACAAGCTGCTGTATGCCCTTTCCCTAAGTTTTTCATTTCAGGTTCAACCTCGCTACATTTTTTCATTGCATATTTACATCTGCTACAAAACCTACATCCCAAAGGTGGATTGATCGGACTTGGCACATCCCCTTCTAGTAAAATGCTTTGTCTTGTTTTTAATATCTCTGGATCTGGAATAGGTATAGCTGATAAGAGTGCTTTTGTATAAGGGTGAGCAGGATTTTTAAATATTTCATCACGATCTGCAATCTCTACTAATTTCCCAAGATACATTACCCCAACCCGATCAGATATATAACGGACCATAGATAAATCATGGGCAATAAATAAATAAGTAAGTCCCAGTTCTTTTTGTAAATCCCCTAACATATTTACAACTTGTGCTTGTATAGAAACATCTAATGCAGATATAGGTTCATCGCATATAATAAACTCAGGCTTCACTGCTAGCGCACGTGCAATCCCTATCCGCTGTCTTTGTCCTCCACTAAATTCATGGGGGTATCTTATTGCATGATCAGGATTTAATCCCACTTTCGCTAGCAAATCATGAATGATCTCTATTCTTTCTTTCCCCCCTGCAATTTTATGGATATCTAAAGCTTCTCCAATAATATCCCCTACTGTCATACGTGTATTTAAAGATGCATAAGGGTCTTGAAAAATCATCTGCATTTTCTTTCGAAATGGATGTATTTCTTTTTCAGGCATTTTCCCTATTTCTACGCCATCAAAGATGATTTCTCCACCTGTAGGTTCATATAAACGAATAAGTGTTCTTCCTGTAGTGGATTTTCCACATCCAGATTCCCCTACTAGTCCTAATGTCTCGCCCTTTTTAATATAAAAACTTACATCATCTACTGCTTTTACACATTGTATTTTTTTTTCGAAAAACCCCTTTTTTATTAGAAAGTATTTCTTTAGATTTTTCACTTCTATACATATATTCTTATCTTTTTTAGAAAGATGTACATTTGTATTACTCATGATATACTCCCCCTCTTTACGCCAGTATCCACTTGGATTTTAGGAGCATCTTCATGGAGTAGCCAACATTGAGACCGATGATTTTTCTCCGCCTCAAAATAAGGCGGCATCATTTCTTCACAAACTTTCATTGTGTAAGGGCATCTCGTAGCAAATGGACATGCCTTTGGCGGCTTTAATAAATCTGGTGGTGATCCTTCTATGGGTACTAATCGCTTATTTTCTCCCAAATCTAGTCTTGGAATTGATTTTAATAACCCCATGGTATAAGGATGTTTTGGATTATAAAATATTTCTTCCGTTTTTCCTTCTTCCATAATAAGCCCACCATACATAACGAGAATCCTACTACACACATCTGCTACAACCCCTAAATCATGCGTAATCAAAATAATAGATGTATTAATTTTTTCCTTCAAATTTTTCATCAGTTCTAAAATCTGTGCTTGTATGGTAACATCTAATGCAGTTGTTGGTTCATCTGCTATAAGCAAATTTGGTTCACAAGAAAGGGCCATGGCAATCATTGCTCTTTGTCTCATTCCACCACTAAATTCATGAGGATAATTGTCTACACGCTTTTCAGGTGAAGGAATACCCACCAATTTCAATATTTCTATTGCCTTCTCTCTTGCTTTTCTTTTGCTTAATCCTTGATGTCTTCGAATGGCTTCCATGATTTGATTGCCAATTGTATATACAGGATTTAAAGAAGTCATAGGATCTTGGAATATCATCGCTATTTCATTGCCACGAATACTTTGCATCTCTTTTTCAGGCATATTTGTAATATCTTTTCCATTAAACGTAATCTCTCCACCTACAATCCTTCCAGGATACTGAAGCAACTTCATAACAGACATGGATGTAACACTTTTTCCACTTCCAGATTCTCCAACAATACCAATGGCTTCTCCTTTATCTAAGTAAAAACTTACCCCTCTTATGGCTCTAACTTCCCCTACATGGGTAAAGAAAGATGTTCTAAGATTTTTCACTTCTAATAATCTTTCGCTTCTCATATTATCCACCTCTTTTCTACTTACGAAGTCTTGGATCTAGGGCATCTCTTAAACCATCCCCTAAGAAATTGAATGCCAACATGGTAATACATATCGCTGCTGATGGAAAAAATAACTGATACGGATAAGATCGAAGCCCTCCTAATGCATCACTTGCGAGAGAACCCCACGAAGACATCGGTGCTGAAACCCCAAGTCCTATAAAGCTTAAAAAAGATTCTGTAAATATAGCACTAGGAATCATCATGGTCATTGTAACAATAATAGAACCCATCGCATTTGGAATTAAGTGTCTAAACAATATTCTCCCTATACTCGCCCCTAAAGTTTTCGCTGCCAATACATATTCTTGCTCTTTTAGGCTCAGTATTTGGCCCCGTACAATCCTTGCCATTTTGACCCAATAGATTGTTCCAAGGGTAATAATGATACTTTTAAGACCAGATCCTATTACCACCATTAAAATAATTGCATATAAAACTAAAGGAATGGTGGAAATAATATCTACAATCCGCATCATAATATTGTCTACCCGTCCACCCATATATCCTGAAATGCCTCCATAAAGAATCCCTATAAAAAAGTTAACAATCGTTGCAACTACAGCAACAACTAATGAAATACGTGCACCATACAATACCCTTACATACAAATCTCTCCCATGTGCATCTGTACCAAATAAATGGTCTTCACTAGGACCTTCATTCCCTCTTAAAAGATTTTGATCAGAATAGCTATATGCAGAAAACCAAGGACCCACAATAGCCAATGCAAAGATCAAAATAATCATCATAAGTCCTAACATAGCCAATTTATTTCTCTTAAGTCTTCTCCAAGCATCTTGCCAATAGGTCATACTCGGACGGTCTATTTTTTCTTTTTCACGTTCTTCACTACTTATTGGTTGCCACATTTCATGTGAAATACGACGCATCTTCATCTCTTCATCTCCTTCCTACTCATCCATTTTGATCCTTGGGTCAATCAATCCATAGGTAATATCTACAAGTAATACCATAACAACTAAAAAAATAGCATAAAATATAGTGATCCCCATGAGTACTGTATAATCCCGATTCCCTACACTTTCTACAAAATGTTTTCCCATTCCAGGAATAGCAAATATTTTCTCTACCACAAATGATCCTGTTAAAATTGCTGCCACAAGGGGCCCTACATAAGTTACAACAGGAATTAATGCATTTTTCAATGCATGTTTTCCCACTACCACAAATTCGGATAACCCTTTTGCCCGTGCTGTTCGAATATAATCCTGCTGTAATACTTCAAGCATACTAGACCGGGTAAGTCTTGCCACAAAGGAAAGAGAAAATCCACCCAAAGCAATTACTGGACCAATATAATGTTTCCAGCTTTTTAATCCGTAAGAAGGAAGCCACCCAAGTTTGGCACTAAATATATAAATAATTAACGTTCCTAGTACAAAGCTTGGTATCGTTACCCCTAAAGTTGCTAAAAACATAGCCAATTGATCCTGCCATTTATTTTGTTTCAATGCTGAGATAATTCCTATTGGAACCCCTAAAATAAGAACAAGTAACACGGACAATCCACCAATTTTTGCAGAAATAGGGAATCCTTCTTCTATCAATTTATTTACGGTTACACCTGTACGCTGAAAGGAAGGTCCTAAATCCCCTTTTATGACACCACCTAAATAATCTACATATTGTCTCCACAAAGGCTGATCCAAATTAAACTTAGCTTCTAAAGCCTTCATAACAGCAGGAGGCAATGCCTTTTCTCTTGTAAAAGGTCCACCTGGTATAGCATGCATTAAAGCAAAAGTAATGGTAATGACCAATAACAAGGTAATGCCCATAGAAAATACTCTATTTACAATAAATCTTCCCAAAATTATCACGCTCCTTTACAATCTATTTACACTTGTTTATTACCTTTATATAGTCTATGCCTTCTTGTCCTATTCATGATAACTATTTTTAGATCTTATAAACTTCACTCAACAAAATACAAATCGTTTTTTAATAATCATAATTTTCTAATATAACCAAATATTATATATTAAAAAATATACACAAAAAATAAGGACAGGTTTTCATCCCATCCTTCATTCTCAAAAAAAATATAGAACTAGTAGCATACTAGTTCTATAACATCATTTATAAAATATTTATATAATCAGCTTTCCAAAATCTTCTTCGCTGATGACCTTAATGCCCAACTGATTTGCTTTGTCTAATTTAGATCCAGCTTCAGCCCCTGCCAATACATAACTTGTTTTTTTGCTTACACTTCCTGAAACCCTGCCACCTAAATCTTCTATTATTTTTTTTGCTTCACTTCTATTATATTTCTCTAATGTTCCTGTCAATACAAATGTTAGTCCTTCAAATTTTTTTTCTATATTTTCAGTATTTTCATCATTAGTCTTAAGCGATTTCATATTTACCCCAGCATTTCTTAACTTCTCTATCATCTCAAGGTTTCTTTCTTCTTTGAAAAATGCCACAACGCTCTGTGCCATTTTATGTCCAATCTCAGGAATGACGGTTATTTCTTCATCACATGCCTTCATCAAAGCGTCCACACTTCCAAAAACATCTGTTAAAAGCTTAGCTGCTCTTGCCCCTACCAATTTAATCCCTAACCCAAAAATCACGCGCTCTAAATCATTCTTTTTAGATTTTTCAATCGCTTCTATCAAATTTTGCGCAGATTTTTTTCCCATTCGCTCTAACGGAAGAAGATCTTCTCTTTTTAAATAATATAAATCTGCAGCATCCTCTATTAAATTGTTCCCCAAAAGTAATGTAACAATCGACTCTCCAAGGCCATCAATATTCATCGCATCTCTAGATACAAAATGAATCAATCCTCTTCTTAATTGGGCAGGACAAGCAGCATTCATACATCTTGTGACTGCTTCTCCTTCTAAACGAACAGTTTCTTCTTTACAAATAGGACAAATACTCGGCATTTTAAATATTTTTTCTTCTCCTGTTCGTTCCTCCAATAACACACGTACCACTGCTGGTATAACATCTCCTGCTTTCTCTATAATTACCGTATCTCCAATGCGAATATCCTTCTCGCTAATATAATCTTCATTATGAAGCGTTGCACGACTAATCACAGAACCTGCTACTTTTACTGATTCAAGTTCTGCTGTTGGTGTTAATGCACCTGTTCTTCCTACTTGAACAACAATATCTTTAACAACCGTTTTTTGTTGCTCTGCTGGAAACTTATACGCAATAGCCCATCTTGGGCTCTTCGATCTTGTGCCAAGTTCTTCTCTTTGAGATAAATCATTTATTTTAATAACAAGCCCATCTATTTCAAAATCTAGGCTACTTCTTTTTTCTGACCATTTTTCACACTGCTTGGTAACTTCTTCTATACTATTATGAACTTCATACATAGAAGTTTTAAACCCTAATCTTTTCAGATATTCAAAGCCTTCTGTATGCTTATCTAAAGTCTTATTTTCAATTTTTTGGATATTAAAAACAAATATATCCAGATTTCTTTGAGCTGCAATTTTAGGATCAAGCTGTCTTAAAGATCCAGCTGCTGCATTTCTAGGATTTGCAAAAATCATCTCTCCATTTTCCTCTTGTCTTTCATTGAGCTTCAAAAACTTTTTCCGGGGGATATAGACTTCTCCCCTTACTTCAATATCTATAGCTTCCCTAAGTTTCAACGGAATCGTCTTTACTGTACGCAAATTCTTAGTGATGTCTTCTCCAACGATACCATCTCCACGAGTAGCCCCTTGAACAAATTTACCTTTCTCATACTTCAAGCTTACAGACAATCCATCTATTTTAGGTTCTAAAACGTATTCAATCTTTCCATGAATAGTTTTTTGAATACTTCTATCAAAATCAAATAAATCCTCTTTATTATAAGAATTACTTAAACTAAGCATTGGAACACTATGCTGTACTTGTTGAAATACTGATAATGGTTCTCCACCAACTCTTTGGGTTGGGGAATCCTCACTCATAAGTTCTGGGAATTGTTTTTCTAATGCTATTAATTCATTCAACATCCTATCATATTCATAATCTGTAATTTCTGGATTATCTAATACATAATATTTATAATTATGTTCATTTAACATTTTAATTAATTTATCCACTTTTTGATGTGCATTTTCTTGATTCACAAAGATCCTCCCTTCGTTAGCCGTTACTTAAAAATTGCATTATACAATTTTTAAGTATTTTTTATATCCTAACTTTTACATCTAGATTATCGTAATAGGCGCATACTCCATGACTAATTTCTTAATTCCAGCATTGTCAAAAGCTATGGTCAATTCTGTATCTTTTCCTTTTTGTTTTACAGATATAATCGTACCTATTCCAAATTTATCATGCATCACTTTACTCCCAGCCTTTATTTCCTTTGATGCTGTACCCGGAGTGGCTTTAGGGGTATCTTTTAGGCTTGCACCTCTATAGATTCCTGCTGCTGGCGCTAAGCTCTGTCTATCTTTTTTCATGATTTCTTCTTTATCTCGATCAATCAGTTGTTCTTCAATTTCATCAATAAATCTGGATATAGGATTATAGTTAGTTTTTCCATATAATGTTCGCATCCGTGCATGACTTAAGAATAATATTTCTTCTGCTCTCGTAATTCCAACATAACAAAGTCTTCTTTCCTCTTCAAGGTCTTTATCATCATTTAAAGCTCTTGATATAGGGAAAATCCCTTCTTCCATTCCTCCAAGGAATACTACTGGAAACTCTAGTCCTTTTGCACTATGAAGCGTCATCAGTACCACAGCATTTTCTTCATCATCCATTTTATCTAAATCTGAAACCAGTGAAATATTTGATAAAAATTCTTCTAATGTCTTGATTTCACTATTTTTTTCAAAATCCATAGCAACAGATAAAAATTCTTGTAAGTTTTCTATTCTTGACTGTGCTTCTACTGTATCTTCTTGCTTAAGTTCATCCATGCATCCTGATTCTTCTAGTACCATTTTGATCAGTTCTGTTACGCCAATACTTTCCTTTTCTAAGCCATACTTACTAATGATTAATACAAATTTTTTAATTCCTGATATGACTCTTTTTGAAAACCCTTGTATCAATTCATCCTCTAATAATACACTAAATAGACTTTCTCCCGTTTCATTTGCAGCTTCTTCTAATTTCTCGATGGTCCGATTTCCGATTCCTCGTTTGGGGACATTGATCACTCTTTTTAAACTTACATCATCTACAGGATTTTGAATCAAACGAAGATAGGCAATAATGTCTTTAACCTCTTTTCGATCATAAAACTTTAGCCCTCCATAAATACGATAAGGAATGCTTGATTTCATAAGCATATCTTCCACTACACGGGACTGGGCATTTGTTCTATACAGTACTGCAAATTCCGAATAATTTCTTCCATCCGTATTTACCATATCCATCATTTGCTTTACGATAAACTGCGCTTCATCATGCTCATTGGTTGCCTTATAGTATCTCAACTGATTTCCAGCATCTTGTGAAGTCCATAATTTTTTACGCTTTCTTCCTCTATTGTTTTGTATGACACAATTCGCAGCATCTAATATATTTTGGGTTGAACGATAATTTTGTTCTAATTTAATTACAGTAGTATTTTTAAAATCATCTTCAAAGTTTAAAATATTTCTTATATCTGCCCCCCTCCAACTGTAAATGGACTGATCATCATCGCCAACAACACATAGATTTCCGTGTTTACCTGCAAGCATATTGATCAATTTATACTGAAGTTGGTTTGTATCTTGATACTCATCCACCATGATATACTTGAATTTATTTTGATAATAAGAAAGTACCTCTTTATCATTTTCAAATAATTCTACTGTCTTAAAAATCAAATCATCAAAATCTAGTGCGTTGTTTTTCTTCAGTTTTTTCTGATACCATGCATAAATTTCTCCGATTTTCTCCATCTGAAAATCCCCAGCATATTCTTTTATGAATTTCTTTGGGGTAAACATTTTATCCTTTGCCTCACTAATTCTATGTTGTACCATAGGTAGTGGATAGTTTTTATCATTAATATCTAATTTTTTATAGCATTCCTTTAAAACGACCTTTTGATCCGTACTATCATATATAACAAAGTCACTGGTATATCCTATTTTTTCAATATCACGTCTCAATATTTTTACACAGGAAGAGTGAAAGGTACTCACCCATATATCTGTACGTCTTCCTAATAAATCTTCTACCCTATATCGCATCTCTTTTGCAGCCTTATTTGTAAAGGTAATAGCTAAAATACTTCCTGGATAAACCCCTAGTTTGTCTACCAAATAAGCTATCCTATGGGTCAAAACCCTCGTTTTTCCCGATCCTGCACCTGCTAATAGAAGAAGTGGCCCTTCTGTTTTTAAAACTGCCTCCCTTTGAGGAGAATTTAACATGGATAAATCCATAAGTTTGCTCCTTTCTTTTGCACATTTTTTCAAATTTGACCGTCTATATGTAGCTTTTTTATTATCATTTAAAGAACTTCGATAAAAAATAGTATATCATATTTTCCGTTGTTTCAGTAGGGGAAGGGAACATTCGTTTCATACAGAAACGCTAGATTGTATGAAACAAACACAATCTAGCGTTTAACGAAAAGTATTATATAATTTTAAAAATATTCCTGTGATTAATGAAAAGATAGTACTATGATTTGTAGTTTTGCAAATATAAATCCTATTAAAATTAGTAACACCGTCATTAAAGAAACCAAAAAAAGATTTGATTCTGTTTTTTGTACAATGATAATATAGCGCTGAGGGGCATATGCCTTCTGGAATATTGTGAATCGCTATAGCTAATGCTATAAAAATACTTATTTTAGAGTCTGAAACGATTCCAATAGCGATCACCATTCTTAGAGGGGAAAGTCTGAAATATATCAAGATAACAGTCCAATAAGTTTATGGGCATAGCAAACAAGCCATTGAAGATGACTTTAAAAATCAATTTACTTTCTATT
>NZ_SLWV01000030.1 GCF_004345705.1 Marinisporobacter balticus
TATTTAATCTGAGAACCGTTTGATTTTTTATCCTATTGTATACCCATTTAATCCGAGAATTTTTGCTACTTTAATTTGAGAATCGACAATTAATATATTATATCGAATTACACGTTAACAAAATCTCAACAAAAAACAACAATACTTGATTAGAGTATTGTTGTTTTTCTATATTCTTTTAAATTTCTCCCATTATTTCTTTATACTTTTGATTGATTCTATTAAATTCAATATCATTATTAGATTTTTTACAAGCCTCCATATATTGAATATATAGCTCTTCCTCATAATCATTTATGGATAATAACTTATTAAGTACTGCCATCATTTTGCTGTAATCATGATTCCTTTCATAATACCTTATGACATCTTTTGATAGTTGTATAAACTTTGTCTCAATTTGTAATCTTTTTCCATTGCTCCACAAATAATGATTGAACTCCATATAGCCACCTTTATACATTGATAAAACTTTATTATATTTATTGATACTTTGTTCATTAATCTTATTTATATCTTCCATATATCCAATAATCATCACTGCATCATCAATCATATTCTCATTTAAAATGCTATATGTTTTTTTGTCTATCCTTATATCAACATTATATTCTTTTAAATTTTTCTTTAAATAATACATACTTGTATATAATATTCTTTTTGCCTTTTCACTGTCTTTCTCACTCCAGATCCCTTCAATTATGATATCCGAACTTAATGCATTCCCCTTATTATGAATGAAAAATGCCATTAATTCTTCAACTTTTTTGGTTCTCCATTTTACTATTTCCCCTTGAGCATTTTTTATATAGAATTTTGACATAGTATAAACTTGAAATGAATTTTCTATAGGATTAATCTTACCCATTTTATTCCTAATCCTATCAATGACTCGCTCTAATCTTTCTCTTTTAATAGGTTTTAACAAATAATCAATGGCTTCTAATTCATAGGCTTCATATGCATATTGTTTATGTGCTGTTACAAAGACAATTTCTGTTTTGGGACTTATTTTCTTAATATTTTTAGCAATTTCTATTCCATTTTCATTAGGTGTTTCTATATCAACAAATGCAATATTAGGTTTATATTCTTCTACTCCTTTGATCAATTTCTCGCAGTCTAAATATTGTCCCAAAACTTTTGTTTTGTTAATCTTTCCTAGTTGAATATTAAATACATTCAATGCCAGATTTTCATCATCAAATAATATGGCTGTTAACATGTTTTATTGTCTCCTAACTTTTATTACTATTTTTGTTCCTTTTAAATATTCGCTTATAATGTTGATATCTGTTCCATACATTGCTTTCATTCTCTTTCTTACACTATTTATACCCAATCCTTTTATTTCTTGTGTTTCTTCTGCTAATATTTCCTTTAATTTTTTTTGTTTTATGCCCACACCATTATCTGCTACAATGATTTGATAAAAATCTTCTTTAAAACCACCTGTAATGGTTACTTTCCCACCTTTAGGTTTCTTTATAATACCGTGTCTTACTGCATTTTCTACTAAGGTTTGAATACTGAATGGTGGTATAACAATATTTTCTTCATTTCTAAAATCTATCTCATATTCTAATAAATCATCATATCTAATCTTTTCAATATATAAATATTCTTTTATTAATCGAATTTCTTTACTTAAAGGTATTGCATTTATATTGGCATCATAATCAAAAGTATGCCTCAAATAATCTGAAAGATTAATAATAATATCTGCTGCCTTTTCTGAATCTTCATAGCAACATGCAACAATAGAATTCATTGTATTATATAGAAAACGAGGATTAACTTGCGCATGTAATAAAGCAATTTCGTTGTTTATGGATTTTTGTGAAATTTTCTTTAAGTTTACCAAAGTGTTGATCCTAGCTTTCAGTTCTTCTGATTCAAAAGGATTATTTAAAAAATCATTTGCTCCAGCTTCAAAACTTTTTGTCATACTATCTGTTTGTATTCTAGCTGTCATAATGATGATTGGTATTTCAGTCATCATAAATCTTTCACGAATACGCTTTGTTACTTCATAACCTGATAGTTCAGGCATCATTAAATCTATAATTGCCACAAAGACATTTTTATTTTCAAATATTTCTTTTATTCCATCTTCAGCATTCATAAATCCTTTGATAGAATAACCTTCCCCTTTCAAAATGTTGGTTACCCCAAAAATATTCGAAAAATTATCATCTATAATAACGATGGTTTCTTTCTTATTGCCCTTCATGCTAATTTTATTTTCTTTTTTCAAAGTTAAATTTTTTACAAAAGGATTATGCACTTCTTCTATCCTATTTTCATTTATAATGTTAGGTATTTTTATTGTAAATGTAGATCCTTTATGAATTTCACTTTCTACATCAATTTCTCCTTCATGCACTTTTACAATCTGTTTTGAAATACTAAGCCCATTCCGCCGTATTTTTTTGTTATACTATATGTCCCCTGTTCAAAGGCATTAAAAATGATATCCAATTTATCATTTTGTATCCCTATGCCAGTATCTTTTATACTGATCGTTACAATATTATCCTTTTCATAACCTGTAACAACAATATTTCCATTTAATGGTGTGAATTTTACTGCGTTACCAACGATATTATAAATAACTTGTATCATTCTATATTTATCAGCATAAATCGATTTTAAAGACTCCTCTATATTATTCAAAATACTTATATTTTTGCTTTTAATCATTGGTTCAAATTCTTTCAAAATATTATCAATGGTTTTTGAGAGATCAAAATGGCTTTTTATTAAAATAAATTTCCCTTCCCTTAACCTAGAATAATCTAGTATATCATTAATTAGATTTTTCAACCTTTCACCACTAGAAACAACTAAAGAAAGAGATTCCTTCTCATTGACGTTTAATTCAGTTTCCCTTTGTTCTAATAAAGATTTTGTAATCGTTATAATGCTATTAAGGGGTGTTCTTAACTCATGAGAAGTATTGGTTAAAAATTCATCTTTTATTTTATCCATCTCTAGTAATTCATTAGACAGTTCTTTAATTTCTTTATAAGATTTTTCATATCTCCTACCAATACTCACTGCATAACATAATATATAAATACTTAATCCTATCGGTGAAATAACACCGCTTGTTTTTGTTATACCCCCATTAAAATATAAAGCGTCATAAATAATGGATACTACTAATGCAATTGTTCCTAAAGCAAGAGAAATACCATATTCTTTTCCCTTAATGATTACTTTAGATATAACATAAAGTCCATATGTGAATTCCAAAATAGCTATAAAGTTTGCAATATTAATAATCTTACCAATAAAATGAATAGGTAGAAATATATTTACACTCATAAATAATATAGCTTTCATTATAGTAATTTTTTTTATTTTTAAAAAGCATTCTTCCTCGAACAAATGACATAACATAAAAATATAGAAACTTGTTCCACATATAGGCAATGTATAAAACAAAGCATTATATACTTTAAACGGAATATGAGGGAAAATAGTCCTTATTAGCATCCCGTTATTTGATATTGTATACAATATACTTAATATAGAAACCATAATAATATATAATTCTGCCCTAATACTTTCTTTATTTGAAAGCCATATTAAACCAAAATATAATATGACTATAGTTAATGCTCCTAATACAAAAAAATCTCTATATAAATTATAATTATTTCTTTTTTCTACTTCTATTTTATCTCCTATTATAATCGGCTTAAAGAAACCACCTAATGTGAAATTATAATTACATGTATGTATAATGATTTCGATTTCCTTGCTTAATTAAAAATGATACAGCTGCGTTTTATATTCTTGTATAGTATTTTCTTTATTTGTCCCTGGATTGCCTACAGAAAAAGCTTCTTCTCCATTTACATAAACTCTATAAGCCTCAGCGGGCGCAGAGGAAAAGAGCATACCTACTTCTTTTGATAACATCTCACTTTTTATGATTAATCTATATGTACCATATCCATTAGAATTTAAAGTCTTATTATGATATTTCATACCTTCCCATGACCCTGGAAATTGTAATAAAATTTTATTTTCACCTTGGTTATGAATAAAATCTTTGGGATAATAAAAATTATTAGGATAAAATTCCCATTCTCCATTTAGCATGATTAACTTCTTTTGTTCTAATATATCTTCACCTACATTAATTGCTCCTTTTATTGCTTGTTTTCTAACTATATTGGAATCAGTACTGTTTAATTCAACCAAGGTATATATCCCCATAACATTCAAAAATATTGTTACAAAAAAAAGTAACCATATTAAAAACTTTTTCCTATTTTTCATTAGTAGCCCCCCTTAATTTAGATAAGGTGCCTGTTAATAACCTTGTATTTCCGCTTTGAATGACATGGTATATGCCACCAGTCACTTCAATTATACTTTCATTACGCGAAATGCAAAAATATGTTTAAGTAACAGTTAAACTCCTTGATTATTCCTCAAGGAGTTTATTCATTAATTTCTTAAGCTATTCTACATCTAATGAACATTCATACACTTCACCTTATATTTGCTTTTTAAAACAAATCTACTACATTCCCAATTGCTTCATCATAAGTTATTTCTTGCTTTTCTTCTTGATCTCTTAACTTAAACTCTACAATACCTTCTGCTGCTCTTTTACCTACCGTAATGCTTACAGGAATCCCTAAAAGATCTGCATCTTTAAACTTAGCTCCTGCTCTTTCATTTCTATCATCTAACAACACTTCAATATCCGCATCCAATAATGTTTTATATATTTTTTCTCCTAAAAGAACTTGTTCTTCCTTCTTGGCATTCACGATTGTCACGATCGTATGAAAAGGTGCAACACGCATTGGCCATATGATTCCACTTTCATCATGATGTGCATCTGCAATGCCAGATAATACTTTTGTAATATCTAG
Organism: Marinisporobacter balticus; assembly: GCF_004345705.1. Taxonomy (GTDB): domain Bacteria; phylum Bacillota; class Clostridia; order Peptostreptococcales; family Thermotaleaceae; genus Marinisporobacter; species Marinisporobacter balticus. The sequence goes on from NZ_SLWV01000030.1 coordinate 4,899, forward strand.
TGTATATTTACCCATAAATACAGGTTGTTCTTTTCCAAACGCATCAATAAATGTAGCCCCTATTTTTTGGCTGTAATCTGTTTTTAGCTTTTTTATTTCTCCCAGATGGTTGGCTCTTTCAATGGATATATGCCCGTTGCAGTTTGGGCATTTGTCTCCTTCTTTTATGGTTTTTATATCTAGGATATAATCAGCCTTAAAATCTCTTTCATAGTTTACGTTTTTAATATGATAATCTGTTTTATTGCCACCAGCAATCGCATTTTTCATTTGTACAACTTCATCATCTACAACGATAGTAACATCTTTTATCCCAATCGGACCTGCAAAACCTGTTTTTGCCCCTGTAATACGTTCCACATCTTCAGCCTCTGCAAAGGTTAATGTCATCGGTTCTAAATTTAGCCCATCTTCTAGTTTTGTTAGATTTAAATCTCGATCGCCTCGAATAAATGCAGCGACAAATTGATCCTCTCCTTTTAGTAACAAGCATTTCATCAATCGCTCTTCTGCCACATCTAAAAATTGATTGAGTTCTTCAATCGTTTTTACATTTGGCGTATAAACTTCTTCTAATGGGAACATTCCCGCATCCTGCTTCGGTAGATCTACAATAGATCTCGCACGCTTTCTAGTTGCTTTATAACCACACTCTTTACATAAAGCGATTTCTTCCTTGCCTTCATCTGAAAATCCTACAAATTTACCGGATAGGATTTCTTCTGCATTGTGGATATCTTTCACTTGTACTGTAGGTAATCCACATTTTTCAAAGATCTCTGTATAAATTGTGTGTAAATCTTCAAAGTGTTGATTTAGACCTTCTAGATCTTTATCAAAAGTAGCGATAGAAAAATGAATGCTCCCCTTTTTATTCTCTAGATTTCGACACCCTGTTTGCACTTGATAAAATCCAAAAGGCAGCTGCTTGTACGACTTTAAGTCTTTTTTTACAAGTTGTGTATATATTTCTTCACTTGCTGGTGAAAGCATGGTAAATTCTTGTATCCCTGCTTCATCAAATACTTTTTTCGCTATTTTATTTATTTTCTCAATAACCCTATTTCCTAATGGTAAATACGCATAGCTCCCGCCAACTTTCCGCATCATACTCCCTCTGATGAGCAGCTTTTCAGAAGTCTTTTCAATTTCTGAAGAGACTTCCTTTAACGTATGTAAATAAATTTTTGAGGCTCTCATAATATAATCTCCTCCCTTGTAAATTGCTATTTTTTATAAAGAAAGGCGGTTATGATCATAACCACCCTAGATCTCTTTTAGTATGCTCTTGCTACATAGATCATATGTTTTGCTTCTTTTCCACAGAAATGACACTTATCCCCTAAATCCTCTTGTTCAAATGGAATACATCTTATAGATGCGCCTGTTTCTGCCTTTACATGTTCCTCGCAATTACGTTCTCCACACCACATAGCCTTTGCAAAGCCAGGTCTTTCTTCTTGGTTTTTTTTCAATTCTTCTAAGCTTGTTACATAATATGTTTTTTCATCTCTATACTTACGTGCTTTTTCAAGCATATTGTCATGAATATCATCTAAAAGCTTCTTTACTGTTTCTTTTAATCCATCCATTGAAACAGCCCACTTCTCTAATGTATCTCTTCTAAAGATCATTACTTGATTCTTTTCAATATCCCTAGGTCCTACTTCTATACGAATTGGCACACCTTTCATTTCCCATTCATTGAATTTCCAACCCGGTGAGTAGTTTTCATTATCATCAATCTTTATTCTAATCTCTCCTCCAAGTACTTTCTTTAATTCATAAGCTTTGTCTAAAACGCCTTCTTTATGCTGTGCAATAGGAACTATTACAACTTGTGTTTGCGCTACTCTTGGCGGAAGCACTAACCCCCTATTATCTCCATGAACCATGATAATTCCACCAATTAATCTTGTAGATACACCCCATGATGTATGATATGGATTTTCTATTTCTCCATTTCTTCCTAAAAAAGTAATCTCAAAGGCTTTTGTAAAATGTTGCCCTAGGTTATGAGATGTTCCTGCTTGTAGTGCTTTTCCATCATGCATTAATGCTTCCATTGTGTAGGTTGCATGTGCACCTGCAAACTTCTCCTTTTCGCTCTTTTGTCCTGTTACAACAGGTATTGCCAATAGTTCTTCTGCTGTTTGTTTATAAATGTCAAGCATTTGTAATGTTTCTGCTTGGGCATCTTCATACGTTTCATGTAGTGTGTGTCCTTCTTGCCATAAGAATTCTGATGTTCTTAAGAAAGGTCTCGTAGATTTTTCCCATCTTACAACACTACACCATTGATTATAAAGGTACGGTAATTCTCTATATGAATTTAACCATTTTGAATACATAGAACAAATAATGGTTTCTGATGTAGGTCGTACACATAGTCTTTCAGCAAGTTCTTCGTCTCCTCCATGGGTTACCCACGCTACCTCTGGTGCAAATCCTTCAACGTGCTCCGCTTCTTTTTTCAATAAACTCTCTGGGATAAGTAATGGAAAATATAAGTTTTGGTGTCCTGTGTCTTTAAATTTTTGATCCATATATTTTTGGATATTTTCCCAGATTGCATAGCCATATGGTTTGATTACCATAAATCCTTTTACTGGTGAATAATCTACCATATCTGTTTTTAAAATAACATCTGTATACCATTGTGGAAAATCAACCTCCATAGGTGTAATATCCTCAACAAATTGTTTCTCTTTCTTTGCCATATAAATGCTCCTCTCTTTATATACTATTTCTTTTTTTTCAAATAAAAAAACCCTTCGTCATCATATAGAGACGAAAGGTAAATTTTTCCGCGGTACCACTCTAGTTAACTCAAAACGAGTTCACTTAGCCTAGTTATAACGGTCTAGCACCGTAAAGACTTACTGTTTTTCAGTCTTTCACTCCAGGGTGGGTTCGAAAAGTAATCTCTTACAAAGTTTCTCAGCCTATGAACTTTGCTCTCTGAAAGGATAATCCATTCTACTATTCCCTATCAACGTAACTTACTATTTTTAATTAAACTTAAATATATATTACCCAATTCAATCTTATTTGTCAATATAATCTTTCGATACTTACAATGGCTTGGGCTGCAATCCCTTCTCCACTACCTGTAAAACCTAATCCTTCGGTAGTCGTTGCTTTTACATTTATAAAATCAACGTCTACACCTAATGTATCGGCTATATTCTTTCTCATTTTCTCTATATGAGGTGCCATCTTCGGCTTTTGAGCAATAATTGTTGCATCTACATTGTTTACTTTATACCCACTTTTATTAATCATATTGTTCACTTCTGACAATAATTTTATACTAGATGCCCCTTTAAATTTTTCATCTGTATCTGGAAAGTGCTTGCCAATATCGCCAAGTGCTGCAGCACCAAGTACTGCATCCTTTATAGCATGCAGTAATACATCTGCATCAGAATGTCCTAATAGACCTTTTTCATAAGGAATTGTAATACCACCAAGAATTAATTTTCTTCCTTCAACTAATTTATGTACATCATATCCCATGCCAACACGCATGTTTCATCCCTCCCTTACCTGTCATCAAGCTTTCTATTTTTTAAAATTGCTTCTCCTATATATATGTCTTCCGGGGTAGTGATCTTGATATTGTCATAACTCCCCATAATCATCTTTACCTTTTGACCCATTCTTTCTACCAAAACTGTATCATCTGTACCTATGTATCCATCCTCTATGGCCCTTTTATGGCTTTGTAGCAATAACTGATAATCAAACGTCTGAGGTGTTTGTATAGCCCAAAGAAATTTTCTATTAGGGGTATTCATAATATTTTTTCCTTCATCTACTATTTTAATTGTATCTTTTACAGGAACCCCTATGCCTACTGCTTTATGTTTTATGGCTTCATCTATACTCTCTAAAATTTGTTTCTCTCTTATAAAGGGTCTTGCCCCATCATGAATCACAACAATATGACATTTTTCATCTACTTCCTTCAATCCATTAAATATAGATTCTTGTCGCTCAGATCCTCCTGTTATGACTTTTTCCACTTTATCATATCCATAATATTTTATGACCTTTTCTTTACAATATGTCACTTCATTCTCATGTGTTACCACAATAATTTCATCTATGGATGTACATTTTTCAAAAATTTCAAGGGTATGTGCAAGTATAGGTTTATCATGAAGATTTAAGTACTGTTTATTAATCTTACGCTGCATTCTTTTTCCTTGCCCTGCAGCTGCAATAATAGCCGAAATAAATTTTCCTTCTCTCATATTTTTCACTCCTATTGTATGAACAGATAAGAAAAAAACAAAACCCAGCATAAGCTGGGTATAATTTTATTATAAAGGATTATGCTGATTTATCAACTAATAATTTTGGCTTTGCAAAGATCATTCTCCCTGCGGCTGTTTGTAGTACACTGGTAACTAACACACCCATAGTCTGCCCAATGTGCTTTCTTCCACCTTCTACAACAATCATGGTTCCATCATCTAAGTACGCAACCCCTTGCCCTGATTCTTTTCCTTCTTTAATCACTTGTACAACCATCTCTTCTCCAGGTAACACCACTGGTTTTACTGCATTGGCAAGTTCATTAATATTTAAAACTGGTACCCCTTGCAGTTCAGCTACCTTATTTAAATTATAGTCATTGGTTACAACTTTTCCACCCATAAACTGAGCAAGTTTTAAAAGTTTAATATCTACTTCTGCTACATCTTCAAAATCCTTATCTGTAATTTGAACTTCTACTGCAAGTTCTTTTCGTATAAGATTTAAAATATCTAATCCTCTTCTACCCCTTGCTCTTTTTAAGCTATCTGAAGAATCTGCAATATGCCTCAATTCTTCAAGAACAAACTCTGGGATCACAATAGGTCCTTCTACAAATCCTGTTCGAGTAATGTCTGCAATTCTCCCATCAATAATTACGCTCGTATCTAATACCTTTGGTATACTACTAATTTCTTTTTTCGTCTCAACTTTTTCTTTCAACGGTATATTTCTTTTAAATAATGCAGATAGATTCCCTAAATCGTCTCGTTTCTTAGTAGCTAAGCTTACGCCTAAATACCCTAAAAAGATATATAGCATAATAGACAGAATTGTACCAACTAACGGAATAGAAATACCCATCAATAAATTGCTGATTAAGTATGCAATAACCAATCCAATGATCAATCCAATTGCACCAATCAACATATCTGTAGTAGGAATCTTTTGAAGCTCTCCTTCCACAAAATTTGCTGAACTTACGCCTTTTTCCATCAACCAGGGAGTAATAATAAAAAATATGATTCCACCCGCAACCACACCTATAACACGAATGACAATACCCATAATGGGGGTAATCTCAGGAATCTGTATTAGACTCTGGATTGTAGCTAATTTTACTAACAGCATAGCGATTGCATATCCAACCGAAACGCCAGCTAATGTCAATGCGCCTCTGACGATTTTATTAAACATAATGTTTCACCTCCTATCTTAAAAGTATAACCATGCTAATTTTATTTTATAACTAAATGACCCCTCTTTTCAATAACATTTATACATTTTAGTAATAAAAACCCATTTACGGCAAAAAGTGAAGCGCCTTCAGACGCTCCACATTCCATAAGATTTATTGAATAGATGTATCTACCAGTTCTTCCGCAGTTTTTTCTTCCATATTCCCTGCTAATACAACTTCACTAATCAAAATTTGTTTTGCATTTGCTAGCATTTTTTTTTCTCCTGTTGACAAGCCTTTTTCTCGATCTCTAAGCGTTAGATTTCTTACTACCATTGCAACCTCATAAATATCTCCACTCTTAATCTTATCCATGTTCGCTCTATATCGCCGATTCCAATTTTGAGGCATTTTGGAAATATCGTCATTGAGTATAGCCATTACTTGATCTACCTCTGTTAATGATATGATTTCTCTTAGTCCAATATCTTCTACATTGTCAAGAGGTATCATCACTTTCATCTCTCCTAGAGGCATCTTCATAATATAATATTTTCGTTTTTTCCCTAATATCTCTTTTTCTTCTATTGCTTCAATAATTCCCGCACCATGCATAGGATAAACAACCTTATCACCGATATTAAACATTAAGCAAAACCTCCCGCATTGCACATAACTTATATTTAGTATACAATACAAGGCCTAGTTTTGTCAAGAAAATAATAATTTTATCATACGATTTTATTGTTGTCAACTTTATTTTATAAGTTTTAAAGGTATATTTTATTTTTTTTTGTGAAAACAAGCGTTTTCCCCTTTTTCTATTAAATTGAATTATTTTCCAACTCTTAAATTTAATTGAATACCCTTTAATTTTCAACTATAGTATGCTAGAATTAAATTACAAAATTCTTAATCCATTGTGCAGAGGTGATAAAATAAATGTGTGATTCTATTATTAATAAATTTCAAGATAGTGTTTCAGAAGTGTTAATTCGACATAAAAGTATTCTTGATATTATCTCTAAATATCAAGAAAGTTGTTCAAAAGTTAACAGATCCATTATAAAATCTGCTACAAGCTGTGGTTGCATCCATGTAGATGGAAAAAAACAAACGATACCTGAAACCATTTCTTATAAAGAATTGCATGATTTTATGAACAATCATGTTTCTGGAGATCTTTGTGATATTTGTAAAGACAAGATAGAAAAAGAGATGGGCAATCATCTGTTTTATCTCGTAGCGCTTTGCAACACATTAGACCTTGATCTACATGAAATTTTTAAAAAACAATGTAAAAGTATCGATACGCTTGGAAAATATAGTCTCTATTAAAAAGCACCCATACATAGGTGCTTTTTTTATCTCTTAGCGAATATGTCTATCTAATAATACTTGCTCTTGTACTCTTCTCAGCCCTTCTTTTATAGCTCTTGCCCTTATTTCGCCAATTCCTTCTACATCATCTAATTCTTCAATAGATGCTTTTAGGATCTTTTGAAAGTCTTTAAAATGATCTACTACATTTTGAATGACTGCAGCAGGAAGTCTTGGAATTTTGCTCAAAATTCGATATCCTCTTGGAGAAACAAGTGTATCTAGCAAAACGTTTAATCCTCCATGATACCCTAAAATTTTTCCAATGTTCGATAAATCCAATAATTCCTCTGAAGATAAATTTTTGATTTGTCTGCTAATTTGGATGTACTCTAAATCCTCTGATTGCACCCTATAATCTTCAATAACATGTTTTCCATCTTCTCTTACATTGGCCAACAATTCTTCTAATTGCATATTTACAAGACGTCCTTCATTCCCTAATTCACTTATATACTTATCTATTTCTGAGACAATACGCATAACCATTTCTGTTCTTTGTAGCACTGTCGCTACATCGTGAATAGTAACTAAATCTTCAAATTCTAAGCCACTTAAATTGATCATGGCTTGGTCTAATACTTTTCTATATTTTTCTAGTGTTTGAATCGCTTGATTTGCTTTATTTAATATTTTGTTTGTGTCTTGAACAATGTATTTTGAATATCCTTTGTAAATCGTTATAATGTTTCTTCTCTGTGAAATAGATATGACAATCAATCCAGTCTGCCGTGCCACCCGCTCAGCCGTTCTATGTCTTATGCCTGTTTCTGAAGAAGGAATAGATGGGTCAGGAATTAATTGTGTATTAGCATATAATATCTTTTTAGCATCAGAAGTTAGTATGATTGCACCATCCATTTTTGCCAACTCATATAAATAAGCAGTTGATAAATCAACATTTATATAAAAACCTCCATCCACGAGGTTCATTACTTCTTCATTATCCCCTATAACAATCAGTGCACCTGTCTTTGCCCTTAGTACATTTTCTAATCCTTCTCTTAAGGATGTCCCCGGAGCTAAGATCTTCATAGATGCCATGATCCCTTCTTCTTTGATTTTATCTTCTCTTACCAATTGTAGTTTCCTCCCAATCCTATTTATCCTATATTTCCTATTATATTACATCTATCCTCTACTACGAAACCCTTATTTACATTTAATTTTCAACAAACATACAATCGATAGCATCTTTTAAAGAGTTTGCACCTATTAGTCCAATTGGTTCATTTATTTTTAATTTTTTTATGCATTGTTTAGGTAATATACACTTCTTAAATCCCATTTTTCCTGCTTCTTTAATCATTCTTTCAATATTTGAAACAGGTCTTAATTCTCCAGTGAGTCCAATTTCTCCAAGGGCTATTGTAGTGGTAGTTTTAATTGGTAATCCTCTCATACTTGAATAGATGGCTAATGCTACCCCCAAATCTGATGAAGTACCTTCCGGCTTTAATCCCCCTACTACATTTACATAAACATCTTGATTCATTAGAGGAATCCCTATCTTTTTCTCTAAAACCGCTAAAATTAAATTCAATCGATTTAAATCAATTCCAATAGCTGCTCTTCTTGCAAAACCTAGATTTGTAGGTGCAACCAATGCTTGAATCTCCAAAAGTAATGGCCTTGTTCCTTCCATGCTACTTATAACAATAGCGCCTTCTGTATCAGGCGTTAATCCTTCTAAGAATATCTCTGATGGGTTAGACACCTCTACTAGTCCTTCTTCTCTCATCTCAAAAACACCGATCTCACTGGTTGTTCCAAAACGATTTTTAAGCGCTCGAATGACTCTAAATTCTTGTGTCCGTTCCCCCGTAAAATGAAGCACCGTATCAACAAGATGTTCAAGAATTCTAGGTCCTGCCAGTTCGCCTGTTTTTGTCACATGTGCTACAATAAAAATAGGGATATCTTTTGTTTTTGCCGTATGCATAATATGATTGGTACATTCTCTAACTTGTGAAACACTGCCAGGAGCAGAAGATAAATCTGGTTTGAATAAGGTTTGTATAGAATCGATAATCACAAGTATAGGATCTAATGCATCAATATAGCCTTTAATCACATCCACATTGGTCTCTGATACAATCATCAATTGATCCTCTATAGCATTTAGTCTTTCTGCCCGCATTTTTATTTGTTCTTCTGATTCTTCTCCTGATACATAAAGCACCGTGCCATATTGTTTTGCAATGGTTCCACTAGCCTGTAATATAAGGGTAGATTTACCTATTCCTGGTTCACCTGATATGAGGGTCAATGATCCCTTTACAAGTCCGCCTCCTAATACGCGATTAAGTTCATTTATATGGGTATCAAATCGATCATAGGCCCCTGATTTTATTTCCTTAATGGGAAGGGGTTTTGTAGAATTTGTGATGGTTGGTGATTTTTTATAAGCATCTACAGATGAAAGTTTCTCCTCTACCATAGTATTCCAACTTCCACATATACATTGTCCCATCCATTTTGGACTTTCATATCCACAATCTTGACATACAAAAATAGTTTTTTCTTTTTTTGCCATTGCTTACTCCCTGTCTCCTTTTTGCTCTTATAACAACTATATCCTATCTATTCTGATTTTATACTTTCATATTCCTATAGTCAATGAACCCATAGACATATTCTATTCTTTTGTTATCAGAAAAAAATAATAGTAAAGGGTTTATAGTGCTACACTATAAACCCTTTACTATTTATAATACTTTTACACCTTCTGTATCGGTTTTTAATACTTTTATCTGCCAATATCCGTGAACTTTTTTTAAAAGCGACTGCATATCTTTTTCAAAATTCATATTGTCTTTATCAATGATCACCATCAAAGTAGATCCTGAACCACTAATAAATTCTGCTTTAGAACCTATCTGTTTTGCATGTTTAAAAATATTCTCTATATTAGGAATTAAAGAAGCTCTATAGGGCTGATGTACTTTGTCTTCTGTCGCCATTCTCAATTTTTCAATCTCTCCATTATTCATAGCTGCTACAAGCATTGCTACTCTCCCTATATTAAAAATACAGTCCGCTTTACTATAACGCTCAGGAACAACTTTTCTTGCTTCATGGGTAGAAACAGTAAAATCAGGAATCATTGCAACAAACCTTAAATCCTTTGACACATTTACCTTAGAATAAGTTACGGTGCCCTCTTCGTAGATCGATACTGTCATTCCTCCAATTACAGCTGGTACAATATTATCAGGATGTCCTTCTATCTCCGTTCCAATCCTTATAATCTCATCATTACTTAAAGTATTGTTCATAAGCTTGTTCGCAATCATAATGCCCCCAACAATACATGTAGCACTACTTCCTAATCCTCTGCTCATAGGCACATTGATTTTCTTTGCACTAATCCGCAGTCCATCTACTTTATGCTCATAAAAATCTAATGCTTTCTGCATACTTTTATATACCAAATTTTCGTGGGGAGGAATATCTCCAAACCCTACCATCTCTATTCCATGAACTGTCTGTTCTACTTCAAACGTATTATATAACGCAAGAGCCATTCCAAGCACATCATACCCGGGGCCCATATTCGCAGTCGTTGCTGGTACTTTTATTTTAAACATAGCGCAACCATCCTTATCCAGTAATTTATTTTTTTTAGACTATTCCATAGCCACCAATTCCACTCTTGATGCTCCTTTTAACGCTCTTAATTTATTTAGAATATCATCTATCCCAATACTGGCTTTAGATATATCAAATGTAATACTCAAATTCGCAATACCATTAATTGGTATATCTTGATTAATGGTTAATATGTTTACATTATAATCTGCCATTATATTTAACAATTGCGATAAGTTCCCTGGCGCATGTTCTAATAACAACGTAATAATTACCTTTTGCCCTCTACTTCCTTCGGAAGGCGTAGAAATAAAATCTTTATATTTATAGAAAGTACTTCTGCTAATGCCTGTCATTTGCGTAGCTTCAGTAATTCCTTTGGCTTTCCCCATCCTCAGTAATTCTTTCGTTTCTAATACCTTTTCATAAATCTCTGGGAGAATCGCTGTATCAATAATCAAAAATTTTCTATCCGTCAATGCTTTCACCTCTTTGTTTGTTCATTAAGAACAATCGTTTTTCAATGACGCACTATCTTTATAATATTAACATACTTCCACTATGTATACAATAGCTTTTTCACAAAAAAAATTGTTTTGAAAGTATAAAACTGCTACATCATAAATATGCAGCAGCTTTATTAAAGATTATTTATTACAATTATTTACCTAATTTCAATTTATTTTTAAATTGTATTTTGTCATCCTCTACATCTACAAAAATGTCATCGTTTTTTGAAATATTCCCCTTTAATATTTCCTCAGACAATGTATCTTCTAGCATTCTTGTAATCGCTCTTTTTAGTGGTCTCGCACCATACTCTTGATTAAATCCTTTTTCTCCAAGTAATTTTTTTGCTTCTTCTGATATCTCTAATTTTATATTTAATGTTTTCATTCGCTTTGTTAAATCTGCAATCATGAGTTCTACGATTTCATGAATATGTTCTTTTTCTAAAACATGGAATACGATGACATCATCTAATCTATTTAAAAATTCTGGTCTAAACTTTCTTCTTAATTCCTCCATCACATTCTCTTTCATTTTTGTATAGGCGCTTTGTTTCTCATCTTCTACATCACCTGTAAATCCTAAAGTTTTTTGTTTCTTGATGGTGTGTGCCCCAACATTTGATGTCATGACGATAACTGTATTTTTAAAATCAACTACTTTTCCCTTTGAATCTGTAAGTCTTCCATCATCTAATATCTGAAGCAATATGTTAAATACATCTGGATGCGCTTTTTCAATTTCATCAAATAAAATTACGCTGTAAGGTTTTCTTCTTACTTTTTCTGTAAGCTGTCCACCTTCATCATATCCTACATATCCTGGAGGTGAACCTATCAACCGAGATACAGCATGTTTCTCCATGTACTCAGACATGTCTATACGAATTAGACTATCGTCATCCCCAAATAAAACTTCTGCTAACGCCTTTGATAGTTCTGTCTTTCCTACCCCAGTAGGGCCTAAGAATATAAATGAACCAATAGGTCTTTTGGGATCTTTCAATCCTACACGTGCTCTTCTTACAGCTCTCGCCACAGCTTTCACAGATTCTGCTTGACCAATCACACGTTCATGTAGAATATCTTCCATATTTAGCAGTCTTTCAGATTCCTCTTGGGCAAGTTTTTTAACAGGAATTCCCGTCCAAGTAGATACGGTTTCAGCAATCGCTTCTTCTCCAACAGTTGCTTGACCATTTTGAGCTACTTTCCAATTATTTTTTCGATCATTTAATTCTTCTTTTATCTTTTTTTCTTTATCTCGTACGCTGGCTGCTTTTTCAAAATCTTGGGCACTCACCGCTTCTTCTTTTTCTTTTGCCAATTCTTCTAATTTTTCCTCAAGGTCTTTCAGCGCTGGAGGCTGTGTCACGATTTTCAATCTGATTTTTGATGCTGCTTCATCAATTAAATCTACAGCTTTATCGGGTAAAAATCGATCTGTAATATATCGATGTGAAAGGTTTGCAGCAGCTTCTAATGCTTGATCTGTTATTTTTACGCCATGATGGGCTTCATATTTATCTCTTAATCCCTTTAAAATTTGTACCGTTTCTTCTACGGTAGGCTCTTGCACATGAATGGGTTGGAATCTTCTCTCAAGCGCTGCATCCTTTTCAATATGCTTTCTATATTCATCTAGTGTTGTTGCCCCAATCGCTTGTAATTCCCCTCTGGCTAAAGCTGGCTTTAATATATTTGATGCATCAATGGCACCTTCTGCAGCGCCTGCCCCAATAATGGTATGCATCTCATCAATAAAAAGAATCACATTTTTCGATTCTCTTAACTCAGCCATTACTTTTTTTAACCGATCTTCAAATTCTCCACGATATTTCGCACCCGCAACCATGGATGCCAAGTCCAATGTAACAACTCTCTTATTTTTTAATGTTTCTGGAATATTTCCTTCAACAATTTTTTGTGCCAATCCTTCTGCTATTGCTGTTTTTCCTACCCCTGGTTCTCCAATTAAGCAAGGATTATTTTTTGTTCTTCTACTTAATATCTGCACAACTCTTTCAATTTCTTTGCTTCTACCAATTACAGGGTCAATCTTACCTTCTCTAGCCATTTCTGTTAATTCTCTTCCATATTCATTTAATGTCGGGGTATTCTTCTGATCTGGTGCTTTAGCGCTTTCACCTTTATTTTTTAGAGCCGGATTTCCTAGTAACTTCATTACTTCTTCCCTTGCCTTTGTAAAATTCACACCACTATCAATCAAAATTTTTGCAGCTACCCCTTCTCCTTCTCGAATAAGCCCTAATAGTAAATGCTCCGTTCCTATATAATTATGTCCAAGTCTTCTTGCTTCCGCAAAGCTAAGTTCAAATACTCTCTTTGTTCGAGGTGTAAATCCAAGCAATTCTATATTCAAATCACTTCCTATGCCAATCATACTCGCAATTCTTGCCTTTACTTCTTTTAAACTTACACCCATATTTATTAACGCTTTTGCAGCAATGCCTTCCCCTTCTTTTACCAAGCCTAATAAAACATGCTCTGTTCCAACGTAATTATGTTTCAGGCTTTTAGCTTCTTCTTGTGAAAGGAGTACTACCTTTTGTGCTCTCTCTGTAAATTTTGAAAACATATCCATTCGTAAACACCTCCTAGTATATTTATATTTGACCATTTATCCTCTATTATTCATCTTCTTTCTTATTTCCTAGTTTTTCTCTTACTAAACTTGCTCGTCTTATATCTCTTTCTTGACTACTTAAAGATTTTCGTGCAATTTTTTGAAGATATGCAGGTTGCATCATGACCATAATTTCATTCATATTGTCTACATAAATATCTTTTAAAATACCTGTATCTATCCCTAATCTTACATCTGATAAAAGCTTCATACATTCTTGTGAAGTTAAGATTCTTGCATGAGACAATATGCCAAAAGATCTGTAAATCTTATCTTCTAGCTGCACACCATTATTGGATAATAGCGTACTTCTTGCATCTCTCTCTTTTTGAATAATTTGTCTTGTAACATCCTTAAGATTTCCAATAATATCTTTTTCACTTCTTCCCAATGTTAATTGATTTGAAATTTGAAAAACATTGCCAATAAATTCTGTGCCCTCTCCATAGATCCCTCTTACAGCTAAACCAATTTGACTTGCAGCTTGAAGAATTCTATTCATATATCCTGTCATGGTTAGTGCTGGTAGATGGATCATCACGGATGCACGGATGCCTGTTCCTATATTTGTCGGACAAGATGTTAAATAACCTAATTTCTCATCGAAGGCATATTTTACATGTTCTTCTAATATATCATCCATCTTTTCCGCCATATCCCAAGCCTCATCCAACTGAAATCCTGGAAGTAAGCATTGAATTCTTATATGGTCTTCTTCATTAATCATAATACTTATGGACTCATCCTTATTTAAAAAAGCTGCACCCTTTTCATAATTTTGCGCCAAATTGGGGCTAATTAAATGCTTTTCTACTAAAACCTGTCTTTCTAATGGATCTACTTCTTGTAATAATACCCCTTCAAAATCATGTGTTAATACGCTTTCGTTTATGGCGTTTGTTACCGATTCGAAGACCGCTTTACTTTTCGCTTTTGTTAACGCTACCGGAAATGGAAATTCATCTAAATTTCTTGCAACTCTAATTCTGCTGCTAATAATAATATCTTTATCCGGTCCACACTGTTCAATCCACTTTGCCATCACATCACCTCCTCATTATTTCCATTTAATTGATTCTCACGTTCTCTAATTTTATCTCTAAGTACAACAGCTTCTTCAAAAGCTTCTGTCTTTATGGCTTTATCTAATCTACTTTTTAGTTCTTTTATTTCATTTCTAATTCTTATAGATCCTCCTGCTCTTTTTGGTATTTTTCCTATATGACTCTCATTTCCTTGGATCCGTTTAATTAATGTAGTTAGTTTTTCTTCAAAAGCATGGTAACACTGAACACATCCAAGCCTTCCTAATTGCTTAAATTTTCCATACGTCATGCCACAATGATCACATTTTGTTGTTTTTATATAATCTACTTTTATAGCCGAATCCTGTATCGAATCAAGAATTCCTGTTAAAAAATTATTGATAGAAAAAGATGTTTCGAAAGGAATTTGTTCACTTTGCTTGGCACATTGTTCACATAAATATAGTTCTGTCTTTTTATCATTTAAAATTTTTGTTACGTGTACCGTAGCAGGCCTTTTATTACATTTTTCACATACCATTTTATTCTCTCCTCATTATGAAATCATCCAAGAATAACTTTCATTACTATTATAAATCTATTTATTTTTTTCTAATCCCTATAATTAAATATAGAAACAATCATACTCTTAAGCAAATTCGCTCTTACCCCATCTTTTATATTCATAGGTGTGTTGATACTTCTATCACTGATGGCTGCTTTCATCAATAGATGTTCTCTTTCTGTAATGATTTCTTCCTCCTTTAATATATTTATAATTGATATTCCCTTCATTTTGCTGATGTTCTCTCCTATTTGGTCAATGATCCTTCTTACATACTGGTTCTTATCCATATTGATCTTCAAAATTTTTATATGCCCGCCTCCACCTCTTCTACTCTCAATAAAGTATCCTTTATCTAAATTAAACCGGGTGGTAAGTACATAATTTATTTGTGAAGGTGCACATTGAAAGTAACTTGCTAATTCATTTCTTTGTATCTCAATACTTCTATCATTTGCACCTTCTAATAGTTCTTTTATAAACATTTCAATAAGATCACTAATCCTTGCCATATGCATCTCCTCTAATTTGACTTTCTTTGACTTTAGTTTAATAAAAATTCTCTTATATTTCAAGGCCGATTTTCTTTTATTTGAACGAATTTTTTAAATATATATGCAATTATCTTTAATTTTCTAGCATTCTCTATTTATTTTTACCCCTTAAGAAAATATTATAATCAAATAATGCTTTCTATACTCCCTAAAACAATTATTTTCAAATAAAGAGATGGTGCTTTGCACCATCTCTTTTTATTTTCTCTCTTTCGTAGCTTCAATAATTTTGGGACTAAGCTGACTTGGAACTTCATCATATCTTGTAAATTCCATTATAAAACTTCCCCTTGCTTGGGTCATTGATCGAAGGTCTGTTGCGTATTTGAAAAGTTCTGCTTGTGGTGCCTCTGCAATAACCTTTTGATTGCCCTCTCCAACAGGTTCCATCCCTAGGATTCTTCCACGTCGTTTATTCATATCTCCCATAATATCACCCATATAGTCTTCTGGAATAATGATTTCTACATGCATAATCGGCTCAAGAAGTGCAGGCTTCGCTGCTTCTATTCCTTTTTTAAATGCCATTGATGCTGCAATCTTAAATGCCATTTCTGAAGAGTCTACATCATGGTAAGAGCCATCATATAAAATAGCCTTCATATTTACAACTTTGAATCCTGCTAAAACACCAGATTCTAAGCATTCTCTCAATCCTTTTTCAACAGCCGGTATATAGTTTCTAGGGACAGATCCTCCAAAAATTTCTTCTTCAAATACAAATTCTTCCTCTGCTGGTTCAAATCTTATCTTTACATCCCCATATTGTCCATGTCCACCTGATTGCTTCTTATGCTTTCCTTGCACATCCGATTTTCCTTTAATGGTTTCTCTATATGGAATGATTTGATCTACTACTGCTACATCGACACCAAATTTATTTTTCAATTTACTTGTAATCACATCAATATGCATATCCCCTTGACCCCCTATAAGGGTTTGTTTTGTTTCTTTATTTCGCTGAACAATGAAGGAAGGATCTTCTTCCATTAATTTATTTAATCCTGTGCCAATTTTTTCTTCGTCTCCCTTTGCCTTTGGTTCAACTGCCATGAATAATGTTGGTTGAGGAAATGCTATTTTACTATACATTACTGGATTATTCTTATCACACAAAGTATCTCCAGTTTGAACATATTGAAGCTTTGCAACAGCTGCAATATCTCCTGCAACAACCTTTTCTACTTGAATCTGGTTTTTCCCTCTCATCAAAAATAAATTACTTATTTTTTCTACTTCATCTTTTTCTGAATTATATACTTCCATATCTGGCTTTAATTCTCCTGAGATGACTTTCATTAAAGATATCTTCCCAACGTATGGATCTACGACTGTTTTAAATACCAATGCAGAAAATGGTTCAGATGAATTGATATTTCTAACCACTTTTTCATTGTTCTTAGGATTTATTCCTTCATAAGGCTTCATATCCTTTGGTGTTGGCATATATGTATCAATCATATTTAATAAGGTATGCACGCCAATATTATTTATAGCAGATCCTACTAAAACAGGTATAACAGCTCCTGCTAAGACCCCTTTACGAAGTCCTTCATGAATCTCCTCTTGCGTAAATTCTTCTCCTTCAAAATACTTTTCCATCAATACTTCATCACTCTCTGCTACGGATTCAATGAGCATATCTCGAATAGGATTTATTTTATCTAGCCATTCTTCTTTAATTGGCGCATCTATACATTCTTTGCCATTGTATTCTCTCGCTACCATATCTACAACATTCACAATTCCTCTCAATCCCCGATCCGTCCCTAATGGAATTGCAAAGGGTGCAATAGCCTTTCCAAATTTCTCTCTTAACTGACCTATAACTTTATCATAATTAACGTTTTCCTTATCCATTTTATTTAAAAATATAAGCTTAGGTGTGTTTCTCTTGCTTGTATATTCCCAAGCTTTTTCCGTTCCAACTTCTACTCCTGAACTTGCATCTACTACAATAATTGCACCTCCTGCAATTCTTAACGCACTATTAACCTCTCCAACAAAATCGAAGTATCCTGGTGTATCTAATAAATTATATTTATCTTTTTCCCATTCAATTGGAATTAAACTTGTACTAATAGAAAGATTTCGCTCTATTTCTTGCTTATCAAAATCTGATACAGTATTCCCATCTTCTGTTCTTCCTAATCGATTGATGACACCAGTAGTATATAGCATTGCTTCTGCTAAAATCGTCTTACCACAACCGCCATGACCTACTAATGCCACATTCCTTATGCTATCACTTACATATCCCTTCATTTGATTTCCCCCCACTTCAATGTTTGTTGAAATATTAAGACAACTCTATTTAATATATTCTTCACTATTCAGAAAATTCCTTCTTATATTGTCTTATATTCTATAAAATTGTTTCACGATTCTTTCTTTGATACATATAATAGTTAGTAAAGTTCTATAGGCAGGTGAAATTTTATGGAATCCAAAAGATATAAAACAAACTTCAGAAATTTTGTTATGGGTGTTGATGCAAAAATCCCTCTTATAAATGGTCGCTTTGTTACCGCCATTAATTTTGATAATGCTGCTACAACCCCTCCTTTTCTATCTACTTTGCAACAAATAAATAATTTTTCTCCATGGTATTCTTCTATTCACAGAGGAACAGGATATAAGTCACAATTTTCATCTAATTTATATGAAAAATGTAGAAATACAGTTGGCAATTTTGTAGGCGCTGATATGCATACCCATACAGTTATTTTTGTAAAAAATACTACAGAAGCCATTAACAAACTCTCCTATCGCCTTTGTAAAACCAACAAAAAATGTGTTGTATTATCTACTTGTATGGAGCACCATTCGAATGATCTTCCATGGAGAGATAAATATGATGTAGATTATATTGCAGTAGATCATCTAGGAAAGCTTTCACTAGAAGATTTGGAATATAAGTTAAAAAAATATAAGGATCATATTGCATTAGTTACTATAACTGGTATCTCGAATGTTACTGGATATAAAAACCCAATCTACAAAATTGCTAGGTTAGTCCATAAATATCATGCTAAAATCCTAGTAGATGGGGCACAATTAATCCCACATGCTCCTTTTCATATGAATCCTATAGATTCACCCGAACATATAGATTATCTTGCCTTTTCAGCCCATAAAATGTACGCTCCCTTTGGCATAGGTGTACTTATAGGTCCAGAATCTACCTTTGAAGAAGACGCTCCTGAATATAGCGGCGGAGGAACAGTAGATATGGTTACTCACGACTTTATCCGCTGGGCACAACCTCCTCACAAAGAAGAATCTGGAACACCTAATATTATAGGGGTTATAGCCCTTTCATCAGCTATTCATACATTAAAAATGATAGGTATGGAAAATATTGAAAAATATGAAAATAGCTTAACAACATACGCATTACAAAAGCTAAAAAAAATTTCGGGTATACAATTGTATGGAAACCCCGATGATTGCACAGATCGCGTTAGCATTATACCTTTCAATATAGCGGATATACCCCATGAAATGGTAGCCACCATACTTTCTTATGAAGCGGGTATTGCTGTTCGGAATGGTTGCTTTTGCGCCCAACCCTATATTCAAGAACTACTCAATATAAATTCTCACGAAATAGAAGAACGCATAAAGGACTCTACTGCACATCATCCTGGAATGGTTCGCATTAGTTTTGGGCTTTACAATCATTATGATGAGATTGATATGTTCATGACAATGCTTGAAAAAATCATTACAAACAAAGCATATTATTTAAAAAAATATAGTGATATCCATATAAATATTTAGTCTTTACTAAATACTTATTCTGCATAGCGACTTAAAAATACTGTTTCCCTTTTAAAAGAGAAACAGTGCTTTCTCAAATCTAAGAAGCGTGATCATACATTCATGATTCAGTAATTTTTTCATAAAATATAATATTTTGGTTAAAATACTCTTAGAAAAATATTGCATAGAGAGGAGTAACTGTATTGAATAAAAAGATGAGTCTGCTTATGTTCAGCGGAGACTATGATAAAGCACTAGCCGCTTTAATATTAGCTAATTCTGCAAAAGAGATGGATATCGATGTGACTATTTTCTTTGCTTTTTGGGGATTGCTTTTACTAAGAGAACCCCACCATATGACAACAGAAGATAAAAGTAACTATGAAAAGATGTTTGCGATGATGACACCAAAGGGTCCTGATGATTTACCCCTTTCAAAGATGAATTTTAGTGGCATAGGGAAAAAAATGTTACTAGAGATGATGAAAGATGATGAAGCTCCTGAACTAATAGATTTTTTAAATGGTGCTAGAAAAAAAGGCGTGAATTTCTTTGGATGTAAATTATCTATGGAAATCATGGGATTTAAAAAAGAAGAATTAATTCCCGAGGTAAAAGTTGTAACCGCACAGGACTACATAAAAGATGCATTAGCTTCTGATATTCAATTATTTATATAAAAGTAGTGAGACTCTCCTCACTACTTTTATTTTGCATATTCCTCTGCCATTATACATTTTTTTATGATCTTAGATGCCATGAATTTATATATATTTTACCACTATGACAATATGATTCCAAATTATAGAATCATAGACATATTCTTAGGAATCGCAAAAAATGTAGTCGAGCGAAAGTTGTAATAAGGTTCATAGCACGTGCAGGGATTTGAATATATTTACAGAAACCTTATTTATACTTTATAAATTCATGATCTATAGATTCGCTCGTTGTCTATCTAATTTCTTAAGTAGCCAGTCTATATTCAAATAGCAAGTAATTTTTAGAATTATATTATTAAAATATGGAGGTAGTTACAAATGAAAATAACCATGAAGATGTACGAAAATTATCTTAATCAGTTAGGTGTTCCAAAAGATGATCAATACAAAAACGGAGGCAGATGCAGAGGGAAAAAATATGGTAGCTGGCTGAGAAGAAGTGATAAGGATTTTTTCCATATAATGTATAATACGTATGTGAAAAATATGACCCATCAAGAATGTACCAAGATCAAGAAGCTTCCTATACATGATCATACTATATCTAAAACTGTTGATTATTCCGAAGGAATCGTTGTAAAAGAAATTACAGCTATTCTAAAAAGAGAAAATATTGAAAAAGAATGCCATATCCTCACCCCTAAAGAATTCAAATCTAAGGAATATACAGGACAATCTCCTTTAGTGATGATAAGTAGCACATTAGAGAGCACTTTTATTTCAGAATTTATTGAAGAATGTATTCCAAAAGATAAGTATTTTCTTAATCCTTGTTCCTATTATATGCTCGGTGTATATCCTAAGAAAGAAATCTCTACAAAACAAAAAAGTGAAATAGACACTAAATTAATGGTAGGATAGAAGACAGATGCATCTGTCTTCTTTATCTTTTCTCAGGTAATATTTCAATCCAATAGCCATCTGGGTCATTGATAAAATAAATGCCCATTTTTTCATTCTCATAACAAATACATCCCATTTTTTTATGCAACTGATGTGCCTTTTCATAATCATTTGTTACAAAAGCTAAATGAAACTCATTATCTCCCAAATTATAAGGTCTTTCCCAGTCTCTTAACCAAGTTAATTCTAGTTTATGACCCATTTGTTCGTCTCCTAAAAATACAAGTATAAAACTTCCATCTGTTGCTTCTTTTCTTCTTGTTTCTGTTAACCCTAAGGCTTTCTTATAGAACGCAATGCTTTTTTCTAAGTCCAAAACATTCATATTATTGTGATTAAACATAAATTTCATTTTGTGCCCTCCTTGTGATTAAATGATTAATCATTACACTTGAATGTCTTCATATTGTCACTTTTCTATTTTATTGTCAAGCAAAAATATATTTTTGTTTTAAAACCGCTTTCTTGTGGTAATAAATAAGTATGATAATAAAAAGAGGAGGATTTTTTATGATTAGTGAGAAATTAATGAAAGAATTAAATGAGCAGATTAAGTATGAGTTTTTTTCTGCAAATCTTTATTTAGCAATGGCAGCCTATTGTGCTTCAGAGGATTTAGACGGTTTTTCAAACTTTTTCAAAGTGCAAGCAGAAGAAGAAAGATTTCACGCAATGAAGTTTTTTAATTATATAAATGAGATGGGTGGACGTGTAACCATTCCTGCATTTGATGAACCACAAAATGAATATGCATCTGTATTAGATGCATTTAAGCAAGGATTAGAACACGAAAAATTTGTAACAGCAAGAATCTATAAACTAACAGATTTAGCAATGGAAGAGCGGGAACATGCAACCATCAGCTTATTAAAATGGTTCATTGACGAACAAGTAGAAGAAGAATCTAACTTTTCTGGTATCGTGAAAAAATTAGAAAGAATTAGTGAAAACAGCAATGCGCTTTATATGTTAGATGCAGAATTAGGACAAAGAGTATTTGTGCCACCTGCTCAATAATATTGGTTACATAAATAAAGCATAAGGCCATTTTTAAGATCTTATGCTTTATTTTTTTCATTTTCTAATACAGACAAATCTTTTAAATTAATTCTTTTCGATAAAAAATACGTTATCCCTATGGCCATTATCAGTCTTAATCCTAATAGCACAGTACCATTTGCACCAATCGCAACAAATAACAATGTATCTTCAACCACCGCATGACAAGTAACCAAAAAAGTTGCCAATAAAATCAAATCTTTTTTTGTTAAATTCCCTTCTTTTGAGCTTTGAATAATCACCCCTGCTCCATAAGAGATCCCAAAGATAATCCCCACTAACAATGGAAAAATGGCTGCCTTTGATACGTTAAATAGCTTTATGAAAAAGTTAAAGTATTCTGCAATTTTATTCAAAGCCTGATAGTCGTTCGCCACTTGTAAAACAATCATAAGCGGAATCACAATAATAGCTATTCCATATACAGACGATAGACTCCCTAATACGCCTTCTTTTAAAATCTCTAACATAACAGTTCACCTACCTGTCCTACAATCATTCCTACTACAACAGCTAATCCTATTCTAAGCGCTATAAATTTTGATACGCTCACATCTAATTTTTTTACTACGGCTGTCTCTACAAATAACGAGTGAGAAAATGAGAGCATAATTCCCAAGGTAGTTATTTGCATAGGTGTAAGCTCTATTGCCCTAATTGCGCCAATTGCTGCATATAAATTTAAAGTATTTCCTAAAACCAATACAATAGCAGCCTCTCCAGGCAAATGAAACAGTCCCATAAAGGGCTTAAATGCATATGCAATCCAATTAAGAACTGGCGTATGCTGCAAAAAAGTGATGAAAATATAAACAGGAATAATGACCTTTGCCAACATCCAAGTGGTTTCTATTCCTTTTTTGATCCCTAATTTTATAGATTCTAACAACATCCTCTTCACCCCTTGTTTTTATGGTTTATATGAAGTATATCTGCTACCCTTCATATTTGCAAAATAAAAAATCCCTATCAAAAACAAATTACAATAGATTAGATAAATATATTTTTCTAACCTATTGTAAGTATGTATTTTCTTTTTATAAATATTTAAAATTCTGCCGATTTAGTTGTTCTCGGGAATGCAATAACGTCTCTTATGTTAGACATTCCTGTCATATACATAATCAATCTCTCAAATCCTAATCCAAATCCAGCATGCTTTGTTCCACCATACTTTCTTAGTTCTAGATACCACCAATAATCTTCTTTATTCAGTCCCATCTCTTCAATTCTTTTTTCTAATACATCAAGTCTTTCTTCTCTTTGACTTCCACCAATAATTTCTCCTACGCCTGGAACTAACAGATCCATTGCAGCAACCGTTTTATCATCTTCATTAATCCTCATATAGAAAGCTTTGATTCCCTTCGGATAATCTGTAACAAATACAGGCTTCTTTAATACTTTTTCGGTTAAATATCTTTCATGCTCTGTTTGTAAGTCGCATCCCCATTCTACAGGATATTCAAATTTGACATTGGCTTTTTTTAATATTTCAACAGCATCTGTATAAGTAATTCTTCCAAAATTAGCACTTACAATATTCTCTAATCTCTCTAATACACCTTTATCAATAAATTGATTAAAAAATGCCATTTCTTCTGGTGCATGCTCAAGTACATAGTTAATAACGTATTTGATCATGTCTTCTGCTAATTGCATATTATCTTCAAGCTCTGCAAAAGCAATTTCCGGCTCAATCATCCAAAATTCTGCCGCATGTCTAGCAGTGTTTGAATTTTCTGCTCTAAAGGTAGGTCCAAAGGTATAAACATTTCTAAAAGCAAGTGCATACGCTTCAGCTGCTAACTGTCCGCTCACTGTTAGATTTGTTTCTTTTCCAAAAAAATCTTCCTTAAAGTCTATTTGACCTTCATCATTTCTTGGAATATGATCTAAATCTAATGTCGTTAATCGAAACATTTCTCCTGCCCCTTCACAGTCACTTCCTGTGATGATTGGTGTATGTGCATAAACAAATCCTCTTTCTTGAAAAAACTTGTGAATCGCATACGCAGCAATAGAACGCACTCTAAATACAGCTGAGAAAGTATTACTTCTTGGTCTTAAATGGGCAATAGTTCTTAAAAATTCAAGAGAGTGTCTCTTTTTTTGTAGTGGATATTCTCTGTCTGATAACCCTTCTACCATAATTTTTGTAGCTTTGATTTCAAAGGGTTGTTTCGCATCTGGTGTTAATTTTAATTTTCCTTCTATAATAATAGAAGAACTAATGGTAAGTTTTGATATTTCTTTGAAATTTTCTAAATCTTCTTCAAAAACAACTTGGATATTTTTAAAGAAGCTTCCATCATTTAATTCGATGAAACCAAAAGCATTTGAAGCTCTAAGAGTTCTGATCCATCCTGCAATCGTAATATTTTGATCTTTAAAGTTTTCTTTGTTTCTATAGATTTCTTTAATCAATGCTGTTTTCATATTTTTTCCTCCTTTTCATCAAAAAAGCCTCACATCTCTTATGAAAAGGGACGAAAGGCTAATGTTTCGCGGTACCACCCTGATTGCCAAATGGCCATCTCTACCAGTACAAATCTATACTCCTCAATAGATAACGGTTTGATGCCGTCTAAGCCTACTCTCAATCGATTTCGGTTAGAAACTCAGAGACGTTCTTCAATATAGATTCCGTATCGGACTTCCACCACCACCGACTCGCTTAACCGTTTCTTCTATATCTACTCTTCTCATCTTTGTTTTTATTCATATCACTGATATTATAATATTTAGAAAATAATATGTCAAAGCTTTTCCTATTTATTTTACCCCAAAACTTTAGATCTATCAATTCTATTTATGATTATTCTGTTTTAAGTTTATGTACTTCTTTTTTTCGACAACTATATGATAGTATAAATCAGTAATCACAACAATCTGTTCATTTTTTGTAGGATCTGTAATATTATAAATACTCCAAATCCCCCCTTCTTTCTGTATATTTTGATTTTATTCAACTCAAAAATACAAGCATACTTTTGTAATAATATGTTACAATGAGTTAAATATAATTTTTGGAGGTGATAAGATGAAACTGTCTATAGGTGAGCTAAAAGATTCAAATCATTTTTTAAACATTATTTTTGAAAATATTACATCTGCTATTTTTTTAATAGATCAAAGCATAGAAGTCCAGCAATTTAATGAAACTTTTAAGACTTTATTCAGTAAAAAAGAAGACCAGATCATTGGTAGGTCCTGTGGAAATGTAATCGGTTGTAGATATACCATAGAAGAAGAAAAAAATTGTGGTAATACAAGTAATTGTAATCAATGTATTATCAGAAAATCTATTCTAAAAGCTTTTAAAGATAAAACCCCTACTTTTAAAGAAATCGTAAATAGAAATTTTTATATCGAAGGAAGATCGATAAGAAAATTTTTCCAATTTACTGCCAAATATTTAAGCTATAATCATAACGATATGGTTTTAGTAATTATGGATGATATTACAGAAATTGAAAAGAGTAAATTGGAATTAGAAAAAAGAAATAAAATGATCGAACGCTATAATCATAGAGTTCATGATGAATTGATTCTTGCTAGAAATGTTCAGCAAAATCTTATCCCAAATAAACTTCCTGAAATACCAGGAGTCTCTCTATCTGCTATTTATAAACCCCTTGAAGAGGTTGGGGGAGACTTATATGATTTTATAAAAGTAGATGAAGATTCTGTAGGCATTTTTCTGAGTGATATATCTGGTCATGGTGTTCCAGCTGCTATGATTACAGCTATGGTAAAAGCCATTATGGAAACAAGCACTCATCTTTTTCATCATCCAGCAGCTTTCATAAGCTACTTAAATAGGAAGCTAATCAATATATCTGAAAACATGTATCTCACTGCATTATATAGTCTATATAATACAAAAACGAAAAAACTTACCTATATGCGCTGCGGTCATCCTTATCCTATATTAATTCGCAATGGCGAATATATAGAAATAAAAGAGGGGGGTAGCACCATTTTAGGTATGTTTGAAAATATAAACTTTAAAAGTCATACCCTCTCCCTTCAACAGGGAGACAAGCTTATTTTTTACACAGATGGATTAACTGAAGCAATCGATCATCCGCAGACCCTATTCAAAGAAGATCTTCATAACATCGTGATAAAACATGCGCATAAATCAATACAATCTTTAATCTGTCATGTATATGACGATATCATCAATTTTAAGGAAAGTAAAAAATTTGAAGATGATGTATGTATATTAGGTATGGAAATTCACAATTAAATAGAATGACTACTTCTTTCATTTTAGAAGTAGTCATTCTATTTATAAAAAAATTCTGATAGTCATCCTATTTTTCACTGATTTTTGTTATATTTTAAATTTTTGTATCGATTCTTGCAGTTTTCCAGATAAACTAGCAAGTTTCTCAGCTGATGCAGATAATTCTTCAATCGTAGCTGATTGTTCTTCTGTAGAAGCTGCCACTTCTTCTGCTGCTGCTGCATTTGTTTGCGTAATCCCTGAAATATTATCAATGTTTCCCCCTACCACTACTGCATCTTCATTTAACTTTTCACATGACTTTGAAACTTCCTTTATGTTCTCTGCAACATTTCCAACAGCTTTTAATATATTCTCAAATACATTGACTGTATTCTCTACAGCATTTTCTTGTTCATCTACTACAATTTTTACTTGATCCATTTCTTTCACAGCTTTTCCCACTCCATTTTGTATTTCATAGATCAAATCATGGATATTTTGAGATGCTTTACCCGATTCTTCTGCAAGCTTTCTTACTTCTTCAGCAACTACTGCAAACCCTTTTCCTTGTTCTCCAGCTCTTGCTGCTTCAATCGCTGCATTCAATGCCAACAGATTTGTCTGCTCTGCTATACTACTAATGAGTGCTACAATCTGACCAATTTGTTGTGATTTCTCTGATAGTGCAGAAATTTCTTCTCCTACATTTATAGTCACTTGTTTGTTTTCTATTGTTTTACTTTTTTGGTACGCTACAATTTGCATTCCTGCATCAACAGTCTCCTTTGCCCTAACAGTAAGTTTATCCGTATTGTTCGTATTCTTTGCTATGTGTCCAATTCCTGTTATTAATTCATTTACCATATCACTACTTCGATGAATCGATTGCGCCTGTTCTGAAGCTCCCTCTGCTAATTCAGATATAGTATTTGCGACCTGTTCTGAAACGGTACTCGCTTCCTCTGTTGAAGCCATCATTTGCTGAGATGTCGAAGCTACCGTCATACCCATTTCGTCCATTTCTGATAAAAGATTCCTCATGTTTTTAATCATATGATTAAAGTTATTCGCAAGCATGCCGATTTCATCTTCGGTCTTTACATCTATATTCACTGTAAGATTCCCTGTTGCTACTTCTTTTGTAATTTCTGCCATTTTCAAAACAGGCTGAATGGAGCGATTAATTAAGAAATAAATCACCATCCCGATTACAATGATCATAGCAACACCCATCATCATCATCATATTTTTAAACTTAGATACACCCTCTGTCACTTCACTGTAATATGCAGTCATTCCAATAGACCAACCCATAGAAGAAATAGGCGCATAAGCTAATAGC
Source organism: Marinisporobacter balticus (assembly GCF_004345705.1). Lineage (GTDB taxonomy): Bacteria > Bacillota > Clostridia > Peptostreptococcales > Thermotaleaceae > Marinisporobacter > Marinisporobacter balticus. Next base: position 32,641 of record NZ_SLWV01000030.1, read on the forward strand.
TTTTCTTGCCCATCGAATTGATAAGTATCTACGCCTTTTTCTCCTTTTATCATTTTTTTTGCAATCTCAATTTGAAGATTATCCCCTTTTTCGAAAACATTGAATTGAAGAATCATTTCTTTCTTAGGATGTGCCATGACTAGTCCTTCTTGATCAATCATATAGGCATACCCTGTTTTTCCTAATTTTTCAGTATTTACTACTTTTGTTATATAATCTAAATTTACAGTTCCGCCAATAAGACCTATGATGTTTCCATTATCATCTTTAATCGGTACTGCAATCACCACAATAGGGTTTCCTGTAGTTTTTGATATGACAGGATTAGAAACAGCGCTTTGTCCTGTCATAACTTTCTGAAAATATTCTCTATCTTTAAGGTTGCCGCCCTGCCCATTGGTATTTGCATATTTTCCATCTTTATCAGAAAGAATAATTGCTTCAAACACTTCAAAGTTTTTTTTATTTTGATCAATAAATATTTTGAGTCCTTGATGGTCTATATTTTTTACGGCATCTACCGTAGCTAATAATCCTATTATTGCTTCCCACTCATGAATTTGATCATTTGTAAGTGCCGCAAGCTTCTCCACCTTGCTTTGTGCCATCTCTTTTACACCTATAACGATCGCTTCTTTTGCCTGATAATAGGCTACACCCGACAATAGAATAATACCGATCATAACAAAAATTAATACCGGTATGGTAATTTTATATTTTAAACTCTTCACACAAAATCCTCCTCAATTTTTCTATGTACTTTGTACTGCATTTGCATAAAAATCTAATATTTGAAACTTAACTTACATAACAACATTGTTTTTTCACCTCCATCAATAAATTTTATTCATCCCCATAAGTCCTTAATAAAACAAAAAAAAAATGCCTTTCGCTATAGACACCTTTACCTTAAAAAATATTTTGGTAAACTGGCAATCATAGTAGTTTTCTACCTTAGACCCATATCTTTGCGTCCTTATTTTTCAATAAGTTTGCTATTATCAACATATTTAAATTTTCCATCTTAATTTTAATAAACACTTCGACATTTAATAAACACTTCGACACTTCTTGATAAAATCCTTTTTTTCTTGTTGAAATCGTGATCATTCTTCCCACGTTTCTTTCTTTTTAGGGTATAATACCTTTGAGTGATAAAAAATGCGCATACTGCCATCTAAATATTTTATCAATGGGATTTCAAAGAAAGTATCTGAAATTTCTGTTGCTCAAGAAAGGGTGCATCAATATTTTTAAAAATTCTTTATTTTTTGTGCTATTAATTTTAACTTGCTTTAATTTATCTGGTTGTAGTAAAGAAATAGATCATCACCATAACGAAGAAGAAAAAACAGTTCCCCTGAAAAAACAAACCATTGACCCAATCCAAAACCAAATTGAAACCATGTCATTAGATGAAAAAATTGGACAAATGGTTTTAGTAGGTTTTGATGGAACGATGTACAATAACCACATAAAAGAAATGATAGAAAAATATCATATTGGTGGTTTTATATTATTTCAAAGAAATATTCAGAATTCAGAACAAACATTATCTTTAATCAATGCGATAAAAGCTTCTAATTCGAAAAACAATAAACTCCCATTATTCATATCTGTAGATGAAGAAGGTGGAAGGGTATCTAGAATGCCAAAAGAAATGAAGAAACTTCCTACGAATGAAAAAATTGGAGAAGTCAATAATAAAAATTTTTCATTTACAATAGGAAAAGTCATTGGTTTACAATTAAAATCATTTGGGTTTAACATGAATTTTGCACCTGTTTTAGATATAAATAGCAATCCAAAAAACCCTATAATAGGAGACCGCTCCTTTGGATCAAACGAAAAAATTGTGCATACTTTAGGAATTGAAACAATAAAAGGACTACAATGTCAAAATATTATATCTGTTGTAAAGCATTTCCCAGGTCATGGAGATACCGCTATTGACTCTCACCTAGGACTGCCTACTGTAGATCATGATTTGGATAGGCTAAAAAGCTTTGAGCTCGTCCCTTTTGTCAATGCTATAAAAAATAATGTGAATGCGATCATGGTAGCACATATTCTTTTTCCCAAAATAGATGCAAATAATCCTGCTACATTTTCAAAAAGAATTATTACAGATATTTTAAGGAATAATTTAGCCTTTGATGGGGTTATCATTACGGATGATATGGAAATGGGCGCTATCTCGAAAAATTATCCTATAGGACAAGCTGCTGTAAAATCTATACAGGCAGGTAGTGATATCGTATTAGTATGCCATGCTTATGAAAATCAATTAGCTGTACTAAATGCTTTGAAAAATGCTATATTAAACAATGAAATATCAGAAGAAATTATCAATGATCATGTTTATAGAATATTAAAGCTAAAAAAGAAATACAATCTTACAGATGCATCCATACAAACAATTAACATTGAGCATATCAATAGTGAAGTTTATAACACTTTAAATGAGTATTTAAACTAAAAAGCTCCTTTTTCTGCTATGAAAGCCCCATTGTCTATTCAACGGGGCGTTTATATGATCTTTATCATTCCTAAAGAAACACATTTGTTATTCATATTCTGTTGCTAAATCTTTATAGAAATCCAAAAACGCTGCAGCATTATCCTTTGTTGCAAGCTCAAAGAATATTCTAAATGCTTCTTTGAGATAATGAAGCTGTTCAAGTTTTTGATATTTAGCAAAAATAATCCGTAGGTTTTCATATTCATTAGGGCTTACATCTTCTATATTTTTTAATAGGCCCCAACGAATTTTGAATACTTCATCTTTTTTTACCATACTTGCGAATATGGTCTTGAATGTGCTTTCTTGCATCGTCTACACAATTATGAAGATGCTGCGATATATGAAATCTATCTATTACAGGCTTTGCATTAGGCAGGCATTCTAGTACGAAAAAGCAATAACTCCTACTCATATCCATGGAAACTGCTTCAATACGTTGCCTTGTATCTTCAGGTAAACTTTTCAGGTAAGATATTACATCTTCTTTTCTCCTACCGGAGAAAGTGGCAACTACACTGCTTGTTTCCTGATTATAGATTACAGTATCATAATTGAGAGGATTTAATATTCTATATGATTATAATTTTATTTTTTTACTTTCTTAATCTATATCTGGCATAATATAGACAATTTGTTGTATACGTACAAAGAAAGTTGTGTCATTACCATGAGGTCTTACAACAATATGATCAGGCTTTACATCTACTAATATACCCTGTAGATTTCCTCTAACGGTCTCAATAACTACTGAACGACCTATAACCATTTTTAATGCTTCAATAACAAAGGGATCTATTACTGTAGTATAGTTTATCATCATTCTATTATATTTTTGCATCATTGGATTCCCATATAGCTCATAATACATTTTTTATACCTCCTATTTGTGGAGTTTTACTTCATTACATATTATGATTATATTAGGGGTAAGGTTACAGTTTTAATTGTTGTAAATTTTAGTACTCTTGTTCATAGTCCTTATTTAGATATATACTTACAAATGCGTCTCCTAATAGAAAAAAATAGTTATATACACTGTTTTTCCTTTCTTGAAGTAATATTAATATCACTTAGCGCAAGCAAGTACAATCATACAGCCTTGTATTTTCAATAATTACAAGAAAAACCGCACTTACTTATGGTACGGTTCCCCTTATCAAATCCTAAATATCTCCTTCTTCTACTTATGTCCTTGTATTTTGGGATACATCTATTCCTTTCCCAAAATCTTTCTTTATTCGACAAGCTTCCACTTAATCTAATTTCTTGTTAAATCTTACAGAAGCAACCACCAAAAGAAGTATCCCAACGATAGAAAGTACCATCACTTCTTTCCATAGATAATGAATCCCTACTCCCTTTAAGATAATTCCTCTTAATATTTTCAAAAAATAAGTCAAGGGTATAAAATTTCCTCCTATTTGTATCACTTTTGGCATCGCTTCTATTGGAAATACAAATCCGGAGAGTAATACACTCGGAAGTATGAAAAACAAAGTCATTTGCATTGCTTGTGCCTGATTTTGTGCAACGGTTGAAATAAACATACCAATAGCAAGAGAACAGATAACAAATCCAAAGCCAAGAATCATCAATAGAAGAATACTTCCCTCTATAGATACATTAAACCAATAGGTTCCAAAAAATAGTGCGATTAAAAAATCAATAGCGCCTATAAAAATATAAGGGATCATCTTCCCTAAAATGAGTTCTACCGATTTTATAGGGGTTACAATTAATAATTCTAAAGTTCCCATTTCTTTTTCCCGAACCAGTGAAAAAGCTGTAAGCATAACCGTAACATTTTGTAGAATCAGTCCAATAAGTCCTGGAATGGTGAATTTTGTACTTTCAAGATTTGGATTATACCATACTCTTGTTCTTATATCTATCGTGGAATTGCTCTTATTGTTTAACCCATTCTTTTCTAAATGCTTATTATTTATCTCAAGAGAATATTTTTGTGTAAGCATCATGCCACTTTGTAGTGCGGTCTTTGCAATTGTAGGATCTGTTCCATCAATAATGAATTGAATTTGTGCGCTTTTCCCTTTTTTTATTTGTTTTAGAAATCCTGACGGAATAATGATTCCACCCCTTACCTCTCCCTTATCAATTAAACTTTCCAGTTCTTCTATATTTTGTACATAAATAGTTGGTTCAAAATAATTAGATGTTTTAAATTTGCTAATGAGTTCTCGACTCTGTATTGTATGATCCATATCCATAACCGCCATTTTTATATGATCTACATCTGTATTTACAGCATATCCAAATAAAAATATAAAAAGAATAGGCATCATTATTGCCATACCAAGACTTGCTTTATCCCTTATAATATGAATAAATTCTTTTTTTACGATGGTTATTAATCTCCCAAAATTCATATTTATTCCCCTGCCTCGTCACTTTGAATAAATTTAATTTTATTAAATGAAGCTTCTACTTTTTCACCCGTTTGCTCCTCTACATAGCTGATAAATACATCTTCCAGATTTTTTACATTTTTTTTGCGAATTATTTCTTTTGGCGCGCCTCTTCCTATAATCTTTCCCCCAAATAAGAATGCTACCTCATCACAACTTTCTGCCTCATCCATGTAGTGTGTTGTGACCAATACGGTTATTCCTTCCTTCGTAAGCTTATAAATAATTTGCCAAAATATCCTTCTAGAAACAGGATCTACTGCAGCGGTCGGCTCATCTAATATTAAGAGTTTAGGTTTATGCATCAAACAACATCCTAATGCAAGTCTTTGCTTCCATCCTCCAGAAAGGGTCTTTGTCATGCTTTTTTCTTTTCCTTCTAGTCCTGCCATATTTATAATATCTACGATTCTTTCCTTTTTAATTTTCTTTGGAATGGAATAGATATTTGCATAGAAATTCAAATTCTCCATTACGGTTAAATCTTCATAAAGGCTAAATTTTTGAGACATATATCCTATATTTTCCTTTATTTTTTCAGATTCTTTATAAACATCCAGCCCAAATACGTCTCCTTTCCCTTCTGTAGGTGTAATTACGCCACAAAGCATACGAATGGCTGTAGATTTTCCTGCACCATTTGGTCCTAAAAGCCCATAAATACTTCCCTTTGGAATTTGTAAATTCATTTTATCAACAGCTGTAAATCTATCAAATCTTTTTGTTAAATTTTTAGTGATAATTGCTAATTCATTCACTGCTTCTCACCACCTAAATGAATATCTATGAGCATTCCAGGCTTTAATTTTTCTAGATCATCCATAATTTCTATCTTTACAGCAAAAACCATTTCTTGTTTATTTTCCTTGGATTCAATATTTTTCGGTGTAAATTCTGCTTTTTTTGATATATGAATAACCTTTCCTTTTATTTTTTGATTCCCCATAAAGTCAGCCGTCATATTTATTTCTTGCTGTAAAGATATTTTTTCCATTTCTTTCTCTGGAATAAATATTTTCACCCACAAGTTTTTCAAATCAAGGATATTTGTCATATTCCCATAGGCAGGAATGAATTCTCCCTCATGATAATAAAGGCTTTCAACCGTCCCATCTATAGGGGCTATGATATTTCCTTTTGAAATCTTGTATTTTATAGTATCAACGGTTGCCTTTGCTGAGTCTATTTCTCCAAGGACCATATGTATTTCCTCAGACCGTGTGCCCTTTGTAATTAAATCTAGCGTATACTGAGCAGATTCTACTTCTTTCTTTGCACTTTCAAAATCTGCATATGCAGTATCTAACAATACCTTTGCTTCTCCTAATTGCTTCTCAGCAATAATTCCTTCTTGAAATAACTTTTTTATATCCTCATGGTTTTTTAGTTTAAACTTATAGTCACTCTCTTTACCCTCTGAAATTTCTTCTAATTTTTGAACCTGTACCTTAGCTTTTTTTATTTCTTCACTTCTTGCACCAGCACGCAATTTATCGAGCTTTGCATTTACAATTTTAAGTCCTGCTTCTCCTTTTTTTAGTTCAATTTTTAAATCTTCAACATCAATATGGGCAATCCGATCTCCTTTTTTTACAAGCTCCCCTTCTTTTACAAAAATATCTGTAATTTCTGCTGAAACTTCACTGATTATATCTACATCTTCACATTCTACCGTTCCTGTATAGATATTGCTATCTATATCATTAAAATCGCATGCTGAAAGGAATACCCCTAAAATCATACATAGCAATATCACGTTAAATTTTTTATACATATACCCATCACTCCTTTATACCATTTACAAAGATTTCTACTAGTACATCAATTTCCTGCTCTATAGTTTCAAATGCATTCTCTTTAGGTAAAAATGATCTCTGTAAAAACATCAATATAATCATCCCTAAAAAACTTCTCATGGCAACAAAATCATTGATATTTTTTAATTCTCCCTTTTCTTTTCTTTTTTTGAATATTTTGGGAACGATTTCTTGTAAATTTTTCGATGCTTTATTTAAAAATAACTCCTTTAAATCTTCATGAAACTGCATTTCATAAAAAATAACCTTAATGAGTGGAAAATGGTTCTCAAAAAGTTTTATTCGGTCTATCATGATCGCTTTTAAAAGAATCTCTATCGGTGCTTCTTTATTTTCTTCTATCACTTCCTTTAATGTATCTACCACAATAGATTCAGTAAACAAATCTATTGCCTTAATCATTGCCCCATAAAGCAAATCTTTCTTTTTGGGATAGTACTTAAATATTGTTCCTTCTGCTACCCCTGCCCCTTTTGCAATTTCATTGGTTGTAGCCCCAGTAAACCCTTTCTTTGAAAAAATATCTATTGCCACTTCTAAGATTTTTTTTTCTGTTTCTTTTATATTTCTTTTCATAACTTCCTCCTTTTTTATAAGTGAGTACTCACTCACTTATATTTTACTCCTATGTATCTAAATAAACAATCCTTTTATAGAATTATCTTTTATTTTTTTTTCATAAAAAAGAGACCTCCGAAAAACAAAATATTTTTCAGTGGTCTCCTTTTTATAGTTACTTATTTTTTACTCCGCATTTACTCCATAACAAGCACAAAGAGCTGGTAATCCATCATTAAATCCAGAACCATTGGCACTAAATTTCCATTCTCCATTATTTCTATAAAGTTCTCCAACAACAACAGCTGTTTCCATACTATAATCTTCTGAAAGATCATATCTTAAAAACTCTTTATTTGTATTTTGATCTACCAATCGAACAAAAGCATTTTCAACCATTCCAAAATTTTGATTTCTTTCTTTTCCTTCATAGATTGTAATAGCAAATACGATTTTCATTATATCAGCAGGAATATTTTGAAGATCAGCAAGTACTACTTCATCATCCCCAGATCCTTGTCCTGTTTGATTATCTCCACTTAATTCTATGCCAAGTCCTGCTGGCTTTTTATTCCCAAAGAATACGAAATCTTTTTCATCTCTTACTTTTCCATCTGCCTTTATCGCAAATGTGAATGCATCTAAGTCAAAATCTTTTCCATCAAATTTATTCGTATCCCATCCTAATCCTACATGGATTTTTGATAATGTATTTCCATCTAATCCAACATCTGCTGCTGCTTTTTTCAAGGATACTTTCTGTCCTTTTTTTAGCGATACGGTTTTACCAGCATTGTTATTACTTGGTGGGTTTCCTACACCCCCTCCAAGACCGCCTAATCCACCTAATCCAGCTGGTTGCTGCCCTTGTGTGTTGCTTGAAGGATTATTTCCTCCTAATCCGCCAAGACCACCTAATCCATCTAATCCCATATAAATGCCTCCTTTTCATAAAAATTTTTATCTATTAAAGAAATTTCCTAAAGTGTTTGATACCTGGTTCATCATATCTTGCCCATTGTCCATAGAATTTCCCATTGCACTTGATTGGGTACCTACTTGTGATCCTCTATCAATCCCTACATCAAGTCCTGATTTTCTTTCTGATGGCTGTAATACTACTGTTTGACCTGCTTGTGCAAAACTAAACATATAAGATTCTCCTGAAGTTTGACCAATGATTGTTTTCCAGTTTACATCCGCTTTTAACTTAGGATCTGCACCTGTCCAGCATATAATCGCATCTGGATCTACTCTACAAGGTGATTGTAGCACAATCGCATTGCCCTCTGTTATAACTGCTACATGTCCTACTGATCCTGAATTATTTTGAAAGTTTGTAGTGAATAATCCCTTTTGCGATAAAACCCCCGCCCCTATAAAGCGAACACCATATTTTAAATTTCCTGTGAAAGCTAATATATTTTCTGATTCAACCCCTACTGACTCACCTGGCTGTAATGGTACGATCGTTACGTTCTTGCCTTCAAAAGCTAATATGCACATGCCATTTCCTGTTACTTTCATTATTTCCATATTTTCGCCTGTTAACCTTCTAGCTACACTATTTATAAGCCCTCTAGCTAACCCTGATCCTGCATTCGGGTCTAATAGTATCTTTTCATACTTAAAATTTCCTTGATCCGCTACCATAGCTCCTTTTTTTGCAAAGAAAAAGCCATCTCCCTGTGCTACACATGAATATGCTGGTGTTTGTTTTGTTGCGCCTGTTAATTGTTCGTAAGTGGATAATTGGAAATTCATTTCATACCCTCCATTTTTTTATAGTATTAAAATTATTATATCATTTTTCAAAAAAATATAAAAGAATTCTAATGATTTCAAATTCTGTCTAACTTTAAAGTATTTAGTTCTTAAAATGAGAAATTCGCATACTCCTATCGTGGCTACTCATTTCACTGACAAAATTTCAAAAAACTTTTGGAATTTCTGTTGCGATAAATTCACAAAGTACTTCTTGTATTATCATTTTGTTTTATCTTATTGGGCAAACACCATTTTCACAACTATCATTTCCTATATCAAGTTCTATTTCTTCTTTTTCATATTTACCAATTAATGAAGAAATAAATGGCTTCATTTCCTTGATTCTCCTATTATATTCTTCTTCATCAATTGCTTCATAAGGTAATAATTTATAGAAATTATCATCTAGTGATAAAAATGATAAGGCCACCACATCATCCCAATTGTCCCACACCCATTTTTCTACTTCTTCCCATTCATGGTCTCTTACATGAATGGTAATAGAGCAATTATGATCTACATAATTTTCCATAAATAATTTATAATTTTCAAGCTGCTCGATGGCTGTTACATCATATTTTGTTTTTCCATGCGCTGCTTTTGCAGGAAATTCAACCACCTTTGTTGAACAAGTTTCCCATTGCTGACCTACTTCTGGAAATACTGGATAATCTAACTCTTCACATACCTTTACAAGTGGATCATCCGCACTTATACGAATTCTTCTTATGTAATAAGGTGAATGGGCATAATGCACACCACTAGATACGGTAGGCAATTGGCTAAGCGTCCCTTCTGGCTTTACGGTAGTCACGAGAAGCGGGATATTTCCCCCAATTTCACCTGCATACTTTTCTACTTCTTCATGGGCTGCTTTTCTTAATGCGCTTAAAATTTCTGCTTCTTCTTCCTTTGTTATCCCTATCGCATTAACCATATCCTGCCATCCTGTTAAAGAGCAGCCTACTAATTTATCCCTTTGTTGTACGCCATCCCATTCTGGTAATTCAAGCTCAACGCATGTCATTCTATAACCTGCTCTTACAGATAATTTTTGAGCTTCTATTAGATGATTTAAATCAAGCGTCTTATCTTCCTTTACAAAGGCATACACATTGATTGTTGTTAAATTGCAGAGTCCTTTTGAATCAAGGAGAATTTCTCCACAAGGATTTACACCATTCATATTTTCTCTGCGCTTTGAAGCAGCCTCTGCATTTACCCAGCCAGGTTCTCCTGAATAGCGCATTTTCTCTATTTGCCAATTTAATTGTGCCCTGCTTGGTTTTTCAGTGTAGTAAATAGAATTATTGCTCATTTGTCTATGAATAATATCTTGGTCTACAATCCATTGTCCATCAATTTGCTTATACAGATTCGACTTTGCTTCAATACTTTCTCTGTCATCGCTATCCACGAGTACCATCTCTGCTGTACGTCTTACGCCTCCTACGACAACATTTTCTCCAATGATATTTGCTATATCTAAGCAATCAATTGGATTTAGTTTTATTTTTTTCGCATGATCAAGTTTTCTATTCCTCTCAATCACTTTATCAATTTTCACAAACATATTCTTTAGACTTGAATGCCCACTAGCTGTACCACCAAAAGTTTTCAATTTTTCTCCCTTTGGTCTTACATGATCATAGTCTACAATAATTGTTTTTACGTTTCTGTATTCATTGCTATAAATTAATTTAAAGAAGAAATCTAAACTTTGTGTCCACCCTTCCTTGCTGTCTCCAACCGTAATTTTTACCGTGTTATTATGAAAAAATTCTAAACTTGTACAATCTTCTCTTTCATTCATTGGCATCGGCATATAATCTTTATGTACAATTTCATAATTCGTCCTTACTTTTGGAAGTTTACAAATATCTTCTTTCAATATTCTCAGTCCAACACCAGAACCAACCATTAGTAAATAAAATAGATCTTTGAAGCTTTCAAAGCTATCTATAATTAAAAAAGAACAATTAAAGTTAGACATAGGATAGTTTTTTGCTACAGGGGTATTCCCTACCCAAAAAGTTCTGCCTGATAAAAATTGTCTTAGATTATATATATTATCATATAACTTTTCCGCTTCTTCCTTCGTTGTAGCAACTAAGCTGCAATTATATTCAACAGCACGTCTTACAGTTTCCCACCAATATTCTCTTCTTTTTTCTTCATTAAGCCATCTTGAATAAGTTCTATAATAAACAAAGTTACCTAATTGTTCCATGGGTGATGGTTGATGCTTATATTTGCTAATGAAATCATCGGTTAACATATGATTCTTTGTCCTTCTTCTCATTTTTCTCATCTTATTGTGCTCATTTCTATAGATTATGTACATTTTAGCCACATCTTTTCGATCACTTGACATGAGTAGATTTTCTACGAGGTCTTGTATTTCTTCAACCTGTACTGGAGAATTTATATGTTTTATTTCTTCTTTAATAAGGTAAGTAATTTTTTTACTTAAATCCTGATCAATTCCTGTTTTTGTCTCCGTCATGGCTCTTTCTATTGCATTTGTTATTTTTATACTATCAAATGCAACAATCCTCTTATTACGCTTCATTACTTTAATCATAAAATTCTCCTTTCAAGTGCTTTCTCTGCATCATTTAATCTTTATATTATTTCATGCAATATAACATTATTTAGTATGTCTCACAAACTTCACGCACTATATATTGTAGCATTTGAAAGTTTGGTTGTCAAAAAAAAATAGATGGCACATTCCCATCTACTTCTTTGCTATATTCAATACCTCTTTTATTGTTTCCGAAATATATTCACCTTTTCTATATTTTCTTTTTGCAACGATAGTTTCTACTTGTTTTCCTTTTGCCTCAATTTCTTTCAGAATTTGGGGTTGTTCTATAAAATCACCTAGTGCATGAAAATCCTTGTCCATAATCACAAAGGTTGGTATTTTAGGTTTACCACTTACTTTGTAGTTGTCCATAAACATTTCATTTCCTTCTCTTGAAACAATCGATATTGCAAAATTAGGATTTATATCCACTATTTTTTGAAGCGCAGGTACATTGATCATACAATCAGGACACCATATTTCTGCAAATACAAGAACATTTATCAACTGGTTCACTGCTTTAATTTCTTTTTCTAAAATTTCATCAATCATAATCGTATCATATATTTCTAACGTTTTTTCTTTGTATGCATCTTTATCTCTATTCACAAATTCTATAAAGGAAAGGCCTTCTTTAAACAACGGTTGAATATTCATCTAATCCCCCCTTATTTTCATTTAAAGTGTATCCGTTTTATGAAAATAATATATTGCTTTATATTACTTAAGCTAATAATTTCGTATTTCATAAAAGTGTAATGGTTGTATGAACACTTAATTTTACTCACAAGGTTAATCATTCAGCTACTAGCACAAAATCGGTCTTTTCATAAGTGACAAACCACTAATTGAAACTTGTGGGTTCTTCCTTAAGATTTTGACTATGTGCTTATATATTCATGTATTATATTTATATGATTACTTCTGTATCTTTATACTTTAGATTTATGTCAAATTTTAGGATTGTGTTTAAGATTATCCTTTAAAACAAAAAACTATCTAGCAACGACCTACTCTCCCAGGCAGTTACCCGCCAAGTACCATCAGCGCTGAAGGGCTTAACTTCTGTGTTCGGTATGGGAACAGGTGTAACTCCTTCGCTATTGTCACTAGATAATGTCTTATTCA
>NZ_SLWV01000031.1 GCF_004345705.1 Marinisporobacter balticus
TTTTGTATTAAATCAATTATAAGCTAACTTTTGAGAAATTTCAACAAAAGAAAATCGATCATTCGAGTGTTTTTTATATTTTATCACTATATTTTACATAAATGTAAATCGAATTCTCTTAACGAGAATTTTGCACGAATTGTGGTTACTACCCTTAGCGAGAACTGATTAAATGATCGGTTCTTTTTTTATTACTTTTTTATATCGTTTTTTATATAAAAAGTTATTTACTTGTTATATAAAAAACGATATAATTAAATTAATAATGTTTTATATAACAAGGGGGATAAAAAATGAAAGTTATTAGTTTCGGCACACTAAAAGGTGGTACAGGAAAGACTACGACTACATTCTCTACTGCTGGCATACTCCAAGAGATGGGGAAAAAAGTACTTTGTTGTGACCTAGATCCTCAGGCAAATCTAACTTACAACTTTGGAATAAATGTTGATGAAGATACTAAAACTTTACTTGACGTGTTTGAAGATGATGAAACTTTACCTGTAAAAGTAGTCCAACATTGTGACGGAATTGACTTAATTCCATCAACAATAAAATTGACGGGTACAGAAATGCAATTGGTGAACTACCCAGGGCGTGAGTATATATTGAAAAATTTCATTGAAGATCATCATGATTTTTTTAACCAGTACGACTATGTACTGATAGACACAAATCCTAGTATGAGTATTCTTAATCAAAACGCGTTCATATCTTCTGATGCTATAATATTGGTTAATGAAGCAGGAGCACATTCACTGACTGGAAGTTTACTCTTTATGGATCTATGGGAAGGCATAACTAAAAGGTTAAGGATTAAAAATAATATTAAAGGGTTTCTCATTAATCGCTTTAGAAAAACTAAGATATCTAATGAATTTGTATCGCACTGTAAGACCCACGCTAGAATAAACGATATTTTATTTAATACAATTATCCCTATTAATGTTAAAGTCGCAGAAGCAGAAACTGAAAGTACGCCAATCAGTGCATATTCTAAAAACTCTACTGGAGCTATAGCTTTTAAAAATTTTGTTAAGGAATTAATAGAAAGGGTGTAATGTATGGCAAATAGATTTGACAAGGTAAAAGGACAAGATTCTAGTAAAGCAGCTGGGGAAATTTTAGGAGCAGGTAAAGGCCCTATCATTAACTTAGAAGCTTTAAAAACTACTAAGCCTGAAATGATGAGAGTTAGTTATTATATAAGTACAGATCATAATAAACATGTTAAAGAAATGGCTGAAAAGGCTCAAATGAAAGAAAATGTATTTGTAAGATTCATGATTGATAAATTTTATGAAATGACAAAGTAAACTTCAAAAGTAAAAAATAATGGAGTGATTCTTGATAACTCCATTATTTTTATAGATTTATTTATTAACATTTTATAAAATTCTTTATTAATATTTTATATAAAAATTTATTGATGTTTTTGTATAAAATATTAATAAAGAAAAAGGACTATTTCTAGCCCTTTTATCACTACTCTAAAATATTAACTGAATCAATCTTGATTTGTACTGTATCCATGTCCATATGGGCATAAATCTGTGTTGTAGCTATGGATGCATGACCAAGTAGTCTTTGTATTACTTCTAATGGCATATCTTTTTTTATAAGAGCCATAGCCACTCCATGCCTGGCTAAGTGAGGGGATATTCGTTTAGAAAGAACAACACGTTCCCCTGTGACTTTAAAAAAGTCTTGAATAGATTTCTTTGCCAATCTATTTCTTTGTCGTGAAATAAATAAAGGCTGTAGATCATCTGTTCTGGAATTTAAATATTTTAAAATTCGTTCTTTGGCATCTTCTGAAAAAACACATATTCTTTCTTTAAGTCCTTTCCCAACAACTTTGAATCTACGACTCTGAAAATCAAGACTAGTTCGGTTAAGCTGCCAAATCTCAGATAGTCTGCATCCACTCGTGAAAAATAAACTCATTATAGCTGCTCCACGTAAATCTTTAATTTTGTCTAAATGCTCCATGATTTTTTTATACTCTTCTACAGTAATATGACCACGTTGTTTTTTTCTTTTTTTAGGTTTGTCTAACTTATCGCAGGGATTTTTGATAGTCAAAACTTCTTGTTTTATTAATGTCTTGTAAAACATATTGATGCTTGTGAATTTTCTTCCAAGAGCTTCATCACCATTTTCTCTGTCATCGGAACAATAAAGCATGAAATCTTGTACATCAATGTGAGTAACTTGATCCAATGCTTTTTCTCCTATATAAGAAACAAAAAGCCTTAAATCATTATCAATGATAGCTTTCAAAGATTCTGGGGTCAATCCTTTGCTTTTACAATGCATTCTATATCTTTTTAAAGTTCTTTGATTGTCTGTAATATTATTGTTTTCTTGTTTTTGTGCTATTGGTTTTGGAATGCTGAAAATATCCATTTGTTCTGCAAACATATGTCTTCCCCCCTAAATATTTTAATTTAGAAGGTATAAACCTATGATATAATAAGCATAGGCTATACCTCTTGCGTTTAAGTGTTCGTATAGCTATGTAGAAGTAAGATAAGGACAAGTTATCTTACTTCTTTTTTATTTCTTCTTATCACCCCCCCATTTTCTTATTTTAAAAACAAAAAAAATCCCCAAAAAAGTAATACAAAAATTACTCTCTCTAGGATCTTGATTACGCACTCATTTTAAATTTTAATAAATTAAATAATTACACACTCAGCTACTTAAAATTCATTTATGTAGCTTAAATTCATATGCTCTTATGAGACTTCTAATGAATCGGTTTCGCTTTTGCTACTCCCTTAATAAAAATAATAATCGTTAAATAGATTATAGCACGTCGCTCGACAAAAATCTACTTTGATGTATTATTTTCCCTTGTGTGGAAATATTGATAGTAGGAGCGTGATAAAATGAATTTTAAAAATGAAAAAGAATTTATTAAGATAGATTTACTAATTTGGTTAGCTGCTATATCAATTTTATTTTTATTCCTCGTGTCGCTAATGCATGGCGCTATGTAATGTCGTTTTAGCATGTCGCTTTGATGTGTCGTTCATAGGTGTCGTTTTATACGACTATCCAAACGACACTATAAAGCGAAACTAGCAAGCGACACGATAAGATATTCAAATACCAACAAGTATTATGTTTAAGAAAATAGTAAATTACAAGGGGATTAATCAGCGTAACTACTACATGTATATCCTATCTAAGAATGCATCTTGAAAATATACCTACGCTAACCACTCGGTTTTTGCCTAAAAAAAATAGGAGCATTACGCTCCTGAACCAAGTTATTTTGATTTTAAAAATTCTAATCCAAGGTCAATATCACTTTTTGCCATAACTTTTTCAATCGTTCCTTCTTTCAATTCATCTGTTAAATCTAAAAGATTGACTAAAGTTTTTCGGAATTGTTTTAAATCATTTTCTACTCGATCAAGTTCACTTTCTTGGATGCATGTCAATGAACTTTCCTCTTGCCATTTTGCTATCTGCTTTTCAAATACCCAAAGGAAATCAAGTTGCTCTGTATAAGCTTTGATGGTTCGCAATATCGTTGCATCATCTAAAACGTATGGTTTGCTACGGACTTGCAATAGATTTTCATATTGTCCTTTCATGTCTTTGAATTGATTATCTATCAGATCAACAATTATAGGAAGCATACTGATCGGGTGCCAATTAGGTTCTAGTTTATTTTTCATAGAGAGCATCCTTTCTAAGGTAATGTTTTTTAGTATATGTTATATTAATATCGAATATATTTCAATTAATTATTTTGTGAATGAGTCCTGTACTGCATTTATACATTTTGGCTAATTCATTTATTGTTTTCCCTTGAATTCGATACATTCGTATTGTTTCTTTTTCTCTGTCTGTAAATTTAGCTTTTCTTCCAGCTCCTCGATCGTTATGATGTTCTTTTTCAAACTGCTTATTTTTATGCTCTAGTCGAAAAATCTTATCTTTCATCTGCTTGTATGCTCCACTTGCTTCAAAACCTCTATCCATTTTCTCTGTCATTTCAGTAATTTCATTATTTAGTTTCTTAGCAAGTTCTTTCCATTCTTTTAATTCTTCTTCTAATCTAGCTATTTTTTCTTTTTGAGTTTCTTTTGCCACCGTCAGCCCTTCTTTCATAAATTAATTTATGAACAGATTGTATCATATATGTATAGTTGTTTTCAATAATTAATTTATGAAATAAAAGCTTAAGGTTTTAGATTGTAAAAAAGCAAGGCATATGCCCTGCTCTACGAATTGAATTCTTTTTCCATTTGATCCAGGTATTCCATGTATTCCTTTTTCTCTTCCGCTGTCATATCTTTAAAAAGTTTCGGTTTCCCTATAATAATATTACCCAGTTCATCTACTTCAACATCCACAGAAAAAACCTCCTTTTGATTTAAAGACCCTCTATTTCAAAAACTTATTGATCATTTTATTTGCTTCTTTAAGACCCTTAGATTTCACTTTTCGCTTAATCAAATTATCTACATTGCCTGTTGCTACATCTCTTATATCTCTTCCATTTTTAGCAGCCGTATTAAGTGTACGGGCCACTTTATTCATCCCTGTAAGTATCTTGTTAATCCCCATTCTATCCCACTCCCCAATTTAGTATTCATAAAGCTAACAGTTTGTCCTGAAATAAAATTTCTAGATTTAAGGTTTTCAATGTATAATTGACTTTCTTTCTGTATATGATATACTATAAATAAGTTAACTTGTGAAGGATAAAGGCTGGGTTCCCGAATGGGAGTAGGTATTAATACCAAGAATTCCTTTGCCCCTGAGGTTGACTTATTTTTTTGCTTTACTTTTGATATTCTGGATTATATTTTCAGGGTCTTTTTTTATTTCCTCGAAAATAAAATCCGTTGTTTGCATAGAATAGCTATATGTAGGTTGTGCGTGTATTTTGTGTACATAACATAATTTAGCATTTTCTTTTATCTCGTAATATTTACAAAATAATGTAAAGTGATATTTATTAACTTCGATGTCAATATCCTCTCTTTTTAAACGTTTATTTATTTCCTTAATACAGGCTTTAGTTGTATATTTATGTGTATCATTAGGATCTTTCAATTCTTTAATTATTTTAACTCCAATCTTAGCATCTTTGTCAATATGTACAAATGATGTTGCTTTATGCTTATCCTTTGTTATGTAGTGGTGATGTTCTATTTTTATTGCAAATCCATGATTATTTTCTTCCACCATTGATGATAGGCTTTCATTTGTTGCTATCAGTTTTGCTACTATTTCTTCTGGATACTTAGCTCTTATTTCAGATTCATTTAGCGATTTCATACTAACTGCTAATGTTAGAAAATTTTGAGGGACAACTTCTGTCATGTCAATATTGTGAAACTCTTGCATTTTTTCAATAAAATTAAATAAACATGCTTGGAATAAGGGAATATAGACCATTTCATATTCTTCTGTAACAAAATGAGTACTAGTATTACGAAGATCTATAATCTTTTCTATATTTAAACGTAATGGAGCCTTTTCATTCGTAAATATTTTTTTTATGCAATTTTCCAATGTGATTGTCCTATTTGGGTTATCTTTATAATATATGCTTTTCTCACCGAATTTTTTAATCATATATGCCTTAAGCATTAGTTCCCAAGCATTACATATGAAAAAGCTAAATCCTTCCACCCTATACTTTATTGTAGGCTTATTATAAATCTCTATTGCCATAACAAACGCTTCTTTTGATTTCTCCAATAGTTTTCCTTTTATCATTTTTTCTCCCTCGTGTTATGCTAAAATTTTCACTTTTGCATTAATTTTAACTTAAATATAACAAAAGTTCAATAAAATAGAATTAAATAATACTAGAATAACCATTATTTCCCTAAAATTGACATAGGCCATTTTTGAAAATCAAACTCTATTCAATTGAGTTATTTAAAGTTATATTGCGCTAACTAAAGTTTTTATCCAAAAAATGAAAAAAGAGCAGGAGCTAAGCCCCTGCATCCACTTTCTGATCATCTAAAAGTCCTGGATTGTTTGTGGTAGGATTATTGATAATTCCTAAGAGTACCAAGATCCCTAACAATGCTTTTACAACCTCATTATAATTTTCTGGTAGTACATCTAATCCAAATGCTTCTAAAAGCATTGGAATAAATGCTGCTACTGCAACCCATAATCCATAGTTTTTCAATCTTTTTGTATTCATAATTATTCCCCTTTCAAATTTTTATGTATTTCTGCAAGTAAAATTCCAGATGCCCATACAGGCATTGGTTCATCAATCTTCTTTTTCCAGTTTTCTAAATCATTCAATAAGCCATTTTTGGCTAAATATTCAAGCCCTTGATATTTCCATATGGGTTGAGTAATTTCTTTCGTCTCAGCCGATTCTGACACGCCATAGTATGCTTTGATTTTCTCGGCTACTGCTTTTGCACTCTCTCTTACAATATTGTTATTAAGAAGCAACTGCTCCTCATGAGGGTTGCTATGGAATCCTCTTTCCAATAGAAGGACTACAGGGCATCCAATGTCTTGTGCTACATCAATTACAGTATAATAGTCCTCGCCTTTGTTCTTTTGACTTTCGCGTTCTCTAACACCCTTAAATTTTATTCCCATGGAATCAGCAATAGCTTTCCCTATTTCTGCACCTAAAGTCTCGTTAGATAAGTCTACGCTATCAAATATGGTTACACCATTACTTTCTTTTTCCCATGCATCTGAATGTGCAGATAAGAACATATCCGCTCCTTTTGCCATTTTCCCACGCTCTGTAAGAGATAATGTTTTATCTTCCTTTCTGGTTAAAATTACATTGAAATAATCTTTTAGATAATAGTGAAGAAATAAAGCAAATTGCAAATTCCCATCTGCTTCAATATACTTTCCAGAATAACCTCGGTTGGCACGATCGTTTCCTCCGTGACCTGGATCCACAACTATAGTTTTCATTTAAGCATCTCCTTAGACTAGATTAATTTTTGTGCTGCATAAAAAAAGAAACCAACAAAGCTGGTTCCAGCTACTCCAATCGCCCATTTAATTGTTTTGGTAAGGTCCTCTATTTGTTTACAAAGATTTTGTATTTGAACCTTATATTCCCTGCTGTCCTCGCTTAATATGTCTAACTGCTTGGCATGTGCATTAAGCCTATTATTGTGCATTTCTAATGTTTCTGCAATCTGTTTATGTTTCTCTTTACACAGAGCTTCATTCATTCGATTTCCTCCTTTACGCACTAAACATTATTTTTGTGAAGAAGGGCATTAAAAAAACACCCTTCATGGTGTCTACTTATCTTCCTCATATACTTTTTCTGTTACTGTTTCTTCTGATTGTAAACCTAGCATCTTAAGCATGTTGTTCTTGATTTTCTTCAACATTTCCAGTAGTGCTGCCATCTGCTAACACCTCCTTTACTTGATTCTTGATACGCTCTAATATTGCTAATGCATCAGCTTTTGTCATTGTCATTATTCCTGGATACCTCCTTGTATAAGTGCTTCAACAACAGTAGTCAAGTCCAAAACGCTTTGTGCAAATGATTTTTTATCTTGCTCTTTTTCAATTTTTAGCTGTTCATTTTCTTCTTTTAATCTTCCCATTTCAGTTCCAAAAGCTTGAAGAAGTTTTGATTTAGGACCTAAATCATCTACAATTTTATAAGGGTCTAGCATCTCTAATTACCTCCTAATTGTTTAAGTTGTAGTTCTAATGAAATAATATCTAATGCATTTGAAAGGATCATGCTTTCATGCCTTGTTAATCTTTCGCTATTTGCTAATGCCATTCTAGTATTGCCGTCCCTTTGTTCTGCTGCATTGTTAGGTACTTTCAACTCTATCTCTTGGCCCCCATGGTTTTCTAGTTTGTATGGGGCATATACTTCGAAGTTTTCTCCCTCTACTTCCCCAGCAATAGTAATAGAAAGACTATCTGAAGCTATGGTTATATCATTAAAGCTAATAGGTTCAAATACCTCGCCATGGATCCTATACACTTTTTCTATGTTCGCTATAGCGAACGGAAATTTAATTCCATCTTTATATTCGTGGACTTTCTTGTGGAATGGTTCAATTTGTATGGTTGTACCTGGGCCATAAGAAACTAATTGACCATCTACTCTAAAGCCATTTTCACCATTTTCGTAGATGATAGGCTCCGCTAACTGATAAATTAGTTCGAGTCCTGCTAGACCACCTAAATATTTATCTGCTTGTGCATCTGCTAAAGTTGTGTACTTTCCTTTTTGTATAGCAATACCATATCGAGATGTAGTTGAAGTAAATAATTTCCCAATCATACTAATATTGTCTACATAAGCACCATACGAATACCCGTCTAATAATGTTTGACCAGATTGAATGGTAGAATTATTATAATCATTACTATCATTTTTTTTATTTATTTGTATTATGTCAAAATTAGAAGAGAAGGATGTGTCTAAAGTTAGTATGTCGCTTGCTTGTAAAATATATTTTTCTGTCTCTTTTCGTAAATAATGCTTTCCATCCCCACCCACAAAAACTTCATCTTTAACACCATTCAGCAATGAGTTCATTGTTTCGATTTCACCAGTTTTGGGATTGATTTTTTGAATGTATAAATTTGAATCTGTGTAGGGTTCATATTCGGTTGCAGTTGTGCCTTCTTCCAGTTGTACTAAATCAAGCGTTGTGAATGTAGTAGAAAATCTTATATAAGCACAATTATTAGGTGTGTCAAAAACAGAAACTGCAATACTATTAGTTACCCCTCCTATTAAATTTTTATGGTTATCATAAAAATTAACATGCGCAGTACTTGAAGATGCTTGATTTGATAATCTGTAAGATGTATTACTTTTCACTCTTATGAAATCAAACGTAAACCAACCTGTAGAACCAAGCACGTTTCCATCTTGGGCTAAAAACCCACTTATTCGTGAAGCATTCTTATCAAACAAATTCTTCCAAATACTTTTAATTCTCGTACTAACTGTAGATTTAGTGTTGTTCACATAAGAATATTTCTGTATTAATTTTTCTAAATTTGTTTCAGTTTCATTTGTAATATCATAGATAAATGTTTTGTCGTGGTAATAATTAGAATCAGACACATTATTTCTCCAAGCCATACCTACTAAGTCTGTTTCTGGTGCAGTAAAAACAAGGTATGAAGATAAATTATTGTTAGTAGGTGTTCCTATTATAGTAGTATCTGATATTATGTTACCACCATAAAATCTCAACAAAGTAGCATTGTTTGTTGTTGGAGATAACCAGTCTGTTTTAATCAAATATTTTCTGCCTGATACTAAATTAACTTTTTTTACAATCGTTGCTACAGAACCAATTGTAGATATACCACCGTTTAAATCAATTGGAATATTTATTCCAGAAGCAATATTTAATAATGAGTCTTTTGTATTTTGTGACTCAAATAAATTGGTACAAATTTTCCCTTTTAATCCAACGCTAACTTGCCCTTTAACGGATGATTCTGGAACTGAAATGATTGAATCTGTAGTAGATCCTACTGTAGTAAAATCAGGATTCTCAATATTATCGAGTCTATCTCTATCTTCTTTGATAGCTTGATCTACTGCAATCATATTATTTTTTATATCATTGTCATAACTAAAATTATTATTTTTATCTGTTTCATATGTCAAACTTATATTTGGTGTATTCTCTCTTGCCATATAACCACCTCCTATTGATAATTTTCAAAGTCATTGAGTGTCATAGTGTCTAAATCTGCAATTCTAATCTTCTCCATTTCAGATATAACAAGATATTTGAATCTGTATAGTGATTGCAGATGAGCTGGTTTAATTTCTTCTATTGCTGCTTTAAGATCATCAAGGTTTGGGGGTATACCATTAACATCTACAAATCGAACTACAAAACTATAGTTAGGATTATCCTCTGTAACCTCAATTGCTCCGTTTATATAACTCTCAGCAACGTTTTTCATAAGCTCTACTGTAATTGTTCCTTGACCTCTTAATTTTGATTTTATGACCGACCTTCTATATTCATCAGGCTTAGTATTGTTAATAGGAATACCAAGATCTTTTTCCCATCTATCAAGGCTTGTATCAGCTAAATCTACAAAGAATTGATTTAATGTATTATTTAACTTGTCTTTGAATAATTGTAGTTCTTGATTTTCTGCATTTGTTATATTAGCCATTACTGTACTAGTGCGATAATACTTCGGAAGATGATTTAATAATTCATTAGACATTTGATACACCACCTAAAATAGCAACCTCTGTATCAGCTATAGTTATGTTACTATTCCCACCATTCAAAGTCATATTTGAATAGTCTAGTACGCCTTGACTATCTAAAATAATACTTCCAACTTTTGCATAAGATACATAAGTTTCTACAAATGCTATTTCTTTCAGATACGCTGTTACGTTGTTTTCTATATTTATTATTACATCTGATTCTGTGTAGTTGTTAGTATCAATAGTCAATGTAACACTAATATTAATTGGTAACTCTGTAGCTGATTCAACAGTCACAGTAGCACCAATAGGTCGTACTTCTTCTATATAGTCAAATACATCTGTTACAAGTTGACTATCTACTCCAGTTTTATTACTGTCTATAATTACAGCTTTCACTGTGCCAGGGCCACTCGCAAGTGAAAATATTTTTGCATCCCCTACCCCTGTAACTTCTTTAGCCCAATTTCTGTAGTGATACTTATTACCTGAAGTTGCTGGAGTTCTTATTTTATCAAAATATCTCTGTTTTAGTTCTTCGTCAGTTTCTCCAGCATATCCATTTGTGACTGTATTAGCATTAGTGACACTTGTTAAACCTGCAATTGTAACGGGAAAATATATGATAGTATTAGCTGGTACATTCCCTATTGTCCCAGATTGTTCACATTCAACTAATACATCTAATATTCCTGATACATCTATTGTCTTAGTTTCTTTCACAGTAAAATTAACTGTATCACTTGCTACCAAATTTCCTTCTGTTATTATTGCACCTTCTGACCCTGTTATCGTTACCGTTGTAGTAGCTTTTGTAGCTGACTTTCTATTTAGCCCCTGCTCTGCTACCTTTAAATCTAAATATTCATCTGTAGCAGTTTCAACAAAACCTTTGTTTAGTATTGATTCTTGCTCTTTGTATGCATCTTCTAATTCTATTGAAACTGGTTTGGTCGCATCATAAAAAAAAGATCCTTCCGATTTATCGTAAGAAGCATCTATCTTTTGAAGCATCCTATTTTGTATCGTATCTCTATCGTCTGACATCTATATATTCACCTCCGTATTGACAGTATTTCCATCAACCAGATTAACTTTGAAGCTTATCTTTAGCTTTGAACCATCTTGTTCTGCAATTAAGTTTGATATATCACTTACCATTGGATGTTTAATTACTGATTCTCTGATTTCTCGCTTTAATTCACTTTCTACGAACTGTCTAGGCAATGTTTGCCCTATTAGGTCCTCTAATGCCACACCATAATCTACATTTTTGTATATCTCAAACCTAAATTTTTCAGTCCTTAAAACTTTCTCTATCCATACCTTTAGAGCTTCAATATCCTCTACATTAACTAATCTGCCATCCTGGAGTATGAAATCTCCCTTATCAAAGTCAAATAAAAAAGACTTACCTAAATTTGTAGTCTCTGCACTTTTTTGCGTATCAATTTCTGTATTAGCTATATCTGGAAACATTATAATACCACCGCCTTATCTACAAGGAAATACAATTGTTCATTTGTAGCAGGTATTAATATAACTTTATCGCCTTTTTTCAATGTGTCTGTATATGTCATAGTTCCTGTAATGGTTGTTTTTGCGTTTTCTTTCCCAGTAACTACTGTGTATGTTTGTGGTGTGCTCAATTTCAATGTAATGGATCCACTTTCATCAGTAGTGGATATATTGCCATTGATGTTAATCTCTCTGCTGTATTCATACAAAACATGAGCTGCTATCACAAGATTATCTTTTGTAAGTATTATTTTTTCTCCTAATTTAACTTGTATATTAGGTGGTGGAGATATTACTTCTCCTACTTGTGGCCCCATATAGATTTTATTCTCCCTATCTTTAAACAATTTAGCCAGTTCGGTTACTCCATCCAACTATATTCCCCCTAAATTTAGTGTCATTTTATGGATACCATTGCTAAGACTATGGGTACAGGATTTAATTCTATATTGACCGTTCATGCCTGTGATAGGTTCCACAATATTAAGTATCCTTCCAGATCTTACTTCATCATTTCCTATTGTTTCTATACTATTATCTTCAAATATTCTATTTAAATCTTTTAGAAGTGTTTGAGCAATGCTCCTTGCCTGAGCAATATCTTTTTCATCGATACTTTGTACATCTTGGAGAAGTCCGTATTGTTTTACAGAATTATCGTCTTTTTCTTCACCTGCAACTCTCATTGAATCTTTATTGTTAGCCACTACGATTATGCTATTTTTCATTTCTTCTATTGACCTTCGCCTTGTAGGATTGCTTATAGCACTTGTAATATCGTTAGTAGAAAGATTATCAGCTAATTTAAAAGTAGCCTGGATAACTAAATCTGTTTGCTTTTCTATATACAACTTTCCTGCTCTCATTTCAAGTCGATATTTTTGTCCAGTTTCATTGATTGCCTGTTGCAGTATGTCTTTTATAATGTCACTTATAACTTTATCATGATATATGTAACTAACTACAGTTGACATACTTGTTATATTTCCTATTGGTACACTAAAATCATTTAGAAGCTGAGTAATGGCATTAGAAGCTGAAACTTTATTAAACTGATATATGCCCTTAGATTTGTTAAGATAGAAGGCATAATCAAAAGCTATGTAATGTCTTGAAAATTCCCCATTTATTTCTTCTGTAATTATAACGCCTCTAAATATTTCTAAACCATTATTTATAAGCACTACTATATTTCCAATATCTAATACATCCTTAGGGAAATAAATTATATCATTATAAGCTATATCAAAGTCTAATTGAACTCCGAGAGTATCCTCACTGCTGGACCAACTAAGAGAACCTACCATACCTGAGATATTCTTGACTGTGCCATCAACATTATATAATACTACCTCATGCACTTAATTCACCCCCACAAACCTAAATTCCTTAAGTGTTAGTGAATATACAACATCTCCTGCTTTGTCATATCCATAATTAAAACTATCAATCGTCATAGCAAGATTAACAATTTCTCCACCATCTTTATTTATTATTACAACTCTTATAGGCACTCTCCTGTCAACCCATTGCAATATTATCTCTACAAATTCATCACCAGTATATTTTTTAGATTTAGCAAACTCATATTCTTTGTTAGGGAAGAAGGTTTCTAAAGTAAATGATTTAAGTCCTTTATTTCCAATTATATTCAGATCACCTTGAGATACAGTGTTAAAGGTTTCGTTATTATTTGAAAACTCAATCTGAAAAGATGCTGGTATTATAGGAAGCTGAATGACCTGTTCCCTGTTGTTAATGCTTAGAAATATATCCACCATACCACTCCTTAACTATTTGCTAATGCTAGCTTAATTTTAGGTACTAATTGATTTGCCACTTCATCTACTGTCATATTAGATCCGTTTATGTTTATAACAATGTCACCACTTTTTCTATTTTTTATTTCTCTTAATACTTGAATAATTTCTTGTAACAATTTTAACAAACCTTCTAGTCCAGATATATTTTGTGTGTTATTGATTATTTTCTCTGATTTATCAGCTGGTATAACTTGTGAGCCGTTTGGAAGATTCACAATTTCTCCTCCACGCTCATTGATCCTTGCTAGACCCCCATCAAAATATGAAGTTCCAAGTGCAAACTTAGGTATTTTAGGAATACTTATACCAAATTCTTTACCGCCAAATTCAGGAACCCAGTCAGGAATTTCAACTTTGATAGAATTTACTCCACTTATTACTTTATTAATTCCACCTATAAAAAAGTTTATGAATGACTTAAACCCTGTCTTTACACCCTCCCATATGCCTATAAAAAAATCACCAATAGGACTAAGTGCAGCTTTAATTCCTTCCCAAAGTTGCCCAGCCTTTTCTTTTATAGTATCCCAATTTTTATATAGAGCCACACCAATTGCGATTAATGCTCCAATACCAATAGCTAACCAGCCAATAGGGCTTATAGCCATTACTGTATTCAATGCCCCTTGTGCTAAAGCAAGTCCATTAGTTAATCCTGTAGCAATCAATGTTGGTACTTTTAAAGCAAGCATTGCCAATTTGTATGTTCCAATCGCTCCTGCTATACCAAGTATCAATGGTTCTAAAGTACCCCAATTATCATTCACAAAATTATATAAATCAGTAGCTTTGTCAACTACACCCAATATTCCTTCGGTTATAGCTGGAAGTGCTGTATCTTTAAACCAACTAATACCTTCATTTTGAAAAGCACTCACAAATTTTTCTTTTAAACCAGTTAACTTTTTACCTATATCATTGAGTACGCCTTTCACCTTGTCTAAAGTCGGTCTATTTTCATCTATAACCCCTTTGATTTTAGTCCATGCATCTACGCCCCATTGCTTTATGCCTTTCATTTTTTCTTTTACAGTATCTATGATACTACCGATTTTCCCAAACGCCTGTATTCCTTTATCTATAGCTCTTGTAACAAAGGCTTGTATTCCAGGTATCTTTTTAAAAAACCAATTTGCTAATTTAGCTTGTAGTGGAAGAATTTTCTTTCCTACTTCTTCCTTGTAGTCACCCCATGCATTTTTCATCTGTTGAATCTTCCCTTGATCTGTTTCTGCAATGGCTTTGTTTACTCCACCTACATTCATTTCTAAAACTTCGGCTAATGTTGCCGCCTTTTGTGTTTCAGTACCATACTTCAAAATTTTCTCTTGAGCTTTCGTGAAATTAATACCAGCCCTACTTAATGCTCCTACCTGACCATTCATAACTTTGCCGATCATATTACCTATAGTCACTGAATCTTGCTGTGTAGCATTAAGTCCTTTTTGTTGAGCAATTAAATCATTCATGCCTGGCATCAACTTTTTAAGTGTTGCTTCTTGCAATTGATAGGTTGCTAATTGCTGTACTCCTGATATTGCTACTTCATCACCTATAACTCCTACATTTTGCAATTCGCTAGCATATTTCATGACACTTCTAGCATTTTTTTCTGTCATGCCTTTAGTGTTTTTCATAACTGCAATCAATTTTGTTTCAGCATCTATCTGAGCCTTTGCAGCTTCAACACTCTCGCTAATACCATTGGATAATGCTCTAAATCCTATATATACACCAGCTAAACCTATTGCACTTTTAGCAATACTAGAAAAGCTTGAAGTTACGTTTCTTTTAAACCTTCTGACTTGATTACTACTATGTTTTAATCTTCTGTTGAATCCATTAACTCCACCAGATGCTTTCTTCATGTTTGAAGTAAAATTTTTATCTTTTAGAGTTAATATTGCTTTTATGCTTTTAGATGCCACTTTTCCACCACCTAAAAAGGCAAGGACTATGTCCCCGCCTTGATTTCATCAATATATTTTTCCTTACTTGCCATCATAAATTTTTTCTCTAACCAATTTAAATTTAGTAAATATTCTAATTTAAAACCTTTTTGTAAGTAGTAATGAAGAAAATACATTTCTCCATCACTACTAATTAGTTTTTTATGTCTTTAACCACCTTTACCTCGTTATTGTATCCAGCCAATTCCATGCCATATCCACTTATTTGAGCAATTTCTCCAGTTTCAAATAACTTTTCTACAATATCAATAGGTTCTACACAATTATAAGCTTTGTGTAGGCTAGTATCTTTAAGATTTGGCTCTACTACTATGTTGTATACCATGTTTATATCAGCTTGTTCTTGCTGGTTTTTATCTTGTGCAAGGCTTATGCACTCTACACAAAGAGTTCTAGTAGGTTTTTTAATGGTTATAGTAAATTCCTCTCCATCTCTTTCAAGAATTATATCTTCTCTAATATCTTTTTTAACCTCATATTTTTCTCTTTGTTCTATAAGGTCTTTGATTTGAAGTTTCTTTGACATAATTATCTCCTTTCTATTAGATCAACCAAGTCATAATCAGCGAAAGCAAAAGGTAGTTCTTCTGTTTGCAGTTCTTTTTGTCCAAATTTCATAAGTGTAAATTCATTAAATGTAACTTCACTTAAAGACACGCGCTCGCTACCATATGCATCAGGATCAGCCAACTTCCCTACTAGAATAAAAGTAGGCATTTGTCCATCTTTTAACTTTTCTCCTACTAAACTTGCACCTGTTGAATATACTTTTTTAAGTGCCAAAGTTCCTTCTCCTGCCCATCCAGTCATTTTTTTATGAGTTGCAAGGTCCTCAGCCATATTTACATCTTCATAATTTATAGTTACTTTAGCTTCAAAGCTATCTATATCGGCAAGTTTTTCACCATCTAGCCATACTGCTCCAAATGTACCATTTATCTGTTTGTTGCTTTTTATTTTAGCCATCTATATTCCTCCTAGATTGAAATACTAAATTCTAGATCTTCCATAGCATCCACAATTTTAATGTTTGCCTTTGCATATACATTAGATCTAAAAGAATTTTCTTTAACTTCTTGGTCTTTTAATCCACTTGTATCTGTTCCTACGCCTTCCCACGCAAGCCTTTGTGCTTCCACATCAACATCAGCTTTATTTTGGAAATTAGGATCAAGTATTTCATCTCCTGCAAGCCCTTTGCAATAAGCATTAACAGATGTGAAGAATAAGACTTGATTATCATAGATATTATTTACCTTGCCTACATAATAGTTATTGAAAGTATCTCTAATATCATCCTTAATCATATCCATGACTTCAATAATTTTAATTTTTTGGAAGTCTTCTGTTTTTTTAACTGTAGTAGATACAAGTGAATTGACACCTCTACCTATCTTAATCTTCTCTCCATCATTAACTAAAATTAATTGTCCTGCATCAATATCTGCATCAGGCGTAGCACTTTCAGTAATACTTTCAATTTCAGGTAGAGCATAGTAAGTAGCTGACCTTGTAAACGGTAATCCAGCCAATATGCCAGCTATTCTACAACAATATTCAGCCGTTGTATAAGTCTTATCTCCTACCTTGATATTAGATGTTGTAAAATTAATAATGCCTTCATGATCTGCTGTTGATGCATTCGGTAATACAGCTTTGAAAGTCTTTTTATCATTGTCTCTCTTGCTTTTAATCCATGTTTCTATATCTGTTGCATTGGCTAAATCAGGTATAGTAAGATAATTCCACTTTCTACTCCCAAGTCTTGTGAGTGCTACATTGTAATCTTCTGCTGTAGTGTCTAATCTTTCGCAAATAACTTTTGAAGGCGTTCCCATAAAAGTCTTCTTAATATAATCTAGGTTATCAGCTATCCAATCAGTTGCTTCTATTTCATCAATGCTTGTATATTCTTTGGTTTCAAATGTTCCAGTATCATCTTTAAGAATAATAGCCACAATTCCCCTAGCACTTCTTTCTACAGCTGTTACTGCCTTACCGCTAAATTCAATATTTATTTGTGGTAAACCCATCATTATTCCTCCTTAATATAAAGATTTTCCATAAGATCTGCATCTGGAATATCTCTTCCTTCTTCATATTGAATGTCAAAGTAAAACTGTAACACCCCATCAGATACAACGGTTTCAACCTCGTCAATATTGAAATATCTATCTAGCACTTTTAATTTAATATCAAATACTTCTTCTAATTTTTCTTGTATTTCTAATATCTCAATACTATGTTTGTACCTATTAGAAGGAAAAAAGTATGTTCTCACTGTTAATTTTCTATTTATCTGTTCTTCTCCAGTAGGAGACCTTTTAGAATTATCAAATTCAACAAAAAAAGAAGGTCTCTTAAAACCTTCTTCAATATCCCTACTATTTATTTCTGCTGTAAAATTAGCAGATATAAGACTATTGATAGCTATTTTTATATCTTTTAAGGTTATCAATTATATCACAACCCTTTCTCCATCATCTCATCAAGCCAATTCTCTAACATGTCAAAATATTGGCTCTCAAATTCTTTTATCCCTTTTTCCAATACATGCTTCCCATGTGTATAGCCTACTTCTTTACCACCTTTTCCTTTTTTTCCACCACTTACCTGAACATGACCATATTCAATTAAATGCGCATGGGGAGCTGAATTTCTTATCTGTACTTCATAAGAGCCTTCTCCACGTCTTTTATATGCTTTACCGCGTTTCCAGCCTTTTTGATAATTCCCTGTATCCTTTTTAACTAACTTCCTTGCTTTTCTTGCTACACAAGTCCTTCCTTTTGTTCCTGCTTTTCTAAGAAACTGATATGTTTCTCTAGGGAATTCTTTTTGAGCTTTCTGGAGTAACTTCTTTTGAAAACTATCTAATTCTTTTAGGTTAAACCCATCTTCTACAGCCATTACTCCGCCACCTCTTCTGCGAATATCTCAAGCTGCTCATTCTTGAAATGTGGATTTAATATATACTTGATATCAAATCTTTTTTTTCTAAACATAATATACATATCCTGTGTAATATCTTTTCCTGATTCATATCTTACTATAATTTTGTGAGTAGTATTAGAAAGAATAGTATCAGCTTGTTGCGTTTGAAGTTTAGCAGTTTGTGGGATTATAGCTGCCCAAATAGTTTTAATATTAATATCTATATAATCTACTTCGCCTAGTTCATTCTCTATTTTTCCTCTTCCGAAAACCTCTATTCTATGTCTTAAATCTCCAATTTTCATATTCTACTCCACCGTTTCATCAGTAATGGTGTCTGTATAATCACATGATAAAGTCATATGTGTCTTAATCATCTCATAACTTTCTTGGAATCTTTCAGCTTCTTTACCATCAGTACTATAATTTGCTTTGCAATAAACTGTTACTGCCCTAATTATCAATGGATCAGTATCTATTATTTTACTTTCTAATACACCACTTAATTTCAAATCTGCTTTTGCTGCATCAATCAGATCTTGTATCTCTTCATCTAGATCAGTTCCATCTGCTCTTAAAGAATTTTTGATCTTATCTAGTAGCATTTATTCACTTCCTTTCTTATGTAAAAAAGAAGGAAATAAATTCCCTTCTTTTTTAAGCTACAGCTTCATTGATCTTAACAAATGCTTCATCTAATGCTGGTTTACCGTCTGCAACAGCAAGCCCTCTATAAGTTATTTTGCCACTTCTAAATCCTGCTGAACGGTCTGAATCAATCTCAGGAGATTTGCTAAAGTTCATGTAATAGTAATTCATATCTCCTAACACGATCGTATCATCTGGAACATAATCATCGAGAATGATTGGGTAACCTAATATTGTCATGGCTGCTTTGTCTTGTGCGTTGTAAGTGAAAATAGGTTGTTTGGTATCATCTTTGATTTTTCTTACTCCACCAAATAACATTTTTCTATTCATTACAAATACCGCGTTGTTGTGATACATGGTTGGTAATAGTGCTAGCGCATCCATAAAATTGTCATATCCTACTGCGCCACCATTAACCCAAGTAGTAGAATTTGTTGTATCCCAAGTAATTCCTCCAAGTATTCCGGTAGGTTCTCCAGATCCACTACCATTCACAATAGCATTTTCAATAGCAATTGAAAGTTGTCTGCCGATTTCGCCCGCTATATAAGTTTCGAAAGCATCAATAGCCATAGCATCAGCCGCTGCTGATATTTCAACCAATTTGATTAATTCATAACCAGCTAGATTTACAGTTACTACTGTATCATCGGCTGGAGTACCATCAGCACCTTCTGTCTTCCATGAAGCAGCATTTTTTGCATTTGAAATTACTAACGATAGATTACCTGGCATATACGATACATTAATCTTATCAAACAAAGCTGATGTTTGTCGTAGCTTATCAATGATCATATTCATTGTAGTTGTTGGAACCGCTGCACCAGCACTACCAACACTAGTTGTTAATGCTCTCTGTTCAACTTCATTCAAATCTTTTCCTTGCAGTCTTTTTAAATATGCACTTCTATATTCAGGCGTAGCTAGTAAAGTGTCTTTTTCCATTTCACCAAAATTCCTTTGTTGTGGAATAACTGGTTGAACAATTGGATTTGCATCAATATTTCCTGCGTTGATTCCATCTGCAATAGCCTTTCTTCTTTCAATATCTTTTACCTCTGAATCAAGATTTCTAAGCTCTGTTTCTAATTCATCAAGCTTTACTGCAGTATCTCCGCTTTCAAGCAACCCTCTAATTTCCAACTTTCTTTTTTGTATTTCTTTTAATCTTTTTTCAAACATAACTATTTCCTCCTTTAAATTATAAGTAAGTTTTGAGTATCAATTTCTTACGCAATTCAGCATTCTCCAACACCTTGTGCTCCTTCTCTCTCTCCAGTTCAAAGAAACTCCTTGCAGAAATTGAAGTTGTATCATATGCGGGAATATCCACCGCTGAAACATCATATATTTTTTTAATTTTTCTAATGGTCCTTATATGGTTATCAGAATCATAACTTGATTCTTGTACAGTAAAAGCAAAACTCATACGATCTATATAACCGCCTTTAATTTCTTCATAAAGTTTTCTTCCTTCTTCTGTTCCATCTAATTTTGCGCGAATAAAAAGACCTTTAGAATCTGTTTTTAATTCTAAGGTCTTATTTCTTGTTCTTGCCATTACTTTGCCAGAATGATTATAATTAAATATTACATCTGACATATCAGCTTCATTAAAAGCTTTATCATCAATTTGTTCTTTATATTCAATGCCATCGTACTCCCAAAGAACAGTAGGTTCATTATATGTTGCTGCATATCCTTCTACATATAATTCTTTTGATTGACCACCTTCGCCTTTGCTATCAGAAGCTCTAATTTCAAATTCTTTAAACTGTCTAAATTCCCTGTTTTCTCTTTTTAGTTTATCATTCTTCACTATTTCAATTGTCATTGTTATCATCTCCTTCCACACCTTGATATTTATCAGCTTTATCTGCTGATACATAATTAAGACTTACAATTCGTTTATCGCCATCTTCAACAGGAGCCATATTAAGTATTTCTCTTGCTTCATTAATACTTAAAACACCCATCGGCATTAACTGCTGTATCAATAATGTTTTAGTTCTATTTGAAGCATACGCAAGTCTATTGGATTCAAAAATTATTTCATTTCCAAACCCTTTCTCTCTTGGAGAAAATATTTTTGAAGTGAATTGCAAACTCATTTGTATTGCAATAGGTTCTATTACTGATTCATAAAAAGCATTCCATTGGTTTTCATCATAATTGCTCATAACAATTTCTTTACTAACCCCAAAATACTTATAAACCTTCTGTTCTATTAAATCCATTTGTGGACTATTTATTAGTTTGGGTTCACTATTAAGTGGTATGTAATCAGCTTTAGCGTCTGTAGCAGCAACACCACCACTATTGTTAATATTCATGTATTCTTCCATGAATTTGTTTTTTTGCTTTGTCATATCTTCTTGTCTTAATGTTGTCGTAAATTTTAAAAGACCTCTTAAAAACGCAGATGATTTTACAGCATTTATAATACCTTGATCTGTGGTATTGATTAATTCTAAGGTTGGATATAAAGCATGATCGTTGGGTTCTCCATAAAAGTCATTTTTATAAAAAAACCTTCTTAAATGAATTAATTCTGTATAAGCCAATGTTATCTTTTGTCCCCCAAGAAAATGAAACTTTGCATAAATTTCACCTTGATACTCAAGTAATTCAGTTGTGCTTGCATTTATTGGATAAAATCCTCTGATGTTTCCTAAATCACCATAATCAATATAAATAAAGCTGTTATTCTGTATGTATAGTTGAGTAATGACTTTATAATAAAATGTATAAGCATCCATAAATGGATTCGGTTGAATTTGAAGTAAGTTTTCTATATTGTCATGTACTGCTGTTACATTTTCATTAGTTTTCCTAATGTGTTTAGGAACTAATTTGGCTCCATTTCTTGCAATAGCATCTACCGCAGCTCTAACTATATCACTTGAATATGCTTCATTACCAAACTGACTGAACACTGGCATATATCCGTTAAGCATTTTGAGTTGTGTAGCTTCCCCACCTGGTTGTATATGGTTATTTCCAAAAATCAAATTAAATAAACTACGTTTTTTTTTTGCCAAATTTTCACCTCCTTTAAATGACGTTAAAATACTCGTCATAGTGATCCTTTAGAACAATATAACCATTTATTAAAGAGATAGTACCATCTATTCGCTTTCGATTATCTCCCCCTTTTATAGGCTGAATATTTCCATTAATATCTGTTTTGATTTCAGTATTACTTAAACACCACATATCTATCGGATTACAATTGTGAACTATTTTATTGGCTTTTAAGTCTGCTTTTAATTCTTTCATTGGAGCAGATAAAGTATGAACCCCTTGCCTTACAGGAATCATTGTATCTTTACCAAATTCATCTTTGAATGCTCTTAATAATGAATCATCTATGTGCCAAGGATCATACCCTATATACAAAATATATAAATCTTCTTCATCTCTTAACTCTTTAAACCAATCAAGGAATACTATTTTGTCTACTTTGTTTCCTGAATAAGTTCTTAATATTCCTTGTCTTTCCCATAATAAATAAGGAACATTATCTCTTTCTTTCCTATTGCCATCTTGAGATATCTTTTCTAAAACTTCTTCAGGCATCCAATACATAGATTTTAAATAGATTTTATTATCTCCTGGTCGCATACAAAGAGCTTTAGCTGAATTTAAATCTATTGTATCAGCAGCATCAAATCCGCCTATTCCATATCTAAAACCCATTTCTTCAAATTTGAATTTCTGTTTGTTTTCAACTTCATCCCATGTTAACCATGCACTAGCTGAATTTTCTTTCATGTTGAAATCTTTTACCATCACAGTTGGCTTAAAACTAGGATCATCTTTAGCTTTTGCTACACACTCTCTTAAGAAATCTATATTCTTAATGGTTCCAAGTCCTGGGTTTGCTTTTATCCAGCAATCTTCTTTGTCCCATTCATCCTTATTATCTAATTCGTAAATAAATGGTAAAAAGTGTTCATTTTTTATTTTGCCATCTAAAATATCACAAGCATATTCATATTGTGCATCAAAAATATTATCTCTTACAAATCCATTGGTAGTTATGCAAAATAAAAGTGGTTGCCTTCTAGCACTCATTGACTGTTTCATCAAGTCATAGATATCTCTATTTTTTATAGCTGCTAACTCGTCAATAATTATTCCATGCCCATTCAGTCCGTCAAGGCTGTTACTATTGCTTGCTAGCGACTGAATTGTGCCCATGTTGTATTCAAAATATAAATCAGATTGTCTTTTTCTGATATGCTTATTTAAATTTGGACTTTGCTTAATCATCTTATGTGCTTCATTAAACCCTTTTTTAGCCTGTTCTAATTTAGTAGCAATATTATATATTTCTGGTGAACCTTCGTTATCTCCTACTAATAAATGAATCTCTGTTGCAGACATTTCAGTTGTTTTTCCATTTTTACGCCCTTCAACTGTTAAAACTTCATTGTATTGTCTAAGCATAGTGTCTTGATGCACAAATCCAAAGATCGCTTGAAATTTAGCTTTTTGAAATAATTGCAATTCTAAACTAGCTCCCAATTGTCCTTGCGCTTGTTTGCAAAATGTTTGTATAAAATCAATAGGTCTATTTGCTAACTCTTCATCGAATACCCAAGGACCTGTTTTTTTGTAAAGTTTATTAAGTAACATCTCATAAACTTGTTTAATCCTATGACAAGAAACTATTTTATTATCCAAAATTTTAGTACCGTATTCTTCTAAGAAAGTCATTTGTTTATGCCCTTCTTCACAAAATCCATTAGAGCATCAACTTCTGGTTTTTTTTCTTCTTCTGGAAATAAATCAATTAGTTGCTTCATCACATTTGAGTATCTACTGATCATAGTTGTATATATTTCTACCATTGGATTTTTTCTTATGAACTTCTGTTCTCCTTGCTCAAATAATTCTGTTGTACCTTTTTCAAGAATATTTTCTCTAAGCTCCTGGAGAGTAATTTTCATAAATGCAGCTTCATTAATCAGCCCTTCTAAAACCTTAGTTTTTTCTTTTGGTAATTTCTTATATAATTTTTTTACTCTTGCTATTTCTGATTTAATTTCTTTTTCTTTCAAAACCTTGACTGTATTTTCTCTTAAATTATTGTTCGGTTTCTGCATTTTTTGTACCCCCTCCCCTTTTCAAATTTTTCTCACGCAGTGTTTTTGTTGTTCCACTTCGGTCTCTTGGGATTATACCCCTTGAATTTTTATAGGGGGGACTGTATAAGATTACCTTTTTCATCAAACATTAATCCTTCTCTGGTTATTTCTTTATGGTTACTATGGTGTTCCTTGTTGTGACAATCTTGGCACAAGTATTCTAAGTTCTCCCAGCTAAGAGTTAAATAGAGATCATTAATGTTGTTTGGTGTTAACTTTGTTTTATGATGAACTATATACCCTGGTCTCTTACATCTTTCACATAATCCAAATACACTTTTGATATATCCTTCTCTACATTTCTTCCATGCTTTACTTTTATAAAATGATTTTGCGAATTCCTTAGCCATAAAAACCCACCTTAAAAATTGCTTATTTTTACACGAATATTATTTATTTAATTAATTATATTGTTCGTTTTTTCCTCTTTGAATGTCCTATTTATATATAGAATCAGACATTCACTTTATTTTTTTTCTACTATATAAGTTCTTATTTTCTTGTCCATCAATGTCTAGTACCCTTAAAATAAGACATTCATTGCCTAAAAAAAAATAAATCAATTAAATAATTGATTTAGTGTGTTACTATATTTGTCATATAATTCTCTATCCAAGCCTAGATATCTTTTTGTTATTTCGATAGTTGCATGACCTAGCATTTCTTTCACTGCAACTATATCAAATCCACTTTCTCGGTAAATTGTATAAGCATATGTTTTTCTCATACTATGAGCAGTAATGTTGTATAATCCAAATTTTTCACCTGCTTCACTTAATATCCTGCTTACTTGCTTAACCTGAATAGATCCAGTGCCTTTCCTAGACTTAAACATAAACTCATAATCTTTTTTATCCTTTGTGTAGTCTTTTAATATTTTCTCTAACTTCTTTGGTATTTTTGCTTCGCGTGGTTTAATGTTTTCTTTTCTTATATTCTGTGTATTCTTTTTCTTATTTTCTAATATTAAAAAATATCCTATCCTTAATGCTTTTTTCACATCTCTTACTCTTAACTCTATCAGATCTCCTGCCCTATAACCTGTTCCAATTCCTAAAGCAAATAATGTGTAGTCCCTTTCATTTTTATATTTTAAGTAATCTTGAATATCAAATACTCTTTCTATGTCTTTGATCGGATTAGCAGGTCTTTTTTTACCCATCTTTGTTCATCTGCCTTAATGCACCTTTTTTCCTTTTGTATTTCCTAGCCTTCATGCATTCTTCTATGTCTCCATATGGATTAAGTGTGAGTTCTAATGTCTCGCATGTTTTGAATCTGTCACAACCAGGATTTCCAAATAGGCATGCGCATTTAAGTTCATCCTCATTCCATCTAGTATTAAATTTATATTTTCCCATCACACTCTCACCTCTTTTCTTTTGCATAAAAAAAGACACCTGCAAAGCTTATAGGTGTCTTAAGTATTTTTCTATATTACTATAATAACATGCTTTTTCTTTAGAAAACTGTTAAAAAACTGTTAACTTGCATTTTCTATTGCACTTAAAGCATCCAATCCATATATTGCCACACTGATTTTTTCAAGTGTGTGCTTTTTTAAGTATCCTTGACAATGATCTATTGAGTATCCTATTTTTTTAGAAATTTCTCCCCAACTCAGTCTTTGATCATCGATGTATTTTAATTCAATCAGTTGCCTTTCTTTTTCTGATAACACAGAAATAGATTTTTCTATTTTTTTTAGTGTAAACTTTGTGGTTTCTATTTGTTTAATGAGTAAATATATCCTATCTATATTTTCTATCGCTTCATCTTCCACTACACTATTAAATTTATACGATTGACTAATTTTTTCTTTTCCAAAATCAATTGCTGATATTTCTCCTCTTTTGATTCCTTCTTGTGCTTCTAATTCTTCTTCCAAAATTTCTACTGACATTTTTAAGGAACTATACATTTTTAACCAAATTATTGTTTTTCTTATATATTCATTTTTCATTGTATTCATCTCCTCATTTTTTTAATTTAAAAAGCGGGGTAATACCAGCGAAGCTGTCACCAGGGGCAAAGTATTTTGAAATTTTTTGGAAATATCAATCAAATTAAGCTATTTCCTATGAAAAATCATTCAAATCAATCGAAAATGCATTAAATTTTATTAGGATTGAGAATCCTGTTTTCATGTCGAAAGGTGTATAAATCTATTAATCGTGTATATAAATACATACTTTAATTTAAGAAAAAACACCTTAAATAATTGCAAATACTCATATACATTCAATTAAAATCAAAGTAACAGAAGTGTGTTTGTGATACATCTAAGGAAATTTCATTTACATTATTTGTAATATACTTTGCCCTTCATGACAGCTTCGCTGGTACTACCCCAAAGCAGAAAGTCCCAGGGATTTATTTACCCTGGGACGCTTGGTCCGCTGTATCTGTATCTATGTAATTCCATTCTCCACATTTCCTGCATCTTATTTTGACTTTCCCATTTGCTTCGCACAATACTCTACCGCACTTTTTGCAACGTATTTCTGTCATATGCTTCCCCCTCTGTTGAACTTATCTACTTCTAACGTATTTTATATAATTCATAGCTTCATCAAATTGTTGAATATTTAAATCTGAAAGATCTATTATTCTATTTTCAATTGCTTCGATTTTTGCATTTTTTTGTTTTCTAATGAAAAACGTTGCCGATGTTGCAGTAAACATTCCTGTAAAAAATATACCCGATATTACTAAAGTTCCTGTTATTATTTTCCCTGCTAGACTTAATGTTTCAATTCCTTCGTAACCGAACAATGAAGCTGAACAAAAGCTAAGCCATACTGCATCCTCATAAGTTGTTACTACGTTGTTTTTCTCAACTATATATAACAAAATTGATCCTAAAAATATGATAAATATTGTTATATATATCATGTAAATAAATCCATTTGTTCTTAGAAATTTTTTTATAGTGTTGTGAAACTTTTTCGAAAATGTAAACACTCTTAGAATTTTGATAGCTTTTGTTAATCTTACCACTTTAACTAATCTTACAATTCTAAACGCTCGAAATAATGAATTGAAAGGTATTATTGCTATTAAATCTAAAATGTTTTCTTTGAAAAACTTTTTTTTATTTCTCGAAAAAAACATTCTGCTAAAATAATCTGTAGCAAATACTATTAAAATTCCATTGTTTAACACTTCCATATTTATGTTTTTTGAAAAATCTATAATATTTGTGATAACAGCCACTAATGCCAAAACTGCAATCAAAATTTCATATACTATATCTGCCTTGCTTTTTTTACTAATTTCCCCCATTTCACAAATCATCTGAAATCCCCCTTTTTTATGTTGAATGTAACAAAATGCTTATTGTGGTACTTAACCCTAATATTGCTCTATCTTTTTATTTCCAACGTTTTTATGGGTTTTTTGTAATTATGGTTTTGAAATTATGTTTCAATCGTGCATAAATATTTAATTTCCACATGTTTTATGCACAATTTCCAACTTCAATTGGTTTAAAATGGAATATCTGAATCGTCATCATCTACTTGAAATCCATCTGGATCTATCGGCGATGCATCTTGCCCTTCAACTTTATCTAAAAATTTCACTTCGCTTGCTGCAATATATGATCTTTCTTTCCAGTTCCCTTCTTCATCTTTCCATTTGTCTATATGTAATTCTCCTGTAACTCTTGTTAATCTGCCTTTGTGTCCATATGGAGCAAAATATTTTTCAGCTGGGTTTCCCCAAACTTCTACAGGTATAAAATCTGTTTTATCTTTTTGAAATCTTCTATCTACTGCGATGGTTCCTGTTGCTTTTGCTTTTCCGCTTTGTGTAAACCTCAACTCTACCGGTTTTGTTAATCTGCCAATTGCTATATGTAAATTCATTCTTAAAAATCCTCCCTTGGCTCCTAGTGTACCTGGGTTATACACTAGAGCCTTGTATTTATGTAGTACGTATTTGATCCCCAGCCGACAAACAAATTCAAGCTTTAACGGATAATTTCCGTAATCTTATTTTTGTATTCTTGTTTGATATTCT
Organism: Marinisporobacter balticus; assembly: GCF_004345705.1. GTDB lineage: Bacteria > Bacillota > Clostridia > Peptostreptococcales > Thermotaleaceae > Marinisporobacter > Marinisporobacter balticus. The sequence goes on from NZ_SLWV01000031.1 coordinate 28,280, forward strand.
TGTCTATTCTCTCGTCTTGCATTATTTGTCCTATAATATCTAGTATTTGTTCAAATGGTTTAGTATCTGTTACACTTACTTTTATAGTCATTCCACTTTTTCTACTTCCTGGTGCTCCTGGACTAGGTGTATTTGGTGGTGGATTCGTTCCTATTCCTTTATTTCTTAATACTTCTAAATTCGAATTATCACGACTTCCACATCCGATTATTGCTTTCTTTGCTTCTTCCTCATTTTTATCCTCATATTCTCCTAATGCATTAACTGCTATCTTAAATGGATCTAATCCAATTCCATCTTTTAGTTTATAGTCTTTATCACATAAGCCTTTTTTCAAAGTTAATCTCATTTTGTTTTTCCTCCTAAACCTTTGCCTTTACCCATTATTCACTTTTTTAAATTAAGTCCTTTGCAGTTTTTGCTATCTCCATGATCGTTCGGGCCACTTCACAAACTTTTTCTTCCTTCTCACAGCTTTCAACCAATCTACTATTTAATTTTTCTAACTCTTTTATTTGATTTTCTAAAACATTTTTATAATCCATATTAAATTCTCCTTTCTTTTTTGTCGTAAAGCTTTAGCTTAATTATTCATTTTGTGTCCCATTCATTTTTGAAATTCTACCTGTATCTATTCCATGTACTTTGACTATTTCCAATGCTTGATTTTCTGTAAATCCTTGTTTCACTAACTCATCAAAATAAATTTTCTGTTGTTCTGCGACTAATTTACAAAGTTGTATCTGCTCTGGCATCATTTTAACCATTTCTTTAATAGCCATTTCCATTTGCAATTTTTGAAGCATTATATCCATTTTATTTTTCCTCCCAAATCTTATATTTAGTTACGTTTTTTCTTTTCCCAATTAGGATACCTCATAGGCTGATACCCATTTTCAAAGCTATAATCTTTTATTTCCCTTTTTCCGCATTTCTTACACTCTAAGTATTTATATAATCTTTGCTCTTCGATCACTTCCCATTTATGAAAACAAATCTTCAATTTAACCTCCTATAATTCTCTTATGTAAGTATTATTAAAGGATTCTTCTTCTTTTTATCGAATTAATATTTTGAAAGGTGGTGTAAAAATATGTCAATTAGCAACGAAGCTATAGAAAAAGTTTTTAATGAAGTTAAAAAAGAAATTCTTAAAGAAGAAGCTCCAAAATTAAATGAATCTATTTTAAATGCATTGAAAAAGCATGCTAACGAAAATAATAAAATTGATACCATTGAACTTATTACCTCTTTAGCAGCTTTTACAACAACATTATCTATGGATTTAAGTTTAAAAATTACAGTAGCGAGTTTAAAGAAGCTTCTTTCAGACAATCAATAATTTTTGTACTTACTTCTGATATTTCTTTTGGCTGAGTTTTTTTCTCTAATTCAGCCACCTTTTTTTCTAATTTTTCAATTCGTTCTTCTAAATTTATTTCTTTCATTCTTTTCCTCCTAACCCTCAATTTTGCGTATATTTAAATATTATCATCACTTAATTTGTTAAACGAACAACCTAACGAATTATCAACTTCTCCTACAAAATTACATTTTTCAATATCTTTTAAAAATTTATTGTATTGATCGCTCCCACTCATTTTGCATTTATCTGTCGCCCAAATACAATCATAACAATTAAATTTTTTATCACTCGTTTTCTCCACTTTCTCTGCTTTTTCTTCATCTTCGTACCAATCGCTTTTCCCTTTTTCAAAACTTACACATTTACCATCTGCATTAATAAAAATTCTTTCCTCATTTACATTTCTTGTACACATGTCTTCCCAATAATATTTACATTCGCTATTCATACACATCATATTTATAGCCATTACTTCATCACCTTCTTTGCCTTTTCTGCTTTGTCTAAAAACATCATAATTTCCTCATATGTGATATTATCTTTTGTATCCAAGACTCTTCTCAATATTTGCATTAACTCACGATTTAGTGCATGTTGTTTCTGGTACATATCATCTACTGCTTTGTTTGTTTTTTTAAGCCATTCATTTTCAGTCTCTAATTCATCGCAAGTTAAAATCATTCTTTCCCATTTTTTTTGAATAGCATCTGCATCAAATACAGTTTTCTCTTTTAAATATCCAGTAACCCATGTCAAATCTTCTTTTTTAAGTTGATCTATTTCTGCCCTTGTCAATATTTCCATCCTTACCTCTCCTTACTAATATCTCAGTAATTTCTAGATCTTCTTTTGGTATAACATAATGTCCATCAATTAATCCATCTTTCCAATCTTTTCTAAAAGTTTCTAAACTTTCTAGTCCCATATCCTCTTTGTTAAATTCATATATTGCCTGTGTTAATTTTAAAAATTCTGGTTGAGATTCTTTGTTTTCATTTGTTCCATACACTATAAAGCTTTTATTTTCCCAATAATCTAACGATGCTACTATCTTTAATCCTTCAAGTTTTTTTGAAAAAGGATTATTTGAATTTTTTTTCACAATTCCTTCAACAATATTATTCAACATTTTCTCAATCCTTTCGCTCTAAATCTTATTTTAGCGACTAATCTTAAATCCAATTTGCCGTTACAATGCCAGGTGGTTCTACAGGAGAAGCATTGTATTCTACTGTAACCACCCTCTCGTATGATACGATAGCACCACATCTGCCACATCTATGTTTTTCATCATCATCTGATAACTCCCAAGAATCTTTATCCTCATATCCACAATAAGGGCAAATAAGATTGTTTTCGTAGTCTTTATCTTCTGGCTCAAAATCTATTTCAATTTCTCTTGCTCCTGCATTTTTCTCAACGTGGCTTAAAACTCCTATAGAAAAATAACTTTCTCCCACTTTTACAACTTTACCTATGTTTAAATCAATATCTATTTCTCCTATATATGGGTAGCTTTTTAATTCTGACCCTTGCCTGCACCAATTCGATATATCATAAAGTTTTGTACTCATTTTTATCCCCTTTCACTTAACCTAACATTCTATTTTATGCATACCCTTTTGTAATGCCATGTACTATCCATTGTGATTCTCCGTAGTTGCCTATTTCAAAAATCACACCCCATAATCCAGTTTCGTAAGACACTCGAATAAAAGGAATATATTTCTTTGATAATGACAATCCTGCTTCTTTCATTTTGCTTTCTATTTTCTTTTTTACTTGCTCATAGATACTGTCTAATGTCAGATAATACTGTCCTTCATTCGTTTCCCAAATTAATTTTAAATCAAGATTCTGGTCTAACATGACTTTTGTTGATTCACAATAAATTATTGTATCTCCATCAACTTTATCTAAAATTTTATAAGGATTTGCACTCATGTAAATTCTCCTCTCTATTCGTTAAATAATCCCTTAATGACTAAACATTGTCCTTAAATACATTTCTCTTTCTTGTTCAGATTTGAACACCCATTCCCCGATATCTCTTGCTCCAAAATCTGCATCATACGTGTCATAATCATATATACCTTTTCTATTAAGAGTTATCCTAAATACTGTAGATTCAAAACATTTGTAATCTTCATCTATCATGTAAGCAGTATCACCAAGCTCAAACTCTTGTTTTTCGTTACCTGTTTCTTTTTCAGCATTTAACTTATTAATTATTTTTTTAATTTGAGCCATCCCCATTGCCATTTGCGGATTTACTTGTTTAGCAAATTCAATTTCTTTATCTAGCAAATTATTAATTTCTAATATATCAATTTTCATATTTCCAATCTCTCCTTTTGCACAAACTTAACCCTTAACCACACTTGGTTTTTAAATGTATTTCACTTTGAATTAATTCTTTAAATATTGATTCAAGTATGGGTATTGGAATTGAATTACCTGCTTGCTTATATAACGCTCCGTTTAATTTACCTTTTCTGCCTGGATGAACACTTAATGCATTATAAAAATCTTCATCCGAATAACCTTGTAACCTCCAACACTCTAGTTCAGTTAGATATCTGTATCTACCATCCCCTAAATCAATTACACCACTATTAGGGCATCTCATTTGTTTTGTAGTAATTGTCTTGCAGAAATCTTTTATAATTTCTACCCTTCCACCAAAAACTCCATCTTTAATATTAATTTTTTTAAGCATACTCGGTTGAGTCACTATATACTTTTCTTCTTCTGTATCTTCTAAAAGCTCACTTATGTTAGGTGTTTTTTGTTTTTCAAGTATGTTGAAGTTAAAAAACGTTCCGCTCAAACAACTTACTGTAAATACCCTTTCTCTTTTTTGCGGCAATCCAAAATCTATTGCGTTTAATATTTCAAAATTACTTGTATAACCCATATTATTCATTTCATCTAAGTATTTATTGAAGTTATGCCTCATATGTTTCGATAGTACATTTTTAACATTTTCCCATATAACAAATTTAGGTTTCCAAACCCCCATCTGCTTTATAATATTTATAGTTTCCCACATCAAAGAAGATCTTGTTCTTTTCCCTAGATCCGCTCCTTTTTGTTTTCCTGCTATACTAAAATCTTGACACGGAGAACCGTGAATAAGGATATCTGGTTTAAGATTCCAACCAACCACAGATTGCGTTTTGTATTTTAGATCTTTGTTAAATATTGCATTGTAGCTCCTTACTGCTTTTTCATCTATTTCTACATAATCTATCGATCTGATTGGTATTCCTAAATTGATCAAGGCTTTTCTTGGTGCTCCAATTCCGCCAAATAATTCTAATATTTGAATTATGTCCTCACCTTCTTTCATTGTCGCTAACTACAACTTTTGTGCTTAACTTTAGTAATACTTTCCACGATTTTTATAATATTCGAATCTTCCCGACTTCCTCAATTGATGTACTTTAGCTGCTAATGTACTTTCCGTTTTCCCTAGGGCCATTGACATTGTACTCAATTCATCAAACTCCCAAAACTTACATAAATATTCAAGTTCTTCATCTGTTAGTGTCTTCCCATGCTTTTCATGGAAAATTGGGTTGTATTTCATTCTTCTGCAACAATCAAACTCTATATTTTCTTGTATAGCAGACATGGGATCACGCTCTCTTTCCCTTCGCATTTTTTCTTTACAAAATTAATGCAGTTGTAGCATTGTCTACTTATTATTTTCTTCATTTTTCTTCATCTCTGTCTATAGATCTTTTAGCTTCAAAACCTTTTGGATACCTTGCTTCTAGCTTTGCTATGTTATAAGATGCTATACAACTTAGATCTATGCCCAATGCTTCTGCCATTTTTGCTACATACCAGAACACGTCTCCTGTTTCTTCTATTAGCTTTGCTTTATCTAGTTTATGTCCTTGGAACAATACTTTTTTCATGTGTTCTAATGTTTCCGCAGCTTCTCCGCTCATGCCCATTGCCGCATTAAGAATATTTTGTTTTTCATCCTCTAGTTTTACATCTGTTCTCATTGCTTTCTTTTGATAATCATTAAGTTTCATTTTTTAACTTGCCCCTTTCAATTTTCTGCTTATCACTTTTGCTACTGCTGTTTGTGTTACACCGATTTTTTCTGCTATAACTCTTTGCTTTACCCCTTTTATGTAGCTAAATATTATGTATTGCTCCTTTGGAGAAAGCTTTTGAATTCTATCTATTGCTCTTACAACAATATCTTTTTCTATAATTTTCTCTGTGAAATCAGTTTGATCTACTATCAAATCACTTACTGTTTGTACTTCGCTATTATCAAGTTTTTCTTCTAAGCTACTTAAGCCTTTCACTTTTGCTGTTTTCCTTGTAAATCTTACGTTCCTTACTCTATTGAACATCCGTAACTCATTTGTAATTACCTTATCTGCAAATGCTCCAAATGCAGTTCCAGTTGATACATCATATTTTTTATATGCATTCCATAAACCGATTCTTGCTGTCTGCTTCAAATCATCAATATCGTAAAAATTTCTATATGTTTGTGCTCTTTTATATACTAGATTTTCATATCGTTCATATACTTCTTCAAAGCTTAATTCACTCGCTTGATCTTTACCAATAATGATTAGCTTTCTCATTTTTTAAGCACATTCTTTCTTCTTCCCTGCTCTTGTTTTTTTGCTTTTAACCGCTTCAACTGTGTATTCGCCTGTTGTTATCATTGACTTTAAAACAGCTTCTCTGTAATGTTCTGTCTGAAACAAATAGAATCTTTCATACTTCCCGATCAATTGCCCTGCAAATTCTTTTTTCTTACTACTTGATTTAACTCTATAATTTTTACCTATTTGCAATCTTGCCATTGTGCTTCCCCCCTAGATTTTCTTTTACTGCTTCTAGCATTTCTAAAAGCTTGTATCCATCAAAATATAAATCTGATATCATTTCTAAACATTCATTCGTGCTAAAGAAATCATTAACGCATATTTGATTTTCTAATTCTCGTTTCTCGCACATCTAACTCACCTATTTGTTTATATTTTTTCTTTTTATCCCTAATATGGTAAAATCTTTTAAAAGGGAGGTGATATATATGAAATGGAACCCAACAAATCCAATTTGTTCAAATATTCAACCAAGATTAGCAGTCTCTGATTATAAAAAAGATATTAAATTTGACTTTTTAGAAGGCGATTTAGTTTTAAATGAAACTGTTGAAGGTTTTGAATGTTTTAATCAAAAGTTCATCAAAGTTTTACTTACAGATGAAACACCAATTATTAAATATGGGTTATTTGAGTTATTACCTACATCTAAAAATCAAACTGAATTTGAAAAAGAATGTGGGAAACTAGCATATGCTATCGTTTCACATCAATTTTCTGATTCTACTTTTGAAAATCCTAACGGATTAGGTCATACTGTTGAAAAAATTTATAGTATTTCTAAAGAAGTTCTAAATGATATTAACTACTTGATTGTAGAAGCATCAGCTACAGGTCTTAATGAAACATCTACAATTAAAGTTCCTTTGAAGCTTGTTGAAGAGCATATGCAATAGTTCTTAAAATATCATTTGTTATAGAACCTTCACTAACATCAATGTTATTTAAAAATGGTGGTAGGTTAACTTTTACAGTCTGTATAAAACTTTCAGTATCAAATTCTTTCGGTTGAACTTGAACTCGTCCTTCAAGTTCAGCTATTTTTTTTTCAATTTTACTAACTCTTTTTTCTATATTTTCACTTGTTTCTTTCATCATCTGTTCCTCCTCTTATAAAATCTTCTACGCACATTCCGATCCGCTCCTGTTGCTCATTAGAAAGTACTCAATTACACCTTCTTTGACTTCTTCAGCACTCATTTTTTCTAAGTCTCCTAAAACTATATCCGAACCATTTTTCAAAGCAGAATATATATGCCATTTGTTCATATTACGACCTCCTATGCTTTTCTAACGACTCATAATCAATAAACTTTGTACATGGTGCCACCCAACCTAGTTTTACAATTCCTACCGGGCCATTCCGTTGTTTTGCAATTATGATTTCAGCTTCACCTCTGTTCTCGGAAGATGGATCATAATACTCTTCCCTATGTATGAACATTACTATGTCTGCATCATATTCAATTTGTCCTGTTTCTCTCAAATCAGAAAGGATTGGTTTGTTATTTGATCTTTGTGTGTTTGCTCTGCTTAAAGAACTTATAACTATTACTGGTACATCTATTTCTTTTGCTAAATTTTTAAGATTTCTTGATATGCTTTCAACTTGTTCTCTTCTGCTACTGCCTTCTATTGCTCGTACCATTTGTAGGTAGTCTATTATGATAAGATCTAATCCTTTTCTTCTTTTCAGTTTTCTTGCCATGCTTTTCATTTCTGCTACTGTGCTATTTGCTTTATCGCTTATAAAGATATTTCTTCGGTATAATATGTTGGTAGCTTTTGCTAATCTTCCCCAGTCATTATCTCCCATGGATTTCCCGCGAATCTTTTCATCGCTTACTATTGCTTCACTCATTACCATGCGTTTTATTAATGCTTCTTTTGACATTTCAAAACTGAATATCGCAACTTTGTTTCCTTTTTCTGCTGCATTCTGTCCAATATTAACTGCTAATGCTGTTTTACCCATACTTGGTCTTGCTGCCAAGTAAATCAAATCTTGCTTTTGCAGTCCATCTGTCATTCTATCTAGCGCCTTATACCCTGTTGTAACACCACTAATTCCATTGATTTTATATCTTTCTTCTATCCCATCCAGCACTTCAAAGACAATATCTTTTGTTTCTGTAAACTCTGCTGATTCAACCGTTTCATTAAGCTTAAATACTTCCTGTTCCGTAAATTCTGAAACATCTTCTCCTGCTTTAGCTTTTTCCATTATTTCTTGTGCCAGATAATAATAACTCCTTCGATTTGTAACTCCTTTAAGCTGTTTCATGTAGTTTAAAAAATTTGTTGTTGTCGGTTCTGCATTAGATAATGCTATTAGCTCCGTGATATTGATTTTCTGGTTCATATGTTCAGCTAATGTTAGGTGATCAATTTGTTTATTGTCTTGTACCATTTCTTTGATTGCTTCAAATATTGCTTTGTGTGTATTACTAACAAAATCATTTTCTGTTAATATGAATCCTTCCTTAGCGCAATTATAATCTTGTATCATACAGCTAAGTATTGATTGTTCTAGATTTAAATTTTGAATCATAGCCTCACCTCTTAACTAGTTACTTGATACTGAGCATATGGATCTAACTGCTTTTCTTTTTCTTTCTTTTTATCTTTTTTAATCCATGATCTAATAGTGAGATAATCACTTTTTGTTTTCTTTCCTTTCCCACCTTTCCAGTTATTGAGATCTTCTATTTTTTCGCTTATAAGTTCTTCTCCAAATTCTTCAATTAATTTTTTGTATTCGATTGCAGTCATAAAAACAAAATCATGATATTTTATTTTTTTATTGTTTTTATCTTTATCTTTATCTAACTCTATATCTATATCTATATCTATCTCTTGTCGGACATCGCGAGGACTAGGCTCGGACAATTTAAGGACATTGTCCTCTTTTTTTTCTCTGTACTCTCTTTTTTTCTTCGCCCATTCTGTTTCATGACCAATCATGTTTTTAGTTTCTAGCATGAATAACGCTCCATCATCCAAAATGTCCATTAAGCCTAGTTTTACAAATAAATCTGTTGCGACTTTAACTGTGTCTATATCTGTATTTGTAATACTTGACAACATTTCGGGTGTATAGGGTATTGTATTTCTAAACATCAATTTCCCTTCTGTTCCTATGCTCTTCAACAACAATTTTAAATAAAAATTAATGTATTTTTCTCCATTAGGCATATTCTCAACCAATTTAATTTCTTCTCTATCGAAAAAATTATCCTTAAGCTTTAGCCAATAATATTTTTTTGCCATATAATCACCTCTGGTAAAATTTTTGTATAATTATTAAGAAAGTTGTAAATACTAATACTAGAAAAATTATTGCGATTTTGAAATTTGTTCTTTTTCTGTATCCAAATCGTTCTAATTTAATTAGATTCACCTTTTAAAACCGCCTCCTTTGTGGTATAATTTAGATATAAGTTTTTAACAAGTAATCTTTGTTGAGTCTCCAGCTCTTCAAAGATTTTTTTATGTTTTTTTCAAATTGGATCATCCTCTCTAGGAGCAGTACTTCTTTTTTTTCATTCGTGCAGCTTGTAGTTTTTCAAGCACCTTTATTTTGAACTGACTAAAATATTTTGCTAATGAAGCCCAGTGCATGTTCATGCATGTTCTAACATCTGCTACTTGAAGTTCTTGTTTATAGAGTTCTTCAAGTTCTTCTTCAGTTAATTCTCCTTGTTTATTTAACAGAAGTTCAATGATCTTTTCTGTAGCTGTTATTGCTTCTTTAAGCTCCTTGACCATTCTATACAGGACTATTAAATAATGGTCGTCAACTTTGTCCAAATACAAGGTTTTGAAAAATCCTAAATTATTTTCATTATTGTGTTCTATTGCCAATCTAGGAAAATTCAATTGATCTGCAATTCGTCGAACTACATCCGTGGGTATATTAGCTTGTTTTGATTCATACCTTGCATAAGTCGACTGGCTTACCCCACCTATTTGAGCCATTTGAGTTTGAGATAATCCGGATTTTACTCTGAATTCTTTCATCAAATCTGGTACTCTACTTTTCACCTTTATTCCCTCCTTATGTTAATTTTGGTTAACCAATATATGGTATTACCCAATGACCTACGTTAAACTAAAAGTAAGCAACGTAAATTTATTTACTGTTATTGCAAAAAAATATATTCTCTAAAATTCAAATTATGTTCGTCACAATACTTTATTAAACCTCCAAAAAATTTTATTCCAGCACCAACTCCATCATTTAAAATAACAGATACTTGCGAGCGTTTAACACCAATTGATCTGGCAAATGATGTTTTGTTTCCTTCAAACTTTTCATCTACTAATTTTTGTATTTTAAGTATATTAGGTTTCATGTATTCCTCCTGTATTTCGTAAATGTATTTACGTTACATTTATAGATTACCACTTCTTGGGTGGCTCGTCAATATATTTACGAAAATTTATTTAATTTTATTTGATTGTTAAATATTTTTACGATAAACTATAATTAATATTTTAAAAGTATGTATGGAATTTGAAAATGAGTAGGAGAGATATTATGTTTGATAAGCATAAATTTAGTGAAATGTTGTTGAAAGCCAAAGGAAATAGAACAAATGAAGATTATTATCAAGATTGTGGAGTCAGTAGAGCTTATATATCAAACTATATCAATGCTAAAAGAGATAAAGCCCCCTCTGCTGAAATTATAAAAAAGCTCGCTGATGCATCGCATAGTAATATAACTTATGAAGATCTTATGATAGCAGCTGGACATATTGAAGACGGAATATCTAAAAAAGAGAGAATGGCAGATAATATTTTGCAAAAATTTATTGATAAGGGATTTGTTAAAGAAAATGAAGATCTTACAGATGAGAAAAGAAAATGGATATTAGATATGGTCGATCAAGCATTAGAAATAACGCGGTTAGCAAAAAAGCATCCTAAAGAATAATTTTAGGATGCTTTTTTAAATTTATCAATCATTTTAGAAATTTTTTCGTATAAGTCTTGTTCATCATCATCTAGATTAATTTTTTTCAGCATTTCATTTTTTACCTTGATCATTCCCTTTTCCCCCTCAAAGTTGTAGTGGCGAAAACTCGAGTTTTATTTTCGAACATATGTTCTTGATAATATTTTACATTTCTTTACGTTAAGAATCAATTCTTTTTTTATTATACAGATTTTTTAAAATGCACATGTGTTTTGCTATGCCTTTATTATAAACAAAATTTTAATAATAATGTTGAAAATGTACTAAAGTGTACTTTTTTGTCTAAATATATACATATATCGACAAAAAAGACCCCAAAAGGTCTTTTGAAATTTATTATATTCGACTTTATTCGATTATAAATATAATTTTTGAACTATTATTGATATAAATTCTTTGTTTGTAGGTTTTTCAGAAAAGTATTTGATAATATTATCTTTATTTCCTCGAAGCCATGTTGATTCTATTGCATGTCTAATATCTTTTCTAATTCTGTCTGCGTTTGAACTATGTTTTTTTGCCAGGTATGCATATATTGTTTTCATTTCGATGTCTAGTTCTTTTCTTATAAAAATCATTTCTATTGATTCTTTTAAATACAAAAAACCTTTTAAATGGCTTGGGATACCTAATTCAAAAAAGATTTTTTTTATTTCTATTTCAAAAAATTCATTTTGATTATTTCTGTATCTATGCATACTACTATCTTCAACATTAAGTGAACATTCAGAAGATTTCATTATTTGCCTAATTCTATTAACAGTTTCATTAATATCTATAGGTTTGATCAAAAAGTAATCTGCTCCTAACCTAATTGCTTCTCTGGTAACGTTATCTTGTCCTGATGAAGAAATCACCATTATTTTTGGTCTTGATTTATTTAATTTACCCAAAACTCCTAAGCCATCAAGGTGTGGCATTATTATGTCAAGCAGCATGATATCTGGTTCAACTTCTATTATCATTTGTATAGCTTCTTTTCCATTATTAGCTATACCAACTACTTCCATATCCTCTTGTCTGGATATTATCTCTTTTAAAATTTCACAGGCCTCTTTATTATCATCTATAATTAGCACTTTTATTTTTTCCATCAGCAACCTCACTTTTTACTTTTGGTCATGTTTCGACAAAATATTCCTATCTCCTTTATGTAAAATATTCCAATTTAAGTTTTTTAAATGTGGATTATTTTAAACATTAAAAGCAGTAAAAAATAGATGATCGACAATATTTTACATAATTAGTATGTTTTAAGTGTTATAATCTACCTAAAATGTAAAGAAGGGTGATAAATATGGATGCATTCATTGGTATGATTGGTGTCTTAGGTTTTTTAGTTTGTTTAGTAGTTTTGATTTATAGGTTTATAAAGAAAAAGCCTAAAAAACCTATTGTAATAGGTTTAGGCCTAAGTCTTTGTCTATTTATTTTAGGTGTTTCAATGGATTCTTCTCCATCTAAAACAGATGCTGCCATTGCAAATGAAAAACCAGAGAATAAACAAGTTGAAGAAGTAAAGAAAGAATCTAAAGAAGAATCATTAAAAGAATTTAAAGCAACTATGAGTTTGAAAGTAGAAGAAAAAAATGTAATTGCAACAATTGAGACAAATGCTCCTAATGGTACTTTATTAGAGACTTCGCTAATGAATGCCGATATGAATAACTTTAAATCATTAAGCGAATTTATTGAAGTTAAAGATGGAAAAGCTACTCATACATTTAATGTTTCTGATTGGCCAACTGGATATATTGGTGGAATAGCATCTATGCGATTTGATTTAAAAGATCATCCGCAACCTCCAAACATTCTTGAATTTTATGGCGAAAAAGGAGAAAAAGCAGAAGGGATACAAATAGAAGATGCTCATGATGATTTTAAATATGGGAAACTTGAAAATATAACCATTGCATATCCAAGTGAAGCAGCAGTAAAAGAAAAATTAGATAAATTGTTCATAGATACTTTAAATGAAATGATCTCAAAAAGTGAAGGTGTAATTATCGATATAAAACCTGCTACTATCAACGATTGGTCTATTGTATATGTGACAGTTAGTGATTCATGGTATTATTCACCTAAGCATGAGCAGGAAAGGTTTGCTGAACAAATAGCAAACACTGTACAAACAGTTCTCTATAATTGTGAAAAAGTTAAAAAAGATAGCGCTGTGAGTGTATATTATTATGATACGTACAAAAAGAAATTGGCTTCACCTAAAATGTTTGGTGGTTATGAAATTGAAGAATAATTTCAAATGGCTCCTGGATCAATAAGACCAGGAGCTTTATCATGCGCTAAAATTATATTTAGGACATGAAAAATAGACATTGTATTTCTACAATATCTTAAAATTAAAACCGTTTTATTTTGATTTTAAGCGTATTTTTTTATTTAAATAAGGAATACTATTACTTTAATTATTTTTATTCCCTTGCGTAGCTTGTACAACTTTTAAAGCATATTATTAGCACTATATTCCTCTATAGCATTTAACAAAAGAATCATGAAATAGTTGAATCTATTTTTAATCTCTCGCTCTGATTGTACTTGCTTAAATTTATTTAGGGCATAATCGCAAATATTAACATTTAATTTTAATAACTGCTTATGAATCTGTTGGCTATTAAGTGTAGTATTTTTTATTTTTAACTGGTTAAGCTCCAGTAACTTTTTAATTGTATTCTTTAATAAATCGCTCACATCTTCTTTGTAAAGATTTATTTCTATTTTTCCTATAACTGTATTATATGTATTTTCTATGTCTGTCTGTTCGTCTATTTTATTTTCTGGGACTGACTGAGTAATCTCTGTAGTAATTTTTGTAGTACTCTCTGTTAAAGATTTTACCCTTTGGGGAATATCCATTTTACCCTTTGGGGAATATCCATTTTCACCTTTGGGTAAAATGGGTGTTTCCAATCCTTCTACCGTTTTTACCTTTTGGGTAAATTGGGTATTTACAATGCTTTCAGCTTGATTTTTGAATATCTCGTTTTTAAGTATTATCAAGTTATCAAGTTTTAATTTTATATGGATCATTGGTGATCCACTAAACTTGAAAAGCTGTGTTTCAACTATGTTTTTTTCCTTTAGAATCTTAATCGCTCTATCATATTGTTTTGGAGATATCCTTATTTCTTCATACCAATCGGTCCTGCTTTTCGCAAGCCACAATTCTCCATCTTTTTTAACGCGTAGCTTTGTTGTACCTTCTTTGCTCGGCAGATACCAATAAATTAATTGGCTTAATAACAACCCTGCTATTAGATCGCCAGCCACATCTACATATATCTTTTTAAAATCAATGGTGTCTTTGGTTGATTGCTCCCACAATAAAAATTGCAATATTTCTGGATTGTTATAAATATTATCTTTTGACATTTTAAAATCCCCCTTGATTTACGCAGGTGGATTCCAAGAATATACAATAAATTTTCTATTAAAATACTTGAACACAATACATGTGTTGTGTTATTATATATTTAATTGAAAAATGCATATTAAAAGAATCCAAAGAACCCTTTGAAAAGTCCAATGACGGCGAAATCATTTCTGGACTTTTCTTGCGTTTTTGTATTAAATCAATTATAAGCTAACTTTTGAGAAATTTCAACAAAAGAAAATCGATCATTCGAGTGTTTTTTATATTTTATCACTATATTTT
>NZ_SLWV01000032.1 GCF_004345705.1 Marinisporobacter balticus
TTTATATAAAAATGAGCTCTAATGATAAAATTTATGGATTTTTAATGTATTGCATAAAAATTAAATTTTATACATTAGTTTCCGTGACTACTCTCATATTCCATATATAGCATAATCTATAAAAATAATTAGGATACTAAACACCATTCAATAACCTATCTTCTGGTTTTCTTTTAATATAAAAAAGCGCCCATTGCAGCTGCTAATCCAATACCCAGTATTGGATGAAGTTTCAGCTTTATTAAACCCCAAAATACAACAATAGCAATAAAGATACTTTTAAAATCTATCAAAGCAGTCTTTCCAACAGATACGCCTGCACTTAATATAAGTCCCAATACAGCAGGTCTAATTCCTTTAAATACAGCTTTTGTCGCTTTATGATCCTTAACTTGTACAAAATACTTTGCGACGATCGTAATCAATATAAAGGATGTGATGACAACCCCAACACTCCCTGCCAACGCCCCCAACACGGATGCAACTTTATATCCTACAAATGTAGAAGAGTTTACAGCTATGGGGCCTGGTGTCATTTGTGCAATCGCGATAATATCTACAAATTCTTTTGATGTAATCCAGTGATGATTGATTACAATCTCTTTTTCTATAAGTGGCAACATAGCCAAGCCACCACCAAAGCTAAAAGAACCGATTTTTATAAATGCAAAAAATATTTCAAGAATTGTTTTCATCAAATTTTTCTCCCTTAAAAAGCTTATATCCGAGTAATCCCGAAAAAATAATGATCAGTATTGGATGTATATGAAATAGGACAATCCCTAATACGGTTCCAATCACCCAAGCTATATTTAAAAAACTTTTGGGTAATGATTTCCCTAGTTTCATAACAGATGCTACAATCAAAGCTACTACAGCTGGTCGTATGCCTTTAAACATAGATTCAATCCATGTCATATTTTGAAACTTTGTAAAAAACGTAGCAACGATTAAAATAATGATTACAGAGGGCATCATTGCTCCTAGACATCCTAATAATGCCCCTTTTAAACCAAAGAGTCTATATCCGATGTAAGTAGAACTATTAATAGCCAATGCCCCAGGTATACTTTGGGCTAACGCAATACTATCAATAAATTCTTCTTCTTCAATCCACTTATTCTTTTCTACAATTTCTTCTTGGATCAGAGGAATCATTGCATACCCTCCACCTAAAGTAAAGGTACCTATCTTTATAAATATTAAAAACATTTTTACCATCTGATTCATTTTTTCTTCCTTTCAGCTTGCATTAAGCTATATAACATTTACTTTACTAAAAATTCTATAGGACTTATCCATTTGTGTCAATCCATTCGCCATAAAAGTATAGATTCTTTTCTTATACATTTTATCTACAATAAATAAAACACAATACTATTCTTCCTCACTAAAAAAATAAATTATTTGATTTTTTGTTTAACACAATCTATAAGTGGGTAAAATGTTTCTAGATAAAATTTTTTATACTGAGAGGAGAATAAATGATGAAAAAATACAAATGTGTTCCATGTGGTTATATTTATGATCCAGAGGTAGGCGATCCAGATAGTGACATAGATCCTGGTACAGCATTCGAAGATATTCCTGAAGATTGGGTATGTCCTGTTTGCGGTGTTTCAAAAGATATGTTCGAGCCTGAAGAATAAATCAAGTCGTTTATAAAAGCTTCCATAGAATCTTATGGAAGCTTTTTGTATTTTGTGATAAACTATTTTCAGATTACTAGTATATCATAGGGGGATTAAAATATGAATAAACAATATAAGGCAGATTTAGCATTACTTGTTGTCACCTTATCTTGGGGAATCTCTTTTATTCTGACGAAAAATTCATTAGATGCACTGGCCACTTTCAATTTTTTATCCATTCGATTTTTTATTGCTGGCATAATCTGTATAGTTGTTTTTCATAAAAAGATTTTAAAAATAGATAAAACTACAATAAAATATGGTGTTTTGATCGGGTTTACCATGTTTTTAGGTTATGCCTTTCAAACAGCTGGACTTAACTACACCACTGCATCTAAATCTGCTTTCATAAGTAGTTTATGTGTTATTTTTGTTCCTATTTTTTCAGCACTTTTATTAAAAAAACCGCCTAAACTCATGGCTATAGCGGGAGTTATATTTTCTACAATGGGATTGGCTTTACTTACGCTAGATGGGAATTTAAGTTTAAATATAGGTGATTTTTATTCATTCCTCTGTGCAATTTGCTTTGCTTTGCAAATTTTAGCTATTGCAAAATATTCAGCAAAAGCAGATCCTATTAATTTAGCTATTTTACAAATTACTGTTGTATGCATTTTAAGTATGCTCATAAGTTTTTTGTTTGAATCTCCTACCATCCCTACCAGTAAAAATGTATGGATTGATATTGTATCATTAAGCTTCTTTTGTACATCTGGTGCATTCATCATCCAAAATATCGCACAAAAGTATACTTCTACCACACATGCCGCTTTAATATTTACAGGCGAACCTGTATTTGCAGCGATCTTTGGTTATTTTATAGCAGGAGAAATATTAAGCACAAGGGGATTTGTTGGTGGTATTTTGATTGTTTCATCTATTCTTCTTGTGGAACTCAAACTTAAGTCTCCATTTTTAAAACGTCCAATCTATCCAAAAAAAAGGCAAAAAATTGCAACCGAAAAAAAATAAAATTCGCTTATTGCTATCGCAACAAATCGCTTCGCCAACGAAATTATTTACTAACGTTCATAATTTCCGTTGCTCAAAAAGAAATCACTATAGTCAAAACTACAGTGATTTTTTAATAGCTATTTTATTAACGCTTCTTCAAAATCAAACTCATTCACTTTGAAAATTTCATTAACTAACTCCCAAATTTCTTCTTTTCCTTCTCTTGTCTCTACAGAAACTGGTAATAAGATATCTTCACTAGTCATCTGAAGTTCTTTTCGGATGATATTTAAGTGTTTTTCTCTTTGTCCTCTATTAATTTTATCTAGTTTTGTAGCAATAACGATTCCATTGAAACCAAAATGCTTAATCCAACTATACATATGTCGATCCTGTTGTGTAGGCGCATGTCGAATATCTACAAGCTGAATCACATCTAATAAGTTTTTCCTATTATTTAAATACATGTCCATCATTTTTCCCCAAGCTTCTTTGCTGCTCTTAGATACCTTAGCATAACCATATCCAGGAAGATCTACGATTCGAAACTGGTCATTGATATCATAAAAATTGATGGTTTGTGTTTTTCCAGGGCTTGAACTCGTTCTAGCAAGTTTTTTTCTATTTACCAAGAGATTAATGAGAGATGATTTCCCTACATTGGATCTACCTGCAAAAGCAATTTCAGGTTTTTCATCCTCTGGATATTGTTCCATCTTTACAGCACTTATAACAATTTCTGCACTTTTAATCTTCATCTTTTTCTTCCTTTCGAACTAGCGCATGCTCAAGGACTTGGTCCATATTCTCAATCAAAACAAAAGTTAGTTTTTTACGCACATTTTCTGGAATTTCTTCTATGTCTTTCTCATTGTCTATCGGTAACAATATTTTCGTGATCCCTGCTCTATTGGCTGCAAGCACCTTTTCTTTAATCCCGCCTACAGGCAAAGCTCTTCCTCTTAGGGTGATTTCACCTGTCATAGCTACATTTTTATTAATCGGTATCTTTGTAAGTTCTGAGATAACAGCCGTTGCCATAGTAACGCCTGCTGAAGGACCATCCTTAGGTATTGCACCTTCCGGAATATGTATATGAATATCTAATTCTTGGTAGAAATTCTCAGATATATTTAAATCGTCAATTTTTGAGCGAATATAACTGATCCCTGCTGTTGCAGATTCCTTCATTACATCTCCTAATTGTCCTGTTAGTACAAGTTTTCCATTTCCTTTCATGGTCGTTACTTCGATAGATAAAGTATCTCCACCAACTCTTGTCCAAGCAAGCCCAGTTGCGATACCCACTTCATGATTTTCCTTTATTTTTTCATATCTAAATCGTTTTGAACCAAGGTAATTAGCTAAATTTTTTGTATTGATCCGAATCGATTTTATATCTTTCTCAACGATTTTTTTTGCGGTTTTTCTACAAATGGTAGCCAATTGTCTTTCTAAATTTCTCACACCCGATTCTCTTGTGTAGTAATTGATTACATCTCGGATGGTTTGTTCTGAAATTTGAAGGTTGTCCTCTTGAAGTCCATGTTCTTTCTTTTGCTTTGGTAATAAGTACCTTTGTGCAATTTTCAATTTCTCTTCTTCTGTATATCCAGATACCTCTATAACTTCCATTCTATCTAGTAGTGGTCTTGGAATCGTTCCTAAACTATTGGCTGTAGTAATAAACATTACTTTAGATAGATCAAATGGAACCTCTAAATAATGATCTGTAAATTCTTTATTTTGCTCTGGATCTAATACTTCTAACAATGCGGAAGCTGGATCTCCTCTAAAATCATTACTCAGTTTATCAATTTCATCAAATAAGAATACTGGATTTTTAGAACCTGCATCTTTGATTGCAGACATAATTCTTCCTGGTATAGCCCCTACATAAGTTCTTCGATGCCCTCTTATCTCTGCTTCATCCCGAACACCACCTAGGGACATTCTTGCAAATTTTCTACCTAAAGATCTTGCAATAGATTTTGCAATAGAAGTTTTTCCAACTCCCGGAGGTCCTACTAAACAAATGATAGGCCCTTTCATATTTTTAGAAAGTTGTCTGATCGCTAAATATTCTAAAATTCTTTCTTTTACATCTTTTAGCCCATAATGATCTTCATCTAATATATCTTTCGCTTTCTCAATATCGATCATATCTTTACTTTGTTTGTTCCAAGGAAGATCTAAAATCCATTCCACATAGTTTCTAATGACACCACTCTCTGCTGAGCTTTGAGATAATTTAAAAAGCCTGTCTAATTCCTTATTTACTTTTTTCTCCACATCTTTAGGGAGCTTTATTTTCTTGATTTTTTCCTTATATTCATCTACTTCTCCATAAAGACCACTCTCTTCCCCTAACTCTTCTTCTATGGCCTTTAATTGTTCCTTTAGGTAATACTCTTTTTGCACTTTGTTGATTTGTTTTTTTACACGAACATTAATATCTTTTTCAATCTCTAATACTTCTATTTCTCTTAAAAGTATTTTGTATAATACTTCTAAACGCTTTTTAGGATCAAAAGCCTCTAATATTTCTTGCTTTTGTTCGATCTTTAAGATCATATGAGAAGCCATTACATCTGCAAGTCTTCCAGGTTCTTCTATCGTTGTAACATTTATAAATACTTCTGGAGAAATACGCTCACTAAAACTTATGTAATCTTCAAACCCATTTATAGTTGTTCTCATTAATGCTTCAAGTTCCTTGTCAATCTCTATTTCATCTTCATAGATTTCTTCTTCTATTGCAGACTTAAAATAAGGTTCTTCTCCTAATATCTCTGTTATTTTTGCTCTGCTAATTCCTTCTACCAAGACACGAATCGCATCTCCTGGTAACTTTAGCATTTGCTTTATTTTACATATGGTTCCTACTTGATAAAAATCATCTGCTGTTGGTAGATCTGTTTCTGCTTCTTTTTGTGTTGTCAAAAACACCAATTGATCATCTATCATAGCCTCTTCTAGTGCATTGACTGACTTTTCTCTTCCTACATCGAAATGTAGAACCATATATGGAAAAATCGAAAGACCTCTAAGAGGAATGATAGGCAATTCACGTTTTTTCACTTTTTTGTCTCCCACAATTATCAACTCCTTATTATGTACGATGACATAGTTATTTTTTGTAATTCAAAGGAATTTATTCTCTAATTTACTATATACACTGATTATCAATCTTTTTCTTATGCAATCTCTAAAAGTATATACAGCAAATTTGGTAAATGCGTATATAAAATTGTTCACATTACACTATTATATATAAAGTATGGCTTTTTTTCAATATGTTCCTTCCTTATTAGAAACATGCATAAAATTTCAATCTACTTTTAATGACTTTATCATCTTTATGAACATATGTAAATAATAGAAAAGAAAAACTTTAAGAATGTCATATAAGTCATAGCATATACTATTCATAAAGCATTATTATATTTATAAAAGGACGCATGCAAAGTATGCCATGTAACAATGTTTCTATTGCTGAGTCTGATAAACTTCCATGGAAAAGTGAGAGATGTTTACACAAAGATTATTGAGAATCTGTACAAGCTGATATGGAAACGTTAGAACAAGCAGCAGAAATCCACAGACTAAACCTTGATTATCTTGTGAACTATATCATTTTCTAACTTATGTATTTAAAGGGTATATATTTTTTTCTATTATCGAATAATATCTTTGAGCTATAGACTTTTATTGTGATGTAAATGACCTACCGCTTTCAATGATTCTATCTTGGTATGAGCAAAAGGCTGTAGGTATTCTGCTTACTCTATTATCACTAGGTATAAAAAATATTCCCCTTGGACCAACACTTCCTGCATTTATTATACCAAACATATTGCAAGTATTGGTGGACAAGTTCAATATTGCGCCCATTTCTACGCTTGAAGATGGCTTAAAAGCGATGTTAGGGTAAAGTGAATAAACCAAAGAGTCCCATTTCAAAAAATGACTCTTTGGTTTATTTTAAAATTCATAATCAAATTTCAAAGTATCCGTTAACGCATAAATAATATCGTAGAGCCATTATCCTTTGAATAAGTGACATCTAACAAAATGATTCGATATGACTTCTTCAAGGCTAGGCTCCTTCATTTTACAAATCTCTTCTGTAAAATTACAGCGATTTGCAAATCGACAATTGCATTCTGGGTTAATGGGTGATGTGATTTCACCTTTTAGAATAATTTTCTTTACCTTCTTATCAATCGTAGGTCTTGGAATCGCAGAGAGTAATGCTTTTGTATAAGGATGTATAGGGTTGTTAAAAAGTTCCTCCGCCGATGCTTTTTCAATAATCTTTCCAAGATACATTACTGCAATATCATCGGAAAAATGATTGACTACAGATAAATCGTGCGTGATAAAAATATAAGTTAATCCCAATTGCGCTTGAAGTTCTTTCATAAGATTAAGGATTTGTGCTTGTATGGATACATCTAGTGCAGATACAGGTTCATCACATACAATAAATTTTGTATTTAACGAAAGGGCTCTCGCTATACCAATTCTCTGTCTTCTACCGCCATCTAGTTCATGAGGGTATGTATTGATTAGACGTTCAGACAAACCAACTAACTCCATCAATTCTAATACCCGTTCAAATCGTTCATTTTTATTAGTAATTAACTTATGCAGTCTAATGGGTTCTTCAATAATTTCACTAACTGTCATTCTAGGATCTAATGAAGAAAATGGATCTTGAAAAATAATCTGTATTTCTTTTCTTAAATTTCTCATTTCATTTGAATTTAAATCTCTGATTTTTTGACCTTTATAATAAATGTCTCCATCTGTAGCCTCTAATAGTCTAAGGATTACACGACCTGTTGTAGATTTACCACATCCTGATTCCCCTACAAGTCCAAGTGTTTTCCCTTGTTCTATTGAAAAACTAACATCATCTACAGCATGAAGTAACCCCTTTGGCGTATGGAAATATTTTTTTAAATTTTTGACTTCTAATAATTTTTCACCCACTGTGATCCCCCTTCTACTTTATTGTTTGCTACTGCCTAAGTTGAAAATCTAAGTTGTCTTTATACAAATGACATGCAACAAAATGAGTATCTGAAATTTCAATTTTTTCAGGTTTCTGTGTCTCACAAATTGTCATTGCATAATTACAACGATTGCAAAAGGAGCAACCTTTCGGTAAATTATAAGGATCTGACATTAACCCTTTAATCGGTATGAGTTTTGCTTTGCGATCATCAATATTCGGAATAGAATGAAACAACCCTTGGGTATATGGATGCTTTGTATTTGTAAAGATTTCTATTAATGTTCCTTGCTCTACAATCCGTCCAGCATACATAATCGCCACTTCATCACACACTTCTGCAACAACACCTAAATCATGCGTAATCATAAGCATGGACATTTGAAACTTTTCCTTAAGTTCTTTCATAAGTTCTAAAACTTGTGCTTGAATGGTTACGTCTAGTGCTGTCGTCGGTTCATCCGCAATGAGAAGTTTTGGACTACATGATAGCGCGATAGCAATGATTACTCTTTGTTTCATTCCCCCAGAAAATTGATGTGGATATTCTTCCATTCTAGCTCCTGGAATACCTACCATTTCAAGCATTTCTTTTGCTTTTTGTCTTGCTTGTTCTTGGGTTACATTTTGATGAATATGAATCGCTTCTGCAATTTGATCTCCTACACATATAACAGGATTTAAAGCAGTCATTGGATCTTGGAAAATCATAGAAACTTCTCCACCACGGATTTTTTCCATTTCCTTTTCTGATAAATCCATAATATTTAATCCTTCTAATTTAATAAAACCAGATACTACTTTTCCTGGAGGATGTGGTATTAATCTTAAAATAGACAAAGCTGTAGTGGTTTTACCTGCTCCTGTCTCTCCTACCAAACCCAATGTTTTACCTTTATCTATACATATATTTATACCATTAACAGCCTCAACGGTCCCATCATCAGTAACATATTGAATCCGTAAATTTTCAATTTCTAATACTTTATTATTCAAAATGACACCTCCCTTATTTCAATTTTGGATCAAGTGCATCTCTTAAACCATCCCCTATAAGATTTAATGACAGTACTGTTAATACAATCGCAAGTCCTGGGAACATAACGATATGCATACTGTCTCGCATATAATTACGCCCTCCTGCTAACATGCTTCCCCATTCTGGTGTAGGAGGTGCAACACCAAGTCCTATAAAGCTTAATGATGCTGTAGCCATAATCGCCGTTGCAACCTTTAATGTTGCATAAACAATAATAGGTGCCATTGAATTTGGTAAAACATGCTTTAATATAATCGTATGATCTCTTGCCCCAATCGCTTTTGCTGCTTCAATAAACTCTTGATCCTTAACACTAAGAACAGATGCTCGGACAACTCTAGCAAATCCTGGAATATTTGATATACCTACTGCAATCATTAGATTCATAATACTTGCTCCTAATGCAGCTACAATCGTTATTGCTAAAAGTATGGTTGGTATAGCCAGCAAAACATCTAAAACCCGCATAATCATATTATCAATCTTACCACCATAATAACCTGCAATAGCACCAAGCGTTCCGCCAATCGTTAATGCAATACCCACAGATATCAACCCTACAAAAAGAGAAATTCTTGTTCCATATACAATTCTTGCAAATATATCCCGTCCAAATTCATCTGTACCAAACCAATGATCTTTATTAGGTGATTGTAGCCGATTTACAACATTCATCTTTATTGCATCTGTTTGATAATCTGCTATATAATTTGCGAAAACCGCCATCAGTATAAATATAATAATTAGGATGATTCCAATTACTGCTGCTGGACTCTTTTTTAATCTTTTCCAAACATCCGCTATCTGACTACGTTTTTTCGCCTTTTTCTTCAAATCCTCCTTCTTTTTCTTCAAATCAGTATTGATTACTTCTACTTTTTCACGCATAAGTCACAACCTCTCTAACTATAATTAGCTTTAATTCTTGGATCAATGTAGGCATACAATATGTCAATAATCAGATTGACAATACTAAAGGATAACGCAAATACTATAACGCATCCAAGGACCATAGGTGTATCTTTCGTTTGTATGGATTGTACCATTAATCGTCCAATTCCAGGCCAAGCGAATACGGTTTCAGTTAATACAGCACCTCCAAGTAAAACACCGAATTCTAATCCAATTACTGTAATTGCTGGAATCAATGCATTTTTTAAAGCATGCTTTCGAATTACTACTTTTCGGCTAACCCCTTTTGCTTTTGCTGTATTAATATAATCTTGGCGAATAACTTCAAGCATGGATGACCTTGTTGTCCTTGTAATACCTGCTGTTGAAGCGATAGCCAAAGTAAATGCTGGTAGGATTAAACTTTTCCATCCATCCATCCCTCCCGATGGAAAAAAACTAAAATTTAGAGAAAATAGAATAATCAACATTAAACCTATCCAAAAGGTTGGCATCGAAATACCTACTAGTGCTAAAATCATTCCAATATTATCAAATATTGAATATTGTCTTGTTGCAGAAATTACCCCAATAGGAATAGATATAACTACTGATAAAAAGATGGCTATCACTGTTAATTTGAAAGTATTTGGGAATCTTGCTATAATCTCTGTTGATACATTTTTTCCAGTATCATAAGATATGCCCATGTCTCCACTTAAAAGTCCCTTTATATAATTTGTATATTGAAGAATAATCGGATCATTAAATCCCATTTTTTCTCTCAGTTCGATAACGGCTTCTTCCGTAGCACCATCCCCTAAAATGATCGATGCTGCATCACCAGGTGTTAGACTGATGATAAAATAGACTAAAAATGTAACACCCATCATTACTGGAATCAGCATTAATAATCGTCTTAAAATATATTTTAACATATTGCCCCCCATTTCTTACGACCATACTTATTTGCTATGATCCTTCTAATGATAATGAGATAATATAACACTAAAAAGATTATATCATCTCATTATTTTTTACCTTCTAGTAATGAATTTTTTCAATATTCCATAACCCTTGAGGACTTAACTCAACGTCCTTTAATCCTGCATTAGCACCAACAACATTATTTTTTACAAACAATGGAGCAATGGGTGCTTTATCCATAATGTATTGATGAAATTCGTTATATGTTGCAACACGCTTATCTAAATCTAATTCACCTCTTGCTGAAAGAATGAATTTATCTACCTTTTTATCATTTGTTCTTGAGAAGTTCATTCCTCCAATACTTTCTGAATAATAAAGAGGTGTTAGTGTTGCATCTGGATCAGGATTAGAACTCCAACCTAATACAAAGGATTGATGTTCTCCTTTCATAAGCTTATCAATATAAGTGCCCCATTCAAACATTTCTATATTCGCTTGAATTCCAACTTCTAATAGATTTGCTTGAATCACCTCTGCAATTCTCTTTCTTTCATCTCCAGAAGCCCAAAGGGATATCTCAAGACCATCTTTATATCCAACTGCTGCTAATAATTCTTTTGCTTTAGCAGGATCATAAGCATAATTTGATTCTTTATATCCTAATATCGTAGGTGCCAAAACAGATTTTGCTTCTATCCCTGCGCCATTAACGGCAACAGTCATAATCGCTTGCTTATCAATTGCATAATTCATTGCTTGTCTTACAAGCTGATTGTCAAACGGTGCTTTCTCATTATTCATTCCAAAATAATTTATTGTTGTAGATGGTTTTGTATATAATGCTAGCTTTTCATTTTCTTCTACTTTACTCATATCAATAGTTTGAAGTTCCTCAACAATATCTACCTCTCCAGTTTCAAGAGCGATCGTTCTACTTGTTCCTTCTGGAATCACTCTAAAAGTAATAGTCTCCATTTGACCCATGTTGTCTGCATCGAAATATGCTTCATTTTTCTTTAAAACCACTTTGTCTCCTGAAGCCCACTCAACAAAAGTATATGGCCCTGAACCAATAGTCTTTGCAAAGTTATCACCTGATTCAACATAAGCTTGAGGCAAAATAGATGCACCCGCATGCACTAATGTATATAAGAATGGTGCAAATGCACTCTTTGTTTTAATTTTCACTGTATAATTATCAACGACTTCAATACTTTCTACTCCACTTAATACATGTTGTACTTTAGGTTGAGTTAACGATCTTTCTAAACTAAATTTCACATCATTCGCAGTCATTTCAGTACCATCATGAAATTTAACCCCTTCTTTAATCTTAATAACCCACTCTGTATCTGAAGGTTGACTCCACTTCTCAGCTAAATCTGGAACAACCTTAAAATCAGTATTTAATTTAAATAATTTGTTAAATAGTAAGCAGGATACTCTTTCTGATTTCGTATCATTATGACCTTGTGGATCCAAAGATGCAATATCTGCACTTGATGCAATCGTTAAGTCCTTTTTCATAATCACGTCTCCACTTGATGCCTCTTTTTCTCCTTGTTTTTCAGGTTTACTTGAACATCCAATCATTGACCCCATTAATAACATGACAATCATAAATAATGACAATATTCTTTTTGACATATTTTTCTCTCCTTTTCTCATTTTATATTAAAGGTTTCCCCTTTAATCACATTATTGAAATTGTTTTGCATATTCTACTAAAATATTTTCTAAATTTAAAACGGATGACATTGTTACATATTCTGAATCTCCATGCCAATGTTCACCAATCGGTCCAAATTCTATAGCTGGTACACCTATACTCGTAAAAAATCTAGCATCCGATGAACCATGTTGTCCTGATGTTTTCACCTGATCTATTCCTGTAACTTCTTTTATTACCTTCATTAAATTTTTAAGATCTTCACATTCTACTGAAACATTTATGCCTGGTTCTATAACCTTAACAATGACTTCACCCTCTACTACTTCTTCTATATCTTTTACAATTTTTTCTGGATCAATATGCGGGACATATCGAATGTCTAATCCCATAAAACTATGGTCTGGCACCCTGTTGTAAATATCTCCTCCTTTGATTAGCGCAAGATTAATTGAAGTTTTTTCATAAAATTCAGACCCTATTCTTAAAATTGGTAATTTTTCAATTTTCTCATAATTCCTCATAGATTTGAGTATAGCATTTTCCCCTTCCCAAGGTCGGCTTCCATGCGCCGAAAAACCATTGGTCACTATATCTAGTCTCATAATCCCTTTTGCTTGAATAGAAAGGGTCATATTGGTTGGTTCTGTACAAATCACAAAATCTCCAATGTACCCTTTCTCCACTAAATACCTTGTACAATGAAAGCCCCCTATTTCTTCATCCGTAACGAGTTGTAACATTACTTTACAGTTTAATGGTTCCTTTTTTAACCGAATCATCGCCTGTACAATCGCAACTACCCCTCCTTTCATATCAGCACTACCGCGCCCATAAAATCTATCTCCATCTATATAAGGCTTAAACTGTTCTTCTTTTCCGGATACAACATCTAAATGACCATTTAACACCAATGTTTTACTTCCTTCTCCAATGGTTGAAACATAACTTTTATAACCTTTATACTCTAAAATTTTTCCATGTATCCCATTATTTTTTAAATACGCTGCCAAATAATCAATTACTTCATTGGCTTTTTCAATCGTTGAAGAATCGATTTCTACTAGTTCCTTTAATAAGCTAATGGATTCCATCATTTTACTCCCCTTTTAAAAATATTTCAAACCATTCAAGTAATTCTGTATATCTTTTAAATCTGCTACTTGGTTTTCCATTTACTGTAAAGCTATGAGATTCCCCTTCATACAAACTGAATTTCGTCTCAATGCCATGATATAAAAGAGCATTATACATGTTCAACGATTCTGTGTAATGACACCTAATATCATTTCTACCATGTGCAAATAGTGTTGGTGTCTTAACTACATTCGCCATATTTAAAGGTGAAGCTTGATCATACATTTGTTGATTCGTCCATGGTGTATCTTTGTTGCCCATATATTCAAAAGTATACTGGAAACCAATATCTGATGATAAAAACGCTGTCATTATATTACTAATTCCACGTTCCGAAACAGCCGCCTTAAACCTAGATGTTCTTGTTATGATTAAATTCGTCATATAACCACCATATGACCCTCCCGTTACACCAAGTCTTTTTTCATCTATTTGAGGGTACTTTTCTAAAACATTATCCA
This sequence comes from Marinisporobacter balticus, assembly GCF_004345705.1. Classification (GTDB taxonomy): domain Bacteria; phylum Bacillota; class Clostridia; order Peptostreptococcales; family Thermotaleaceae; genus Marinisporobacter; species Marinisporobacter balticus. The sequence goes on from NZ_SLWV01000032.1 coordinate 13,796, forward strand.
CAAAATCCATTAAATCTTTATAAGCATATTCTCCAAATACACCTCGAATATTAGAAAATTCATTGCCTCTTCCATCACTTCCTCTTGGATTACAATACATAACATAATAACCTTGTGAAGCTAAAATTTGCATATCATAAGCAAAAACATCTGTATATATTGTTTTGGGTCCTCCATGAATCATTAAAATTGAAGGATACTTTTTCCCTTTTATCAAATCTATAGGTGGGATTACCCAACCATCTATACTTCCCTTTACATAGACAGGACTAGAAATATTTTTTCCCTTTAACCACTCATTATAGCTTGACAATTTCTTGAGTTTTCCTCTTTGTAGCCAATATAGTTCGTGAAGATTATTCTCATCCAAACCAGCTATCAATATTCCTTCCTCGAAAACTTGATAACTGTCTATTGTTCTCAAGCTACTATCTAGTACAAATTCTTTACCGTCACAGTCAATACCTCTTAAGGTATCTTTAAAACGGTCAACGGTTACATAGTAAAATACTCCGTTTCTAATACGTACAGGACAACCTACTTGATACCTACTATCTGTCAGAACCCCTGGTCTTTCATTGCTCTGATCCTTATATTTTGTCAGTAAATGACATGCTTTTTTATCTCTAACAATCATATAATGGTCTTGATTATCGTTTCTGCTATACTTTCTTAAGTCTATCCCCATAAAAATCATGTGGTTATTTGAAACACTCCCTATATAGCCAATCCTATAATGATGATCAGTCCATTTTAATGTTAAATGATCATTAATCTCATATGTGTATACATCTGTAGCTACAGTTTTAATGCTTTGAATTTTATAAGCAGTATACATGATCCGTTTATATTTTAGATCAAAATAAACTTGATCTATATCTAACTCTAATTTGTTTAATAAAACAATTTCTTTCCCTTCTAAGTCACATTTAAAAAGATATGTCACTTTCTTTTCTACATTATTTAAATACTTTGGAAGCCTATAGTCATATATGCCTTCCCCTACAATTCCTTTTGGCAGCTTTTCTAAACTAGCCGTAAAATATAATAAATCTCCAATAATACACATCTCTTTTACTTCCAAAGGTAATACATTCATCAATTGAAGATCCTTCGTTTTCAAATGATAAGTATATAGCTCTGATTGACCTTCTTTTATTTTTTTAAAAATAATCTGTTCATAACAAATGTAAAAATCATCTGGTATCCACTCTAGGTCAATTTTATAAATCTGAAAAGTATCTAAATCAATTTTATAAAGTTCTTTATCATATACATCTGTCTCAATATTTGGTTTATTATAAAAAAACAAACTATAAGTTTCTTCTCCATTCGTCTTAAGATTTGTCAATACACGATTATTCAAAAAATCATCTACCCTAATTTTTGCTTTCATTTCGTCACCTCAAGAATATATAAAGCAAATACTGTGCCATGTATTAATATTTCATATATTTTTTCTATTTTTTTGAAACTAGCACCTAATTAGTATAAAATATATCATATAACGCTAGGAGGAATTAAAATGAAATCAATTGCGATCGTATCTGATTCTGCATTTAAAAATAATCGCGTCAACCCTGTAGGAAAGATATTGTCTAAAAATATTCGAGATGTGTTTGGTTCTAATGTTCATATCAATAACTATTATATTGATCAATTAACGGATCACGACATTATTAAAGAGAATTTAATTTTAGTGATGGCCTCAAGTCGCGCAAATATGATAAAAGATTATGTAGAAAATCCTTCAAATATCATAGTCGTTAAAAGAACATTTCTAAAGAGCGGAGTTTATCCTCTTTTCTCGATCCCAAAGGACACAGATGTTCTTGTAGTAAATGATGACATAGAGACGGTCCTTGAATCCGTATCTTCTTTATACCACATTGGGGTCAATCATGTGAATCTCGTTCCTTTTGAAAAAGGAAAAAGTTATACCTATATTCATACTGCAATTTCTCCTTCAGAACTAGAACTCATTCCTAATTATATTGAGAATAAAATTGATGTAGGTTCAAGGGTTATTGATATTTCAACAATTCTATTTATTATAAAAACCCTAAAAATTCAAGATAAAGAAACCCAAATGAACTTCTATGATTACTACCAGAAAATATTTAGTCCTAATGATAGTATAGAAGATAACTACAATAACTTATTGGTTAGAACAGAAGAACTAGATTTTCTTCTTGATCTATCCCATGACGGTATTTTATTAACAGATCAGAAGGGGAAAATCCTCATCCATAATAAACGTTTTCGAGAAATATTAGATATAACAAAGAATCAAATTGATAAACACTTACATAACATTTTACCTGAGTTGAATTTTAAACAATATTATCACCATAAAACAATAGATGATTTAATTCATTATCACAATAAATACATCAACGTTGTGAAAAAAGAGATCATTCATTATAACAAAGATATTAAAATGTATTTTAGCTTTCAAGAAGTTACTTATATCAAAAAACTTGAACAGAATCTAACGCATAAACTTAGACAAAAGGGACATGTTGCAAAATATACCTTTACTGATATCGTTAGTCAATCTAAAACCATCAGTACAATCATTGAAAAGAGCAAAAAAATTGCTCAATCAGATTTAACCGTATTGATCACAGGAGAAAGTGGTACAGGAAAAGAAGTTCTAGCACAAGCTTTGCATAACGTCTCTAAAAGGAAAAATCAACCTTTTATTGCCATTAATGCAGCTGCGATTCCTGAAAACTTGTTAGAAAGCGAGTTATTTGGCTATGCTAAAGGTTCTTTTACGGGAGCTTTAAAAGATGGTAAGAAAGGGATTTTTGAAATGGCAAGCACTGGCACAATCTTTTTAGATGAAATTGGTGATATGCCAAATCATCTACAATCTAAACTTTTAAGGGTATTGCAGGAAAAACAAATAACCCCTATTGGTGCTGATCATATTATTGATATTGATGTAAGAATCATCGCAGCAACCCATAAAAACCCCATAGAAATGGTAGAAACCGGTAGCTTCCGTAGAGACCTATTCTATAGGCTTAACATTTTTCCGCTAGAGTTACCACCCTTAAGAAAACGAAAAGAAGACATCTTACTTTTATTAAATCACTTTACCAATTATAAATACAATTTTAGCGATGCATGTATTGAAATTTTACAAGCTTATAATTGGCCTGGAAATATAAGAGAACTCAGCAATGTTGCTCATTACATTAAAACTTTAGATGAAGGACCGTTACTAACTCCTTATGCGTTACCAAACTACATTATTCCAGCCTTATCTATACAAAAGCCTGTGTTTGATTCTAAAGAACAAATTACTATACCCTTCAAAAAAGAATATATTTGTCTTGAAGAAAAAACCAATCTAAAAATCAGCATATCTGTACTTCAAGCAATAAAATTATTGAACGAAATTAATAAGACCTCAGGGAGAAAACATCTTCTTGAATTACTAAAAAAATCTGCTTTAGCACTACAAGAAAGTGAACTCAGAAGAATTATAAAGCACTTGGATGCTATGGATCTCATTATTATAAAAAAAGGAAGAACTGGTAACTTTATTACAGAAAAGGGCCTTCAGTTTTTAACAATTTATCAACAAAATAGCTAAATCATCCTTTAATAAGATTATAAACAAGTTCTTAAACAGGTATGATTTTCCTATATATTACCCTTTTTTTAGCCTCTATCAAATTTTCATTTTTGGGTTACATCCTACTATCTTAACCAAATGTTTTGTATAAGCCACTCCCATAAAATAAAGGACAATCTATTAATGATTGTCCTTTATTTTATAGGTTTATTCACTTTCTTCTTTAACGTTATTTATTATCTTCTATACTTGCTATATATTTTTCAATTTTCTCTACAACACGCTTTATACATCCATCTTCAAAAGGAGATTCTAGTTTAGCTAACTTTACAAGATTCAAAAAAGATTTACTTCCTCCAGCTTTGCAAAGATTTAAATAATCACCCCACGCTTCATCCCAGTTTTCTCTAGATTTTTCAAAAAATTGAAATGCACAAACAGCAGCTAAAGTATAGTCAATATAATAAAAAGGATTTTTAAATATATGTCCTTGTTGGTGCCAATATCCTCCATTTTCTAAATACATGTTTCCATCATACTCTCTATATGGAAGATATGCTTTTTCTATCTGCCTCCATACTTTTTTCCTTTCTTCTGGTGAATCATCGGGATTTTCATAAACATAATGCTGAAATTCATCTACTAAAACGCCATATGGAATAAAAAGAAGTGCCTCATTTAAATGACCAAAGCGGTATTTATCGTCTTCTTCAAAGAACAAGTTCATCCAAGGATATGTAAAAAACTCCATACTCATAGAATGAATCTCACAAGCCTCAAGTGTTGGGAAATTGTATTCTAAAATCTCATATCCTCTACTTTCATAAACTTGAAAAGCATGTCCTGCTTCATGGGTCAATACGTCTATATCGTCTCCTGTCCCATTAAAATTAGAAAATATAAATGGTGCCTTATATTTAGGAATATAGGTGCAATATCCCCCTGGCGATTTTCCTTCTTTACTCAAAAGATCCATGAGTTCATTATTCAGCAGATACTCAAAAAACACCTTTGTATTTTGGGACAATGCTTCATACATCTTCTTACCATTTTCTAGAATTGTCTTTTCATCCCCTTTAGGTTTTGCATTACCATCAGGAAAAATTAGATCTTCATCATAATACATAAGTTCTTTTAAATGCAGTCTCTCTCTTTGTTTTTCTCTTAACTCTGTTGCAAAAGGTACAATATGTTCTTTTACACCCGTTCTAAATTTTTTCACCATTTTTGCATCATAATCTGTCCGAAGCATACGCGCATAACCAAGAGGTACATAATTTTCATATCCTAATTTTTTTGCGATCATCGTTCTCACTTTTACCAATTTGTCATAAATTTTATCCAACTTTTCTTCATGTTCCTCAAAAAACTTATATTTTTCTTCATTTGCACCCTTTCTCACCTCTCGATCTGTAGACATTTGAAAAGGTCTCAGCTGAGGTAAAGTTCGATAGGCTCCTTGATAGTTTATTTTTGCAGAAGATAATATTTTTGTATATTCACTCATTAATTTATTTTCAGACTTTAAATCTTCTATGATTTCAGGCGAAAAAGTTTTTATTGTAAGCGCTGCAATTGAAAAAAGCTGCTCACCCAATTTTTCTTTTAATCCCTCTTTAAATTTTGAAGCAATCAATCCCTGATAATATTTTGAAATCAGCCCATCATAACTCGGTCTATTTTGGTCAAAAAAGTTCTGTTCTTCTTCATATATCGGATCTTTCGTATCTATGGTATGTCTGATATAAGCAATTTGTTCCATAGATTCAAATGCACTTCTTAAATCATTTATTTTTACGATCAAGTCATCTTGTGTCTTTTGATCCTCTGCTTCTTCAAATTCTTTTAACAAAAGATTAAACTTTTCTTCAAAATCCTTCATATCTATTCTTTCGTATTCATATTCATTAAATTTCATGGTTTTCACCTTCCTCTTTTTATGTATCTAATCTAAGTGTTTTACAATTTTTTTATACATATTCCTTCCTTTACAATATAGTATGTATATTTTCTAAAAAAAAACCGTCTTTACTGTTTCGTAAAGACAGTTTTTAAATTTATTCCTTTATTTTAAATTTCTCGCCAACAAAAGTTCTCACAGGATTTCCTCTTGTAAGGGATTGGTGTTGCACCCACAATCCTTTTTTGAAATCATCTTTTGCTATTTCATTTTTACTTTGAAGTATTTTTTCGAGCATAGCAAGTACTAGTTTTTTATTTCTATATTGACTTCTTTCTTCCTGTGCACGAACAGTAATCCCTGTTGGCAAATGGGTAATTCTTACAGATGTCTCTACTTTATTCACATTTTGTCCCCCAGCTCCAGAACTTCTCATGGTTTCGATTTTTACATTCTTTAAGTCAAAACTATATTTTTCTTGTTCTTTATAAGCCTCTACATTGATAAACCAATTTTTTCTTTTATGCTTCGGTCTATATGGACTTTTACAAATCCAAAGTATACTTCCTTCTATCGTTTTTAGGTAACTTTCTACACCTTGCCCTTCTATTCGTAAAAGAACCGATTTATAAGTATCTGTGTATTTCCCATCAATATGACCAATCATATCTATTTTCAAATCTTTTTGCTTGCATTCTTTCAGCACTTTCTTTAAGAAAAGCCCTACTCCTAACGAACACTCTTCTGGCCCTGAACCTGAACTAATTTGAACCCACATGAATCATCGCCCCTATCCCTTGTAGGTTACGACAGGTTTTAGGGTCGCAACTACTGTAATTAAATTTGCATCCAGTAAATCTTCAATTACTCTTTCAATGTTCTTATAAGCTTCTGGAGCTTCCTCAAAAAGTAGGTTTTTATTTTTACAAACCACATTTGCACCAAATTTTGTTTGTTTTATTGTTTTTTTTGTATATTTATTTTCAAGTTTTTCTTTGCATCCTCCACGTTTCCATTTTCGTCCTGCGCCATGGGCAATGGAGTATGCAGAAATCTCACATTCCTTTGGCATAACAATATAACTTAAGCTTCCTCTTGAACCTGGAATAATCACTGGCCCCAAATCTCCTGGTGCAGCTCCTTTTCGATGAATATAATATACTTTTTCATCCAAATGTTTCTTTGTAATGCTATTGTGTGTACTATCTAATATTCTTTGAACATCTGTGTTACTTCCTAATGCCTTTAATAGTCTATAGGCAATCCATTTACGATTATTTTCTGCCCATTTTACAGCCTTTTCATGTTGTTTAAGATAATCATCTATGTCATTAGATCCTACTCTTAATCCTTTTTGCGCATGATATTTTTTTATTACTTCATCTAATATTTCCTGCCCATATCCCCTTGATCCACTATGCACAAGGATCATCATATTTTTTTTATTAATTCCTAATGTTTCAAAAATCGCTTCATCAAATACCTTTTCAATCTGCTGAAACTCTGCAAAATGATTCCCACCACCAATTGTTCCTATTTTCTCTAGAAAAGGGATATCTTCTTTTATAAAACCCTCTATATCAATCTCTTGCATATTTTCAAAAGTTTCTAATTTTTTTATCCATCTGCTGATATTTACTTTATGTTTTTTTATATCTGTCATAAAAAGACTCATGCCACAGCCAATATCATTTCCAATAATGTGTGGATAAATGATATTTTCACTTATAAAGGCTGCCCCTACTGGTGTTTTTCCTGGGTGTAAGTCTGGTAGTCCTACGACCTTTACGATACCCTCAAGGGATGAAATTCCCTCTAACTGATCTATTGCGTCTTGTTCGATCCAACTGTTCTTTGATGCGATTATCCTAATTTTTTGATTCATATATTCTCCTTTTCTCTATTCTGTTCTTATATTCCTCCAATTATTTATTCCGTATCTATATATGATCATCATAGTAATCGCCCTCTTTCTATTATTTTTGTTTATCCAAATATTATTCTAATACTATTTAGTAAAAATTTCAAATTATCTTTTATACAATACTCATATTTTTACTTTTTGTTCGAATTTCTCTCTTGTAAATACTATCAAAGAGTAGTATCATGAGATCGAATAGAATATTTTTAAAGCTAGGGGGGCTGGTTTAACCAGCTGAGATTAAGAATGATGATTCTTTGACCCTTGACCTGATCTGGATCATGCCAGCGTAGGGAAGCAGTGTTTAAATATTTAAACATATTGCACGAATCCTTACTGGATTCGTGTTTTTTGCTTTTCATAAATATCATTCTGTTTTATACAAAAATGAAGCAAAATTATGGGCACAAAAAAATTAACCTTTTCAACATTACTCATTGCTATTGGTGTTGCAAAGATATTTCCTGTCCAACACACAATTAATATTCTATCTACTGTTTAGCTGGGTCCTTGAATGGCTTTAGGAACAGGATCGCTTCTGGCATTTCCATGAAGTATGATTGGTGCCCTTTTAGGCGAAGTTTTTGGTACTGGAATCCTTGGCGCACTCCTTTCATTTCCTATTGCTAAGTTTTTATTAGATTCAAGCGCCACTGTATTTTTCTTTATTATTCCATTTATGACAAGTATACTAGGCGGACGCTTCATCGCATTTTTATTGTTACAAATAAGCGCATTAAAAAATCCATTAGAATAAAGAGAGGCGAATCTTTATGAAACATTGTTTAACGATTGCAGGATCTGATAGTAGTGGTGGTGCTGGTATTCAAGCAGATCTTAAAACTTTTTCAGCACATGGCACCTTTGGCATGAGCGTGATTACAGCTGTTACAGCACAAAATACACAAGGCGTTTTTGATGTACAAGATATTGATCCTTCCGTCATTGCGCATCAAATTGAAGCCATTTTTGATGATATTTCAGTTCATGGCATAAAAATTGGTATGGTTTCTCAAACAGAAACCATTGATATCATCACTAAAACACTAAAAAAATATCCACTACCGCCTTTGGTTCTAGACCCTGTTATGATTTCAAAAAGCGGCTATGATTTATTAAAACCAGATGCCAAAAAAGCATTGATCGAAAATTTATTGCCTATGGCTACTTTGATCACACCAAATTTACCAGAAGCAGAAGAAATATTAGGATATAAAATAGAAGATTTAGAAACCATGAAAAAAGCTGCAATAGATTTACATAACCTAGGCCCTAAATATGTATTAGTAAAAGGTGGGCATCTTTCAGAGACGGCTACAGATGTTTTATATGATAGCGTTAATTTTCATTTATTACATCAAGAAAAAATCGAAACACCCCATACTCACGGTACTGGATGTACCTTATCCTCTGCTATTACTGCTAATTTAGCAAAAGGAATCTCTATAGATGAAGCAGTAAAGGTAGCAAAAGCATATATCACAAACGCAATCGTGCATGGATTTTCTATTGGCCATGGGGTAGGTCCTACACATCATTTCTATGAACTCTATAAAAAGGCAGGTATGATCAATGACTAGTGAAAAAGTATGATATTAGCTACAAATCTTGGATTATTAGGTTTGCGCATCATTATTTTATCTACTGTAACAACGACTTTTTTAGATGCTTATTCTGTCAGAGTTACATTTTTAAATATTTTTGTAAAATTTGATGAAAAAAAGGTTTCTTTTGGCATGGCGACCACAGGTTTGATGTTGGTAATTTGAACAATATGAAAACTTTCATAAAGGAGGGAAAAATAGAATATGTCCATATTCAATAAAAGTGTTTATTTAGTAACAGATGATTCTATCATGGATTTTGATACACTCTATACTAAAGTTGAGTTAGCATTACAAGGCGGGGTAGGTCTTTTACAATTTAGAGAAAAGAAATCTTCATCCAAAGTTTTTTATGCTCATGGGTTAAAAATCAAAGCACTATGCAAAAAATATAATGTTCCATTGATTATCAATGACCGACTAGATATTGCTCAAGCGATTGATGCTGATGGGGTTCATTTAGGACAAAGTGACTTACCATTAACCGTTGCAAAAAAAATATTAGACCCTAAAAAAATCATTGGTATTTCTGCAAATACAGTAGAAACTGCTTTAGATGCACAAAAAAATGGTGCAGACTATATCGGTGTAGGCGCAGTATTTCCTACAAATACAAAAAATGATGCCGTACTTGTTTCTGAAAATACTTTATCAGAGATTCAATCTGCTGTATCTATTCCAATTGTAGCAATTGGAGGAATTACCTTAGAAAATGCATCTTCTATTATCAACCACAAAATAGATAGCATTGCTGTCGTTTCTGCAATCTTAGGTCAAGATGACCCTAAAAAAGCAACTCAGTATTTAAATGATTTATTCAGTTTGGTATAAACTTATTCCAAAAGAGATGTGTCCGTTTTTATACAGGAACATCTCTTTTTAAACGTCTACAACTTATCAATCTATATTTCAAACTTTCTTTCTACTCTTCTTAATTTTTTCCCATTTTGCTCCTCTAATTTATGTATATATTGGATTTTAGGGATAAGACAATTAAATTGATTACATAATCTTTCTAAATTTTTCTCAATTTCTTTTTTCATATTTTTTTTTCTATCATCTGAAACTTCTAAAAATACTTCAATTAAGTCCAACCGAACTTGATTCACTTTATATTGTTTTATTTCATCAGAAGATAAACTAATAACCCTTCTTATAAAATCGGGAAAAACAGGTATTAGTGTATCACTCTCCTTTTTTCTAAAATAAAACAAATCATCGCAACGCCCTTCTATCTGCTCTAAAGCCGTAAAATGACTACCACAAGGACATGGCATTTTTTTCTCTGTTAAAATATCATTTAACCTGTATCGAATAATTGGCTGACTAGTTCTTGAAAAATCGCTAATAATGGGTATGAATTTACCTAAATTTTTGTCTAAATATTCTTTTTGAATCACTAATAAATCTTCATTCAAATGAAGCGTTCCATATTCACAGGTAGTTGCTAAAAAACCCTCTGTACATTGATACACTTGATGAATTTTTTGATTAAATACATCACTCAAATACTTTTCATCTAATGGATCTAAAACCTCCGCTACAGAAATGACTTTTTGAGGATCAATCTTTAGCATACCTGTCTTTATTTTTTTTGCAAGCATACTTAGCATAGAGGGTGGTGCTACCAAAATACTTGGTTTATACGTATTTAAATTTTTTATATGGTCATCCATTAAATCTAGTAAATCAAAAAAATGGAACTTGATCTTTCCTTTGTCAACCGTATCATATAAATTACTATTTGCACGAAGAAAAAAAGCTATTTTATGCTCTTTCAATATAGAATAGGGAAGACATTTTGCCAGTACGGTTCCCGCCCATTTTATTCTTTCATTTTTACTAGCCAAAAATATTCCCCTATTTCCTGAAGTTCCTGAAGATAAACCTATTGTTATATCATGAATCTGTGGACTAAAATCTCTGGTTTTTTCAGCCTGAAAAGCAATTTGAAAAGCTTCATCCTTTTTTATCCCTACCGTATTAAACGTATCAAAATATTCCATCATCCTGTTTTTATCAACCAAAGGAAGCTCTTTCCAGTTATCATAGGAAAAACCCTCATAGTATTTTTTATAAAAAGGAGATAATGGAACAATATTTTTTAAAAAATTTTTCATTTTTTTATCTTGCCAGTTCTCCAAAACTTCACGACTATGAAACCTTATAAAATATTTACTCTTTAAATATGTCATTAAAATTTTTAGTTGTTCAATCACTTTTTCCCTCCAATGAAACATTTTTTATTGCTTCTTCTACCGTATATAGGCAATGACTAGGAATGATATGAATATGTGGATGTGCTTTATGCAAAGTATAAAGTTTTTTTACATTTTCCATATAGCTTTTTTTGTCTTTCATAATAAAATTTGCAATAAAATGCGGCAGTAGATATTCTTCGAATGTCTTACTGCTCCAGCAGGCATCCCCTATAAAAAAATAGTATTGATTATTACTTTTAAGAAATATTCCATAATGCCCTTTTGTATGCCCTGATAATAAAACTGCATAAATCCTTTTATCTCCAAACAAATCTATTACATGATCAAAAGGGGTTTCTATTATTGGGAATTTTGTTATCTGTCTTTCTTCAAAAAAGATGATTCTATCAGAAAAATCCATTGGCAATAAATTAGGAATAAATCCTTCTTTTAAGGCACTAATCCCCTTTTTGTTTTGAATAGATTCATAGCCAACCTTACTACATATAAATTTGGCATTAGGAAAATCCTTGCATCCTGAAATATGGTCTGAATGAAAATGGGACAAAATAATATACTGAATATCCTTTGCCGAAAGATTTAATTTTTTTAGCTGTGAAACTACGGTTTCTGATTCCTCAAGATATACAGGAGTTATTTTTTTATATATTGAGTAAGGAAATTTTTTTGTTTCCTTAAAGAAATGATGTGAGTATCCTGTATCAAATAATATATAGCCCTGTTTCGGATGCTTTATAAGAACAACCATAGCAGGGAATTTTATAGTTTTAAAACGTCCCTCTTTTATAGAGATTTTTTCTAATTGTATGCAATAGCCAGTTTTTAGTATTTTCAACTCAATATCCAAGATCCATCTCCTTTCAGCCACTCAACAAATAAATCCAAACCTTCATCAACACCAACTTTGGGAATATATCCTAAATCATTTTTCGCATTTTCTATATCAAGTGTTTGGTTTTTTGACAGAACCCCTACTGAATAACGTGTAAGAATTGGTTCTTTCCCCTTTAAAATATATTTTGATATCCATTCCATAACCATTGCCAATCTATAGGCCATGTGAAAAGAAATATTTTTTGTTTTTAAATGAATATCTAGCTTGTCAAAAAGTTTATTTAATAAATCAATGAGTGCCATTGGTTCGTCATTGGTAATATTATACTTTTTACCTAAGGTATCTTTACTTCCATTCATACACAAAATCAAAGCGTCTACTACATTCTCAACATATGTAGTATCTATAATGGCTTTACCTCCATTAATCAAAGGAATAGATCCTTTGTTATTTGCACGTATTAATCTTGGCAAAATAGTCGTATCTCCAGGACCAAATAATGCTCTTGGTCTAATGGTTACTAAAGAAAGCCCCTCTTTGAAAGCTTGATTAATTTCATTCTCTGCCAATAATTTTGTCTGAGCATAGTAGTTAACAGGATTTTGCGGAAGCACACTATCTTCTGAAATATTCATTTTATCTTTGTAATCAAAATATATGCTTGGAGTAGATACATGAATCAATCTTTTTATATTTGTTTTTTTACTCCCAAATATTAAATTTTTAGTGGATAATACATTACTTTTATAAAATGCTTCATATTTTCCCCAAGGAGATGAAAGGGCTGCACAATGAAAAATATAATCTTTTTCTTTGCATACCGCTACCGTTTGCTCTTTATTTCCTAAGTCTAGTGAAACAAACTCTATTCCATAGTTTTTCAGCATTTCTCCTTTTATTTTATTTCTTCCTATACCCGTTACTTTATAACCCATATGCTTTAATCTTATTGCTAATTTTTGTCCTAAAAACCCTGTTGCTCCTGTAACCAATACGTTCATACCTTTATCACGTCCTTAAAATTCTCCATTCCATTCAATATCTTCTGTAGCGATTGCTTCAATTTTTTTATGATTCTTTAAACTCTCCATAAAAAAAGATAAATAAACAAAAAATTGATAAAAAAAAGGTGATAAGTCTCTCAAATTAAAAATCACATCCTCACTTTTCAAAAAAGTTGTCCACCAATTTTTGCTGAAAATATCCTTGGATTTAATGCCGTAAATAATCATAGGAAGGACTAACATCTTACTTTTTTCAATTGGTCTTATAAAGCTATTGGTATCAACAAATGCTTTTGTTACATTTTCATCAAATAAATGAATCCCACTAGTAGCTCTTGGATTACATTCGATAGGAAATATGACGCCCTCCTTTGTTTGGATCATATCAAATGCAATTTGCCCTGTAAAATTCAAATTTGCTACTAATTTTTCAATGATACAATAAATTTCTTTATTGTCAATATGTTGAAAATAAATATTTGCGCCATTATTGATTGTAAACTTATTTTCATAATGACAATGTGATACTATTTTCCCATTTTGTACAATGCTATAGGTACAAAATTGTGTTCCTTCTATATATTCTTGTAAGATCCATGGATAACTTTCAGATATTTCTATTTTAGGAATTTCACTTTTATCTTCTGATAATATATGAACATTCGCTCCAAATCTGGAATATACTGGCTTTAACACAAGTGGTGTTTGAAAAGGAAATGATTTTATATATTCTAATATTTCATCATAACAATAGTATATTTTTGTTTTTGGAATGATTATATTTTGTTGTTGGCATAATCTAATAAAGTCATATTTATTATGTAATTCACTCAGCAAGTCAATGTCAGAACAAAACACTTTACAATGCCGCTGACCAAGCCCCTTTGCTACATAAAATATTTCTTCACAAGTTGGTATAATCAAATCAATGTGATATTTTTTAATAATATCTCTTAAAGCCACTATAAAAGCTTCATACTCCACATTTGGCTTTGGAAGAATGAAATTTTTTATAACTGCTTTTGATTTCATACATAGATTATACCTTGTACTGTCTGCTGTATATATATTTATCCCTCTTTTGGCAAACTTTCTTGCTAAATCTAAAGCGACAGGTGCTCTCGCTCCAGTAATTAAAACATTCTTAATACTCAAAGATAAGTCCCCCTAAAGATAATCCTGCTGAAGTTCCTAATAATAAAACCTTATCTCCTCTTTTAACTTTTTTCTGTCTTATAGCTTCGCAAAGGGCTGTTGGAATAGAAGCTGCAATCATGTTCCCATGATTTGATACAATATCCATCCATTTTTCTTCTGGAATCTTAAGATTCTTTCTCATAAGACTCATACCGCTTTTACTCGCTTGATGGGGTATGACTATTGTAATATCTTCTAACGTATGTTTACTTTTATTCGTCATTTCTTTCATAAAAGAAGGAAGTAATTTTTTCACCATCTTAAAAAGATTTTGCCCATCCATATAAAATAAAAATTGTTTCATTGTTTCTTCTTTTACATTTTTTAGATTAGGTGGGAATTTTGTACCCCCTCCATACACTTGTGATAAATGGCTACCTTGGCTATATGTTTCTATCTTTGAATAAATAATCTTTGAGCTTTCATCCTCTGGTGTCTTTCCTAGTACCATTGCAGCTGCACCATCTCCAAACAAAGCAACACTTTTTTCATCTTTCCAGTTAAGTGCGGCTGAAGCAACTTCCGAAGAAACAATTAATACATGCTTATATCTTCCACAATCAACTAAATAAGATATTGTATCTAATGCGACTACAAAGCTTAAACAAGTAGCGTTTATATCAAAACTAGGAACCCCTGATTTTTCTAATCCTAATTCTTTTTGTATGAGGGATGCAGTACAAGGAATTGGCTGTTCCATAGAACCACTTGCACAAACGATGCAATCTATATCATGTACTGAAATTTTTGCATCTTCTACTGCTTTTTTAGCTGCAAAAGCCCCCATTTGTGATGCGGTTTCATCTAAAACAAAATGTCTCTTTGAAACCCCTATATTTTTCCCAGCCCATCCTAGGGTTTTCCCTAGCATTTGATCGATTTCTTCTCCAGTAAGCTCTTTTTTAGGTAAGTATTTACCAACGCCTAATATTTTTACATTTCTTATGTCCACTGCATTCACCCTTATCCATTAATAATTATTTTTATTAATCACATTATAACAATACATTGTCATAATATGCAAATTTACATCATTTTCTCCCTTTTATAAAAAAAATTGAAATCTATTAGCACGCATCTTTAATTTATATCCCACATCTCCAAATTTTACCATTTTCTTTAAAATGAGAGATACAATAATAACCCCCTAATATCTAAACAATATTAAGGGGTTTCATCATCTAACCAATTGATTTTTTATTATTTATTTTTCCAAGCTTAAGTCTTTAACAGAAGATTTGTCAATCTTAGGAATACCAAATGCAATTGCAATAAGTACACATATTCCCATTAAATATGGATAGTACAAATATATCATAATTTCAAAAGATGAAGTTTCTGCTACACTCGCTACTACTAGAAGCTGCGCACCATAAGGTATAATCCCTTGGCAAAAACATGAAAAAGTATCTAATAAACTTGCAGCACGTCTTGGATCTATTTGATATCGATCTCCTATATCCTTAGCAATTGGGCCTGCCATAACAATGGCAATCGTATTATTGGCTGTACAATTTTGTTTTCCTAAATTATACTAATTTGGTAGCTGCCATGCTTATTTTTCACTAAAAAATATACACTTTCCCCTTACCCCAAAAACAATTTCCTATACTTTTATTTCCATATCAAGGACTCTTTTGTATTTTTGTTAATATCGTAACCAACCATTTTTCAATACCTTCAGTTCTATCCAGTACAGTTTCATAAATCTTCATTATATTTTGCTAAAAACGCTATAATTCTTTTCACAGTATCGGAAACTGATAAATGGTAGACTTTTTGAGTAGCGCTACTGGTAAAAAAAAAATCATTAACATTCGCACATTTGATGCATTGGCAAGAAATTCTTTTCTCCAGTTACGCAGCATATTACGAGCAATCTCATGTTCTATAGCTAGCTGATTCAAGTCCTTCTCTTCACGAAAGAATTCAAGTACAACCTTCATTTCAAATTTTAGAGTGAAATTTCTTCTCTTTTTCATATGAATACTGTCTTCTTTTAGTTGCTTTTATTATAGTAGGATTCGATTCATTAAGAAATAAAAATTTATCTGTCTAGATTACAGGTACCATTATACTTTCTATTGCCATTAAAAGTCAGTACCAATAGATTTAAAGTTGAAAGAAGCTTTGTCTCTTACAAAAAAATTTGCTACTATTTATTTTTATCTTTTCTATTCTTAAATAAATATAAACCTAACCCAGTAAGCATAAGGATTATTAACCCTCCTGTAAATATGATATAATTCCTTATATTTTCTCTCTTTAATATATTGGTCTTTATTTCCGGTCGCTCTATTTCTTTTTGAAATCTAAAATTATTCAAATCTCCATCCCTGCTAATAATTACTGCATCTCCAGTTAAAAACCTCAAATTTTTCTTATATAAGTACTTTGTTGCATCAATGATAGACTTTTTATCCAATGATGTAATGGATAAAATCCCTTTTTTAATATTATAAGATGATGGTTTCAGCTCAATAAATGTAGAACCCCTTGAAAATTCAGATAGCAATTCAATTTTTTCATTAGAAAGAACGCTATTAAACTTTTCATTATATTTAAACCATAGATTATTGTTAATAGCCCTTATTGCACTATTTTCTTCTGGTGTACCAAAAATAATCAAGTTATCTTCATAGTGCTTCTTACTAAACATATTTCCTTTGATACCATTAATAATTCCTTCATTCTTCTTGGTTCCAATTCCTGCTAACTCAGCAAACATTCCTGCTATTTCTAAATCTTGTTTTGTAGGTCGATCTGGTAATACGATTGTTGTCCTATCTAAATCGTCATCTCTAGAAAAAGGATATGGGAAGTTATCTAGTAACATGAGAGGGTTATCTATGCTTGGAACAAAAAGACTAGAATCTTTCTGAATATATACCCAAGGAACACTTGCTAGATATCTTTCACAATTGATTATTCCATTTGGTATTAGTTCAAATACGATCCGAATATCATAATAATTGTTATGTCTTAACGCTTCTGGTATATAACATGTTATGCTGTCTAAATCTCTTTTATTACGATCCAATTTATGGCTTCCGATTGGAACTCCATTTATATATATTGAAATCATTGATTTTTCAAAATCAAGGTTATCTGAGTATCTTATATTCAAATTAATATTTGCCTCATTTGTTAATATCTCATTAAAAGGAATCTTTAATCCTATACTTGTAAATTGCTGATTACTCCCCTTAACTTCAATTCCATCTAACCCTATGTCTGTTAAGTAAATATAATCATCTTGTTTTTCATCTTTTATGCTTATGTCAAAATCTTCAGCTAATTTAATGTAAGTATTTGTCATTTGAGCTTTCAGATCATTATTTTTAAGAGCTTTTACCCCCGTCATTAAACTCTTAGCATTATCTGAAACAATCATAAGCACTGGTTTCTTAAAGTTATCTAAAGATTTTCTGTAAATATGCACATCCTTTCTATAAAGGCTTTCCTTATTATTAATAAGGCCTTTTAAATCTTTAGGTATTTTTGCATAATTACCTAAATAAATCAAACTGTCAAAGGTTGAAATATTATCATTACTTGCTATTAATGTAATAGGTGTTTCATAACCAAGATTGGAACCTTTCATATATGCAATTAAAGTTAAAGCTGCCGACATTTCATCATCCGTATAATTATCTGGAATAATTACACTTACACCTTTATCATTATCTGCATGTATCCCTATAAATGGTTTTGGGAAATTTGCTATTTTCTCAGAATAATACTTTCTATCATATTGAATAACATAATTAGTAGCGCCATCAATAACTATCCAATTCGCAATGTTTTTATCATCCGCACATGGTATGTCTGAAATTCTAGAGTATGTGAGGATTTTTAATTCGTTATACCCCTTATTAACCAAATATGCGGGCACATTAATCACCCAACTATTTAGTAGTTGATTGTTTGAGTTTTTAAAATTGATTGACTTAACTGGAATATTATTCATGTATATTGTAGCATACGAAATATCAGTTTTAATTAATTCATTGACTCTCATAAATAAGTTCAATTTAAGTTCTTTTACTGTTAATGCTTTATCTACCTCGAAATACCATTTGCTTTCTCCGTTTACACCCCTTAACTCAATGTCATTCATTACTCTATATGTATATTCTAAATGGTTATCAGTAGTTGTATGTATAGTTATTTGCTGGTTATTTTCAATCTTACTTTTATACAAACTATCTACTTCATCTATTAACCCTATATCAGTATTTGTAGTGGTATCTTTATTTGTTTCTTTATTTGGTTCTTTATTTGTTTCTTTATTAAGGTCTTTGTTTTGCAAATACATTTTCTTCTGTCTTTTACTGAGCTTTACCACATAAGCACCGCTCATATATTGTCTTATATTTTTTAATTGTCTTATATTTTTTAATTCTTTTAATGCATCGTTTTTGTTTTCATATGTACCATAAAAGACACTATGAACCGAAGTACTTATTTTAAAAGCCTCAATGTCATTTCGTTGCATTCTATCAACAAAACGGTTTGCAAAAACTTCATTTTTAAATGTTCCTAGTTGGATACTATAGATTTCTTTCTCAGCACAAATTCCGTTCAAACTAAAAACCATACATAAAATGATTATGATTGCTATTTTTATTCTCATTGGGTTTCATCTCCTAAAATCTTTCAGTTTTATACCATTTTGTTTCTCTTTTAAAAAATACATCTTTTACAAAGCTAACAAAACCCATACATGCTACTATTGCCCATAATTTACAATACGTAAAGTACATAATTAGCATAATACCTGTATTTAAAAAGCCACTCTCACCTCTTTCAGTTGAACTTGCTATTTGTACAGACAACACAAACAAAACATATGCCATAAACCACAACAATAAGCTATACCCCTCAACAGTTGTTTCAACAAACCCTCCAAGATTCAATATAAAAATCATATCTGAAGTAATAGCTGCTACAAAGAAAAATATATAAATGGATAAGTAGTATAATAAATCAAATCTTACAACTCCAGCTCGTTTGTCAAACAAATACTTGTAATTTTTAAACATCACATAATAATTTCCCTTAACCCACCGCTTTCTTTGTTTGAACCAAACAGCTAAAGTTTCTGGTTCTTGCTCCCATGTTGCCGAATATGGACAAAATCTTATGTGATATCCTAATAAGTAAATTCTAAAACTAATCTCTGTATCTTCTGTAATAGCCTTAGTATCCCATCCACCAATCTGTTCTAAAATAGATCGGCGAATAACAAAATTGGTTCCAGGAATTGTACATAATTTGAATAGGTTCCATCTGCCTGCCTGAGCCATCCATTGAAAATATAGTCCTTCTAGATTAATACATCTTGTCAGAAAGTTTTTATTTTTGTTCCTACATCTAAATTTACCAATTACAGCACCAGCTTGCTCATCATTTTTTATTGAATACACTAATTCTTTTAAAGCCTGTTTTTCTGGAGTATTGTCTGCATCATATATGGCAATGAACTCTCCTTTACTGTGCTCAAATCCAATATTTAGAGCATTCGATTTGCCTTTTCCACCAGTAACCCCATCTGTATTAATAATTTGAATCAATCTATCTGGGTATCTCTCTTTAATCTTCGCTAAGATTTCATGCGAGTTATCTTTTGAATTGTCATTTATGACAATGATCTCATATTTGTCATGATCATAATCCAAATTTAAAACAGCATGGACTGTTTTTGATATAACTTTTGCCTCATTATGCGCTGGAATCAATACGGATACAAATGGGTACTCTTCTAGAATTCTAACTTTCTCATCTTTATAATGCTTAACATATGACATAAATCCACTTGTAACAAGAATTGTATTAATAAAAATTACAAACCATATAGCGAATAATGAGCCTAATAATAAGTAATCATATATGTTGTTTAACATTTATTCACAACCTTATTTTTTAAAATTTTTTTTCCTGTCATATCGTTTTGCAATAATTATCTGCACCATCAATACCAAAATAATCGTAAATGCGATTACGAACGCTTTTTTCACAACATTTGTCATATTATATCTTTGTATATTTTCCTTCTCCTTATTAAGGTTTTCTCCCCTTATTTTTTGTAGTTCTTCTTCTTTAAATTTATCCAGCTCTGTTTTGTTATTATTATATATAATTGTTTCTTCACCATTATCATCCTTTATGCGATCTAATATATCTGCATACTCTTCAACTTTAAAATCTTTGATTGAAATTTTTTTACTATCCAAATATTTCAACAACATATCTAACTTTTCTACATCATCATGTATAACGAAATATACCAAATCTTGATTTGAAGATTGTAAATCATTATACGAAAAAATATTAAATGAATCGATATCCCATGATTTTATAAAAATATATCTATTTATCTCTTTTGATATGTTAAATAGATCTAGATGTATATCAGTTTTTACTTTTGTCTCTGTGATGAGTAAAAACTGAACATCCAAATCTTGAATTGCTTTTGAGTTTTCCAATAAATTATCTTGTGACAATGCAATTCCGCGTATCTCTAATCCTCGTCTACGATATTCATCTATTGCTTTTTCTAAACCCGCTTTAGTATCTTTATCGTAAGTACCATCTTCATTTATTACAGGATAGTGAATAAAGATACACCCACCCTTTTTATTAACATACTTCAAAACCTCTATAAATTTATCATATGCCTCAAGTTCATAATTTTCATAAACAGGCATTATAGTGCATATAAATTCAATACCTCTATCATTAAGGCTCTCTGCTATATCCATCAGCTTATTAAAATCAGAAAATGGATAAACTTCATCAATCCCTAAAAATAAACCTTTCTGTTTAGTACTTTGGTTTAAATGAATGCTTTTTTCCGTATGGTTTTTCATACCTAATACGCTAAGCTTATCTAATGTATCCTTATATTTTTCTTTGTCGTCAAAGCTAGAAGATATAACGATAATTTTAGCATCCTTTTCAATTTTCTTCTCATCGAGATCATCAATTTGAAGAAGTAGCACATCTTGATTATTTGATTTTAACTCCATATATAATTGGAGTATCTCGCTAGTTTGCTTCGCATATCCATACAGCTTGTCATAAAGTAATACATAACGTGTATTTACTGCAGTAGCCGATACTTCAATTTTTACAAAAATAAGTAATATAAATATATAAATAATTACATAAGAAAATATTAGACAATATTTTTTTTTACACATTTAAACATCATACTCCATATCCTTTTGGGCGATTTCGAAAAACTCAATTGCGCTATTCACCTGGTCTTTATCATACTGAACTAAACCTACTAATACTTCAATCTTAATCTTGTTTATCAACTCTTCTTCAAATTTAGTTTCTTTAATTATATTCTTTAATCTACTTTTAACTATTTCTCCATCATTGTTTTGCGTTAAAAAAATAATTCCAAACATATTTTGTTCCCTTAATAGGTATTTTTTGTCTTCCATTCGTAACATACCATCAATCGCTTTAGACAAAACTTTTATTGTTTTATCATATTTAGCTCTTCCAATTATTCTTAATAATGTATCATCATATTTTATTTTTACTAACATTAAATAAACTATTAGTCCATATCTTTTATTAATATTCATAAATCCCTGTAATTCATCAAAAAATGATTGTGCATTTCTTAATCCAGTTTCCTTGTCGATCATTACCATTTCTCTGTTTTCCTGTTTTAATTTATAATTTTCTATTTGTATGTCTTTAGTCAATTTACCTTTATAAGCAAATATAATCATTAATACAGGTACAATAATCATCCAAAAATAAACATTTAATTTGATTGGCTCAGACTTTGTTATATTTAAAAAGATATATGTACTAGCATATAAAAAATCAAATACAATTGAACATAAGATAGCAAAAGTAATATTGGTATAATAGCTGATTATAATTCCTATCATAACACTTAGTAGAATAAAAAAGTTCATAGATTCTTTTTCTAATTCACCATACGCGAAAACAACAATAAGCAAAAAGAATATATTTATTGTTGCCGTATCGATTAAATCTATTTTTTTTGATGCTTTCGTATTAATTTCTTTTAGCATAAAAGTTACTCCTTCATTTAATTACTACCCTCTTTTTTTAAACAAAATAGAAATAAGATTGGAAAAGTTAAAATAAAACAATATATCTAATGCCAATGTATTCATAAATAGATGTTTTCTGAGGTCCGTATCTCCTGCACCAATAAAGGATACAAAGATTTGTGAAAGTCCAGTCAAAAATACATATAACATGACTATTTCCATATACATACCTCTCTGAGCATTATTTTTTCTCTTATGTCCTAAATACCTATTAATAGATAACACAGCACAAATACATAAGAACATATAAATCAATCCTGAGCTTTTAGGTATATGATTCTCTTTCAGGTAACTCCATAAACAAAAGAAATTTGTTCTTTTAGCGTATTCCATTCCAACGTTTCTCTCATAATTTCCTACAACTTCTGGTCTAATTGTAAAGCTATTTTTCCATCCAATTCTCATCATCTTTTCAAACGCTTTTGGGTTTTTAAAGTAATACAAAGTGACAGAAGCCAAATTATACTGAGAATAAAATCCCTTGAGTAACACCTCGTCTCTTGGGTCTACAACAGGAGTGCCATCAAAATAAATAGTCCCTGCTAAAAGTGCGTACTGTTCATTAATTCCTACTTCTTGTGTAACTTCTTGTACATCAGGTTCAAACAACATAACACCTCTAGTGATCATGTGATATTTATTGATTAAATAAATATTATCATTAATAACCGCATACATCACTAATGTAGATATAAGTAAAACAACCCCTGACGTTACTATAATTATCTTTTTTTTTCGATTGATTTTAAAAAATATAAATACGAATAAAACCACAAAAGCCAGTATTCCATTAGGTGCAAATTGATTTTTAGCCCCCATAAACATAAATGTAGCTAGGGAAAAAACAACTACATATTTTATCCTAAACTCTTTTTCTGCTATAAATTTCAATAAACCCGCTATTGAAAGAAGATAACAGGAGTACGCAATCGCTTCTCCAAAAAAACTATTAAAGTACGAAATATACCCAATGTCACCAAATATAAAAACTGCCATTACTCCCATAAAATATTTGACCTTCATACTCTCAGTCATTTTTTCTACAATTTCTACCATCCAGTATACTGCTAAGGCAAGAACCATTAGACATAACAATCCATGAAATCTTATATCAAATTTTTTATCATGGGTAACTAAATCGTCTACTTTCATAGCTATTTTGATAAAAATACTATGTGTTGACTTGATATTTCCTTTAAGCTCATTATAATACTGTAGCTTATCATATTTATGATTGAAATAACCAAAATAATCATTTTTATTTCTCGACTCTTCATGCTTTAAGTCATTTGGTGCCATAATTCTATAAAAATCACCATTATCCGCTAGTCCGATCAATGGTTCTAAAAAAAGCGCATATCCAGATATTAAAATCAAAAGAATTACCGCAATAACCGATGGTTTAGGAATTTTTTTCATAGTTCAACCTCTTTAGATGCTTTTTTATTTCTTAAAGACTATATACTGACTTAATACATAATTAACAATAATAACAACTATATTCGCAATTGTTTTAACTCCATATTGGTTAAATCTCAATAAAGTAATACCGATATATAGCATAATACTCTCCATTAAGAGTGTCCCAACTCTAGCTACACAGAATTTTATAAGTTCTTCTACATCAATATTTTTTTTATCTCCATGATTAAAAACCCATTTTTTATTTGTTATATACGCAAATATTATAGATATAGAAAAAGCTACTAAATTACTTATCATATAACTTTTCTTCAGTAGTACCAAAATACTATATATTGAAATATTAATAACCGTAGTAAAGAATCCTAAAATCAAATAATTAAATATTTTCAAATACTTCAAACCCATCTTTTTGACCATTGAAATCTTCAATAAAATAAAGTGGTCTATTTTTCGACTCATTGAAAACTCTCCCTAGATATTCTCCTTGAATTCCTAAACTAATCATCTGAATACCATTAAAAAATAAAACAACACTTACTAAAGAAGCATACCCTGCCACAGGATCACCAAACATGATTTTTTTTATTATTATAAAAATCATATAAATAAAAGCCACTAATGCAGTAATAAATCCAATAACCGTACTAACTCTTAAAGGTACAGCACTAAAGGAGGTAATACCTTCAATAGCTAATTCTAAAAGCTTTAAATAATTCCACTTGCTTTTACCTGCAAATCTTGCTTCTCTTTCAAATAAAACTTCCTTCTTATTAAAGCCTATCCAACTAAAAAAACCTTTAGTATATCTATGCTGCTCTTTAATTTTTTTAATCGCCTCAATTGCCCTTTTACTAAGCAACCTAAAATCACCTGTATCTTCTTGAATATCAACTTTAGATAGCTTTTTTAGTATTCTATAAAAGTAATACGATGTTTTCTTCTTAAGCCAACTCTCGCCTTTACGACTTTTCCTTCTAGCATATACATCGTCAAAGCCTTCTTCCCAATATTTAATCATTTCTGGAATTAGTTCAGGAGGATCTTGCAAATCAGCATCCATTATAATCACTGCCTCTCCTGCAATAAAATCAATTCCCGCTGCTAAAGCTATTTCCTTACCATAATTCCTAGATAAATTTAAATAAGAAATGTCTGCATCCGTTTTCCTTAACTCTTTAATTATATTTAGAGAATTATCTTTACTTCCATCATTAACAAAAAAGATTTCAAATTTATAATCAATATTATTTGTTATCTTAATTATCCTATTATACAACATTGGTAATGTATCTTCTTCATTGTACACAGGTATTAGAATAGAGATAAGCTTATCCATAAAACCTCTCCTTTAATTTTTTTTGTGTATGATTGACGAAGATAATATATATTGAAGATTATCAAATGAATAAATTTCTTTATTGTATTCATTCCCAAATCCTCCATAAATTTCTGAGTTGCTATTCATTACTTGAAACTTCTCACATTCATTTAAGATTCTTTCAGCTTTATGGTATTCCCCTTTTAAATAAAACAATCTAGCTATTAACGCATACAATGCAGTAGATTCAATATCTGACATAGGTTCATAGGTTTCATATGAATATGTGGCAAAAATTTTTCCATACTTCTCATATTCATCCCATATCCAATTAATCCCTTCAATATCATATTCTCCTATTTCTGCTAAATGTACCATCGTGTAAATCGATTGAATTAAACTTATTTCATTACTGGTTGTATATATATGTTGGTCTAAATTATATTGAAATTTATATAAACCAGTCCCTTTAATCTTTGAATTTTTAACTAGTTCATATGAATTTTCATATACTTTGTTCCATTTAAAATCCACATTAGTTAACTCCTTCATGGTATATAAATCTAAATAAGAAATTGTAATGATATTACTTTTGGATTTAAATCCATTATCATAAAAATCTAAATGCATATTGTCCTTAACATTATATGTTAAAAGCGCCTTTGATGATTTTTGGATATATTTCAAATATTTCTTATTCTCCCATTTTTTATTTGCTAATATTAATGCTCTTACTATTCTGAGATCATCAATAAGGGCATTTGTATTTTTAATCTGTGAAGATTTTGTCTTCATCCAAGCAAAGATTCCATTATCTAAGTACAAATTATTTACTGTCCAATCAAGGCACACGTCAAAATATTCTTTTTTATCTCTATTAAGTAAATATAATAGTAATAATCCCTGTGATTCAGATAATATGTCTTTTCCGGTTGCAACCACCTCCTCATTACTTTTTCTATTTATATAGTTTGTATATACGGATAATTCAGTCCCTGAAATTCTCTGCGTTATGAACTCTAACGCTTTTTTTTCGCGCGCTGGTATATTTTCAATGGATACAGAATAGTTTTTAGGTTTGAGTGATAATGTTATTTGACTTCCTATGGCATAAATAATAGTAAAGATAAATACCAGCACAATGAAAATCAACCACTGTTTTTTAATCATTCTCCCACTCTCCCAATCTCCTAATAAATTTTCCATATATTACATATAGTATAGTATTTTATTAAAATTTTCCACCTTTCTTAATAATTCATCAACTCTAAAGATTAAACTTTATTATTCTTATCTTTAAATGAGCAAAGCAACTTGAAAATATTAATAAATAAAACAAAGACATCCAAACCACTTTAGTGTATGATAAAGTTCTCACACAAAATCACACTAAAAAAGATGTTTTGGATGTCAAACTTTATTTTATCAGATAATTCACTGGTTAACAATTTTTTCAAGAAAACTAATCTTGATTTTTATTATACTAAAACCGCAACAAAGCATTATGAAGTAATTTGTTGTTGCTGCAACATCTAAAGGATTTACAGGAAAAACTACTGATATTGCAGAGTATAGCTCTAATCACCGTACTACTATTGGTCATTTTTTTTCCAAGAGTGTATGGAGTGAAATATATATTAATAATATCATACAAAAAGAAGTTCTTCAATTTATAATGGTACCTGTAATCTAGACAGATAAATTTCTATTTCTTAATGAATCCTGTTATAATAAAAGCAACTAAAAAAGGACGGTATTCATATGAAAAAGAGAAGAAGTTTCACACCAGAATTTAAAACACAAGTTGTACTTGAACTCCTTCGTGAAGAGAA
>NZ_SLWV01000033.1 GCF_004345705.1 Marinisporobacter balticus
TTTTATATTACAGCAACATGAAATATTTTACAATTCTAAATAATAATTAAGATCCTTGATCATCAGGAACTTTGTTATGTAACTGATTGTTATTTTTGTTGCATAGCAGTAGCAATTTATATTTTTTATAAAAAAAATGTTTTCAGAAAATTCTGTTGGGTATATATAAAACATACAAACGAAAAGGGGATGATTAAAAGAACTAAAATTTCTATAGTCTTAAAAATCAAACAGCTTAAAGAAATTTAGATAAAAGGGGTGAGTCCACCAAAATATGAATGATCCAAAATTAAATACAGAGTAAAAAAGACAACTCTACTAAGATCAGTAAAAGAGTTGTCTTTTTATGTACATATTTAAAAATATATAGTCTACAAGGATACATGAGGTAGGCGGTTACTTAAACAAATACTTTTCATTAGTTGAGTAAGTTTTGAAGTAGAAATGTTTTTTTGACCATTTTTCTGCATATTTCCAGAATTATTCCAAGCTATTTTCCCAGGGCCATTATAAAGTTCAGTAGTAGTACCATCTTTTAATATTTTTAAGACAATAAGATGCTCTGGTTCACTTCTAATACCAACACTTTTACCTTGAGTTACTTTAATCTGAACCATTTTTCCATCACATGCAACTGCATCATGTGTTTCTATTGAAGCAGGTAATAATTTCAAGTTATAATGTGCTGCTGCAAGAACTTCACCAATACTTCCAACTAGATGACCATCTGTAGTAAAATGACGTCCTGGAAAGTAAGATTCTAACTCATCCACAATAGCATAAAGCTGTTGTATTAACGGAGTTTGTCAAGAAAATCGTGGTTCTTTCCATACTTAGTTGAAACTGTTGGAGTTATAGCATATTTTTGAGTAACAATTACTATTTAAATATAATATAAATTAAAACTCACTTTATCTTGTCCTAATTATATTCTAGCACTAACATCATATAATCCTCATTTTGGCTATGACAAAGGCATTACAATATATCGTTTTGTAGACAATAAGTATTCTGCTTGTTATTCTAACAGCGTCATTGGGGTACAGCTCATTGTAACAATTTACGTATACATTCTATGTTAGTAGATTGCATATGTTTGTAAAAATGGTATAATATTGATAAATAGTAAGTCCTATAGGTAAAATATTATGTATGAAAAGTTAGTTGATCGTTAGAGAAGGGAGGGATTTCTATGTTTTCTGATGCTAGAAGTAAAAAAATCATATTAGTATCACATTGTATTTTAAATCAAAATTCAATTTCAGATGGTACAGCCGACTACCCAGGTACAAATGAAAGTATTTTAAAACTACTTATTCAATCAAACGTGGGGATAATTCAAATGCCATGTCCTGAAATATTATCTCTAGGACTTGATAGAGGTGATATTCATGGTGCAGAAAGAGAGATTGTTACAGAAAATACAAGAATTAGACATGCTTTGGAGGATCCAAATTCTATTGAAATAATTAATAATCTTGTGAAGCAAATCATATTTCAAATAGAAGAATATATCCGAAATGGATTCACGATATTAGGAATTATAGGAATTAATCGCTCTCCAAGCTGTGGCGTTAATACAACTTCAAAAAACAATCAAGAAGTTGATGGGGGAGGCATTTTTATTGAAATATTTAAAAAAGAGTTAGAAAAGAAACGTATTATTATAGATATGATTGGTATAAAAGCAACAGAAACCGATAAAGCACTAAAATCCATACAAAGATTGATAGATAAATATTAAAGTATGTCACCCGGAATGTTACTATCGAAACAAGAAGAGCCACATGTTGAAATTATTATCCAGCATGTGGTTCATTTTTGTACGTATGTCGGCTGTACGCCTTAGTACAGACGCAAACAAAAAGCAGCGTGATGGGGGGCGTATCAGCAAAGCTATCACTAAGGACAAAGTAAATAGTAAAAGCTATAAGTATGTATTGAAATGACTTTGTTTCATATAATTTATACCAAAGTAACAGAATCCTCTTTTTGATATTCCAGTTTTCTGTTCCGTTACGCTACACATACCCCTAAACTCAAAATCCTGCAATAATATACTATATGCTCTTTAAGGTTAAAATGTATAATTGATGATAATACTTTGAAAGGAGCTTGCTTCATGAATATTACATCTTTTTTACTATACTTATGGCAGCATTTTTAGTTTATTCAGCAATAATGGTATTGGGGGTAGTTGAACTAATTAAGAGGTGATTTATATGAACAAATTTATATATAAAAAATCAGCAGGTATTACTGCATTGTCAGCAAGCTTTACTGATTTTAAATATAAAAAACACGCTCACAAGGAATATGCATTAGGTGTAACATTGCGAGGTATTCAGCAATATAACTTGGATGGCAGCTTGCAGTCGTCATATCAAAATGGTGTTATGCTTTTTAATCCAGAACAGCCACATGACGGTATGGCATATGATAAGTCAGGTATTGATTATGTTATGCTATATATTGAGCCAATATTGTTTTTGGAGATTCTTGAAAAAAAGGATATACTCTGTTTTTCTTCTCCTATCGTGTATAATTACAGACTTGAACAAAGAATATTAAGTCTTTCTAATGCAATATTAAGAGGAAACGATGAAGCATTGTGCAGTGAATTACTTTTATCTCTTACCGATAGCTTTATTCAAACGAATCTTTGTATAAGTTACAAGAAAGATTGTGCGCTAATCAGAAAAGCAAAGGATATAATTCATTGTAACTTAGAAAATATACTAAGACTTGATGACATTTGTAAAGAACTGGATCTTTCAAAATTTCAGTTTATAAGATTATTTAAAGCGAATACTGGAATTTCACCATATCAATATTTTCTTAACTGTAAGGTAGAACTTGCAAAGCAGTTAATAGAAAAAAACAAAGATATTTATTCGGCAGTAGCCAAATATGGTTTTGTTGATTTAACACATTTAAATAAGCACTTTAAAAGTATATATGGAATAACAGCATTTGAATATATGTCACACTTAAATTAAGTAAAATAATTACAATTTTTTGTATTATCGTAATGTATGTTATATTACATATTACACCCACTATAGCATTAAGAACACATTTATTTATGACTGGACATCCTATTGTATCACTTAGTACAGGAATAGGCCCGGATGAATTTCATAATAAGATTGATAAGCAACTTCTTGAAAGTCAAAATGCGAAGTGCTATACACTAACAAAACCAGCATTTGAGAAAGCAACACAAGGTGAATTGAGAAATTATAAAGTAACTAAAAAAAGCTTCCTATTTTTTGCAGAATACTATGGTGAAGCATAACAGTCTTAAAAATATGTACGCCCTAACCTATACAAATTAAATAATAGACTACATTAATTATATATAGTCTATGCGTTAACGTAGTAAAATAAGAAGGAGGAATTTTCAAAATGGAATTTGATACTAAGATTGTCGTTATACTTAGAGATGACCTTTTAACATGGCAAAAACTAAATATTACAGCATTTTTAATGAGTGGGATTGGTGGCACTCAAAACATTATCGGCGAGCCTTATGTTGATGGTGATGGCGTAGCCTATTTGCCAATGTCGCAGCAACCGATTATGATTTATTCTGCCAGTGGTGAAGCGCTGAAAGAGATACTGAAAAAGGCTCTTACTAAAGAGGCCAACATGACTATCTACACCGAAGAAATTTTCAAGACCTATCATGATGTGGACAATCGTGCAAAGGTTGCAGAGTATAAAACGAATGACTTAAACCTTGTAGGTATTGGTATGATAGGCAAGAAAAATCATATTAATAGACTTACAAAAGGACTTAGCCTACACGATTAGATAAATATAAAATGTGATAGGTATTAAATCGCATCTTTCTTATATTATGTGGAAATGTACTAAGGGCAATCTATATTTTTATAAAAAAACTGTTTCAATCAAATTTCTATGGGTATATATAAAATATACAAAAGAAAGGGAGATGATAAAAAATTAGAACTTCTATAATTTTAGTTATCAATCAACTGAAAGAAATTTAGATAAAAGGGGTGAGTCCACCAAAACATGAATGATTCAAATTTAAATACAGCATAAAAAAGACAACGCTACTAATATCAGTGAGAGCGTTGTCTTTTTATGTTTTTGATTTCATTTAGATATTATTTCAGGATTAAAACATACATCCAATGTTTGCAACAGCAGCCATGAAATCTTCCAAAGTCATTCCCTCCCTTACAGTAAAAAAAGCCCCATCACGGGCTTTTTTTAGCAACGGAAAATACAAAGAACCTTCTTTGATTTTTTTATAAAATCATTTCTTCAATATCGGTTGTCACGATTTGTGCTGAATCAATTCCAGTCAATTCACCCTTTGTTGTTTCAAAGATGTTTGCAGTAATGATTGCATTCATTGCGGCTTTTATATTCTCTTGGGTAAGATCTTCTTTTGCATTGTCAACAATCAGTGTTGTCTTTGATCCCATTTGATTGGTAAAAACCATCTCTAGTTTTTTAGTCATGGGTTTCTACCTCCTTTCTTATTTTTTTCACGCTTTTCTATGCTTCTCTCAATTCACTTTCATCTTTTCGAAGGATCTCTAAAGCTGTATTACTTTGTAGTCCGATAAGAACTTTCGCAACGGCATGCATGTTTTCATTCGTTGCAGCTGATTTGACAGATGAATAGCTTTTGGTTTTCTTCTTGGCCTTACCCTTTTCATCCACCCCATTGTCAAAAACGATTGCCAAATGAGATGGTGCACTTTTAGCACTGATCGCCATTATTTTTTCCTCCCTTCTACAATATTTTTTATTTGCTTTTCACAAAGATCATACTTTTTGGCCAATTTTTTCGCATTGTATCCGTCGTATTCCTTAATGATGTTTGTATCTCTTTCGGATTTAAACCCTTCTTTTGGAATGTACAGGAGAGTTCCTCCAAATTCAAAAATCAGCTTTTTGGTATTCTCTTTGCCTATGATCTCGGCGACACGACACATCTGCATATTAACGCCTCCACCCTTTATTTGATCATACAACTTATCATTGGAAATTTAAAAAGGAAATTTACTTAAAAAAAATGAGTTGATTACACTGACGTTTTTACAATGGATTTCAGTTTCTTATTGTAAACGTCTCAATCGAAAAGCATCCTAGATTTCGTCTGTCAACAAAAATGTAGCACGTCTCAGTTCATCTGTTCTTAAATCATGGGGTAATCCTAGGGTAGCTACGATAAACCGCAAGCTCATTTCCTTTAAATGTAAATAGATTTATGATTCATCTATTTTTACTGTATAATTGTAAAAAATTACGACGCAAGTGCTATATAGATGTTGAAACCCATGCTGTATATGATATACTTTAAAAGCAAAATTTTTTATATTTAAAAGACATGAGGTAAATAAATATGATCTATACATATGAAGATAAGCTTAATAAAGAATTGCGTGTTGACTGTGAAAAATGTTTCGGCTTATGCTGTGTAGCATTGTACTTTTCAGCTTCGGAAGGTTTTCCAACGAATAAAGATGCTGGTAAGCCTTGCATAAACTTACAATCGAACTTTACCTGCTCTGTTCACAAAGATCTTAGAAATAAGGGGCTTAAGGGTTGTACTGCCTATGACTGCTTTGGTGCTGGTCAAAAGGTAGCTCAAGTTACTTATGGCGGACATGACTGGCGACAAGCCCCAGAATCTGCTAATCAAATGTTTGAGGCGTTCCTAATTATGAGGCAGCTTCATGAAATGCTATGGTATCTTACTCAAGCCTTTATCCTGCAAACGGACCATGGTATCAAAGATAAGATAAGTTCATTGCTGGACAATACTAAACGTCTTACTCTTCTTGATGTTAATTCTCTATTAGGACTAGATGTGGCAGCTCATCGAACCAAGGTTAATATGCTGCTTAAAAATACCAGCGAGCTTGTGCGTACTAAAGCCCGCAGTGGAAAGAATACGCCTTCAAGAAATCGGAATGCCCACTCTCGGCGATTAGATTATTTTGGCGCAGACCTAAGAAAAACCAATCTTAGAGGTGCAGACCTGCGGGGAGCGTGTCTTATTGCGGCAAACCTTAGCGGAGTCGATTTGAGTGGAGCGGATCTCATTGGGGCTGATTTACGAGATGCTAATCTTAGTGGCGCTAATCTCACAAATAGCATTTTTCTTACCCAAGCCCAGATCAACACGACTAAGGGTGATTCCAATACAAAGCTTCCCATGATGCTGGTTCGCCCAACCTACTGGTAAAAGTAATTAACTGTCTGACCGACATAAAAAATATTCTTAAATTATGAAACAATCAATGCCCTTAATTTTTGTTTCTTTACTAAACTTGGATTTTCTACCCATAAAAAAATACCTCCAAAGTCGATTAGTAATTTTAATTAATTACTGTGTCTACTTTGGAAGTATCATATTAGTATTAGGAGTTTTTTATAATGCAAGACTGCAAGTTAGAAATAAATTTTGAACTTGCACTCTTACTAAGTCTTTGGAACTTTCATATATAAAAATTTAAATTTTCCTATTGCTTCTGGTGGCAGCTATGTTCTTTATACCCCTAGTAGGAAGATTAAAAATTTTATTTAATTCCGATTCTACATCATTTTTATCTGGTATTGGTGGTATGTATGAAATTCTTGAAATACCTACTTTACCATTCCTTAATATTCCCCATTCAAGAGCTTCGTTTCTTGCAACTTCAGAATATACTTTACAAATATACTCTAAGTTCAATGGTTCTCCTATGGTTTTTAATATATATTTCCAATCATTTCTAAGATTAATTATACACTCAATATCACTTATACTTACACCAGAGACATTTACACCATTTAAAGTAGTAAATTCCATAAAATCACTTCCAAAATATGTATTAGTGTATGATATTATTAAATTGTTGAATATACCCCTTATTCAAAAAAAACATGGTCAGAACACCTAAATGTGTCCAGACCATCTTTATTTAGAGAATTAAAAATTCTCTGTACTCAACAAGTTATTCGCATCAGAAATAAAGAAATTCTTATCTTAAAAGAAGATGCTTTAATAGATATTTTGAATAATTAATCTTAAAAGCCCAGCATTTTATAATATTTTAAATTTTATATATAATTTTAGCTTCAGTCATTTTTCGTTATCATTATATTAATTTTCCATTCAATTTTGAAACTTTTCCTGTCTAAGATTTATTAGTTCTTTTTCTATTTTAATCGCCAGTACAATCGTAATTATCGTTGTAATGATATCTGCAACAGGTTGAGCATAGATTACTCCATTTAATTGAAAGAACTTAGGAAGTAACAGTATTACCGGAATTAAAAATAATCCTTGACGTCCAATGTTTAATACCCCTCCCCATAATGCTCTTCCTATTGACAGATATAAGGTAGAATAGGCAAACTGAAAACCAAAGGTAAAAAACATAATCGTATTCGCTTTTAATGCTTTTTCTGCAATAGCAATAACGTTTGTATCATTACTTAATAGAGATACGATTTGGTTAGCAAATAATACAACCACAAGCGTCCAAAGAACACAATAGATGGTTGTCAATTTCACACTTATACGAGTTACCTCCCTTAATCTCGTATAATTCTTTGCACCATAATTAAATCCTGCCATAGGTTGAAACCCTTTCATAAATCCAAATACAACATTTGTTCCAAGCGTAACAATTCTAAGTACAATCCCCATAGCTGCTACCGCTTCATCTCCGTAGTAACTAGCTGTCCTTGAAATAAGACTCATAGAAAAGCCAGTAAGGAATTGTAATAACATCATGGAAATTCCAATTTTAATTACTTGAGAATATATATCTAATTTGAGCTTAAAGTTTGATATTCCAATATGAATATAACTATTTTCCCCAAAGAAAAACCAAATATATATAAGTGATGTAATAATTTGCGAAATAAGCGTAGCAATAGCTGCCCCCTTGACCCCCATGTTTAAAGTGTATATTAACAATGGATCTAATATCATGTTCAAAACAGAACCACTTATCATAGCCCTTAAAGTAATATTGCTCGCTCCTTGTGAAATTGCAAGATTCCCCGCAGTAACATTTGCTGTACTAAATAACATACTAATAGTGAAAATTACAGCATAACACTTAGCATAAGGTAATATGGTATCTGTTGCACCCATAAACTTTAATATTGGGGTTAAAAACACCAAAACCATAATGACTAAAATCATGCCTATGATCAAACTTGTATATAATGATGTAGCAGCTACTTCATTTACTTTTTTATTTTCTTTTGCTCCTAAGAGTCTAGAAATATAAGATGCTCCTCCAACTCCAAAGGTTAATCCAATACCAGAAAAATATAAGGATAATGGAAAAGCTACAGATACTGCTCCTACTTGTTGAGTCCCTAAACTAGATACAAAATAAGTATCAACTACATTATAAAGAGCTACAACCAGCATACTAACCACCATAGGTATTCCTAATTTAAATAACGCTTTTGTTACATTTTCTTCTCTCATTAATATTAATCTTTTATTTTGTCCTTGCTTTTTATTCATTTAGCAAACCCCTCTCTTTTTAAATGTATTTAGATGCATCTAACTACATTTTTCATTATACGCTGATATAAAAAAATTTCTACCTTATCATGATTTTATATTTTTATTTTAAATATTACTTACATCATAGTAATTTCAATGGTATTATAAAATTATAAACATGTTATTTTGTAATATCGTGATAATAATTTGATTTATTATATCTATTTTTTATGATAAAATGATAGTATTAGAAAAGAGGGGAACAATATGAATCAATCTATTATAGAATACTTTCGTAATGCACCAGAACAACTACATTTCGTATATATTCCAGAAATTTCTAAACCTAAAGATAGATATTATAAAATGCTTTCAGAATATGGTAATGGTAATTTTCGTATTATTGATTTCAATCGTATGTTTCTCATAATCATGGCAAGTTTTACACCAAAAAAATCCTTCGAAAAAATTTCAAATATTCATCAAGATTATTTTGAAATCAGTCAATTTGAAACAAACACAAGTTCCTTTAAAGTAGGAGGAAGAAAAGCAAAAAACGTTGAGCAAGGCATTTGTTGTTATGTAAACACGAATAAAACAGTGCATGCATATTGCGAATCAGGAAAGCTTACGAAATTTACAAAAATAATTATTACAAAGGATTATTTTGATTCTTTTCTAAAAGCACGATATGGAGATAATTACGAAAATTTTAAGGATGCCATTCACTATGTATCCCCAAATCCAAATTCTTTAGAACTTAATTTCGTATTTCAACAAATTCGAGACTGTGAAGCAGTTGGTGCTTCACAACAACTTTACCTTGAAAGTAAAGTTTTAGAAATCCTTTCTCTTGTTACACATAATCTGAACCAATCTCTAAAAAGAACTAGACTTTCTGTTAAATTAGACAAAAAGGATATACGCTTATTAAGTAAAGTAATAACCTTTATGAGAAAAAATTTAGCCGCATATCCCTCTATGAAAGAATTGGCATCTGTTGCAAATATGAGCACAACCAGATTCCAAATGGCATTTAAACAAATTTATGGGACAACGCCTTACCAATATTTAAAAGAAATGCGTATGAATCATGCTTTATTACTTCTTCAAAATTCAGATTATAGTGTACAAACCATTGCAAACAAAGTTGGCTATAAGAACGCAGGTCATTTTGCAGGCATTTTTAAAACAACTTATGGAATTACTCCTAAAAAATACCGTGTTATTCATCACATTCCGTAACAAAAAAGAAGATATATAAATTGCATTAAAGATTTTACATTTGTAAACATATCCTATTAATTACCTGTTTGGAAAGCAAATTTATTGATCTGATAAATTTGCTAACTGCTAATTTTATTTTACAAGCATCTGTATAGAATACATTATTGATTATTTCAGCTTTTAACCAACCCCATAAGCCCTCAATCAGATTGAATTTGGGACTATGTGGTGGCAAAAAAAACAAACTCTAATACATTAGTGTATTTTAATAAAAATGGTTCAATCATTTTTGCATGATGAACTAGAATCATTAAGATCTTACCCGTAGGATATAATATCATAACTTTTTTGATGAATTTTAAAAAAATTCTTTGTAGGGGTAGTACCACATGCCCATCAAGCTAAGCTATTAAAACAGTTCTGCAAGAGTTGAAATGTCTATTTAGTGGACTGAAAATCTATCCTAAAGTGGAATTTCTATGGTTTTTATTAGCAATTCTAATAGTGTCATTGATTTTATGGTACAGCAAACAAACCTACGAAAAAAATTAAAAATTTTAAAGACATAGGACTCAGAATATATTATAATTAAATTGCTTTTATGAGGCGAATCTACATGTCTTTTCTTGGTAGTTGTGCAAAACTCCAAGAATTTCAAAAAAGGTTTTTTGACCTTTTCGGTGTGATTTTCGCCCATTTTTCTTTATACAATTAGATATTTCTATCAATACGCTATCAACCTTTGAAGGTATCTTTATGAGATTTAAATATATTTTTTCAATATACTGCTTTATGATCTCAGCACTCTTGATTTCACTTGCTTCTAACTGTTCTTTATGTAAAAGTTCATTTCTTATTTTGAACATTATTGCTGAACTTAGCACCAGTAAAATAAGTTTTCCATAGAGCTGACATTTGAATCTCTCTATTTTTACAGGCTTTACGTTTGAAATAGTAAATATAGATTTCCAAATTTTAAATATAATTTCCACTTGCCATCTCAAAGAATAAATTTCATATATTCAATTGTTAGGGATAACAGAACTGTCAGTATTTGTAATGTACATAGTTATACCAAGAAGTTTTATTGTATTTTCACTTTTTTTAATACCTTTCTTTTTAGCTGACTTCTTAACTTTTAACTTGCGTTCTTTTAACTGCTCGTGAGTTAGCTTGTATATGACTAATCGTTCTTTTCTTTTTTCAAGTCTCCCTATAAATACTTCCTTCAATTCTAAGATTTCACCTTCGATCATGTTCTTTGCTATATCTGCTAAATCAATTCTTTTATACATACTAGATTTTTTTATTTCACCATTCTTATAATACTCAACATCTTCATTTTCCAGATACACAGCTACATTGGGTTTGAGCCTTGAAACATAGGAAGCTTTTCTCTCATCCAAATCTTTAAAGTCTTTCAAACTGAAGTAACCTAAATCTCTTAAAAAGAGATCCTTCTCCTTAAAAGTATCTGCGATCTTATTTCCAAAGGTTTTATCATTGCCTTTTCCAGGACCTACATCGATGTGCATGAACTTGCCAGTTTTCAACGCGTATTCAAGTTGTATTTTGACCCCTGCAGGTTGTGAACTTCCGCCTGAGCCTTGGTATTCATTTTTATAGATTTTAGGGACTTGAAATGCTGTGGAATCAACTATTCTAATTCTATCAAAGTGTTCATCCCATATTGAAGGAATCTTAGAATCCGATAAAGCAACACTGTTTAAGAGTCTTGTAAAAAAGCTACAGTTTTAAGTTTTATCATTTAAACGTTGATCTATAGCCTGTGTAGATACCGCAGTAGATACTTTTGAATTTAAGTTGACATGCATTGCTACAAGTGTATTTTTAGATACATCTAGTCCCGAAAACGTACATAGATAAAGGAATTCCCACGCTTGAATTTTCCCCTGTCTTTGAATAAAACCAACTTCTCTTGCGATCTTTTCTATTTCTTCTTTTGAAATTATTTTAAGTATTTCTTTAATCATTTGTTGCATGCTACTTTTCATAGTATTTATATTTTTCAGTACTTTCGCTTTTGCCATTCTATACCATTGCCTCCTTAGAGACGTAAGTAGCATTAGTATACTATTTTTTGTCGAATGGGTGCAATGAATTTGATACTTGGCACCTTAGCTTTATGGGCATATTGCCGTACCCCATATTTGATAATGCATTTTTCTCAATATTTACTAAATACAACAATAAAGTGCATTATTTACCATTATCAAACAATATGATACAATATTAGTAAGATTTAGAAAATACATTTCATTAAACTAAAAGAAATAGTAAAGGAGACTGTTATGAAAAGTATAAAATCAAAACAAATCGTATTTTTTGGGCTTTTAATAGGCGTTGTCTGTATAGGTTTAGGTGTAGCTTCCTATATACATGCATCAAGGGCGCTAGATTCAAATTTACGCAAAACCCTTCCATTAATGGCAGAGCAGACAGCAAGTAATATTCAAGGCAGACTAGAGGGGCATTTAAGTGCATTGGAGTCTATTGCAGAAAGGCCTGAAATAAGAGATCCTAATATTCCTTGGGAAGATAAAGTACCCATTCTTATAGCGGAAAGCAAAAGAATTGGTAGTATTAAGCTAGGCATTTCAGATAAAAGTGGAAATGCTAAAAACATGGATGGAAAGGGTGCTAATATTAAAGAAAGAAAGTATTACCAAGAGGCTATATCTGGTAAAAGCTATGCCTCAGACCCAATTATAAGTAAGGTTGATAGCTCTGTAATCGTTTTATATGCCGTTCCTATTAAAAATAATAATGAAATTGTAGGGATACTCATTGAAACAACAGATGGAAATAAATTAAGTGAATTAACTAACCAGGTTAAAATTGGGGCAACGGGTTATGCCTTTATGATAAAAAAAGATGGGACAAACATTGCTTATCCTGATAAAAACATGGTTCTTAAAATGTACAATCCTATTGAAGAAGCAAAAAAGGATGCTAGTTTACAGACTTTAGCTTCAATAGAGAAGAAAATGATGGCAGGAAAAACAGGAATAGGTGAATATTTCTATAATAAAGTAGATAAATATATAGGCTATGCTCCTGTTAAAGGAACTGAATGGTCTGTAGGCGTTGTAGTAACAAAGAGTGAAATCTTATCTGAGTTAAATAGTCTAAAAGTCTCTATTTTAGCATTCTCCATATTATTTATATTCATTGGATTCATAACTATTTCTATTGTTGCTAATAGTATATCTAAAGGAGTAAAATCAACTTCAAAACATTTAGAGTTATTAGCAGAAGGGAATCTATGCGAAGATGTGTCAACTGACTATCTACAATTTAACGATGAGATTGGATATATGACCCAATCCATGAAAGCAATGCAAGAAGCACTAAGAGGAATGATTCGCCGGATAAAAGAAAATTCTGTAAGTATTAATACCCAATCAGAGAATTTATCCTCTATTTCAGAGGAAATAGCCAATTCCTCACAAAATGTTACAGGTGCTATAAGTGAAATTGCACAAGGGACAAGTGCCCAAGCGGAGGATTTAATAAAAGTAATAGATATACTTAATAACTTTAGTGCTAAGCTATCTGAAATGGTAGGTGAAATAAAAGTTGTAGATTCAAATTCTAAAGAAATTAGCTTAATGGCAAAAGATAGTAGTCATGACATGAGTGCGTTAAATCATTCTGTAACAAAAGTTAGTCATTCATTCAAGACTTTTAATAGTAAGATTACTGGACTTGGAAAAGATATAAATGAAATAAATGATATTACCAATATCATTAATAGTATTGCAGAACAAACAAATTTATTAGCATTAAATGCAGCGATTGAAGCAGCTAGAGCAGGAGAATCTGGAAAAGGATTTGCAGTGGTCGCAGATGAAATAAAAAAACTTGCAGAACAATCAAAAATGTCATCAGAAGATATAAGTAGATTAATTAATCAAATATCTGAAAATACAGATGTTATCGTTCAAGATTCTGCGGAAATGGATGAAGAATTAATAAATCAAGTTAAAATTATAGATAGTTCACTAATATCTTTCAAAAATATTATCGCAGCAGTAAGTGAAATCATTCCTAAAATTGAAATAGTTAAAAATTCTGCAGAAAATATAGACAGAGATAAAAACGCGATTTTAAACAGTGTAGATGGTGCGTCTTCAATTTCACAGCAAATTTCTGCATCTTCACAGGAAATTTCTGCAGCCTCAGAAGAAATGAGTGCTTCTACAGAAGAAGTAGCAGCAGCTTCCCAAACACTGAGTGCTATGACTAAGGAAATGTTGGAGGAAGTAAATAAGTTTAAAATTTAAAGATTATGAAACAAAGGTATATGCGGTTATGATATTTTTTGCTATCCATTGATTCGTTTTGAAGAAAAGGATAGCATCCTCCTCAAAATTCAATGGAAGAAATACCTATAGTAATAGCAATCATTTCAAAATTCACTCTTATATGAGGAGTAATAACTCCTCATATATCATCAAGAATATAACCGTCAACACTTAAATCATAAGGAATATTGTATGTTGTTCGATTTAAAGTGATTTTACGGAATTTAAACTTGACTAAAGCTGCTGTATATAAGGAGAAGCAATAATGGATCATTTAAAGTTTCTTATAGGATCGACGATTACGACTCTTATAACTTACAATATTTTAACTCGTATATCTAACATTTACAGAATTAAAGAAAGCGTATTAGAAAAAGAAAAATTAAAGTATTTAGTGAATAGTATAGTTTTTATTCTTCTTG
The DNA here is from genome assembly GCF_004345705.1 of Marinisporobacter balticus. Lineage (GTDB taxonomy): Bacteria > Bacillota > Clostridia > Peptostreptococcales > Thermotaleaceae > Marinisporobacter > Marinisporobacter balticus. Next base: position 14,478 of record NZ_SLWV01000033.1, read on the forward strand.
TAACTATTGTAACAGCTGGCTTGATGATTACAAAAAATCATCTACTTAGAGGTATAATAGTAGGATTTGGCAGTAGTTTTTATGCGCTTATAATAAGAGAATAATATACAAGAGTGAATCATATTATTTCTAATCTCTTTATTGCCATACAATCCTGCATATCCTGAAATATAGACATGATTAACGTTTTTTTTGTTTATATGCTTATAACCACCTGAAGCTTGTGGACGATCATGATAAGTAACTTGCTAACAATATGTGAATCAACGTTGTAATAAGGGGTAGTACCACATGCCTTTTCTTGGTAGTTGTGCGAAACTCCAAGAATTTCAAAAAAGGTTTTTTGACCTTTTCGGTGTGATTTTCGCCCATTTTTCTTTATACAATTGAAACGGCTGATATACAGCATAAAGGTGGATAAGGGGCTGAAACTAATAATACACTTTCACTCGGGAATTGTCATGACGGAGAAAGTGGACTACTATGAGGAATAATAAAAAAATATAACGATTTATAAAACATAGATTAGTTATTTAAATGTTGACATATGTTTTACTATGTGCTAACATTTAAAATAAGTTGCAACTTTAATTGAACGTATAACTAAATATTGAGTCAGTTTTCTAGGGTTCCGCAGTTTATACTGGTCTGGTCCAAGAGAAAACGCACAGGGAGCTGTGTACACGGAAGGATAAAAGCCTGGGAGATATTGTTAAAATATTTCCTTAGGCTTTTTTTTATTTTCATTTGTTATTTATTTAGTTTCCCGTAAAGGAGGCAGTATCATGTCTATGAAATTTATTCCGATTATACTGGTGGTTTTGTCCAGTACCTGCTACCATGTCAGTCAAAAGGCAACGCCATCTGGCATAAGTCCAATTGTGGCTTTGATTGTGACTTATGTGACAGCATCTATTGTATCCATCATTTCTTATTTTGTATTTGTACCAAAGTCAGATTTCGTGGGTCTTATGGAAGCAGTCAAAACAGCAAACTGGGCCAGCTTCTTGCTTGGATTTGCTGTGGTTGGTTTAGAATTAGGGTTTTTGCTGGCTTATCGAGCAGGGTGGCAGATCAGCGGAGCCAGTCTTTTATGCAATACCTTGGTTGCGTTAATGTTGATCCCTATAGGCCTTCTATTTTTTAAAGAAACCATATCCTTGACATCTATAATGGGGGTCGTCATATGCATTACAGGATTGGTCTTTATTTCTAGGTAATGGGGTATACAAATAGTATTAATGTTTAAATACAAAATATGAGGAGGAAAAGTTATGAAAAACTTTATGATTGAAGATGACTTCTGGGAAGTGTTCCCCGATACCAAAATAGGAATCATCCTGTGTAAGAATATAGACAACACAATCAAGGATAATGAATTATACAAAAACATGCTAGCAAATGCAGAAAAAGAATTAGCAAAACATTTAAAAGAAGAGGAATTTAGCAATAATAGGGTCATTAAGGTTTGGCGTGATGCTTTCCAGAAATTTAAAACAAAGAAAGGTGCCAGATCCTCTATTGAGGCATTGTTGAAACGAGTTTACAACGGCAAGCATATTGGCACAATCAACCCTCTTGTGGACATGTACAATTCAATCTCTTTAAAATATGCACTACCTTGCGGAGGTGAAGACATAGATACTTTTGTAGGCCATGTCAGACTGACAAAGGCTGTAGGTGATGAGCCCTTTGTGACTCTGGGAACAGATGAAAATGCGCCACCCTATGAAGGTGAAATTGTCTATAAAGATGCAGTCGGTGCAATTTGTAGATGTTGGAATTGGCGAGAATCGGTAAGAACCATGCTGACCGAGGAAACCCAAAATGCCTTCTTATGCATTGAGCTCGTGGACGATCAAAGAATAGAGGAATTTCATAAGGCATTAAATGAATTGGCAAAAAATGTAGAAGAACATCTGGGAGGAACGTATCAAATTTTTGTGTTAGATAGGGATCACAGAATGATTAAGATTGGCGAATAGCATCAAGGCAAAAGTTTGGCACTAAAATTAAGAATAACAAATTCAGGAGGTCGTTAGATGGGAAATTTTACGTACAAGGATATTTATATAGAAGATGGGAATAAAGTACTTGAAATCAATGTCCTTCCCGAAAAGTATTGCAACTTTGATTGCATATTTTGTCCAATTGGGCGATCTAATCATAAAACAGATCAGCCAATTAGTTTCAAGGATTTTCAGAAATCTATGTCAGAACTAGAGACTAGAATAAATCACTTAAAGCCGGATTTAATTTTTATCAATTCAAAAGGTGAGGCGTTTGTTAATGATAAGCTTACTGAAATAATTGAATTTATCAAGGGGAAAGGTTTAAGGGTCAGACTGCTTTCAAATGGGTATCTACTGGGTCAAGAACCTAATAAAGAAATAGCCAATATGTGTGACGAGGTCATCGGAGAAATTAAAATCATTAAAGATGAGGATTTTCAAAAAATTCAAAGACCCATGGACGGCTATACTCTAGAAGAATATATTTTAAACATGTCATCATTTGTAAAGCAATATAAAGGCAAATTCATCTTTGAAATTACCATTGTAAAAGGCTACAACGACGATTTTACATCGGTTCAACAACTGAAAAGAATCATTAAATTGCTGTCCCCTAGTGAGGTTCAGGTGGTTCGAATTGATGATGAACCATTTAAGAAAAAGCTCGGCATTTCAGATGAGCGATTAGAAGAGATTACAAAGATGCTGCTGGAAAAATAATGTGCAGTAGGGTTGGGGTAATAAATCCATGAAAATCGATAGGATGGAGGGCCACGATGTTTAGAGAAATGAGAAGAAAAGATCGGTTATTAGACAATGATGAAATACACAAAATTTTGGAAGATAACACTTATGGCATTTTAGGGACAGTAAGTGAAGATGGATATCCCTATGGCGTTCCAATAAGCTATGTTTTTTACAATAAGGCCATCTACATGCATGGCGCTACTAAAGGACATAAATGGGATAATATTTCATTTAACAACAAGGTTACCTTCACCGTTGTTGGAAAGACAGAATTGTTACCTGACCAATTTAGTACCAGCTTTGAAAGTGTCATCGCATTTGGTAGAGCAGTTGAAGTTTCAAATGAGGAAAAATAAGAGGTACTTCTAGAATTTATTACTAAATATTCTCCAAATTTTCTTAAGGAAGGAAAGGACTATATTGATAAGGCTAGCAAAGCAACTAAGACTATAAAAATAGAAATTGAATATATTACAGGTAAAAAGAAGTAGGCAATAAATTCAATCAAGCAAAAAAATATAAAAAAGATAAGCTAAAGCTAACTTGAGCGGTGTTTTCACAGTACAAGTTAGCTTTTTATGATTAGAATAAGTCCTTAGAGGACAAAAAATATGAATGAATAATTATAGATGATTATTATTCAATTACATAATGATTAAAATGCGTTTTACTCAATTAGATTTAAAGCTTATACTTAAGATAATTAATGAAAAATTTATTTTGAATATGGCGTGAGGCTAAATATGAGAAATTGGAAATCATTATTTTAGGAGGAGTATTAAAATGGCTAAATCGAACACGGAGAACCAACTTTTCAACACAAAGGCAATTCATACAGGAAGCGAACATTGTCCAGTTACAGGCGCACACATAGCACCAGTATACAGAACGTCTACATTTGTAATGAAGAATGCTGAAGAAGCTATAGCTGCAGGCTATGGAGATCCAGAAGGAAAACATTATGCTTATACAAGGTATGGCAATCCAACCGTTCATGCAGTTCAAAGAAAAATTGCGGCATTAGAAAATGCAGAAGCGGCATTGATGGCGGCATCGGGAATGGGGGCAATAACAACAGCCTTGATGGCCGTACTTAGCACTGGAGACCACATCGTTGCAGCAGACACAGTTTATGGTGGCACATTCGGTTTCATGAAAAAAATTCTTCCGCGTTTTGGAATTGAAGTAACCATGGTGCGGGTTACAGGGGATTCTGTAGAAAATATCCGCAATGCCATGAAACCAAATACTAAAATTGTATACGTTGAAACCCCTTGCAATCCAACTCTTGCGATTACAGACTTGAAAAGAGCTGCTGAAATTGCACATGAAGGTGGTGCCCTATTGTATGTAGATAACACCTTTGCGACACCTTATTTACAGCAGCCAATTTCCTTAGGAGCAGATATCGTTCTTCATTCAACCACTAAGTATTTGAATGGGCATGGTGATATGATTGGTGGTGCAATTGTAGGTAGTAAAGCCCTCATTCATCATTTTGATAGTGATTATTTAAAGTGGATTGGTGGCGTTATGTCTCCAGCAGATGCGGCAGGCCTGTCAAAAGGAATTAAGACACTTGGCGTTCGTATGGAAGTTCACTGTGCCAATGCAAAAAAAGTAGCTGAATTTTTAGAACATCACGATATGGTCGAAAAAGTCCTGTACCCAGGTCTTGAGTCCCACCCGGGTCATGAGATTGCGAAAAAGCAAATGAAAGATTTCGGTGGAATGATGAGTTTTAATGTTCGCGGCGGGTTTGAAGCGGGTAAACTACTGATGGATAGTGTCAAGCTGTTCAGTCTAGCGACTTCTTTAGGCAATGTGGATTCCCTTATTCAGCACTCTGCATCTATGAGCCATGCTTCCTTAAGCAAGGAAGAAAGAGAAAGTGTTGGGATTGCCGATGGTCAAGTTAGACTCTCGATTGGGATTGAAGATGTAGCGGATATCATAAATGACCTTGATCAAGGGCTTCATCATGTTAAAAAGGAATTGTGTCTATAATATTATTTTAATTAATGAGGAGGTCGTGAAATGAACAGAAAAGCATATACTTCGCCAGGGGCAGTCGTTGTTGGACCTTATTCACAAGCGGTAGAATCTGGGGATATAGTGTTTATATCAGGTCAAACACCTTTGAATCCAGAAACAGGCTTGCTAGTGGAGGGTGGAATTGAACAACAAACAGAACAGTGCTTTATTAATCTAATCAAGGTTTTAGATGTTGCAGGATTGACCATGGATCATGTAGATAAAGTAAGTGTCTATTTAACTAATATGGATAACTTCTCTGGAATGAATGCTGTTTATTCAAAACAGTTTAATAGTCCTTATCCTGCTAGAACAACACTAGGAGTAGCTTCGCTGCCTATGAATGCTCAAATAGAAATTGAATTAATTGCGAGAAGAAAATAAATTTAAAACAGTTAAAGGGTTCTAGAGAAAATCTAGAACCCTTTCATTATTGACCCCAGTCTAAATAGAAATAAGATTATTTAACATGCTTGTTAATATAGGCAATAATGTGATTGTAGAGTTTTTTAGTGGCAGGTGAAAGCATTTGTTTTTGATTAGTGATAAGCCCAATCGTTCTAAATTCATTGGGCTTAAAGGGATATACTTTAATATCAAAGGATACCTTCTTTAAAATTAGTTCTGGTACCACACTAATACCTAAGCCGCTTTCAACAATTGCCAGAATAGATTGGTCGTCGTCAATAAAGAATTCAGGTTGTATAGAGATGTTGTATTTTTTTATAAATGAGATTGTGTCTGCGTTGTATCCTTCACGCTGTAAAACAAAGGTTTGATTTTGCATATCATCAATGGTGACGTATTGGGGGTTCTTTGGTAAAAAATCTTTTGGGGTAATACATAATAAGCGATCTTCAAAGAGAGGGTTTGCATGAAGGTCTTCGTTCACCGGTAAGCTGGCAAACCCTATATCTACAATGCCTACATTTGTCCAGTGGACAACATCTTCATAATCCCCTTGCATAATATTTATGTGAATCTTGGGATAGAGCTTTCGAAAGGATTTAACGATGCCAGGAATCCAATTGCTGCACACGCTACTGAAAGTTCCTATGACAACAGTTCCTTGTTCAAGTCCGTTAATTTGTGCGGCAACTTGTTGTAATTGCTCTTCTGCTATTAAAACAGATCTTACAGTGGGAATTAAATTCTCACCTTCTCGTGTAAGTTGAACACCTTTTCGGCTGCGTATAAAAAGCTGAAATCCTAAGGATGTCTCTAATGCAGCAATAGATCGACTTACGGCAGAAGGCGTTAAATTGACACTTTCAGCTGCCCTCATAAAACTTTGGTGTCTCACGACGGCATCGAATATTTTATATGAATAGAGTGACATAGAACGACTCCTCCTATTAAAATTTTAACAAATAGAAATTAGAAATAATTATCGATGATCGAAAGTCTTGGCAGTAGTTTTCTTTTTTAAAAAATACGCTATTTGATAATACGCAATAAAAATATCCTCTTCTTTTAACTTTGCTGAAATCTTTCTTGGCCCCAAGCCTTCTAAATTTAAACTAATAATCTTCGCCTGGACCTCTTCGTCAATCCTATATTTTGGCTTAGGCATTTCGACGCTATTGACCTCCTCAAATAATTCAAAAGGAAGATGTTTGGTTTCAACTAAGGTCGTAATCTTGTTTGTTTTTCCAATGTCAGAGATGAGTGGGGCGGCAGAATCGATACTAAAATTGATGACGTCACGAAACTGTCGTATATTTCTCGGATATTTGGCCTTTATGAGAATGTCTTTTGCTTCATCTGAAAAGCAAAGCTGATAAGTGATGGTGTGAATTTTTTCCACGGCTAGTCTATATTTATTGACAAAATGATCAAAAAGCAATTTTTTTTCATCCAGATCGCGTTCATCAAGAGATGGTATATGAATAGCATATTGTGCAAGTCTTTGATAAAGCTCAGGTAGCAGATGTGTTTTTAGATCTCTTGTTGAAGCAGCAATGATGATAACATCTGCTGGAATTTCATAAGTGCCACCTATTCTTCGAGTCGTTCCAGACTCTATGGCTTTGAGCAACAAATTTTGATATTGCTCCAGAGCATGGGCTTCATCTAAGAAAAGAATGCCACCATGGGCTTGTTCAAACAAGCCCTTTTTTTGACGAGAACCTGTATAAGCCCCAGCTTCACTGCCAAATATTTCAACTGCTGCTATGTCGGGATTGGTGAACTGAGCACAATTGACCTCAATGAAGGGCGCTTTCTTGTCAATGACACCGACTTGTTTCGCATAGTTATAGATGAGTTTTGCAAGCATCGTTTTCCCTGTCCCTGATTCGCCGCTAATAATGCTATGTCTTGGACCGCCTAAAGAGCCTACGGTACGTTTTGCTTGGGTGATGATACTGTTTAAACTGCCTTGTTTGCCAATAATGTCGAGAATGTCTTTCTCGGGTTTATTGATTTCTAAATGTACTTCAAGATAGCTTACTCGCTTGTTGAGTTCTTCAATATCACGGATATCTTTAAAAACGGAATAAGCGCCAATGAATTCACCATCACGGATAATCGGATAGGAGTTCACAATATACTTTTTATTGTTTACATAATGAATTTTCTCATCTAGAACAGGTTTTTGGGTTTTCAAAACCCGTAGCAAGACAGCTTCTTCATAAAAGTCCGTAATGGGTTTCCCAATCATATCCCTTGCCGTGGTATTGGCGTACTGGGCAGACATTCGATTGGCATAAATCACAAGGCCATTAGGATCAACAACATTAAATCCATCGTTGGAGTGATTAAGAATTTCTTCGAAAAGTTCACAATTATAAAGTTCGCTCATGTGCATTTGTGCCTCCTAACTATGAGTCAACATAATGATCAATCAAATGGAAGATGATGATTATTATTGTTAGAATTTTATTTTATTATTCGATTATACAGATATTATAACATTAATTCTAACAAAATGCTTAAAAACATGCTGGAAATCCTTGAAATTACACAAGTCTGTAATTGGCATAGATATTGCATATTAGTATAGTGAGTACTCAAATTTCAAAGCATGCTAAGTCAATCAATACAGGAGGGTTAAGGTGTGGCAAAAACAGTAGAAATTAGATGGCATGGAAGAGGTGGGCAAGGGGCCAAAACGGCATCATTACTTTTGGCTGAAGTGGCTTTCAATGCAGGAAACTTTGTTCAAGGATTTCCAGAATACGGGCCAGAACGGATGGGAGCGCCAATAACGGCGTATAACCGAATTAGCAATGAAAAGATAAGAGTTCATTCTAACATTTATGAACCGGATTATGTTGTGGTTGTAGATGAGACTCTTCTTGGCTCAGTAGATGTGACCGCGGGCTTAAAATCCAGTGGCGCAATCATCGTTAATACAGAGAAGTTACCAGCAGAAATACAAGGGCATCTTAGCGGATACATGGGAAAAATATGCACAATAGATGCACGAAAGGTCTCTCTAGAGACGTTGGGGAAGTACTTTCCAAACACCCCTATGTTAGGGGCAGTTGTAAAGGTAAGTGGCGTTATGGAAGAAGAAAAGTTTCTTAATGACATGAAAAAATCCTTTGCGCATAAATTTGCAACGAAACCTGAAGTCATTGAGGGCAATATTAAAGCAATTGAGATGTCCATGAAGGAGGTAAACGGCATATGAGAAATAAGCAAGGCAAGCTGATTACGTCTGAAATTAGTTGGAAAGATATCACCCCTGGAGGCATGGTATTTGAGTCAGGAAGTGCTAGGTATTTTAAAACAGGGGATTGGCGGACGATGAAGCCTGTTTTCAAAGCAGATCAATGTAAGCAATGTTTACTTTGTGTACCAACATGCCCTGACAGTTCAATTCCTGTTACAGCAGGAAAAAGAGAAGATTTCAATTTTGAACATTGTAAGGGTTGTGGTATTTGTGCAAAAGCATGTCCATTTGATGCAATCGATTTTATAAAAGATCAAAAGTAGGAGGGGAGGACTCAATGGCTATTAGAGAAAGCTTGTCAGGAAATGAAGCAATTGCTTTAGCAATGAAACAAATTAACCCAGATGTACTACCAGCATTTCCAATTACACCATCCACCGAGATTCCACAGTATTTTTCACAATATGTTGCAGATGGATTGGTGGACACCGAGTTTGTGACCGTAGAATCGGAACATAGTGCAATGTCAGCTTGTATTGGTTCTCAAGCGGCAGGGGCAAGAACATTTACAGCAACATCCTCTTGTGGATTGGCATTAATGTTTGAAATGCTTTACGTTGCAGCATCGTCGAGACTTCCGATTACCATAGCATGTGTCAATAGAGCCTTAACGGGACCTATCAATATCAATGCAGACCATAGCGACACCATGGGCGCAAGAGACTCAGGCTGGATTCAGTTGTATAGTGAAAACAATCAAGAAGCTTACGATAATTTCATACAAGCCGTAAGAATTGGAGAGCATAAAGATGTGATGCTTCCAGTGATGGTCTGCCAAGATGGATTTATAACGAGCCATGCAGTAGAAAATCTTGAACTGCTGGAAGATGAAGTTGTCAAAAAATTTACGGGGGAGTATGAACCAGAAGATTTTTTATTAAATGTTCAAAGACCAATCGCTGTCGGCCCATACGATACTGCAAATTTCTATATGGAACACAAACGACAGCAGGCAGAAGCTATGTCAAATGCCAAAAAAGTCATTCTTGAAGTCGCAGAGGCGTATAAGAAACTAACGGGACGAAACTATGGTTTCTTTGAAGAATATAGAATGGAAGATGCTGAAGCAGCCCTTGTCATTATCAATTCCACTGCAGGAACTGCAAAAGAAGCCATTGATAAAATGCGAATGGAAGGAAAAAAGGTTGGTCTTATTAAAATTAGAGTATTCCGTCCGTTTCCATTTGATGAAATTAAAAGTGCACTTCAAAATGTAACGGCTATTGCTGTAATGGATAGATGTGAAGGCTTCTCAGCTGCAGGTGGCCCACTATTCGTTGAAGTTCGTTCTGCAATGTATGATAGTTTAAAAAGACCATCCATGGTGAATTATATTTATGGGCTTGGGGGCCGAGATGTACGGGTTGAAGATATTGAAACCGTTTACAATGACTTGTTTAAGATTATTGAGTCAGAAGCAGTAGGGCAAATCTATCGCTATTTAAGTGTTAGAGAGTAGGAGGCGAAAAGAATGGCGTATAATTTTAAAAGTGAAATGAATAAACCAGAGCGATTGACGGGTGGACATAGAATGTGTGCAGGATGTGGAGCCCCAGTAGCAGTAAGAGGCGTTTTACGAGCATTAAAAGAAGAAGATCATGCAGTAATCGGAAATGCTACAGGCTGTCTTGAAGTGTCAACGTTTATGTATCCTTATACAGCATGGCAGGACTCTTTTATTCATAGCGCATTTGAAAATGCAGGTGCAACCATTAGTGGTGTTGAAGCTGCCTACAATGAAATGAAACGTAAAGGTAAAATTAAAGATACGCACAAATTCATTGCCTTCGGAGGCGATGGCGGTACTTATGATATCGGATTTCAATCTCTTTCAGGCGCCATGGAAAGAGGCCATGACATGGTTTATGTGTGTTATGATAATGGCGCTTATATGAATACAGGGATTCAACGTTCATCTGCTACACCGAAATATGCAGATACAACCACTTCGCCAATAGGAAAAGAAATAAATGGAAAGCAGCAATACAACAAAGATTTAACCGATATTATTGCTGCCCATAATATTCCTTATGTAGCACAAACAACTTTGTTCAAGAATTTTAAAGATATGCATGAAAAGTCTAAAAAAGCGATTTATACAGAAGGTCCGGCTTTTATGAATATTCTTGCACCTTGTCCAAGAGGCTGGAGATATCCAGAATCTGAACTGATGGAAATGTGCAGACTTGCTGTAGAAACTTGTTTCTGGCCATTGTTTGAGGTGATAAATGGGGAATGGAAATTAAATTACAGACCCCAAAACAAATTGCCGATTGAAGCGTTTTTAAAACCTCAAGGGCGATTCAAACATCTGTTTAAGCCTGGTAATGAACCTATGGTAGAAGAAATTCAGAAAGAAGTCGATCGCAAATGGGAAAAATTATTGATCAAATGCGGAGAACCTTTTGAACTTGGTATATAGTGTGATAGTGGCCTTATAGTTAAGTAGTTCGTTTTGTATAAATAGATATTTTAGATATTGGAAAATGGCAAATACTATCCCTTATCAATGAGGGTGGATTTGCCATTTTTTTATCAAGCGAAGTTGGGGTAGTACCACATGCCCATCAAGATAAGCTATTAAAACAGTTCTGCAAGAGTTGAAATGTCTATTTAGTGGACTGAAAATCTATACCAAAGTGGAATTTCTATGGTTTTTATTAGCAATGCTAATCGTGTCATTGATTTTATGGTACAGCAAACAAACCTACGAAAAAAATTAAAAATTTTAAAGACATAGGACTCAGAATATATTATAATTAAATTGCTTTTATGCGGCGAATCTACATGCTTTTTCTTGGTAGTTGTGCGAAACTCCAAGAATTTCAAAAAAGGTTTTTTGACCTTTTCGGTGTGATTTTCGCCCATTTTTCTTTATACAATTAGATATTTCTATCAGTAGTTTATAAACCATTGACGATGTTTTTATGAGATTTAAATATATTTTTTCAATATACTGCTTTATGATCTCAGCACTCTTGATCTCACTTGCCTTTCTTTTTAGCTGACTTCTCAACTTTTAACTGCTCGTGAGTTAGCAACTTGGAATGCTGTGGAATCAACTATTCTAATTCTATCAAAGTGTTCATCCCATATTGAAGGAATCTTAGAATCCGATAAAGTAGCACTGTTTAAGCGTCTTGTAAAAAATTTTGTTTCTATGAATTTAAGATCTAAATACGGTCAAGTTAAAAAAGGCTTTGCAGTATTCTGCAAAGCCTTTTTTAAAAGCTGATATAAGAGCTTATTTTATTAGAAGGAGTTTTCCAATAATAATATATACCGTCTGAAAAATGTATTAAAAAATCAAAGTCTATAAAAATCACATCATCTTTAACATCAATTTCTATATTACTTGTGTTACTCATATTAAAATCTCCAGTATTATCGATGATCTTTTTTTCTGGCAAGGATATTTGTACTTTATTTCCATCTTTTAATAATGAAATTATTTTATTGCTTTTATCAAATTGAAAATTACATCCTACATATTCTGATATTATTTTAAGTGGGACCATAACAACATGATCATTAATGGATTGTTTAATATAAGGAACTTCATTCTTTTGTATGAATAGTAATTGATTATTTATATAAATACTAGGTGCATTTCCATATAAGTCTTTAGGGTCATAATATTGTATATCTGAATTCTCTAAAGGGAAACTTTTACAAAAGATACTTAGATGATCAAATCCTTTTGGTTGATAGGATGTTTTAAATGGTTGTATACGAGAATCCCAAAACATTGAATTAGTATCTTTTTGTTCATATAACGAAGAGCCGTCTGAAATTATCAAGGAAAATCTTCCATCTGTAAGAATGTTGCCTTTTTCTTCTATATAAATTCCCGTTCCATATAGCCAATTAATTAAAAAGTCTAAATCTGTAAATGCAATACCATTTTTTATAGATATATTTTTTCCTTTAAGATCAGATCTAAAATATAAAGAAATATAATGGTTATCCATTCTTACCATTTTCTTTTCATCTTTTTCATCTACGAAAAATTCTATCGTCCTATTATTTTTTGTTGCTAATATCTTTCTTTCTTTTTCAATCCATGAAACCTTAAATGCTAGGCTTTCAAAAAAATTTTTAATAGGAAACATTAACACAACTTTATCAGCTTTAGGATCCACAGTACTAATTAGTTTGAATGGTTTTTCATTGTTATTTAGATATATTAATTTATTATTAATAAAACAAGGATAAGGATTGTTATTGTCATTAGCAAAAGAAAAAATATTATAATTACTTAATAAAGTAAATGCTATAATTGTTAAGAAAAATTTTTTTAACATAAATAAACACGCCCTTCTATGAAATTATTTTAAAACACTAGGCTTACCTTTGAAAAATCATAAAAAACCAATTTGAATTCTAAATAGCTATATTGTTCATCATTAACCATTAGTTTTGTGCCTAATCAATGTTTAATTATATCACAAACTCATCCCAATTATTAACATATTTTCAACTTTTATAGGTATGTTCATCCTATCGAAAAAAGCCGAAAACATTATAAATACCAAATTATAAAAATAAAATGCCTAAAGATGTTATATCTTATATTGCAAAGCAGCTTGGACTTAAACATACTCTCTTTGACAAATACGATTGGCATGGCCGTTCTATTAAATATTATAATATACTCAGGTAGTTAGACACAAAATCTAAAAAATAAGATAAACTAGAAACATGACTACTAAACGAAAAAACTGGATCCCAGAAGAAAAAGCTAAGATTGTACTTGAAGTTCTTCGAGAAGAAAGTACCTTGGCCGAAATCGCAAATAAATATGGTACAAGCCAACAATTAATCAGTAGATGGAAGTTCGAGTTTCTTTCCAATATGGCTATTGTCTTTGACAAGAAGACCAACGGGATTGAAAAACTTAAACAAGCGCATGAGGCAGAAAAGGAGGTCCTCGTAAACAAAATTGGACAACTTACACTGGATGTTGATTGGCTTAAAAAAAAACAAGTTCAAATCTCGGAAATGAAGACAAGAAAGCGCTAATCGAGAGGGCAGGATCAAAGTTGACCATGAAGCGTTATAACTATGAACGTGGCCATCAAGGTCTTGATAACTACACCCCGAGTGATCTTTATGATTCAATACAAAAAATCGCTGTATAGCTTACTAAAACACGAGAGGAGGATTTATCTTAAAAAATCGATTTTCGTGTCTTGACAAGCGGGGACATTATACACAAGTTGTTTCATACTTGTATAAAACTACGAAACAATATTTTGCAATTAAGTTACTTAAGGAGATGTTATTATGCGCATAAAAATGCTGCATCATGTATGTATTCAAACGGAAAAATATGAAGAATCACTTGAATTTTATACTAAAATTTTAGGCTTTGAATTAGTTAAAGAAACTGCAAATTTTCATAAACGAGATTTCAATACATGGTTAAGATTGGGAACATTCATGATTGAATTACAGACTGGCAAAAAGGGAGATAAATTAAAAAATTGGAGTCCATTGAATGAAGGAATCGTCCATATGTGTTTTTTAGTGGATAATGTTCAAGAAGAATTTGATAGGATAAAAAAATTAGGATATACAACCTTCAAGATTAAAAATGGAGAGATCGTATATAAAGTTGAAGATGGCTATTTATTTAAAATTAAAGCACCAGAAGGTACAGAAATTGAAATAAGAGATTTACCCCTATAGCGTAGTACCCGAAGAGCTGTCACGAAGGGCAAAGTAGATTACAAATAATGTGAATATAATCTGCTTGGATGTATTAAAAACATGCTTCTGTTACTTTGATATAAATTGCGTGTAACAAAGTTATTTCAATGCATTCATATATTTTGAACGAAATAGTAAAATGAAATTATATTCATATTTAATATATTTATGAATGTAAAATTTGATCAGATGCAAGATAATCAGGTATCACTACGAGCATACCGTTTGTGTTGGAATATTGAAATAATTTTTTATCAACATAAATTTGCTATTGAACAGTATGCAACCAAACAACAAATTGACAATCTACAATTTGTTAGTATATACTATAGATAAATATAAGAGGAGGTTGTTTTGTGAGTGTAGTTGTTCTTAACTAAATGAATTTAATAAACATCTTAAAATTTTGAAAACCCGTTTACTTGGGTCTATTTGTTGTACGTTTAAGATGTGATTAAGTTAAGAACACGGATAGCTAATCTTATAAAACATACCCTTAATAGGCTTTATTTTAAGGGACTCTTTATACTATTATTTGCTATTAAAGCCGTGCTTTGCACGGCTTTTTTTATGCAAAAAAATACTATAAAAAATGAAATGATATAAGGCTATAGGTGTATTCTGTTTACCTATAGCCTTTATTTTTTGGAGGGATGAACGATGTTAGATGTTAAAAAGGAAATTTTAAAAAGTACAAGAGGTATTAATATGATAATGAATACTAAGATTAAATCTAGGGAGGGAATGCAATGAATGCGTCTACATTTGAAAAACTACAATTAAATGAAGTAAAGGAATTAGTAAAAGTGCATTGTGCCAGTTCACTTGGCAAAGAACTAATCGATAAGCTCAATCCCAGTGGTAAAAAAAATATCGTTAAACAAAGATTAAATGAAAACAAAGAAGCCAGAAAGATAATAGAAAATAGCAATCACATACCCTTAGAAGGTCTATCCAATGTAAATACACTTATAGATAAGATTGAAAAAGGGATGATCTTAGACCCACATGAACTTATAAAAATACAAGATTTTTTAAGAGGCAGTAGGAAAATACAGTCCTTTATGTTTGATATGCAATTTTATGCACCTACATTAAGTGCATATGCTTTAAATATAACAGGGTGTGAAAATATAGAAAGTGAAATAGACGCTTGTATAAAGGGAAATAAGGTAGATTCACAAGCTAGTAAAGAACTGAAAAAAATAAGAAGAAATATAGAAGTAACTGAAAATAAAATAAAAGAACGATTAAATAAATTCTTAATGGCCAGTGGCAACAAACAGTATATTCAAGAGTTTGTTGTAAGCAAAAGAAACGGTAGATATGTCATTCCAATAAAAGCATCTTATAAAAATGAAGTGAATGGCGTTATACTAGATACCTCAGCAAAAGGAAATACCGTATTCGTAGAACCACAAAATATATCCAAGTTTAGCGTAGCGTTGATTTGTTTACAAAGTGAAGAATCTATAGAAGAAAATAAGATATTGTCTTATTTAACAGAGCTAATATTTGCAGAAATAAAAAATATTAAATTAAACATAGAAGTAATAGCAGCGTACGACATGGTCTTTGCAAAGGCGAAATATAGCCAAAATATAAATGGAATGACACCAAAAATAAATGATCAAGGCTATATAAAAATAGTTAATGGGAAACATCCCTTGTTAAAAGGAGACATTGTACCCCTTAATGTAGAAATAGGAAAAAATTATAGAAGTTTGCTAATTACAGGGCCCAATGCAGGAGGGAAAACCGTTTCGTTAAAAACCGTAGGCCTTTTGACATTAATGGTTCAATGTGGATTTGATATATGTGCAAGTGAAGATACTGTAATCAATGTATTTGAAAAAGTATTCGTTGACATAGGCGATAATCAAAGTATAGAAAACGCCCTTAGTACCTTTTCTTCACATATACAAAATATTGCACAAATAATGAATTTAACCAATCATTGCACCCTTGTTTTATTGGATGAGATTGGAAGTGGCACTGAACCAAATGAAGGTGCAGCACTTGCTATAGCCATCCTTGAAGAAGTTTACAAAAAGGGATGTATCACCATGGCATCTACCCATTATGGAGAAATCAAAAAGTATGCACAACTTCATCCAGAATTTGAAAATGCAGGTATGATGTTTGATAAAGATACATTACAACCACTATATAAGCTAACCATAGGAATGTCTCAAGATAGTAATGCCCTTTTTATCTCTAAAAAAATGGGTATCAAAGATAAGGTATTAAAAAAAGCGAAAGAATATATGGATGATAAAAACTATCATTTTGATTTGGTTAAAAGAAGTAAAATAGAGTCATCTGAGAAAAAATCTGAAGAAGAAAAAGAGATCCCTGTTTATGAAATAGGAGATAAAGTGAAATTATTAGATGAAGATGATTTTGGGATCATCTATGCGCCTGTAAACAAATTTAACAATGTAAAAGTTCTATACAATGGTAAATTTGTAGAGTTAAATGTAAGAAGAATAGCGCTACATTTAAGGGCTACAGAGCTATATCCAGAAGGGTATGATTTAAATAGTTTGTTTGTAAGTTATAAAGAAAGAAAACTAGATAGAGATATTGAAAGAGGATCTAAAAAAGCGTTGAAGAAAATTCAAAAGGAAATGAAACAAAAGAGATAGGTATAACCAGAAGAATTTAACAAAGTTATGACAATTTTTCTAAAAAATTAATTATATACAAACTACTTCCCAATTAAATATATAGCAGGGGTGTAAGGATATAAACGTTATTCCTTATTATATAATTGCACCCTTTTAGATTAAAGGATGAAATAGTTTCTATATATATTAAAGGAGATAGATTAAAAATGAATAGATCAATTAGATTAGAAAATCAAAATGATTTTAGAAATGTAGAAAACATGACAAGAGAGGCATTTTGGAATTTATATCGACCTGGTTGTGTGGAACATTTTATTATTCATAAAATCAGAAAGATAAGTGCATTTATCAAAGAATTGGACTTTGTTGCATGTGATGAAGATATAATTGTTGGCAATATAATTTACTCAAAAGCAAGGGTCGTTAATAAAAATAAGGAAGAATTTGAAGTTCTATGTATGGGGCCTCTTGGAGTATTGCCTACTTATCAAGGTAAAGGAATTGGAACTTTACTTATGAAACACTCTATTAAAGTTGCCAAGACATTAGGCTTTAATGCAATTGTTATTTTTGGTAATCCAAATTTTTATCATCGCTTTGGCTTTAAAAATGCTAAAGAGTATAATATTCAAACATCTTTAGGGGCTAATTTTGAAGCTTTTATGGTATTAGAATTATATGAAGGTTCTTTAAAAGGAATTTCAGGCAAGTACTACGAAGATTCTGTTTTTGAAATAGATAATGAGGAATTAAATATTTTCGATAAACAGTTTCCCTATAAAGAAAAACGAATTACGGATACTCAATTCTGATGGTTGATAACAAGTTGTAAAATAGTTAATTGATAATATTTAAAGTGCGAATTTGTAAGTTATTCGCACTTTTCTTAAATTGTGAACTAAATTTAAAATTAGTCACCATTATTGTACAGTTTACCGTGTTAGTAGCGAGGGATATAGTTTTACTACATCCCTTCTTAGAATTGTATATTAAAAAAATCCAATCTTATTTCTGAAATAATACGATATTTGCTATTATTCCCATTTGAAAAATCGAAGCGCTACACCCGTACATATTACCCCAAGCGCAATCATTACAATAATGGGCATCATCACACTATCTACCGTCAAACCAAGTGAAGCCGCCTTTAAAAGCTTTATTCCTTGTGTTAAGGGTAATATATTGGAACACTTTTGAAGTGCTGTTGGCATAATTTCATAGGGCAGCGTTGCTCCTGAAAAAATCAACATAGGAAAATATAATATACTTGCTGCAACACTTGCTGTCTTTAAATTGGGAGCAATTCCTCCTACCATAATGCCTATACTAAACATAGATCCCATTACCAAGAAATAGGCACCTAAAAACTGAAGCCAGGAGCCATTGAAGCGAAACCCAAAGAAAATCGCTGCGGTGGCATAAACAAGTATAAGTGAAGCAATAGCATAAAATGCATAAATTACTACCTGCACTGCTAAAATTACAGCAGGACTTATAGGTGTTACTTTAAACCTCTTTAGAATTTTTTTATGACGATAGTCGGACACCACCAGTGGTAATCCCATGACACCCCCTGCACATATTGCAATTGTAGTGATAGCTCCAAATGATTGTTCTAAAAAAGTGTATCCTGCACCATCAAAGACTAATTTATTTCCGTAGATAATACCAAGAAGTATTGTTACCACTACCGGCATGCAAATTGCAAAAATAAACATATCCATCCCT
The DNA here is from genome assembly GCF_004345705.1 of Marinisporobacter balticus. Classification (GTDB taxonomy): domain Bacteria; phylum Bacillota; class Clostridia; order Peptostreptococcales; family Thermotaleaceae; genus Marinisporobacter; species Marinisporobacter balticus. The sequence goes on from NZ_SLWV01000033.1 coordinate 33,020, forward strand.
CGAAGGGACAATTTCAGTTCTGTTTTCAACATGGTTCTAAATGCTCTCACGATCATCTTCCTCCTCGTCTGTATACCATAAATAAGCTTCCTCAAATTTTTCATATGGGCTTTCTACAATTGCTTCCTGCACCGTTCCATAGAAAATACTTTTTCCTTTTTTAAGAATACAAATCCTATCACACAATGCTTCTACCTCATCCATAAAATGCGAAGTTAAAAAGATAGTAAGTCCTTTCTTTTTTAAATCCAACAGTCCTTTCCATACCGCTCTCCTTGCTCTAGCATCAAGTCCTGTTGTTAGTTCATCTAAAAACACAACTTCTGGGTTAGGAATTAAGGCAAGTATAATAAATAAGCGCTGCTTTTGCCCTCCTGAAAGCTCACTCACTTGATTTTTACATTTATCCGAAAGACCAAACTGTTTTAACAATTCTAAATAATCTGCTGGCTGTTTGTAAAGGGCTTGTGTTACTTTACAAAGTTCTGCTACTGTTAGTTTATCTTGATAGCTTGATTCTTGAAATTGAACTCCAACTTTCTGATATAATTTCTTTCTTTGTTTTTGTGGATGCATTCCTAAAATAGAAATTGAGCCGCTATCAAATTCCTTTGTACCTAAAACACATTCAATGGTTGTACTTTTTCCAGCTCCATTAGCACCAAGTAATCCGAACACTTCTCCGCTTTTAACTGATATGCTAACGTTATTTACAGCCTGTATATTTCCATATGCTTTGCATAAGGCATGAATTTTAACTGTTTCCATGTATAAACCCCCTCCTATTTTTTAATATATAAAAGAGAATAACACCATAATAAAGTCTGGTGTTAAACTGTAGGGTTTATATTAAATTTTTCTTGCATGTCTTTTAACTGACTTAAAACACAATTTGCATTTAATTCCGCGTTACTTAGCGAAGTAAGAAGCTTATCGCATGCTGTTACAATATCTTCATCAGCTTTTGGTGTATTGAGAACCTCTCGTACATCGATTTCTGAATTATTCGATAGGGCACTTACCATACGCAAAATTGCTGCAAGTGAATAATTTGCACAACGTAAAGAGCGTATTATCTTTAATAATTGAATATCATTTTTAGTATATACCCTATATCCATTTTGTTTTCTTTTTACAAAAATCAACCCATTCATTTCCCAATTTCTTAACGTATCTATGGTAACTTTTAAGGAGTCTGCAGTTTGTTTTCTTGTGAAAGCTATCTCCTTTTCTTTCTCTTGTATACCAGAGAGTAATTTTTTTGTAATTTCTATAGCCTCTTCTGCATTCTTCTGTTCTATTTTAACTTGATTTATATAGTTATTTGTATATGCAATTGCCTTTTTAAATTTACCTTGGGCGGATAATTTAATAATATTAATTATATTTTTCCTAAGACCACTTTGCAACACCTCAACTTTAAGTGCTGTCCTGGCCAGCTTAAATTGTGCAATATGAAAATCCAAAAAAACTCGATATCCATTGGATAATCTTTGAGGTTTAGGTATTAATTCTAGTTTTTCATATAACCTCACTGTATTAGGGTGGATGCCTATTACCTTTGCTACCTGTGCTGTCTTATATTTATTTTCCATAACATCTTCACCTCCATTTATCCTTATTATAATACAGGTTTAAAGTCTGGTGTTATAGTGTATACTTTATCATTTACAAACTTATCAAAGAATCAGATACATAAAATCTATATTTGGGGTAGTACCAGCGAAGCTGTCACCAGGGGCAAAGTATTTTACATAAAATGTAAAAATTCAATTCTATAACAAATTAGCCTTCTCCTTCATTTTTTCCTTATCACCTTTTCCACTTCTGATGCTCATTTCTCTTGCTGTTAAATTCAAAGCTTCAGATATTCTAAGTCCTGAGTAAGTTAGTAGCGTAACGATGGCATAATCTCTTTTATATCCTTTTTACTAATATCCGTAGGACTCGCTCCAGTGGATTGACTCTTTATGTGATCCTTCTTTGAAACGATCATATGCTCCTGTATGTTTTCATCTACCAAAAATTCATTAAATTTAATAAGGGCTGCTAGTTTTATACATAAGTATTTAAGAAATAGATCATTAGATTTATTTAGAAAATATGAATTAAGATATATGCCTTGGGTTGAAATGAATGATGACCTATTAAGTGATGAAAACATACCAGATATAGAAAGTACTGTTTTTATATCTATGTTACTAGACGCTTTAATTCCACTTCAGAGAGAAGTTATTCTTAGAAAGTTCATATATGGATTTTCTGACGCTGAAATAGCTGGAAGAAAAGATAATAGAACTGGCCGGAAGGAATGGTATATGGGCAAGTCTACAGGGGCAGGCCTGAAAACACCATAGGAGCTCACTATAAAGACTACAATCAAAGTTCTTTAGGAATATGCCTACAAGGGGGTTAATTTTGAAGTAGAAAAAGTATCTAAGAATCAATTAGAAGCTCTTATACAACTATGCCAGTACCTATGTAACAAATATGGTATACGCACTATAAAAGGTCATAGGGAGTTAAAATCTACTTCCTGTCCTGGACTAAACTTTCCGTTAGCGGAAGCTAAACAAATGGTATTCAGTGTCTTAGTGAGCGATCGTAGCTTTGATACCTATACTGTAAATCCAGGAGATACCTTATAGTCTATATCAAAATCATTTAACATGACAGTTGATGAACTCATGCAGTTGAATGGTTTGAAGGGTAATTTGATCTATCCAAATCAAGTATTAAGGGTTATATGAAAAATAAAAAACAAATGAAAAGGGGAGATTTGAATGATTTCAAACAGTTTTGGAAAATATTCATACAAAAAAGAATATGTATACAATGGCATATATCGATACAAAATAACAAAAGGAAGTAAAACTATTACAACCCCACTTATTCAAGATGACTACAGCAGTAATGATAGCGCAACTAGGAGAATAGCAGAGCATGCTAAAAATTTCAAATATTATGTGGATAATGGAAGAAATGCAGCCGGTGGCTGGATGGATGGATGCTGAAGGGCTTTCCTTATTTGGAAGCAATGAAAAATTAGCAACAGCATTGTATGTTATAACACATGCCGTTAATGATGAAAAAACAACGTCAGAAAAAGTAATCGACATTCTAAAAGGGACTATATCATTTATTCCCGTTCCAAATGGATTTTATTGGGGAGATGTAGCTGTTTCGATAGCAAACCTACACAATCTTTCAGTTGAGTTTGATAGATTAAGAGATTTAGTATAAAAACAATAAAAACTGCTGTACGATAATTTTAAAATTATCGTACAGCAGTTTTTATTTAAACATTACATGGTATAATAGTATATATTTGTAATTTTATAAGGAGGATTACTCTTTAGTGGATATTTCTTTATTTTAAAATTTTTATTCATTATTTTAGGATTACTAATGCTACAAATTGCTGTAAATCACTTTATTTTTCCAGGCAAATTAAGATGGTTTCCTTATTTCAATAGGCCATTTAAAAAAGAGCACTCTCTATCAGAATCAATAATTTTAGGAATATTTTCTGTTATTCTAATGCGTTTATTATTTTTTTTAATAATAAAATTATCTTAAATATAATTCTGTACATTCTTATCCGGGATCATTTTTCTTGTAGTAACTCTTACCATTCTTTCTCTCCAGAAACCCCTTTTGCTACATATGGATCTGACTTAATACCAGAACCAGATTGGAAAATTGCAGATGATATATTCAATGATAGCGCTGGTCTAATCCCTCCACGTCCACCAAAAGATGCAAAATAGTCAAAGATAGAACCATCGTTTTTGACCATACGTACAAAAGAAGGGCCAGTAGGGGCATCACTAGGAGTCCGCAACCAATAGCTCCAGTTATATTTAGCATCTAATTTAATATCTTTTATTGGAGAATGATTAACTGCTTCTTTAGTGGGCTTTCCTATATAATATTCTTTTCCCAATATTCTTCTATTTTTCCATACGTAGTCATGCAATTCCTTTACAGATAATAAAAATACATTGTCTTCTACCATTTCATAATATACATTATCATAATTTTGCACTACTGAGCCTATTTTAGAATATAAAGTAAGCATACGCTCTCCACCGTTTTTTTTATCTTTATCTATATTATCTAATAAAGATTTATGAATAATTGGTTTTATAATATTTCTCTCATTTACTGTAAAGTTTTCATCTGCCAAAAATCCTTGTTCATTTTCATAAGGACTATATCCATCAAACATATTTTCCTTTGATGGTGGATTTTGTATCCAGTTTATTGTATTTGCTTTTTCGTCGCTATTTAACCATTGTCTAATATTTGAATTTTTCCAATAGTTACTACCATTACCTTTTCTACACTCATCACTATGATAATTACCGGCTGCATCAAATGCTTTTAAAGATATTATTTTATCTGAAAAAAGCAAAGGATCACCATTTCCATCTATGTTTATCACTCTCCAAAGTATCGGGACATCGTTGTATTTTCCAAATTGTATATAATCTCCTGTTTTCAGATCTATAGCTTGCTGATGCCCACATCCTGCCATAAAGCCAGAAATAAGCAAGATGCATAGTATACTTGCAACAAATTTCTTTTTCATAACTGCTCCTTTCGATTTTAAAAAGACTTAATACTCACCAAACATTAGTTTAACATATAAATTATTCAAATCTATTTTAACATTATCACCAAATATCAGCTCAAAAACATAATACGAATGAAAAGCCTAAAAATGTAAACAAATTCAATAACTTCGAACAACGGTCTTCTAAATACAGCAAAGAAGAATTAGAAAAACTGTTTAGAAATAATAAATAAATTTGCCCCTAGATCACCCTAGGGGTTTGCTTATACCCTAAATCTTAATTAATTTCATCCTACAACCTCATAAAATTATTTTAAGACCTTTTCTAAACGTGACAATATTTTGTATACATTGTCATATTTCCATGCCTTATAGGGGCGGAATATGCATCTCAAGTACTATTGTGTTACTATTGGAGGTTTATTACACAGTCCATTTTTTTAGTGATTTTTCAAAAACAAACATTTATATTTGTAAACGAGTTTAAAATGTTTAGGGGGTGGTTTGGAGAATGCCCCTCCATCATAAAGCCCTTAACCAACTATCTTTTGAACTTGCTAGGATCTTAAGTTATTGAATGTATTGTGATCCATATCAACTACTGATCAGTGTAATAAAAAAAGTTTCATGGAGCGGCACGAAACTTTTTAAAATAACTCTAACAACATATTCTATAAAAAATAATGTTATGTTGTATTCAAATCGTTGAAGATATAAAAAATTATGTTTTTAAAAAAATGCTTAGGATAGGTATTTTACTTGACTGTAGCAATTAATTTCTAATTTTTTAAAAAAAATTTAAATTAGAGGTTTACATTTTGGCTCTAAAAGTTGTCTTTAATAGATGTAAGGTACTTAACCGGTTAAACCTTTCAAATGAAAAAGGTGTGTGAGCAGGATGAACATCATAGAAACAAACTTAGGATTTAAAAAGGGTGGCGCCAACGAAATCAAGTCTGATTTCCGTTGCTTAAATGATCTTAAAAAAATGAATAAGCCTTCTATGATCGTCATTCATCATGCTGCACATAGTAGTGCAACTGTAGATGATATACATAGGTGGCATAAACAAGAAGGATTCCGTGGATTTGGATACCACTTTCTTATCACGAAAGATGGACAAGTCTACAGGGGCAGGCCTGAAAACACCATAGGAGCTCACTGTAAAAGCTACAATCAAAGTTCTTTAGGTATTGCCTACAAGGTAACTTTGAAGTAGAAAAAGTATCTGAAAATCAATTTGAAGCTCTTATAGAATTATGCCAGTACCTATGTAACAAATATGGTATACGCACTATAAAAGGTCATAGGGAATTAAGATCTCCAACTTGCCCTGGACTAAACTTCCCTTTAGCGGAGGTTAAACAGATGGTATTGAGTATCTTAGGTAGCGATCGTAGCTTTGATACTTATACTGTGAAGGCAGGAGATACGCTATGGTCTATAGCAAAATCATTTAACATGACAGTTAATAAACTGATGGAGTTAAATGGTTTGAATAGTAGTTTGATCTATAAAGGTCAAGTATTAAGGATTATATGAAAAATAAAAAACAAGCGAAAAGGGGAGATTTTTAATGGGTAATTATTCAAGCGGACCAGATCCATATATTCGTAGAATTAAAACTTATGATGATGAGCCATTTACAACAGGACAGATTGCTGAATTTGCTGTTTGGCCTAGAAATTATGGAAATAAAGCTGCTAAGAATTGTAAAGTAATTATTAGCGGTGAGAATATTAATACTATTACACTAGAGGCTAAGACATTAGGGCCTGAGGGAGAGAGTAAAAAGTTACCTGTAGATATTACAGGATATAAACCAGGCACATTTAAACTAAAATTTGAAGTAATATGCGACGATGAAAAAAGTAAATATAAAGGTGATAACGTAGAATACAAAGAGTATACATGGGTAGGTGCTGATATGTCTCATATGTTGGATAATAACAATGGGAATGACGACGATGATGATATTAGCTTTGAAGTAATTGAAAAAACAACTAGAAATGAGAGTGAAGAATTTTCTCAATTAATTGAAGATGATAATGATGTTGATGGAAGAGTAGATGATCGTGGAGATGTCGATTGGTATAAGGTGAAATTCAAAAAGAGTGGAAAAGCAAATTTTTGGGTAAGACCAAGACATGAAGATTTAGATGTAGATATTGCTATATTTAAGGCTAAGTCCAGTAATGGAAGTTTATACAATGGTATTGAACCTGCTGGTAAAGATGGCGAATCAAATAGGTCTAGAAAGAAAGCAGGAGAAGATGATTTAGTAAGTATTACTGTAGAAGCAGGAATGTATTACTATATAAAAATATCACATTATGGTAAGATTCCATCAGGTAGTAAGGGTGATAAATACTGGTTAAGATGCAAATTAAATGACGGAGAAGATACTAGCAATAGAAGTAAAAAAACATATAACTCTATTATTGATGGATTTAAAGTTGAAACAAATCCTAAGTATCAAAAGAGAAATGGAAATACTTATTGTAATGTATTTGCTATGGATATTATGGATGCAATGGGAGTTCCATATGGTGGACATAAAAATGCTAATGGATTAGCTGATTGGTTTAGTAAGGAAGGACATAGTAATGGATGGAAAAATGTAACACCTAAAGAAGCAGCAGCATCTGCAAACATGGGTAAGCCTACTATAGTCATATGGAAAAATCCTGATGGGCATGGTCATATCTCAGTAGTTAGACCGTATAACCCTAGTCAACCAAAACATTATTCAGGAGTTTATATTGCTCAAGCCGGAACTTCTAATTTTAATTATAAACCGATAACATATGGTTTTGGTAAGAGTAAAATTCCTCAATTAAAATACTATACACACGAATAAGCATATTTATAACAAAAGGGCTGTCTTGAAATGAGACAGTTCTTTTGTATCTCATTGAAGGGAAATAGTAAAAAATAAAGAATATGGTATAGTGATAAAATATTGTTTACAGGAGGCTATCAATGTTAAAAAAAATTAGTATAATTGTTCTACTATATATATCGTATAAATGAAACTACATGCGGACGCACAATCTATTGATTACAGTTTTTGGTATTTGATTTGCCCAATTGATAAACCATTGT
>NZ_SLWV01000034.1 GCF_004345705.1 Marinisporobacter balticus
AATCCTAATGTCAGTAATAATAATAAAATAAAAAATAGCTATGCAGCTGTTCATATTACAAATGATAATGGTTCATCTTCTATTGGAGGATTAATAGGAGGAACTAGTAATATAGCTATTGAAAACTCATATTATGATGCAGTAGCATCTCACATACCACCTAGAAAAGCAATGGATATTAGCAAATCAACTTCTGAAATGCAATCACCTTCTACTTTTAATAACTGGGATTTTGATAGTATATGGGATATTAACGAAGGAAAATCTTATCCATATTTAAAACCTTTTAAAGATAAACCTACTCCAGAAATAAAACCTGGTACAGAGGAAAATCCATATCTAATTAGTACCAAAGAACAATTAAATAACATTAGAAATGATCTAACAAGTCATTATAAGCTTGTAAATGATATTGACTTAGAAAATGAAGAATGGATGCCGATAGGCAGTAACACTATGCCATTTACAGGTATGCTTGATGGAAATGGTCATTCTATTAAGAACTTAAAGATTACAGAAAATACCCATGATTCTAGAGGGCTATTTGCAATTGCTAAAGATTCAGTTATTAAAAATATAACCATTGAAAATGTAAACATCACTTCACGCAGTAAAGATAATATGGGAGCTTTTGTTGGTTATGTACATGGAATAACCTTGAAAAACTGTAGTGTAATAGGAGAGGGAGCTATTTCAGGAAACAATTATTTAGGAGGATTAATAGGACGTGTAGATAGAGGTAGTAAAGAAAGCAAGATTACAAGATGTAAGACGATGATAGATATTCATGGGGTGAGAAGTTATATTGGAGGACTTGTTGGTGGTAATAACGCATCTATTACAATAGAAAGAAGTTATGCAATTTGTAGTTTATTTGGAGAAAGTAGTATAGGTGGATTAGTAGGAAGTTCTACAAATCTAACTGTAACTGAATGTTATGGAAATGTTAATATATCAGGTAGCGGCTCGCTAGGTGGTCTTGTAGGTAGCGGACAATACATGAGTATGGAAAATTGCTATGCACTAGGAAAAATTGAAAATGGTTCTAATAGTTGTATTGGTGAGTTAATAGGATTTTTTAACTATTCAAATAGTGTAACAAACAGTTATGCAGCTGTTCATATCATGAATGATGATAACTCATCTACTATAGGAGGTTTAGTAGGATCTAATAGAAGTATAAATATATACAATTCTTACTACGATGCAATAGCATCTCACATAGCACCTAGAAAGACAACGGATATCAGCATGTTGCCTTCAGCATTAAAAGTACAATCTACCTTTGTAGATTGGGATTTTGATAGTGTATGGGATATAAATGAAGGAACTTATCCTTACTTAAGAGGACTAGCTGTGCCTACAGAAGTATTTAAAAATATTCCAATCAATGAAGTGGCTGGAGGATGCGGTACAGAGGAAAATCCATATCTAATTGCTACTAAAGAACAATTAAATAACATTAGAAATGATCTAACAAGTCACTATAAACTTGTAAGTGATATTGACTTAGAAAATGAAGAATGGATGCCGATAGGCAGTAACACTATGCCATTTACAGGTACACTTGATGGAAATGATCATTCTATTAAAAACCTCAAGATCACAGGAAATACCCATGAATCTAGAGGGTTATTTGCAATTGCTAAAGATTCAGTTATTAAAAATATAACCATTGAAAATGTAAACATCACTTCAAACAGTAAAGATAATATGGGAGCTTTTGTTGGTCGAGCATATGGAATAACTTTGAAAAATTGCAGTGTAATAGGAGAGGGAGCTATTTCAGGAAACAATTATGTAGGAGGATTAATAGGACGTGTAGATAGAGGTAGTAAAGAAAGCAAGATTACAAGATGTAAGATGATGATAGATATTCATGGAGTGAAAAGCTGTATTGGAGGACTTATTGGTTTGAATAACGCAGCTAGTACAATAGAAAGAAGTTATGCAATTTGTAATTTATTTGGAGAAAGTAGTATAGGTGGATTAGTAGGAAGTTCTATAAATCTAACTGTAACTGAATGTTATGGAAATGTTAATATATCAGGTAGCGGCCCTCTAGGTGGTCTTGTAGGTAGCGGACAATACATTAGTATGGAAAATTGCTATGCACTAGGAAAAATTGAAAATGGTTCTAATAATTGTATTGGTGGGTTAATAGGATTTTTTAACTATTCAAATAATGTAACAAACAGTTATGCAGCTGTTCATATCATGAATGATGATAATTCATATACTATAGGAGGTTTAGTAGGATCTAATAGAAGTATAAATATATACAATTCTTACTATGATGCAATAGCATCCTGCGTATCACCTAGAAAGACAACGGATATCAGCATGTTACCTTCAGCATTAAAAGTACAATCTACTTTCGTAGATTGGGATTTTGATAGTGTATGGAATAAAAGTGAAGGAACTTATCCTTACTTAAGAGGACTAGCTGTGCCTACAGAAGCATTTAAAAATATTCCAATCAATGAAGTAGCTGGAGGATGCGGTACGGAGGAAAATCCATATCTAATTGCTACCAAAGAACAACTAAATAACATGAGAAATGATCTAGCAAGTTACTATAAGCTTGTAAATGATATTGACTTAGAAAATGAAGAATGGATGCCGATAGGCAGTAACACTATGCCATTTACAGGTATGCTTGATGGAAATGGTCATTCTATTAAGAACTTAAAGATTACAGAAAATACCCATGATTCTAGAGGGCTATTTGCAATTGCTAAAGATTCAGTTATTAAAAATATAACCATTGAAAATGTAAACATCACTTCACGCAGTAAAGATAATATGGGAGCTTTTGTTGGTTATGTACATGGAATAACCTTGAAAAACTGTAGTGTAATAGGAGAGGGAGCTATTTCAGGAAACAATTATTTAGGAGGATTAATAGGACGTGTAGATAGAGGTAGTAAAGAAAGCAAGATTACAAGATGTAAGACGATGATAGATATTCATGGGGTGAGAAGTTATATTGGAGGACTTGTTGGTGGTAATAACGCATCTATTACAATAGAAAGAAGTTATGCAATTTGTAGTTTATTTGGAGAAAGTAGTATAGGTGGATTAGTAGGAAGTTCTACAAATCTAACTGTAACTGAATGTTATGGAAATGTTAATATATCAGGTAGCGGCTCGCTAGGTGGTCTTGTAGGTAGCGGACAATACATGAGTATGGAAAATTGCTATGCACTAGGAAAAATTGAAAATGGTTCTAATAGTTGTATTGGTGAGTTAATAGGATTTTTTAACTATTCAAATAGTGTAACAAACAGTTATGCAGCTGTTCATATCATGAATGATGATAACTCATCTACTATAGGAGGTTTAGTAGGATCTAATAGAAGTATAAATATATACAATTCTTACTACGATGCAATAGCATCTCACATAGCACCTAGAAAGACAACGGATATCAGCATGTTGCCTTCAGCATTAAAAGTACAATCTACCTTTGTAGATTGGGATTTTGATAGTGTATGGGATATAAATGAAGGAACTTATCCTTACTTAAGAGGACTAGCTGTGCCTACAGAAGTATTTAAAAATATTCCAATCAATGAAGTGGCTGGAGGATGCGGTACAGAGGAAAATCCATATCTAATTGCTACTAAAGAACAATTAAATAACATTAGAAATGATCTAACAAGTCACTATAAACTTGTAAGTGATATTGACTTAGAAAATGAAGAATGGATGCCGATAGGCAGTAACACTATGCCATTTACAGGTACACTTGATGGAAATGATCATTCTATTAAAAACCTCAAGATCACAGGAAATACCCATGAATCTAGAGGGTTATTTGCAATTGCTAAAGATTCAGTTATTAAAAATATAACCATTGAAAATGTAAACATCACTTCAAACAGTAAAGATAATATGGGAGCTTTTGTTGGTCGAGCATATGGAATAACTTTGAAAAATTGCAGTGTAATAGGAGAGGGAGCTATTTCAGGAAACAATTATGTAGGAGGATTAATAGGACGTGTAGATAGAGGTAGTAAAGAAAGCAAGATTACAAGATGTAAGATGATGATAGATATTCATGGAGTGAAAAGCTGTATTGGAGGACTTATTGGTTTGAATAACGCAGCTAGTACAATAGAAAGAAGTTATGCAATTTGTAATTTATTTGGAGAAAGTAGTATAGGTGGATTAGTAGGAAGTTCTATAAATCTAACTGTAACTGAATGTTATGGAAATGTTAATATATCAGGTAGCGGCCCTCTAGGTGGTCTTGTAGGTAGCGGACAATACATTAGTATGGAAAATTGCTATGCACTAGGAAAAATTGAAAATGGTTCTAATAATTGTATTGGTGGGTTAATAGGATTTTTTAACTATTCAAATAATGTAACAAACAGTTATGCAGCTGTTCATATCATGAATGATGATAATTCATATACTATAGGAGGTTTAGTAGGATCTAATAGAAGTATAAATATATACAATTCTTACTATGATACAGTAGTATCTCACATACCACCCAGAAAGCCAACAGACATTGCTAAATCTACTTCAGAGATGAAATTACGAAGTACTTATGTTGGATGGGATTTTGATAATGTATGGGATATGGATGAAGGGAGCTATCCTTTCTTAAAAATGTTACCTGTGCCTAATCATGAAAATTTACCAGATCAATCACCACCGGCACTACCTATTGTGAATAAAGTAGAATTTGACACAATAAATATTATGTGGAAACCATATCTTTCTGAAAGTGTGTATGAAGTTAAAGTAGATGAGCAATCTGTTATTGCATCTTCTGATACGTTTTATAATCATACAAATCTACAATCAGGAACGAAGCATTCTTACAGAGTAAGAGTTAAAAATGGTGATAAGTTAAGTAGCTGGAGTCCAAGACTTTATGTATACACACTTTTACCTACTCCTACAGGAATTACGTATGCTATAGAAAATGATAGCATTAAATTAACATGGAATAGTATTAATAATGCTACAGCTTATGATGTAGAAATTAATGGTGAAACAATAAATTCTACAAACTCAAATACATTTGTCTATAGCAATATCACACTAAAAGAATTATATACTTTCAGAGTAAAAGCTAAAAATACGCATACACAAAGCGAATGGAGTGAGCCTGTAACATTACTTTATGCGCCAGATAATCTTCCAAGTATCTATTTAACTATGAGTAGATGGCCAATGAAAGATGATGATGAAAATAGTTTTGATGTACTATTAAAGGCAATAAATACAAATGATCTATATACCATTTATTTTGAATTAAAATACAGTGATTATTTGCTTGAATTACAAAAGGATCAGCTACAAAGAATCCTTTGGGACAATGTTTCAAATTCATATTATGCCTTTAAGATTGATCAAGAAAAATCAACTTTAAAAGTTATATTATCTAAATTGGGTAATTCTGCTGGAGAAAGTGGAGATTTTAATATTATTAAAATTCCTTTTAAATTTAAAAATTATTATATAGATACAAAGATGACTTTGGAGTCTATGGAAGTACTAAATTCTTCAGGAGAACCTATAGATGTATATTACAATGATTTAAAAATCAAGAGACTTTCTAAAATGTAAGAGAAGAGCCACTGCTTAACAGTGGCTCTTTGTTTTAAATAAATTTATTCAAATATTTATCATTTAAAAAAATTAATATCTAAGGAGGCGATTTGATTATGTCAAATCATATTAGAGGTAAAAAAAATAAAGAGATTAAAGTTACAGAAAAAAGATACGACCAAGAATTTAAACGTAAAATAAAAGCTGTGAAAGATGGTTTTAAAGGGGTGCTTGGTGCAGTTGGCGATATTAGAAAAGTGTTAGAAACACCTGAAGATAGTAAAACCTTTGAAAGATTAGAAATAGAAACACGTGAATCCATACCACCACAGACTTATCACTATAACAAAGACGGTTATAAGGGAGATTTACAGCGTGTAGATTATAATAAAGATCATGATGAACCAGTATATGAATACTATAAAGAATCGGTTTATGAACCTAAAACTTTTCGTGAAAGCCATGAAAATGAAGCAACTAGATATTACGATTCTGACGGTAAACTTAATAAAGTCACATATTCATGGGATAATAGCAATCAACATCCTTCTATAAATATTGACGAAGATGGTTACAAAGGAAAAATACCTGTAAAAGATGTTGATGAAGGACAACCAAAGATAACATATCATCCTGATGGCTCAAGGGTTGAAAAAGTAATATATACAGCATATTATGAAGGTGAGATTGAATACAGAACAATAACCCAAAAAAGGCAGATAGGAACAGTTGCTGTTTACGTTGGGTGGTATGCTGGAAAAGCAATTAAAGGTCCTGCAATATATTTTCATGAACAAGATTATGTAGGAAATGGTTCGCAGGATGAAAGAGCTAATCATGGATATAGGAAAAAGAGCTCATATGATAATACTGACCCTGTAGATTTAATAACAGGGAATTTTTATGTGGAAGATACGGATTTTGATATACCTGATATAGGATTGGATTTTAAAATTATCAGATATTATAATTCTATCAGTGATGTAGATAGCATTGTTGGAAAAGGATGGAACATCGGCTTTTCGAGTAAATTAGAAATTAATAATTCAGCAAATGAAGTTACTGTATTAAAAGATGATGGTTCCATAATGAAATTTGAGTTTTCGCAAGAAGATAACGGTTATATTACACATGCAGATGTATTAGATACCCTGAAGAAAGACCAAAATGGAAACTTTATTTTAAATAAAAAGAATAAATTAGTGTATGTGTATAATAGTACAGGTAAGTTAGTATCAATTAAAGATCTAAATAACAATCAGATTACATTAATCTATGATGCAACGGGAAATATACAATCTATTAGAATGCCTTCTGGAAGAGAAATGTCTTTTACCTTTGAAAATGGGAAAATAAAATCTATTCAAGATCCTACAGGGCGTTCTATCGAATACACATATGATGCAAATCATAATTTGACTCAAGTTAAAAAAGCTTCTGGTGCATTTATTAAGTATGCATATAATTCATATGGGTTAACTTCTGTTACAGATGAAAATAATAAAAAATACATTGTCAATGAATATGATGAATTTGGAAGAGTCATAAAACAAATATACGAAAATGGAGATGCATTTTTGTATATTTATAATGAAATTATTTCTGAAAATTCACACACAAATATATCTACTGGAGAAACTTATAAATATAAGTACAATGAAGATCTATTGCTTATAAGAAAAACTTTCCCTGATAGCAGCATGGAAGAGTATACTTATGACGAATATGCTAATAGGAACAGTTTCAAAGATAGAAGTGGAAATATTACTACATATAATTTTGATGACAGAGGAAATCTTTTATCAGTAATATCTCCAAGTCCATTTAATTATGAAACCCGATATGAATATGATAAAGAGGATAATCTTATCAAAATCACTACTCCAGAGGGTAAAGTAAAAGAGTATGAATATGATGTTCATGGAAATTTAGTAAAGGTTACAGAAAAACTTGATAACAATCAGGTAGTAACAACTATTTATACTTATGATTCCCAGGGAAGAAGAATATCTGTTACTGATGGTAATAACAATGCAATAAAATATAGATATGATGCTACCCACAATAGACCAGTAGAAATAATTGATGCGGAAGGTAATATTTTCAGCTATGAATATGATAATTTAAATAGAAAAGTTAAAGAAATGAATACATATGGACAAATGAGTTTTGTATATAACCATATGGATAAAATAGAAAAAGCAATAGATCATAATGGAAATACTACTAGATTTAAGTATGATAAACTTGGAAATTTAATAAAGGTGATTAAACCTAAAGAATATGATTCGAATACAGATGATGGACAAGGTATTCAATATGTATATGATGGAATGGATAGAGTTGTAAGAGAAATAGATATCTTTGGTAATGCCAAAGTAAACGTATATGATTCAAAAGGTAATAAGATCAGAGTAGCACTTCCTAATTTCTATGATAGCATTGATAATATTTCAACCAGTATTCAATATGAATACGATTATAACAATAATATTATAAAAATGACTGATCCCTATGGAGCGCAGATGAGATCCAAATACGATCTTGTTGGAAATAAACTAAAAGAAATAGCTCAAAATCAGTATGATCCTAATACAGATGACGGTAAAGGTTATGCATATGAATATGATTTATTAAATAGACTATCTATTATAAAAGATCCAGAAGGCAATATTGTTCAGAAAAATATTTATGATAGGGATGCTAGATTAGTAAAACAAATAGATGCTAAAGGATATTTGTATGCAAATAACGATGCTGCGCGTTATGGAATCATTTTTAAATATAACCAAGCAGGATGGTTAGTTGAAAAACGTGTTCCTTTAAAAATAGAGACCCATCAGATATACTACAATATTACCCTATATGTATATGACAAAGTAGGTAATGTGATTGAAGAAAAAACGTCGCAAGAATATGTATTAGTGGATCAATACCCTGAACATTACTGTATTACAACATATACTTACAATAAAAACAATAAAATAAAAACCATTACGAATTCAGTAGGTAAGACGATAGAATATTGTTATGATTGTATTGGAAATGTCATAAAAGAAACAACAAAGATAAATGATACGAAATATCTTGTAAAAGGGTATGCGTACAATATTTTAGGCAATATACAAAAACATTGGATAGAAGCGGATGCTGAAGATCTAAATGTTGATAAATGTACTCCTATAGATGGAAAAGTACTTTTAGAAACAATTTATGAATATGATAGTAATCAACAGTTAATTAAGGTGACCAATCCTTCAGGAGCTATTACTGAATATGAATATGATAGCAAAGGACAACTTATTGCTGTTAAAAAAGATGTAATAGAAGATGTTCTTGATATTGAAAGCAACATGTTATCTATTGAATCATATAAAAAATCTTTTTATGAAGGGGAACAATACACCTTTGATTTAAAGATAACTCCATCTAATATGATAAAAGGACTTAATGTGCAGCTTAAATACGATCCTAGATTATTAGAATTAGTAAGTGTTAATACAAAAGATACGAATCTTTTTCATGAAAATATAAATAAAGGTAGTTTAAACATTTGTAGTACTAAAAACAATCTAGCTATTCAGGGAGAGAACATATTATCTACTTTAACATTTAAAATAAAAGAGAATATGAAAGGGATAGGCCATATTCATATATTACCTTCTTCCAGATATGTAGATACAGAAAATCATCAATGCGAATTTACAGAAATCTACAGCAAAATAGTTCATGTGAAATGTCCGGACATGGATTTTAACAAAAAAGTTAATGCAAATGATTTTGCTTTAACTGCTTTAAAATACAATACTAAATCCTTTGATGAAAAATTTGATATTAATGGAAATAACCAAGTAGACATAGATGACCTTCACTATATAAAAGACTGGATATTTAATAATAAAAGTCTGAATGCTGTTGATGTTGAAGATTTCATTCCTAGATATGTAAATCCTAAATATAGCAATACTAAAAATACAGTTAAACGAACAATAACATACGAATATGACAAAGTAGGAAATTTAGTTAAAGAGACAGATTGTAATGGAAATAGTGTTGAATATGAATATGATTTAAACAACAGATTAGTAAAAATCAAAGATAAAGAAGGAAATATTTCTAGAAATTTCTATGACCAGTCTGGAAATTTAATTAAAGAAGTCTCTCCAGAATACTATGATATAAATTCAGATAATGGTGTTGGAAAAACATATAAATATAATGCTATGAATCAGTTAATTGATATTGTTGATACAAAGGGAAATGTAGTACAGAGAAATGTATATGATTTATCTGGCAATAAGATAAAGCAAATAGATGGAGAAGGTTATGCTGCATCTGGTGATGATCAAAGTCGATATGGTATTGAGTATATTTATGATATAGGTACTCGCTTAAAAAGTATCATAACACCTGAATCAAAAGTAATAGGTAAAAAAAGCAAACAATATGAGTTCAATGCTTGTAACAATATCATTAAATCCATAGATGGAGAAGGCAATATAAAAACACATACGTATGATTTGGGAAACCGATTAGTAAAAGTTACAAATGCAGAAAAAATAGATGAAGCATATAAGTACGATTATTATGGTAATATCATTGAAACAATAGACGGAAAAGGGAATTCGATCAAATACCAGTTTAATAGCTTAAATTTACTTTCAATCATAACTGATCCAATGAATTTTAAAATCAAATATTACTATGATAAAGAAGGAAGATTAAGTAAAGAAATCAATAGAAATGGTGAGCAAATAATCTATGAATATAATGCTGATAGTAATATATGCTTAAAGAAAAATCTAGCAACCAAAGATGCGTCAGATTTCTTCTACTATAAAGATGGGTCTATATGTGCTGATATAAACAACAATAATATCAATCAATATGTTTACAATAAAAATTATTTATTGAGAGAATATAAAAGAAATAGTAAATCAGTGCTTGCTTATTCATATGACAAAAACAATCGTGTTAAAACGATAGCAACAGTAGATGGGCAATCGGTACAATATAGCTACAATAGCAATGGACAACTTGCCGAAGTAGTAAACGATAAAAATATGATAGCAACATACAAATACAATATAAATAACACAGTTAAGGAAATTCTTTATCATAATGGCGTCCAAAATATTTATGATTACGATAAAGACACAAATCCTATTTCGATCATACAAAAATCATCTGAGAATAAGCTGATCAATAAAATAGACTATACTTATAATAACAATCAAATGATCACTGCAGAATTATTGAATGACGACGGGAACTTGTATACCTATGACAAACTAAATCGTATACAAAGAGCAGTTAATTTAGCTACAGGAAATACAGAGCATTATATTTATGATAAGGCAAATAATATTACTTCCAAAACTTCTAATGAAGAATTGTATCAATATACTTATAATTCTAAAAATCAGTTAATCAGCTCTACCCATAATCAAAAAGAAATAAAATATAGTTACGACAATAATGGGAATTTATTGCAAAAAACCTGTGAAAATGACATAATAGATTATACCTACGATGGTTTTGGAAGATTGACAAAAGTAAGTACGCCAAGCAAACAAGTACTTCATAACACTTATGATGCAAGAGGATTAAGAATTGCAACTGTCGAAAATAGTACTTACAATCAGTTTATTTATGATAAGGATCAAATCATTGCAGAACTGGATTTAAACAACCATATTTCATCCTTTAATATTCGAGCAAATAACAAGATTGTAGCAAAAAAAGCCCATTCAGGGGATTTATTCTATTATTTACACGATGCACGTTCAAATGTAATAAATATAGTAGATGAAAGCCTTGCAGTTAAGAACACCTACAAATACGATCCTTTTGGAACCTTTAAATATGCCAAAGAAACCATAGACAATCGTTTTGCATATGCAGGAGAAGCCTTTGATAAAATATCTGAACTTTACGACTTAAGATCAAGATATTATAATCCTTCTACTATGAGATTTATGCAAGAAGATACATATAGAGGAGACGGGCTAAATCTATATAGTTATGTTGCAAATAATCCAATAAATTATATAGATCCTACAGGGTATAGTAAGTGCCTCAATAAAGAAAAAAATAATTCTTCTAAGAAGATGCGTGAAGATGAATCGAATTCGATAGAATGGGAAGAGTTGCAAGAAATATTAAGAAACGGGCCAACATCTGAGATTGAAGCGCGTAAACTTGCATACGAGCACATTGATGTTGCGAACAAGCATTATAATGCTACTTTGTTTAACGACTATGAAATAATAGGAAAAGGAATACAGTTAGATAGCAGTTTAGTAGCAGGTGGTGGTGCATTAGATGTCGTTTGGTTCAACAAGAAAAAGTTTGATAAAGATGCACTGACAGATATATATGATTGGGAAAAGCCATTTGTATATGGGTCTGGTGGAATAAATTTAGGAGAGGGTACTGGGGAGGATCTAATTAAGGCGAACAAGGAAGTAATTAGGCATGCTAAGAAAACAAGTATACGACCTGGCGGAGGTATATCTATTATTATTGTTGGAAGAAAGAAAAGTGAGAAAAAAACTTATAATATAAAGAGTTATGAAGGCGCTAGTCACTCAATGAGTTGCACCCTATTTCATTTCAAAGCCCAAACTAGTTTGAGTGATGATGGTTTCACAAAAGTAGATAGTATAGGTGTCGAAACAAGTAAATTTGACATCGGTTATGGTGCTTCTTATTCTAAATTAATTCCTAAAGAGTTTACTGATCCTCTATTCTCAACACCAAGAGAACACAAAAATCTATTTTGGCCTACGCAATCGCAGGGGAGTTTTATGTAATTTAAAATATACGGGGGGATTTTATGAAGTGCAGGGTGATAAAAATGTGTGTATATATTTTAATCATACTACTGCTAGCTGGATGTTCAGATTCAGCTAGCAGTGATAAAGATATAGCACCTATAGAGATACCTAAAGAAAATAAGATTGAGCTTGTGGAAAAATGGGCAAATCAATTAGATAGTCCATTAATGCAGTGTGTAGTTGAAAATAATCTTGTATATATTATTACTGAAGAAATGTGTATTTATGTAATTAATTTAGATGATGGTGAAGTTTTACATTCTTTTAAATTAGATATTAATAAACATAATAGTAGCAGCATTTCTATTTATGATGGTCTACTAGCAATTGGTTTTAGTAGTAACAAAATTATAGTTGTAGACACAGATAGTGAAAAGATCAAACGAGTTATTCGTGGTCATATATATAATGTATGTATTTATAAAGATATATTAATGTATTGGGATTTTCCTTCAGAAAGTATCATCGCTATAAATATCAATACGAGTGAGGAAATTTGGCGAGTGGGTGGAAATAGGGCAGAACATGGAATGATAGATCTTTTTACATTTGAAGATAAATACTTTATGTGGGGAAAGAAACCATTTTTTATTCAATATGATCCTAAAACTGGTCAAGGTATTAAGAAATATGCGTATGAAGAAAAGGGGTGGTTTAAAGATGGTAATATAGATCACCTATATGAAAAAATTACGACACCAATGGACGATTCAAAACTTGAAAATATATTCAATCGAAAATTGTTGGGACTTCTTAAAACTACAACGCCTGTAGATATTTCTTTTATGTATGGAGATACATTATATTTCTATGGAAAAGATACTCAATTAGATTGGGAAATCAAATTTCCTTTTGAAGAGCGAATAGATATAGAATGGAGAGATTATATTTTTATTGCAGCAGAAAAAGATAAAGTGTTATTGTTTGATTTGACAAACAAAGAAGTCCTCTGGAGTAAGGATTATACTATCTCAAGAAGACCCTATATGTTTATATATGAGGATATGTTTGTTTTCCCAGGAGTAGATGGTACATTAAGGGCATATGATCTTTCTCCTTTAAAGAAAAATGAATAGAGAGTGGAATTATTAAAGCAGGGGTAGTGGGAGCATTCTTGTCATGTACTGAAAAGTAAATATCATTATATAGAATAACCCTTGGCAATGCCAAGGGTTATCTCAAACTATTTTTCTATTGGTAGTTATTCATCCATATTAAGATTAAAATGTAAATAGGGGTTAATATGAGAAATTCTATTATTTACACGATGCATGTTCAAATGTAATAAATATAGTAGATGAAAGCCTTGCAGTTAAAAACACCTACAAATACGATCCTTTTAGAACCTTTAAATATGCCAAAGAAACCATAGACAATCGTTTTGCATATGCAGGAGAAGCCTTTGATAAAATATCTGAACTTTACGACTTAAGATCAAGATATTTATAGTGGTTCCTTTGTCAAGACAATTATTTTAAAATTCTTAATGAACCATATTTTTACAGCTAATCAGTGTTCTTATTAAAACAACATTTAGTAGTAATTCCCCTTAGGTAGCCTATAGCTATATATGTTACAAAGTTAAGGAAAGAGACGTCACTCTCGCGGCTTTAGCCCTTTAGGAACACAAACAGCTAAAATTGTGGATAAGGGAAATACAGCTTATTAGGCTACTTTCTTAAATCCATAATAAACTTCATAAGGCGTTTGATAATTATGTGCTTGGTGAGGATGTTCCTTGTTGTATAATTTCATAAATCTATTAATACCAGCTCTAAGTTCTTTGGGTGTGACATAATGATAAATATAAATAGCATCATATTTCAAAGTTCTAAAGAATCTTTCCACAATAACATTATCATCCTCTTTCTTCCAATTACGGAGCATATTAGGGGCAATTTCATGTTCTGTAGCTAGTTGATTCAACTCTTTCTCTTCACGAAGGAGTTCAAGTACAACTTGTGTTTTAAATTCTGGTGTGAAACTTCTTCTCTTTTTCATATGAATACCGTCCTTTTTTAGTTGATTTTATTATAACAGGATTCATTAAGAAATAGAAATTTATCTGTCTAGATTACAGGTACCATTATACCTTAAATCGGATTTGCTTGGTTGAACATATCTGCGTGTAGTTTCTAAACTTTCGTGGCCTGCCAAATATGCTACCCTTTGCAGTGGGACACCATGATCTACAAGACTTTTACAAAATGTATGTCTTAATGTGTGTGGTGAAACATTTTCAAGGCCTGCTACCTTTGCGTATTTATAAACCATATAGCGAATAGAACGATCTGATAGTTGAGTTTTCCTTTCACTTAAAAAATAAGGAGCATCTTGTGTTTCAGGATTCCTTATATCTAGCCATTCTTGCAATGCTTGGGTTGCATCACCGTTTAAGGGTACAATTCGATATTTATTTCCTTTTCCATTACGAATCGTAACATCTTCCATTTTTTTCTTTAAACAAATATCTGAAATAATAAGGTCAGAAACTTCTTTAACCCTTAGTCCAGCTCCTGCCATCAATCTACATATTGCCATATCTCTTTTTCTAACAATATCATTATTCTCATTACTGATTGCATGAAAATACTTTGCGGCTTCTAACTTTCCTAACCACTTAGGAGCTGCATACTGCTTCATTGTTCTTTTTATTTTGACTTTCAATGCAGGATTAAAAGCCGTTAAATATTTTTCAGTAGTAAACTTAAAGAATGTTTTTAATGATGCAATAATCTTGTTACTATATGCTGGTTCATACTTTTTGATTTTATCCATATAAGCTTGAAACTCATATAAATGCATGGTTGTAACCTTGTTAGGCTGAAAATCTTCATTTTCTGTTTGGATAAACCACATTATCAATTTCTCTAAAGCAGATTTGTAATTTTTAATTGTAGCTTGACTTTTGTTCTCACTATTCAGCCAATCTATATATTGATCTATAATTTTCATAAAATATCCTTTCTATAGTGGGGAATACTACATTATTCTTCAAATCTATTTTAATAGTATATAATACAGTTATTATATAAAAAGTCATCAACTTGAGAATAATCAGCGGTTTCATAGTATGCGCATAATTTTGTAGTAAATTCTAATAAATCATTTTCTTTAATTGTAAAAATACCACTTCCAGAAGATATGAGTATTTTGTTTGCAATTAGAGTACTTGTACGTTTATTTCCATCCCAAAACAACTGACTTCTTGCAGCCCATAAGAAATAATATATTGCTCTTGCTGCTGCAGTAGGAAGATTAAAAATTTTATTTAATTCCGATTCTACATCATTTTTATCTGGTATTGGAGGTATATATGAAGTTCCTGAAATACCTACTTTACCATTCTTTAATATTCCCCATTCAAGAGCTTCATTTCTTGCAACTTCAGAATGTACTTTACAAATATACTCTAAGTTCAATGGTTCTTCTATGGTTTTCAACATATATTTCCAAGCATTTCTAAGATTAATTATGCACTCAATATCACTTATACTTACGCCAGAGACATTTACACCATTTAATATTGTTTCCGTTTCAGGAAATGTAACATTACATCCTTCTAGCTTTGCACCATTATATATGTTTTGAATGATTATTTTTTTTGCATGAAATACATTTTCCTTAACGGATAAATTACATTTATCAGGATAATTTTTAAACATCATATATGCATTCAGCCTCCATTTCTATATTAATAAAATCTCCCTGAATAGATATCGTATTCTCGGATTAATTAAAAGTGATTTCTTAGAGTAGTAAATTTCATAAAATCACTTCCAAAATATGTATTAGCGTATGATATTGTTAAATTGTTGGATATACCCCTATATGGAAGCGTGGATTGAAATAATCTATAGTAGGTGGATTGATCAGTTTTGTAAACGTCGCTTCCTATATGGGTGTTTTTACCCATCCCCCCCGTTTAGCTCTAACATAAAAACCATTTTTGGTTTTAGCATAAATTTTATTTTTTAAAGATCTAAAATTATCTTTACCAAAATGAAATTCTAACATATTAAGAAGAATAGTTTGAAATCTTTTACGTAAAGATTCATAGTTAATGTATTTGACAGGTCTAAAAACCTGCGTATTACCCATAGCACCTTCAGTACAAAGAATATGAATATGAGGATTAAACTTTAAATCACGACCAAAAGTATGAAGGACAGAAATAATACCTGGTTTAAAGTTTTGAGATTTATTTAAGTTGTTAAACCAAGATAAAAGAGTATCAGCTGCCGCTCTAAAAAGTAAGTTAAGAAGAGTTCTATCCTTTCTGAAAATAATACGTAATTCTTTAGGAATAGTAAAAACTAAATGACGATGTTTACAACTAATACACTTAGAAGAAATAGCATGAGCACGTTCTTTAGCATATTTAATGCCACAAGAATTACAGAAGCGGGATTTACAAGTATGATAAGGGAGATGTGTCGAGAGCTACCTTTGGTCTTACCGCAGGGTAGCACTCTTTTGTAATTTACATTACTTGTGAAGGATGGATTTTGTATTTTCAATGCCTAAATCGCCTTTCGGGACGATTGCGGATCACTTGAACCCAATCCCTCAGATTTTTTTTGATTTTATTTCAAGTCAATATTAGTTTTGGATCAAGCCATGTCATCCCGCAGCGCATCGATGATGTTTTCTTTTTTTATCTTGCTGACAGCATACATCATGGTAACAAATATTACAAGAAGCACACTGAACACGCTGATTCTGATATTGGCCCACGGTAACACAAAATCGATAGCGTCCGCTCCGCCGATGACCATCCCTTTGTAAATCAGCCAGGAAGAGATTGCTGCTATGGGAAGCCCGATGAGCAGTGCCCTCATGCCATAAAAGGCGCACTCAAAGCGCATCATTTTATTGAAATCATGGTCGGACATCCCAACAGAGCGGAGCATAGCAAGCTCCCGCCGGCGCAGCTTGATATTCGTGGAAATCGTGTTGAACACATTGGCAACCGCAATCAGCGAAATCATAATGATAAAAGTATACGCAAACACGTTGGCAATGAATATCATATTGCGGTTCTCATCAAGAATTTTACGCACATTATACAGGTTGTAGTTGGCTGTAATTCCCTCACCCTGAATCATCGTTTCCATTTCAGCCACCGACTGCGTGGAATTTTTTGACCGAAAGGTCAAGCCCTTAATATCCACATGGGTATCGGAGGTTTCAAGCTTCTCTTTGAGCGAATAGGGGGCCATCACCCTAAAAATGTATGGCTTCGGCTCAGATTTTTCCATGATTGGGGGTGTATCAGGCGGCACGGTTTCGACAAACGTAATGGCTACGTTTTGCCCCTGTTCCGTATTCGGCTCACCATTTGTTTCGGGAGCGATGGTAAAATTCATGGAAGAACTGGTGAACACATCTTTAAGCTGGTCAACCTTCTCTGCCTGATTATTGTGGTCTTGCATTTTGGCAACGGCGATCATTTTCGCATTTTGCCCGGAATATTTCTCCGCAGGCAAGCCCAAGCCTTCGATAATTTTCAGATAGGTGCTGTCATCCAGAAACTGGATTTCCATTGGCAGATTAACCGTTTCGTCTGGCGAATGTGAACGCGTGTATTCCCAGTAATCGTCTGAAAGATCGCTTGCTTTGGCAGCGCATGAATACTTCATAAGCGCTTGATACGAGCTTTCATAAACACCGCCGGCGGTGTTTAGTTTTTCGTAAAGACGTAGCATTTCGCTGTCGTCCATATCCTGTGTGGCAAAACCGATGTCATAGGTAGTAAACACGGTTGCCCGATCTGATGCCTGTTTCAAATCCGTTACAAAAGAACTGGTCGATATAAACAGTACTACGCTTAAAACAAGTGACAGCACAATGCTGCGATAGCGTTTCTTGTTTCTTTTAAAATTCTTTTGCGCAAGGGTTCCCTCCAAACCGTAAAGACGCTGCGCCAGTTTTGACGTTTTCACGGCTTTGGATTCAACTTTGACCTCGTTCGTCTGGCGAATACACTCCATCACAGGAGTGCTTGCGGCCTTCTTGGCCGGGATATAGGCCGAAATCAGAATCGTAACCATGCTTACCACCGCCGCGCCGACAATGGCGGGGGTGGACACTGTCACAGTTAAAGGGACGCTGCTGTAGAGAATGTCCCCAAAATTCCTGGCGACAACGGAAATCACGAGCCAGAGGCCGATTATACCAACGATAACGCCAATCGGTATGCCAACCGCACCGATACAAAGCCCCTCAAACAGCACCAAATTTCGTAGCTGCTTTGCTGTGGCTCCCACCGACGAGAGAATCCCGAACTGGTGTGTGCGTTCGTTCAATGAGATATTGAATGCATTATAAATCAAAAAAATGGAACCTATCATAATAATGGTGACTACAATGCCGCCAACCGAGTACAGAAGCATGTTGAACAGGTTATCTTGGGAAAGGCCCATGAAACGCAGCACATTATTGTTAAAGACATAGCTATGGTTTCCGGCTGTGCTGTTTGCGTAAGCATGAACCCCATGCGGGTTTTTCAGTGTAACAAACAGGCTGAAGCTGTCCGTTTTGTCCCCAACATCCGCTTTGGTGATCAAGGTGTATCCCGGCGTGAAAGATTCCTCAAAGCTGGGTCTTTGGCAGATACCGACAACCGTGTAGGTTCTCTCATCTTGTGGCACAAGAGTTTCACCCCCGGAGGTGTACGGGTCATTCTGACCGAGCTTCTCGTTTCCATTCATGCGGCTTCCCACAGCAAGGGAAAGGGTGTAACCCACCGCTAATTTAACGTCACCGTTTACTGCGACGCTCCCCGAAACAAGAATCTCACTGCTATTTTCAGGCAGTCTACCGGAAATCAGGTTGATAGGCAAAGTACGAAAAGCTTCCTCGCTGAATCCAGCTATAAAAAGATAGGGTTTGTCCGGGTTTTTACCGCCTTCAAGTTTTGCGTAGCCTATATTTTCAAATGTTGCGGTGTCTGCAACTTCCTTATTGTGGGCTTGTTCCTGTACGAAAGAGGAATCTACGTTCAAAAACCCAACGTGCCAATCGCCGTATTTCTGCGCCGCGCCGTTTGCCATATAGTTCAGCAGAGAAATGCCAAAGGTGGCGACTGCCGTAATCAGCGCGGTGGACAGAACAACGCCGATAATCGTTACAAGCGTTCGTGTGCGGCTCTTTTTCAGTCCTTGCAGCGCGACTTTGTTAAAAATGTTCATGACCGTGCCACCTGCTTCTCATCCCTCACCACTTTACCGTCTGCTATACTGATAATACGGTCTGCCTGCAGGGCGATATTTTCATCATGTGTAATGATGATAAGGGTTTGATGATATTTATTATGGCTTTCTTTCAGCAGACGGATGATTTCCTGACCGTTGCGGCTGTCCAGACTGCCGGTGGGTTCATCCGCCAGCATGACCGCCGGGGCGTTCATCAAAGCGCGACCGATTGCAACACGTTGTTGCTGGCCCCCAGAAAGCTGGTTTGGCAAATGTGTTTTACGATCTTTTAGCGCAAGCAATTCCAACAAATCATTCAGTCGTTCCTCGTTGACCTTCCGTTTGTCCATCAGAATCGGCAGGGTGATATTTTCCACTACATTCAAAGTAGGAATCAGGTTATGAAACTGGTAAATCAGTCCCACTTGCCGCCTGCGAAAAATGGCGAGTTTTTCATTGCTTTGACCATAAACATCCTGACCCTCCAAATATATCTTTCCTCTTGTTGGAACGTCTACACCGGCGATGGCGTGAAGCAATGTGGATTTACCGGAACCAGAGGAACCGATGATTGCGGTAAACTCCCCCTTTTCGATTGTAAGCGAAACATGGTCAAGTGCGGTAACTTGGGTTTCATCCTTGCCGTAGACCTTGCATAAATCTTCAATTTTTAAAAACTCCATTATGTGAGCCTCCTTGTTTATGTTTTACCCATATAATAGAACTTTCACCTTACATTTCAGTGACATTTAAGTGAGAGATTCGTCACTTTGGGAAACGAATCTCAAAGAGCGCGCCGCTCCGTGGGTGATTTTTGGCAATGATAGTCCCACCCTGCCGGGTAATGATACTTTTACAGAGTGCCAATCCGATCCCGTACCCCGTGGCATTCGCGTTTTTCCCACGATAAAAACGGTCAAACAGATGGGATAAATCTTCTTTTTCAAAGCCTAAGCCGCTGTCATGGAGGGAGATTTCAGTAAACAACGGGTTATCTTCACAGGAAATCTCGATTTTCCCGTGGTCGCCAGTGCTTTCCATACAATTTTTGAGAAGGTTTTGAATCACCTCCGAAAGCCAGCCAAAATCGCCTTGTAGCATCACCCCCTTCGGAACGTCGATTTGCAGCGCAATATCGTGCAGCTCCATCGGAATTAGAAGCGAGTGGACGGCTGCGTTTATCAAAGCATCCACCTCGATCAGCTTGCTTTGGAATACTACAATACCTGCGTCCAAACGGGACAATTTCAACAGGGAGGTAACCAACCAATCCATCTGTGCAAATAGTTCCTCATTTTCCCGCAGCAGGGCTCGCCGTTCATTTTCGGCAGGGTTCTTCTTCAGCAGGGACAGGATCAGATTTGCGGAGGTAAGCGGGGTACGAAGCTGGTGGGCGATGTCGGCCAGGGACTCGGCAAGATGCGCTTTCTCTTTTTTCAGCGCGTCGTTTTGCTCCCGGATTCGCAGCGTCATTTTGGTGATCTCGCTTTGCAAAATCGAAAGTTCGCCCTCGTCTGATTCACTGATATACCGATGGTCAGCATTATGAAGTACAAGATTGATTTCTTCTGAAATCTGCGCAATGCTTTTGTATCGGGCTTTGGTAAACATAAAAAATGCCGCTCCAAAGGCAACGGCGGAAGCGAGGGTCAGTATTCCAGCCACTGGATGGATGGTAAACTCCACCGTGGCAGCAGCAGCGGTTATTACGACGAACAAAAGGGTAAATAACCGAATCTCTCTATTCCGAAACATAGCTACCTCCCAGTCGGTACCCCGTTCCGCGAACGGTCAAAATGATCTGCGGGTTCGCAGGGTCGCTCTCGATTTTCTCCCGTAGGCGTTTGATGTAGACGGTCAAGGTATTGTTATTGACAAACTCGCCTGCTGCGTCCCACAATTCGTCCAACAGCACGTCCCGCGTGAGGATACTTTTGGGGTTGTTGATGAACACCAACAGCAAGCGGTATTCTAATGCGGAAAGAAAAACTTCTTTGCCATCTTTTTTCACAACACCGCTGGTCGTATCAGCATGAAGTCCGCACAGTTCAAAAGCAGATGGAGAACGTCCGAATTTTCGCAGAGCCGTTCCAATGCGTGCAATCAATTCACGTGGACGAAAAGGTTTGGTGATATAGTCATCCGCCCCCATGTTCAGCCCAGTAACAACACTCGCCTCATCGCCAGAAGCCGTAAGAAAGATAACGGGAATATTCTGTGTTTGCTTGATTTCTGTGCAAACTGCAAAACCATTTCCGTCCGGCAGGGAAATATCAACCAGTGCCAAGTCAAATTTGTTCCCTACTAACAGGGTAGTAGCCCCTCTCTGCGTGGGAGCGTGGGTAACGATAAATCCTTCCGAGCGAAGCAATAGAGAAAGATTTTTCGCAATTTCCTTATCATCCTCAACCAAAAATATCCGCTTCATTTATTGTCACCATCCTTTCCGTTGCTGCTCCTTTTGTCGTTATATAATCCATGCTCAATCCCTCCAATGCTCTTATTGTATTTCTTTTATCGGAAATATACAACGAATGATTATGAATTATTTCTATCATGTCTTTATGGTAAAGATGTAGCTTAATTTACTTGTAAACTAGTGGTATATATTTTATAATAAGGTGTTTAATGGTATTATATATTCACAAGTTGTTTCATACTTGTAGAAAAATGCGAATTAAAAGTTAGTTATATTTTATTTATGTAGAAAAGGAGAAAAATTAAAATGGAGTTAAGTACAGAACGATTAATAATTATACCTTTAAAGCTTCATCAGTTTAAATTATTGCTCGATGGAGTTGATAAATTTGAGAAGGCGTTAAAGCTAAGTGCTTCAAATGAATGTTTGGAGGAACATACTCAAGAAGCAATGAAAGGATTATATGAAGAAGCTGTAAAAAATAGAGATAGATATCTTTGGTATACAAATTGGCAGATTATTTTAAAATCAGAAAACAAATCTATTGGTAGTGCTTGTTTTATGAAATGCCCAGATGAAAATGGTCAGATTGAAATAGGATATGGGATCAATAGTACCTATCAAAATAATGGGTATATGACCGAGGCAGCACAGGCTATTTGTGAGTGGGCTATTAGTCAAAGTGATGTTTCTATTATCATTGCAGAAACAGAAAAAAATAATATCGCTTCACATAAAGTATTGCAAAAATGCGGAATGAAAAAATATAAGGAAACAGGAGAGCGTATTTTGTGGCGTATAAAAGCAGTTGTTTAATATAATATTTAGTCAAATCGAACTGGTAAATTAAGGATTGCTTATTCTGGTTTTCTGTTTCGTTACTACACATACCCCATTGACATAAATAAGACAAAATTATAATATAGAATTACAAATGTAATCTAGGAGATGAAACTATGAATATGAAATCACTCATATCTGAATCAGAATGGCAAGTTATGAAAGTCATATGGAATAATGACCTTATAAGTGCCAATGATATAATAAATGCATTAGAGAGCACTACTACGTGGAAACCTAAAACTATAAAAACATTATTGAGTAGGTTATTGAAAAAAGAAGTTATAGACTTTAAGAAAGACGGAAGAACTTATTTATATTACCCATTACTAGAAGAAAAAGAGTGTATAAAGGGTGAAAGTAAAGCCTTTCTTAAAAGGGTATATGGTGGAGTTGTAAATGCAATGTTTACTAATTTCTTAGAGGATTATGATTTGACAGAGGATGAGATCGATCAATTAAAAGATCTATTAGAGAAAAAGGAAAAAAGTAAAGGCGATAGAGAATAATGAACACATATAATTGTATTTCTTGGATAATATATTCATCCATAAATGGATCAATTTTAGTCATGGGAATATTTTTATTAAGGCATATATTAAAAAATAGGTTACAGGGTACATGGAATTACTATATGTGGTTCTTATTAATCATTCGATTAATAAGCCCCTATGGATTTACAAAATCCTTTAATCTGATTTTTGTTATGAAAAATTTATTGAAAAATACTTATACTAAATCTAGTCAAGGATTAGTAAAGACCTATTTCAAAGGGAACAATAGTGGCATTCGATTTAATGATATGACAAAGGATTATGCCTTATCTATTAATAAAAAAATAGCATATTTTAATATGGATGTATTATTTTCTCTATGGTTAATAGGCGCTATAATTTTTTTCATGATTTTTATTTATACGAATATAAAAAGTAGAAAAAAATATAGTTCTGCAAATGTTGTAAAAGATAATAAAATATTGGATATATTTAAATTTTGTAAAGAAAAAACGAAGGTAAAGTCTCATTTAAAGTTAATTAAAGATGATAAAATATATAGTCCTATGATTTATGGCATATTTAAAGCATATTTAATTCTACCTGAAAGAGAATTAAAAGGTCTAGAAGAGAAGGACATAAGAAATATTATGCTACATGAAATGGTTCATTACAAAAGCAAAGATATTCTAGTGAATATAATTACGACTTTTATACAAATAGTGCATTGGTTTAACCCAATAATATGGATTGGATTTGCAAAAATGAGAAAAGACAGAGAAATTGCCTGTGATACGAAGGTATTATCTTATCTGGAATCTTGGGAACATAAAGAATATGGAGAAACGATCATTAAATTATTGAGAAATTATAATAATACTAGGATAGAAACTTCTTTTTCAGTAGGTTTTTTACATAATAGAGCGTATCTTAAGGAAAGAATAAATAATATTGTATCTTTTAAGAATCGCTCTAAGAAAAGAATTTTAGTAGGAAGTATGGCTATTTTTCTTCTAGCGAATGTATTTTTATGTGATGGAAAAGAAAAATTTAATTATTTGAAAGACAATATAGGGCGTATACCTAAAAACTATGAATATGAACATGTGGGAAAGTATTTTAATGGATATGAGGGAACTTTTGTTCTTTATGATATGAAGAATGATAAATATCACATCTACAATGAGTCCTTGAGCAAAAAGCGTGTATCTCCACTATCTACTTTCAAAATAGGAATATCCTTAGTGGGGCTTGAAGAAGGTATCATAAAAGATGAAAATATGATAATCCCCTGGAATAAAGAAATATATCCCTTTGAAGAATGGAATAAAGATCAGAATCTAAAAACGGCTATGAAATATTCTGTAAATTGGTATTATGAAGCAGTAAGTTCTAGGATCGGTCATAGGACTATGAAAAAGTATGTAGATAAGATGAAGTATGGAAATAAATTTGTTTCAAATAATATAACAAGATTTTGGAATGAATCTAGTTTGAAAATATCTCCTATAGAGCAAATTAGTTTTTTAAGGGATTTTTATGCGTACAAATTACCCTTCTCAAAAGAAAATTTAGATAGGGTAAAAGAGGTTATAAAAGTATCTAAGAATAATAGGGGACAATTGTCTGGAAAGACAGGAACTGCAAATGTAAATAATAAGAATATAAATGGTTGGTTTATAGGATATGTGGAGAAAGATGATAATACGTATTTCTTTGCCACCAATATAAATGCCATAGACAAAGCTAGTGGTAGTGCTGCTAAGCATATAACCCTATCCATATTAAAGGAAAAAGGAATATATTAAGGAAAAATGATAAGACTATTTTAGTTTTATCATTTTTTTATTGACATTTATAGATTACAAGTGTAATATTTAAATCAAAGAAAAGATTACGTTTGTAATCTATATGTATGGAGGTATAAAAGTGAAAAGAAAATTTATATGGCATTATGAAGATGCATAAAAAAAAGTATTCATCGTAGATACACCTTATACGCCAGAGGCTACGGATAAATGCTTTTTGGGAAATAACCAAATGTCTTTACTCATTATCTATAAGATAATTGTAGCACTCGGACATCTCAATGAAACATAAATAAAAAACGATATCTAGACATTGAAATTATATGTCTAAACATAGTATACGAGGAGAATTTATATGAAAAAATTAGTACATTCAAAATTAAAGGTAAATAAGTTTAAAATTGCTATACTTATGTCGCTTATGATCTTTGCTTTTACTGGCTGTGCAACAGTAGCAACTCAGCCACCTGTAAAAATGGCGTCTGATGCACAATATAATTCGGCATTTTCACAACTTGAAAGTGATTATGATGTTAAACTTGGCGTATATGCTTTTGATACAGAGACGAATAAAGAAGTTGTATATCGTGCTGATGATAGGTTTGCTTACTGTTCTACTTTCAAAGTTTTAGCCGCTGGTGCTGTTTTAAAACAAGATTCATTAGCGCAGCTTAAACAAACCGTTAAATATGACAAAAAAGATGTGCTCTCTTATGCGCCCATTGCAAAAAATAACGTTGATAAAGGTATGACTATTGAGGAAATCTGCGAGGCAGCAATACGTTACAGCGATAATACAGCTGCAAATCTTTTACTGGATCATATAGGTGGACCTAACGGTTTTAAATCAGTACTTAACCAATTAGGGGATAAAATTACGCAACCTGCACGTATAGAACCAGAACTAAACGAAGGCATACCTGGAGATATCAGGGACACTAGCACACCAAGACAATTGGTAACTGATTTGCAAGCATACATAACTGGAAATATATTAACAGAGGATAAGAAAAAAATTCTTATTGGTTGGATGACAGGAAATGCAACAGGTAATACGCTAATTCGTGCAGGAGCACCAAATAACTGGGTAGTTGCTGACAAAAGCGGAACGGGTCCTTACGGAAGAAGAAATGATATTGCTATAGTAATGCCACCAAACAAAAAACCTATAATTATTGCAATATTGTCAACTCACGATACAAAAGAGGCTAAACATGATGACAAACTAATTGCTCAAGCTTCTAAAATTGTATTTGATTCTTTTATCACAACTGAAAACAACCAGTAAAGTAAGTTTGTTTATATGGGGTATAGCATAGGTTCATTTCCTATGCTTTTACCAGTTTATTTCTAAACCTACGCCAACTTCTTTCACAGGCAAAGCTTTATGTATTTCTGCTCTAACAGCAAATGAAGTACAGTGACAAGGATATAATTCCTTTAAATGGTTCTGTTTTAGATAATTGATAGTTTTATGAACCTGTTCATTTACTTCAAATAAATGAAATCCGCCTATAATGCCTAATACTCTATTATCTTTACATACTTTTTTTGCATATTCTATTATATTGCAGATCCCACTGTGAGAACATCCTGTAATAATATAAATACCATTTTCACTTTTATATACAAGGGCTGTATCATCTATTACATAATCATCAACTAAAGTTTCACCAACAATTTGTTTACCAATAGGCTTTCTATTTTCGAAGTCGTTTATTTGCGGTATTTCCCCTAAAAAAGTTATATGTTTGCTAACTTTAATAGGTTCTTTCGAAAGAATTAGATTACATTTTTCTTTTAGTTCTTCTTGTAAAATAGGAGAACAAATTTTTAAATTGTCTATTTTTTTTTCTTTAAAAGCATCTGAATGAGCAATAATAGAAATATTATTTTTATGATTTTGTTCAAAGTAGTATTTTAATCCTCTTGTGTGATCATCGTGACCATGTGAAATCACAATAGTCCTTATATTTTCTAAATCTACACCTAATGCAGTTGCGTTTCTTAGAAATAAATCGGAATATCCTACATCCAATAGTAAGCTAATATCTTCATCTTCAATATAATACGAAACAGCCGGTTCCCCACAGTAATATTGGTCGATATATGTATTATTATCTACTAAAACTTTTAGTTTCACCTTATTTCCTCCTTTGCTTAATCTGGCTAAGCTTTCCGTAAAGTTGGCACTTAAACCTTTCTATTTTTACAGGCTTTACCTTAGAAATATGAAATATAGATTTCATGTATCTGATTATTTGGTGAGTTTGTAAATGATAATTCGTTCTCTTTGTTTTTGAATTCTTCCTACAAAAGCATCTTTTATTTCAAAAATTTCACCTTCAGCCATCTGATTTGTTATATCTGCTAAATTTATTTTTTTCATTAAGATAACCCTCCTAAGTAAAATGATTTTTTCATCATTCTATACCCTTAAAATTAGAAAGGAATTGCTGCATTGCATAAACCGAATCGCTACTGATCACATGCTCAATGGCACAGGCATCCTTATCGGCAATAACGGCATTAACATTCAAAACCTCAATAAAGAACTTCTGAATAACTTTATGCTTTTCTGAAGTAGATTTAGCCAGTTTAAGCCCGGCTGGAGTGAGATATATCTCTTTGTATTTTTCTGCAGAAATAAGCCCTTTTTCAGAAAGAGTCGACATTGCACTATTAGTGCTTGCTTTTGTAACACCTAATCTTTTGGCGATATCGGATACCCTTGCACCTTTGGCATCTCGCGACAGCTCATAAATGGCTTCCAGATAGTTTTCCATTGCAAAAGTAAGATTATCCATTCATTTCCCTCCGTATGGCGTCTAAGAATAAAAGACTACCTTTTTTATACTGTAGTCGGTACCTGATGAGAAAAGAAGTGTCAAGGCCAACAACAAAGTCATATGAATCTAACACTTATAGTATACTTTGTTGTTGATCTAAAATAAAGTAAGTTTTTGTAAAACATGTTGTTGCGAACAATTTTTTGAAATATTCTCTGAACAACTTGACAAAGTAAAAAATAAGAAATATTATATAATAGTAAGATATAACACTGTTATATTTAGGTGGTGATAATATGAATAACGATGATTTAAATACATTGCAGAAAATAATGATAGAAGGGAAAAGGGAATTTCTTGAAAAAGGATTTAAGGATGCTTCCCTGCGAAATATCGTGAAGGGTGCGGGTGTTACTACAGGTGCGTTTTACGGGTATTACCCTGATAAGAAAGCGCTCTTTGAGGCATTGGTGCTACCTGTTGTGAATGGACTAAGAGAAATATTTTTATTGGCACAGGAGGAATTTGATCGGTTGCCGAAAGCTGATAAAAAGGAAAACGTATATGATTATACTTCTGATGAGGTAAAGAAATTTGTTGCATATATTTATGATCATTTTGATGAATTTAAGCTGCTTATTTCCTGTGCGGAAGGGACGGCGTTTTCGGATTTTGTTCATAATCTTGTAGAGATTGAGGTTGAGTATACATTAAAATTTGTTGAATCCACCGGCAATGATGCGATGGCATCTGGCAGAGCTACGCCTGAGCTGTTGCATATTATTTCAAGTGCATTCTTTTCAGCCGTATTTGAGGTGGTAAAGCATGATATGTCAAAGGAAGCAGCAGATACCTATATAGATAGTCTAAAGCAATTCTTTACAGCAGGCTGGCAGAGAATTTTAAATCCATAAAAATGCTTATGAAAAAGCTGATATATTAAAAAATAAATGAGGTTCTGTAGAGCCTCAAAAAAATTAATACAAAGTTAGATTACTCTAACAATAGCTATGAACAAATACATTTAGATTTAGGAGGATGAACAGCATGCCAAAAGAGAAAAAAATATTTGTTTTAAAAAGGTTTATACCTTATATGGGTAAAAAGAAAGTACTTTTACCTTTGTCATTAGTATTGTCAGGAATTTCTGCAATTCTTAACATCTTGCCTGTTGTGTTTGTATGGTACATAACACGTGATATATTATCAGCTCCGCAATCGATTGATATTTCCAATGTCAGTTTTTATGCGTGGCTTGCCTTTGCAAGTGCAATAGGAGGAATCGTGCTATATTTTTGTGCACTTTTGAGTTCACATCTTGCAGCTTTTCGTGTAGAGGTAGGAATGCAAAAAGTTGGTATGGAAAAAATACTATCTATGCCACTTGGTTTTTTTGATAAGCATTCAAGCGGAAAAATTCGAAAGATTGTAAACGACGGAGCGGGAACAACGCATTCATTTTTAGCACACCAGCTTCCGGATATGGCAGGTAGTGTCGTTTCCCCCGTTATCCTTATCTCTTTGATTTTTATCGTAGACTGGAGAATGGGTATTGCTTCTCTTGTTCCCATTGTTTTGGGCTTTATCACAATGAAGTTCATGATGAGTTCGGAAGGTAAAAAGTTTCAAAAAATGTATTACGATTCTTTGGAGGAAATGAGCTCCGAATCCGTGGAATATATCCGAGGTATTCCGGTTGTAAAAACATTTGGGCAAACCATATTTTCTTTTAAACGATTCTATGACAGTATAATCAAATATAAAGAGATGGTATACGCGTATACTCTTCTTTGGCAAAAACCTATGTCATTTTACACCGTAGTTATGCAAACAGCCGCATTCTTTTTAATTCCTATGGCTATCTTTTTAATAGGAAGAGGAGAAAATCTTCCCCTTGTAATTGCGGATTTTATCTTTTATATTCTTATCTCTCCAATCTTTACGATGCTTTTGATGAAATCCATGCATTTTCAGCAAAACATTTTGATTGCAGAGCAAGCGATCGACAGACTAGATAATCTTTTAGATTATCCGAGCATGAACTATATCGAAAAGACAAAAAACATTAAAAATTATAGTATGGAATTTAAAGACGTAGTGTTTTCTTATGAAGGAAGCGACAAACGCACCATAGATCAAATCAATTTTACATTAAACGAAGGCGAAACGATTGCACTTGTGGGAGCTTCGGGAGGCGGAAAAACGACAATTGCAAGGCTAGCCGCTCGCTTTTGGGATGTAGATGAAGGAGAAGTATTAGTTGGAGGAATCAATGTTAAGGATATTCCTAAAAAAGAACTGATGGACAATATTGCCTTTGTTTTTCAAAGCACAAAGCTATTTAAAGGCTCTTTAAGAGAGAATATAATTTTCGGAAAAGAAAACGTCGGAGAGGAAGAAGTAAATAAAGCAATTGATTATTCGCAGTCAAGAGAAATTATAGAAAACTTTCAGGATGGACTGGATACGGTAATTGGCGCTAAAGGAACCTATCTTTCAGGGGGAGAACAGCAAAGAATTGCACTTGCTAGAGCAATTGTAAAGAATGCTCCCATAGTGCTTTTAGATGAAGCGACTGCTTTTGCAGACCCAGAAAATGAGCATTTAATCCAAAAAGCCCTTAAAGAGCTTAGTCGAGGCAAAACAACGCTTATGATTGCGCATCGTCTTACAAGCGTACAAAATGTCGATAGAATTTTGGTTATAGAAAGTGGGAAAATTGCGGAAACAGGAACCCACAAGGAGTTACTGAATAAAGGCGGCATATACAAAACTATGTGGGATGAATACCAAAAATCGGTCGCATGGAAAATAGCCACAAAAGATACTAATATTAAAAATAAAGGAGGACAACATGCTTAATTATTTTCAAAATAAATATGTTATGTCTGAAAAAGGTGCAAAAGACCTTTTTCGCTCAATTATTTGGACTGTAGTAATGGACATTAGCTTTATGGTTCCGGTAGTCCTTAGCTTTAAATTTTTAGATGAATACATGAATTTACTGTTAAATTCTTCAAACCATCAGAAAAATAGCATACTTTACTATGTTATTATGTCGGTTGCGTTTTTCCTAGTAATGCTTGTGATCGCGTATGTTCAATACAACTCGGCCTACACCAAAATTTACGAAGAAAGCGCCAGAAGACGAATCAGTTTGGCTGAAACACTAAGAAAGTTACCTTTGGCTTTCTTTGGAAAAAAGGATATTTCCGATTTGAGTTCAACAATAATGGAAGATGCTACACAGATCGAGATGCTTTTTTCCCATTCCGTTCCTCAAATTTATGCAGCAGCATTAACTGTTCTAATCATGGGCGTGATGATGTTTTTTTACAACTGGCAGATGTCTCTTGCTGTATTTTGGGTAGTTCCAGTTTCAATTTTAGTCTTTTATTTGTCGAGAAAGTATCAAAGTAATTTGCATGCAAAACTTTATTTTATAAAAAGAGAGATATCAGATAAAATTCAAGAGGGGCTGGATTCAGCGCATGAAATAAAATCCTATAATAGAGAAGAGGCTTTTTCAAATACTTTTAACTTACAATTAGACAATTACGAAAAGTTTATGATTAAAGGAGAGCTTTTGACAGGCGCACTTATCAACCTGTCTTATGTATTCTTAAAGCTTGGACTTCCAAGTGTTATATTGTACGGTGCTTATTCTTTAGCAACAGGTTCTATAAATATTTTTACTTACCTTGTTTTTCTTGTCGTTACAGCACGTATTTATAACCCGATAATGGATGCAATGGATAATTTTGCACTGCTTCTCTATCTAAACGTGCGTATAAAACGCATGAAAGAGATGGATGAAATGCCAAGACAGGATGGAAAAACTGAGTTTTATCCTAAAAACTACGATATCGAATTCAATAACGTGAAATTCTCCTATCAAGACGGAGTACAAACGTTAAAGAATGTAAGTTTTACAGCAAAGCAAGGCGAAGTGACAGCGCTTGTAGGACCTTCAGGCGGAGGAAAGAGCACGGTAGCAAAGCTGGCTGCACGATTCTGGGATATAGACAAAGGGGTCATCGCCTTGGGTGGAGAAGATATTTCTCTGGTTGATCCTGAAACTCTTTTAAATAATTATTCAATCGTTTTTCAGGATGTGACACTTTTTAATTCAAGTGTTATGGATAATATTTGTCTTGGAAAGAAAGAT
Source organism: Marinisporobacter balticus (assembly GCF_004345705.1). Taxonomy (GTDB): domain Bacteria; phylum Bacillota; class Clostridia; order Peptostreptococcales; family Thermotaleaceae; genus Marinisporobacter; species Marinisporobacter balticus. The sequence goes on from NZ_SLWV01000034.1 coordinate 32,125, forward strand.
GCGTCAGATGAAGAAATAATAAAGGCAGCACAGCTTGCCCAATGCGATGAGTTCGTTAAAAAGCTTCCGCAAGGATACGATACCTTGATCGGAGAAAACGGAGAAAGATTATCAGGAGGGGAAAGACAGCGTATATCAATAGCTAGAGCAATACTAAAAGACGCTCCGATTATTCTACTTGACGAAGCTACAGCATCTCTTGATACAGAAAATGAGAGCAAAATCCAAAGAGCGCTTAGTGAACTTATAAAAAACAAAACCGTTTTAATTATTGCTCACCGCATGAGAACCGTTTTAGGAGCGGATAAAATTGTCGTTATTAAAGACGGTATTATTGCAGAAACAGGCACACCTTTGGAACTGAAGGAAAAACAAGGGATCTTTTCATCAATGTTAAAAACTCAATATCAAAATAATTAGTCCCTTGTATTATAGGGTGCCGTTGGGATACGAAAAGATCTATATTTGCATTTGGACGCTCGAAAGTTGGGAAAGAATTATAGCATCATGAATCATGTATAGCGGTATATGGAATTAAATTACAAGATGGAGAAGGAGAATCTTACTGTGTAGTAATGGAACAGAAAACAGGAATGAGCTATCCATTATATTCCAATCAAGATGATATAGGAGAAATTTAATTTCTTTCCCCTATATCATTTATTATTTTATCTGCTGATAACAATGATCTTAAACCACCATGCTCAATTTCCTTAGGAAGAATAAAAGAGTACTTTCCCATAATATTGATATGTTCATATCCTAGGGGTAGTACCAGCGAAGCTGTCACCAGGGGCAACGTATCGTACATAAAATGTAAAAATTCAAGTCTATAGTAAATTAGCTCATGTTTAATTATCATTTTGATTTATCTTAATTTTAATTTCTTCTAATTTTAATTTTTTCTAAATCTTTTTCTATTTAATTTACTCTCTCAGATATATTTGACAGCTTCCTTGGCAATTTAAAAAGAATATAGAAAATGCCATATAAAAAACCTAATAATAACAAAGTATTTATAATTTGAAAAATTCCAGTAAAGCTTAGTTCAACTAGTCCTGATTTTATAAGTATACCCACCTTTCACATGTAAAAATTTCATATATATTGTATAATATTCAAAAATAACAAATAGCACAGATATTATAGTTCACGGTGTCTATATGTTTTCGTAGAATATAGTGAACTGTATGTTAGCTGAATCTCTCGATATTTTCAAATATAATCTTTCTCAATTCTATTTTTTCCTCATTTGATAAATCAACATAGTATGTTTTACTCCCTTTTGATCCAGACAAATATACTTTAAATTCTAATCCTTCTAATTCGAACCCTGTAATGTTTTCCCAGTAAGTAAATGAATTTATGACTTTTAAAAAAAATATATAACCTATCCACAATTAACCGGTTAAAAATTCTCAAGATATAAATTTAAGGTGTGTGAGCAGGATGAACATCATAGAAACAAACTTAGAATTTAAAAAGGGTGGCGTCAACATTTCCGACAAATCCCACGCTAAGAACCAGAATAATGTTTTATACATGATCTGGTTCTTTAAATTTTTAAGTGCAATATAAATTAAATTATGTTGTACTTAGCTAAAGAAAATGATACAATTTTATTAACCAGTGAAACATAATTTAAAACAGGGTTCTATATTTTCACTGCAACATAATTTACTAAGCTTAACAATTAAATCAAATTTTTGTATCATGATCACAAAGGACATGGATGTATGGGTGCTAAGTCAAGTGGTGAACTTATAGTAGAATATTTCTTGAAAAAACACTTTAAAATCAAAACTCAATTCGATACTTTGAAGTGTATAATTTGAAAATAAAATACTTAAAAATATTTGATATTCTCTTATAAACTATTCTACGGTTTAAGAAATACAAATTTATGGAGGTTTTTATATGGAAAAAATTTTGAAACAAATATTGGCTGAATTAAAAGAACTTAAGGAAGGTCAATCAAAAATGCAATTGGATATTAGTGAAATTAAAACAGATGGAAAAGACACTAGAGAACAGACCGCAGACTTAACAGAATTCAAAACAGAAACATCTCAAAATATTTCTGACATAAAAGATACTTTAAAATTCTTATTACACAAAGAAATTGAAACAGAAAAAGAAATTTATGCACTTAAACAAATAAAAAGCAAATAATTTCATATTTTAAAGAAAAAGGGCGTGCATTTTAAACACTGCCTTTTTATCAATCAACTTGGTTTTATCATATGCTAACGATAAATCTATATTCAATTTTCAAAAAACAACTAGGAGTACTATTATGATTGAAAAATTTTATAAATGGCTAGAAAATGAAGGTAAAAGCAAAAATACTATAAAGTCCTATACAAGACACGTACAAAATTATTTTAAATGGTTTCACGACAGTTTTAATGCATCGTTTACTAAACTGTATCGTGAAAATATCTTAGACTATATAAGTTATATGACTAATATAAAAAAATTAAAAGCTGAAAGTATTAATACAAAGTTAGCTGCTCTTTCTAAATATAATGAATTTCTTATAGAACACAATATCCAAACTGATACGGTCGTCTTAAAAAAAGACTATATCAAAATTCAGAAGGAATATATCAGCCCTTCCACTATTGTAAAAGCTGATGTAGAAGCTTTTCGTCAAAAAATTTTAGAAAATAAAGATAAACGAGACTATGCAATAGTTACTTTACTAGCATATTCAGGGATGCGTATATCTGAAGCTTTGAGTATCAAAATTCATGATGTAAACTTACCTGCAAGAGAAATTTTGGTACGATATGGAAAGAGAAAGAAACAGAGATTCGTTATTATCAATGATAAGATTTTTAATGCTATCAAGGAATATCTAAAAGAAAGACAACATCAGAAAAATAGTAATAGTGAGTATTTGTTTATCAGTCGTGAATCTAATAAGGTGGATCGGACTGTGATTAATCGTATTTTTAACCAATACAGTAATAAAATTACTCCTCATACTTTAAGACACTTCTTTTGCTCCTATGCACTTGAAAACGGCTGGTCTACCCACGAAGTAGCAGCACAAGTCGGTCATTCAAATATTCATACTACAATGCTCTATACGCATCCATCTAGCATGAAATAAAACGAAAGGCAAATCTATTGTAAAGGTAGAGATGTAGGTTGGCTACGCCAGAGATTTTATTAACTGAAGAACAACGTTTAGAATTTACCCAAATCTCACCTAATATTAATGAATGGGAAATTGCTAAGTACTATATCTTTTCTGTCTGTGTTCTGATCTACTGTAGATACTCGTACATAACCTATTTTAGGCATAACGCAATCCCTCTTTTATAAAAATTTTATAGTAACTAAAACATCTTGACATTATTTTATAGTAGGTATAAAATAATGCTGGGTGATATAAATGAATAAGCAAATTGAAATCATAGAAAAAGTTGTCCGTTTATTAAATAAAATAAATCAGACAAATAAAATACCTAGAGATTATGGAAGTGGACATATTTTATACCAATCAGAAATTCATACTATTGAAGCTATCCATAATCATGAAAATGTTAATGCCAGTGAGCTTTCGAAGATATTAGGGATAACAAACGGAGCTGTTAACCAAATAACAAATAAACTTATAAAGAAAGGACTTGTAGATAAATACAAAATGAATAGTAATAATAAAGAGGTTTTTTATAGGCTTACTGAAATAGGTAAAATAACAAATTTAGGTCATAACAATCATCACAAAGAAGCGTATCAAAACATATTACAATATCTGAATGATTCAAATCAAGACGAAATTAAAACTATAAATACATTTTTAGATAGTTTAATAAAAAATTGGCCCCATAATTAATGGGGCATTATTTACACAATATTTTTTAGTTACTAAAAAATATTTCGAAAGGAGTATATCGCAATGAATAAAAAATTAAAAATTATTGATATTCAATCACACTTTCTTCCTGAAAAATGGATTTATGAGGTTTCTAAACGTAATGACTATCCTAAATTACAAAAAATAACAGACGATAAATGGCTTATACATGGTTCAGAGTATGACAAATTACCTTATCATACTAAAAAAAGTGGTATTGATATTAATGCCAAATTAAAGGAGATGGATGAAACGGGTATAGAGATGACTATACTGACATTAAGCCCTCCGGGTCCAGATAATATATCAGATGGAAAAGAAGCCGATAGATTAGCTAAAATTTCAAATGATGGGATTGCAGAAATCATATCTTGTTATCCAAACCGTTTTCGTGGTGTAGCAAATTTAGGTTATGGAAATATGGAAGATTCTATTAAAGAACTTAATCGTTGTATTGATGAATTGAATTTTGTAGGTTTACAAGTTTACCCTTATGCAAGAGGAGATATGGGTATAGATGACGTTTCTTTTAGACCTATTTTTAGAATACTTGAAGAAAAAGGGATACCGCTTATCCTTCATCCAGGTTCACCAATTAACAAAGATTATGCATCTTATAAGATGGGGCCCTTATTGGGATATTGGTTTGATGATGCAATGGCAATGATGAAATTAATTTTAAGTGGATTATTTGAAGAATTGCCAAATTTAAAAGTAATATGTCCTCATGTATGGTCTGTACTTCCTTATTTAATTGATAGAATAGATATTCAAGTAAGTAGATTCCCAGAGTTTTTTGCTGGTAATATTAAAAAAGCTCCTAGCGAATATTTGAAAAATGTTTTTACTGACTGCAATAATTTCTCTACAGATACGCTTAAATTTGCTATTCATAAAATGGGCGGAGTTAATAAAATGATGTTTGGTAGCGACTCACCTTTTGTTGAAGCAAAATTTGTTGCTAACTTAATTTTAGAATTAGGTTTATCCAATGAAGATATTGAAAAAATATTTTACAATAATGCAAAAGAATTGTTCAAAATTGGAGATATAATATAAAAGGAGAGATTTGATATGATTAAAACAAATATTGACAAGCCTGCAAAACCAGAAGTTTCACTTATTGTACTTGGTGTATTAAAAGGTTATCTTGATAACGCTGATGATTTTATGGCCAAAACGATGAAATTGGAAAAAGAAATAGCAAAGAAAATGTCACAAGAAAATCCGCAGTATCCTGCTGAATTTGTAAAAATTGTTTCAATGGTTACAGCACTTTATAGTGAATTGAAAAAAGATATGGAAAATGAAAAAGCATTATCCATAGTCAAGGCATCATTTTTACCAGTAGGTCTTGCTCTGCAAATGGCAAACTTTAGATATGTGGAGGATAATCATACATTTGAGAATTTGATTAATTATCAACAAAGGACGAATAAACAAGGGCCTACTCAGTTAAATCGAATGGAAGTTATTCAACAAAATAATAAAACTTATGAATTTCATGTGCATAACTGTATGTTTAAAGATGAATTTTCTAGGCTTTGTATGCCAGAACTTACTACAGTGATGTGTGCAATTGATAATGTTATTTTTAATGCGTATTTGCCAGATAAAGTTCATTTTCATAGAAATGGAACTGGTAATACAATAATAGATGGAATGCAATATTGCACTTTTGTATGTGAAAATATGGGCTAGTTGTTTCAAACTGAAATTTTTATATTTAAGGTATAGTCAGCAAAAATGATATTTCGTGTGATAAGAAAAACATTATCTCATAAATGTAATTATTTAGCATGCTCATTTTAACAGCATATAATTTTTATAAATTTCATCTTTAAAATCATTATATCAATCTAAGCTTTTAATCAAAATAGCACGTTAGTTCAATTCACATTTTATGTCATAACAGCCATAAGACAGTAGTTCCATTGTTGGCGCTACCCCTGTCTAGGGCCTCATTATATAGAAAACTATCGGAAAGGAACAGCTGATGAGTTATACCAAAAATCGGAAATATATAATAGAAAATAAATTCATATAGAGGTGGAATTATATGCCTAAAATTGACAATATGTTAGCAATTCTATGGATGCTTCGTTCAGGTGAAAAAATTACTGCAAAACAAATTTCAGAAAAGTTAGAGATGAATATAAGGACTGTGTATCGTTATATTGATACAATTTCAACAAGTGGCGTACCTATAATTTCAGAACCAGGACATAACGGTGGATACACTTTATTGAACAATTTTATTGAGGCTCCTCTTTTTTTTGATTTTGAGGAGCAAACTTCACTATTTCACGCTGCTGTTTTTGCAGAAGAAGCCGGATATTATGGAGGTGAAGCACTAAATAGGGCCATTTCAAAACTAAGTAAATACTCAACTCAAGAGCAGGAAACAAAGATAAACCAACATTTAACTAGTCTTGAAGTAATAAGTCGATTAAGTTCACTCTCTATGGAACCTTTTTTGAAGGAGTTGGAGCAGGCCGTAGCTGACGGGTACTCAGTAAAAATTCTTTACCATAAAAGTGGCGAAAAGCAATTAAATTATAGATTGGTCGATCCGTACAGAATTATCTATTGGAATAATAAGTGGTATGTGATTGGATTTTGTCATCTTAGGAATGATATCCGTAGTTTTAGAGTAGATCGAATTGAAAGTCTAATGCTAACCGAAAATAAGTTTAACCGGCCAGAAAATTTTTCAGCACGTGACTTTTTTATGAAAAACCTCCTTCCTACTATAGAAGATAGGGAAGGGATTACTTCTTTAGTTATTAATGGGAATACAAGGACGTTGGGAGATATTTGCCAACATTGGTTTTTAGGACATTATTTACAAGAACGGACTTCAAATCAAGCAGTATTTCTTCTTGAAAAGGATATGATACATACATATGTACCTTATTTACTTTTACCGTACGGTAAATCTATTCAAGTTATTGAGCCATTAAGTCTAAAGAAAAGACTTATTGAAGTTCTGTCGGAATTAATAAAATTTTATCAAGTATGATAACT
>NZ_SLWV01000035.1 GCF_004345705.1 Marinisporobacter balticus
TTTTATCTTCCACCATTCTTGTTTTTTTCTATTATACATAAAAATACCCTACAGGGTAGACTTTTTTTAATGTCTACTCTATAGGGTACATTTTAGATGAACCCTATCTGGATTTTTTTATGTTTTAGTATGTGATGGTAGCGTTGGTATTTTCTAGTGTATTATCCCATCCTATATTAAGGGCATCAAACCAATTTTGTCCTGTTGGTGGGATATTACTATCTGCTCCATTGCTAGATGCAGCATCTATATAGCAATCTATGTCAGTTTTACCAGTCTCATTGGGATCGTCTACACGTAACCACCATCTAGCCGAATGGGGTGCTGTGGCATCATCCGCTGAAGGCCCCCCCCATTGGACCATAGTGTAATTATCTTCTTCCCATATTATATAATATGTGTTTGTTCTTCCATCTTCAACCTTAGTCATTTTATATGATTTTTTGCCGTTATATTCCTCATTCTCTAAGGAATAGGTTCCATTAGCGTCGTAGTAGCTCATAACATCTACATAACCATTTATGGTTAATATTGCTGGAACTGCTGTTGCGGTTGCTTTTGATGCCGCTGTATATGCGGTTATGTTTCCTGCTTCATCCTTTACTAATACGTTAAAATAATAGGTTGTGTTTTCAGTTAATCCAGTTACTGTAGCGCTTGTTATATTTGCTGTCCAATCCTTTGCTACTATTCCATTTGCACTGGTTTCTATCTCTGCTACGCTATTGATGTTATTCGTGGTTGCATAGACTACCTTGTAAGACAGATTCCCTTCGGCTGTTCGATCATCACTTCCTGCTGTCCAGCTTATATCCACACTACTTACGGTTTCATTGCTTGCTGTGATCGTTCCACCATTTCCTACTGTTGGTTCGGTTGTATCTGCGGATAATACTGTTGCTTTTGATGCTACTGTGTATACCGCTATGTTTCCTGCTTCATCTTTTACTAATACATTGAAATAATATGTTGTGTTTTCATTTAATCCAGTTACTGTAGCACTCGTTATATTCGCTGTCCAATTCTTTGCTACTGTTCCATTTCCACTGGTTTCTATATCTGCTACACTATTGATGTTATCAGTGGTTGCATAGACTACCTTGTAAGACAGATTCCCTTCGGCTGTTCGATTATCATTTCCTGCTGTCCAACTTACATCTACACTATTTACAGTTTCATTGCTTGCTGTGATTGTTCCACTATTTCCTACTGTTGGTGCGGTTGCATCTGCGGATAATACTGTTGCTTTTGATGCTACTGTGTATACAGCTATGTTTCCTGCTTCATCCTTTACTAATACATTGAAATAATATGTTGTATTTTCAGTTAATCCTGTTACTTGGAAGTTGTTTATATTCGCTGTCCAATCCTTTGCTACTGTTCCATTTGCACTGGTTTCTATATCTGCTACACTATTGATGTTATCAGTGGTTGCATAGACTACCTTGTAAGACAGATTCCCTTCGGCTGTTCGATCATCACTTCCTGCTGTCCAGCTTACATCTACACTATTTGCCGTTTCATTGCTTGCTGTGATCGTTCCACCATTTCCTACTGTTGGTTCGGTTGTATCTGCGGATAATAATGTTGCTTTTGATGCTGCTGTATATGCTGCTATGTTTCCTGCTTCATCCTTTACTAATACATTGAAATAATAGGTTGTGTTTTCATTTAATCCAGTTACTGTAGCGCTCGTTATATTCGCTGTCCAATCCTTTGCTACTATTCCATTTGCACTGGTTTCTATATCTGCTACGCTATTGATGCTATTCGTGGTTGAATATACCACCTTGTAGGATAGATTTCCTTCGGCTGTTCGATCATCACTTCCTGCTGTCCAACTTATATCTACACTATTTGCCGTTTCATTACTTGCTGTGATTGTTCCAGTATTTCCTACTATTGGTTCGGTTGTATCTGTTGAAATGCTTGTTGCTATTTCTATTTTTGTTGGTGCTGCTTGTATATTTCCTGCATGGTCGACGCACACGATATATGCATCATATGCTATACCTTCTCCTAACCCTGTTACTACTGATACAGCCTCTTCTTTTGCATTTAATAAAGTACTACCTTTTATCTGCGCATTGGTTCCATTACTATCTTGACCATTTTTCACTTGCTCAGCACTTGGTGCTGCCATACCGTGTGGCAATACTATATAATACCCTGTTCCACCTTCATGAATCTTTGTTTTTAATTTAAATCCATCTTTTGTTACATCTGTTACTTTTGGATATCCTGCTACATTCATGGGTGGTGTGGTATCTATTTCTGATACCGCTATTTTTTCTACACTACTTTGTTTATTGTTATATGTATCTACTGCTGTCAAAGATATATGATAAGTTTTTCCTGTTTCTATTCCACAACTATATACTGTTTCTGCTACATTCGCTTCCGCCTGATAGCTATTTCCAATCGCTATTAACGCATCTACTGTAAAGTTTCTATCTTCTTCATATACAGAATAGTACACTGTTGCTTTTTCATTTAGGTTTGTAAATATTTTCAATTCATTACTCTTGATCTCTGCATAGGGATATCCTGCTATCCACGTTGGCGCTGTTGTATCTTTATTACTACTACTATTATTTTTACTACTACTACTACCACCGCCACTATTTTCTTTCTCATCATCATTTTTAGCATCCATTTTGTCTTTTCCTATATTCGTATGCTCTACTTCATCATCTACTTTTACATAATCTGGTCTTTTTTCAATCACTACATTTTCACTTTTGATCTCTGCTCTATTAATCGTTCCTTCACCAGTAATTTCTGCTTGTTCCTTTGCTACTAAATTTTTTATTTGACTGCCCTTTTGTGTATCTAATTTTGTTTTTCCTTCTATAATTACTTTTTCTACCTTTACATCTTTATCTAGCTTTAATTCCGTTTTTGCTTTGGTTTTTATTTCTCCTACCGTTGTTTCTCCTGATATTTCTATTTTTGCTTCTGCTTTTGTTTTTATTTCTCCTATATTACTTTTTCCTGTAATTGCTACCTTTGGTTCATTTTTTATTTTTGTAATAATGATCTTTTCTACCTCTACATTTTCTAGTTGTATTGGTTTTTTCGTCGTTCCTCCCGACACATGCATTTGTCCTTTGATTTTGCTATTTCTGATGGTTATGCTTCCATTAACCCCAGGGGCTATGTATACATCCCCTTTGATTTCTTTATTTTCTATTATGATATTTGGATTGATGATTGTAACTTTTGTAACACCCTCAGGCATATTGTCTACGTCTTCTTGACTCGTTACAACATAGCCTAATATATTTTCTATGATCGTCAAAATTTCTGCTCTATTAATAATTCTCTTTGGTTTGAAGCTTCCATCTTTATAACCACCAATGTATCCATTTTCTGAAAATTTTTCTATCCGTTCTTCTGTTTTTTTATCTGTATCTTTTAAATCTGTAAATTCTTTTTTTTCATCTTTTGATGTTTGCTCTTGTGTATCTAATATGAGGCTCATCATATTTACTACATCTTCTCTACTAGCTAGTTCCTCTGGTCTAGCTTCTAAATCTTCTATATACCCATAGTATTCTGCTTTTGCTGTTTCCCCTGCATACCATTCTGACCCTAATACATCCTCAAAGTTTTGATTGGCTTCTTCTTTTAGTCCAAAATATTTGTTGACTAATGTAATCAATTCAGACCTTTTCATTTGCTGATCTGGTTTAAAGGTTCCGTCTGGATAACCACTTAACATGCCCATTTTATGATGCTTTTTGATCGTCTGCTCTGCCCAGTGATCTTTGATGTCGCTAAATTCTTGACTATTCATGTTTTCGTTGGCATAGCCTATAAATGTTGTTGGCATCATCAATGTAAGTATTAAAATAATGGCTAATAGTCTTTTCATTTTCTCTCCCCTTTCTAACTTATCAATAAAAATAGATTTGTTTTATGTTTTACTAATTTTATCATATTTTACCATTATTTAATCTAAAAAATTAAAAATATTTTCCTCTATGAGCATATCCACCGCAGGAAGATTTTTGGGAACAATCACTGGCATACATCCACCTCCATTTAAATATTCTCTACTAAATTTTCTTTAATGCTTGATCAAAGTCTTCAACATCCGTAATCTCTTAAAAATTGTACACGTGGCTTAACAATATATGCCGATTTCCTAAAATCATCTACATATTTAAGTCCATGATAACTTGGATCAGGTTCTACAAGTTCAGGATAATATCCAAATAGCCTGCAACACTACAGCCAGAACCACCCAATAAATAAATGGGCGGATATTCAAGAATATTTTTATTCCCTAATCATAGATCCCTTCATATCTCCCAATCACTTCTCCAACATAGCGTATTTCTTCTGCTTTAACGATCCGATCTTCATAATTTTTCTCACCATTTAAAGAAATCAACCGATAATGACCATTTTCATACACAATTTTTTTACAAGTAGTTCCCCACTCATACTGATCATCCATTAAATTAACAATGCCAATTATGCCACTCTTAAAATATGTTCCCGTTTTTACGAGTACAACGCTTTCGTCATTTACGCCTATATCCTTCATACTATTCCCTTTTATCTTTACAGCTATAATTCTTTTATCCTTGTCAAAACTCTCTGGTATAAAGATATTTTCTTCAAATCGTTCTTGGGTATTTATTGGATTTCCAGCCGCACTATAATTTAGCACAGGTACAATAAATCCTGGTTTTGATCGATCACATATATTTACACATACCGTAGGAATCATTGTATTCTTTGCAAATGGAAGTTCTATATTCTTTTTTTCTTCTTCATTGAGAATCACCTCTGACATAACTGCACCTTCCTTCAATCGTTCGTTACTCCGTGATTACAAAATTCTATATGTTTTTGTAATTTCCTTCAAATCTTGAGAAATAAAAAAGAAGATCATTGCTCTTTTATAGCGTTTTGATCTTCTTTTTTAACGACACTTTCAAGCCCAATAATGGGTTCCTAATAACAAATCAATCAATTTCACTTTCTCTTCTATTCGTTCCCTTGGTTCAACCTCTACCTCATCAAATCTCTTAACGTCAAATCCATATCCCCACAACTCCCAAACAAATTTTTTGATTGAAGGATACTGATGTTCATACTGAGAAATTTCAAATATAAAATTGGCAGTTTCCCTATATTTTACATTCTTGCGTTCTTTTAATTGATTGTACACATCTACATTTGTCAAAACTTCTATCTCACGCCCAATTTTATAACGATAATCCTTAGATTCATTAATCTGTAAGAAGTTTTTAAAGTTTTTGCAAAATTGTTTATACATAAAATCGCTCCTTAAACAAATGTACATTTTTAATAAAAACATTCTTTACTTTTTCGCCTATATCATTTCTCTTTTCCACAACCCCAATCAATTCTAAGATCAATTGTTTGTCCGCATCTTTTATAAGGATCTCCATATCCTCTATATCTTTTTCCGAATACCTACCTATTTTACTCAAAATAATATCCTCTTTTGACAATACGTAAATATTTTGAAATTCCTTGATTTTTATGGCCCTTTTTATGAAATCTAATGGAATCGTAGTAAGATAAATATCCAACATATCAAATCTATCTAAAATTTTAAACAACCTACCAATATTCGCTTGATAATCCATATCTAAAAAGTCAACATCTGTTGTAGCTCTATCCAAATAGCCTGCAACAATGCATCCAGAACCGCCCAATAAATAAATAGGCGGATATTCAATATTTTTCATATTTGCAAAGTCTTCCATATCTTGTAATATCTCAAATAGAATCTCTCTATTTTTATTTTCCATAAATTCAACCTCACTTTTACAAACGACTAACTCCTACTTATAAGATATCACAAAGGCTATTATTTATTCAATAATTTTACTAATTCTTGTTGTTTTATCTATAACAATTACAGCAAATCAATACAATGGTTTCATCACTGATCAATAATATCGCCAAATTCATTTTCAATCAAAGCAGTTTTGCCTTTTATGGACAATGACCCAGTATTTGGATTTAAACAATTATATCACTTTTAATATTTTTATATTTTCTTCACTTCAAACAGATTCCAGCCCTTACTAAAATCATGACTAAAAATAACTCCCGCAACCAATGCTGTAATAGGTGCAACTAAAACCAATCCAATGCTCCCTACAATCGTCCTCATAATCTCTGCTGCTACGATTTTTAAATTCATCATTCTAGCAAGACTAGTATTTTTGCTCATAAATAACATAAGTAGTGTTAGATAGCCTCCTGAATAAGCTAGTAAAAGGGTCGTCGTCATAGTTCCAATTACAGCTCTTCCTACGTTAAATCCAGATTGTATCAATCCTTTCCTATCTATATCCGGTTTTTTATTTTTAATTTCTTCCATAGATGCACAAACATCCATAGCAATATCCATAGCAGCCCCTGATGCACCCATAATAATAGCTGCATAAAAAATATGTTGCATATTCAAATCCATATGACCACTAAATAACAATGTCTCAGCAAAAGGACTAGTCATACCCAAAAGAGCTAATTTATCGCCAAAGAAAATTGTCAGTCCCATTGTCACAATAATCCCTGACATGGTTCCTACAAAAGCAGAAACGCCTTTTTTTGTAAAGCCCGCGATAGAAAAAATAATAATCGCGGATAAAAGGGTTAATGTAACCATGGATAAAATCAACGGGCTTTTCCCATTTAATAGTGATGGAATTAAAAACATCCATATAATACATACACTTGCCACAAAAGAAAAGAGTGCCTTAATCCCCGTAACCCCTGCATACAAAATAAGGCATATTACAAATAAAACAAACAAAATCATCTGCCACCCTTGTCTATAAAGATCGACCGTTATAGCTTGCTGGATATTGTCCTCTTCTTCTAATATTGCTACTACTATTTTATCTCCCTTTTTATAGTAATTATCATAATCTAGTTTTCCCATAAGATGATTTTTCGCTTCTAAGTTTTCTCCTTTATGTTTTCCTTCTGTTATTATGACTGTTACGGACTGATCTCCTATTTTAGAAATTCCAGCTTGTATCATCCCTGAATCATCTGTTTCTAAAACAACAGCACTTACTTCAAATGTATTTTCATTCTTTTCAGAATTCTCATAATTAAATGATCCTACTATAAAAATCATCAATCCAATCACAATCGAAATCATAATTCCTTTTTTCATATGCTTTCACCTCTACCAAAATATTTATAAAAAGGGGAAAATAGCCAGGAAAAACCTAGCTATTTTTAATAAAAACCATATCTTTTTTCACTTATTATTTTGTCAATGCAAATCTCATTAATTTAGCCATATCTTGTGCAATTTCAGTATTATCTTTGTATCCCGAGAAATTCTCTTGTCCTACCCCTACAGCAGACATAGGTATAGAAGTTGCTGTATGCGCATAAGTTGTCCATTGCATATTCGTTCTTTCTGAAAGAACATGAGTTGCTTCAATTGCAACGGGATCATATCCACCATATTCATTTCTATCTATTTCTTCTTTTTTGTCTACCCTATCCATCGCTTTTTCAATTTTAGCTTTTTCGTCAGTTGTTAAATTTTTCAAACCAAAGTTTTCAGCGATATACTTAAAATATGTGTCACGGTCTCCTGTATATTTTCCTTGAAGCACATCTTCAACAGAAATTTTTACATCCTTTAAGTTATTCATTTTCAAGAAATAATTTTTACCAAATCCAAGTCCCATACCACCTGTTTCATGATCTCCTACAACAACAATTAAAGTTTCCTTTGGATGTTCTTTATAAAATGTATAGGCTTTTTTAACCGCTTCATCAAAAGCTAATGTATCATTAATTGCCCCTTTTGCATCATTTGCATGACATGCATGGTCGATCCTTCCGCCTTCTACCATCATGAAGAAACCTTTGTCATATTCTGATAAAACATCTATACCCTTTTCTGTCATTTCTGCTAAACTAGGCACATCATTATTATGTACTCTGTCCACTTCATAAGGCATATGTGAATCATTAAAAGCAGCAAATACTTTTTGTTGTCCATTAACAGTCATATTTCTAAATGCATCTGTTGATGTTTTGCCCAAGAAAGTTTTATATCCAGATTTTTCAAACTCCTTAATCAAATTTCTATTATCTACTCTTTTGGATTTCATCAATGCTTCTCCATCTTTTAATCCATCTTTTGGAATAAAATATCTTGCACCACCACCTGCAAAGAAATCTACGCCACTCGTTACAAAGTCTTCTGCAATCTCATTTTCATTATCTCTACTTGCATTGTGAGATGCAAATACTGCTGGTGTTGCATGTGTTAATCTTGTAGTTGAAACAATTCCTGTTGCCATTCCCTTTTCTTCTGCAGCTTCTACAAGGGTTTTTACTTTTTTACCATTTGGAAGCTGTGCAATCATACCATTATTTGTTTTATATCCTGTAGCAAGTGCTGTTCCTGCTGCTGCTGAATCTGTTACTAAACTATCTTCTGAATAAGTTGTATTAATCCCTGCTACTGGTAAATTATTGATTACTAGCTTTGCGTCCTTATTATTTGTTGTTTCCTGCAAGTAATACTCTGCCATTTGTCTTTGAGATGCGCCCATCCCATCTCCTATGAAATAAAATACATATTTAGGTGCATCTTGAGAAACAGCCTCTACTACATTTCCATGCATCATACTTTTTTCTTGTAATCCAGTCATACCACTTGCTGTAAATAATGTAACCAACAATACTACAAAAACAATCTTTGAAAATACATTTTTCTTCACAATAAAAACCTCCTTAAGTTGTTTTCAAGTCATAGTATATTCCTATAATGTTATGCGTACTTAAAGAATATGTTAATTTTTAGTTAATATAAACTTCAATCATTGATTCCTCTTTAATTACAAAATCTTATGTATTTTTGTAACTTCATTCAAATTTGGCAAAATAAAAAACAGGCGCGAAATCACACCTATTTCTTTACTAATAAAACCAATTCATCATAGAACAATTCAACAAAATTCACAACATTTTCATCAATATACCCCATACTACTTTCTTTTTTCAAAATCCCTAAGCAAATATCTTTATTAAGACCTTTTCTATAAGGCCGATCTTCCGTCAACGCAACAAACATATCACTCACAGCCATAATTCTAGAACCAAGTGGAATCTCATCTCCTTTTAATCGAAAAGGATATCCAGAACCATCTAACTTTTCGTGATGAAAAGCACCCCAAGCTGCAATTTCTTCAAAGCCTGGAATATTTTGAATCAAACGATACGAATAAAAAGGATGCTTCTTAACAATTTCAAATTCCTCTTTACTTAGCTTAGATGTTTTATCCAAAATATAATTCGGTACCGCAATCTTACCAAGATCATGAAGATATCCTGCAACCTTAATCATAATTTTTTCATTTTCACTAAATCCAAATTTATCCGCCAAAAATTCTGCAACCAATGCTACGCCATTCGAATGATTATATGTATATGGACTCTTACTATCAATTATTTTGGAAAAAGCAAATGCAATATCTACAAGTTCTGTTGAGGTAATATGCACCTTGATTTTAGGTTTATAAAAATTAACTAACTCCCCAATTATTTTGGATTGCAAATCTAACCAAAACGCTTCTTGTTCTGAAACTTCCAAAAAAGCATCCACCACAACTGGATTAAATCTTGTTCCTCTTTCAATCGCAATTTTATGTATAATCTCCTTGTTTCGGCTTAGAATATATCCCTTATCTTTTTGTACTTCTATAGCTACCCGATCCGCCAAATAAATAATATTGCTATTTAATGCAATTTCATCTTTTTTTATATCTGATTCATTTACATCCTTCCAATGATCATGATGAAATAAAAGTATTTTTGCAATCTCAACCGTATGCTTACTCCCAAAGAAAATTTCATATCCTTTTCTACAATGTTCAAAAGGCTTATCATCCTCAAAAACTAACAAGTCTTTCGCTTCTTCTTTACTAATAACCCCTGCATCATGTACCAATGCACTCAGAAAAAGCAGATCCCGATTCTCCTCTTTCATATTCAGCTTCTTTGCTATTGAAAGACAAATCAGTGCAACGATCTTATGATGATTTGCCACACCACTCGCTGATAAATCAAGCGCTCTTGATAAACTATAAATAATTTCGCTCAAATTTGTATACATCATATATATTGCTCCTTATCTTCTGTCTTTTATCTTCTGTAAATACAACCCTATAAAATTTTGCGCCTTTATCATTTTTATTCTATCCATCTCATTCATTCAAATATTTCCATATCCTCATTATACTATAATGATCGTACGATTAGGCCATAAAAAATTTTTCCCCGAAAAATGGAGAAGATTTTCATCATATATATTTACACTTTCAAGCCCCATAATAGAAGAACCGACTATTTTTGCCTATGCTGGGCGCACACATAGAAAATGGTATAAGGAAAAGTCCTTATACCATTTATCTATATTTTTCTATTATTTTTTCAGCCATTTTATCTATGGATATACAAGTGTTCATGCTTTTTTTTCTTAACCATTTATAAGCTTCATTCTCTGAGAATTTCAAGTTTTCCATCAATAATCCTTTTGCTTTATCTACTTTCTTTCTATTTTCTAAAGTATTTTCAAGTTTTTCGATCTTATTGGATAGTGATTTTATTTTTTGCGCATTCATAATAGAAAACTCTACTGTACGATACAGCTGATCTGCATGCATTGGTTTCATAATATAAGCAAATACATTCATGTTTCTTAATTTTTGATAAAAAGTATCTGTCGGATTGCTTATTATGAAAATAACGGTAGATAGTTTATCCTCTTCTATAATCCGTGCTGCTTCATAGGCTTTCATTCCCCATAAATTCACATCCATTATCACAATATCTGGATATATGCTTCTGGAAATTCTTATAGCACCTGCACTATCTGTTGCATGATACGTTTTATATCCTCTTTGATTCAATAACTTACAAACTTGATTTCTATAAGTTTCACTACTTTCTGCAACCACAATCCTATAAAGTTCCATATCATCACTCCAGATTTAAAGAAATGCTAGAATTTTCTCAAATACCTATCTAATTCCCATTGTGAAACAAATTTCGAGTATTCATTCCACTCATATAAGGCAGCATCTCTAAATTTTTTATAAATATGTTTGCCTATTGCTTCTTTTATCACTTCATCTTTTGATAATTCTGAAATTGCTTCGTATAAGTTTGCAGGAAGACTCTCAATTCCTTTTTCCTTTTTTTCATCTTCATTCATATGATAAACATTGCTTAGTACGGGTGCTGGAGGCTCAATTTCATTTTTTATTCCATCTAACCCTGCCTTTAAAACGGCTGCTAATGCTAAATACGGATTTGCAGATGGATCTGGATTTCTAAGCTCAATTCTCGTAGAATTTCCTCTTTTAGCTGGTATTCTAACTAATGGACTTCTATTGCTTGCAGACCAAGCAATGAGCACGGGTGCTTCATATCCAGGAACCAATCTTTTATATGAATTAATGGTAGGGTTTGTTAAAGCCGCAAAGCTCTTCGCATGCTTTATTGTCCCTCCTAAATAATGATACGCTTCTTTCGATAGCTGCATCGGATCATTTTCATCATAGAAAGCATTTTTCCCATCTATTGTAGCAAGAGACATATTAATATGCATTCCAGAACCATTGATCCCAAATTTAGGCTTTGGCATAAATGTAGCATGTAGTCCATGTCTTTGCGCAATAATTCTAACCACCATCTTAAAAGTCATAATATTATCTGCTGTCGTTAAAGCATCTTCATATTTAAAGTCAATCTCATGCTGCCCTGGTGCTACCTCATGATGTGATGCTTCTATTTCAAATCCCATTTGTTTTAAAGTAATCGTCATATCTTTTCTTGCATTTCCACCTAAATCTACTGGTGCTAAATCAAAATATCCAGCATTATCATGTGTTTCTAAGGATGGTTCTCCTCTCTCATTTGTATGAAACATAAAAAATTCACATTCTGGACCCACATTCATGATATAGCCCATATCTTTTGCTTCTTTTAATACCTTTTTCAATGTATTTCTTGGACATCCTCCAAAAGGTGTTCCATCTGCTTTGTAAACATCACAAATCATTCTCGCTTCTCTTGTAGGACTGGTCCAAGGAAATACAACAAATGTAGATAAATCTGGTCTTAAATACATATCTGATTCTTCAATTCTAACAAAGCCATCGATAGATGATCCATCAAACATAATCTCATTATTTAAAGCTTTTTCCAATTGTTCAATCGTGATCGATATATTTTTCATAACCCCTAATATATCTGTAAATTGTAGATGAATAAACTCCAATTCCAATTCTTTTACCTTTTTTACGATTTCTTCTTTACTATACTTACTATTCATAACAACGCCTCCTCATACTTATCTTTTTTAAAATTCATAATAAAAAAGCGTCAACAAATCAAGGAATATATCTCCATAATTTGTTGGACGCCTTTGCCCTTTTAATCATTCAATTTATTAAAGACATTATACAACATTTCTTTTATTTATGCAACAACAAATTATCTATCCTATTCATAAATTCTATTTACATTTCTTTTAACTTATTTTCAAGAATCTCTTTTGCTAGCTTTGGATTTACCTTTCCGTTTGTTGCTTTCATCGTTTGTCCCATCAAAAACCCTACAGCCTGTGCTTTTCCGTTTTTGAAATCATCTACAGCTTGAGGATTCTTACCAATAATCTCTACAATTATTTTTTCAATCTGATCCATTCCACTAATCTGGCTTAAACCTTTTTGCTTAACAATCTCTTCAGGAGATTGGTCTGTAGTAATCAGTTCACTAAACACTTCCTTCCCTACTGTACGGCTTATTTTTCCTTGATCAATGATTTTAATTAAACCCGCAAGATATTGTGCTTTTATTGGCATTTCTTCATTTGATTCTTCTTTCAGTGCGCGTAAAACATCCACAATAATCCAGTTTGCAGCCTCCTTCGAATCAGCCCCAAAGGATATAACTGCTTCAAAGTAATCAGCCAATATCTTTTTCCCAATCAATATATCTATTTCCTTTTCACTAAGCTTATAAGACGTTACGAATCTTTCCTTCTTCTTTGAAGGCAACTCTGGAAGATTTTGTTTGATTTTCGCGATTGTATCTTGCGCAATGATCACAGGCATCAAATCAGGTTCAGGAAAATAGCGATAATCATGCGCATCTTCCTTAGAACGCATAGGAATGGTTCTTCCTTTGCTACTGTCCCATTTTCTTGTTTCCTGCTTTATTTTATGTCCTTCTCCAAAAGTATATAGTTCGACCTGTCTTTTCTCTTCTTTTTGGATCGCTTTTAGAATTTCTCTAAAAGAGTTCATATTTTTAATTTCTACTTTTGTATTCAACGCTTCCTGCCCTACTTCTCTTACCGAGATATTTGCATCACATCTTAATGAGCCTTGCTCCATTCTACAGTCTGAAACCTCTGCATATTCAAGTATCGCCTTTAAGTTCTTTAAAAATTCTACTGCTTCCTCAGCAGACCGCATATCTGGTTCTGAAACAATTTCGATTAACGGTACGCCGCATCTATTATAATCTACTAAAGTTACAGGTTCATCTTCAATGTGGATAAGCTTTCCAGCATCTTCTTCTAAATGAATTCTTGTAAGATTAATTCTTCTATTTTTTCCATCAACATGAATGTCTACATATCCATTTTCACAAATCGGCAAATCAAATTGTGAAATCTGATAAGCCTTCGGAAGATCTGGATAAAAATAATTTTTTCGATCAAATTTATTGATCCTATTCATATCACAATTCAGCGCATTTCCTGCTTTTATCGCAAGATTTACAACTTCTTCGTTAAGCACTGGCAATGTTCCTGGAAGTCCTGTACAGATTGGACAAGTATTTTCATTGGGTTTTGCACCAAATTCAGTGGAACAAGAGCAGAATATTTTCGATTTTGTATCTAACTCTACGTGTATTTCAAGTCCTATAACCGTCTCGTAAGCCATTATTCTACCCCCTTTAATTCTGGTATATCCTTATAAACACCTAAACTTTGTTCTAAATTGTATGCTGCTTGTAACAATTTCTTTTCAGCATAATGGTGTCCTATCAATTGAACGCCTATTGGTAATTTGGATTTACTAAATCCACAAGGTATTGAAATAGCTGGCAATCCAGCAATATTTATATTTACTGTATATATATCTGCTAAATACATTTGCAATGGATCTTCTGTTTTTTCACCAATGCCAAAAGGTAATATAGGTGATGTAGGACTAAGGATTATATCATATCTTTTGAAGGCTTCATTAAATACATTTTTTATTTTTTTTCTAAGTAACATTGCCTTTTTATAATATGCATCATAATATCCTGAAGAAAGTACATAAGTCCCAAGCATGATTCTCCTTTTTGCTTCTTTTCCAAAAGCTTCACTTCTTGAATTTACTATCAGTTCTTCGATTCCTTCAAATGTTTCTGCTCTATAACCATAGCGAACCCCATCATATCTTGCAAGATTCGAACTTGCTTCAGCAGAAGATACAATATAGTAAGCAGAAAGACCCGACTCTGTAATCGGTAGTGAAAATTCTTCGACAGTCGCACCCATTTCTTTCAATTTTTTTATACTTCCTTTGATCGATTCATCAATTTCAGGATCTAATCCCTCTTGAAAAAACTCCTTTGGTACTCCTATTTTTAAACCTTCTATTCCTGCATCTAAATCTGTTAAATAATCCTTTGTTGCTGTATCATTAACACTTGTTGCATCTAATGGATCATTTCCTTGAAGCACCTCTAGACTCAAAGCACAATCACGTACATCTTTAGTAAATGGTCCAATCTGATCAAGAGATGATGCAAAAGCAATAAGTCCATATCTTGAAACCAAGCCATAGGTAGGTTTTAATCCTACATTCCCACAAAATGCAGCGGGCTGTCTGATAGATCCTCCCGTATCTGAACCGATTGTCAGTGGTGCAAATCCAGCTGTTAGCGCTGCTGCTGACCCTCCCGATGAGCCCCCTGGAACCTTTCCTAAATCCCAAGGATTTTTTGTGATTTTAAATGCTGAGTTTTCAGTAGATGAACCCATCGCAAATTCATCCATATTTGTTTTTCCAATAATGATTGCCCCAGCATCCTTTAATTTTTTTACGACAGTAGCATCATAAGGCGCTATAAAATCTTCCAATACTTTTGAAGCACAGCTTGTTTTTATTCCCTTTGTACAAATATTGTCTTTGATCGCTACTGGAATTCCTCCTAGTTGCCCTATTTCTTCACCATTTTCAATCTTATCATCTAGTATTGCAGCTTCTTTTAAAGCCATTTCTTCGCAAAGCGTTATAAATGCATTTATTTTCGGGTCTAATCTTTTGATTCTATCGATATAAGCACTTACGATTTCTATTACTGTAAACTTTTTGTCTATATAGCCTTTTTTTATTTCTGCTATCGTTAGTTTTTCTATATTTATCATGCCTTCACTCCTATTCTATAACCTTTGGAATCGAAATATGGTTTTCTCTCATTTTTTTTACATTTTGAAACAATTCCTTTTTACTCTCAAAAACTTTCATTTCATCTTTTCTCAAAACAGAAGTTACCTCATTAAATTCATTCAGTTTTATCCCTGTTAAATCTTCCTTATCAAGATTTTCGAAATGCGTGAATATCTTCTCAAATTCATTTGCAAATTGATCCGCTTCTTGTTGTGTAAATTTAAGTTTTGCAAGTTTTGCAACATAATTAATTGTTTCTGTCGTAATTTTCATTTTTCTCCTCCTAAGGCATTATTCTATTCATATCTCTTGGTAGTAGTGTACTTTCTCTTATATTTTCTAGATTCATAATCTTCATTGTCAGTCTCTCAAGCCCTATAGCAAATCCTCCATGCGGAGGCATTCCATATTTAAAACTATCCAAATAAAAGCCAAAATCTTCTGGTTTTAACCCAAACCTTATGATATTTTCCTTCAACAGCTCATAGTCATGAATTCTTTGTCCCCCAGTAGTAATTTCCAAACCTTTATATATTAAGTCAAAACTTTTTGTCATTTCTCTATTTTCATCATCAGGCATCGCATACATAGGTCTTTTGGCAACTGGATATTTGGTTAAAAATACAAAATCGCTGTTATATTTTTCCTTAATGTATTTTGAAAACAGAACTTCTCCCTCTGCATCTATGTTTCCAGTTGGTGACTTTTTATTATAATCTTCTAGTAATATCTTTTGTGCATCAGACAGAGGAATCCTTGGTATTTTTTCTATTTTAGGTAATTCTATGTCATATCCCTTTAGTTCCTTTTGACAAGTCTCTTTTAAATGATCAAATAGAAATTTTAAAAATCCTTCTTCTAAATCCATTAATTCATTTTCATCTTCTATAAATCCCAGTTCTACATCTAAGCTTACATATTCATTTAAATGTCTCCATGTATTATGAAGCTCTGCTCTATATGCATGCCCTATTTCAAATACAGATTCAAATCCTGCCCCTACCATCATCTGCTTATAAAATTGAGGACTTTGTGCTAAGAATGCTCTTTTTTCAAAATAGTTCACTGTAAACATCTCTGAACCACCTTCAGTCCCTGATGCGATAATCTTAGGCGTATGAATCTCAGAAAAGCCTTTTTCCTTTAAATATCTTCTAAAGCTTTCCACAATTTCTTCTTGTACTTTAAATACAGCTCTTCTATCTGGTCTTCTCAAACTCATGTATCGATAATCAAGTTCTGTTTCTAGGGATGCATTCACTTTTTTTTGATTGATACTAAATGGCAACAAATCATAGTAGGTTTTTCCAATCATTTTCATTTTTCTCACATGAATCTCTATACTGTTAGGCGCCTTTTCATTCTTCACAAGCATCCCTTCTACCTCTACAGACATTTCAAGTTTAAGGTTACTGATCATATCTTCATCATCTACAACCAATTGCACCACCCCTGTTTTATCTCTTAGAAAAACAAATGTGAATTTACCAAAACTTTTTATTTTATGAATCCATCCTTTTAATAAAACCAGTTGTTCTTCCACTTCGATCAACTCATCTACAAATACTCTTTTCATTCTATTTTCTCCCTTCCAAATAAATAAAAAAAACCTTCCATCCCTGGTAAAGGGACGAAAGGTTATATTTCGCGGTACCACCCTAATTAACTAAATTAGTTCAACTCAATCAGCACAGAATACATTCGATGCTGTCCAAATAATAACGGATTGGTTCCGTCTAAGTCTACTCTCCAAAAGGATTTCGGTTAGCAACTCAAAGATGTTCTTCAACATGCACTTCGTATTGGTCTCACACCTTCACCAACTCGCTAGGACTCCGTCACATATTTACTCTTCTCATCATCGTTTTTAGAATATTCATATTTTTAGTAATTATATTATCTAATGCAATATTTGTCAACATCATTTTTCAAATACTTTTATTAATATTATTTCAAATAGCACTCTTTATTATTCAGTGCAATCTTTCAATCTATTGTTTTAAATAGTACATACATTACTTTTTAAAAAGATTATTTTAACATGTTTTTTTCAACAATAATATTTAACCACTGCTCCTCTTCTCTACCTACTCTTACATCAGCAGTCTTCCATATATCTATAATCTTTAGACTTGGAAACAAATCCATCAAACTTTGAAAACTTTCTTCATTGTAAGAATTGAAAAATCGTCCGTTTCTAAACGTTTCATCATCCCCATATTTGAAAGATAGATAAAAAATACCATTTTTCTTTAAGGCTCTTTCACAATTTCTAATCACTAAAACAATCTCTTCTCTAGGAATATGCAAGATCGAAGCACAAGCCCAGATCGCATCAAAGGTATCATCAAAATCTAAATTCCTCATGTCTAGCTGTAGCACTTGATGATTTAGAAGTTGACTCGCATGTTCTACAAGTTCCTCTGCATAATCAGTTGCTACTACGTCATAACCTTTGTTTATAAAATATAGACTGTCTCGTCCTGAACCACAGCCAAGGTCTAACAGGGTAGCACCTGTCTTTAGATGTTTTTCAAATCGGGAGTAAATTTTTGACATGTCTGCTTTTAGGGTGTTTTCTACAAAATCTTGTGCATTTTTGTTATAGTAGTCTTTGGTCATTTTAATCCTCCATATACTTTCTGTGGAAATAATTTATATTTCTGTATTGTAGTCTATCTTTTATTTCCATCAATAATTCTTCATTATATAGATTTATGTATTCATGCAAAGCTTTTACTAAAGAAAAGATCTCACTATCTGCATCATAATTAAAAAATTTCTTGGACTTTCCATTGCTCAAAAAATGAATGGGTTTATTGACTGCTAAATTTTTAAACTTCCTTAAATTCCAACTTTGCCAACCTCTATGATTTTTATTATTTAAATCTTTTCCATGTAAATCATCACTATAAAAAGTCTTAAAGCTTTTTCCTATATCCTCCGCAGATACAGATACTTCTAATCTTGTTTCTTCAATAAGACTCAAAAGGGTTGGTATTTTATAAGATTTAGACATAGATGTCTTTTCTAGTTCTTCTAGAAATTGTTCTACGATAGTATCCTTCCATGAAAGTTGTGTATCATTTAAATCTCCTTTTTCCTCTAAACCTCTATACCATGATTCAAATGTTTTTAGATAAATATGTACAGGATAATTTGCATTTTCATACATATCCATAATACTTGGCACTCTATTTAAATTCTCTTTTATTTTGTCATATTCTTGCATTAATTTTTCTTTCAGAGGCTCTTTTTTATCATTTATTTCTTTGAAATAATCTACAAGTTTTAAATCAAAATTTGCAGTACAACCTTCTGGCAATATAAAATCTTTATCCGTTGGCAACATTCCTTTTCCATTCGGATCTTTATGATCATACGCACCCATCAAATAAAGTGGCTTTAGATTGCTTCCTTTATAATTTCCTACAAAGTCTAGCACAACTAACTCATCTTTTCCATTACTCGTTCTAAGCCCTCGCCCTAACTGCTGTATGAATATCGTATATGATCCTGTGGGTCTTAGAAACATGACTGTATCAATATTTGGAATGTCTACTCCTTCATTAAATATATCTACTACAAATAAAATATCGATCTTATCAGCTTTAAAATCCTCCATCAATTTTCTTCTATGATTGCTTTCACTATGTATGCATTTTGATTTTATCTTATGCTTTGTAAAAAAGCTCGCCATAAAATTACAATGCGCAATGCTTGCACAAAATCCGATAGTTTTCTTTCCTGCATAGTTTTTATACTTTTGCAAAATCTGCTCTGCTCTTTTATCTGCATTTAATTTATGTTCTAAAACCTTTATATCGTACTTACCACTTCGCCAAGGGATTGTATCATAATCAATAAGATCATCATATATACCATAATATTTAAAAGGTACAAGCCATCCATTATTAATCCCAACCTTGAAATCACACGCATAAGCAATATTATAATCACAAAGCTTATAAATATCTTTATTATCCATCCGATCAGGTGTAGCCGTCAGTCCCAGTAAAAACTTAGGTTCAAAGTATTCTATCAGATTTTCATAAGACTTTGCCCCTGCATGATGAAACTCATCAATGACGATATAATCAAAATAAGTTTTGCCGAAATAGTCTTCGTTTAAATATTCTTTCTTTCCTAAAGTTTGTATACTTCCAAAGATAATCTCTTTATCCGTTTCCTTTTCTTGCGCATTGAAAAATCCCATCGTTTTATCTTTGTAAACATTTTTAAAGGTTTCCATAGATTGTTTGAGTATTTCATCTCTATGAGCAATGAATAATACCTTATCAAATGTCAATGTATCAAAAGCCGAAAGATAAGTCTTTCCAAGTCCTGTAGCAACAATGACCAATGCTTTATTATACCCCTCTTCCCTCGTTTTACTTAGTTCATAAAGGGCTGGTATTTGAAATTTGATGGGTTCCATTTCTTTTATCGGTTCTTCTTTTGTATTCACTTTTTGCTTATTTACAAAACTGTTTTTGGGAATATGAATCATTTTTCTATAATTTTTTTCATAATTTCTAAGCCATTCTAATGTCGCATTAAAACTATTTTCTTCATATAATTCATTGAACTCATTTTTAAAAGTCTTATAATCTTCTAAGCATGCATCTTTAGAAAATACATAATTCCACTCAATCCCATCTACAAGGGCTGCCTTTGATATATTAGATGATCCAATAATCACTTCACCTTTACTGTCTTCATATTCAAACATGTAGGTTTTTGGGTGAAAGGAAACACTGTCACCATCATATATTTTGATCTCTATTTTATCATTTAGTTCACTTTTAAGTCTATATAAGGCATTGGGTTCGGTTACATTTAAATAGGTGCTTGTTAGTAGGCGTAGGGTTGCCCCTCGATCTAGTGCACTTTTTAGGTCATTGATTAAAAGTTTTATACCTGAATCTCGTATGAAGGAGATGATAAAGTCCATGTGTTTGGCTTTTTTTATGTTTTGTTGTAGTCGTGGAAGTAGCGGTTGGGTTCTTCCTGTGTAGGTTGTTTGCATGGAAAGACTCCTTTCTGAGTTTTGTTTCTATAATATTCTTTTAAACTTACACTCTCTTTAGTACTTCTATAAACTAGACATTATTCCTTTTTTTTCCTAGATTTTTTACATTAAAGAACAAAAAAAATAAGATCCTGCCGATTTCATAAAATCGCGATCTTCCTTTTCCTCTGGCTTGAATAAATCCTGCTGAAATCATCTGTTCATTGTTAATCTCTTCAATCAATGTTGAAATACGCACTTCAGCTTCCTCTATAAAATCTATCTAGCTCATTTTTGCTCTCCTTTTAATAGTTTGTTTGTCTTTTCAACGCATACCACCATAACGATAAGCAAAATGAAAATATAAACAGGAAAAATAGAAGTATCTATAATGGTAGCTAAAACACCAAATATAGGTGGCATCAATGTACTTCCCATGTAAGCAAAAGCCATTTGTATTCCCATCATAGATTGTGAAAAGTTCTTTCCAACTTTATTAGGGGTGTCGTGTAGCATACAAGGAAAGATAGGGGCACAACCTAAGCCTACCAGAATAAAACCAACCATACATATCGTGGGATTAAATGGTAAAATGAATAAAATAATCCCCACCATTATTGTTACTTCTCCTAAGCGAATCAAAGTATAAGGATTAATTTTCATCGAAATAAATCCAGCAAATAACCTGCCTACTGTTACGCCTAAATAAAATAGAGAAACCCACTTTGCTGCCACATCTGCTGAAATATCTTTCGTGTCTACTAAATAACTACTTCCCCATAACCCTGTTGTCATTTCAATAGCACAGTAGCAAAAGAACGATACTAAAGTAACTTTGACTATTGGCATAGAAAACAAACTTTTTTTTGCGTTGTTTATGTTATTATTTTCTAGATCCTCCTTTGTGTTTATCTCAAAATTCCTCCATATGGGTAATGTAAGGAACAAAATAAAAACAAGGACAAATTGTATCGAAGCTATTAGTAAATATCCTTTTCGCCAACCGTTTTCTGCCGCTAAAAATAGAGACATAATGAGAGGACCTGCGGTTGCACCTATACCCCAGAAACAATGCAACCAACTCATATGTTTCGCTTTGTAATGCAAAGCGACAAAATTATTAAGTCCTGAATCTACAGCACCAGCACCTAACCCCAATAGAATAGCCAATAAACATATCCAATAAAAGGATATTGAGAAGGAAAATCCAAATAAGGAAATAGCTGTCATCAATACACTAATAGAAGTGACTTTTCCCGTTCCAAATCTTTTAATGATTTTACCGCTTAAAAAACTTGAAATAATTGTACTTCCAGTAATAATCATAGAGATGATTCCGGCTGCTGAAAATGGCATTTGTAAGTCAACACGCATAATGGGCCATGCAGACCCTAATAAAGAGTCAGGCAGACCTAAGCTGATAAAAGCTAAATATATGATCATTAAAATAAACGTTAGCATGTCTCCTCCTAATAAAATGATTTTTGTGATTTGACAAGTTCTAATGTTCGTATACTTAAGCCATTTTTAAAGTCTAAATCAAAATTTTCCGACATAAGAATTTGTGGCGTAACGATTTCATCTATAGTCTGTTTACAATTCCATAAAATTCGTTGCAAATGCGAATCCGTTAGAAATTCACCTGAGACAATAATTTGGGTTGGATTAAATGTACAAATAACAGCAATAACTAACTTAGATATGGCGCTACAAATCGTATCAAAATCAAAATAGTTTATTTCTTTCCAGTTGATCCCTATAGGTAAATATTTTATTTCACCTGCAAAATTATTCATTCCCTTATATAAATCACCATTTATGAAGATACCCGCCCCAGGTTCATATTTTTGTGGAAAATAAATGTAGACAACAGCATTATCTTCAATAAAGTGGGAATGGCAATATCCTAAAGCAGCTAAATTGACATCATTTTCAGTAATCGTTGGAATACTATATTTATTTTTATAGTGCTCTGTAAAGCAAGTATCCTTTAAGTGTTCATAATCATTGATCATCATAACATGATCATATTCTATCCCTGGCAGACCAAATCCAATTGCTTTGATGGTAGGGTATTTTTTAATCATTTCATCGATTAAAGGCTCAAAACTATCGAGAAAAATCTTTTCAATTGTAAAGTTTTTTTCAAGAACACATTCTCCAAATAAATTTATTATGCTACTAAAAACAGTATTTTTATTGGACTGTACATGCGTATAAATAATAAGTGTATGTGTAAATTCTGCGTTATAGCAAAAACTCCTAGCAGGGCGTCCTCCGTTGGATGGAACTAAATCTGTTTCGTAGACCTCTTTATCTTTTATCAGTTGATTAAGAATTGTACCTACTGTTACCGTACTTAATCCTGTTAACGTTGATACTCGCTGCTTTGTTGCTTGTTTTTCGATTCTTAATGCATTTCGCACGATGTCTGTATTCACTTCTTTCATAACAATGGGATTTACAATTGGTTTCATTCTAATAATACGCCTCCTTAATAAATACCTTTTGTAAAGGTCTTTATTAAGTGTATAACAGTAACACAAATTTGTCAACCACAACGATACATTCTTCCTTCTTTTCATCATTGGTTTAATCGTACATGACCTTAAAAAACCTGTCTCGTTCAGTGAGCCTATCTAATGGAAAACTTAATATTTTTTTACATATAAAGAAAAACATTGAAAAAAAATGTCTACAGGTGTAAACTAAGATAAATTATTTATTCCAAAAGCAGTTTTAGTTTTACAAAACATAAAATCTGTTATAGGATTTATCTTTAATTTTCGCTTTATCGATTTAAATCACTAAACAAAACATGAAGGAGGACAGAAAATGCTCACAAAACAAATCAAAAAACTTTCAGAAAAATACTTTGATGAAATGAAAGCCTTAAGGCATTCTTTTCATATGCATCCTGAATTAGCTTTTGAAGAATTTGAGACATCTAAGATTGTGGCAAAAGAATTAAAAGCATTAGGGATTGAAGTAAAGGAGCATATTGCCAAAACTGGAGTTGTTGGACTTATAAGAGGAAAACACCCCGGAAAAACTGTATTATTAAGGGCAGATATGGATGCTTTACCTATCGAAGAAGAAGCCGAGGTTTCTTATAAATCAAACATACCCGGACGTATGCATGCTTGTGGTCATGATGGCCATACAGCAGGACTTTTAGGGGTAGCTATGATATTAAATGATTTAAGAGAACAGATCCATGGAAATGTAAAATTAGTATTTCAGCCAGCCGAAGAAGATGATGGTGGCGCAAAGCCTATGATCGAAGAAGGTATTTTAGAAAACCCAAAGGTAGATGCAGCCTTTGCATGTCACTTATGGGGATCTATTAAAAGTGGAGATATTCATGTAAAGTATGGGCCTATGATGGCAGCCCCTGATAAATTTGCTTTTAAGGTGATTGGAAAGGGAGGACATGCTGCAATGCCTCATGCATGTGTAGACCCTGTTATGATAGCTGTACAAGCTATTAATAATATGCAATCTATTGTTAGCAGGAGAATGAATCCTGTTGAGCCAGCAGTTGTTTCATTTTGTACAATCCATGGGGGCAAGGGGCATAATGTAATCCCTAATGAAGTAGAAGTTGGCGGAACTATTAGAACCTTTGATAATGACATTAGAAAATGGATACCACAGGCAATGGAAGAAACATTAAAAGGGATTACAGTGTCTCAAGGGGCAACCTATGCATTTGAATTGATTGAACATTTCCCCCCTCTTATTAATGATACGAAAATGACCGATTTAGTAAAAACTGCAACTGAAAAAATTGTAGGGAAAAATCATGTACATGAAGATCAAGTACCCAATATGGGTGGTGAAGATTTTTCATTTTTTGCACAAGCTGTTCCTTCTGCATTTTTCTTTGTAGGAATAGCAGAGGATGAAAATAATTGGGTATTCCATCATCATCCAAAATTTCAATGGGATGATAAAAACTTGCTAGTATCTTCACAAGCATTGGCACAGGTTGCAATAGATTTCTTGAACCAAAACAATTAACATAAAAAGAAGGAGGAATACAAAATGAAGGCGATTACAAAAGAAAAAAAGAAAAGCCATTTAGATAAAATGTTGGCATTCATTGAGAAATCAGGGAACCGATTACCAGATCCTATTACATTATTTGTGATCTTTTGTGGATTGGTATTGGTGGTATCTTACCTAGCAGCAAAAGCTGGCGTATCTGCTGTGCATCCATCTACGAAGGAAACCATTACAGTAGTAAATCTTCTTACCAAAGAAGGGTTAAGGGATATAGTAGGAAAAGCAGTGAATAATTTTCAATCTTTTCCTCCACTAGGGCTGGTATTAGTTGTAATGATTGGCGCAGGAGTTGCTGAAAAATCTGGCTTTATGAAAGCAGTATTGAAGCATTCTATTACGAAAGTGCCAGCTAATTTGGTTACAGCTATGATTATATTGGTAGGGATTTTGGCAAATGCAGCAGGAGATGCAGGATTTATTGTTCTTCCACCTTTGGCAGCCATTATATTCTTGGGGATAGGACGCCATCCATTAATAGGTCTTTTTGCAGCATATGCAGGGGTTTCTGGGGGATTTGCTGCAAATCTTATGATTAACATGTCTGATGTATTGGCTGCTAGTTTTACGATTCCAGCAGCACAAATGATAGACCCTAGTTATCAGGGAACACCCGCAATGAATTTATATTTTATTATTATATCAACACTTTTTCTTGTAGTAGCAGGCGTATGGGTTACAGAAAAAATTGTAGCACCTCGTTTTCCAAAATATGAAGGGATTCATACTAAAAAAAAACATAGTACTGCGTTGCGTAGTATAGAAAAAAAAGGTTTAATATATGCGAGCTTATCTATTTTCGTAATGGTTTTAATCGTTATTGGATTATGTATAGGAAAAGATTCGTTTATGCAAGATGTAGAAACAGGTTCGGTTTTGGCATATCATTCTACATTGATGCAAGGAATTATTCCTATTGTTACTTGTATGTTTTTAATTCCAGGGCTTATTTATGGAAAGATTACAGGAACGATCAAAACAGACAAGGATGCTACAGCAATGATGGGATCAGCTATGAGTGATATGGGGCCATATATTGTGCTTGCATTTGTTGCTTCACAATTTTTAGCATATTTCAAATGGAGTAATTTAGGCGTTGTCATTTCTATAAAGGGTGCAGACTTCTTGCAAAATGCAGGGATGACAGGATATGGATTGATTATAGGATTTATTCTTATTTCATGTTTTATTAATATATTTGTAGGAAGTGCTTCTGCAAAATGGGCTATTATGGCACCTGTATTTGTACCTATGTTTTTACTTGTAGGATATGATCCTGCTTTAACACAGATGGCTTATCGTATTGGAGATTCTATTACAAATACAATTAGTCCATTATTTCCTTATTTCCCTATTTTGCTTGCTTTTGTTAATAAATATGATAAAAAAGCAGGTATGGGAACAATTATTGCCAATATGCTTCCATATTCTATTGTTTTCGGTCTTTTATGGACAGTTTTATTGATTGTTTTTATGGTATTTAATCTTCCATTAGGACCAAATGCTGGAATACATTATTTATTACACTAGTTAATGTATAACGAAAAGCTTACTATTTTGGATTTATATGGCATGTCTTCATACTAGACAGTCAAAAGTTCTTTGAAAATTTCACAAAAAAATATAACACTCCAAGCTGATTTTGTGGTATCCTTTTAGCTTCGAAACCAATAAAGGATGTACATCATCAGTGGAGAGTTATTATATATAGGTTACCATACTCTCGTTTGACTATAAAAAATCATGTAGAAATTACTTAATCAAGTTCTCGATCAATTTCGTAAATGTTTTACTAGACAGGCTAGCTTTAATTGGTTTGTAGTTATTGTCATTGGATTTATGATTCGTACAGATACTTTAGGCGTTACTTCCGTAATTCGTGATTTAGACATTTCACAAAATACGTATACCACTATGATACATTTCTTTCGGTCAACATCTTGGCAACAATAAAAGCTATAGAAGGTTATGTCTTGATGATCTGAAAGTATTTATTCAGAGACTACAGTGGCTTATTTTCTAAGAAAAAGTATTTTCTGCTGTATTAAAAAATGGGATAGATACACCATAAGTAAAATAATTAAATCAAAGCAAGCAGAGCC
Organism: Marinisporobacter balticus; assembly: GCF_004345705.1. Classification (GTDB taxonomy): domain Bacteria; phylum Bacillota; class Clostridia; order Peptostreptococcales; family Thermotaleaceae; genus Marinisporobacter; species Marinisporobacter balticus. The sequence goes on from NZ_SLWV01000035.1 coordinate 26,667, forward strand.
TTTAGATTATGAGGATTTACTCGCTTCTTAAGGGAATATAAATTTTGACTGTCTAGTCATGTTATTTAAAAAATCATCGAATGCACGCAATATATCTTGCTTTTCACCCTCTTCAATATAATTCGCAGGTATTTCAAAAGATCTTAGATCTATCTTTTCCTCATAAAGAAGTTTGAATAATTCCTCCATTAAAATACCACGCTCTCCACGAATACTACAAGTCGGACTACAATTAATGCCTACCATCCCAACAATTTCGTACCCTTTATTGATATATTCTTTGATTATTTTTATGCTCATGCATGCAATCTTTCTACATACTTTTCTATATTCATATGAATCATATTCTTCTTTCCCCATAGGTTTTCGATCTAGTCCTAAAAATAAATACTCTGGACAAGGTAATTGATGTATGCCAATATCTAAATCCAATATTTTTTTTACGATACTGGTATATGCTCCTTTTGCTCTCGCTAGAGGATTTACTACTGTATTTTGATTTAATATACAGTGTGAAAAGATAATAACTTTTTTAGATCTATGCATTGGTACTGCTTCCTTTAATAAACCTACTTGGAATACGATCGATTAATAATGCAACAAGAAAACAACTAACAAGTTTGTCCAAAATATTGCCTGTAATTCTAGGAATAAATGCCGCTGTAAAAATGGTTTGTCCCGACTTTGCTAACCAAGTAAAAATAATATCATTCCCATCCCCTGTTATTCCTCCATAAATCCAAACCGCAATGGGTGTACCAATAAGCGGTGCTACTACTGCTAAAACGCATCCAACAATCATTGCCATTTTAAAATTGAATTTATATTTTCTTGCAACAAAACCTACAATTAATCCAATCGCAATATTTACTAACGCAAAAGGGATATCTTTAGGATTTGTTAAAACCCCTTGTATTACATTTGTTAACCCTCCTGTTAAAGCTCCATACCACGGTCCTAAAACAACCGCCGTAAAAATTGTACCGATTGTATCTAAATACAATAATGGCAAATGTAGCATATTTACAGCAGTCCCAAATACAATATTAATAACGATTCCCATTGCTGCAAAAGTTAATGTAAATGCATTTCCTTTTGAACCCATTTAGCCGCCCCCTAATAACAGTATTTTTCTAAATTATTGTAATATATAAATTTGTAAAAGTATAATTGAAATAATTTATCAAATCATATGAATCCATAGATTTTTTTAAATATACTTCATGCATCCGTTATTACTAAAGATAGCGCTTAAATCTGCATAATGGGTCATAACAGGAAGAAATATTTATTTCCATCTAAATTCTAATTACCTATTTCGATAAGAATATATAATTTTATCCATTTTTTTATAATTGTAAAAATAAGGTTCAACATCAAGTTTTGCGATAATAGCATAAAATAGGTTTGGTCAATCTATTTTTTAATGGTAATTTATAGAATCTATTTAATAAAAACATTTATTTTAAGCCATTAATCAAAATGTATTTGGAAATAATTACATTGTTATTTTTTGTTGACTACCTTTTGTTTTTCTAAAATCACAAAATTCGACGTTGAACCAAAAATAAAAAAAATCAGCCTTGAATAAATATCCTATTCAAACCTAACCATTTTCGATTTTTCATCGAGTAATGCTTTTTCTCTCGCATAATATTCTTGTCTTTTTATTTCATCTTGACTAAGGTTTTCTAATTTTTTCAAGCTGCTTTCTTTTTGTTTTATCTCCTGCTGCTTTCATAAATGCCATCCCGTTTTCTATGTCTGTCTTATGGGTGTTTTGTTCTGCAAATTTAGGACACTCCAAATAGTGAATTTCTAAGTCTTCTAGTAGTTCAAAATTCTCTTCCATTTCTTTTATTCTAAATATTGTATGATACTTTTGCGTTTCATCTAGTAGTTTAAAATCTAAAAGATTTACCACGACACATTTCTTTATTAAGAAAGGATTGTAAGGAATAAGCACCCTGTCCCTTTGTCCTCGTTTGAATTAAAAATAAAGACCTGCAATGGCAGGTCTTTATCATACTATTTATATCTTTTGTCTAAAGCACCATCTATACTTGTCGTGTAATCATCATTATTGAGCGCTCTTATAAGTTCCGCTTCTATATGCGCTGCTTTTTTCTCATCTTCAGTTTTTGCATTTATATATATTTCTTTTTGCTCTTTTATTTTAGCGATGTACGCTTCATCGCTAAGATTCATTTTATCTCGTACATTAATAGAAGCTACATTCGTATATTTTTTATCTTCTGTTTTAGGAACCTCTATCATTCCTTCATTAACAAATCTTTTAACAATTTCTCTTTCTTTAGCGTTTTTATCGAAACCTATTATTTCCCAATTTTGATTTAATTTAGGTTCAATTACACCCTCTTTAACTTCCTTAATATATTTTATAGAAAGGTTTCTGATCGTTCCTTCGTCTTCTCCAAAAGCAGTTTTTGAATCCCAAAGAATCGAGAAGTTTCTTCCTTCTAATGGTCCACCTTCTCTTATTAAGCTCGCCATTCTATAAGCGTTCATACCTAACTTTAATCTAGTATCATCCTCTATATTCGTTCCGTTTGCTAGCTTTAAATCTACGATTCTATCTCCCTTTTCCTTCGTTAAATCTATCTTATATGTAACCCCACCAAATAGATCATTCGTACTATACTTTGAAGCTCTTCTCTTAGGATTAAAACTAATTGTAACGTCGCCTTCTTTTAAAGTGTTAAAATAATCTGCTGACCATTCCATATAGTCCTTTAGATCTTTGCCAGTAACTTCATATATACTAACTTCTCCACCAGCATACTGATAATTATAAGCGATATCCTTTTTCTTAATATCTCCCATATCCAGCTTAGCGCGATCATTGTCTATACTTATTGCTACAACATCAGCTTTACTATAATAAAGCGCAACCTCATGAAAAAATTTCACAAGTGGTGTAGCTTCAACTTGAACCGTTGGGATTCCTTTTATCTCATCCTTTTCAACCATATTTATTCCTTGTAGCTGACCTATAACCTCATTAGCATTTTTTATAAGTATATTGTGGAAGTATTCGAATTTTTTCTCTAAATCCTTATTTGAAGGATAATTCTTAACAGATATCGTTTCAGCTTTTTTGTTTACTAATTTAACTTCATCATTACTTTTTTCAAAGCTTAAATCAACCTTTGATATATTCCCACCATATTTATACGGCTCCGTAATTAAAACGCCATTTATAGTATTACTACTTACGTTCTTATGCATATGACCTGCTATTATAACATCTAGTTCTGGACAAGCATTCGCCATATCAATGACACCTGTTCCTGCAATATTATTTTCGTTATCTTCCCCCATGTGCATAACGCCAACTAAAACATCCACTTTTCCTTTCAGTTCATCGATGATCTTTTTCGTTTCATCAATTGGCTGCTTAACAACTAACCCCTTTAAATGATCACTACCCTCTTCAAATTCAACAATCATAGGCGTAGTCATCCCTATAATAGCCACTTTTATGCCATCTTTTTCAATAATCTTGTATGCTGGTAAATATCTTGAACCCTCTTCCTTGTAGATATTTCCTGCAAGCGCTGTTCCTTTAAACTTAGATATTGTTTTATTCAAAATTTCAGTTCCAAAATTAAACTCATGATTGCCCATTGTCCAAGTATCATAACCCATCTCATTCATACCTACAACCATAGGATTTTCATCATAACTATTAAATGTTTCTACGAAGTTATCCTGAATAGCATCCCCACAATCAACTAATATCGTATTCTGATTTTGTTTTTTTAATTCCTCAACAGCACTATATATTTGTGTTAAACTTCCAGACATATTCTTTATATCAGAAGCATAATCCCATGGCATAAATCTACCATGAACGTCAGAAGTACCTAATATAGTTATGTTAACGTTTTCCTTTCCAATCGCATTAGATACGCCATAAATAGGTGTCATCGTAACGATAAATACAAATGTTAAAATCAAACCTGTTAACTTTCTTAAAATGCTTTTATTCATTTGAAACCCTCCCTAAGTAAAAAATTATATTTATTTCAATATAATAACATATTAACATCTATTCTTAAACTTGTATACTGTTTTACTATTCACGCGACACACCAATCCTTTCATCTAATCCCTTTATAACTTAAGCATTATTTCTTTTATTACCTCAACTTTTTACATGAAAGCATAAAAAAGAAGACCATCCCTAGATAATATTAAACTGATTTTTGCCTCTACTTTTCGCAATATAAAGACCTTGATCTGCCCTACTAATAATTGTATCTACTGTATCTAAATCACGTACATGCGTCAAACCTATACTGATGGTAATATTAAATTCAGAAAACTTAGATTCATTGTTAATCTGTCCAATTAATGTTGAAATACACTCTTTGGCTTCCTCTATATTTCCATAGAGTATTCCTGAAAATTCATCTCCACCCCATCGTGCAATCATACCACGATCAGCAATAAAATCTTTGACATAATTCCCTATAGACACGACTACACTGTCCCCGAAAACATGTCCGTGTTTATCATTAATACTTTTAAAATTATCAATGTCATAAATGAGTACGCTAAATCCTATTTTATTAGATTGATGATTTTTTAGCCATTTATTCAATGCCTGATTGAAGCCTCTTCTATTAGGAAGTTGTGTCATCTGATCTGTTATAGCCATTTTAGTCATTTGTAGTCTATGGTGATCAATAAGTTTATTAGTTGATAGAACAACACTAGAAACAACGATTATAAAAGCAATTAAATTTGTTGCTAGTTGTGATGTGAACGCCTTTCTTAAAGCAGAGGTATCTTTTTTAATAACTAAATACCATCCTAATTCATCTATATATCTTGTAATCAAATATCCATCTATCCCATCTTTTTTAAATCGGAAAGTTTCAATAGCAGATGTATTCGCTATAATAGCATCTTTAAATTGTCCTATATTATAATCATCATATATATTCAATTTTTCTATTAATCTATAATCTGTGTGAACTTGTACCACACCCTGATCATCAATAAGAAATGCTTCTAAAACATAATTTTTTTCGAAATTCTTTAGTATTGTTTGTAGTTGATTCATTTTTAACCCTACGCCTGTAGTGCCCATTAATTGATTCTTTTCATCTTCAATTCTGCAATTAACAAAAACAGTAAGAATATTATTATCCGCTTCGTCATTGTCTACATCTAACACATAGGTATTGTTGCTATTGATAAAGTTATAATACCACTTATCATGCGCATCATTTTCATTTATTACTTTATGTATTCCATTATAATGATAGTAATTATTGGTCTTATCTGAAACAAGAAATACAGAGTTATAATCATATTTTACTTCCATACCTTTTAAATAATCTTTAAGTGATTTTAAATGCGCTTCTTTATTTGATGCAGTTTGTTCCTTATAAAGCCATTGTTTCAAAAAACTATCGTTTGCCATAGTCAATGATACAAAAACTGGTTTGATTAACTCATTATTGATTTCTGAGTAGATATTGGTGCCTGTTAATTTAGAAATATTTTTAATATCTTCCGTTATGAGCTTACTATACGTTTTATAGTTAATGAACATTGTTGTGATAAATGCTATAACAATAATTATACTAATGAACAGGTTGATTTTATATTTTTCACTATTTTTCATCTGTATCTCCTAATTATTATACTTATTGGCGCCTGTTAAAGCTACTTCTCTCTTATGAAAAAGAAGATTCTTTCTCTGCTAGCAACTGAAACACTTAATGAGCATATTCTTTTTCGTAGACCTCTTTATCCCTTACCAGTTAGCGTTTTTTCCAAATATTTGTGGATGGATCATATACTTCTATGACTTCGGCAATTAGAAGTTATTTTATAAAAACAAGTGCATTATTAATGCATCTTTGAAATCCCTAAACCTGTTTCCCCGTACCACTCTTTCTCTTTTGTTTACTTTCGTATACTTATATTATATCATTTTTTAAATTACAAATAACATTATTCTTTAAAAAAGAAGATCCTTCATTCTGTATAACAAGGTTTTAAGTATTTGTGTCTTTTCTATCCCTGCTAACGCTTTACATATTTCCTTTTTAAGACCTTCACCATGTTTTCATCATTTTTCATGAGCCAATCAAAATCAACCTTCCATTTTCGATTATCGCTTCCATTGCAAAATGGATTTTCATTTTTAAATAATAATATTTTTTATGATCTGACATATTGATCCCTCCCTACAAAAATTTCTTCTTTATTTATAGATGTCTGTTTTTTGAAAAATTGAGTATTCTTTTGTTTTAGGTATAAAAAAAAGATATTTCCTCCACTCGGAAGTACTCTATCTTCTTCTATTTTATATTGAATACCAAGCAAACAGATATCTTTATTGTATATATGACTAATCATTGATTAAATTCAGAAAACTTAGGTTCTTTGTTAATCCGTTTGATTCAATACGTAATATAACTAATATAACAATAATCCGTTTTAACTTTATACTTATGAAGCCATGACAATGCTTATAACGTTACAACCATTCTTGTGGATGGTTCATAGCATGTTGCACATCCTCTAAAAACTGCTTCACATGCCACCCGTCTGTTGTGGCATGATGCAAAGTCATAGAAAGCGGAAGCATAATATTTCCACTTTTTTCAAAAATCCGACCAGCTTCAAGCGTTGGAAAATAGTAAGGCTTATTTTCAAAGCTTTGAATGGAAAAATGCTTAAACTCAATCCACGGAACACAGGATACGGTATAGCTGTTTTTAGGGGGTATTTTATCTGGCTGCGATAAAACTCCGTGGTTATTTCCGTATTGTCGCTGATTTTCCAGATACCGCTCGTAAAACACAGAAAATTCATCATCATATTCTGTCCACATCAATGAGATTGTTTTATCATCTTCGTGAAAAGCAGCATACAAAGGTGTGAGGGTATCCCAATATCCAAGTACCTCGTCTTTTACCGCTACTTTAAATTCAATTTGTCTGTTGAGCATTTTTGTTGCTAACCACAGATAGGCTGGAAAGAATTTGATTTTACGTTCCTTCAAAGCAGCTTTCATTATTGTAATATCCAATTCAACCGTCAATGAATATCCTGTAGGTGCCATCTTAGAAAAATAGTAAAACATTTGACCGCGAGGCCATGTTTGTAAATCTATGGGATGAAAATTTATTTCCATCATCATTTTCCTTTCACCCACAATCCATGTTGACTGCAATAGAAATATATTTTGCCTCCATACATTTTAGGGAAACGTAATTCTGCCCCTTGCTCTGGATAAAGCTTCACGAGAAGTACTCTGTCATACTTAACATAAGCAACAAATGAAATATAGTGAGACTTACTCATTTCATGTGGGATGGTAATATAGTAATCCTCTTCAATTTCATCTATTCTTATCTTGTGTTTATCATCTTCCGGCTTTGCAATTAACGGCTCTAGCTTTCTACCACAGCATGAAATTTCTGCTTGACCTGTATTGCTTACTACATTCCCACAATTTGAACATACATAAAATTTAATTCGCTTCATATTTCCTCCGTCAGCATCATTGGGATCTAAATCACCCAATAGAATTTTTTCAATGTTTACTCCTAATATGTGAGAAAGGTCACTGAGCAAAGATACATCAGGGCAGCCCAAACCACGCTCCCATTTGGAGATCGTTTTGTCACTAATGTTCATGACATCAGCGATTTCTTTTTGTGTCATATTCTTCTCTTTGCGCAGACTTAAAATCAGTTTTCCCACTTTGTTACAATCCATAATGCTCACCTCCACATATCAAGAGTAACTGATGACAGATTATTTTTCAATAAACGCTCAGTAGAGTTGTATAAAATATCCCTACTTCGCACTTTCTTACTATTATATACTATGTATTTTATCTTTTTTAATATTTTGATATTACAGATAACATATCTATACTATTTTAATTTTGCTTCTCTAAGTCTTTCCTAATGCATATGCAATTGTAAAATGCAGACCCTTTGAACTATTCATTTTCGCAACAACGGTTACAAAAATCATCGCATCTACAAATACTAAAATATAAACGGGATTCATAATTTTTTTTGATAATACTATGGTTTTTAAGGTCGTTAAAATATTGGTAAAAACCGTGATTAAAAACAACCCTACCAGTGTAACGATTATACTTTGTGTCATCAATACATCTTCTTTAAGATTTTTTTTATGGCATCTATTGCAAAACAAAAAAAACTAACATAACCAGTTTTTGCTTTAACATATATTTTCCTTCTCAATTCTTGCAAACTAATAGTAGTAACCCATTTAGAGTTCCTTCATATCTATATGTCCAGTATTTCGAATTGTTAACTGTCACTAAGTTAACATCACTCTTTTTAATATGCTAGGCACCATTGGACAAAAAAAAGAAGATCACCCTTCACCACCGAGTTCTGATCTTCTTTTCAAGCTGAATTCTTTTCGCTTTAATTCATAATAATTTCTTTAAATACGCTTGCTAAAACTTTATTACGTATTTCTGATCTACCATTTTTTATATATTCTGTGTTTTTGTATCTCCTACTTTTGCACTTGGCGTAATCAACGCTTTTTCTTCTACCGTTAAGATTTTTTCTACATCTAAAATAATAATCATTTCTTCGTCTTTTTTAGCAATACTTGAGATGAATTTATTCACCATATTTGTAGTAAATAAAGCATTTGTGGATTCGATATCCTCTTCTTCAAATCTAACAATATCAATGACTTCATCTACGATCAGCCCCATCATCATATCATTAACATTGGCGATGAGTAGTTCATCATTCTTAGCAATCCCATCTTTTTCAAATCGAAACCGTTTCCTTAGATTGTATAAAGGAATAATTTTTCCCCTTAGATTGATCATCCCCTCAATGAATGAAGTGGAGTTTGGAATCGGTGAAATTTTAAAATCTTTAACTTTATTAATGCCATTCACGAAATCTATTTTTACACCATATTGTTGCTTTTCAAGTTCGAATACGATAAATTGCAAATTTGACATATTCACACCTCCAACGCTGTTATGCATGATATAAACGCACTATTCTTCTTGCGCAAGTGAATTTAAGTTGTCTGCTAACTCAGTAATTTCTTCTATACTTGCTGTTACTTGTTGTATTGCTGCAGCTTGTTGTTCTGTAACAGAAACTGTATTGTCTCCGATTTTCACCGTATTTTTCACAGATGATTGGATATTGTCTATGTATGATTTTATTTTGATCACGGTTTGTTTAGACTCACTAGATAATTTTCTTATTTCCTGTGCCACAACACCAAATCCAAGACCAGCGGCCCCCGCTCTTGCTGCTTCAATGGCTGCATTTAGTCCAAGCATACGCGTTTCATCTGCAATTTCTTTAATAAATTCAAGCACATCACCGATTTGCTCAGACATGTTATTAACATTTTCGATTTCTTTATTCAATTTATTTTGTGTACTACTGACTTCTTGTGCAGATGCTGCAAGTTCCTGCATGGTAGCTGCGATTTGACTCAAGCTTTCGTTTAATGTATTTGCAGAACTTTTAAGCTTATGGTGCTGATACCAACCCTTCGCCATATTGTTTGCTACAAGATACAACACTTCAGCAGCAGCAATAATTTCTTTTCTATCCATCTTTCTTATTTGTTTAGAAGCTTCTACAAATTCTTCTTCGTTCACATCGATCTCGGATGCAACTTGTCTATATTTTTCTTCCCCTTGAAAGTTTTCTATGACTTGTCCCCCTAAAATTGTTCCAATCAACTTTCCTTCAATCATGATCGGCGCTGCAAAATCAATTAGTCCCGCATGACATTCATATGTGACAGGTTTTCCTAATCGCGCAGCTTCTTCCCCACCTTTTTTATGAGATGCTGCACATCGATTGTCTCCTTTTTCCGTAGAATGAACAAAGTTGCAAAATCTGGTATATTGACTCGGCTCTGTGACAGGTATTCCTTGCTTATCTACAGTAACACTTGCTAATCCAATGGCTGTAGCAAAATCATCTTGGAACTTTTGTAAGAATTTTACATTTATTACGTCTTGTAATTTTACATTGTCTAAATTTAATAATATTTTTTCGTCTTTCATTAGGAAACCTCCTTCATCTTTGTGTATAAGTTTTGTACTACTACTTATAAAAAGAAAGCTTTGTAAAAGATTTACAAACTTGGTCAAATAATTTCCATGTATTTTTTTTCTTTGCCATTTATAAACTATACTCTACATTCTACATATTTCGACTAATTTTGTCAATAATTTCGGTTTTAAATAAATTCACTAAATTCTTTTTTTATTTTTTTCCATGAAATATTTCTTATATAATATAGTTACCCTCTTCTAAACACAAGTAATCATCCAATATACAAAACCCCTTAAGAAATTTTATTTCCTAAGGGGTTTTGTATACTTTGTTCTTTATCTCAACATTTTCTGCATTTATTTTAACAACTGTAGGATAATCTACTAAATCTGCGATCTTTTCTGAAAACATAAATCCGCGCCCTCTTGTTTATTCATACTTAACTATATATATCGTATAAATGAAACTACATGCGGACGCACAATCTATTGATTACAGTTTTTGGAATTTGATTTGCCCAATTGATAAACCATTGTACCGCTTGCCTAATTTCCTGTACATTTGAAAAGAAAGCATTATTAATAACCTCATCTTTCATCCATCCCCATAATCCTTCTATGATGTTCATTTGAGGACTATA
>NZ_SLWV01000036.1 GCF_004345705.1 Marinisporobacter balticus
TAATGAAAGAATTATTTCAGTAAAAGAATCTTATCGAATTATATAATCTGAGAAAATTATGCTGTATTGAAGAAGGATAATTTGAGAATCTACAAACAGGATTTTATAGCATGCCTCAAGAAGGAGACAGTGTCGGGTTATATATTAAAGGGATAGATGAAAGAGAAGCTTATGTAAAAAGAGTCAATAGACTGGATGGAGAAGAAAATCCAAAAGTACAAGATCCAGAAGTGAAATATTATGGCACAATCCATGGAAAAGAAATGAAGCTAGGTCCAAAAGAGCTAAGCTTTAGCACAGTGGAGAATGTATTGTACATAAAAATGATGGATGAAACAGGGATTGAAGTAATGAGTGACAATGACATTCACATAAAAACAGAAAAGAATTTTTATGCAGAATGTGAAACCATGGAAATAGAATCAAAGGATAAAATCATATTAGCGACAAAATCATCAAGCTTAATCGTAGATGAAGTGGTGCATATAAACGGATAGAAAGTATTGTATGTAAACATATGAAAACTATTACATGTAAATATATAGAAACTATTACATATACACGCATATAAAATATTACATGGCTACAACAAGGGGGGGACAATACATGGAGGGTAAAAAAACATATGCAGAAGAAATCATAAAAAAGATCAAAGAATCAAAGTCAGAAGACAGTAAAAATATTTACAACATAGAAAATGACATACAAGACGGATTTGTCATAGTAAAATACAAAAAGCTAGAAGTTGAAGAAAGAGAACTTTTAGATGGAGATATATTGATGTTTATGCCAACGGAATTTGAAATCATGGATGAAGAACTGGCAGAGATCAAATACCCAGGAGAAGACAAACCAGATTACATCTATACAAATGAAGATACAACTGTAAATCTGACATTTAGCATAGAAGAAGGAGAAATCAATAATGAAGAAATAGAAGAAGTAAGAGATATACTAGCAAAACAAATGCAAAAACTATATCCCGCTTCAAAAATAGAAGATAGCGAAACCCTACAACTAGATGAAAAGAGCATTAGTTATTTTTCTTTTGATGTACCATTGCTAGATGGAGATCTATATAATTTTATGTTCTTCATGGAAATAAAAGGAGAACTACTGATGGGAACGTTCAACAGTAGCGTATACCAGAAAAAGGAATGGAAGCCCATACTCAAACAAATGCTTATGACCATAAAGGAAAACAAAGAAGCACCAGAAGAAGAAAGCAATGAAAACAGGTGAAGATATGACAGAGAAAGCATTAGAAAAATTCCATGAAAATGATGTAAAACCAGCACTTGATGAAGCGTTGGTCCATTTAGAAGAAGATTTTCAACAAAATAAGGATGCATTAAAGAAGTTGTTCTTAAATTCGTTTAAAGAAATATGTACAAATATAAAAGAAGTATCTACAAACAGAGAAGAAGTAGAAAAAACTACCCATTCAAAAACAGGATTTATCATCTATACCCTACTACGAACAAGGATTTTACAGCATAAATATGTATACAAAGTGATCGTATATGATAAAGACTGGTATTTGAATGAGGGTTTAAGCGTAGGAGAGTTGGATGTTAGCTTCTTTTATAAGCATTTTGAGGGACTATGGCAAAAACTAATGAAAGCTTCTAAAAAATATGTGCTAAAAATCAGTGAAATAGATGTAGAACACATTATGTTAGATCATCTAGATGATTTTCACAAATATGTAGTAGAGCTGATGAGATATAGTTTAATAGATGCGGTAGAAACAGAAGAATATTTCGCCATAGAAAAAGAAGAAATACTAGAAATTCAATCAGGAGAATACTATGAGCCTTGCGACATCATACATATGGAGCACAAAGAAAAAAACTACAAAAAGATAAGAAAATGGTTAGAAGAAAAAGAAAGACAAAGCTATTGTTTTCAAGACTTTAGGGGAATAGACTTAAAAAATCTAGAATATAAAAATTCAGATCTACGCTATACAGACTTTAGAGATAGTCAATTAGATGGATTAGACCTTACTACAAGTTTACTTATCGGAACAAAATTTAAAAACAGCAGCATGATCGGTACAAATCTAATGGTATCTATGATTCATGGTGCAAACTTTGAAAAAGCGGATTTAACAGGAGCAAAACTACAATACTGTGTAGCGTTTACAGGGAAAAACGAAGCAAATGCGTGGAAAAAGACAGGGTTTACAGGGGTAAGCTTTAAAGACAGCATCCTTAAAAAAGCCAACTTTACAGGTGCTACCATAATAGCAGCCAATTTTTTAGGCGCTGATTTAACGGATGCAATATTTGATGAAGCAAAACTCTATAGAAGCAAATTTACTAAAGATCAATTAGAAAAGGTTAAGTTAACAAAGGAACAGCTTGAACAAATAGAAATAATCTAATAAAATAAAGGGGGAGGGAAGGGTGCTTAAGGGAATACGAAAGAGGATAAAAGGATTAGTACCAAAGGTACTTAATGCAGGAAAAAAAGCAGTAAAAAAAGTAAAAACAGTAGCAAAACGAGCAGTGAAAAAAGTGAAAAGAGCCATAAGTGCAGTACCAAAGGTATGCAATGCCATAAAAAATAAAGGAAAAAAAGTTCTAAAAAAGGTAGCATCAGCAGTCCCTAGAGCTATATCTGCTGTAAAGAAAAAAGTAAAGAAGGCTGTTAATAAAGGAAAGAAAGTAGTTAAACAGATAAAAAAAGCAGTAGATAAAAAAATAAAATCTATAAATAAAAAAATAAATGAAGTAACAACAGATATAAAAAATAAAAATGAAAGAATACTAGATAAAGTTAAAGCAGAATGGGAGAAAGCATCTTGCAAAATAATAAGGGGAACAACTATCACAGGAGCTTATTCGGCAGTTCACAGAGAGAACCGTTCATTTGTAATGTTAGACTTTTTACTCCAAGCAAGAAAAACAATAATAGAAAAATATCCTATATTGAATGGGTATACCAATTTAGGGAATAAAGCTATAAATGGGGTAAAAAATGTTACAACAGATATAGGCAATACAATAGATAACATGAAAAACGCCATGGATTCTGCTAAAAATAATAGTGTTAGTGGTGTTAGTATTAAGCCAGAGGTACCAACGGAAGAGTTTGGAAAATTAGTAGCTGACGTTAAGCTAGTAAATATAGTTGCAAAGGCAGATAATGATGAATATATTAATGATCCCTACAATTGGGAAAATGAGTTTCAAAATAATATAAAACAAAGAATAGATGAAGAAATTTCAAGGTGTATGGCGGATACATATAGAAATGAAGAAATTGATAAAATAATACTTGAAGAAGCAACAAAGTTACAAAATAAATATAGTACAGTTTACAATGCTAGTGATAATGGACTTTATAATGCAAGAATAGCAATTATAGGGTCAATGACAGGAGAGCAAAATGTACATCAAGTTTTAAGACCATTGTATGAAACATATGACTTGAAAAATGATAGAGATTCATTATTAAAAATTGGATTAAAAGGTTTTTTTGGAGGATTGGATTATGGAACAGAATATATACAAAGTGAAGCAATAGCTGAAGGAATAGGAAAAGCTATTAATATTGCTAAAAATTCTAAATATATAACTAATAATCGTGGCGTTATTGGTAAGGGGACGGGTGAAGCTGCATACAAATACAATATGATAGAAAATCCTGGACCGTTAGCTGAAATTCCAGGGAATCCAGCTTCTAATTTTGCAGGTGGTAAGTATAATACAATAGTTCTTGAGGAAGATATGATTCTGTATAGGGCTGGAAAATCTGGAGGTGGAAAGAATTCTTTAGGTCAATGGTTTACAGAAGCTCCTGCTGAATCAGCAATTAAAGTAAGAATTGAAACAGCTGTTAAGCCTCAATGGATAGACCCAAAAACTGGCGTTTTAACGGGGTCTTCACCACTTCAATCTAAATATGCTGTTAAGATTCCAGCTGGAACTACAATATACAAAGGTCCAGTTGGTTACCAGGGAGGTATCTACCAAGGCGGGCAAGATGTGATGCAGACATTTGTTGAGAAACCATGGTTAATTAAGGGAGTTGAGACATTATCAGAAACACCTCTGCCATAAAAGGAGTTGGTAACGAAATGAAGAAGAATAGTGCTATAGAGTTACTAGAAGTATTGGATGATTTATATAAACTCTTAAAGTCTGAGGATACGAGTGAAATTACGTATGTTATGAAAGAATTAAAACACGTAATTACAATACTAGACAAGGCTATTTCATTAAAAGACAATAATCTGGATAACGTTTTAATTGAAATTAGAGAAATGTGCAAAAGTTTTTTTCCACCACATGGAGGTTTATCAGATTATTTTATTTGGAGAGATGATTTCTCAGAGCGAAAAAGAGTCAATGAAATTTATGAGAGTTATAAAAATAGAATGTGGTTTTTACTTGAACTATAATTAATAAAATTAAAAATATGATACTTAACTTCCGTAGTAAAAAATAAAAACGAAAGAATACTAGATAAAGTTAAAGCAGAATGGGAGAAAGCCTCTTCAAAAATAATAAGGGGAACAACTATCACAGGAGCTTTTACAGCATTACATAGTGACAACAGTCCATTTGTAATGCTAGATTTTTTACTGCAAGCAAGAAAAGCAGTAATAGAAGAATATCCAATATTAAATTTTCCTTCAAATGTTCTTAAAAATGTAGTCAGTGGAGTAAGAAATGGGATAGTAGATGGCGGTCAAGGGGTGGGTTCATTAATATATGAATTGGACATACCAGGAGTATCTGATTTTGTAGGAGAATTTACAAAAGTAAGAGAAGAAGGAGCAGAAATTAATAGATTCTCTGTAGTAGGCTCTTTTGCTAATGGAGTTTTAGTAAAAGGTGTAGGACAAACAGTAGAAGGAGTAGCCAATTTAGTAGCAGATCCATTGGCCGCAGTAGAAGGAATCAACAAAATATTTGCATATCCAGAAGAAACCCTCCCAGCCATATGCAGTGGGGTAAGCGAATTTGTAGATAAAAAAATAATCCATGGAACCCCTGAAGATAGAGCAGAAGCAGCAGGACAAGCAGTGTTTGAAGTAGCTGCATGGTTTGTTGGAGCAGGTGAAGCGAAGGCAGGATTAACAGCAGCAAAAGCAGCAGATAAAGCAGGAGATGCAGCAAAGGTAATAAAAACAGTCGAAAATTTAGAAGATGTAGCAAAGACAGCGAAAACAATTCAAATAGCAGGAAAATCAGCAGATTTATCGCAGACAGCAAAGATACTTGGAAAAAGTTTGGCTAAGGGACTTGATGAAAAGGCATTAAAATTATGTAAAAATGTAGGCAATACAGTAGATAACATGAGAACTGCCATGAATCATGTCACAGACAATATAATGAAAAATCCAAAGTTAAAACCAGCATTAGCAGATGGAAATATAAACTTAATAGATAATGCATCAGATACAGCTAAGAGAATTAAAACTATTGAAAAAACTGAAGTACAGAAAAATTTCAATAAGGTTATGGAAGAATATAAAAATGGTAGTGGTGTTAATATTAAGAAAAAAGTAGATGCAGAAGATGTTGGGAAATTAGCAGATGATAGTAAGGCGTTAGATTCTATTGAGGGGACGGGTAAAACTACTGCGGGAGTAAGTAAGGCTAAATCCTTTATGGACGATATGAGTCCAGCTGAGGCTGCCAGATATAAAGATTATTGGCATAATGTATATTCTGAAAACTATGGTAATGTTGTGAACTCTAATAAACCATGGACATGGAGAGATATGCCAGGAGGAGATAAGCTAACAGCAGCTGATAAAGTAACGATTAAAAGCAGAGCGGTTGAACGTGGTGTAATTCCCCATGTAAAAATGAAACAAGGCACAAGGTATGCGGATTTTGAAGGTGCTGGAGTTGTTCAAAGAGTAGAATCATTACCAGAGCATTTATGGAAGGCAAGCGATAGCCGACAATTTAATTATCTTGATGAATTAATTGGTGGACGTCCACAAGGAACTACATGGAATCACTCTGAAATTTCTGGTAGGATGGAATTAGTTCCGTTTGGAATACACAATGTGACTAATCATATGGGCGGAAGAAGTCCAGGACATTGGGCTCATGCAAAACGATAAAAAGGAGGATGGATTAAGTGAAGATAAAGAATGATAGTACTCTACCAATTCCAAGTGAGGAACGAATTGAATCTTTTGAAGATTACTGTGGAATTAAATTACCCACAGAGTTTAAAGATTTTTTGAGGAAATCTAATGGTGCAATTCCAGTAACTAATGTATTCTCCTATAATGATAGAGAATACGTAGTTGAAAGATTTCTATGCTTATTGGATGAACCACAGTCAGATGATGTAAACGGATGGTATGATATTGAGGTAGTTTTATCTCAAATTGATACACGTTTAACAGACGATGAGGATTTGGTAGGAGCAAATATTATCCCGTTTGCAGCATTATTTGCTGGAGATTTTGTATGCATGGACTTTAGAAATGATAATACTCCTTCTGTGCTTGTGTGGTTCCATGAAGAATCAGAAGATTTTAATCCTGTCACAGTTGAGGTAGCTGAAAGTATAAATGAGTTTTTTGATATGCTCAAAGGGTAATTTGAGCGTACAATAGTTCGTCAAGTTCATATAAAAGACGAAAATTAATAAGGTCTTAATGGAGATATATTCTCTGTTGAGACCTTTATTTGGTTCTGGTGCAAAAATAAAAATAGTGATATAATTATGTAAATTATGTAAAAAAATAGAAATTGGAGATCAGATAATGTCACAGAATTTATTTAAGTGGAAGCATTTTGAATCAGAAATTATTCTTTTATGCGTGAGATGGTATCTAAAATATTCATTGAGTTATAGGGTTTTGGTGCAAAAATAAAAATAGTGATATAATTATGTAAAAAATTAGGGATGGGGAAGGAATTATGTCACAGAATTTATTTAAGTGGAAGCATTTTGAATCAGAAATTATTCTTTTATGTGTGAGATGGTATTTAAAATATACATTGAGTTATAGAAATTTACAAGAAATAATGAGTGAAAGAGGTGTATCCATAGCACATACAACAATAATGAGATGGGTGGACGAGTATGCACCTATTATGGATAAGAAAATAAGAAAACATTTAAAACCAACAAATGATTCATGGAGAGTGGATGAGACTTATATTAAGGTAAAGGGAAAATGGAAATATTTATATAGAGCAGTTGATTCAAAAGGAAGTACTATTGATTTTTATCTTAGTGAAAAAAGAGATAAACAAGCAGCAAAGAAATTTTTTAAAAAAGCGCTAGGTTCAAGTCATAATCAACAGCCAAGGGTAATAACTGTAGATAAAAATCAAGCTTATGAGGTGGCAATACCAGAACTGATTTATGAAGGCACATTAGGTTGTAGAACAAGGTTTAGGCAGATTAAATATTTAAATAACATTGTAGAGCAAGACCACAGATTCATAAAACGAAAAGTAAAACAGATGCTGGGATTTAAAAATTTGAAAACAGCAGAAAAAACTATTTGTGGAATTGAAGCAATGAATATGATAAGGAAAGGGCAGGTTGAAGAAATTCAATGTGCTCTTTCTGAAATTGAATTTCTAAATAAAATTATGGGGGCTGCTGCATAAGATTATATTGATTGTAAGGAGTGTTTTTGATATTTATATTTTTTTGCAACAGAGCCAAGAAATTCAATGTGCCCTTTCTGAGATTGAATTTCTAAATAAGATTATGGGGGCTGTTGCATAAGATTATATTGATGGTAAGGGATGTTTTTTGATATTTATATTTTTTGTAACAGAGCAGGAAAGGGCAGATTGAAGAAATTCAATGTGCCCTTAGTTTTTCATATCATCTATTTCTTTTTTGATTTTTAATATTTTGGGTCTACTTAATCCGACAATATCAACAATATCTTCAACATTAAAACCCTTTATTAACATATTTCTTGCGACTGTTAAAGATTTATTATTTTCACCTTGTATTATTCCTTGTTCTATTCCTTTCGATATGCCTTGTTTAATCCCCTTTTTTTCAATATTATCTAAAGTTTTTTCCAAATTGTAAACCATAAAATCCACCTCCTCTTGATTGGATTTGTCTAGGATTTTTTCTATTTCACTTTGAAGTTTTTCATCTAATCTAGGTTTTATTATTTTCTTTAGCCACTGCTTAAATACACTGAATTGTTCGGGGCTTATTTTTTTCAAAATAGAGATGCTTCTTCGTAGTCTTCTTATGAGTTTCTTTTCATCCATTTCTTGATCTAATAAAAAGACAGCTGAGACTAAATTTGCTATAGTATACAACTCTTCTTCCTCATATCTATTGATATCAAATAAAGTATAGTTAAAATCTAATATGTTTTCTTCAAACAATTCATATCCATTTAATATTTCTTTAAAGCTTTTAGCAGCTGTCCAGTTATTTTTCCCATTATACAATACGATAGGGATAATGGCTGGAAGCTTAAAACTTTTTCTTCTTCTTGTTTTCTTTGATGTGTTTTTTAGTAATTCTCTCCAAATTTCTACCATGTAAAAAAGTAATCTTATAGGCATTTGAAAATCTACTTTTGACTGAAATTCTAGTAAAATATAAAAAATGATTTCTTTTCCATCGATATTGATTCTATATACAATGTCTGATTCTTCTTCTTCAAAATCTGGTAGTACATAGGATTTATCAACTAAAATCAAGTCTTCTTCTTTTATTAAATTGACCCAATCTTTTTTAACAAAGCTTCTTAATAGTTCTAAAAATGTTTGTTTATGAGAAAATATATGCTTATATCCTACATCATGAGGGTGATGTATTTCTTCTTTTGGCATTGATTCACTTCCTTAAATGTTTCTTTTCTATATTATATCATATGCAATATCTCAATATTGAAAAAATAGGAGGTTTTAGTGAGAAATTTAAAAAAGGATAGAAAACTATTGTATTGAAATGAGCAATGGCAAAAAAGATTTTAAAATTCGTGATGAATTAGCCCTATTAAATATTTGCATCGTACCATGTATGAATGGTGGAATCATCAAAATACAACAATCAGATCAAAGTGAATAAAGAATATGAAAGAGGGGTCTAAATCTCTGCTATAAGCTACTTACAACTAAGAACGGTTCTGGTAGAAAAATAAAAATAGAGATATAATCATGTAAAAAATTAGGGAATGGAGATCGGATTATATCACAGAATTTATTTAAGTGGAAGCATTTTGAATCAGAAATTATTGTTTTATGCGTGAGATGGTATCTAAAATATTCATTGAGTGATAGAAATTTACAAGAAATAATGAGTGAAAGAGGTTTATCAATAGCACACACAACGATAATGAGATGGGTACATGAGCATGCACCTATTATTGATAAGAAAATAAGAAAATATTTAAAACCGACGAATGATTCATGGAGAGTTGATGAGACTTATATCAAGGTAAAGGGAGAATGGAAATATCTATATCGAGCAGTTGATTCAGAGGGAAATACGATTGATTTTTATTTTAGTGAAAAAAGAGATAAACAAGCAGCAAAGAGATTCTTTGAAAAAGCGCTAGGTTCGAGTCATAATCAACAGCCAAGGATAATAACTGTAGATAAAAATCAAACTTATGAGGTAGCAATACCAGAACTGATTTATGGGGGCACATTAGGTTGTAGAACAAGCTTTAGGCAGATTAAATATTTAAATAACATTCTAGAACAGGATCATAGATTTATCAAACGAAAAGTAAAACAGATGCGAGGATTTAAAAATTTAAAAACAGCAGAAAAAACTATTTGTGGAATTGAAGCAATGAATATGATAAGGAAAGGGCAGGTTGAAGAAATTCAATGTGCTCTTTCTGAGATTGAATTTCTAAATAAGATTATGGGGGCTGTTGCATAAGATTATATTGATAGTAAGGAATGTTTTTGATACTTATATTTTTTTGCAACAGAACCATTAATATCATATTTCCGTTTTTTAAAAATGTCAATAAAATCTTTGGATTTAAGTAAATTATATGTATTTCTGAATTTTTCGAGAAAAAATGAAATCTTTTCAATTGTTTATAGTTTTGATAGAATGATACTTATAAAAACGAATAAAAAAATAAAGGAATGAAACAAGAATGAAAAAATTAATCATATGCTTATTGTGCATCAGTATTTTTTTCATAGACATTTATTTCGAAAAGAATTTTCCAAAGATTCGTTTTGTAAGTATAAAATCTAATAAACGTCCAGTAGGAAAAAATCTAAAAATATTACAGATTTCAGATGTTCATAATAAAAAATTTCCAAGGGAAAATAGAAGTCTTTTAAAGAAAATCGAAAAAATAAAACCTGATGTGATTGTGATTACAGGGGATTTGATTGATGGGAAGACTAAAAATTTTGAAAATACATATTCTTTTGTGGAGCAGTTAGTAAAATTCAATGCCAATACCTATTTTGTTTCTGGAAATCATGAGTGGAGAAATAAAAATATGAAAAGTTTTATGAATGGGATCGAGGAGCGAAATTTGATTGTATTAAACAATGCAAATACCACTTTTTCAAAAGAAAAAAATTCGATCAATATCTGTGGCATTGATGATCCCTATAGTAATCATGAAGAGGCCTACAAGGCATTTGAAAAAATTGATAAAGGAAATTTTACAGTTTTACTATCTCATTCACCAGATATTATTATGAAGGGAAAAAATTTACCTGTTGATTTGATTTTATGTGGACATACCCATGGAGGACAAGTCAGACTGCCCCTTATTGGAGCAATTGTAGTCCCAGGACAAGGTTTATTTCCTAAATACGATAAAGGAATGTTTAAAGTTTGGAAAGATACCATTTTGTATATTGACAGTGGATTAGGAACGAGTGTATGGCCCCTTCGATTTTTCAATCGGAGTCAAATGAGTTTAATTACGATCGAAGGACAGATATAAAATGAAAAAATTTTTAAATTCCTTATTGTTTAGATAGGGAGTTTTTGTTTTGAAAGAACAGAATTTGAATATAATGGTTATAAAATAGGCGAGATTGGGGGAGCTTAAAATGATTAAAAAAATGATCAAAATCATATTGTTATTCGGTGCTTTGGGTGTTTTTTCATTTATTTTGTTCTTAGCATATATGACAATAACAGATTATCGGCCAAAGGAAAAGGAAGCCATCCCACTTATGATTGAAAATAATAAAGATGATTGGATAAAAAGAAATACACCTTTTTCTATATTAACTTTTAATATTGGTTATTGTGGTCTTGACAAAGGGCAGGACTTTTTTAAAAGTGGGGGAAAAATGTCTCGCTCTAAAAGTAAAGAACAAACAGAGACCAATCTTAAAAAAATTATCCAGTTTCTAAATAAAGAAAAAACATCTTTTATATGTTTACAAGAAGTAGATATTGATGCTTCAAGAAGCTTTCATATCAATCAATTAAAAGCTTTGAAGAACGCATTATCCATGTATAGTTCTACTTTTGCACTAAATTATAAAGTATCGTGGGTACCGGTTCCAATAGCTGATCCTATGGGATCTGTCTACTCAGGAATTGTATCTATGTCAAAGTATAAAATAAGTGAAAGTAATAGATATCAGTACCCAGGAAAAGAAAAATGGCCCATACAAGTTTTTATGCTAGATAGATGTTTTTTAGAAAGTAGAATACCTGTAGAAAATGGAAAGGAATTAGTGCTTGTTAACTCACATCTTTCAGCTTATGATAAAGGGGGAGAAATAAGAAAAAAACAGCTTGCGTACTTAAAAGAATATATTACAAAGGAATACAATAGAGGAAATTATGTGATCGTAGGTGGAGACTTTAACCATGTATTACCAGGAACCGACCCAAAACTTTTTAAAACGACTGAAAAATGGCCTGAATGGCTTTTTCATTTACCCAATGATTTTACACCAGATGGTTTTATGTGGGTAGCAGATAAATACGTACCAACGGTAAGAGAAAATGGAGCACCCTATAAAAGTGGTGAAAATTTTACAGTGGTAATAGACGGATTTTTAGTTTCTCCAAATATTTTAATTAAAAAAGTTTATGGGCATGAATTAAACTTTGAAAATAGTGATCACAATCCTGTAACAGGAATATTTGAATTAAAATAAAACAAGCTGAATATGAAATTTATGATTATTCTCCCAAAATGTGAGAAGATACGATTTCTATTTTAAAAGGTAATTGGTATAATAGAACAAATGAGGTGGTTCATATGAAACAAAATTTTAACCTTCAAACGAGGATTACGATCCTAATTACTATGTTGATTCTCTTATCCATAAGCATAAGTATCATTTTTATGGGAAATTGGTCATTAGATAATATTCAAAATAAAGTAGAAGCAAATATAAAAAATGTATCAAAAATATTGGCAAATTCACCAAATATACAAAAATATTTAAAAGAAAAGAACGCAGTGAAGGTTCAAAGACATGCAAAAGAGATACTAAATCGTTTAGATGGTGTAGATATTATAACGATTGCTGACATGGATGGAATAAGATATGCCCATCCAAATCCTAAGAGAATTGGACAACGGTTTGTAGGTGGAGATGAGATCAAGGTTATCAACGAAGGGGTACCTTATTTATCAGAAGCTGAGGGAACATTGGGGGTTTCTATTAGAGCTTTTGAACCTATATTTTATGAGGATGAGCAAATAGGTTTTGTTATGGTAGGTGTATTATATGAAGACATACAACAATTTAGGATGCATGCATTATTAACGATGTGTGGGTTTACATTATTTGGAATTACTTTAGGTGTTTTAGGTGCACTAATGATTGCAAGAAAGATAAGAGATAGTCTTTTAGGTTTAGAGCCACATGAAATTGTCTATTTATATAGAGAAAATAGGGCGATGCTCGATTCTATAACAGAAGGAATTATTGCGATTGATGGAGAGGGGAAAATAACCCTTGTAAATGATTATGCTATAAAGATATTAAATATAAAAAATCCAAGTGTAGTAGGATCCTATGTACTAGATGTATTCCCTACAAGCAAACTATTAGAAGTTTTAAAAAGAGGAGAAGAGGAATTTAATAAAGAACAGATGATTAATAATACAGTGATCTTAACAAATAGGGTGCCTATAAAAGATGGAAATGAAATTATTGGCGCCATGGCTTCTTTTAACGATCGAACAAAGATCAAACGTTTAGCAGAAGAAATTACAGGTGTTCATCAAATTATTCATGCACTTAGGGCAAATACCCATGAATTTATGAATAAGTTACATGTTATATTAGGACTCATTGAATTAAATGAGATGGATGAGGTGAAAAGATATATTAAAAGTGTGGCAAAAGAACAAGAAGAAATAAGATTTTGTTTAATGAAAAAGATAAAAAATGCAACGATTTCAGCAATCATATTAGGGAAACTAAATAGAGCGAAAGAACTTAAAATAAATATGAAGTTAGATGAAAATTCGTATTTAGAAAAATATTATCAAAATATTCAAAATGAAGATTTAGTAACGATAATCGGAAACTTATTAGATAATGGGATGGATGCAATTGTAAAAAAGGGAGAAGAGGGAGAAATATCCCTAAGAATAGAAGATATGGGTGAAGGGATTGAAATAGAAGTAATCGATAATGGTATAGGAATAGAACCTGAAAACACGGAGAAAATTTTCAAAAGAGGATTTACAACAAAAGAGAAAGAGGGAGGAATCGGATTATTTTTAGTTAAAAAAAGTATAAAGCAGTTAAATGGAGAAGTTTTTGTAGATTCAAAAGAGAACGAAGGAACGAGTATTTTAGTTAGGATACCTAAGGAGGCATGCGAATGATTCGGGTACTTGTAGTAGAGGATGACCCTATGCTTTTAGAATTAAATAGAAGATTTGTAGACAAAATAGATGGATTTAGTGTTGAAGATGTTGCCAGTAATGGTGAAGAAGCAATCAAATCTTTAAAAAATAAAAAAATTGACTTAGTTATATTAGACATCTATATGCCAAAGATGGATGGCATGGAGGTGTTTAGAAAGGTACGCAAACAAAATAAAGTTATTGATTTTATATTAGTTACAGCTGCAAATGATACAGATAAAATAGAAGAAGCATTGAAATTAGGTGCAGTAGATTATTTAGTAAAACCATTTGAATTTGAAAGACTCAATCAGTCATTGCTTCATTATAAAGCTAGAAAAAAGCTATTGATCAAAAAGCCTTTTGTGAGCCAAGAAGAAATAGATCAACTTTTTATGGGGGAATACAAGGAAAAAGAAGAGAAAGAATTACAAAAAGGGTTGCATAAATTTACACTAAATAGAGTGAAGGGATTTTTAAATGAAAATAAAGAAGCACTACTATCTAGTGAAAATATATCAGAAAAATTAGCGATGTCTAAAGTCACGATTCGAAGATATTTAGATTATTTGGAATCTATAGGAGATATTCAAAAAAAAATAGAATATGGCACGAGAGGAAGGCCATCTTATCGATATAAATATATAGATAAAAATAAAAAATCATAAATAAAAAAAATAAAACGCTTATTGACAAAATTTTGTTAATAAGCGTTTTATATGTCTTGAAGCTTTTTATCCTTTGATAAAAAAATATCAATATATTTTTTATTTAGAAAAATATTAGAATAAGTTCTAAATATTTAAAAAATAATAAAAACTTTTATAATTAAATGTGAAGAAAGAAAACGTGTTACAGGGTATAAACGCAAAAACGATATGAGAAAGGAATGAAAAAAATGGATTACTCAAAAAAAGCATTAGAAGTACATGAAGCACATAAAGGAAAAATCAGTGTTGTATCAAAGATAGGTGTAACCAATAAAGATGAGTTAAGTATTGCCTATACACCAGGGGTAGCGGAACCATGCAGAAAAATTGCAGAAAATAAAGAAGATGTATATAAGTATACTTCAAAGGGAAACTTGGTTGCAGTTGTAAGTGATGGAACAGCAGTACTTGGACTTGGAGATATAGGTCCTGAAGCTGCATTACCAGTAATGGAAGGAAAGGCAGTATTATTTAAAGCATTTGCGGGAGTAGATGCATTTCCTATATGTGTAGATACAAAAAATGTAGATGAAATTGTTGATCTTGTGAAAAAATTGGCGCCAACTTTTGGAGGAATTAATTTAGAAGATATTTCTGCACCAAGATGTATAGAAATAGAAAAAAGATTAAAAGAAGAATTAGATATACCAGTATTCCATGATGATCAACATGGAACAGCAATTGTTGTTGTTGCAGGTTTAATCAATGCTTTAAAATTAGTAAATAAAAAATGGGAAGATATTAGAATTGCTGTAAATGGGCCAGGGGCAGCAGGTTCTGCAATTGTTAAAATGTTATTAAATATGAATGCAAAAGAAATTTTGGTATGTGATAGACACGGCATTCTTGAGGAAGGAGGAAGTAATCCAGTAAAAGAAGAGCTTGTAAAAATCACCAATCCAAACAATGAAAAAGGGACATTAGTAGATGCACTAAAGGGTGCAGATGTATTTATTGGTGTTTCGTCACCAAATGTAGTCACAAAAGAAATGGTAGCTTCAATGAATAAGGATGCAATTGTATTTGCAATGGCAAATCCAATTCCAGAAATTATGCCAGCATTGGCAATCGAAGCAGGTGCAAGAGTTGTAGGGTCAGGAAGATCTGACTTTGCAAATCAAATCAATAATGTTTTAGCATTCCCAGGAATATTTAAGGGTGCATTAGCAGTAAGAGCTACAGATATTAACGAAGCAATGAAAGTTGCAGCGGCCAATGCAATTGCAGAAATTATCGATGAAAGTGAATTAAATGAAGAATATATTATTCCAAAGCCTTTTGATGAGAGAATTGTTGAAACTGTTGCAAATGCAGTAGCTAAAGCTGCGAAAGATACAGGTATTGCAAAGTTATAAAAAATAAGGAGGAGTATGGATGAAAGCATGTACGAAATTAAACGAAAATAAAGGATTTCAAATTATGGGAATTTCTTTACCAGTATTTTCAGTTCTTACAGTTGTTATTTTGGTAGCAACATTCATGGGCGCTTTGCCAAAGGGAATGATTGGCGCATTTCCACTTATGATGATTGTAGGTGCCATATTGAATGAAGTAGGAAATCGTCTTCCTATTGTAAAAGATTATCTAGGTGGAGGCGCAATTATTGTAATATTTGGTTCAGCAGCACTTGTTACTTATGGGGGGCTTCCTGAAACTTCAAAAGAAATTATGACAAACTTTATGAAGGGTGAAGGTTTTTTAAGTTTCTATATTGCAGCGCTTATAACAGGTAGTATTTTAGGGATGAATAGAAAATTATTAATTAGTGCTTCTGTCA
Organism: Marinisporobacter balticus; assembly: GCF_004345705.1. Classification (GTDB taxonomy): domain Bacteria; phylum Bacillota; class Clostridia; order Peptostreptococcales; family Thermotaleaceae; genus Marinisporobacter; species Marinisporobacter balticus. The sequence continues at coordinate 16,283 of NZ_SLWV01000036.1, forward strand.
GATATCTACCTGTAATACTAGGTGGTGTTGTAGCTGCAATAGGACTTACTGGACTTGTTGGCATGATTATGGGATATGGAGCAAAAGAAGCCATTTTCTATGTTGCTATTCCAATCATGGGTGGAGGTATGGGAGCAGGAGCCGTGCCGCTATCTCAAATATTTGGGCAAACATTAAATGTAGATCCAGCACAGATGATGTCAAAAATGGTTCCAGCGTTAGCTTTAGGAAATGCTATGGCTATTGTTGTAGCTGGATTATTAGACAAAGTAGGAAAGAAAAATAGTAGTTTATCAGGAAATGGGAAGCTCATGAAGTCACAAGAAGAAGTAAAAGAAGAAAAACAAGTTGAAATAAAGCTAGATTATGCACTCATGGGAATAGGCATATTAATTTCCACTACGTTCTTTGTATGGGGAAACATACTCGCAAAATTTATTCCAATTCACTCCTACGCATTAATGATTATCAGTGTTGCTGTTGTAAAGGTACTAGGTATTATTCCAGAGAAGTATGAAAAAGGTGCATTTCAGTGGTTTAGATTCGTTATGACAAACTTTACACCGGCATTACTTGTAGGAATCGGTGTAGCTTATACAGATTTAAATGCAGTCATTAATTCTTTATCAGTTATTTATATTGTATTAGTATTTATGACTGTACTAGGTGCAACAATTGGTTCAGGGTTCGTTGGACGTTTACTAGGATTCTATCCAATTGAGGCGGCAATAACAGGTGGTCTCTGTATGGCAAATATGGGTGGAACAGGAGATGTTGCAGTTTTATCCGCAGCAAAGAGAATGGAACTTATGCCATTTGCACAGATATCCTCTCGTATTGGTGGCGCTTTTATGTTAATTTTAGCTACAAGTTTGTTGTCCTTTTTCTTATAAGTCATAGAAAATCCCATGATCTTTCGACCGTGGGATTTTTTTTACATTCTTTCATTTAAAGGAATATAATTTTTATGAACATGAACACTTTTATAAGCGGGTCGCATAATTTTTTGATCACTGACAATTTGTTCAATTCTATGAGCACACCACCCTGCGATTCTAGCTGTAGCAAAAAGTGGAGTATAGAGTTCTGGTGGAATATTTAACATTTCATAGACGAATCCAGAATAAAGATCTACATTTGCTGCGATGTGTACATCTTTTCCTTTCATTTCTTTGAATAATTCAATGGTTAATTCTTCAATATTTTTATACAAGTTAAATTCATCAACTGTATCTTTTTCAATGGCTAATTCGTGAGCTTTTTCTTTTAATAAAAGAGCTCTTGGATCTGATTTTGTATAAACTGCATGGCCCATTCCATAAATAAGACCCTCTTTGTTAAAGACTTCTTTGCGCAGAATCTTTAATAAATAATCTTTTAGTTTCCCACGGTCATGAATATTTGATACATTCTCCTTGATATTTAAAATCATTTCACGAACCCTTATATTTGCACCACCATGCTTGTGTCCTTTTAAGGAACCAACCGCAGTTGAAATAGCAGAGTAAGTGTCTGTACCAGAGGATGAAACAACATGGGTTGCAAAGGCAGAGTTGTTTCCACCTCCATGTTCTGCATGAAGAATTAAAGATAAATCTAGTGTTTCTGCTTCAGTTTTTGTATATTGATTATCTGATCTTGTCATGTATAAAATGTTTTCTGCTGTGCCTATTCCTCTTTGAGGGGGGTGAATAAATAAGCTCTTGTTGTCAAAGTTATGGGCTTTTGCTTGATAACCATAGGATATAATGGTTGGAAATCTTGCAATAAGCTGTATACTTTGTCTTAATATATTCTTTATGCCAAGATCATCTGGTGTTTCATCATGAGAATAGAGAACGAGAATACTTCTTTGAAGCTTATTCATAATATCTTTGCTTGGAATTTTGAGGATCATATTTTCAGTATAACCAGCTGGAAGCTGTCTTGATTCATCAAGCAAATCATTAAAGTTTTCTAAATCATTTCTGGTAGGAAGTGCGCCAAATAGTAAAAGATATGTGGTTTCTTCAAATCCATGTCTCTTTTCTCTTTGAAAACCAGAAACCAATTCTTTTATTTCTATTCCTCTATAAAACAATTGTCCTTCTGCTGGAACTTTTTTATTTTCTTCTAATTTATATCCTTCAACGGAACCAATTTCAGTAAGTCCAACTAAAACGCCTGTACCATTGCTATTTCGTAAGCCTCTCTTTACATTGTATTTGTCATAGTATTCGGGTTGGATGAAGTTGTTTTTTTTAGCTAAATCTGACAAAAGTTCAAGGATGGAAGGTTGCATATCCTGGTCTAATTTGCTTACCTCTTTGATGAATGCATATACTTCTGGGTTTGTAAGATTATTTTTTTTAGCTAAAATTGCTAGATTGCCAAGGATTGTATAATCAACTCGCTTATTCAAGTTATTCACCTTCCTAATTATAAATTTTTTAGGGTTTGAATTTTTCCAATGATTGCATTTGTTATATCTGCTGTATGTGCGATGCCTCCTAGATCTTTTGTAAGAAATTTTCCTTCACCAATAACTTCTATAACAGCATCTATGATTAAATTTGATTTTTCTTTTTCGCCTAAATAATTTAACATCATGGCAGCAGATAAAATAATAGCGGTCGGGTTGGCAACATTTTTTCCAGCAATATCTGGAGCACTTCCATGTACGGCTTCAAAGATGGCCATATTCTCTCCAATATTTGCGCCAGGGACAAGCCCCAGTCCTCCAACAAGTCCAGCGCATAAATCAGATAATATATCTCCATAAAGGTTTGTAGTTACGATAACTTCAAATTGTGATGGATTCATCACGAGTTGCATGCACATATTGTCTACGATGACTTCATCTAAGAGAATTTCTGGATAATTTTTAGAAACTTCTCTTGCACAATCTAAGAACAATCCATCTGTAAGCTTCATAATATTTGCCTTATGAACGACAGTGACCTTTTTCTTATTATTTTTCCTTGCATAAGCAAAGGCTTCGTTTATAATATTTAAGGATGCTGCGCTTGTAACAATCTTAGTTGCTTCAGCAACATTTTCTGAATGTTTTTTTTCAATACCACTATATAAACCTTCTGTGTTTTCTCTGAAAATAATAAGATCTATATTTTTAAAGGGAGAATCTGTCCCAGGTATTGTTTTTACAGGCCGAATATTTGAAAATAAATTATATTTTTTTCGTAGCATTACATTTATACTTCTAAAACCACTTCCGATTGGGGTTGTGATAGGACCTTTTAAAGCAATTTTGTTTTTTTCAATACTTTCGTAAACTTCATCTGGAACAAGTACACCTGTTTTTTTATAAACATCTGCGCCAGCGTTTACAATATCCCAATTCACGTTTAAACCCGTAGCTTCAACGATCTTTTTAGCAGCAGAAACTACTTCAGGTCCGATACCATCACCAGGAATTAATGTTATATTATACATTTTCGCCACCTCTTTCTAAATATCTGAATTTTTAGCCCAATTTAGATAGCCACCAAGTTTTAATATTTCAATATCTCTAAGAGAACCTTCAAATATTAATTGGGTAGTAATATCTTTTGTTTTGTTGATTAATATGATTTCTAAACCATGATCAAGCGCATTGTGTAGATCATTAATTTCAAGTGCATCAAATGCGTCAAAATTTTTGTAATCATCTTTATGCTTAAATACGAATGGCAAGATTCCTGAATTAATTAAATTTGTTTTATGAATTCTTGCAAAGGATTTTGCAATGACTGCTTTTACCCCAAGGTAGAGAGGTACTAATGCTGCATGTTCTCTGCTTGATCCTTGGCCATAATTTTCTCCACCTATAACGAAACCACCATTATTTTCCGTAGCGCGTATATGAAAATCATCTAAAAGGGTACCAAAACAATATTTAGATAATTCAGGGATATTTGATCTAAATGGAAGTAGTTTTGCATTCGAAGGCATGATGTCATCTGTTGTGATATTATCGCCTGTCTTTAACAAAAGTTTTCCGTCAAGTGTAGGTGTTAGTGCTTTGTTTATAGGGAATGGTTTAATATTTGGCCCCATAACTACTTTCAAATTGTTTCTATCTTTCAAAGGATAGATAAAATAGTTTTCAGAAACATGGAATTTCTCGGGAATTTCAACTTTTGGCATATCTCCGCATGTGGATGGATCTGTTAAGTATCCTGTGATCGATGATACAGCTGCTGTTTCAGGACTTACTAAATAAACATCTGCATTTTTTGTGCCACATCTTCCTTTGAAGTTTCTGTTAAAAGTTCTTAGAGAAATAGCATTTGACTTAGGCGCTTGCCCCATACCAATACATGGACCACAAGCAGCTTCAAGTATTCTTGCACCTGAAGCAATTAAATCACCAAGTGCACCGTTGTCTGCCATCATCTTTAAGATATTACTTGAGCCTGGTGAGATGACCAAACTCACATCTTTATGAACTTTTTTTCCTTTTAATATTTTTGCTACCTTCATTAAATCTGTGTAAGAAGAATTTGTACAGCTACCAATTGCAACTTGATCTATTTTTGCGTTGTTAAGTGATGCTACTTGAGCAACATTGTCTGGACTATGGGGTATAGCAGTCATTGGTTGAATTTCATCTAAGTTAATTTTAATTTTTTTATCATAAACTGCATCAACATCTGCTGATAAAGTTATAAAATCTTTTTCTCTACATTGTCTTGTTAGAAAATCTTTTGTGATTTCATCACTCGGGAAAATAGATGTAGTTGCACCAAGCTCAGCTCCCATATTTGTAATGGTCGCTCTATCTGTAAGAGATAATTCTTTTACACCATTGCCAGAATATTCTACAATATATCCTACACCGCCTTTAACCGTTAATTCTTTTAAAATATATAAAATAATGTCTTTTGCAGAAACCCAAGGATTTAACTTTCCTATAAGTTCAATATTTAATACCTTTGGTGCTTTCAAATAATAAGATCCCTTTGCCATGCCAACAGCTACATCTAATCCTCCGCAGCCAATACTAAGCATACCGAGACCACCACATGTAGGGGTGTGACTGTCAGAACCAATGAGGATATCTCCAGGTTTTCCGAATCTTTCTAAATGTAATTGGTGGCAAATGCCATTTCCAGGTTTTGAATAAATGATTCCGTATTTTGCAGCAGCTGATTTAATAAATTCGTGATCGTCTGCATTTTCAAATCCAGCTTGTAGCGTGTTATGGTCAATATATGCTACGGATAAATCTGTTTTTATATCCTTGATACACATAGCTTCTAATTGAAGATAAACCATTGTACCTGTTGAATCTTGTGTTAGGGTTTGATTGACTTTTACAGAAATTTCATTTCCTGTTTTGAGGGTTCCAGTCAGTAAATTTTTTTCGAGAATTTTATATGTTAAAGTTTTTTTCATAAAAGAGCTCCTTTCAAATTTTTAAGGAATAGATATAAATAATATTATTCGCCGTATTTATGTATACAATTATACAATGAATAAAAATACATTGTCAATGGAAATATTTATTTTCTTGAAATGACAGAAGAGATCAAGATAAGTAGAAATAAAAATATCTAAAACAAGGAGGTAATTGTAGAAAAAAGGAGAATATTATAAAAAAAGCGTTGTGTGTTAATTATTTTAGTAGGAGGGGTTGTTATGAAGGATCAGGCAGGAATACTATTAGAGAGTGGAACTGGGGAAGTAGAAGTATTAGAATTTGTTGTAGCTAACAAACATTATGCGATTAATGTTATAAAAACAAAAGAGATATTTCAAGTAGATAATATCACAAAACTTCCAAATATATCAGCTGCGATAGCTGGAATGACATTGGTTCGTGGAAAAACAATTACTTTAATAGATTTAAAATATGTTTTAGAAAAAGAAAAAGGATTAAGCAATGAAAAAAATAGGGCATTATTGTGTGAATTTAATAAAACAGAGGTAGCATTTGTAGTAGATCGTGTGATAGGTATACATCGTATTGGATGGAATCAAATTGAAAAACCAGATGAAATTGTATCGGATTCTTTAGTGATAGGGAATATTGTTATGGATGGTAAAATATTGATGTTATTAGATTTTGAAAAAATATTTATGGATATGCGATCATCTTATGGTGGATATGAGGAAGGAATTGAAAAAATAGAATACAATAAAGCGCGGTCTGCTGTGAGGCTTCTTTTAGCAGATGATTCTACAACCATTAGAACCATGTTAAAGGATGTATTAACGGAATCTGGATATACAAATCTTACGTTTTTTAATGATGGAGAAGAAACGTTTAATTATTTAAGAAATCAAACAAAAGAAAAGGGGAAAGAAATCTTTAAATATGTTGATGCCTTGATAACAGATATTGAAATGCCTCAGATGGATGGACATACCCTTACAAGAAAAATCAAAGAAGATCCGATATTAAGGGATCTACCTGTTATTATATTCTCTTCATTGATTACAGATGATTTGCATCATAAAGGTGAATCTGTAGGAGCCGAAGCGCAAATGAGTAAACCAGATATAGATCAGTTGGTAGACCTTATTGATAAGTATACATTGAAAAAGAAGTAGTCATCGAAAAACCACGATTTTCAGATCGTGGTTTTTTTCTAGTAGCCAAAATCTTTATTTACAATGATTACCTTGATTCTTCCTTTAATGCCTTGTCTTTTTATTAAAACATAATCATTACAAATTCGGTCAGGACTATTACAGTTCGTACAATAACCTAGGCTTGCACAGGGTGTTTTTCTATTTAATCTTTTTGCATTTGCTGGTGCTGCCATTCTTTTGTTTCTTTCAATGGCTTCATCTACATCTTTTACGATTTTATTAATACCCACAACTACAATAACTTTATCGGGGCCATAAATCATACTAGCAACTCTATTTCCTGTACCATCTACATTGTATAATTCTCCATTTTCAGTTAGCGCATTACTGCTTGTAAAATAGGCATCTGCAGAAAAACTTTTTCTATAAATTTCTTTAATCGCATCCGTGCTTAATCCTTGTGCATAGCGGTCTAAAAAATTATATTTTCCGCTACGAAGCAGATCAATAACCCCTGTTTCAAAAAGAGTCATAGAGCCACCTACGGACACCGTATCTCCTTTATTGATAAGTTCACCAATTTTTTGAAGTAGCCCTTTTTCATCTGCTACATAGAAAGCATCCATATTGTTTTTCTCTAAGTTTTCCATTGTTCTTTCAACTTTTTTTTCCATAACCCAAGATGCGTTTTCATCCATAAATTGAACCTCCTTATAATAATGAATTAAATTCGATGCTTATAGAGACATTTGCATATAGTATTATTATAAACCAAAATGGATTATATAGGAAGAATATGATTTTTGACAATACATAAGATTCCTATCTAGGATGAACATAATAAGTGGGAGAATAAAAATTTTCTGTTTTATGTGGAGTGGCGTCGATACTTAAAGATGAGCTTAATAAAAATAAGTGCATTATGATATAATTCTATATAAGAAAGCAAAGAGGTGAGTATATTGGGTATAAGATATATTTTCGGAAGAGCAGGTATGGGAAAAACACATTCCGTGCTAGAAGAGATAAAAAAATCATTAGAAGATACCGATCATAATAGATTAATTTTAATTGTACCAGAGCAGTTTACATTACAAGCAGAAAGAGATTTGATAGAAAAACTAGATTTACCAGGGATCATGGATGTAGAAGTTTTAAGTTTTACAAGACTTGCGCATAAGGTTTTAAATGAGGTAGGGGGCATCACAAGGATACATATTAATGAGCAAGGAAAAAATATGGTTCTTCGAAAAATTATTGATGAAGCAGAAAAGGATTTAAGCATTTACAAGAAAGCTTCTCAGCAAGATGGTTTTGTATCTATGTTTAATGAATTATTATGTGAACTTAAGCAACACGATGTCTTGCCTATAGATTTATTAAATACCCTAGATGAAATAGAAAAGGATGGTATTCTTTATCATAAATTAAAGGATATTGCCCATATCTATGAACAATTTGAAACTTATTTAAAAGGGCGATATATTGATACAGAAGATTATTTGAATTTATTGATTGAAAAGATGCAGGATGCAGAATTTTTAAAGGATGCAGAAATATGGATTGATGGATTTCAAAGTTTCACACCCCAGACTTACCATATCATTGAAAAAATTATGACGATGGCAAAACAGATGACCATAACATTTACTATGGAATTTTCAGCAAAATCTAAAGATGGAGATTTATTTAAAATATCAGAGCTTACTTACCAAAATATTAATGATATTACGTTGAAATATGGATTGCCAGCGGAGATCATTGACCTAGACAAAAATAAAATAGAAATCCAAACAAAATCATCTGCGATCTATCATATAGAACAAGAATTTTATGCTTACCCCTATAATAAATCTGATAAAGAACTTATAAATATGAATATTTTTGCAGGATTGAGTCTTTATACAGAAATTGAAAATGTAGCTTCGAAAGTGGTGTCTTTTGTAAGGGATAAGGGATATAGATGGAATGATATTGCAGTTGTTTGCAATGATCTAGACCATTATGGGCCCATGATTAAGCGCGTTTTTGAAGAATATGATATTCCTTATTTCTTAGATCAAAAGAGAAATATTATGCATAATCCAATTATTGAATTGATTCTGTCTGCATTAGCTGCTGTGTATAGGGGATATAAGTATGAAGATGTTTTTCGATTTTTTAAAACAGGATTTAGTGGAATAGCCGATGACAGTTATGAAAAACTAGAAAACTATGTGCTTCAGTATGGTGTACAAGGAAATAAATGGAAAGAACCTTTTGCATGGGGAGAAGAAAAAAATATTGATGGGTTGAATCAAAGTAGAGAAAAGTTTATAGAACCTATGAAGAAATTAGAAAAAAAAATCAAAGGGAAAAAGACTGTAGGAGATATTACAAAAGGTTTATATGCGTATTTGCAAGATATAGAAGTTCATGAAAAACTTGAAAAATGGATTGATGTCCTAAGAGAAATGGGGCAGTATGAATATGTGAATGAAAATACTCAAATATGGAACATTGTAATGGAAGTATTTGACCAGATGGTAGAAATTATTGGAGAACAAAAAATTACACTGAAAGAATATATAAGGGTATTAGAGTCTGGTTTTTCATCCTTAGAGGTAGGCATTATTCCTACAACTATTGATCAAGTATTAGTAGGGAATATGCAAAGGTCTAAAAGTCATGATATTAAAGCTTTATTTGTAGTAGGCGTAAATGATGGCATATTGCCATCTGGAAAAGATGATGATGGCATTTTGTCTGATGAAGAAAGAATTTCTATGAAAGAAAAAGATATTACGTTAGGATATGATAGTCAAAGAAAAGCTTATGAAGAGAAGTTTATCATCTATACAACCTTTACAAAACCTAGTGAATATCTGTGGATTAGTTATGCTATGGCAGACCAAGAAGGAAAAGCTATGCGCCCATCCATCTTAATAGATAGATTTAAGAAAATATTCACAAAATTAAGTATAAAAAGCGATGTTATCCACAGCATGGATCAACAAAAACAATTGATATCTACACCTAAAAGTACTTTTAAATATTTAGTTGAGAATATACGTGCAAATGTGGATGGAAAAACCATTGAAGGATTATGGTGGGATGTATATAGCTGGTACTATCAGAATGAAGCATGGAAACAAAAAAGAGAAGCAGTTATTGAAGGATTTTTTCATGATAATCAGGTAGAATATATTGAATCTAGTAATGCCAAAAAACTATATGATACACCGATTAAATCTAGTGTATCAAGACTTGAGCAATTTGTAAATTGTCCTTTTGCCCATTTTGTAAAATATGGACTGAAGCCTAAGGAAAGAAAAATGTTTGAAGTAAAGGCACCAGATATAGGAGATATCTTTCATCAATCTATGGAAAAGTTTACGAATAAACTGAAAGATGAAAATTTGAATTGGCGTAAGCTGGAAAAAAATCAATGCGATCGTATGATGGAGGATGTAATTGAGCAAATCATACCAAACTATGGAAATGGCGTGATGCTTAGTACGAGTCGGTACAAATATCTTGTAACAAGGCTAAAAAGGATCAGTAAAAGAGCCGTTTGGATACTTACAGAACATATTAGAGAAAGTGGCTTTGAACCTATGGGCTATGAAGTGGCTTTTGGAATGGATCAAATGTATCCACCTATGGAAATAGAATTGGCAGATGGAGAAAAAATTTATTTAGAAGGAAGAATTGATCGGGTAGATTTACTCGAGGATGGCGATGACGAATATGTGAAAATCATTGATTATAAGTCAGGAAATAAAGAATTTAGATTATCAGATGTTTACTATGGCCTTCAGCTTCAGCTAATGATTTATCTAGATGCTATTCTAAAAAGAAAAGAAGACATTCCTCGAAAAGAGAAAAAGCCAGCGGGGATTTTCTACTTTAAAATTGATGATCCTATGATTAAAACAGAGGAAAAGGCTATCGCATTCATTGAAAAAGAAATCCGAAGGAAGCTTAAAATGAAGGGGTTAGTACTAAAGGATGTAAATATTGTTCGACAGATGGATAAAGACATAGAAGGATATTCTGACATTATTCCTGTAGGACTTAATAAATTAGGAGAATTCTATAGTAAATCCTCTGCCGTTGATGAGACTACTTTCATGGATTTAATCAAGCACGTTCGAAAACTCGTGAAAGAAATTAGCTATGAAATGCTAAAGGGAAACATTCAGATCGCACCTTGTAAAAATGGAAAGCAAGCAGCTTGTGATTATTGTCCTTATAGAAGCATTTGTCAATTTGATAACTTACTAGAAAAAAATGAATACAATAATATGAAAAAACTTTCAGATCAAGAGGTCATTGAAAGGATCAAAGATAAAGAAAACTTCAGTAAATAAGCTGGAGTTTTTTTGTGTGCACGAATGCACAAAAAATTTCCTGTTTTTTAAAATAGCATACTCTATTTAGGATTTGATTATGAGTAGAGCACTATTAGTAAAAGGAGTAGTATTTTTTGTGGTAGAAAGCATAAAATATAAACAAACGTATGTTCGGTATATATTGGCGAAATGCTTGGAGACTTTAAGATTAATTTACAAACTAAAGGAAAAAAATAGTATAATTGGAAAGAAGGAATATAACAAAATGAATGTGGAAGAAAGAAATGATCAACAAATTGCAGTCTATTTTGATTATAATAAAGAATTTGTAAAGAAAATAAGAAGAATAAAGGGAAGAGAATGGAAATCAGATGAAAAGTGTTGGATCATACCGAATAATGATAAAAGCAAGCTAAAATTATTTAATCTTCTCAAAGATGAAGAAATGAATTGTAATTATTCAATTGAACACATCCTTAAAGAATTGGAGGAATCATATAACTTTAATTTAAAGGACGTGGAAAATAAATTACATGAGCAACTAGTTTTAAAGGGGTTTAGTCCAAAGACTATAAAAGCATATATAGGACACTCAAAAAGATTTTTAAAATTCTGTAATAAAATACTTGATCAATTGACAAAAGAAGATGTGGAGAAATATATGTATGTTTTGTTGTATGAGAGTAGTAATAGTCATTCATATGTAAATCAAGCATTAAGTTCTATCAAATTTTTATATAGATATGTACTTAGTAAAGGAAACATTTTATATGAAATACCAAGGCCTAATAAGGAAAAGAAATTACCTGATATATTGAGTGAAAAAGAAGTGATAGATATTCTAAACTCAGTTGAGAACAAAAAACACAAAGCCCTACTATTTGTCATATATTCAGCAGGTCTTAGATTAGGAGAAGTTATTAGATTAAAAGTAGATGATATAGATAGCGAGAGGATGATGATTCATATAAGACAGGGGAAGGGGAGAAAGGATAGATATACGATATTATCTGATAATGCACTTAAAATGCTTAGAGAATATGCAAAGGAATATAGACTAAAGGACTGGCTTTTTCCAGGTGGTAATGAAGGCCAACATCTGCATGATAGATCAGTTCAGAAGATATTCAAAAGGGCATGTGAGAAAGCTAAAATGAAGAAAAATGCGACTGTTCATACTTTAAGGCATTCATTTGCCACCCATCTGTTAGAAGGAGGTACAGATCTAAGATATATACAGGAATTACTAGGTCATAGCAGTTCAAAAACGACAGAAATCTACACACATGTAAGTAAGAAAAGCATAAGAAAAATCGAAAGTCCATTAGATAGAATACTTAAGGGAAGGGATTAAAAAATAACAGAAATAAGTAAATATTCATGAACCAGTTTCGCTAATCCATCCATATATAGATAAATAGCGAAACTGATTCGTGAAATGAGTAGTTATCTACAATAGCAATATACTAAAAAGAAAATCAAAAAAAATAACACAAATAAATAGTAATTTAAAGGGGAGATAAAAATGATTTTATTAGTGGTTGATACACAAAAATTAATAACAAACGAAAAATTATATAAATTTAATATGTTTGTATCTAATGTTGAAAAAATAATACATGAGGCGAGGACAAATAATATTGAAGTAATATATGTACGTCATGATGATGGGATAGGAAGTGAATTAACAAAAGGAACTGATGGGTTTGAAATATATGAAAAATTTCAACCAATGAGTGAAGAAAAAATATTTAATAAAGAGGTTAATAGTGCTTTTAAAGGGACTGGGTTATTAGAATATTTAATAGATAAAGGTGAAAAAGATATCATTGTTGTAGGGCTTCAAACAGATTATTGTATTGATGCTACTATAAAATGTGGATTTGAACATGGGTTTAATATTATAGTTCCAGCGTATGCAAATACAACAGTTAATAATAAGTTTATGTCTTCAGAGCAAAGTTACAAATATTACAATGAGTTTATGTGGAATTGTAGATACGCAGAATGTATTTCAGTGGATGAAACATTTAAAAGAATGAAATAGAGTTACTTAGAGGGGGACGGGTTATAGAGTGCTACTTCGGGAGCTACTGTAGATAACATACTATCTTCAAACATTCCACGGAAGGCATGTGGAACGTCGTAACATAGCTGAACGTTATGTGAAATTTTATGGTTTAGGATATGTTAGATATCAAGAGGGGGAAGGTATGCGTAACGAAATGTTAAGAGCTATAATGTTAGGTGTTGGAGCAGGGGTTATAGATATACTTCCAATGATATTAAAGAAAATGGATAGATTTTCTGTTATATCAGCTTTTATTCATTGGGTTGCTTTGGGAGTGATTATTTCATATTCAAGTGTTTTTGGTTTAACTGGGTGGAGCAATGGAGCTTTGATAGGATTACTTACGGGAGTTCCAGTAGCTATAATGGTTATGAAAGAAGATCAAAAATCGGTTCCAATAATTATAGTAATGTCGTTAATTTTAGGAAGTATAGTTGGCTATTTAGCATAGGGGGAGAAGACGATGCCAAGTAAGAAATTATTGTATAGAGAAATTGAAAACGGAAGAATGTTGAAAAATAATGGTAGTTGGATGTATTGCAATCAATGCGATAATACTATTGGGTATTTATGTTATAGTACTTATCAAACTTTTGAATTTAAATCCAAATGCTCATGTGGAAACGTTGCAAAATTTAAACTGGGTTATTTTGAGGATGAATATAAAAATTCTTGTAAAGATTTAAAACTTGTGAAAAACAGGTATTGCTGCCCTCATGATGATTCGCCTTTATTTTCTGTAGTAAATAAGAACATAGAGTCCTATTACTGCAAGGTTGTGTGCAATGAATGTAACACATCTTACATAAGCGGAAATATGGATTTATAAATCATAAAACTTCACATAACAAAGGCTTTAGACGACATCGAAGCGTGTTTTTGGGGAGAGTCATTGACGTCTCAAAGCCCCAAAACGTTAGATGCCATATAAATAATTATAGATATTAGTTGTGAGTGAGAGGAGAGATGAAAAATGAGAAACATAAATTTATTTCTAGTAATTATATTGATTGTTGAATTTTCAAAAACAGCAAGACATTATTTGGAATTTAAAAGATATAGTAGAAATAAAATTGATAGTTTTAAACATAAATCTGATATGAGAAATGTTTCAATAGTTGTTTTGATTTTATCCATAATATTTAATATATGGGTATTATGTAATTGGATACAATACATGGTTGATGGAGTATTACTTATTATATATATAGCAATAAATACAATTAATTATTGGAGAAAAATAACAGTGTTTGAAGAAGGTATATACTTTAATGGGAGATTTACAAAATGGTGTAATATAAAATCGATTCGTGAATATGATAGAAACTCAATTAGAATAGATTTAAAAAATAATTGGCGTTTTATTAGAGTTATGAATAAAGTTAACAATAAATCTGAGCTATTGGAGTTATCAGAGAAATTTATTGAATTAGTTAATCACAATAATTAATAGAAATTTTTATATTACAGCATCTAACATACAGTGCACACTATCCTACACAAAACCTCGTAGGACACAGTGAACTGTAAAACCGTTATATGCAATTTTAAAAATATGATGAGAGGTGAAAAATGGAAGAAGAGAAAAAAACAATTAAAAGAGGTATGTTAATATTTTATTGCTTTGTCTTATTGCATGCGATAGGGGTAATCAAGTTAAATGTTAATATATTTCAAACATTTCATGAGAAGTATTATGACTTTAAAATTAAGAATGTAAAAAAACTACATCTATCAAATGATAAGAAAATGGGTAATATTGAAGGAAATATAAATAATTATGGGCATGCAGTAGAAAATGATGAATATATTTTTTACTTGAAAGATAATTTATGGCTATATCGTTCTGATAAAGAATTCAAAAATGGAAAAACCTTAGTAAGACAAGGATCAGGAAATGGCATTTGTCACCTTAATATTATAGGAGATTACTTGCTTTATATGCAGGGGGACAATTTAATAAGAAGAAAGATTGATGGAAGTGAAGTATCTAAAGTGCCGATGATGGATTTTACAATAGATCCCCATGTTATAGGTGATTGGATATACTTTATTAAAGTGTCTAAGAATAACTCAGGTATATGTAAAATGACTATTAATGGAGAAAATTTTAAAAAAATAAGTAATGTAGAGACTTATGATATGGCTTTATATAATGGGAAAATATATTATAGCTTTGAATATGATAAAACAAGATATTTAAATTGTATGGACTTAGATGGTAATAATAAAAAGGTTATTGTAAATGTTCAAACTAGGGATATGATTATAGAAGATAATTATATTTATTATGTAGATGAAAAAGATTATAAATTGTATAAATTGAACTTAAAGAATAAATATATACAATTACTTGTGGATGAAAAAGTATCAAAATTCTGTAAAAATGATATTTGGATTTATTATTCTAAATATGGAAAACAACCTCTTGATGAAGGAGAAGGGCTATATAAGATTGATGAAAACGGAATAGATATGAAAAAAATTAATGATGATCGAGACGTTGAGAATTTAAGTGTCATTGGTAAATGGATTATGTATATGTCATCAGAAGATAGGGAATATCCAACATTAAAGAGAATTTCTAAAAATGATGAAATAATTCCTATGAATTAAAACAGCATATAACATACTATTTTCAAACATTCCACAAAAACCATGTGGAACGTCGCAACATAGCAAGAACGTTAGACGAAATACTGTTGCGGAAATGTTTAGCCTGTCTAAGGTTAGTAATACTAAGTGCTGCGCAATATAATATTTTGAAGGGATTAATACAATGAAAAATTTCAAGTTACTAATTGTGATGCTATTAATTTTACCTGGGTTAGTTGGATATGTATGAAGAAAGATAAAACTAGTGAACTAGAATCTGTCAAACTGATTTCAGATGAAATTGAGATTGTAATAGAAGGTAAAGTGAATGAGGATT
>NZ_SLWV01000037.1 GCF_004345705.1 Marinisporobacter balticus
ATAGGATAAAAAGTAATAGAAAGAGTTCAAAGAACAACAAGAATACTTGCAAATAAAATAATCATATACAAACTTAATGGAACGAATTTCCTCAAAGCAAAGAATACCTGATATTAACCAAATGAAAGTGTTAAAACTTCTTTTGTGGAATACTGTTCGATATTGAAAAAAGTACGTGTATATAGTTTGTTTTATTGAATTATTGGAAATACTAATCATATCAGATGCCTCCTAGGGGTTTGGTTCTTGTAAAATTAGTATTCCTAGGATTAAGGTATCTGATTTTGTTATTTTATGGAAACGAACAATCAATTACTTGTAAAGTGGTGTATTATAATGATAACTAGAACAATAAAAAGTGAGGATTAAAATAATGGATAGATTAAAAACATATTCTATTAGGAAGTCTTCTCAATTACTTCGAAGAGGTAAAGAATATGCTGATTAATAGATCTGATAATAAGTTTTTAACTACACAGTGCAATGTATATATTTCACCACATGAAGTATTAAATCCTTATATATCAACCTATAATATTCTATTCCCCGAAAAAAATATGCTTTCTGAAAAATACACGATTATTCCAGATGCAAGTGGAACCTTTTCTTTTGCTTATGACGGAAAAAGTATAAAGAGTGAATTATGGGGGGCTTCTTCAAAAATAAATGTAATTGGGAGTGAAGCTAATAATTATAATTTTCTATTATTAGTTGAATTGAAACCATGTGGACTATATCAATTTACGGGCGTCAATCAAAAAGAATTTACTGATATAAGAATTGATTTGGAGGCAGTTAATAAGTCCCTAAATACTTCGCTTTGCAATATAATTGAAAAAGCTATTGATGTTAATGATTTGGTAAATGGACTGAATGCGACTTTTCTTTCTCATATGGCTGATGTTTACCAAATAAATACCATGTTAGGATTGATAAGAAAAATACATAATAATAATGGTTTTTTACATATAAAAGAATTATCATTTTCAGAGCATTACAGTGAAAGGCATTTGAATAGACTTTTTTATCAATATATCGGAATGAACGTAAAATTGTTCTCAAGAATTGTGAGAATAAATAATGCGATAGGGCAGATGAAAAATTTAAAAAGTAGCTGTACTTTGATATCACAACAAGCAGGTTATTATGACCAATCTCATTTTATAAACGACTTCAAGGAGATATGTGGAGTGCCACCTACGCAATATTTAAAAAACATGTCCGATTTTTCCAATTCAATATTCAAACCATAAGATACACTAATACTGGAGGTGGTTTTATGGAATATGGAGGATCTCTTTTGACGGTTAAAGATGTTGATGTGTCAAAAGCATTTTATGTAAATGTCCTTGAACAAAAAATTGTTTTTGATATGGGTGAACATGTTACCTTTGAAGGTGGGTTTTCGATACAACAGGATTATTCTAAATTGATTGGATTAAGTGAAAATGATATATTACAAAAAGCACATAATTTTCAATTGTATTTTGAAGTAACAGATTTAGATAATTGGAACTTGCAGTTAAAAAATATAAGCAGTATAGAGTTTTTACATGACATCAAAGAATATGCTTGGGGCCAAAGAAGTATTCGGCTATACGATCCAGATATGCATATTATTGAAGTTGCGGAAAGCATAGAAAGTGTTATAAAGCGTTTTTTGAAACAAGGACTATCAGTTGAGGAAACCGCAGAACGTACAATGTTTCCTATTGATTTTGTTAAGAAATGCTTATAGGGTATATTTCATAACAAAAATCCGAATCATTAAAAAGATTTGGATTTTTGTTATAGATGTATGATAATGTTATATTAATAGAATCAGAAGAGATTAATTATTATGTTATAAAGCAGGTGAAATCATTAGTGCAATAAACTATAAACAAATAATATAAGAGAATGCTCTAAATAAATTGAAAAGGAAAATTCCTTATGGTTAGGATTTGAATATATATCGTGTGTGCGAGCATGGCTGTAAATACCAAGTGTATGCTATATTAAAAACACAATTACGCGCCCAAATATTTAAAGAACTTCTTGGCGAAATTCCAAAACGTCCAGCGGCAGGTGACATTGTTGATATGGATTATGATTTTAGTGAATTAGATAAGATTATTCCTCACCCCACTATAGAAATTTTACTCCTCGTGCCAGTGGTACATACCGAAGTCAACAAAGATATATAAATTCAGACCCAATGCGGTATGAAGAATTGCAGGCGCCATTTTTTTATTCTCTGCAGGTGCGTTTGTCTGGAGTAAGGCAAAAAATTGTGTAGGGATAACAAACGCTTCAAATAATAAGGTAAACCCTGACCCTTGACGTGTCTAGGGAACCTCAACTTGATATTACAATTACATTTAGGAACTTTGCAATTTAATTATTATGAATCCAATGTTTTATGAGATTTTTTTGGATTTTAGACCAAGTAAAATTAAAAGAATTCCAGGAATTAAAAACGGTATAACAATACTTAACTTTGAAAGAGGACCAAATATTAGCATTCCAAAAGGTGTAGCTACTGATGAAAATAATTCCACAAAAGAAAATGTGCGTCCAAGATATGCTTCATCAGTAATTTCTTGAATATGTGTTGTTAATGGAGTGTAGTATAATGGACTCCCTATGCCCATTATAAACATGAGCATAACGAACAGAATAATATTTTTGCTTGGAATCAGCAGTATCATTACTAACCCGAATAGCGTTGCAGAGAAACCTATTAGTTTGAAAGGTGCAGTTGACAATGCTTTATAGGATAAAAATAGACTTACTAACAGTGCACCAATTGAAAAAGATGTTTCGATTGTACTCAATATCCAGATTTTATTTCCAAATGTTTGCAAGGCTAAAAGGGGAGTTAGTTGTGATGCAGGTATAACCAAAAAAGAAAAAATACTATAAAACAGAATACTGTTTTTCAACGAGCGATTGGAGAGGATATAGCGTATTCCAGATTTTAATTCCTCTATTGGCTTATATTTTTCTGCACTACTTTTTCGTGCTGGCATAGAAATGGTGGAGAGTAGGGAAACCCCTATCACAGCAGTAATTACGTCAATAAAGAACACACTGGACATTGACATAAAGCTCATAACAATACCGCTTATACCAGGGGAAATAAGCTGAATAACACACCAAATACTTGTGGATATACTGTTTGCCCGCATTAATTCTTTTTCAGGAACGATTAGAGGCAACATGCTTTTAATGGCAGGCATCTGAATTCCACATCCAAATGATCGCAAGCAGTTAAAAAAGAATATCCAGCCAATATTATCAATGCCAAGTAAAAAGAGTACAGCTAAAACAAGCGTAGACAGGGCAATCGCAGAATCTGATAGCATTACAATTTTTTTAGGTGAATATCGGTCTGCCAAAACACCGCCAAATAACAGGACTAGTGCTTGCGGTAAATAGGTAGTGATTGTGACTCCGGCGATTGCAATTCCTGATCCTGTTTTCAATGTAATATACCACATAACCGCAAATGAAACGATAGTGGAACCAAGCAGCGACACTCCTTGACTTGACATATAGGCGAATAACTTAAAACGCCAATTGTCAGGCGTAGTTTTTTTTTGCACATTGTAGCCTCCTTAAATATATTTTCCTGTGATGCTTTTGGTGTTGGTTCTCAAATCTTTTGGTCTACCAGCAGCAACTAGAGTTCCACCAAAGGCACCACCTTTCGGTCCTATATCAATAACCCAGTCGGATGATCGGATAATATCTGTGTTATGTTCAATGATTAGCACCGTGTGATTGGAGGTAACCAGCTTTTTGAAAATAATGATCAGTTTTTCAATATCACTGAAATGCAGACCGGTGGTTGGCTCATCCAGAATATAGAGCATATGCTTTTTTTGTTTGCAACTCAGTTCCTTTGCTAACTTTAATCGTTGTGACTCACCACCACTAAAAGTTGTTGTATTTTGTCCTAATTTTATATAGGGCAGACCAACATCTTCTAATACTGATAACTTACTAAAAATTTCTTTGTTATCTGTCCAAAATATTTTAGCTTCAGATACGTCCATATTTAAGATATCAGCAATATTTTTATTCTTATATGTTACTTCTAGCACTTGACTTTTATATCGTTTCCCCTTGCAATCTGTACAGGTAACAAAGTGATCAGCCATGTATTGAAAAGCAACTTTGATCTGTCCCTGTCCCTCGCAGGTTGGACATTGTCCTTCTTTGGAATTAAAGCTAAAATACTTTTCATTCAGACCAAGCTCCTGAGCATCCTGTTGTGATGCAAATATTTTACGTATTTCATCAAAAGCACCTATATAGGTAACTGGCGTAGAACGAGTTGATTTACCAATAGGGGTTTGATCCATATGAATGAAACCATCAATTTCTTCAAAGCCATCTAAATGTTTGAAATTCCGATTTACGATGTGCCTCTTATTTATGGCTTCATTCAATGCAGGTATAAGCGTCTCAAATACTAGCGTGCTTTTTCCTGAGCCACTCATTCCAGTAACACAGCACATTGTGTGTAGCGGAAAGTCGACAGTTATATTTTTAAGATTATTTCCTGTACAGCCTGATAGAGTAAGCCATTGTTTAGGTTTTGGCAATTCGGGTAATGGCTGAAGGTCAGTGTTTTTTAAATATTTGCCTGTTAATGATAATGGATTATTAATGATATCAGTAACATCGCCAGATGCAATAATTTTGCCCCCATGAACGCCTGCACCGGGACCTATATCAATTATATAATCAGCTGAGAGCATTGTATCTTTGTCGTGTTCAACAACTATGACGGTATTTCCCTTATCACGAAGCTTTTTCATAGTGTCTATCATTAGGTGATGGTCACTAGGATGTAGTCCTATAGATGGTTCATCCAGAATATAGGTTAACCCCACAAGGTCACTGCCTAATTGACTAGAAAGTCGAACTCTTTGAAGTTCTCCTCCAGATAGTGTTGGAGCTGTTCTGTCTAGGGTGAGATAAGACAGTCCAACCTGTAATAAATTTGCAATTCGTATTTTAATTTCTGGAAAAATATCTTTAGTTTTCTCTTTTGGTATTTCAGGCAAATTATTTGCTATGATTGCAAACCAATTGTTTAGTTTTTCAATCGGCATTTTTGTCAATTCAGGCAGTCTCCATCCTAAGACAGTTGTATATCTGGCTTCTATACAAAGTAGTTCTTGATTACATGTCGGACACGGGATTTCATTCATGTACTGTTTGTAAGTATTGTTATCTGTCTTTGCTTCTCTAAATAGACGGAGAATATGAGAAAAGGCTCCTGCCGCAGGTCGTGAAATAACAGTTTCTCTGCCACGAGAATTGTAGGTAAAGTTATAAATTTTATCGCCTGTTCCATAAAGTATTGCTTTTTTAAAGTCTTCAGGTAGACTTTTCCACGGTAGATTTAGATCTACTTTCATATGCTTTGCAACCGCATAAAGTTCTCCTACCCACCAGTTACCAGTAACTTTTTTCCTTCTTAATTTACCCCACCAGTGAGTAGCTCCGTCTAAAACAGATAACTTGTCATTCATTATGATTGCATCGGGATTTATTTTGTACATAAATCCAAGACCGTTACAATCATGACAGGCTCCATTATGGGTATTGGGATTAAATGAGGATGTAGTGAGGGATGAGAAAAGAAGATTACAACTTGGACAACCATTTTTATTTTTACCTTTTTTTACTAAAGGTTTTCCACAATAAGGGCAATGTGAAATCCCTATTGCTACATATAACATTCTCAAATAATCAAGTATACCTGTTAAAGTACCTACTGTAGAACGGGGATTTTGGCTACCTTTCTTTTGTTCGATTGCGATGGTAGGAGTGAGCCCTTGTAAAGAATCAAATTCTGGTTTTTCAGTCTGATCCTGCATTCTTGCGGCACTCGACAAATTGTCAAGATAACGTCGTTTACCCTCTGCATAGATTGTGTCAAAAGCCAATGAGGACTTTCCACTGCCACTCACTCCGGTAATTACGGTTAGCTTCAATTTAGGAATAGCAACGCTAACATCTTTAAGGTTGTTCTGTCGACCGCCTTTCAGAAGTATTTGATTCGGTATAGTTGATATGGCATCAGAAATAATCGATTCCTCTTGCTTTTGAGTATCTTCTATTTGAAATTTATTACCTAACAAATTTGGATCAATCATATTTGATTGTCTAATTACATCTAAAATAACGAGTTTAGAACGAATTGATTGTAAATATTCAGCTGGAAAACGGTCAAGCAGGTTTTTAAATTCATCAATCGAAGCGTTACAATTTGAGGTAAGGTCTGCCATTTCGTCAAGAAGCTGCTTTTCGATTTGAGAGAGTTGACTGAATTTTTTCGTACTAAACTCTGTCCATAAATCCCACGGCAACAGTTCCAATCCCTGCAGGCAATTGAAGTCATGTAACAAATTTCCTTTGACAGAGTGCCAACCTTTCCAGTTTTTATTGTAGCCAAAATCTTCGGGGTGGCGTTCACCTAATCTGCTTTTTATCCATGCCTCTCCTGCAAGAAGAAAGTTGGGGTTTGTGCTCATATCAGAGGTACCAAAGGTAATGTCATAATATTTCTTTTGAATCTCATCAATCTGTGCATCTACACGAATCCAACGGTCTTGTTCAATGTCATAATACTCTGCTACCCAGTGATCCTCAAACATTAAATCACTATCAAAATAGTTGGCAAATCCGACTCTAAGCCGAGCTGGAATTTTTTTGTGTCGCATAAAAGAGATTAGAAGTAGGGCGTAGTCTCTACACATACCCACAAGACGTTGTTTGGGTTCACGTGCATCCTTCAAAGAACTATGATCAAGTCGAAAAATAGCTTCCAGCATTTGAGGTACCGTACGAAGCAATTCTTCGTCAGATTGATGTTTGCTAAAATTAACACCATATAACTTGCCAAGATCACCATGTATGACAAGCCCCTGAACGATATTTAGAAGTTGTTTTGGATTGTCTGGAAGTACATTTAATTCTTTCGTATATTGCTTTGGGTCAGTAATTACACTTTGTTGTACGTAATAACCTACGTTATAATTATTTTTTGTCATTTTAATTCCTCCTCTAATTTGATGTTAAACCCTCACACGGTGTCAGTGTCAAGAGGTGATTAGTGATGACTAAATAAATTTAAAATGTCACATAAGAAGAATAGTTTGTAGTTTTAATAGTCTATAAGGCAATTAAAAACGAGCTACTTTAACATAAAAAGAACGTTCATTATAGAACGTCCTTAGAATATGGTACTGTTTTTTTTTGTGCTATTTGTACTGGAATTTGAATTTCCGTCAAATAATCATTCGGATCTGAAGTATCTGTTTTGCCTATTATAGTAACTTGACGGCTTAATCCGTTCATTTCATATTGACTGTGTGCATCCAACCAATAGATAAAACTTTGGTAAGCAGCGGTCAATTTTTCATAAGAACCATACACCATCATGCAAGCCATCTTATTAACACTTTCCAATTCGCGAAATATAAAATGGTCAATGTTGTTGGAAAGCTTTTTTACAACAAAAGCTACTTCAACATCAACGTCAGTATCAACATGTCCTTCGTCGTGATATATGGTGATGTTGTTATAACTGTGTCTTTCAATATCAAGATGTTCTCTATTTATAAAATCGATCAGTTCATACCATAAATTTCCCTCATAAGAATACTCTGGTATTTTTTTTCGAAATGAAACGATATTATAGCTTGGTATAGATTTAATTGTAACATTGTAATGAATATCAATTTGGTCTTTATGTATATCGCTGATTGCAGCTCTGATTCTATTAATTCGTTCATTCTCCAAGTGTATATTCTGTTCTGTTTCGTGGATTTTATTATTTAATTGTTCAATGAGAAAACGATCGTTCCAATTTTTAAGTAATTCACTGATATTAGCAACTGAAAAATTCAAATCACGTAATAAAACTATTTTTTGTAAATCAGGTACCTGTTTGACAGAATACATGCGATATCCTGAATGCTTATCTATATGATTAGGCTTTAATAAGCCGTGTTCATCATAATAACGAAGCATGCGAACTGAAACATGCGTCAATTTTGAAAAATTTCCTATATTAAGCATGAATTCACCTCCTTATTTTCAGTATACATAAACTTTAATGATACTTCAAGTAATTAGGAAATAGCCTGGGTTTTTTCCAAATTTAGATGATTTCATGTATTTTCTCAAGCAGTAGTACTTTTGTACGTAGCATATCAAAATTATTACCGGTATACATAATTCGGTTTATTACTTTTAATTTATTTACACTACCCTGTGCTAAACCGTTACTGTATTCATAAGTAATTGCATTCTTAACTACTTATATAATAGCTTTATTAAATCGGAGAAAGGCAGCTGATTACTAAGGTACAATCGAAGCAGGATAATCGGGTTTATTATATTGCTCTTACCGAAAAGGGTTTAGGTATCATTGAAAAACTTAATAAAAATCAGATGAACAAATTGCAAAGCAGTTTGAATATTTAGGGCATGAAGAGTTATTTAGAGTCTTGGAAGCCATGAACATTATAAAGAACAAAATCTCAGAAAGATTGTATCCAATTATCATCTGCAATTTTGTTGAAGATGACGTGGCGTATTTGATTTTGAGACATCAGATTTTATATCCAGTTGAATATGGTTTATCTTCAGCCTTTGTCAACGATGTAAATATGGTAGTACATTAATGTATAGAACATTTTGATACAAGAAAAGAATGTATACTGATTGTAGAAGTGGACGGATGCAGACTCAGAAGTGTTGAAATTGCTAAATCTGATGCTAAAACGGTGAAATCAAGATTTTTTTCTCCTTGAAACTATAATTAAACTAAAAACAGCAAGACACATCTATAAAAGCAAAGGATTCAAAATAACCCATACACAGGAAAATCCGGCATGCGGAAATAACGTTATAGAAGAGCGTTGGGATATGAATATTATAACTCCTCTTATTTGAATTAGTAGAAAAAAGAAATAATCATGACATACGGTGCAAAAAAATTATCTGCTATCATGGTGGTATATTTATACCTTAAATCAGTGGCTTGTAAACATACTCTGCTGACAAGTGTAAATGTCAAAGAATTTTGGTGAGATTTATGATTGGAATGATGACAAACACCCAAGGCAATTTATTCTAATGTACAGTTTTTTTAATACCTTAAAATTTAAGTGTATTTTTAGAGATAACACCCCATACTCAAATAAAAATGAAAAATTCCACAGTGAAGCAGAAACCTAAAAACAAGCATTCGCTATTTATGGGGAAGACAAAATCATCTGAGTATGCTACTATTTTTACAGAAAAGGAGGGATCATTTTGAATCAAGAAAAAATTGGGGGATTTATAGCTGAGGTCCGAAAAGAAAAAGAAATGACACAGGCAGAGCTTGGTGCAAGGCTTGGAGTGACAAACAAAACTATTTCTCGATGGGAAAATGGAAACTATATGCCAGATATATCCTTAATGCAATCCTTGTGTGAAGAACTTGAAATCAGTATTAATGAATTTCTAAGTGGAGAAAGAATTAGTGATGAAGATTTCCGAAAAAAGGCTGATAGCAATATAATTTCTTCTCTAAATCGAGAAAAGTTAATTCGGCGAGAAAAGAGAGCTAGTGACTTTTTTGGTGGAGCGGGAACAGGTATCTTGCTGTCTGCTTTATATTCTCCAGATTCTATAAGAAGAACAGTGGTTAGTGTTATTGGAATAGCAATGATTTGCATAGGTTGGTATTGCAGAGCAAAATTAGACAGATATATAATTGATAAAAGTGAAAACTAGATTTAACTGTTAAACAAAATAAGCATAACTTACCTCAATAGTGATGAATTTTCAATTAGGTTTAGATGAACTTTGAAAAACAGATACATGTGTACCGTTTTCAAAAGTTTGGGAACATTGTGTTTAGATAAGTTCAATCTTCTAGTAAAATTCATTTTGAGGTTAAAACAGGTATCTAATTATTTAAAATGTAATCCTAAAATGGCATAAGGAATTAAAAATAGGCATAGATACCTTAACCCAAAACTTATCTAGTATGAATTTGCAATCGTATAGGGCGGTGATATCCCACGATATTCCAAATGTATAACGGAGTTCCATTGAAATCAAGGGGTATACTCTATGGAGTTAAAGATTTTTTAGACAATAGACGGTACAATATAACATATAATGGAAATACTTGTGCAGATCCTCATGCCGGAAAGAATGCTGTGCTTGCTGCAAATGCATATTTTTTTTCGAATGTTTCAGACATAACAATTTTCTTGGATGTTCGGCTCCTTTTATAGACCAACTTATACCATTATTTTTCATTCTATTTGGTAAAACATTTCGTATGCTGCCTTCGGTAAATTATCACCTAATTTATCTGTATACTTTATTAGTGCTTCAAAGTTATTTTTAGAATAAGTATAAAGTTGTGATTAATTTTCTTTTTACTTTTCAATATCGTTGAAATTTATCATTGTATTGGTTAAAATATTATTATCCACATAAAATACTCCTCTCAATATTGTTGTGGTAATTACATTATATGGAGATTTTATGTGAATAGAAAGAATAAACAGTATGGTATTTACTGGGTGTAATTCTTTTATTTTGGCTATTCGTTATATTGACACTAGTGACAATTATGTTGTCTTTTGTATTATCAGGAAGGGAGACCTATTTTGTTGATAATTACAGTGTCTCAAGTACCCAAATAAATAATTTAGCGAATATAAAATATCTTCTGAGTTTGATTAGAGATTTAGATGAATCTTTTTTGCGCTTTAAGCCAATATCGGTTGTCCTATTGGTTTTAATGGGAATTAGGATATACGTTACTTAACAGCTTGAGTAATGAGGACAGCAATGTATTTAATATTTTGGAAAAGCATCAATAATATAACTCTTACACCAAGGGGCTTACCCGCTTTAGGGGACATTATTATAACCGCGACAATGCAGACAGAATAGATTACGCTTTTGGAACACAAATAAATATAAAATCAAAATGCAATCAAAGGAAGGAAAAATTATTATGCCATTAATAACAATCGAGAGTGGAAGTTTAACAATAGAACAGAAAGAGGAACTGATTAAAAAAATGACTAAGGTTGCCTCCGAAATTACCAATGTTCCAAGCGAGTTTTTCTTAGTTACAATAAAAGAACTTTCTGATAGTAATATAGGTATTGGAGGAAAAACAATTGATAAAATTAAAGCAGGCTATAGAAAATAAGGGATTCTCTAAGGGAATACCAGATTCATAAGACATGATTATCATCGCCACAAGGCACGTGGAGACTATAGTAGCACTATCATCAAAATGCGTTGTCTTAATGTAACACAGGTTTTGTTTTTTGTTGGGTGAATTAGATGGAAAACTTGTCAATAACCTTGTAGAGCTAGGATTCCCAAATGATAAAGTATCCTTTCAGGAAGCATTGAAGCTTATTGCAGATATCGAACTGCTGCAAAAAACTGTGATCGTGATTGATGAGTACCATTTGCTAAACGGTACTGATATAGGACTTTTATTGAGTTTCTCGTAGTAAATGAAATTAATCATCTCCATATTGTCTTAACTACTCGTTTTATTGATCTCCCAAGCATGGAAGAGCTTTTTCTCAAGGGTTATCTATACCACATTACAAAGGAAACCTTTGAGCTTATGCCGAATGAAATCATAAAATATTACAAACTGTGCGGAATCAGTATTAAGGTTACCGAGGCGCAGGCAGTACATATGTGGGGGAATGAAAATGCAAAGAAGTATTTAGTCAAAATTACCAGAATAAACGCTTTTATAAATTATGATATTAGTTCCAAGACTTATCAAATTCACAACATTTTCACAAATATCTTGCAGCCATGCATTATTTTTATGAAGCTAGTGATTTTGACAACCTGCTTTTGGCAGTGGAGCTCGACAAGACAAACAGCATTGTAAATGAGCAAAAAGAACTGCTGATTAAATATTTTGAGGAATGTCCTGAGGAGTACAAAGCAGTAGTCCCGACCCTGCGGAGCTTGAAATTTGCATTGCTTTGCGAATTGCTTAAAAGTAGATATGAAGAATTAAAATGATAAACCCGAGTGGAATGAATTAATAATACATTCCACTCGGGTTTCTTATGTGAAATAGAAATCTAATGCATCTGATTGAATAAATCAAGTTTCAAAAAAACCACCTGCTATTCAGATGGTTCTAATTGTAAATCATTGTATAGAAATACTATTTCTATACTCTAATGGAGTCTTTTTTATAAATCGCTTAAACACAATAGAGTAATAATTTTGTGTATTAAAGCCAACAGATATGGCTATATCTAGAAGAAGTAAATCCGTATTTTCAAGCAAATATTTGCTTTTTTCAACTCTATAATTATTTAGGAAATTAGAAAAAGTAAAGCCAGTTTCTTTCTTAAACACTTTACAAAAGTAGCTTTTATTGATAGATAAATCATTGCATAAATTATCTAAATTGATGCAGTCGGTATAATTTGTATGTATGTATTGGATAGCTTTTTTTACATGTAGACTAAATTTCAAGCTACTCATTCCCTTACTAAATTTACTATCAGAAATATTCAATAGGATAGCAGGCAGATATTCTATGCAACTCTTTGGTTTAAAGGGAATACAATGAGTGTCATTTTTTTCACAGTTAAAAGGTCCTATGATGAAATAGCCTTTATATTTATCAAATCTAGATATGGAAACCACTACGAAATGAATATCATTTACATAGCTTAAATTACAGCTAAGCAAATCATCAGAATTAAAATGGATATCTTTATAAACCGTACAATGATTAAATATTTTTTGGATTATAGGAGCATAGCCTATCTTACAAATCTCATTAAAATCAATATCTATTGCTAATATTGGTAGACTGCAGCAGTTATAGAAATCAGAAATAATATCATTTATGATTTTCAAATAAATACACCTCCCTAAAAATAAGTAATATATGGTTATAAAAAAACAAATATGATGAAGTCCATCTATTAATAATGATATAAAATACTTTATAACAATGATAATCAATACCAATTACATGTTATATATTATTCCTTATTACTATGAATTTGTCAAATAAAAAATAATAGTAGATTTAGGGTAATAGCCAAAATGTAAAGGAGTAAGTTGATCATGTTATTCATTCCTTGGAAAAAAATGATCACTATTTGTTTCAAAGCAACAAAAGAAAGAAAAATAAAAAAAATACAAAAAGGAGTGGTTTTATGTTTTCAAATAAGAAAATAAAAAAATATACAAAGAATATTATGATTGCTATGATGGCAGTTCTAATGATGGTTGGAGGAATAGCTCCTATAGTAGCAGATGCTGCTACAGAAACAGTAAATGTAAAAGCCTATAAAGTAGATGGCAGTGGAGATTTATCTATGGCAGATGGTTACTTAAATGATCAAGCAGATATAGTTACAAAAAATGGAATTAGCACAATGACATTAACATTTTCTAGTTTTGCAAGTAAAATGGAAGATATTAAAGTTTCAATAGCTGGTATGGGGGATCAAATTCCTACTACTCCTAAAAAAAATGGAACAGATGGATTTTCATTTGAAGTACCAGATACACAAACAGATATTGAAGTATCTATGAAATTAAATTTAGGATTTTTCCATCCAGCAGTTGAGTTTATTGTACATCCATATTAATTATGTAATATAAAAAACTCAATAAGAAGTAACCAAGGAATGAATAATGTTTTTATTTAAAAAAATAAAATATTAAGTTTTAAACTATTTATAAGAATAAGTTTAAATAGTTATCTACATAGCTGTTTAAACTTATTTTTGAGCAAATAAAATTCAAACATTAGCAAAAAAAAGGGGGAGCGGATGAATGGTTTTAAAAAAAATGAGTAAGAGCATGAGTATGCTATTGATCATGACGCTTATAATAGGATTAGTTCCACAAACAGCAAGAGTTGCGTTTGGTGAAGGTGGATCAAGTAGTCAAGAAGAGACGGTAGCTAAAACCGTTTATGGAGAAGTATATCTAGAAGGCGAATATTATGATGGACTGCCTTGTGTTTCCTGGGATAAAGATCTCAAAGGCGAAATAGATGGCTATGACGAGAATGAAGACCTACAAAAATATTTTAAGAAGATGTTAGGAGCAAGACAGATATATAGTGATGAGTACCGTGGAAATTCTGATGTGAAAAAGAGTAAAAGGGAAATTACCCTTGGGATAAAAAGAAGTGATTTATTAGAAGATATAAAAATAATTAATGAATATTTAGATGAGAATGATGAATGGAAAGAGGAAGTAATAGCCGATAAGGATGATATGAAAGTTATAAGAAGCTATAAAGAAAATGCTGTATTTGCAACAGATAGTAAAATAAAGTACGACGAAAAGATTGAATATAACCATAGAAAAATTAAAGTAGAGTTAAAAAGAAAAAATGAAGATAAAAAAACTATTGAAATAAAAATAAAAAATCTGAAAATGAGAGTTGAAGATATACCAACAAAACGCAATATGGATATTAGCAAAAAAGGATTGTATGAAGTACAAGTAAGAGGGTTGGAACTAAATAGTAATAAGATAGAAGATCAAGTTGGAGAACATTTTAGTTGGTCTATAGCTAGATATAGAGTGGAAGATGAACAGAACTATCTTGAAGTAGGGTATTTAAGTATAGCCACTGGAGTTTTAATGGATATGGAAATATATGTAGAGGGTAAAAAAACAGAATATACTTCCACAATAAGAGAGTACGGAAAGCATAATACTACTTATTACAAGGTTCCTGTATCAAGTGTAGATTCAGAAATAAAGATGAGCATACCATATGCAGGTAAAACTTATGAAACTAGAATTGTAATATGGAAAAATACATTTAAAGCCATTGAGAATGATGAGAAAGAAACAGAAAAAGAAAAAGCAGTAAGAAGATTAGAAGAAGCAATAGCTAAAGAAATAGAAAAAGAAAAATATACAGAAGAAAGCTACAAAAAATATGAGGATGCATTTAAAAATGCAAAAGCAGTCAATAAAGAAACCGCAAAAGTAGAAGAAATTAAAAAGGCAGCAGATGATTTAGAAAAAACAATAGATGAACTAAAAATAAAAGAAGGAGAGGTTAATACCAACATAAATGTAACAAAGGACGGAGAATATGAAGTAGATATAGATATGTTATTTGACGATGGAAAACCAAATAGTATATTACCAAATATGATAGAAGATAAAGCCATTTATGTAGTAAAGGAAGATAAGAAATATGTTAGATTAAAAGTAAAAAAAGCAGCTGAACAAGCATTTAAGGTAATGCCTAGAAAAATATTTATTGATGGAACAGAGGTAGCATCTGATTATGAAAAAGTAGATGGCGTATCTGTGATAGAATTTGAGGTTAATAAAGTAGATTCAGAAATAAAGATGGACTTTGCAAATAAAAAACATGTGATTGTTTTAGATAAGGATACATTTTATAAAATACCAGTATTGGTGGATGATATTAGTAAAAGTGGACTATACAAATTAGAAATAAAAGGTTTGAAAGACGATAATGATGAAGAATCTATGGCAGCACAATATGTAGGAAGAGAAGGAACTGATCCTATAAATGTAGCGAAGATAGAAGTGAAGGATGGAAAAAGAGAGTTTATCGTAAATGTAAAAAGAAGCGATTGGATGCATGATATAAAAATAGAAGTAAATGGGAAAATCGTTCCACATCATCTAAAAGTAATTAAAACCTATGAAAATATGGTAAATGAGGAAGGAAAACACCCAACAGATAGTGAAATGCGTTTTGAAATTCCAAATATTGATGCAAAAATCAGAATGTATTTACAGGCTCTTCCAATGGGGCTCTATGAAAAAGTATTTAGAATGATCCCACAAAAAAATACCTTAAAATTACTAGAAGAATATGAAGAAACAGAAAAAGAAAAAGCTATAAAAAAATTACAAGATATAATGAAAGTGTCTGTAGACAAAAATAAAAAATACACAGAAGAAAGCTATAAAACATATGAAAATGCATTAGAAGCGGCAAAAACAATTGATACAAAAACAGCTACAGTACAAGAAATATATAAAGCAGCAAAAGTACTAGAAGAAGCTATAGCTGGATTAGAAGAAAAAATAGAAATAACCATTGATAAGAATCATTTACAACAAGACATTAAAGGTATTACTGATAAAAAGAAAAAAATAGTGATCAATAAAATAACAAAAGAATTGGCGGAAAAAGCGAATGTAACGGTAGAAGTAGGAAGTATAAAAGATGCAACGATTAAAGTACAAGCAAAACTAAATACTGAAGGAAAGAAAGAAGCGATACTTCCTAAATTAGAAATAACATCAAATTATGGAAATGTAACAATGACAGCAGGAACGAAAATCGTAGGGGATAAAAACTGGGATGAAACAATAAAAATGCCAAGTATTGTAACAGAAAAACTAATTACAAAGCAAAATAGTATACAAACAGCAGCAATAAAAGTAGGCTCTGAGAATGGAACATTAACTTTTGATCAGCCAGTAAAAATAGTGTTTTCGGGGCAAGCCGGTAAGAAAGTAGCTTATATAACAAATGGAAAAGCACCTGTAGAAATTACGCATACTCTTTTAGCAAACCAAAACAATACAAGAGCTGCAAAAGATGCTATGGATAAGACTAATGTAGGAGAAGCTAAATTAGATGTAAATGGTGACTTAATCGTTTGGACAACACATTTTACAACCTTTGTTATGTATGAAGAAACTACTGATAATCCTTCAGGTCCAGGTTCACATTCAGATGTGCTTGAGGATGGAGAGTATGATGTTTGCGCATTAGCATTACAAGAAAATTCAAATGAAGAGTCTATGACGAATCCATTTATAAAAAATACTACCATTAATGTGAAAGACGGAAAAATTACAGCAAAAATGGTTTGGAAAGGTACCGCGTATATTACAATGAATCTTATAAAGGAGTTAAAATATAAAAATAGCAATGGGGAGTTTGTGGATGCTAATAGAAGTTATAATGCTGGAAATGACACCCTTACTATTAAATTTGAGGTAGAAGATATCAATAAAGCAACAATTTTCAGAGTGTACGTACCAGAAGGAATGGGAGAAAGCAGACCAAAGTTTAGGCTGTTTTTAGGTGATGTTGCGCAAAATATGAATTATTCAAGCAATGATTTAGAGCATATAGTAAATGGCTTCTATGAAGCAGATATAAAAATATTAAAAGAAAATGAAGAGAAAACATCTACAGTAGAACCATATTTCCTTAAAAAAGCAGATGTAGAAGTGAAGGATAATAAAAAATATGTACGCTTATTTATAAAAAACAAGGAAGACATAAAAGACTTGAAAGTAAAAGTAGATGGAAACGACGTAGAATACCAAACAAAGATTATAAAAGAATATGACAATGGCAAAAAAGCCAGCATGATTAAATTTGAAATACCAAACCTTGATGCTTCTATAAAATTAAAAGCAAAAGTAGTACCAGAAGATAATAAAGAAGTCACCTTTAGAGTTTTATTGGAACAACATAAATTCAAAAAGAAGACGGATGAAAGTATATATATTTATATAAAACTATTAGAGGGAAAAATCATCAAGGAAGTTGATTTAAGTGAAGATGGTTTGTATGAAATGAATATGGAAGTAGTAAAAACAGATGAAAACTTATTAGCTATGGTTAAAAAATGCTTTAATGAAAATATTTACTATGATGTAAGAAACGCGAAAAATTATGTGCAAGTAATGTTAAAAAACAAAGATGAAATAAAGGACATTAAAGTATATGTAAACTCGATGAATGTAAAATATGAAAAAATTAATAGTAATGAAAAAATTACAGCTATTAGGTTTGAAGTGCCAGATGCAGATGCAAAAATAAGATTTAGTATATGCATGACAGAAAAGAAAGAACAATATACAGGCTTTAGTGTTGGATTAAAAAAGGATACAGCAAGGAAAATTGAAGAAAAAATCTACTTATATATCCATTTGCCAAATATAACTAATGTAAAAAGCGGAGAAATCAAAAACATCAAATTAGATGTAGCACCAGTTCTAGAAAACAATAGAACGTTAGTTCCACTAAGAGGTGTTTGTGAAACATTAGGCTTAAAGGTTTTATGGCAAGAATCAACAAGAAGTATTTTACTAAGTAATGAGGATATGAAAATTCATTTATACATAGACTCAAGGGATGCAGAGGTCAATGGAAAAAACATAAAAATGGATGTAGCTCCAAAAGTCATTAATGATAGAACTTTTATTCCACTACGATTTATCTCAGAAAATTTAAAACATCATGTGAAATGGATTAAAGAAGAAGAAAAAATCGTCATTACAAAGAGCGTAGATACAATAGAAAAGATGGATATAACTACAAAAGCCAATCAAACAAAATAAATGCATTGAAAATATAGGATGGACCTTTTATAAGCTTTCTATTAGAAGTCTCAATATAGATGGGGAATCTCTCTATCTATATGCTAGTAGTTAAGACGCTAAAGAAATTCACTGTGGAAAGATTATTTGGGTAGAGAAGCTAAATTGGAGCATAACTGTACCCTAAAAAGAGGAGCGAGAATGATATGAAAAATAAATTGTTAATACTATCCACTGCTGTTTTTGTAGCAGGCTGTCTAGTGGCCTCCCCTCTACAAGCTTCAGCTGAAGGAATGAAAACTATTGAATCACAAGGTCCTTCTCAAACAGAAAAAACTGTGATAAAGGGAGAACAGGAACCATTAAAGGTAGGAAAATATACCGTAAGTGTATATGCTTTAAAAGCGGATAAAGATGAGTTATCTATGGCAGGGCAATATATGGACAAAACGGCAATTTTAGAAGTGGTAAAGGATGAAAAAGACAAGAATAAAAATAAAGAATATTTATCTATCAATCTTAGAAGAACAGACTGGATGCAAAACAGAAAAGTTATGATTAATGGAAAAGAAGTAGAACATATCAGTAAGCTTTTGAAAACCTATGAAGAAAAAAATAATTTAGAAGAAAATAAAACAGACCATACCCTTCTGTTTGAAATTCCTAAGGTAGATGCTAGTATAAAGCTAGGCATGAATGTGATACCTATGGGAAATGCAGCAGTTCAATTTAGGGTGGATTTACAGGATAATATTACTAAATTGGAAATTAATGAAACAAAGGATCAAGGAAAAATAAAGCGAAACCCTGTACAAAATAATAGTGAGAATAAGAATTGAAATCAATGTAAATAGATGCGCATATAAAAACTATAAAAGTAGTTTAAGTAGAAAATAAAGGATAGCTTTTGAAACATAACTCTATTCTAAGAAAGCTAGTAATTTCTTAGAATGGAGTTTATTGATGACCCATTAGGGGGGATATGAATGAAACGGCTTTTAGCTTTAATGATGATTGTTGTCATGAGTATTATGTTTGTTGCTTGTGGTGCCAAAGGAGCAGAAATGGAGCAAAATAGCACAGATACAAAAAAAGAAGATATAAGAATTGTAGCAGGAAGTGTTGCAGTAGCTGAGATGCTATTGGCATTAGATATTCCTATGGTAGGAAGACCTAGTACCCAATATGGGATAGCAGATGAATTAAAGGAACTTCCAGAAATAGGACTTCCTATGAACCCAGATTTAGAAGTGATTAAAAGCTTAGGATCAGATATTTTTGTCACTTCAGGTGCCCTTAAAGAACTGATAGGAAGTAAGTTTGAACAAAATGGTATCAACCCAAGATATGCTGATTTAAGCTCTTATGATGCAGTGAAAGAAACTATAAAAGAATTAGCCAGCGAATTTGGAAAAGAAGAAAACGGGAAAAAAATCATCGAAGCATTTGAAAAGAAAGAAAAAGAGATATTTGAAGATATAGATCTTGATAAAAAAGTAAAAGTGATGATTTTATTTGGTGCACCGGGAAATTTTATGTTAGCTACAGAAAAATCTTTTGCAGGAAGCTTGATTCCTAAATTGGGTGCAGAAAATATTACATCTAAAGTAAAATCTAAATATAAAGGGGCTTATGTACCTTTTTCACTAGAGGTAGCTTTAAAGGAAAACCCAGATATCATTTTTAGGATGTATCATGGATATATAGATGAAGCTAAAAAACAAGTGCAAGAGGAATTCGAGAAAAATCCTCAATGGGAAAAGTTTAAAGCCGTAAAAGAAAATAAAGTATATGATTTAGATCCAAAATATTTTGGTGTTACAGGAGATATGGGAGCAACAGAATCTTTGGGGAAAATGAAAGCATATTTGTACAAATAATGAGGGACATGGTGAAATTATGAATGATATGAAAGACAGAACAAAAGCACTGATTATCTTTTTTAGTTTTATAATACTAGGGATTCTAGTTATTGGAACCATTGGGGTAGGGAGTGTGGATATATCTATTAAAGAAATTATGGATGTTTTTGGGGGAAGTGGTGATGAAATTAATAAAAGTATTATTCTAGACATGAGGCTTCCAAGAATTATCCTAGCAGTATTTGTAGGAGCTAGTTTATCTATATCGGGAGCTTTACTCCAAGCTGTTATGAGAAATCCATTAGCTGATCCTGGGATCACAGGTGTTTCTTCTGGGGGAAGTTTAGTAGCTATTTTGATGATATTATATTTTCCTCATCTTTATAAACTATTGCCACTTATGGCATTTTTAGGAGCTATGCTTGCTTGTACATTAGTATTTATTCTTTCGTGGGATAATGGCATAAAGCCTATAAGAGTGATTTTATCAGGAGTTGCTATTAATGCTATGTTTGCAGGAGCCACCTCTTTGTTGGCCATTATGAATAGCGATAAGATTCAAGGAGTTTTATTATGGATCAATGGGAGTATTGCCTATAGAGGATGGAGAGAAGTTAGCTGTTTTTTACCTTATTGCATAACAGGGATTATTTTATCATTATTTTGTATTAAAGGGGCTAATCTTTTAGGATTAGGAGATGATGTGGCTACTAATTTAGGGGTAAATGTAAATAGAACAAGAATATTCATATCCGTAGTTGCAGTATTTTTAGCAGGAATTAGTACATCTGCTGTGGGCATTATAGGATTTATAGGGATTATTGTTCCACATGTTTGTAGATTATTATTAGGATCTGACTATAAATATTTAATACCTATGAGTACAGTTTTTGGAGGTATCATACTCCTTTTAGCGGATACCTTAGCACGATGCATTGCAAGGCCTATAGAATTACCTGTAGGGATCATGATGGCTATGATTGGTTGTCCATTTTTCCTATTTCTTCTAAGGAGGCGTAAAACCCATGCTTAAGGTAAAGAATTTTAAAATAGGATATGATCAAAAAGTGATCGTAAAGGATTTTAATATACATGTAAAAAAAGGAGAGATTTTGACAATCATTGGTCCTAATGGTTCAGGTAAATCAACCGTTTTAAAAGCTATAGGAAGATTATTAAAGCCTATGGATGGAATTGTACACCTAGATAAAAAAAACCTTTGGGAGATGAAGGGAAAGGATATCGCTAAAAATATGGCTTGTCTTTCTCAACGGAATACGGCTCCTGAAGATATGACTATAAGAAAGGTGGTGACCTTTGGAAGAAATCCTCATAAAGCATGGTTTGAGGGAATCAATAAAGAAGATGAAAAAATAATTGATTGGGCCATTGAGAAAACACATCTTAAAGATATGGAAAATAAAAAAATGATTCATATATCTGGTGGGGAAAGTCAAAGGGTATGGATTGCTATGGCACTGGCTCAACAGCCAAAAGTACTATTATTAGATGAGCCAACTACCTACTTAGATATCAACAATCAAATAGAAATATTAGATTTAGTGAAGGAATTAAATGAAAAATTAAACTTCACCGTCATCATGGTTCTTCATGATCTAAATCAGGCGGCAAAATATAGTGATAAAGTGATCGTTCTTAAAAATGGAGAGATACAGGCTTTGGGGAAACCTGAGGAAATTTTAGATAAAGATCTTATAAGAGATGTTTATCATGTGGATATGAATATATTAAAAAATCAATTTGGAGAAAAACTTATTTTTATTCCTAAAAAAATTCATGGGTACAATACATAAAACATGGGAGATAGTGGATTTGTAGATAAGTACATGTACTTATCTACAAATCCATTATACAAATAAAAAACAAATGGAAATAGGGAAACTGAATAAATGGTTAAAATAGAATGGGAACAACTATGCTAGGGGGAAGAGTCGTATGATCAATATAAGATTAATAAAGTTAGTAAAGCATGCAAAAAAGTGGATTTTCCTAACAGTCCTCATGAATTGGATTGGTTTATTGTTGAATGTAATGGGTATGCTTTGTATTGCCCATTATATTCAATTTACATATGATTATGGAGTTAGCTTTAAAAAAAGCTGTATAACACTAGTTATATTTATTGGAGTGATATCCGTGAGAATTGTGTGTAAGTATATGGCAACAAAATTTTCTAGCAAATGTTCACAGGATGCAAGACTATTTCTTAGAAATACCATATATAAAAAGCTTCTAGATTTAGGGATTCATTATCAAAAAATGGCATCTACTTCAGAAATTGTACAAGTTGCAATAGATGGAGTAGAGCGATTAGAAATATATTTTGGGAGATATTTGCCCCAATTTTTTTATAGTCTATTGGCACCCTTCACTTTGTTTATCATATTTAGCTTTATCAACTTAAAAGTAGCATTGGTGTTATTCATATGTGTTCCTTTAATCCCATTATCTATCATAGCTATTATGAAAATTGCTAACAATCTTTTATCAGATTATTGGAGCATTTATGTAAATCTTGGAGATGCTTTTTTAGAAAATCTAAGAGGCCTTACAACCCTCAAAATATATGATCAAGATGAAGAACGAAATGAAAAAATGAACATAGAAGCAGAAAGGTTTAGAAAAATTACCATGAAGGTTTTAGCCATGCAATTAAATTCTATTAATATAATGGATTTAATTGCTTATGGAGGAAGTGCTATTGGGATCATCATGATTTTAAAAGAATTAAAAGCAGGGGGTATCCATATGGCTGGAGCATTTTGTATTATATTACTTGCTTCAGAATTTTTTATACCTTTAAGAGTATTGGGATCATGTTTTCATGTAGCCATGGATGGCATTGCAGCATCAGAAAAGATTTTTAAAATCATAGATACCCCTGTCATAAAAGAAGAAACAAAAGAGATGAAAGATTTTCACAATATCCATATTGCATTTGAAGATATAAGTTTTTCATATGAAAAGAATAGAAAAACTTTAGAGCATATCAATTTAAATATAGAAAATGGAAAAATAACAGCCCTAGCAGGAGTATCAGGTTGTGGAAAAAGCACTATAGCTAATATGCTTATGGGATTTTATAAAAACTATGAAGGAAAAATTCTATTGAATCATAAGGAACTTAGGAGCGTTGATCCTTTCCAGCTTAGAAAAAAAATTCATGTCGTTACGAATAATAGTTATATTTTTACAGGAACCTTTGAAGATAATTTAAAAATAGGAAAAGCTACAGCTACAGAAAAAGAAATGCATGAAGCATTAAAAAAGGTAAATTTATATGATTTTGTTATGTCTCTAGATAAAGGATTAAAATCAGAGATTAAAGAAGAGGGAGCAAATCTTTCAGGGGGACAATGTCAGCGACTTGCCTTTGCAAGGGCTTTATTATATGATAGTGAAATTTATATATTTGATGAAGCTACATCCAATATTGATGTAGAAAGTGAAGAAGCCATCATGAAAGTGATTTATGAACTAGGAAAAATAAAAACCGTTATTTTAATATCACATAGACTTTACAATGTAAGAGGGGCAGATAGGATCTATGTATTATCTAAAGGAAAGCTCAAAGAAATGGGGAATCATGAAAAGCTTATGGATCAAAAAGGAGTGTATTTTGAATTGGTATCGGAGCAAAATGAATTAGAACAGTCAGGAGTTGAAAACTATGCGTAGAAAAGGAATTGTCATAATGGGCAAGCTCATAGGTCTTGTGAAACCATTGATTCATATCATGGTGATTACCATTACTATGGGGGTATTAGGATTTTTAGCGGCTATGTTTATCACCATTTATGGAGGGATGGGCGTTTTAGAGGTTATAGGTTTTGATATGGGGGTTTCCCTTAAAGAAATTTTTATTATAGTAGCTGGTTGTGCTGTGGCAAGAGGATTTTTGAGGTATTTAGAACAATTCACAGGGCACTATATTGCCTTTAAATTATTAACTATTTTAAGAGATAAGGTTTTCAAAAAACTTAGAGAGCTTTCTCCAGCAAAACTAGAGAGCGAAGAAAAAGGAAATCTTATAACCATTATAACTAGTGATATAGAATTATTAGAGGTTTTTTATGCCCATACTATTGCGCCTATTATGATTGCTATGATCACTTCCGTTATCATGGTTATATATATTGGAAAAATTCATTTGTATCTTGGAATCCTTGCTACTCTAGGATATTTTACCATAGGATGTATGATTCCCTGTTTTTCTTCAAAATTAGGAAAAGAAGCAGGAGTCAATTATAGAAATTCTTTTGGCAGGATGAATACCTTTATGCTAGATTCTTTAAAAGGTATGAGAGAAATTATTATGTTTAACATAGGAGAGAAAAGACTTTTTGAAATAAATAAAAAAGGAAAGGCATTGAATAAAGAAATAGAAGGAATCAAGAAACAAGAAGGGATCGTAAGAGTATTGACCGATACCATTATATTCGTTTTCACCATGAGCATGTTATTTACAGGGGCATATCTTTACCATAAAAATTTAATTGATTTTAAAGGGATGATCATTGCAACCATAGGAATGATAAGCTCTGTTGGACCAGTGGTAGCCTTAAGCAATTTATCCAATAATCTCTTATTGACCTTAGCAGCAGGAGATCGTGTTTTGAATTTATTAGAAGAAGTACCTATGGTGAAAGAAATATCTGATAAAAAGGATATTACCTTTGGAAATATAGAAGTGAACCATGTGGATTTTTTATATAACAAAAACAAACCTGTTTTACAAGATGTGACGGTTACATTAGATAAAGGGAAGATTATAGGCATCGTAGGGGAGAGCGGATCCGGTAAAAGTACCCTATTAAGATTATTGATGAGATTTTGGGATCCAACGAAGGGGAGCATAAAAATAAATGATGAGGATATTAAAAATATAAACACAAATTCTTTAAGACAAATCCAAGGCTTTGTTACACAAAATACTTTTTTATTCAATGAAACCATAGAGGACAATATCAGAATAGGCAAAAAGGATGCAAGTTTTCAGGAAGTTGAGGAAGCTGCCAAGAAAGCATCTATACATGATTTTATAGAAAGTCTGTCAAATGGCTATCAAACCAAAGTAGGAGAGCTTGGAGAAAATTTATCGGGTGGAGAAAGACAAAGATTAGGAATCGCAAGAGCTTTTTTACATGATGGAGATGTTATTTTATTAGATGAGCCTACAAGTAATTTAGATAGTTTAAATGAAAAGGTCATCATAAAAACCCTTAAAGATGAATGTAGAGAAAAAACTGTAATCCTCGTTTCTCATAGAATGTCTACCATATCTATAGCAGATGAGGTATATTTAATGAAAAATAAGGTTCAACATCAAGTTTTGTGATAACAGCATAAAATAGATTTGGTCAATATATTTTTTAATGGCAATTTATAGAATCCATTTGATGAAAATATTGATTTTAAAACATTAATAACAATGTATTTGGAAATAATTACATTGTTATTTTTTGTTGACTAATTTTTGTTTTTCTAAAACCACAAAATTCGACGTTGAACCTAAAGAAATGAATTTCAAGCTTTCAAAAACCGGTAACAACTTGAACCAAATAGCATGAGTTTATGAAGCCAATATTGGAGTTGTTATGAAAGGTATTGACAATTATAGTATTCATGATACGATTAATATGTATGATATGAATAATATGAATAGAATGAAATATAGGAGATGATATAATGCCAGAAATAAAAAAAGGAAAGTATATATTTGGCTCTGTAAAAGTAGGAGAAAGAGGCCAAATAGTGATTCCGAAGGAAGCTAGAGATAAATTTGATATTAACCCGGGTAATGAATTGCTAGTATTTGGCGATGAAAAGAAGGGATTGGCAATAGTTAAAATGGATTTGATGAAAGGACTTGCATTAAAGATATTAGATGGTACTTTTAATAAGGATGAGGAAGAAAAGGATGAAAATGAGTAATAGAATGAAAGCTGTTATTAAAACAATATTCGGAGTCAGGGTTAATTGGACGAAAGACACAGGAATAGCTTTTTTATCGGGAATTTTAGTTATCTTATGCAGTATTGTACTAGTTGCATTCCAAGACAATACAATGGTGGATGAGTTTGGATTTTTTCTATTTCGAGATATTGTAATGATATTTTGTATTGGTTTTGCTTTCCCACTATATTATGTATTGATAATAAAAAAGGATGCCATAACAGATTCATACGAACAGAGCATAGCCGTCCACAAGAAAGGAACAGGTATCCCATTTCGCCATCGGTATCAAGTGTACTGGAGGAGGTAGTTTTATGACATATCAGAAGGCAGTTGCGTAGCGATGGCTTCAGTTATACAAGGATAAGATTATTAATATTTTATGAGGTGGTAATCGTGTTTTGGATGATTGTTGTATGTGTAATGATAGTGGACTTACTAATACCGTTTCTAATAGCTTTGCCGTATAAAGGGTATAGCCACTTAAAAACAGTTATGAGTGTATTAGGCTGTAAAGCAAGTCCCTGGGGAATGATTTACAATATATGGATGATTGTTTCTGGTTGTACAATAGCAATATTTGGATACATGCTTTATTCCTACTATCATAATGAACAGGCGGAATTGGCAATTGTGCTCTTTATCTTGCTTCTTATCTATGGGATAGGAGATGAGGTCATATCTGGAATCTTTCCTCTAAATGAGAAAGAAGATGATGTAACTGTATCCACTAAAATCCACGGATTTGGCTCAGTTATTGGTTTTATTGCTCTTCAATTTGCACCATTAATCTTAGCAATAATTCAATTTAAAGAAGATATGTGGTATTTTGGATTTTCCTCGATTGCCTTTTTTCTACTTAGCTTAATTGCGTTTGCTTTTTTCGTAATGGGCGATAAGCCAAAATTCCAAAATACAGTCTTTGCTTTAGAAGGGCTATGGCAAAGGGTATTGTGCTGCTTAATGTATGCTCCTTTTATAATTTGGGTTATAACAAGTTTATAGGTATTATATGAGGTTAATTAAATCATATTGTTTATAAAATACACCAGTTTACAAGTAAATTAAGCTACATCTTTGCCATAAAGAAAAGATGCAATAGCTTTAGCAACACCAGCATAAATTTTAGTGCTTTTGAGTGAATTTGCAAAACCCTCGGAAATTAATTCTTTCGTAAAAGTATTGGAAATAGTATGTTTTATTTTTTAAAGACTTTCAAATTGATATTTTGAAAAACTTTCATTAATAAACGGTAACACAGAAACAAATGTGAATGTAATTGCTAATAAATTTGCATGCTATTCTATAGAAGCTTTGTTACGTACCATACAATTACCAAAGGACCAAAAAAATTTGTGTTGGTAAAAAATCACTTCTATATTCCAATGTCAACTGTATGCACATAGTGGTAACTGATCATTTTGAGTCTGATCAAATTTCACATTTTGCACAGTGTTATGGTTAAATATTTGTATATTTTTGGATTAATTGTAAGATAAAAGCTCTTACTTTTGAAACATCTTCTTTATCTTTTGTTGTAACTGTCATGTAAATTGGTTTTTTGAAGAGGTTAGTCATTGCCTGCTTTGTAGCAACACGATATTCACCAGCATCTGTAAATGTAAAATTTTTAATATTTAGTTTATCACCCTTTTCTTTTGGTCTACCTCTTTTTCCAGTAGGCCCAGATGGTAAGTTGTATATGGCTGTGTCAGAACGTATTGCCCAATAAGATCTAGATTGTCATATTGCTTTATACTTTCTAAAACAACGCCTTTTGTATACCAG
This sequence comes from Marinisporobacter balticus, assembly GCF_004345705.1. Taxonomy (GTDB): domain Bacteria; phylum Bacillota; class Clostridia; order Peptostreptococcales; family Thermotaleaceae; genus Marinisporobacter; species Marinisporobacter balticus. Next base: position 28,011 of record NZ_SLWV01000037.1, read on the forward strand.
CTATCGCATAAAAGAATTACTTAATTCAGTAAAATGCATAGAGTGATATTCATTATATCGTTCAATGAAAAATCTAAATAGGATAAAAAGAAATATAAAGAGTTCAAAGAACAACAAGAGTACTTGTAAAGTGGTGTTAAATGCATTCACATCGATATTTTCAAAAATTCTTTCAAACGTATCATGAGAAAGTACTCCATTTTTTAATGGAATGTACTTTTTTAACCATTCTTCTTTTGATTCTGCAAATGTAGCTATTGCTATCCAACCATCAACATTTGTAATCGTTGCAACAATTGCTATAAACAATATTTATATTAACGGATGCTTTATTTTGCTTTCTTGTCTAAACTTATCTACGCCTTGTTATGAAATTTCATTTTCACTCTCCTTAACAACATTTAATTTATTCTATTATTAAGGGATTCTACATTTAACTTATAAATCAATTTTGGAATTTTTACCAATTAGGTTTTCTTTTATTTCTTAGCTTTTTCATGCGATTGCCGTGATCTAAAATGTAGAAAAACTGTACTATAAATATTAGTTAGTGTAAAATAAAATGATACCATTTTAAAATTGTAACGTATTTACAGTTTCTAAATGAGTTAAGGGAAAAATATGAAGGAGGAATTACATATGGCACAACTTTATTATAGATATAGTACAATGAATGCAGGAAAATCAATTGAAGTAATTAAAGTAGCATATAATTATGAGGAAAGAGGAAAAAAAGCTTTGGTTTTGACTTCTGCATTAGATAATAGATATGGTATAGGAAAAATAATCTCTAGAATAGGGATAGAAAAAGAAGCGATTATCATTGATGATGAAACCAATATATTGAGTATATTTTTACAAGAAAATGTCAAACAAAAGATGGACTGTGTAATCATTGATGAATGTCAATTCTTAAAAAAGCATCATGTAGAGGAATTAATTGAAATTGTTGATAGTTGTAATGTACCTGTTTTATGTTATGGATTAAAGAACGATTTTAAAAATGAGTTGTTTGAGGGAGCATATTGGTTATTAGTATATGCTGATAAAATAGAGGAAATAAAAACAATTTGTTGGTGCGGTAGAAAAGCTACTACCAATGCTAAAATGATAGATGGGAAAATTGTTAAAGCAGGAGAACAAATACAGATAGGTGGAAATGAATTGTATATTCCATTATGTAGAAAACATTATAATGATGGAAGAATAGCAGAATAGTCATAAATCAGACCAATAAAAGCACCTTAAAAGGGGTGTTTTTTTATGTATGAAGTAGATAAAATATATTGTCGGAAGTTGCGAACGATTGATACTGGAAAATACTTCATATAGAGAGTAATATAAAAGTATAGGAGGGAGAGCCATGAAAAAGGAAGAAAAAACTTTATTACAAGAAAAGGAAATAAAACTAGAGGACTTTACTATTTTTTCTGGTTATGAAATATTAGAAGATGGAACAAAAGTATTTTCAGCAGAAGACTAATTAATGCTAGAATATATAATAGAAGGCATCCAAATATGGATGTTTTTTTTGTATAGTGCGTCTAGTGAAAGTCTGGCATGGGTAATTGCCAATATTTTTATGTACACTTTTGATCGCTATCTACATTAGATATTCTGGATAATGCAGTAGCTATGCTATAAGAATTACTCAGAATATTTACAATACTCGAATGAGGTATTAATCTATCTAAAATAGCACTAGCAAGCATATTATCTACAAATATTTCACTCCAATCTGATAAATTTATGTTACTTGTAATTATTGTGCTTTTTTTCTCATATCGATTGTCCATTAATTAAAAAAACATTTTTGCTTCTTCTTCACCCATTGGCAAATAACCTATTCATCAATTATTAAAAGTTTATATTTGCTAAAATGCTTCATTCTATTTTTAAGTCTATTTTCTAAATAGGCTTTCTTTAACTCTAGCTTAAGCCCCGCGCTATGCGAGGGAGAGTTGAATAAATGCAAATGAAGAATATGATATAAAAGCCCTTCTCTGGTATAATGACATAGGTTTCGCAAGCCAAAGGCAACAGAGGAGGGCAATAATGTACAATACAAGTTTAGCATATACTAAATGGAATTGCACGTATCATATCATAGTAAGTATACAATTCTTTGACATTTTTCCGGAATCTATTGACTCTCTCGTTACGTCATAGTGTATAGTAATAATATAAAAGTAGCAGAAATGGAGTTTATAATATGAAAATTAAAAGTGTCCGTTCGGACGAAATTCACAAAAAAATATTAACCGCGCCAACAGATAAAAAGGATGATATTATAAAAAAGTATATCAAAAATCAAACAGATGCAGATATAATAGAGGACAAGATAAAACAGCAACAGTATGTTCCCCTTAAGGGGCTGCAACTACCATGCGCCTATAGGGTTTAGTCAAACCACCCTTTGAAAGGGTGGATACTGATTTTATTATTTGGGAGTGGCAGAAGATGTTCTTTTTCTTTGCTAAAAACTAATATAGGCGATAGGCCTGTAGCATGACATATCCATAAGTTAGCTTCATTGGTTATAGCACTCATCTTTTTGTGTAACGCTTCTAAGTTTTCCACAATGCCATTATAATTCATTATTTCATCAATTATTCTCATTGGATTTTCAACTTTTCCTTTCGAATGTTCAGTCCTTGCTTGATCCATCATTGATGAGGCATTATCAATTAATATTTCTTCTGGAATATCACCTAATGTCTCAAATGTATTGGCTAGAAAATCAAATAAATGATTTTGGATTAAAGTACTCAGTAAATTTCTTATTGTTTAAAATAAAGTAGTTAAAATTACTTCTACAGCATTCAAGACTATGCTCTCTAACAAGATATCTATATGGATGGGATTTATAATAGAATACCTGTTTATTGTTTGCTGATAGCTAAGAAGTGATTATATCATGATATTCATCTAGCTTTGATTTTTTTCTTTTCTGGATTACCTTCATAATATTTTCAACTGACCTAAATCTTTTACTGATTTTATTTCTATTTCAGTATTAATGTTCATCTTCATAATCACCACCCATTAATACTATAAAAAATATTGACAATGCAAAAAATATGTGATAATATATGAAATGTTGTAGCAAGAAACAATCACTATTGAATAGAAAAAGTGATCGACAAACCTTTCGAAATATAATATACTATTTAAGTTGCTAATGAACAGTAAAGAAAGTTATTGACAGATTCAATAAAAAATGATAAGATAATTAAGTCGCCAAATGGTGACGGAAAAGTTTTGATCTTTGAAAACTACACAGTGTAAGAATTTAAGCCAGCGCTTGACTTAAGTCAAGTACAATAAGTTCTAAGAACTTAAAGTAACAAAAATGAGCAATGAAACTTTTTATTTTAAGAGTTTGATCCTGGCTCAGGATGAACGCTGGCGGCGTGCCTAACACATGCAAGTCGAGCGAAGTTGTTTTAAAGCTTGC
>NZ_SLWV01000038.1 GCF_004345705.1 Marinisporobacter balticus
AAGTATTTTATGCAAAAAAAATGGGGGAATTAATAAAAATTTTGATTAATAAAAGAGAGTAATCACAGGGGATAAAGAGTTTCCGTGAGAGCTCTTGTTGGGAAAGGAGGTACCTGTTATGAGAAGTAGCATTAAAAATGTTATGGCTGCAATCAACTATATAGAAGATCACTTATCAAAAAAATTAGATTTGGAAATTGTTGCGGCTGCTGTTCACTATTCAAAGTATCATTTGCACAGAATGTTTACCAATACTGTGGGATTGACACTTCATGATTATGTCCAGAGGCGCAAACTAACAGAAGCGGCAAAATTACTGATCTTTTCGGAAAAGCCGATTATTGAAATTGCGGCTTTAGCTGGTTATGAAAGTCAACAGGCATTTACTCCTGTATTCAAGGCAATGTATAAGCAAACCCCCAATCAATTTCGGGAAAGTGATAAATTTTATCCATTGCAACTTCGCTTTATACTGAAATCAAATCCTACTTTAACGAATATGAACACAATAGACTTCACCCCTAATATTTCTTATGCTTCCAATGCTGACATTCCTCTATGGATGGATTTGGTGCGGCTTGTAATCGATGGTTTCCCGTGTTTAGTGGAACACGAGTACATAGGTCAACTAAAGCAATGTATTGCAGAACAACGTGCATTGATAATGAAAGATGAAGATACCGCAGTCGGCGTTCTCGTTTTTTGTAAAGAAACTGGTAGCATAGATTTTTTAGGAGTACATCCACAATATCGCAGGAAAGGTGTCACCAAAGCATTTTTGAATAAACTGATGACTGAATGTCTGCCAGGAGAAACACTCAGCATTACAACTTACCGTGAGGGAGATAAAGCAGATACTGGCTATCGTGATGAATACCGACAACTCGGTTTTGCGGAATCAGAACTCCTTGTAGAATTTGGATACCCTACGCAAAAATTTTTGTTGCACCCACAAATAAAGGAGGAAGTAGCAGATAGAAGAAACTGCACAGATTGATAGTGAACAGTCTATCAAACCTTTAACTCAAAAATTCAATATCAAATTGCTTCTGCAATATTGCTTTCCTCACCATTTTTTTTTAGGGTATTTATGGAGCCTTACACTATTGTGGATACTATATTTATTGCACGGCCCGTGAACACAAATGCATTGTCGGATGTATAGTTGTCTAATCTTTTTAATTTACGTACACGCCTGTATGATCTTTGATATTATCATATACCCATTTAGCATCATCCACGCTTAATCTAACACAGCCATGTGAAAGAGATTGCCCTAGTCGTGAGTCTACAATATTTTTTCCCTTAGAATCGAATAAAATTGAATGCAAATAATAATTTCCAAAGAATCTAACCTTGTATTTCGCCTTTACTTTTCCATTATATGAAGTAAGCCAAGGGGATCTTCCACTAATTGTAAAATTCCCTTTTACAGTTGGGGTTGATGCTTTACCATCTGTAACTTCTATATCCACATTCTAATAATTTACCTAAAAAGTAAATATATGTATCTTCTATAGGTGTTATGAGGGAATAAATTTTAAGTTAGTAACAAGCACCGGAAGATGCATGGAGGAAATTGATAAAGAACTTGAAAATAATTTTAGATTTATACTATTTTGTTATTTACACAATAAATGGGGTATAATTTATATAACTTTTAAAATATAGATAGTGCTGTAGGGGGGAAAGAATGAACATATCTAAAAGTATTGATGCAGAAAAGAAAAAAGAAAATACAATTAAGGTGATTATGTTAGTTGTATTCGGTTTTTCTTTGGTGATATTCGGATTTTTAGTAGATACACCAAAAGTAATAATTCAAGGACTATACACTATACTCACAGAACCGGATACATTAATAACGGATTATATAGGGGTAGGGGGTATCGGAGCAGCTTTTGTAAATTCAGGAATACTAACTTTAATATTTATTTATATACTATGTAAGTTAAAAATAAATTTTAATGGTGTAACCATAGCTGCATTATTTCTAATAGCGGGATTTTCATTTTTTGGTAAGAATCTGTTAAATGTGTGGTTTATAATAATAGGAGTTTATTTATATTCAAAAGTACAAAAGGAAAAGTTTTCAAAATATATTTATATGGCATTATTTGGAACTGCTATGGCACCATTTGTTACAGAAATAATGTTTAGTACAACATTACCATTTTTTATTAGAGTGGCACTAGGTACTTTCGTAGGAATAGGGATCGGATTTATACTTCCACCCTTATCAACATATCTTGTGAGAGTACATCAAGGATTTAATTTATACAATATTGGTTTTACTGGGGGAATGATTGGAACAATAATTTTTTCCGTTTTTAAATCTTATGGGTTTTTAGCAAATCCTAGAATGATTTGGACAACTGGTAATAACAAGATTTTGGGGATATATCTGCATGTGATTTTTTTATCCATGATAGGTATTGGTTTTTATTTAAACAATAAATCTTTTAAAAATCTTAAAAATATAATGAAGTATTCAGGAAGGCTTGTTACGGATTTCGTTATGCTAGAAGGATTTCCTTTAACATTAATAAATATGGGGATTAATGGAATAGTTGCAACGAACTATATATTACTTGTTCATGGAGATTTAAATGGACCTACCATTGGAGGAATATTTACTGTAGCTGGATTTGGAGCATTTGGTAAACATATTAAAAATATAACACCTATTTTTTTAGGTGTATTCATAGGGGCACTTACTAAAATATGGAATATTAATGATCCAGCTATATTATTAGCTGCATTATTTGGAACAGCCCTAGCACCAATCGCAGGTGAGTTCGGATGGCAATATGGAGTTATTGCAGCTTTTATACACTCATCTGTGGTTTTAAATGTAGGCGTATTGCATGGCGGATTAAATCTTTATAACAATGGATTTGCGGCAGGGCTCGTTGCAGCTATTTTAGTGCCTATAATAGAGGCTTTTAGGAAGGATGAAATGTAATGAAGCATAATAAAAGAAGAATTTCAAAAATAGTCGATGAATTGGTAGTTTATCTTTTTAATATGGGAGCGACGGATATTAATATTAATCTTAAAGAAAAAAAAGATTACTATAAAATAGTTTTGACCAGTAATTATACAGTAAAGGATCAAGAAAAAATAGAAAAAATGATAAAATATTTAAAGTGTGGGAAACAAGAAGAAATGGAAGAATACTATTGGGAATTAGCAGGTGACTGTGATGTAGATACGGAACTTACATTAGTTGGGATGATGATAGACAAGGCTGAAATCCATACTAGTGAAGATACGATAAAACTAGTATTGTATAGATATAAATAATGATATATGAAAATATCTTCACACAATGCGTGTGTTTATTTAAGCAATGAAGCTTGTATTGGGATCGTTATGTCCAGTACAAGTTTTTTTATTACAATATATAAAAAACGTTATAAAATTAGGTTTAGAAATAAGCAAAGAATATGAGAAAACTTATGACTTTTCTTTACCATATTTGATGATAGAGAATAGTATATTTGTCAAAAAAGATAGTAAATTTATTGCAGTTATTGAAGATTTAAATTCTGTAAAAGTAGGAATTCAGAAAGGGAATATTCCAAAGGAACTAAGAAAGTATATAAGAAAAGATTCAGTTCAATATGTTGAAAATCAGCAACAAGGTTTTTTATTATTGATGATGGGAAAGATAGATGCCTTTATTGGAAATAGGCTTACAGGTTTATATACAATACAAAAGATGAAACAGACAAATTTTATTAAAATAGTAGGACAACCCATATCTCCTGAAGAATATGGGTTTGATTTTAAAAAAGAGAATGAAGCGAAAATTTAAGAGTAGCTGCTACTTTGTATCCTGAAGTTTTCCAGTTTGTAGTATTAAAGAATTCAGGAATGAAAAGTATGGATGATTTAAAAGGAAAAAGAGTTGCTGTAGGAAAAATGAATAGTGGCACATTTAGAACTGCGAAGGAATTGCTGAAATGTCATGGAATTTCATTTGATGAGATTAGTCCGCAATATTTATCTTTCAAAGAAGGAATCATGGCGTTACAACAAAATAAAGTAGATTGTGTAATTATAGGATCTGGCATTCCCACGGCAGCAGTAGTAGATATTTCAGCTATGATGGATATTGATTTATTGTCTATTGATAAAAATGTTTTTGATGAAGAAGATATTATGAAATATTTAACAGTATTTATCATACCTAAAGAAACATATAGGGGTGTAAATAGGGATATTATTACGATTGCTAGTCAAGCATTATTGGTTACAAGCAGTGATATGGATGATATTTTTGTAAACCAAATTGTAGAAGCTTTATTTAAACATGTTGATGAAATAGAAGGTGTACATTCCCAAGGGGAAAATATAAAATTAGAAAATAATTTTCAGCAGATATCTATTCCGATGCATTTTGGTGCGATTAGATATTATAATAAATTTAAAATATCAAATAATTCAGAATGAAATATTGAATGATTTTGGGATGTTGTAGAAAGCATAAACACAATCTTGATAATTTTATATTGGATAAAAAAAGAAAGAATATACCTTATTGTGTGTATTCTTTCTTTTTTTAGCATGTCAATGATATGATCGGTTCTATTGTTGAGATCGGATGGTGTGGTGGTCATGGAACTGCAGGGGGTATGATGGATGTATTTAAGCAGCTGAATTGGGAAGATGGAGGAGCATTGGGACTTACTTCAGCTACTGTAGGGCTATTTATGGGAATTATAATAGGAATGATTATTATAAATTATGGTGTTAGAAAAGGATATACATCGGTTCTGAAAGCAGCAGATAATATTAATAGCAATGAAAGCTATGATATTATTCCAAAAGCAAAGCGAAAGCCAGCTGCCATGACTACAATCAATAAAGATATTGTTGAATCTTTTGCATTTCATGGTGCTTTAATCGCAATTACTATGTTCATTGGATGGATACTACAAAAACAAATTGCTTCAGCATTAAATATTGGAATGCCGTTATTCCCAATGGCTATGATTGGTGGATTAATCGTACAAATGATCATATCAAAAACAGAATTTGCAGATGCAATTGATGTTGGAACATTACATCAAATTCAAGGACTTGCATTAGAATTTTTAATTATCGGCGCAATTGCAGCAATCAAGGTTCCAGTTGTTGTTGCGTATGCAACCCCATTATTGATCCTTATAGTATCTACAGCAGTGATAACAATTGTATATTTCTTTTGGGCAGGACCGCGTATGTTCAAGGAAGATTGGTTTGAACATGCAATTGTTAACTTTGGAGCACTTACTGGTGTTTCAGCTGTTGGATTAATGCTTTTGAGAACTGTTGACCCTGAAATGGAAACAGAAGCAGGAAAAGCTTTTGCATTAAGAGCACCATTTTTCAGTCCATTTGCTGGAGGTAGATTAATGACTTCAATGCTCCCAATATTAGCAGTTAAGTATGGGGCATTAAAAACAGGTTTAATTTTTTTAGGACTAATGGTTGTACTTTTAATTTTAGCTAGAGTATTTGGATTTTGGGGAAAATCTAATTTAAAGCAATCTAGTGAAGCATAGGTTTTCGAATAAAAGATGTAAAATGATAAATGCATTAAAATAAGCCGTTTATCTTGCGTTTCTAGTATTCTTAAATATAATATATATGTATTGAGAGGTGTAGTATGAGAAAATTCAATTTGAATGTTTCCGCAAGTAAATCTCATAATCTGCCTAATCTTAATATAACACTAGAGCAAAGTATTGAAAGATGAAATATAAAAGTAAAAAATATATTTAACTATGGTTTATATTTTTACTATATTACACAACATATATGTTGTGTAATATAGTATTTTAAATAGTTATAGCTTTAAAGATACAAATGAAAATGCTTAAATTATATATAAGCGATGTGAATACGGAAACCAACTATCTTTCAATTATATAATCTTTTAAGAAGTGTGCAATAAACAGGGATTGCTTTACGATTAACTTTTCTAGGCTTTTAATTTACGTACACGCCTGTATGATCTTTGATATTATCATATACCCATTTAGCATCATCCACGCTTAATCTAACACAGCCATGTGAAAGAGATTGCCCTAGTCGTGAGTCTACAATATTTTTTCCCTTAGAATCGAATAAAATTGAATGCAAATAATAATTTCCAAAGAATCTAACCTTGTATTTCGCCTTTACTTTTCCATTATATGAAGTAAGCCAAGGGGATCTTCCACTAATTGTAAAATTCCCTTTTACAGTTGGGGTTGATGCTTTACCATCTGTACAGACCATTGTTTTAGTAAGACGCCAATTTTTATTTTCCCCTTCAAAAACATAAGTTAGATTCCTATCTGTATCAATCCATATATAATAATTTGTTTTACTACTAAAGTTTTTTTCGTTTATAATTGCCTCTAATTTTTCTTTTTCTGAAAGAGCATTTTCATAGATTATAATTTCCTCTGAATACGCATTTATACATTTTCCAAACCTATCTGTAACATATACCATACCCTTATATATCCCTGGCTCATTTGGCGTATAATGAATACGATTATCTTGACTAAGTAATCCATCATATACTATATTTGAATCTTTGAATATGTACCAATGATAAAACAAATGATCTCCTTCTGCTGAAACGGAAAAGTTGAGAGGCATATTAACAAGCTGTTTATCATTTTTATCTACCCAAACAGAATTTATGATAATAGGGCGAATAATATTAATTTCTTCTGACAATTTACTTGTAGTAATTCCATTTGCATCTTTAATCGTTACAACAGCCTGATATCTTCCTAATTCATTCATAGTAAAATCTAAAAAGTTTTCTTCACTATATTCCTTTTTATATATTTGATCATAGTCTTTAAATATAGTCCATTCATAATTTAAATTTTCACCTTTAGAAGTGGCTATAAATCTAAATACAGTGCCAACTACCTCAATATTACTTTGATCAACTGTTATTGAATCTATCCTTGGTGAAGTTTCATCTGTAACTTCTATATCTACATTTGAATGATCAATTTCAACTTCTTCAATAATAGGTGATTCTTCATTTTGTGCATAGATCGTATTAAATGATAAAACCTGTACTTGAAGCAAGGTTAAAATAAAAACGAATACAAAATAAATAAGACCTTTAGGCTTGCGTAACATAGTCTCACCCCTCCACATTCTAATAATTTACCTACAAAGTAAATATATGTATCTTCTATAGGTGTTATGAGGGAAATGTAGTATAGAAATTATGCCATAATAAAACCAATAAATTTGCCTAAGTAGAAGGAAGTCTTTAAAATAAAAGTTTTAAAGCAAAAGAATAAAAACTACCTGTGAAAGGAAGAGCATGGTATGTTAGATACTAAAGTAGATAATAATATACGTAGATAAATAAAGGAGGGATAAATATGATAAGGAAAAGGTATTTATTTGTTCTATTCATTATGCTAATTGTGTATACTTTAATAGCTTGTACCAAAGGATACAATAGTGCTAAAGAACAAGTACGAATATAGCCACAAGATTATGCCAATAAAGTTGGAGAAATTAATCAAAAACATAATAAGTATGAAAAACCTAGGATGTTAGATTATTAAATGGTGGACTGAATGAATGGGAAAAAGAGGGATATAAGACAGTAAAAAAGCATAAAGAACTAAGTTCGGCAAAAATTAAGATTGCTCAACAGATATATTTATCTGTTGAGCAATTTTTTTAAAAAAAAATTCGAGCTGTGCCATCAGAAACTTTAAATGATAATGAAAACGTAATAATTTAGTGGCTCTTTCTCATATTGTGTGGATTTATAATAATTAAGAATCAAGAAAAGAACCTTTTAATTTCCAATTATGATATACTTTTTTATAGGTTATTTACTTATATTTGGGAGGTATATTATATATTGCTATTTGAAGCGTTTGTTATGACTTCCGATGCTAGTATTATATTTGATAAGTTTCATGTAGTAAAAAGAATTAATGAAGAAGCTGATAAAGTAAGACGTGAAGAAGTAAAAGAAAATGAGCTACTCAAAAGTACTAGATATATTTAGCTTAAAAATCCTGAAAATCTTACAGCTAAGCAACTGGAACAAATGGAGTGTTAGAAGGTATTAATAGTATAATTCAATCAGAATTTACTTTTAAAAGAGAGGAGATGCGATAATGCCCAATGATAAACTAGAAAAATTTCTAGAGTGGATGAGATTATTTTTTCAAGGGGCTACAGACTTTGGAAGAAAATCAAGAAACATTTTAGAAAAAGAATACAGTGATGAAATGGACAATTTTATGTTAATCTGCTTTGCAGATACTTTAGGGATTCCACTTCCCATAAGTTACTATACATTAGAACTTCTTCCGTATCTTGCTGAAGATATGGAAATGTGGGAGAAGAGAATGCTAAATAGAAAATCTATATGGGGAGAAAAATGGGGCGAGTATGATTTAGACGCTTAAAAATTGTAAGAAAGGGTGATATATTTTGAAGAAGATTGTATTCATAGGTGGAAAAGGAGGCGTGGGTAAAACCACATGTTCTTCTGCATTTGCAGTATATTGTGCTAAGGCAGGAAAAAAAACATTGCTGGTTTCAACAGATCCTGCGCATTCCACATCAGATATATTTGAAAGAACCATAGGTCTTGAAATCGTAAATATACGAGAAAATCTAGATGCAATAGAAATAGATGCTGAGTTTGAGAGTACAAAATATATAAATAAAATAAAAGGAAACTTAAAAAATATAGTGAGTCCTGTTATTGTAGAGGAAATAACAAGACAATTAGATGCAGCTATTGTTTCACCAGGATCCCATGAATCCGCTATGTTTGATAAGATGACAGAAATCATAAATGAAAAGGTGGATGAATACGATCAAATTATTTTTGATACAGCACCAACAGGACATACGATAAGATTATTATCACTTCCTGAAATGTTAGGAACATGGATTGATTCGCTTATGGCAAAAAGAAGAAAGGCTGTAAAGCTTTTTAAAATGGCCAATAGTCAAGACCCTAATAAATTAGACGATGATCCAATACTTAAAATATTGATGAGAAGAAAAAATAATATGGAAAAAGCAAGGAATATCATGATAGATGATCAAAAGTTACAGTTTATTTTTGTACTTAATGCAGAAAAATTACCGATAGAAGAAACAAAAAAAGCAGTAAATATACTTAAAAAATACAATATTCCAGTAAATGAGTTGATTGTAAATAGGATACTTCCAGAAGATATGAAGGACGATTTCTGGAAAAATAAAAAAGGCCTTGAAAGAAAATATTTAAATGAAATCAGTGAAGCTTTTAGTAACCAAAAGATTATAAGATTACCTTTATTACAAAATGATATGAGAGCACAGTATATTGATGAAGTAGCAGAATATTTTAAGGATATTTATTGATGAAATATAAAATGATTGACAAGAAGATGGCATTTGCTTTGGAAAATATAAGTCACAATGATAATGATAATGAAAAAGAAAAGAATAGCTGTTCCTAAAAAAATGCAGGAAAAATATGAAGAAAAAGACTTTCACCTCTTGAAAAAGGGAGAAGTAAGTCATAAATTATAAATAAAACGATTGTCTATAAATGTAAGATAATTTAATTTGTTGTGGTGATTTCTTAGTATACCTTTTTGAGAAAGAGGGTGTATTTTTTTGGAATTTTCACACAAATAATAATATTATTATGCATAGTATTTAAGTTTTGAAGCAGACGCTAATAGTTGTTTTCTTATCTTGCGCATAAATCTCTTAATTGGAAGGATGTTTATTATTACAAGGAGAGAAGTTATACAGTTTAAATATGAGAATAAGATAAATATTGTATTGTGATTATAATATGAGGTAAAATACGGATAAGAACAAAAAAGTTGTAATGGCGAGGAGTGGGGGTTGAAGTAATGAAAAAGAATAATAAGGAATTAATCGCTTACTTTTTAAAACAAGGGTTTAAACTAGATTTTAATATAATTCAAAGCAGAAAATCTATTGACGCAGATAACAGCTTTGAAAATGATCTGTATAAAAAATATTTGGACAATCCTGATAAAATGCTGTTTTATTTTGGATTTGTTGATGATATAGAAAAAATATCCCCATCAATAGGGTTTTTGCATAATATAGCTGTCAAATTTATAAAAAGATTGTCAAAAACTGCGGATGTAGAATTTACTCGTGAAAATACAGTTCTAATGCCAACAGAGGATGAAATCGTAGATCTTTTAAATAGCGTTCCATTTGTTGTGGGGCTTGAATTTATAAATGCTAATTGGATAAAAAATATTTATAAAAACCTAACAGAAGTTTTTGCAAATGAAATCAAAGCTTATCGAGGAACAGTTGCAGAATTTTTGTCAGAGCATAATGCAAAGATTAATGTTGCTGGCCGGGTATTTTTTCATTTAGTTGAAAATAACCTAGATGCGTATCCATTTGCATTTTTAGCAACCTATAGCGCGGAAAATTCGGGAGATAAGAAGGCCACGCATACACCACTTAAAAATGCACTGCTTGAATATAAAGGCCAAAATGATAGATTGCTAAAATTGCTTTCCACTGTAAGTAAGGCTGCGCAAAAGAGTGACTTTATATCTGAGCTTGTTGAAAGTGGTGAGTTGTTTAGCCCGCTAAAACTTACAAGTAAAGAAGCCTATATATTTTTAAAAGAGATATCATTGTATGAGGAATGTGGTATTCTTTGCCGTATGCCTGATTGGTGGAAGAAAAAAAGTAATGCATTAAAACTTTCTATCAAGGTTGGAGAGCGAGAGCCAGCAAAAGTGGGAATGGATGCACTGCTTAATTTCAATCCAGAGCTGTTTTTTGGTGAGGATCAAATGACAGAGGAAGAATTAAGAATGCTATTAGCTCAAACCAGTGGCTTATCTTTTATTAAAGGCAAATGGGTAGAGGTTGATCACGAAAAGCTGCAAGCTACATTAGAGGCTTATGAAAAGGCAAAACAACTATTAGAAAGAGGCGAATGCACTATTGGAGAAGCGATGCGGATGCAGCTAAATGCCGCTGAACTTTTAGACATTAAGGACGATGATGTTAGCATTGAGGTGTCTAATGGAGAGTGGCTAAATAGCATTACTTCAAAGCTTAAAAACCCTTCTTTAATTAAAAATATTGCAATAAGCGATGATTTTAAGGCAACCCTTCGTGGGTACCAGAAAAAGGGATTTGACTGGCTGAATTATATGAAAAATTTGGGCTTTGGGGCTTGTCTTGCAGACGATATGGGACTTGGAAAAACTGTTCAAATCATTGCACTTCTTGAGCATGTTAGATTAAATACGACGGGTAGGTCCCTCTTAATAATGCCAGCCTCTTTAATGGGGAATTGGCAAAAGGAAATAGAAAAATTTGCGCCAATGATAAAATATAAAATGATATATAACAATAAAGAAAAGATTGATTTTCAAAAGATTGATGATACAAATTTGTATATTACCACCTACGGAATGGCAATGCGACTTGAGGAACTAAAGACTGTGAAATGGGATTTAGTTATATTAGATGAAGCACAAGCTATAAAAAACCCTGGAACGAAGCAAACAAAGGCGATAAAACAATTAGAAGCAAGTGCTAAAATAGCAATGACAGGTACACCTATTGAAAATAGATTGTCCGATTTATGGTCGTTATTTGACTTTTTAAATGCTGGATTACTTGGAACAGCAAAGGAATTTACACAATTCACCCAAAAATTAAAAGATGGGAATGCAGATTATTCAAAGCTTCGTGAAGTTGTAAATCCATTTATCTTGCGTAGACTAAAAACGGATAAAACAGTCATTGCTGATCTTCCTGAGAAAATGGAAATGAAAACATATGCAACCCTTACCAAAAAGCAAGTGGTACTATATAATGGGCTTGTTAAGGAATTAAAGCATAAATTAGAAACTGCTGAAGGCATAGAGCGCAAGGGATTGGTTTTAGCAAGTATTATGAAGTTTAAACAAATATGCAATCACCCAGATCAATTTCTGGGACAAAATACCTTTAAGTATGAGCAAAGTGGGAAATTTGAGAGGTTACTTGATTTATGTGAAACCATATGTGAAAAAAGAGAGCGCGTCCTTGTTTTTACGCAGTTTAAAGAGATGACCAAACCAATAGCGGATTTTCTTGAAACGGTATTTAATCGTATGGGGCTTATTTTACACGGTGGAACACCAGTCAAAAAGCGTTCAGAACTTGTAGATAAATTTTGCGGGGATGAATACGTTCCATTTATGGTTTTATCATTAAAAGCTGGCGGTGTTGGACTTAATTTAACTGCTGCAAACCATGTGATACATTTTGATCGTTGGTGGAATCCTGCTGTTGAAAATCAAGCAACAGATCGTGCTTTTCGTATAGGACAGAAAAAAAATGTTATGGTTCATAAGTTTATTACAGCAGGTACAATTGAAGAAAAAATCGATAAGATGATAGAAGAAAAAAGCAAGCTTGCAGGAGATATCATTCCAGCATCTGGAGAGAGTTGGATAACAGAGATGGATAACAAGCAATTAATGGAATTGTTTACATTTGTACAGGCAGGTGAAAAATAATGGCATATTATGACCAATATCCTAAATATGTATCTGTTGCAGAAAAAAAGAAAAAAGCTAAAAAACAAATTGAAAAGCTGAAAAAGAAAAACGCAGATTTAGCACCCGTTGTTATTGACGGTAGAAAGATTGCAAATACTTGGTGGGGTAAGGCTTGGAATAAGAATCTTGAAAATTATGCAGATTATTCTAATAGAATATCTCGTGGACGCAGTTATGTTAGAAATAGCGCTGTGATTGATTTAAAAATTGAAATAGGTGTTGTAAAAGCTCTTGTACAGGGCAGTGACAAAAATCCATATGAAGTAGAAATTAAAATCACGCCTCTTAAAAAAGAAAAATGGGACAATATTCTAAACCTATGCAATCATAAAATTGACAGCTTAGGAGATCTGGTAGAGGGAAAATTTCCAAAAGAATTAGAGGGGATTTTCACAGTAAAGGGCAAAGGTTTATTTCCAGCTGTGAATGATATAAAATTTAACTGCAGTTGTTATGATTCAGCACATATGTGCAAGCATGTTGCCGCTGCGCTGTATGGGATTGGTGCGAGGTTTGATGAAGACCCTACACTGTTTTTTAAGTTGCGAAATATTGATTTTGAAGTATTACTAAAGAAAACAATTGAGCAAAAAATGCAAAGTTTGCTTGAAAACTCAGATAAAAAGAGTGATCGTGTGCTTGACGATAAGGATGTTTTCGGATTGTTTGGGGTGAAAGAATGAGGTTGAGCTTGAATAAGCGAACAACTTTTGAAAAGATCCACTTCAAAAAAAGTTGTTTTTGTGGAAAGAAAACCTATCCAACGGATGAAGGAGACCGTAAAATGTCCTTAAAAAAACAATAACGATCTGTAATATAAAGAGGATGAATTTATCATCCTCTTTATATTACAGAATACTATGAAAAAAATTACATTTGCAATTTAAATAAATATTGGAAAACTATTTTATTTTTAAAATTATGTCTGTAATACCTACTACATGTTCACTTAGAGCTTCTAAATCCTCAGAATTAAGAGATGATATTTTTTTCTCTAGGTCAATTTTTATTTTTTCTTTTTGTTCTTTTATAAATTCATGAGCCTTATCGGTTAATTCTATCTTGATGATTCTTCTATCATTTGGATCATCACATCGCTTAACCATATTTTCAGCAATTAATTTATCAATGATAGGTGTCATGTTAGGTCTAGATATTGTAAGATTCTTAGCAATTTCAGAAATTGAAGAGGTACCATTATGTCTAAGATAAATAATGGCTTTAACATGAGAGGGTGGGATAGAAAAATTTTTTGCTATTTCATTTGGATCAATAATTTTCTTGTGTAAATAGAAGAATAAATTATATAAGTCTTCAGAGAGCTTATTTAGTTCAACTGTATTCATTGCAACCTCCTTCGTTGAATTCTATAATAGTTATAAATATATTATAATATATTTATAACTATTATACAATTTTAAATATTATTGACACATGAAGATTGTTAAACTATAATAGTTATGAAATCATAATTGTTATAGTTTAACAATCAAAAAGATCATAGTTATAGATTTTCTAATGACAGATTCTTCAGATAATATTTTTAATGACTAGGCTAATGAAATTAGAAAAATAAAAAGGAGAGATGTATTGAATGCTAAAGATCATAAAATATTTAAAACCGTTTATTACTTTAATCATTGTAATCATAGGGCTTTTATTCGTTCAAGCTATATGTGACCTATCGCTTCCAGCGTATATGTCTAATATTGTTAATGTGGGTATCCAGCAAGGAGGTATAGAAAACGCAGTTCCTAAAGTAATTCGTAAAAGCGAGTTTGATAAGATTAAGCTTTTTATGAGTGAAGATGAGAAGGAAAAGGCAGAGGATAATTATGTTCTTTTAGATGGGGCAAACCTTTCTAAAAGTGAGTTAGAAGATTACCTAAAGGATTATCCAGCGCTTAATAAGGAGCCACTGTATAAGCTCAATACAAAAGATGAAAATCAAATAGATGAACTAAATTGCATATTTGGGAAGCCTATATTAATTGTTGGGGGAATTGAAAAAGGAGAAGTATCCGTTTTCACACTGGATATGCCAGAAGAAATGCAAGGGAATCTTCCCGCTAGCATAGATGCATTTGTAATTATTTCACAGATGCCAAAAGAACAAATTGAAATTATAAAAGAAAAGATCAGTGAGAAATTTAAGGATATGCCTAATAGCATGATTACTCAGTCAGCAGTTTTATATCTTCATCAGGAGTATCAAAATATAGGAATAGATACAGATAAACTTCAATCAAATTATATTCTTAATGAAGGTTTTAAAATGCTGCTCTTAGCATTACTTAGCATGGGAGCTACAGTTGTAGTTGCTCTACTTGCTGCAAGAGTCGCAGCAGGTCTTGGGAGAGATATTAGAGATAATTTATTTAGAAAGGTTACAACCTTTTCAAATACAGAATTTGATAAATTTTCAACTGCTTCTTTAATCACAAGAAGTACAAATGATATTCAGCAAGTGCAAACCCTTATGGTTATGTTACTTAGAATGGTATTCTATGCACCAATTCTAGGTATAGGTGGAGTCATCAAGGTGCTTAACACAGATACTTCTATGGGCTGGATTATAGCAGTTGCAGTTATGGCAATCCTAACATTAGTCATTATACTATTTTCAGTAGCTATTCCTAAGTTTAAGCGAGTACAAAAACTAATAGATAAGCTAAACCTAGTAATGCGTGAATCCTTAATAGGTATGCTAGTTATTCGTGCTTTTAACACGCAAAAGTATGAAGAAAAGAAGTTTGAAAAAGTAAATAAGGATTTAACAAAGACAAATTTATTTATAAGCCGTTTAATGACATTAATGATGCCAATGATGATGCTTATAATGAATAGTATAACATTGCTCATCGTATGGATAGGAGCACATCAAATTGATGCAGGTAATATTCAGGTAGGTGACATGATGGCTTTTATACAATATACAATGCAAATTATTATGGCTTTCTTAATGATTTCAATGGTATCCATAATGTTACCTCGTGCTTCCGTATCAGCACAACGTATAGTTGAAGTTTTAGATATTGAAGTAAGTATTACGGATCCAAAAGAACCCATCCATTTTAGAAAAGACAAGAAGGGATATATAGAATTTAAGAATGTTTGCTTCAGATATCCAGGTGCAGGGGAGGATGTACTTTCAAACATTACCTTTACTGCTAAGCCTGGGCAAACCACAGCCTTCATTGGAAGTACAGGTAGTGGTAAAACAACCCTGATAAATCTGATTGCACGTTTCTATGATGTTACAAGTGGAAAAATATTAGTAGATGATACGGATATCAGAGATGTATCTTTGCAGGAATTAAGAGAGAAGATTGGTTATGTACCACAAAAGGGAGTTTTATTCTCAGGGACCATAGGAAGCAATATTCAATACGGTAAGAAGGATGTAACAGAAAAGGAGTTAGTAAAGGCAGCAGAGATCGCTCAAGCTATGGAATTTATTCATGCTAAAGCTGAAGGTTTTAATGCAGAGATATCTCAAGGCGGTACGAATATTTCTGGAGGTCAAAAACAAAGACTTTCTATTGCGCGTGCCCTTGCTAAGAAGTCTCAAATATTTATATTTGACGATAGTTTTTCAGCACTTGACTTTAAGACAGATGTAGCATTACGTAAGGCGTTAAAGAGCGAAACTACAGGAAGTACTGTCTTGATTGTTGCACAAAGAATAAGTACAATAATAAATGCGGATAAGATTATTGTTCTTGATGAAGGGAAGATAGTAGGAAATAGTACGCATAAGGATCTTATGGAAAACTGTGAAGTCTATAAGCAAATTGCTCTATCACAACTTTCAAAGGAGGAGCTCTCATCATGAGTGATAGAAAAATAGGAAATAAAAGACCAAGTGGCTTTGGCGGAGGTCATATGGATGGTATGGGAAAAGTTGAGAAAGCAAAAGACTTCAAGGGTACGATGAATAAATTAATAAAGTATTTAAAACCATATAGTCTATCCATCATTACTGTAATTATTGTTGCAATAGGTAGTGCAGCTTTCTCTATAGTAGGTCCTAAGATTTTAGGTAAGGCTACAACAAAGATTTTTGAAGGTTTAGTAAGCAAGGTAATGGGATTAGAAGGTGCTTTTATTGACTTTGCCTATATAAGAAACATCATAATTTTACTTCTTGGATTATATATAATGAGTGCGCTATTTTCAATTATACAGGGTTATATCATATCAGGTGTAGCACAGAAGGTATCTTATCATTTAAGAAAAGGAATTTCAGAAAAGATCAATCGTATGCCACTTAAATACTTTGATAAAAAGACGCACGGAGAAGTATTATCAAGGGTTACGAATGACGTTGATACGGTAAGTCAAACATTAAACCAAAGCATGTCACAGATCATCACATCTGTTGTTACAATCATTGGTGTACTCATCATGATGTTATCAATAAGCTGGCAAATGACATTAGTGGCACTATTAATATTACCAGCATCCATGATCTTAATCATGACAGTAGTAAAGAAATCACAAAAATACTTTAAGTCTCAACAAGAGTTTTTAGGTCATGTGAATGGTCATGTAGAAGAAATTTATGGTGGTCACAATATCATGAAGGCATTCAGTGGAGAAGCAGAAGCAATTGAAAAATTTGAAGAACTAAATAACACGCTTTATCATTCTGCATGGAAGTCTCAATTTCTATCTGGAATGATGATGCCTATTATGAAATTTATCGGCAATATAGGTTATGTAGCTGTATCTATTTTAGGTGGATGGCTTGCAATAAAAAAGACTATTGAAGTTGGAGATATATTATCTTTTGTTCAATATATTAGAACTTTTACGCAACCAATAGCTCAAGTAGCTCAAATAGCTAATGTACTTCAGTCAACGGCAGCAGCTTCTGAAAGAGTTTTTGAATTCTTAGAAGAGGAAGAAGAGGTTTTAGAAGTACAAAATCCAGTTAAGCTTGAGTCTGTTAGGGGAGAAGTTACATTTCAGGATGTTCGATTTGGATATACAAAAGACAAGATTATTATAAATGATTTTTCAGCTAACATTAAACCAGGTCAAAAGGTAGCCATTGTAGGACCAACAGGAGCGGGAAAAACAACGATCGTTAAGCTTTTAATGCGGTTTTATGATATAAACAGTGGCGCTATATTTATTGATGGACATGATATAAGCGGTTTTAAGAGAGAAGATTTACGAGGTTTATTTGGGATAGTGCTTCAAGATACTTGGCTGTTTAATGGTTCCATCATGGAAAATATCCGTTATGGTAGACTTAATGCAACGGATGAAGAAGTAATAAAAGCAGCGAAGTCAGCGCATGTAGAAAGCTTTGTAAAGGCGCTACCAAATGGATATAATATGGAGTTGAATGAAGAAGCGAGTAACGTATCTCAAGGACAAAAGCAACTATTAACCATTGCCCGTGCAATTTTATCAGATCCTAAGATATTAATTCTTGATGAGGCAACAAGCTCTGTGGATACACGTACAGAGGTTTTAATCCAAAAGGCGATGGAAAACCTAATGAAAGAAAGAACGAGCTTTATTATTGCGCACAGATTGTCAACCATTCGTGATGCAGATTTAATTCTTGTCATGAAGGATGGAGATATCGTAGAGCAAGGGAACCATGAAGAATTATTAAAGAGAAATGGTTTTTATGCTGCTCTTTATAAAAGCCAGTTTGAATGAAGGAAAATAATTATATATATAGAATATATAATATAATTCAAAAATGAAAGTGGGGGATTGAATTGAAAAAAAATATGGCAGTGGTACTGATTATTGTTTTAATGGTAAGTGTTTTTTGTCCAATAACAGCTGTTGCTGAGGAACGAGAAACGAGTATAACCATACTAGGAACAAGTGATGTGCATGGGAGAATATTTCCTTGGGATTATGCACTAGATGCAGAAGCTGTAGATACGGGTTATTTGAAAATTGAATCTGTTATTAAGCAAGTGAGAAAAGAAAATAAAAACGTTATTTTAGTAGACGCTGGAGATGTTATACAAGACAATTCTATTGAACTTTTTCAAAATGAAGAAAAAAATCCTATCATTGAAGTAATGAATATTTTAGGATATGATACATGGACTTTAGGAAATCATGAATTTAATTTTGGATTAGAGGTTTTAGATAAAGCGGTTAAAACATCGAATGCTACAGTACTAGCTGGAAATATTTATAATGAAAATGGAGAAAGAGCTTACTCAGCATATAAAATAGTAGAAAAAGATGGGGTAAAAGTGGCCATTATTGGTATGATTACACCAAATATTCCTAGATGGGAAGCGTCTATGCCAGATCATTTTAAGGGATTGATCTTTAAAAATCCAGTAGATGAAACAAAAAAAGTAATGACAGAGCTTGAAGGGAAAGCAGATCTATTCGTGGGTGTATTCCATATGGGATTAGATAATGAATATACGAGTTATGATGGTGCAAGATCTATTATTGAAGCCAATCCACAACTAGATGTTGCTATAGTTGGTCATGCGCATAGCGATATTTCAGGGGAAATGATAGGAAATACTTTAGTGGTAGAGCCAAAAGCTTATGGAAATAGAGTATCTAAAATTGATTTAAAACTAAGCAACAAAGAAGGTAAGTGGTATATTTCAGAAAAGAAAAGCGAAAACATAGATACAAAAAATTATGATGTAGACCCAGATTTAGTAGAAAAATGGAAACATATTCATGACGTATCAAGAGAAGATGCAAATACAATAATAGGAACAGTCACAAAAGATTTTATAGAAGAGGTATATATTTTACCAGGGATTCCAAAAGCACAGGTAGAAGATACTGCTTTGATAGATTTTATTAATGAAGTGCAAATGTATTATACAAAAGCGGATGTTTCTGCTGCAGCTGCGTTTAAAGAAGATATGAATCTTTTAAAGGGAGAGTTTAAGAAAAAAGATGTAGCCAATATTTATAAGTATGCCAATACATTGATCGGGGTAAAAGTTACAGCAAAACAATTAAAAGATTATATGGAATGGTCAGCAAAATACTTTAATACATATAAAGATGGAGATGTTACTATAAGCTTTAACAAAGATATTAGAGGTTATAATTATGATATGTTCTCAGGAATAGATTATGATATTGATATTTCTAAGCCTGAGGGACAAAAAATTGTAAATCTTAAATTTAAAGGGAAACCTGTTACAGATGAGATGACTTTTACTCTTGCAGTAAATAATTATCGTTTTGGAAATATGGTAAAAGATGGTTATTTCAAAGAAGAAGATAAAGTTTTTGATTCATCAGAAAAGTGGGCAGATGGAAGTATTCGTGCATTGATTGGTCAGTATGTACAAGAAAAGAAAGAAATTACCCCTAAATGTGATCAAAACTGGAAAATAATAGGTATTCATTTAAATCATCCATTAAAGAATGAAGTGTATGATTTAGTAAAATCAGGGAAGATAAAAATTCCTATGTCAGAAGATGGAAGAACCCCAAATGTAGCATCTTTAAATATATATGAACTTCAAAAACAAGGTTTGATTTCATCAAAAACACAGAAAATAATTAAACATCAAATTGATCAAAATATAACTTCTATAAATGGAGAGAAAACTTATACTGTAAAACAAGGAGATGTATTGTGGAGAATAGGGAAAAAATTCGATATAGATTGGAAAAAAATAGCACAAATAAATCAACTGAAAAATTCAGATTTGATCTATCCAAACCAAGTGATTAAGATTCCAGCGTTATAAAAAGATGTACATATAAGCCCCTTATGGTTAATCCATAAGGGGTAATTTTATGTATAGTAGTAATTGTGGAATTATAAAAGTTTTTTTCAAATATATGGAACCATCTACAAGCAAAATCCATCTAATAAGTGTAATACTTAGCTAAGTAAAAAGTAGGAGGATAATATGGAACTCACATCATTTTTAGATTATAGAAAAAAGACAGTGGTGGATAAAGCAAAGAATGGAGATAAAGAAGCTTTTTTGTCGCTTATGGATGAAAATAGATTAAATATTTACCGAGTGGCTAGAGGAATTTTGAAAAATGAAGAAGATATAAAAGATGCTATTCAAAATACATTAATAAAAGCATTCGAAAATATTTATACCCTAAAAAAAGATAAATATTTCAAAACTTGGCTGATAAGAATTTTAATCAATGAGTGCAATGAAACATTAAGGAAAAATAAAAGAAGTGTTGCCCTAGATGAAAATATTGGTGGTATTGATGAAAAATATCATGATCGTTATGAAAATATGGATTTAATCAACGCAATAAATTTATTAAGTGATGAATGCAGAGTGACCATTACATTATTCTATTTTGATGATCTTTCAGTTAAGAACATATCTGAAATTTTAAAGGTTTCAGAAGGAACTGTTAAATCAAGACTGAATAGAGCAAGGGCAAAACTTAGAGAAATATTAGGGGAGGATGAATAATCATGAGAAATCAAGATGATTTATTTGATATGAGAATGAAAGAAAAATTCAAAAAGGAAGTAAGTAAAATTCCAGAAAATATGAATGAAGAATTTAACAATACTTTAAGATATATGAGAAATCAGGAGGATGAAAATATGAAGAAGTTTAGTAGAAAGAAAAAATCAAAGATGATAGCTGCCTCTATAGTATGTCTATTATGTGCATCAACAGTAATTATGCAAACAACTTTTGCACAAGAGATCATAAATAAAATTATTAGAAGTTTATCTTTAAATAATATAACTATATTTGAAAACAAAGATTATCAATGGGAAGATAAAGAAATACCAGAAGCAGCTAAAGGTAAAGTATTTGATAAAGATAGAAATGTAATAGAAAAAATTACATTAGCAAATAAAGATCAAATGTATAATGCCAATGGAGAACAAGTCTTTGGAGTAGATCCTGATGGAACCTTAATAACAGAAGCAGTTCAAAAGGAAAATATGGAAAGAAATGCGAAAGAAAATCCAATTGAGAATGTAATCGTTAAAGATGCTAATAAATTGGATGAGTATACTTGCTTTGATGTAAAGTTACCAACTTATTTACCAGAAGGCTTTGAATTTGTGAATGCTGAATTTTATAAGGATGATAATGGAAAGATTATTAATGAATTTTGTAATTTGAATTTTGAGAATAGTAATACAGGAGAAACAATATTTATGAATCAAACCTATATATGCGAAGAATCAGTCGGTGAAACTGCCTTTAACAATATCGAAAAAGCAAAGGTGAATGCTGAAGATGCTATTGTAGGAGATGAGGGAATTGTTTGGGAAGAAAATGGTGTAAGATATTTAATGTATACTTATAATCTTGGAAAAACTGAAAGTATAAAAATTGCTGAATCCATTCAATAGAAGTTTTAAGCAAATCGTAAAATGAATCAATCCATTCAAAAGAGAGATTGTGTGAAAGATGCCATCTCTCTTTTGAAATTATGGAAAGGATAAATTTTCTATTTTTGTAGTTTAAAGCGTAATTTTGTTGTGTTAAAGTACGATAATAAATATATTTAATTAAAGACAGAGGAGAATTTTTATGAGAACAAAATTAAATAAACAAAAAACGATGTCAATGATTATATCAATTGGACTATGGGGAATTTTTGTTGTTTACATTTTAGCATTGCTAAAAATTATATTGTTCAAATGTGGTTTTACTACAGAACTTCGAGAATTAAACCTTATGCCTTTTAGATTTATAAAAGATTTCTTTTCGCATAATACAGCTATAGACGTTGCCTTGAAAAATGTTTTTGGTAATTTTGCACTGTTCATTCCTCTCGGAATATTAGTACCAGCATTGTTTAAAAACGTAAGATTCAAGAAGACAATTTGGATATGCTTTAGAGTGAGTCTGTTCTTTGAAATAATTCAATATATTGTTGGGTTAGGTGCAAGTGATGTGGATGATTTGATGCTCAATACACTTGGTAGTATTATAGGGGCATGGCTCTACCTTACTTTTTTAAAAAAGATTGATAATAAAGCCACTGTAAAAATAGCTACATTCGGATTCTTGAGTGTATTTGGGATATGTGGTGTGTTATCTTTGTACTTATATCAACCGAACATACTGCCTGCACAAATAGAGTTTGTTAATCAGGAAGCATTGGAAGGTTTAGATCCTGAAAGTTATGATATACAAACTGTATGCATAGGTGAAGCGGAAGATACGCTGCTTACGGATATGGAAAGACAATTTTTTAGTCTAAATTATAATGAAGCTGGCAATAAGGATGGGCGATATTTGTTAGAGGAGAATAGGAAAGTGTTTGTAAAAAAAATCCAATATCAATATTCTCCTAATGGAAATATTCAAAAAACAACGGTTATATATGGTGAAATTACAAAAGAAGAGTTCAAAAAATTGCTTAAAGAAGAGGAGCAAATGGTGCTTTTATGGATGAGTGATAATAATAAATGCAATACTGTTTTAGTGATACAATATGAGAAGCCAAAGGGACAGTAACCCTGTCTCTTTGTTTCTTTGTGCGCGCCCTGCTTCAATAATACTCAATTTTCAATTCAATGAAGGAGCGGTGAGATGGAAGGAAATAATTTGGATGATGTTTTTACTATAGGTGGGGAGGATGAATTACGTTGTGCTATAGAGCTATATAAAAAAGTCATATTAGATTTAATGGAGTTGATTGTAGGTATTGTGTGGAAGTTATAAAAAATATGGATGTATATTTGGAGAGGAAATAGCAAATTTATGTAGAAATGGACTTAGGGGATGTAAAAATAGAAGAAGTTAGATTAGAAAATGATAATGGAAGTTTATATAAATATAATAATGAATTGCTGATGTTGAGACTAAAAGGGGATGTTGAGTATAAAAAACATTGATACTGAGGAAATTATATACTTTATCATCGTAGGGGTGATAATATTATTAATTTTATTAGGGAAGACCACACCTAATTCTGCTGTGATGGTTGGCTTATTAGCTCTGGGAATTAACATAAGAAGGATAATAAAAAAATATATGTAAGGATGAGTACAACAATAAAAATATCTTTTTCTAGTGCTTGTTACAGATAAATAAATTTTTATTACTTCTTTATTTAGAATGAGGAAGTTTTTAAAGGACAATAAACCTGTCACTGCGGTGTGATTGTAGAATTATGTACAGCAATACTGGTGATTATTTCATTGCTGATAAGGAGGAATTATGGATTATCTTCAGTATGCCCTAAAAGTGTTAAGTGTTTTATTTATTTATATAGTAATCATGAAAATTTATATGGGGGTAGCAAACTATGTAGGTGAACAATTAGGGCTTGGAAAATTTCTTATACACTTATGAGAAAAAATAAGAAAAAAGTAAATTAGTGTTGAAATGAGTTGTCTATTTTGGAGAAAATTTATCTGAATTACTATTAAGATATTACGCAGCATTCTTATTAAGCGTTATAATGGTTAGAAAATGCGAAATAATAAAAAGATAAGTTAATTACTTTAAGGGGGATTATATGAAAATCATAAACAATTCTAATTCTGTAATCATAGTATTACATGAAATATACGGTATTAATCAACATATGCAGACGGTGTGCAAGAAATTTTCTATAGCTGGATACGATATTATTTGCCCAAACTTAATTAAACTAAATCAGCCTTTTAATTACGAATCACAAGAAGAAGCGTATCAGCATTTTATGAATAATATTGGGTTTGATTTAGCATTTCATCAAGTAAAACAGTTAGTAATACAATCTAAAAAAAAATATAGGTATGTATTTTTATTAGGCTATAGTATAGGTGCAACAATTGCGTGGTTATGTAGCAATGAAGACAATCTCTGTGATGGTATCATAGGGTATTATGGTTCAAGGATCAGAGTTTATATGAATATTACTCCTAAATGTCCCGTTTTACTAATATTCCCGACAAAAGAGAAATCATTTGAAGTGAAAGAAGTAGTTAATTCTTTAAAAAAAATGAATATTAATGTTTATATATTGAATGGAAAACATGGATTTAGTGACCCTTTTTCAAATAACTACTCTGCGCCGTCATTTGAAAAATCAGAAAAGTTAATAGATAACTTTTTAAGAAAGATAAAATAGAGGGTATTTATATGTAATACAAAATGGAGGAAATAAAAATGAGAATTTGTTGTCAATGTCAATGTGAAAGTTGAAGGTGCAGGCTATGGTATTAAAATTGCTACCGGTACGGGTATCTTTGCTAAGAGGATAGAAAAGCCTAAAGTTGCAGTTTGTCCTAAGTGTGGTGAAATCTCTATGTATATTGAAAATCTAGATAAAATTTCAAAGAGTAAATCTCGGTCCCAGCTCTAAAAACTCTTGCAGAATTTAATGAGAGTGAAAGTACGCTCATGCAGGTAGTTATTAGGGGAGGAATAGACAATCCTTTCTTCGGCATATAATGAATTATGTAGGGGGAGGGATGCTGTTGAAAAAGTGGATACTTTGGACAATTCTTACTAGCAAGTAAGTTAAGTGTACATGAGAGATTAGAGAAACTATTAAAAAACTTTATATTTTTAATTTTGATAAACATATTTAACAAGAACGTAGATGAATAGTTAAAAATTTTCTAAAAGGGTTTATTTGTCATGTGTAGGTAAAACAAATTTTGCTAAATAAAATAGACGATTAATGATATAATATAACTACAGATACTATGAAAATTCTTTTATATAGGAAAGAAATAACTAAGGAATGGAGTGCATGATTATGCGTTGGAATAATGTCAAAGAAGCATATCCAGATCAATGGGTAATTATTGAAGCGATTGATGCACGAACAGAAGAGAATGAAAGGATAATAGAGCAGATAACGGTTGTAGATGTGTTTTTGAATGATAATAATGGTGCATTGCGTAGATATGTAGAATTGCATAAACAGCATCCAGAAAGAGAATTATATGTTGTTCATACTTCTCGTCCTAAATTAGATATTAAAGAACGTAGATGGACAGGAGTGAGAAGCTTCAGATGAAAATAAATATTAAAGATGGATTTGGATTGTCAACAGTAAATCAAACAACTTTTTTAAGGTTAGTAATCCTATATTGATACGGTGTTAAATATCCTAGTGATGAATGAATCCTAT
>NZ_SLWV01000039.1 GCF_004345705.1 Marinisporobacter balticus
AATGAAAGAATTATTTCAGTAAAAGAATCTTATCGAATTATATAATCTGAGAAAATTATGCTGTATTGAAGAAGGATAATTTGAGAATCTACAATCTGCCTTTAGAAACGGTGTATGGCTATGGCTATATACTCAAAGTGGAGTGATAACATGAAAAAAGATTTCAGATCCATCAGTTGGAAAATATGGTGGTCAATGGCTGGAACCATAGTAATGCACACCAGTTATGATCATTAAGGGATATGCTCAATCCATATTAGACGGCATAGATGTAGATTCAGAAAAATCAGTTGCCCAAGTAATCAAAACAGAATCAGAACGTTTAGAAAGAAGAATTACCCAACTCCTAAGACTAAATACTCTTAGCCATGCACTCGAGTATTCTGAAAACAGAGAAATTGTTAGAGTTGATAGACTTCTTAAAAGTCTCGTATCAAAGTTTAGTGTAGTTAGACCCGAACTAAATTGGAAACTAGATCTGAAAGAATTAGAAGTTAAAGTTGATCCAGAAGTCATTCTCATTGCCTTTGAAAATATCATTGAGAATCAATTACGATATGCTGAAAGTTCAATTGAAATATTGATGGACGTAAATGAAAAAATAGAAGTAAAAATTTCTAACGATGGCCCACCATTTGAGCTGAATGATCCCATGGAACTCTTTGATTCTTATAAGAAAGATAAAGAAGGTAAATTCGGACTTGGCCTTGCTATTGTAAGACAAGTTATTGAAGTTCATGGAGGAACTATAATAGCTTATAATACAAATAAAAGTGTTGAATTTAAAATTATCTTTTAATATAGATTGAAATTGTAAAATAAAGATTCAACGATTGTGCAACGTAATCGTTGAATCTTTGTCTTTTTAGCTGTATACCTATCTATCTTAACATTTTAAAATTACTAGTCAACTTATTAACCTTCTTTTTAAGTCCATAGATACATAGTCCAAGATAGTTTATCTGCTCCTTACCAGTTAAAATCAGCTTATTTTCATAATCATCATAACTCAAAGATTTTTGAGCAACATCACTAAATCCTATTATTTTAATATCTTCATCTTTTTTTTCTAGTATTTCATCATATTTATTTTTTAATTCTTCTTTTGACAGAGCTAAAATTGGTATTGGAATATTGGTAACACCTTCATGTACTCTCCCATCCATGTCTTCTAATTTTTTACCTATTAATCCATCTATCTGACTAGCAAGACTAATACCTAATGCAGCAGAAGTATTTGCAATAATTCCAATAGGTAGATCTTTATCAATTATCATTACACATTTCATGTGAATACCTCCTCTTAAAAATATAATAAAATTATAGAGGTATTAATATGATTTTTATTGTATGAAATTGATAGCAATCAGATAAGTGATTTTTGATACTTAAGTGGTGTTATCCCATAAGCTTTTTTAAATTCCTTAGTGAAATGCGGTTGATCATAAAAGCCTGCCTCTAGTGCAATATCAACTATACTGCCACCTTTTTTTATCAGATTCTTTGCATAGTCTATTTTAAGTTGTAATTGATAAGCATTTGGTGTTGTATTAAACTTACTCTTGAAATTTCTAATTAGAGAAAATTTATTAACATTAAAAGTATCCTCAATATCAGTTAGTTGAATCATATCAAGAAAATGATGTTCGATATATTTTTTTATCCAATTCATTTTTTTACTACTTTGAAATTGTATGTCTATCTCACATGTGTCAAATATCTCATTAATAATATTTATCAATGCTACTTCTTTATCAGGTCTACTTACATCACTTTTAAGAATATCTGCTATATATTTTATTTTATTAAATTCATCGTTACCTAATTTTTTTACTCCTATTGAATTTTTTATAGTCAAATTTCCAACAATTTCTTTACAAAATTTGTTATCTATATAAATCATTGTAAATTCCCAATTATTGATATCTATAGGTTGACATTTATGACTTACATATGGATATATAATTACAGCCTCTCCAGCCTTAATCTTATAATCTTTTCCATTAATATTTAGCATAGTTGAACCTTTTTGAATATATCCAATTGATAATTCTTGATGAATATGATTTTTATACGAATGTAAATCATCAGAACAAGTTTTGATTTCAATCATATCAAGTACCTTTGATCTATAATACTCTATCCCTTTCATAAATATCACCTCTTAAGAATATTTTTATTTTATTATATCATTTATTTTATAAAATCTTTACTCAAAAATTATTGTAATTCTATGAATATTGATTTTTTTATGTATCACATAAATCAATTTCTTACAATATCACTATACTTCAATGAATTAAAATATAGTTACAATTATAAAAGGAGGTCATAACAATATGATTAAAGGATACACTCTTCCTCGCACACCACTTGGTAAATCTAGTCTTGTACCAAACCCACCATGGCATTATGTAGGTAATGCTATTGCAGTTGAATACAAAGTAAATGAAGATATTGCTGCATCATTCTTACCAGAAGGTCTTGAACTATCTTCAGCTCAATGCGCAGTATACTTTATTGAATGGCAATATGCAAGTGAGACTGGTGAAGAATATCTTGACCCAGTTTGTAGTCAATACCGTGAAACTATCGTTCTACTATCAGCAAGCTATAATGGCTCCCCGGTAGCCTACTGTCCTTTCATCTGGGTTGATCAAGATAAAGCTCTTATGCGTGGTCTTATTCAAGGTTGGCCAAAACAGCTTGGCGAAACTTGGATAACCAGACCGTATGACTTATCTTCAAAGGCTGCTCCAGTCGTTGGGGAAGGTGGAAAGTTTGGTACTGCTCTATCTACAAATGGACGTAGATTAATAGAAGCGAAAATTACGCTTGAAGAAAAAACCAATTCATTTCCTTCACCCACTTTTGCAGGTGCTGTCTTATTAAGACACTTTCCAGAACTTGTAAAGTCTAAGCACGATAAACCTGCTGTTCATGAACTAGTTCAACTTAAATCAAGAGATGTTAAGGTATCTCCGATTTGGAAAGGGCAAGCTTCTTTGAATATCTTCGATCATCCTTATACAGAGCTTCCTGCCTTAAGTCCCACATCTATTATTGCAGGTTATAGATTTTCTGTAGCATTGACTGTTGATGATTTATATCCTCTTCGTGATTTAAAATAGACAATATAAGTCATGTTTAAAAAAATAATAAGCCAATTTATATTTAAAATCCAGTTTAAATTTAAAAATCAAGTTTAAACTGGGTTTTTACAATTTTTGTTTTCCTAAATTATACTAATTGGGTAGCTTCCATACTTATTTTTCACTAAAAAATATACACTTTCCCTTTACCCCAAAAACAATTTCCTATACTTTTATTTCCATATAAAGAACTCTTTTTCATTTTTATGGTAATGTCATAACAAACCATTTTTTAATATCTTCAGTTCTATCCAGTACAGTTTCATAAATCTTCATTATCTCTTTTTTTACTTTTTACCAGCTTCATATACTTTTTCAATAAGTTTTACAAAAGTATTTTTCCCTTTTCAAGTCATGATTTTTGTAAACCCTAAAATAGCTTCATATTTATCAAGAATATCGCCATTCCAATATCTACTTTTAAGCCAATAAGATTCTATGCTATCTACCATAAAATCTGCTGTAGCCTTAGTATCCTTTGTTATGTTTTTTGGGTTTTTGTCGTTATTAACTATTAAAACCTAATTTTAAGGATGCCTTCATATTTTTTGCTAAAAATGTTCTGTTATTTCTTTCTTAATGTCTTAGAATTGAGATATTATAAAAAAAATGACTTATTATTTATTTTGAAGTGCCTTGTTATTTATTCATTAGAAAGGAATAATCTCCTCTTCTTTTCTAACATCTAGTATTTAATTTTGTATTAGTGGATATATCTAGAAGAACTCTTAAAAACCATCGGAATTGCATGGGTGTTATGAAACAGTTAGGGCATATTATGCCTAGGCAGTTGTAAAAACAAAGCCTTGTATTTTTATCCGCAATATTGTATAATTATAAAAAGGTTTTTGAAATACCTTTCCCATAAAGCAAAATTAATGCAATTTATAAAAGTAGAAAACCTTTAAATACCTTAATCTGGCGTATATTTATGAGAAATAAAAATAGATTGGAGTAACAATATATGGATATGATAATTAGAAAAGCCGATATTTCAGATATAAAAGATATATACATGATAACAAGAGAAGCCTTTAATAAATATGCCCTGAACCTCGGTCTTCCCCAGAAGGTCTCTGCACTTAAAGAGACGGAAGAAACAATAAAGGATGAGTTTGCCAATAAAAACATACTGATTGCATGTTTAAACAATGAAGCCGTTGGTTCCATACGTTACGAAATAATGCCAGGGAACATTGCATATATCAGTCGTTTTGCCGTTAAGCCGACAATACAAAACAATGGCATAGGCAAAGCCCTCTTTCTAGCAGTGGAGGATGCTCTTGTAAAAGACAACATTAAATCTGTAGTTCTCCACACTGCATCAAAGATAACATCTCTTATGCACTTTTATTATAGTCTGGGCTTTTATATTCATTCAACCACTTCGGATAGAGGGTATATAAGAGCATTATTGTGCAAGGAGTTCGTTCAAGATGAATCACCTGATTTATCTTATGTACAAAGCATATAATCAGGGAGACAATGAGACCCGAGAAATCACTTGATTGAAAAATCATTTAGCCTTGCTTTTATTCGGTTTCAAGGTTGGCATTCTACCAACTATACACGCAACATAGAAGTGTCGCACTACCCCAAAATTTATTATATCATAGCATTTCTCAAGAAGTGTTCTAATAAAATCATTTTTTTTTAACTCTTTATGATAAGGTTCACCATAATGCAGTTTATTATAAAATAATGTTTATATAATTAGCAATACTATTTATTTAAAGAGATTTTTCAATTGATAAATCTCTTTCTCATCTAATTCAAATTAAACTTATAACTATATTCCTATCTTGTGATTGATCCACTTACTTGACAATCTAAAAAGGCTTCTCCTTTGACTTCTGCGATTTAACCACTTAAATAGTGCCTTCTTTTCCATTACATTTATCATATTCATTTCAATAGAGCGTGTATTTTTAGCAGATTAAACAAACTTTTTTACAAGAAACAATACCAGAACATGATATTCTATTTATAGGATCACCTGTGTATGCACATCATCTTCAATATCATATTAAGGACTTAATTAAAAATCTGCCTAAACCCCTAAATGGATGGGGTAAAGTCGCAATACCCTTTGTTACTTATGGTGGTATTCATTCTGGTATTGCTCTTGAAGAAGCAGGGAAGCTACTAAAAAAAAGTGGAAGAAAAGTTTTAGCTGGTTTAAAAGTATCCAGTTCACATCGCATGACTAGAGCCTTTATGATAGAAGAGTATAACAGCTGTCCATCTGAAGATAAAATAATTTCTACTATTGAGGAACTTGTAGAACGTGTTAGATCAGTTGATTTGTATTCTTTAAAAGATAAATCAAAATATCTTAACTATCAAAGCAGAAAAACGTATTTAAAAGCAAACATAGTATTTAAAGAAAAAGTCTGGCATGAAAAAAGATATCCTAAAGTAGTAATCGATGACAATGAATGTATAAGATGCGGTAAATGCATAAATGTATGTCCTATATGCCATTTACAACAAAATCTTGATAAATCTACAATCAAAAATATTAATAATCCATGCATTCACTGTTTTAATTGTGTAATTGAATGTCCACAAAAATCAATATCCCTAGTTGGTAATCTCGAGACAGCAAAAAAAATTATGGAGAATATGATAAAAACCGCTAAAGAAGACTCTGACACCTATTTATATCCAACTATATAGCGCTTAGAAGAAGAAATATCTGAACCACAAATACTTGCTATTTCTATTTGTAATAATATACTGGTTTGCTTTGTTTCTGGTACGTGAACCTTCCTATGCACTAATCTAATATATTATCGTTGACCCATTCAATGGCTAATCCTCGTGTAATACCAGTTACTCCTGCTTTAGTAGAACAGTAAGGTACAACTTCTTCAAATCCTAAATGTGCTGCCATTGAAGAAATATTAACAATTCGTCCTACGTGCTTAGATTTTTTTAAATAAGGATATGCATATTGACTCATGTAAAAAACAGCATCCAAGTCAAGACGATGTATCTTATCCCAATATTCTTCACTTAGATCTTCTGCACGCCATCTTTTTGTTGTTCCAGCATTATTAATTAGAAAATCCAACCCTTTTTTTTCACCGATTTCAGTTACAACTTTTTTCACATTCTCACGATCTGTAATATCTACTGGTATTCTTACTATATTATAATGATCTATTGCGCTTTTTCCGCTTCTACTTAAGTCATAAACTTTGGCTCCTACATTTCTACATTTGCTAAAACATTTGCTATGCCTTCTCCAATGGCGCTTGAAGCACCAGTAACAATGCCTACTCTTCCTTCTAATGAAAACAATCGTTCTAATGTATTTGCTGTATTACTCTCCATTACTTCACCTCCTCTAAGAAGTCTTCTCTAAATCTAAAGTCCCAACTATTACCTTGACGCGGACATGCATAGCCATTTTCTATAACCATATAATTGTCTATGATTTCATCAATCCAATCAAATGATTCTGCTCCGTAAGATTTAGCAATTGTAGTAAGTAATGGAACATCATAGTCCTTATAATAGTGTGGTAGCACCGGAATATTGTTTAGAATTGCTGGGGCAGCTGAAGGTACATCCATTCCTTGATTCGCATCCATCATAATTTTTATTTATCTAGCATCTTAATTACTCATTTTAATTATTCAAAAATAGCTATATATTATAAATTAGACCGTCTAATTGGTTAGACGGCCTTTATAATTTATACTTACTCTGACTCTAAAAGCCAAAAAAATTCTTCACATTGTAATAACAAACATTCTCCACAATGCTTTTTAGCTCCTCTTCGCCAGAAAAATATTCTCCACGCTCTACGAGATTGCCAAGGTAATTACAAAGTACACGGCGGTAAAGTTCATGACGCGGATAGCTTAAAAAGCTGCGACTATCAGTAAGCATGCCAACAGACAAGCTGATTGGATAGAGATTTGCTACGGCATCAAATTGACGCTCAATACCATAAACCTGATCATTAAACCACCAAGGTGCGCCGAGTTGCACCTTGGCACGAGTCCCGCCTTCACAAAAAGCGGCAGCAAGCACAGCAAAATTTTCAACTTTACTGCTGTCAAGTGGATATAAAATAGTTTTTGGTAATTCATCAATGGATGTTAGCCGGTCGAGCAAAGTGCCAATGCTCTTTACGCTAGTACGATCATCGGTGCAGTCAAAGCCTGTAGATTCACCTATAGCAGCCGCCTTGCTTGTATTTGCATTAAGGTAAGTTCCTACATGCAGTTGCATCACAAATCCATTACGTTTGTACATACGCCCCATCTCAAATAAAAAAGCTGAACGGTATTGGTTTATTTCTTGTTCATTAAGCTGTTTTCCTGCAATTGCCTTAGCAAAAATATCCTCAACTTCTTTTGAAGTATAATCCTCCCATGTACAATCAGGAATGCCATCATCGCTGATATTAGTTCCTATACTTTTAAAGAATTTCAAACGTTTTTCTAATGCAGAAAGTAAATCCTCAAAACTATTAATAACTTTTTGTGCGGCATTGCTAAGGTTAGCAATATAATTTGAAAAATCATCTTTTTCACAAAACATAGCTTTATCAGGGCGGAATGCAGACAACACCTTGACTTTCATTGTCGTATCAGTCTGCATCTTTTTGTGGTATTCCAAAGTATCAATAGGATCTTCCGTAGTGCTGACGATCTTTACATTCGAAACTTCCATGCACCATCGGCGTGTCATTTTTTTTTCACGAATCAGCCTCTTTGTTCTGTTATAGATGTCATCTGCATTAGCTTCACTCAGAGGCTCATCAATACCGAAAAATCGTTTCAATTCAAGTGCACACCAAATGTAAATAGGATTTCCAATCAGCTGTGGTAGTATCTTGGCGAAAGCCACATATTTTTCATAATAGCTTGCATCACCAGTTATATATCTTTCTTCAATGCCAAATGTGCGCATGGCACGCCATTTGTAATGGTCACCAGCCAACCACATTTCGCCTATATCTTCAAATTCTTTATTCTCCCAAATTTCTTTGGGTTTCAAATGGCAGTGATAATCAATAATAGGCATTTGCTTAGCAACTGTATGATATAGTTTGCGCCCGGTCTCGTTTGTAAGAAATAATTCCTCTGAAAATTTTCTATTCATTTTGTTCACCTCTAAAAACCGATAAGCGCACCGCCATCTACTGGAATACAAGCTCCAGTGATGTATCGCGCTGCATCGCTGCATAAGAATGCGGCACACATACCAACATCCATTGGATCACCAATTGTTTTAGTAGGAATACGTCCCATAATTTTTGCCAATCGCGGTGGATCATTATCCGTTGCCTTGTGGAACATGGGTGTATCAATCCAACCTGGTGCAATGGCATTGACACGGATACCAAACTCAGCACACTCAGCAGTAAGTGTATGGATCAGCCCAAGATATCCTGCTTTTGCCGTAGCATAACCACTAACCTGTGGCTGCCCTATATAACTGGTCATGCTGGCCATAAAAACAATACTACCTTGATTGAAAGTTTTCATATGTGGTATCAGCGCTTTAGTCAGCGCAAAAGCTCCAACAAGATGCACATTCAGTACGCTTACATATTCTTCTACAGACATATCCCATATGAATTTTTTGCAGTGATTACCTGCGTTATTAATAAGAATGCTGATTGGTCCGTGTTCAGCGATAATCTTATCCACTATTTCCTGGGTATGATCCGTATCAGTGATGTTAAACTGATAAAATATTGCCTTTTCACCAAATTCAGCTAATGCGTCTGTAGCTTGTTCAGGTGCTTCAAAACTTAGGACAATCACTTTTGCCCCAGCACTGATTAAGCATCGTGTAATTGAAAGCCCTAGTCCCGTGGATCCTCCTGTTACAATTGCAGTCTTTCCCTCCAGGGAATAAACTTTGTGAATGTTAAAATTTGCAAAATCAATTGACATTATAAACCCTCCTTTTTATTGTAATGGTCAATTAGTGTGTACATTTTGATGGCAAAGCGACTTGCTTTTCTTGATATTTATATGGAATAAAATATTCCTTGTGTCCCAGTACCTCACTTTTGGTCAATGTACCTGAAGCAACATTGGCTATCATTCGTGCGAGAGATTGTGCCGATTCGTTGAGTGTGCAGTCACCCGAAAGAACAAGGCCTGCATCAAAATCCATATCATCTTTCATTCGTGCGTATGTAATGCTGTTGCCTGTTATTTTCACGCAAGGAGAAACGGCGCTACCCACTACATTTCCGCGCCCTGTAACAAGAAGTACAATGTGACAACCGCAAGATATAAGGTCCATCAAGCCTTCGTTATCATTAGGATTTGTGATACCGAACTGCATCCAATGGGGATCTGGCGTAGAATCAAGAAGCCACAGTCCTTCATGTGGTGGGTTTCCAGCTACCTTCAAAACGCCTTCAATGGGTTTTGATCCACTCTTTGCAAAGGCTCCCATACTCTTTTCCTCTATGGTACTAAGCCCCCCAGCAAAATTGCCGGGACTGACAGAATATTGCCTCACAGCTTTACAATAGTCCAGTGCCTTATAATAAGTATATTGAAGTTCATCGCGCGCTTGCTCATTTGCTGCACGGGCTGTAAGCAAATCGACAAGTCCGATAGCCTCCACAATCTCCTCAAAAATGGCAGTACCCCCCATTTCTATGAGCATATCATAAAAACGTCCTACAACTACATTTCCAGCAAGTCCACTGGTGTAGTCGCTTCCTCCACATTCGGCACCGATAACAAGATCTGATATACTCATTGGTACACGTAGAGTTTCTTTGAGTACATCCAACATTTCATGTACTATCATGACACCTTTATTAATACTTTTTTTGGTTCCTCCTTCTGTCTGTATAAACATCCAAGCATGCTGCTTGCCCTCCTCTGCAGCGATGTTAGCCAACCACTCAGGTTGAACGTATTCGCAGCCTAATCCAACCACAAGCACTCCACCAACATTAGGATGGCGTATAAGAGAAATGAGCATGCGCACGGCATATTCGTTGTCGGTACAGCCAGAAAATCCTACACACTCTATGTCCACATTGTCACTGATTCGCGTTATTTCTTTTGCAACGAACGAAGAACATTCTACGGTATAGATAACAAGTACTTTATTACGAATACCAATGCGACCATTCTTACGTGCAAATCCTTGCCATCGCATATTATTCAGTTCCATAAATACCTCCTCATTCATATTTGATGTCCTTCGGTTTTCCTGTTACTATGTCAAGATGACTAGAACGTTCATCATATATACTACGCATACAATGCAAATGCACCCATTTCCCCTTAGCAATACTTTGGGTTGCACGGCCAATAACTATGCCGTATTTTATTATATCTTCATCATAATCTATATCCCGCAAAGCTATTTTATGCCCCACTAAAACATGCTCTTTCACATCGACTACATTCTGCAATGAATCACCTCTTAAAACAACAGGTCCTTTATTTAATTCGGTTAGTGCAGTGGCCACATTATCACGAAAATTAATTTGAAATGCCATTTGTTGTTCCATCGTATCCTCCTTATAAGATTCCAAATTTCGCAAAGGCTTCTGTAGCGCTCATGCCATCTTCGATAGCTTTTCGTACCAATTTTTCACCTGTCGCTTTGTCGAGTGATTTTTGAATCACTTCTTCCGCAACTTTTTGGGGGATTACTAGTACACCATCTATATCGCCAAAGATAATGTCACCGTCATGAATTGTAACTTGTCCAATCTCGATCGTGCATCGAAAATCTACCACATTTGTACGAATACTAGAATCCTGTGCCCAACAACCTTTACTAAATACAGGCCAATTTTGACTGAGTACTTGTGGTGTATCTCGGTGCCAACCATCCACTACCGCACCAACGCTACCACGTTTTTTTGCAGTAGCAGTAAGAAGTTCTCCCCACAAAGCACTATTTCGTGCACCAGTTCCTACAAACACCTCATTTTCTTGAAGCTGATCCAATGCTTCTGTCAACAGTCCAAAAGGTTTCTTTTGAACGCCGAATACATCGTGTTCAAGAATTGTACATGCCTTACCTGCGATCTTCATATCATTTTGCAATGGCCGAATATATTGTGGCATGAACTGATGTGTGTATCCCATTACATCCAAAATATCGCCAACAACAGGTGTATATAGTTTTTCTTTCATAAGCGCAAACATTTCGTCCTCGTTATTCCAAATAGTCATAAAATCTACTCCTTTACTTTATTAATAGTATCAAGCCATTGTATACACTGTTCAAACCAACCAGCTACATGTATATCTGGCAAACGTCCTTTTTCAAGCTCAGCTACAGCATCCGTTGCAAGAGATAGTCCATGGACACCATAGGGATAAAGATGTACCTCAGCAGGAATACCATGGTTTGCCAACCCTTGCGCAAACAAGATTGTATTTTGTACAGAAACTGTTTCATCAGCCATTGTGTGCCACAAAAATGTGGGCGGTGTATTCTTGCTTATGTATTTCTCTAAAGAGAAATAGGATCCATCTCTTTCACCCACAAGAGCCTTTATGCTTTCTCTATGAGCATATCTACCTGTGGTGATAACAGGATAGCAAAGAATGAGAGCATCCGGTTTATTCATGCTATCAAGCCCAAACATGTTAGGATCATTCCAATGAACCCCAAGGCTTGCAACTAAATGTCCGCCCGCTGAGAAACCACAAACAATAATTGGCTTTCCCTCAATATCGATTTCAATAGCGTGTTCTTTTACCTTCCTTACAGCCCATGCAAGCTCTTTAAGTGGCTTCGTCCAAAGGTTTTCTCCTGTAGAATAAGAAAGTACAAATACTTGCCAATCCGAAGCAGAAAATGCATCTGCAACCGGTTGACCCTCCCGAGTCGAGATGAACTTATACCCGCCTCCTGGACAGATAATAATTGCACCTTTTGCATTAGCTATTCGCTTATAAGAAAGGCTTGCGCCTGTATCTTCGTAAACAAAATGCTTGGTCAACATAAATCCTCCTCTAACTTCCCATTACAGGCATAACCAGATCTGGGATGAACATTACAATACCTGGGATGTAAGTGATAATAAGCAATACTATTATCATCACCGCGAAAAACGGTAACAGTGTTTTTATCAGTTTCTCAATAGGCACACCTGATACTGCAGAACCTACAAACAGTGTTCCTCCTACAGGTGGTGTAATTAAGCCAATACCGAGATTCAATATCATAATTACCCCGAAATGTACTGGATCGAGTCCAGCGCCAACCGCTATTGGTAGCAAAATTGGTGTCGCTACAAGAATGATAGCTGACATATCCATAATCGTACCTAACAATAACATAGTTATATTTAAAATAAATATGATAATATATTTATTATCTGTCATACTAGTAATTGCATTTGCCACCAGTTCAGGCATTTTCAAGTAGGTCATAAGCCACCCGAAAACCTGTGATGTAGAAATAAGAATCATCACAATTGCAAGAGTACCAAGTGATCGTTCAAAAACACGCCACATTTTTGCTAGTGTAAGTTCCTTGTAAATAAAAAAACTAACAAACATTGACCATATTACAGCAATGGCTGCAGATTCTGTAGCCGTAAAAACGCCCGTAACAACCCCAAATACAACAATGATAACAGTTACAAGTCCCCAAATGGAATCTGCCAATGTTTTCAATACATGCTTGATATCGAATGGATCCCCCTTAGGATATTTCCTTTTTACAGCAAGAATATAGCTGTATATCATCAAAGCAATTCCTAGCGTGATTCCAGGAATTATTCCACCGAGGAATAGACGCCCTATAGACACACTACCTGCTACCATGGCATACATGACCATATTATGGCTAGGCGGAATAAGTAGCCCCTGAACCGAACTTGCCATAGTAATATTCGTTGAAAACTCATCATCATAACCTTGTTCCCTCATCATTGGAATAAGAATGGTTCCAAGAGATGCTGTATCAGCAGTTGAAGAACCTGATATACCGCCAAAAAACATTGATGCAACGATATTTACCATACCAAGCCCACCTCTTAGCCAACCCACAAGAGCATTTGAAAGATTGATAAGTCTTTTTGAAATACCGCCTGCACCCATAATTTCACCAGCTATGATAAAAAATGGCACTGCCATTAGCGTAAATACATTTACACCTTTTACCATCAGCTGTGCAATCTGCATTAGCGGCAATCCCAGATACATCGTTGTTAGAAGGCTCGAAACACCTATAGCAAATGCAATAGGGAACCGACAAATTAGCATAATAAAAAAGGAACCTATTAAAATTAATATGGCAATTATATTTACATCCATTTGTCTTTTCCCTCCGTTTCACGAATTTGTTCTACAGCATCTTCTGCCAATAACTTCGCTTCATCTACTATAGTATTTCCATGGAGTGTAACACCTCTCCTGAGACGATCAAAAAAGTTAACCAATCTCTCAATTCCCATCAAGCATACTGCAATACCTGCAATGGGACAGGTAAGATATAACCACATTGATTTAATGCCTACACCAGTTATAATATTTCTTCCTGCCAGCATTGAAAACTGCCATCCATAAACAATCATAAATAACCCAAAACCAAAAATGGCAACTTGCGCCATACCACGCATCACAGATACAACCTTTTCAGGTGCAATAAAATCAATCACAGCCATACGGATATGTGTATCGTTGCGTATTGCAAGTGCAGCACTGACAAGGGACATATATACCATGCACATCAGTACAACTGGCTCACCCCATACAAGGCTATCCTTGATAACAAATCTATTGAACACAACATACGCAGTAATAACTACCATGCCTATGAATGCTAACTTGCAAGAGGTCATAAAGAACCAGTATACGCCGTCAAAAAACTTTGTAACCCATTTCATAGCATACCTCCTATATTCTTAATCTAATGATAGAACTGGGGACACCTAACTTAACTATCCCCAGTTCTGCTTTCAGTCAATTATTTTGCCAAAATGGCATCGTAGTACTTCTCATAACCGGTAGCATATTTTAGCACAACACTTTTTGTAGCTTCAATATATGGTGTCTTGTCTGGAACTTCTACTACATTAGCACCAGCAGCTTTGATTTGCTCTAAAAGATCCGTGTCAAGTTTTTCTATATTTTCACGATTCCATTTTTCAGCCTCTTTTGCAGCTTCCATAACCAAAGATTGATCCTCCTCATCAAGCTTGCTCCATACAGACTCACTCATAAGTACGATAGAAGGACTATATGTATGCCCTGTTAGAATATAATTTGGAGCAACCTCATAAAATTTATTTGAGAAATAACCTGAGAAGGGTTGTTCCGCACCGTCTACTGTACCTGTTTGAAGTGAAGAGTAAAGTTCTGAAAAGCTAATAGGCGTTGACTGAACACCTAAAGCACTGACCGTATCAGTCATAAGATCCGTTGTAGGAACACGTAATTTAAGACCTTTAAAGTCATCAATACTATCAATTACAATATCTTTTGATGTAAAGAAGTGTCGACTACCTTCGTCAAGATAGAAGAGCCCTCGCATACTTGAACCTATTTCTTCAGGTTCACGAAGGAATTCCTCTCCTATTTCACTATCTAGTACATTCCAAAGATGTGCACGATCACGGAAAATAAAAGGTAATCCAAACAATGTTAGTTTCTTAGCTCCAAAATCCCCAAGGGCATTGGTATTTCCACGACAAATATCAATTGCACCCCCACCCATTTGCAAGGTTTGGTACATCGTTTTTTCATCACCCAATTGGCCCGCTGGGAATACCTCAATTTTGATACGTCCGTTTGATTTCTCAGAAACAAGCTTAGCAAATTGTTGTCCGCTTTGAGCCATGATATGTCCGTCAGGGTTTAATTCTGCATATTTAAAAGTATATGAAGGTTTGTCTTTTTCTGTTGTAGCATTCGTGTTGCTATTATCTGTTTCAGATACCTGTTTGGAACTTGATGAAGAACCGCACGCTGACAATAAAGTTACGAGCATTACCATTACAAGAAGCAAAGAAAATATTTTT
Source organism: Marinisporobacter balticus (assembly GCF_004345705.1). Taxonomy (GTDB): domain Bacteria; phylum Bacillota; class Clostridia; order Peptostreptococcales; family Thermotaleaceae; genus Marinisporobacter; species Marinisporobacter balticus. Next base: position 15,142 of record NZ_SLWV01000039.1, read on the forward strand.
TTCATTGAATGAATCCTCCCTTGAATTTGATTTTGCTAAAATAACAACTTGTAGACTTCATCTTCATACATTGACATACTGCTTTGGAAAACGATTTCACTACCTACATAGACAGTATCCATAGGCGGACGAATACCTCGAAGAATATATTCTACCAGATACTTCGCAGATAAATATGCCTGCATATAAGGATTTTTATGCACCAAATAAGTAAATACACCTGTTCGTAAATAATCAAAATTTTCTTCAAACAAGTCGCTCCCTACTGCTGTCATCTGCCCAGCCATGCCTGTTTCAATCAATGCTTTTCCAAGCATTACACTACTACGAGCATTTACACTGCAACACGCAGTCACCTCTGGACGCTGTAACCCTCGAACAATACGATTGTAATCTTCCTCTTTCATTTTGTTAGTGTGGATCTTGTACACAGGATTTTTAAATCCTTTTTGTTCCAGATAAGCATCGAAACCTTGTGTAATCATATAATGCGCTGGAATTGCCGCATCCCCAGCGCAAAGCAGGATGCCACCATCTTTTGGTATTTGACGAATAATAAGCTCCGCTAATGTTCGTCCGATAATTTGATAGTTCGGCTTCACACAGCATAGTCTTCCAGATTGTGGCAAATCTGTGCCTATAAGAACAACAGGAATGTCATTTTCAGTAAACAGCTGAATAGACATTTTTCCCCGAATATCTGTGTAGCCTATCGTCAATAACCCATCCACTTTCGTATGCTTCAACAAATCGTTAAGTTCATTCGCTTGATTGTTAACACCACTATAGTCGTTATAGTATTGAAATTCAAGCAATTCTACATTAAAATCACCCATTGAGCGCATGTACTCACGCACGCCTTCCCACACATGGGTAAAGTAGAACCTGTTGTCTTCCGCTGGACCTGGAATCGCTGCAGCAATGCGAATGGTTTTACGCTTTAGCGATGCTGCAACTGCATTGGGGCGATATCCACATTCTTTAGCAATTTTTTGAATACGCAATCGTGTTTGTTCACTCACTCCCTGTTTTCCTGACAATGCACAGTGTACAGTCCCTAGGGAAACATTCGCCTTGTCTGCTATGTCCTTGATTGTAATACGTTTTTTCAAAACAGTCACCTCATACTTACTAAAACGTTTTTGTTGTTATATTACCATTATAGATTTATCAGAAGATTTTGTCAATGTTTTTTAACATAATATATAATAATTGGATCATTTTACTATTATATATGCATATATTTGTGTATATTTTCTATGTTTTACTTTGTTTTTTAGCACGCTTCACATTTATGTCAACCATAACGTTTTATATATTTTTATTTTTTATATAATATATGCCTTATATTTTTTCCAATAATAAATAGCAAAGCACATGCTTTTATTTTACCCCCTCGTTTATTAGTGGATCTAAAAAGCACTTTCCTGATGCTAGTATTTACATTTGATAAGTTTCATGTAGTAAAAAGAATCCATGAAGAAGTAAAAAAAAAAAATGAGCTACTCAAAAGTACTAGATATATTTGGCTTAAAAATCCTAAAAATCTTACAACTAAGTAACTGGAAAAAATGGAGTCCTTTTCAAAATCAAAGTCAAAAACGCTAAGGAATTATTATAGGAATATTGACCGCTCTAGATAATGATTTAGCTACTTTAAAGTAGTTAAAAAATCGTACTGCTTTAATAGAACTACTCGATATATATATTTCAAAAACAGGTAAAAATGCAGTTTATGAGATACCTGATATTCTCTTTTCACATAAAAATACTATTGAAAAGTCATTAAGAGATAACGAAATATCCCTATTTCCTGATAAAAACACTCTTTTTCTTTATGATTTAACCAATACATATAGAAAATGCAATGGACACATTAAAAGAAACTAGATTTATTGACGATGTGAAAAACTTCAACGTTCTATACAAAAGGAATCAATAAAGATGATGAAAAGGTAATAGTTATAAGACTTGTAAAGAAAGAAGACAAAGAAAAAAGAAATATTTTAACAGGATGTTATGTAATAGAAACAAGCCATAAAGATAAGTTATTAGGTGTTAAAGATTCACTAAGAAAGGTTCATCAACTTGTAGGAGCAAGGTTGTAGTGACCTATTAAAATTAAAGAATATAGCAAAATCAGTAATTATATTAGGGAAGTTTGGTTAAGAAAATGTCCAATGTATACTATACTTATCAATATTTCCTCCAAGAAAAATATTGACTTAGAGTTAACTCTACATTGTACAGTATAAATATACTAAAAAAATGGAGGTAATACAAATGGACAAGGTGGGGAGAATGTCATTGCCTCGCTGAAATCAATAGCACCAGACTTAGGAAGATACATTATTGAATTTGCCTTTGGAGATATTTACTGTCGTGAGGGACTTTCATTACAGGAACGAGAAATGATTACTATTTCTAGCCTTTTGACCGCTGGAGGTTGCGAACCGCAATTACAGGTTCATATTAATGTTTGTCTCAATGTTGGCATTTCTCCTGAAAAAATAAGATAGTAAAATAGGCTCGGGTGCCAGACTTTTTACTTATTCTAATTTTAAAAAAATAAAAAATACTCTGAAAGCATTGATATATGTTGCTTTTATACTGTTTTCGCATTTACTTATGATACGGTTCACTGTAACATTATATCGACGGTTTTTTATTATTAGAGCAAAGAGCCCTCCTGTGTAGGATGGCTCTAGTTTTTGTCTGTTCTATTCCTTGAGATTACTCTATTAAAGGGCATTACTAATAATATCTTTTAATACAGTAACCAAGTCCTCCAACAATGCTATGTCCACATTGTCTATTGTATCCTTTGGCGTATGGGAAATATTCATAACAACATCTCTGCAATTTTCTGATGTCACCGCAATGCAGGGGACACCCTTCTGAAGAAACATTGAATGATCTCCTTCATACCATTCTTCTCCTTTGACTACGGTTTTATAATTACCAATAACCCTCATTACTTTATTTGTCTCATGATCTGACAGATTATAAAACGAGAACGCCGATTTTGAATCCTTATGGCCTACGCCATCAATGTTGATCACTAATCTCACATCTTTAAAATCCCCATTGTTTTGATTGATATATAACATTTGTCCCGGTACTGCATAGTAATCCTCACCATTAAAGGGAATAACTTCGATATCATAGAGTCCCTTGTATTCTCTTAGTTCTTCTGCCAAAGCCATTAATACTGCCACGCCAGCTGCATTATCTAATGCACCTGGTGTGTTTTTCTTCGTATCTATATGGGCACATAATATAATCCTCCCTTTTCCTTCACCTTTTTTTCTTGCAATTGGATTATATGATTTGGCAAAAATTCTTTCCGCTTCGATTGACAACTCAATTTTCTGTCCAACGAATTTTATTAATTTTTCACCATCTACATCTTTCATATAAACTGATGGTATATCAAAATCTCCATCTTCAAATACTGGAAAAGGATAGAGCCCCCCTGATACACCTTCTCCATGCCCAGTAATACAAACAATTGCCTTAGGCTTTTTCTCTTCTAATAAGGATATCATCTGTTTGTGTTCCTCTGGATTATAAAATACAAAGTTTTTTGGCATAATCTGTTCTTTCGTCAACTCATTAGTAATCGCCAGTATTTTCCCACAAACATCTACTTTTTTTAATTCATCAAATGTAGATATATGCACCAATTCTGCACTGGCATCACAGGGTAGCGAATAGGGACTTGAAAATGCCTGGTACTCCTCGTCTCCAGCCTTTAAATGCACTTCACTACATTCCCACTCAATACAATCGAAACCATCTTTTTGCATATCATAGCCCAATGATGCCATAACATTATAAAAAAAATCTACTGCTTCTCTATTCCCATCACTTCCCACATGGCGCTGACCTATTTCCACCGTTAGCTTTTCAAGATATGTCCTGATAAAATCTTTACCTTTCACTGATAATCCCATAATCTACACCTCCAAGATTTGATAAAACTCTTTACTTTCTGAAGTATATCATCGCAGGAAAGGGTGGTGTACAAATGTAGGGTTTAATAAATTATCCTTCAATTTCATCTAATATCCTAACAATTTCTTCTGCTTTATCTGCAGTCTTTTGTATAGTATATAGCCAGCGATCTCCTGTCCATACAATATCTTCTTCATTTGGATTATGTAATACCTCTAGGGCTTCTTCGCTACACCCATTATCAAACTTATTTAAGCACCTATGTATAGCAGACATACTGTATCTTGCCTGTCGCAACATATAGATTATACTAAGACGCTCAATTTCTTTCCTACCGTATATCCTACTTTTGTTTTTTCCAACTCGTGGTGTATCAATCAGTCCATTTCGCTCCCAATTTCTGAGGGCTTCAGGTGTAGCCCCAACTACTGCTGCAGCTTCTGCTCTACTATAGATTTCTCCTGTTTCTTCTACTACTGTTCTGTCTGCCCATTGCTTTAATATTCGGATAGCCTCTATGGCTTTCCTATATTCTATTTCAATAATCTTCATATACTCTTCCGTATACTTTCTAGCCGCTTCCACTTCCCAAGATTTCATAGCATCAATTAATTTCACAGAAGCTTTACGAATATTTTCTCCTGGCCACTCATCAAGAAAAATGCACCTTAAAATCATTACTTGATATAAGTGTTTATTATTAAACAACCTATATCCATTTTCTCCTCTTGGAACAGGTGATATCAGTCCAATTCGTTCATAGAACCTTACAGTATTAGGATGAATGTTTGTTTTTCGCGCAATATCATTTGTTTTATAAAACAATGCCTTCTTCCTCCATAAAACATTTTTGTTTTTGATTCTGTTACTTGTAAATATGCAGAACTATTTTGGACCAATGCCCTCATATAATACGACTTAAGGTTTCCTCCCTATCAAAAAACCTATAGCGTAGATTCTTTTCTATTAATCTACGCTATAGGGTTTTAGTATACTATTGACTTTTTTATCATTAATCAACAAAGGCAAACACATAAGGAACATTTCTATAATAGTCCCCGTAGTTTAATCCATATCCTACAATAAATTTATCAGGTATCGTAAATCCAACATAATCCGCTTCTAACTGCGTTTTTCTTCTAGATGGTTTATCTAATAATACACAGCATTTTATACTCGCAGGATTTTTGGATTTTAAATGTTTCAAAACAAACTCCATTGTAATACCCGTATCAGCAATATCATCTACGACTAAAACATCATACCCTTCAAGGTTTGTATTTAAATCATATAATATATTTACATTACCAGAAGATTGTTCTCCATGTCCATAGCTTGAAGTAGCCATAAATTCTATTTTAACAAGGGCATCAATTTCTCTCACTAAATCTGCTGCAAAAACAAAGCTTCCCTTCAAAAGAGATACCGCCACTAGTTTTTTTCCTTTGTATTCCGCTGTAATTTGTTTACCTAATTCCTCTACTCTTTTTTTTATATCTTCTCTAGAAAAAAGGACTTCTTTTCTTTTATTTTCTATATCCATGTCAAATTTCGCCTCCAGTTCACTCTCCATATTACTCAATATTCTAATCTATATCCTATTCTTTGTCAATCTTCAACAACTTACGATAAATAGTCTCCTCTATAATCGCCAGTTCATACCTGTTTTTGCCATTTCTATTTTCCCATCAAAATTTTCCCTTGCTTGCTTCAACAGATCATCATGCTCTCCAAAATGCGGTAAATGTGATAAAACCAATTGTTTAACATCTGCCATTGCTGCAATTTTCCCTGCTTCTCCTGCTGAAAGATGCCCTGTAATCGTTCCTACATTTTCGTTATATAAACTAGATTCACAAATGAGTAAATCTGCTTTATCAGCAAACTTTATGAGCGTATCATCCCATCCAGTATCTGCAGTATATACAATTTTTTTGTTCTTTTTTTCTATTCTCATAGAAAAACAAGTATCACTATGTACATTTCTATTAAAGAAAATAGTCAACTCGCCTAGTTTCAAAGGCTTTCTTTCATCAATGGCATTAGCAATGGTGTAATCATAATAATGAAGTTTTTCAAATTCTTTATCCTCTGCATGTCCATAAATATGAAGTGGCTTTTTTCTTTTTTTCAAATCCATCAATATTCTCATGGCGTATTGTAGGGTATATATATCTGCCATATGATCTGCATGATAATGCGATAGGATCACTGCATCTAGCGCTACTAGCTCTATATAGTTTTGCATATTTGATAAAACCCCTGAACCACAATCGATCAAAATATTTTCACCTTCTGATTGTAATAGATACCCCGAAGTAGCCTCATTTGCCGCAGGATAAGCCCCCCAGTAACCAATGGTTGTAATTTTCATATTTCCACTTTCCTTTCTAACCTTCTTTGTCGATCTTAGTATTCATTTTACCCATTTTTATGCAGATTCTTCACCTAAAATATAAAAACATCTTTTCATCGTATTTTATATACATTGAAAAGATGTTTTTTTATACCTTGTTATTTATATCTAAAATCACATAGGTCGCATTTAGATTCGCATGAACATCTGTAATGATAACTATTTCACACTAAAAATCTCCACTAAATTTTTGTTACTGCGATTTCTTCCATTGTATCATATTCTTCCTTCATCATAGCTACACGATACTTTAATGATTTTGTCACATCTATAATCCTTTGATTTTCTGAACCTCTAAATCTTAAAAGTAAACTTTTCTTTTCTAGTATGAAAGGCCCATCTACCAAAACATCTATATACGATAGGAACTCTTTCCATCCTTTTTTATATCTTTTCCCATTTTCATTGCATAGTTCCTCAAATGTATATCCTGTATAACACCATATGTTAAGCCCCAATTGTTTCGTTATCTTTGCTATTTCTATACATTCTAAAGGCTGTTCAAATGGTTCTCCACCAGAGAAAGTGACACCTTTATGTAATTTTAAAGTCATCAACTCTTCTTCTATAGTAGCAATATCTATCAAAAATCCACCATTTAAATCATGGGTAGAAGGATTATGACAACCTCTACAGTTATGCTTGCATCCTTGTGTCCAAATAACTGCTCTAAAACCTGGACCGTCTACAATACTCTCTTTTGTTATTTTATGAGATAGCCGAATAAACATCGTTAAACATCCTTTACATATTATGTTTTTTTCTGTCTTTTACTTCTGCTTGCTTTGCATTGTTAAACCGATCAACTGTTCCAACAAGATAACCCGTTATTCTTCTTATTCTTTCAAATTTCACGCCATCTTCTTCAGTTCTTCCACATCCAGGACATACTTCATCTATTACACCATTAAATCCGCATACTGGATCACGATCTACAGGGTGATTAATAGAACCATAACCAATTCCCGCTTCATACATTGCTCGGATGATTGTCTCAAAAGCTTCTAAATTATGGGATGGTTTTCCATCTAGTTCTACATATGTGATGTGCCCTGCATTGGTTAATTCATGATAAGGTGCTTCTAATTGTATCTTATCATAGGCGCCTATTTTATAATATACAGGTACATGGAATGAATTTGTATAATATTCTTTATCTGTTACCCCTTTGATTATACCAAATTTCTCCTTATCTATCTTTGTAAATCTTCCTGAAAGACCCTCTGCTGGTGTTGCGATTAAAGAGAAATTCAGTTTATATGCTTCTGCGGCCTTATCTAAGCGATCTCTCATATGCTTTACAATTCTTAATCCTAAAGCCTGTGCTTCTTCACTTTCTCCATGATGCTTTCCAATCAAGGCTTTTAAACTTTCTGCAAGTCCAATAAATCCAACGGTTAATGTGCCATGTTTGATCACTTCACTTAGATCATCTTCCCAGCTTAAATCATCTGAATCTAACCATACACCTTGACCCATAAGGAATGGGAAATTTTTTACTTTTTTACTCTTTTGTACTTCCATTCTTTCTAATAATTGATTCATTACTAAATCTATTTTTTGGTCTAACCCTTTGAAAAATCCATCTAAATCTACTTTTCCATTGGTTACTTGCCCATATTCTATGGCCAATCTTGGAAGATTTACAGAAGTAAAGGATAAATTCCCTCTTCCTGATACAATCTCTCTTGATGAATCATAGGCATTACCTATAACTCTTGTTCTACAACCCATATAAGTTGCTTCTGTTTCAGGACGATCTGGCATATAATACTTTAGATTAAAAGGGGCATCCAGAAAACTAAAGTTTGGAAATAATCTTTTAGCAGATACCCTGCACGCTAATTTAAACAGATCATAATTAGGATCTTCCTGATTATAATTGATTCCTTCTTTTACTTTAAAAATGGATATAGGAAATATGGCTGTTTCTCCATTTCCAAGTCCAGCCTCCGTGGCTAAAAGTACATTTTTTGAAATCATTCTACCTTCTTCTGAAAGATCTGTTCCAAAATTAATACTACTAAATGGTACTTGTGCGCCAGCTCTTGAATGCATCGTATTTAAATTGTGTATGAAAGCTTCCATTGATTGGTAAGTCTTTCTATCTGTTTCTCGATAAGTATGTTTTTTCACAAAATTATGTGTCTTATCCGCTTGTTCCCTGCTGATATGAAACTGATCCATCAAAAGATTAATCACAACTTCATATACTTCTATTGATTTTAAGGCTAATGCTTTGTTTGACTGTTTCTCAGCAGTATTTATAATTTCTACTGCCAACTTTGCTGCATGCGCATCTTCTAAGTCAAAATGTAGCGTCAGTGCTTTTGAAAGATTCTCTTGATAAATCTTTCTATATGTTTTTTTCACCCCTGGTGCTAATCCATAATCAAAAAATGGTATACTCTGCCCACCGTGTTGATCATTTTGATTAGATTGTATGGCAATAGCAGCTAAAGCAGCATAGCTTGTTATATCTTGTGGTTCTCTTAAAAACCCATGTCCTGTGGAAAAACCACCTTTAAATAATTCTAAAATGTCAATCTGTGCACAAGTTAAAGTACCCATATTGAAAAAGTCCAAATCATGGATATGGATCTCTCCATTGTCATGGGCTAAAGCATGTTCTCTTTTTAGCATATGGGTTTTACAAAATTCCTTTGATACAGCACTTCCGTATTGAAGCATTGTTCCCATAGCTGTATTGCCATCTATATTAGCATTTTCCCTTTTTGTATCACTTTCCTTTGCATCCTTTAGTGTAATGTTATGGATGGTCTTCATTAATCTAGTTTTAGATTCTCTACGTCTCGTTCTGTCTGCCCTATATAATATATACGCTTCACTTGTCTTTGCATGTCCTGTTTCTATCAATACTTTTACTACTATATCCTGCACCTGCTCAACAGTAGGAATATTATTTACATATTTTTTATTCAAAAGTGCAACAGCCTCTTGTGTTACACTTTCAGCAACCCCATAAGATGCTTCTTTTCCCTCTTCCTTAGCAACTTCGTGCGCCGATTTAAAGATTGCTGCAGTAATTTTACTCGGTGCAAAATTTATGATTCTTCCATCTCTTTTCTTGATTTTTTCAACCATTTACAAAATCCTTCTTTCTATATATTGTGTTTTTCATACACTCCTATACTATATATAGATCCATATGAAATAAAAAATACCCTTTTTCTTCTTATAAGGGTCTAATCAATTATTATATTTTGTATTTTTTAATATCTATTTGTACATACAAAATTTTAAATCATGTTCTCTTTTATGTCAATAGTAATCACGCACTGTATTTCGTTCCTTATTTGTTCTTAAGCGGTGTTCACAAAATAAAAATATTTTTTATCTCATTGACTCTTTTCTTTTTATAATCATAAAATAAAACACCATTTAGTCGTTTTATAAAATGTACCCTATAGAGTAGACATTAAAAAAAGTCTACCCTGTAGGGTATTTTTATGTATAATAGAAAAAAACAAGAATGGTGGAAGATAAA
>NZ_SLWV01000040.1 GCF_004345705.1 Marinisporobacter balticus
AATCTCTTCAAGGAACCAATTTACATGACAGCTACAACAAAAGATAAAGAAGATGTTTCAAAAGTAAGAGCATTTATCTGTACAATTAATCCAAAGGATCTACAAATATTTAAGCATAATACTGTACAAAATGTGAAATTTGATCAGACTCAAAATGATCAGTTACCACTATGTGCATATAGTTTACGTTGGAATATAGAAGTGATCTTTTATCAACACAAATTTTTCTTACAGGGCTGTTTTCAAGTTTTTTTATAATATGCTGTTTTACTTCATCAGCAATTTCCCCTATAATATTTTTTTCATAAAGAAATTTTGTCTTATTTTCATCACTACTATCTATATCTACTTTAACGACTACTTTTTCATAATTTATGTTTCTATTTTGCAAAATTGCTCTCGTTGTAATATTCAGACAAGAAGCCAATCCTGAACTTAACAAATCAAACGGCCCAAAGTATTGTTCATTGCCTCCTTGCTCCTTAGTCACATCTGAAAATATGATTGTATTATGATTAGAAATTTCAGAACAATAATTTTCTTTTTTACTTTCAGCAACTACCATAATCTAACATTTCCCTTTTATAACAAAAATTTTTGACATCGACTTTCCTAAAAAATAGTCGTTTTTAATTTAGTTCACAAATTAGAACATGTTAGATATTAATAATCTTTTGCGCTAATTTCTTCAAATCAGAAGCAGTATAATCTGGTTTTATCCCAAGTCGATCAATAGGTTTATGAAGTCGGTTAAGCCAGCCTACTGTAAATCCATAGGATTTTGAACCTGCTACATCCCAACCATTCGATGAAATAAAAAGAATTTCCTCTTTATCAAAACCTAATCTTTTGGCTGTCAAATCATATGCATCTGGTTTTGGCTTATACACTTTAAAGTCATCAACACTTATTATGTCATCTAAATGATTATCCAGAGAAGTGTTTTTTGCTAATTCATTGAGCATATGCAGATTTCCATTTGATAGAATTGCTAATTTTCGAGGGCGAAAGATATTCATAGCTTCTATCACTTCTGGATAAAGGTTTAAATGTAAATATTCATTTAAAATTTCTTCTACTATTTCTTCATTGTATTGAAGTTCAAGTTCCTCTAAAGAATAACAAAGTGCTTCTTTCGTTAATGACCAAAAATCTGCATATTTATCCATCAACGATCTGATCCATACATAATCCAGTTGCTTTTGTCTCCAAATCTGACTAATCTGAGCACCCTTTTCCGGATACAATTCATCACATTTTTTCATAACCGATTGAACATCATATAAAGTACCATATGCATCAAATAGAACCGCCTTAATCATAAACAATCACTCCTTTTGTTTTTAAATTTACTACTATAAGTATATCACGCAAACTTATATTAGTAAATTTGATAGTTGTAATAAATTCTATTATAAATTATAATACCAATTATAAAGGAGTGATTAACACATGGAAATAAAACAATTAAAAACATTTTCTGCAATAGCAAAAACAGGAAGTTTCAGCAATGCTTCAGATATACTCGGCTATGCACAGCCAACAGTTACTACTCATATAAAATTATTAGAAGATGAACTTAAGGTAAAGCTTTTTGAAAGACTCGGACATAGAATCAAGCTTACTGAAGAAGGCAAGCATTTGCTCTATTATGCTGAAAATATTTTAAAATTTTCTTCCGAGGCCTTATCTTCTTTTTCTGAAAAAAACACCGAAACGGGAAAAATCACAATCGGTGCCAACGAGTCTTTTAGTGTTGTACGTTTACCCTTAATACTAAAAAATTTCATACACCGATATCCAAATGCGGATGTAAATTTAAAGTTTGGATCAGTAAAAGAAATACATGAGTCGTTACAAAATAATGATGTTGATATTGCCTTTTTTTTAACTCGTGAGGTATGTTATTCAGATCTTATTGTAGAAACTTTAATTAAGGAGGAAATTGTTGCAATTGCGCCCCCTAGCCATCCTCTTACATCAAAAGAAACTGTAAATATATTTGATTTTGAAAATGAAGAATTAATTATTACACAAGAAGATTGTACTTATCGTGCAATGATTCAAGAACTTATAAACGAGACCAACGTTCACCCCAAATCCATCATTGGGATTAATAACATTCACGCTATAAAACAGCTTGTAATGAGTGGGCTTGGCGTTGCACTTTTACCACGTATTTCAGTAGAATACGAAATCTCCCAAAATCTATTGGTTGAAGTACCTTGGAAAGAAGCTTATCTTCCTGTTTCTACACAAATCGCTTATCATAAAGACAAATGGCTTTCTCCAACAATATTAAGTTTTTTAGAAGAAGCTAGAAAATTAACATGATGCAGATTAATTCGTACCATACTTAAGAAAACTTCCAATCAAGCTTAATACTAATTTTTGATGGTAGCATATAAATAGTACAAGTTAAAAGCGGAGTTTGTCAAGGAAATTGTCGTATGAAATTTTCAAAGGTAATTTTTCAAGCTTACTTGAATTTTCCGGTTTGCTATTGACATTGAGCCTCCGTAAGTATGGTTGCTTGCCCTGTGCGCAGCCATCTAAAGAAGGTCACGCTCAAAGCAGGTTACCATACTTACCCTCAATGTAAATAGTTCACTTCGTCAAACCTAGTCTATCCACTTATCTTAGCATCTATATGTTCTTTTTCTCTAACTGGGTTCAATGCAACGGTTTCTGGAAGCTCCCAATTGCGTATATCATTAGCCCATCTCTCTGGATGTTGCTTTTTTGCTTTTTCATAGACTTTTTTTCGTTTATCCATAATGGTTTTTCCGTTACCATTATGTCTATTATTTGGTGTCATATAATTAATGCCACTATGATAGTGAATATTGTTATACCAATGAACGAACTCTTTTACCCATTGTCGTGCATATTCTAATGATACAAACCCATTTTCGGGATACGTAGGGATGTATTTTAATGTTTTGAATAAAGATTCTGAATAAGGATTATCATTACTTACTCTTGGTCTTGAAAATGAACTTTGCACACCTAATCTTTCGAGTGTCGCTAAAAATGTGGCTGCTTTCATAGGTCCACCATTATCGGAATGGAGTACAATAGGTCTTCCTGTTATATTTTCAGCCAATAAGGTTTTTCTGACAAGGGTTTCTGAATGAATAGCATTCTCTTCTTCCCATACTTCATAACCAACTATTTTTCGACTAAAGATATCTACAATCATGTAAAGCTTGTAATACAAGCCTTTCACGCTCCTATGAAGTGAAGTAAGAGACAAGGCGTAGTCGGACTATTTCCTTGCCTCTCCTTCCCGAACCGGACTTGCACCTCTCAGCGCATCCGGCTCTCCATTTAAATGTTGCTTACAGCAAAGGCGATTTCTTCGTATCTAGACTCTTTGTAACTCTTAGGTGTTTCATTATAGATAGGGATTTGTACCTGGATTCTTCCATTTAAATGGCATCTTACGACTTTTGACTAATCTCCTCAATGCACATTCTCTATATTGGTTGTTCCAACTATTTTTCCCACGGAACACCCATGTTTTTGCAGAGTTTCCTTCGACTAGTTTAAAATATTTCTGCATCAGTGTGGGAAACTTTGTTTTGAACTTTCTGGCTAGCCAATGTCCAAATTTCCAGAAAACGGAATGGTCAACTTTATTGTAAATACATGCAGTGTAATCGGTGTGCTGATAGAAATTCACCCAGCCAACGATCTGTCTATTTAGACTGTCAATCATATCAAGTACATTCACGCTATAATTTTCGGATAACTGATTCACTAGTTTACGGACAAATCGTCTGTACCTTTCCCATGGAATATTTGTAGTTACTCTCATATATCCCTTAGGGCCTCTTTTTCTGATTATATGATATCCGAGAAAGACAAAACCATCATTTACATGTGTAATCTTTGTTTTTCCATATTTAAAGTAAGTTTCAATTCGCTCTCTAGGAAGCACCGACAATGTTCACGCACCTCTTTTGCATGTTGTTTTGTTCCTTTGACAGTAACCACGAAGTCATCCGCATAGCGACAGTAAGATATTGCAGGTTTCCACTGTCTGTTCTCCTTTAAGGCAATAGGTCGTTGTTTTTGTATACCGAAGTTCCATGCCCAACGGTCCTTCCTGACCTTTTTATTGAGGTAGATTCTTTCCATCCATTTATCAAATTCATGTAGCATAATATTCGATAAAAGTGGAGATATTACTCCTCCTTGAGGGACACCCTCATGGGTCGCCCTAAAGAGATTCTTGTCAACGTGACCCGACCTCAACATTAGCCACAGCAGTTTTAGAAACTTTTTATCAGATATTCTCTTTTTTACTGCTTTCATCAACAACTTATGATGAACAGTATCGAAGTAACTTGATAAATCTCCTTCAATTGCCCACCTTCCGGCTGTTGCATTTTCGCTACCATTGTCAGTGAGTTGCATTTTTACTGTGCGTATTGCATGGTGGACGCTTCTTTGTGGTCTGAAACCATAGGAGTAATTACTAAAGTCACTTTCCCAGATAGGTTCCATTGCCATCAACATAGCTCTTTGTACAATTCTGTCACGTATACAAGGTATCCCAAGTGGTCGTTTTTTTCCATTGGATTTTGGAATATATATCCTTCTTACAGGGCTAGGTCTATACTTGCCTTTTAGCAGTTCAGATCTAAGTAAATCTAGTTCATCATTGAGATTATCTTGTATGTTGGATTTTGTGATTCCATCAACACCTGGAGTACTCGCACCACTCGATGATAGGGTAATACGAGCAGCTTCAGTTAGCCATGCTTTGTTCACAATTAGTCTTAGAAGTCTATTGAATTTACGGTCACTATCTTCTGATGACCACCTCGCCAGTTTGCTTTGCATTTCATTGATTATCATAGGTCTTCACCTCATTACGGTCTTTTAATCTGCCGAGCAAACCATTTAAACTGTCTTCCTTCACCATGTAGTCGGCTTTCCCGACCTCAGACTACTACGAAGACTCCGTCAATTCGCCAAGCATTGGAGGCACACTTCCTTATCATCTTGGTGAATCTTCCTCGGTTCACAAAATTGGACTCATCATATGGGTTAGGCTGCCTATCGCAGTCTTTATCCTTACGTTCTGCAAGTCGCTGTAAACATCATACTCTAGCTGTGCACTCATTATGATTCCCAGTTGTATAGCATATATTTCTATCAACTCTCGTGATATCGACCCATGGCTGTAGTAGATATCAGTTTACAGACTACCTATAAAGTGATGTAGGTAGTGGGGACATTTCACCCCATAGATGCGGATTAATAGGTTTGTGTTCCTCAACCTTCCTATACTCAGTTTAGAGATTCATCTTGGCTTAATCACTTCGCCTCAAATCCCATTTTCCACGGGCTACGTCACCTTGTTAGTGTCAACAAGTCACCGCCGCTTTAACTCACTTCTTCTCACAGCAGAAGAAGGTCCTATCATTTAGATAGGCATTCCAATTTTGCTCATGTAGCCGATTGGCTATCCGAGCGCACTATATGAAATATCCCATGTCCATACCTCATTAGGATTTACTGCAATATGTGTAGAAAGTATTCTTTTAGTACTTGGTTTTGCTTTTCCACGATGTGTAAGCATTTTATTTTGCCTAAGTACTCTATAAAATGTAGATTCAGAAGCGATATATTTCCCTTTATCAGCAAGTTTAGGAACGATTTGAGAGGGTGGTAAACTGGCATATTCTTTAGAATTTACTGTTTCTAAAATTTCTTTACGTTCTTGTTGCGAAAGTTTATTTTTAGGCTCAGGTCTAATAGCATACGGTCTTGCATCTGATTTAATATCACCATCTTCTTTCCACCTTTGATACGTTCTACTTGTAAATCCAAGTATTTTGCATGCAGGTTCTAATCTTGCCCCACCATCTCGTGCTTCATCAATTAATTCCACAGCTTTTTAGCGATCTGAAAGATATATCAATCTTCCTCTCTGTCCCCCCAGATCGCTTGGGCCTTTTTTTGGAGAACCAACAGAGCGGCTACTTCTGCTAGTGCTTTTTCTTTACGTGTAAGTTCTTTTTCAAGTTGCTTAGAACGATTTTTCTCTTCTTTTAATTCAGTTTGGAATTTTATTGTATCTTTAGGATTTTGGGAATTATTTGCCCGTAAGCACTGTTCACTCCAATTATTCACTTGTTCAATATACAACCCTTTTTGTCTACAATAAACAGCTAAATCGGCTTCATTGAGAGCATATGTTTCCATTACGATATGGAATTTATCTTTTGAAGACCAATTTTTTACTTCTTTCTTGTTTGATAAATCATCAATATTGTTATTGTTTATCTTTTTTCTCCATGTATATAAAGTGGACTTTGTTACCCCGATTTCTTCTGCTAATACTTGTATACTTATATTTTCAGGTGGTAACATTCTTTTTAATATTTGTTCCCTTTCTTCCCATGTGTAATTTGTTGGTTTTGCCATTTTATTTTCATCTCCTTGGAATCTGTTGTCTTTATTATAGTATAACTCAACTGCTTACGACAACAATCCTAACACATAGGGAGACTTCTATCTATATAATTATGGTTTGCGGATTTAGAAGCTAAACTTCTAGATATAAAAAACACTTTCTTGATGCTAGTATTACATTTAATAAGTTTCATGTAGTAAAAAGAATCAAATGGAGTCTCTTTCAAAATCAAAGTCCAAAATGCTAAGGGTATACAATCTTTTGCATAATTACAATTCTAATTTCCATATGGTCTCTTGTGGAATTATTTTCATAAGGCATATCTCATCACCCATTTTTATACTTTTTAACAGCTGCACATCTACTTTACACTCAAAAGCTTTTTCAAAAAGGACTTTACTATACCCAGTCGTACATTGACACCATGTATCAGTATCTAATCTATCCACATCTGCAATCATTGGACATGGGCAAAAATGAAATTGCAGATATAGTTCGCCATTTACACAAGACAGTCCTGCTGCTTTTGCTTTGTCCAAATTTCCAAACTCCTCCATACTTGACGATAATGCTACCAGTTCTTTCACTAGCGTTAATTTCTCATCCATTCCATATCCACACTGACAGTTCATTCTAATATCATTAACAGCCGACTTATCAAAATGATTTTCTAATCTCTTCATTGTAGACTTCACCCATGTCGGATTATTCTCTGTTCTAGCCAACTCATCTTTTCCATATACTATTTCTCTTGCTGTTTCATTATTACTCGCGCTTTTGACAGCTCCATAGATTACCTGTTCCTGAATTTTTCTTATATCAAACATTTTAATACCCTCCATTTTTTGTTTCATTAAGCTGTGAATTGTAAGTTTATAAAATCATAGTTAATCCAATCCTGCTGCTATGATCAGCATATGTACCTTTTTTCTATTGCTTCTGAAAACACAAAACAGACTCCTTTCAAATCGAACTATATCCCCGTAACAGTTCTCATTATAGTAAGAAGTCTGTTTATTTACTTCTGAATTCTTGCTCTATTTAATCGGTATACATAAATCCATTACAACATGCATGTTTTCTCTGTCAATGGTCCGATAAATATCTAATCCATATCTTTCATCCATTTCATAACCGCTATATGTCAACCAAATATTGAATATGCCTTGAAAAGCGACAAAAATATCTTGTATCAATCCATCAAAACGGTAAACCGCAAATTTGCCCCCTTGAATAGTTGTAACATTATCGAGAGAACAATTTTTGTCAACTGTCATGCATATATCATATAAACATTGATCTACATTTGTAATAGAAGGATCATGATAGGACTTTTCAATCAGAAGCGTATCTTCCTTAAAATATTCTTTATATTTTTCTGTGAAGTCGTACCAATTTTTCTCTAGCTCTATATAGTTTCCAATATGTCTTTCATAGACAACTACGAAGTCATCTAGTTCCTGTATTAGGATGTTTTTATTATATTCTTCGAATGATTTAAATCTGGCAAGCTTGTCCGGGTAAAAAGGATGAGGTACACATGTTGTATTCATATCCTTTCGAAATTCCGCCGGAGAAATATTATGGTGCTTCTTAAATGCCGAACTGTAATTTGATGGACTATATCCATAATCAACTCCAATGTCAGTAATAGATTTGTCTTTTTCAAGCTTGAGTCTTACAGCACTTTGTTCCATTTTTAAGCGTTTGATAAAGGCATAAATACTTTCTCCTGTTTTTGCCTTAAAAACTCTGCTAAAGTAATATTTTGAAAAATGACAGTAATCTGCAACATCTTCAATGGAAATCTCCTCATCTAAATGTCTCATGATATAATCAATACTTTGATTTACCAATTCGTTTGTAATCATAATCACAACTCCTATTGCTTTCTATTTCTATTTTGAAGCAAAATCAATATATTCAAGGTTGCCATCCTACATGCATAAGATATCCTTTTCAGTAGGAGATTTTACTCTTTTTTCTTCAAAAGGCAAATGCTCTCACAATGCATCGTATGCGGAAACATATCTACTGGTTGTACTTCTACTGTTTCATATCCCTGTTCATCAAGGTACTTCAAATCCCTTGCTAATGTACTTGTATTACATGAAACGTATACAATTCTCTTTGGATTCATCTTCACTATGGTTTCTAATACTTTTTCGTCACACCCTTTTCTTGGTGGGTCTACTACGACTACATCTGCTTTATGTCCTTCTTTGTAAAGCTTTGGTACAACCTCTTCTGCTGCTCCTGCAAAGAAATCTACGTTATGGATATCATTGATGTTTGCATTTTCTTTGGCATCTTCTATGGCTGCTTCAACCATTTCAATACCATAAACCCGTTTCGCTTTTTCTGCTAAAAATAATGATATGGTCCCAATACCGCAGTAAATATCATATACGTTTTCTTCTCCAGTTAAACCTGCATATGCTAAAGCTTTTTCATACAGCACTTTTGTCTGGCTAGGATTTACTTGAAAAAAAGATAGAGGTGAAATATTGAATTTTAAATTCCCTATATAATCTATAATTTTATCTTCTCCATATAGGGTAATACATGTTTGTCCTAAAACGCGATTGCCTTTTTTCTTATTGATGTTTTGTACAATACTTTTTATATGTGGAACTTTATCTATAAGCTGCCCAATCAATTCTTCTTTGTATGGTAAGTTTTTCCCATTTGTAACGATCACCACCATAATTTGACCTGTGTGAACGCCTACCTTCGTCAGTACATGACGTATGATTCCTTTTCCTGTTTTTTCATCATAAGTATCTATTTTATATTGATTAATATAATCTCTTATAATTTTTATAATCTGATCATTGATTTCATGCTGTATATGGCAAGTTTCCATATCCACAATATCATGACTCTTCCCTTCATAAAATCCAATGACAGCCCCCTCGTCTTCTTTCCCGACTGGGAATTGTGCCTTGTTTCTATAGTGATAAGGGTCTTTCATTCCGATCGTTTCGTGAATGAGTACGTTTTCTATTTTCCCAATTCTTTCAATGTTTGCTTTGACTTGATTTCTTTTTAATCTTAATTGTGCTGGATAATCAATATGTTGCATTTGACAGCCTCCGCAAATATTTGCTAATTCACAAATAGGTACTATTCGATCTGGAGATGGCTTCTCTAGTTTTATAATTTTTCCTATGGCATAATTCTTTTTTACAAGAGTAATCTTTACCTTTACTTCATCCCTAGGGACACCACCATTTACAAAAACAGTAAATCCTTCTACACGTCCGATTCCTTCTCCATTATGCCCTATATCCTCTATCCTCATAGAATAAATTTCATCTTTTTCTACGAAACTCTTCATCTTTTTATACTCCTTAATCGATTTATTTTGTGTCAAAATTTCTGATCATTTGTCTGTTTTCTATGAATATGTCGAATTGTACCTCTTTCCCCTTTTATGTAAATCACGTATAATAGTATTATACGTGATTCTATAGACAATTTTCAACCTACAAAGGAGTGATTCGATGATCAAATCATTATTCAATCTTTTCCTCATCTTTATTCTTTGCTTTACAGCCTTAGGTATGCCTTTAAACTTAGATCTATCAAAATTCTCAAATCTACCCGATTTTCCATTTGATTTTTCTGTTGCTGATGAAAATGTATCTTATAAAACTGATATAGATTCTTTTTCTTCCGAAAATCCTACTCAAATTAATTTTCAAATACAAATGCAAAATGCTGAAATACGATCTGCTAATCCATCTGATTTTTCCTTTTTATTAGATGTAATAAAAAATGATGGAACACGTTCTACATTAGATGTTTCAACATTAATTCAAGCTTTACCCCCAGTTAAAATTTCTTCTGATGTTAGCCATATAAAAAATTTTTCTTTGAATCTTTCACAAAAAAAATTAAATCTTCCTGATGGGACTTATACTTTTAAACTTTATTCCACATCAAACGCTTTAGAAGATGCAAAACCTCTTAAGTTTGATGTTACATATTTTACATTATCTACATATATTCCTGCAATAAATGAAATGGCTCATGGTATGATGCCTTTAACTTTATATTTTCCTGATCCATCTTACTACGAATATCTTGTTCCTATAACGCGGTTTGTAAATTATAACCGAATACCCCTTAGTACAATCGTTAAAAATTTAAGAGAAGGTTCTGTTTCTTTAGGGGTTGCATCACCTATTCCTAATGTGACCAAACTTCGCATAAAAAAAGATATGGTTTTGGTATATATATCAAAAGATTTAGAAAAATATAATGAAAATCCTAAGAATGCTACCTTTGCACTAAATAGCTTTGTACAATCTTTAACCACGATTCCAAATATTGATAAAGTGAAATTTTTTGTAAATGGAAAAGAATCTGATACGCTATTTAATACCTATGATACAAAAACCCTATTTTCCAAAAATACAGATGTAAAGGTTTATTTAGGGTTAGATGCTAATGAAAAGAGACTCCTTCTTGTGCCACAAAATATGGCTATTGTCTCTGAAGATACTTTGATTGAAGATATGATCACTGCATTAAAAACTGCCAAAGTGACTGGACGAAACTTTGAAAACGTCATTGCCCCTATTCCTGAAAATATAACCCTTATAAATTTTTCTAGACAAGAGGATACCCTTACACTAAACTTCAGCAAAGAACTTTTATATGCTTATAATGACCGCTTGGATTTGCAAAGAATGATGCTTGATTCTCTTTTATTTAGCTTCACAAGTATTGCAGGCATTAAAGAAATACAAATCCTTGTAGAAGATCAAATGACCGATTCCTTTGGTGGGGTTGATTTATCACAAGCACAAACATGCCCAAAATTTATTAATCCTGAAAAAGAGTAGCTCACTACTCTTTTCTTTTGCAAAGAAATTGACACCTTTAAAGGTGTCATCAAAATAATAATAGAATCAGTTACTGCCCCTTAGTTTCAAAAGCCTATTATAGATTATAATACAAAAATTTAAATTTTATACAATAAATTTTAAAAAATCATTTTTTTTTATCCTTACCATCTAAAATAAAAGTTTCCCCTGCCTTCATCCATCATCTTTTGTAATTTTACCTTTATATAAACCTTTACAATTTCTCTCGTAATAGGAATGACCAAAATAAATCCACATATATCTGTCAAAATTCCTGGTGTAAGAAGCATAGCCCCTCCTATTAAAACACATAAACCATTGATTAATTGCTCTCCTGGAAGTCTTCCCTGTCCCATTTCATGTTTTATGCGCAATAGAATTTCTTTTCCCTGGGATTTTGCCAAGTAAGCCCCTAAAACCCCTGTAAAAATAACGATCCCAAGTGTATAAACAAACCCTATGTATCCATTCAATTTAAATAGTAGCGCTAATTCAACAAGTGGCACTACAGTAAATAAAATGATTAATCTCATAAGCATTTTATTTCACCTCTCTCACACAATTCTTTAACACACCCCACAGTTTAGGATTTTCCTTTTTAAAATTTATAGGTTTTAAATTTTTATTCACAAATGCATGGATGGTTGTCCCGTTTGCAAGTAATGCTTCATCACATTTCCTAAGGACTTTATAGGTAAATTCCACTCTTACACCTTTTAATTTACTGATTTCTGTGCGAATAAATAGTTCATCATCATATTTTGCAGCCACTTTATATTCACAATGACTTTCTATAACGGGCAGAATCGTTCCTTCTTTTTCTAGTTGTGCATAGGTATATCCTAGAAAACGAAAAAACGAAGATCTTCCTACTTCAAACCATGTATAATAATTCCCATGGTAAGCAACCCCCATTTGATCTGTTTCTTCATATCTTACACGAACATATGCATCATTATACATTTATTCATCCTCCTTATTTCACATGTCTATATACCATTATGCCATAACTAGAATTTTTCTGCGATAAAATTCTATAAAAAAAACAGCCAAGTTTGGCTGTTTTTTTATAATACGTTTGTTTCTCCTCTATATACAAGACCTCTTGTCCCATCAACTGTAATAAGCTCTCCATCCTTTAATATATTCGTAGCATCATTTGCCCCAACAATAACTGGCTTGTTTAGATGTAATCCTACAATCGCAGCATGAGAAGTTAATCCACCTGCTTCCGTAATGATCGCAGTAGCTTTTTCCATAAACGGAACCATCTCTTTATCTGTAGCAATGGTTACAAGTACATCTCCTTCTTTAAACTTCTTGTCTGCTTCTACGGCGTCTCTTACAACGCAAACATTACCTACCCCAGCACGATTGCCGATCCCCATTCCTTTTACCATTATTTTACCAGCAATATGCACTTTAATGGTGTTGGTTGTACCTGCAATGCCTACTGGTACACCTGCTGTGATAATCACCAAATCTCCATATTGAATATAGCCACTCTCTAATGCTTTGTTGATAGAAATATCAAACACTTCATCTGTAGAATACCCTACCCTTGTGATTACTGGATATGTCCCCCAAGTCAGTGCAAGTTTTCTCGTAACTTTTTCATTGGTGGTAGCCACAATAATAGGCGCTTTGGGTCTGAATTTTGATACCATTCTTGCTGTATATCCAGATGAAGTAGCTGTAATAATTGCAGATGCCCCCAAATCTTGTGCACTACTACAAGTTGCATGGCTTACTGCATCTGTAATAGTTCTTTCTTTCCCTACAGATTTTTCTCTTAAAATTGCTCTATAGTCTATTGCATTTTCAGTACTTTGAGCAATATTCACCATTGTTTTTACTGATTCTAATGGATATTTTCCAGCAGCTGTTTCTCCAGATAACATAATGGCATCCGTACCATCAAATATGGCATTGGCAACATCTGTAACTTCTGCTCTTGTAGGTCTTGGATTTCTCATCATAGAATCTAACATTTGTGTCGCTGTAATAACAGGTTTTCCGATCGCATTACATTTCTTAATGATCATCTTTTGTACAAGTGGCACTTGTTCTGTTGGAATTTCTACCCCTAAGTCTCCCCTTGCAACCATAATCCCATCAGAAACTTCAATGATCTTTTTAATATTGTCTACGCCTTCTTGATTTTCTATTTTGGATATAATTTGTATGTCATTGGCATCGTGTTCTTCTAATATTTTTCTGATTGCTAATACATCCTCTGCTTTTCTTACAAAAGAAGCAGCAATAAAATCAATGTTGTTTTTAATACCAAAAATAATATCATCTTGATCCTTTTGTGTAATGGCAGGAAGATTGATTTTAACACCAGGTACATTCACACCCTTATGGTTCTTAACCATTCCTGAATTTCTTATGATACATTTTATATCTGTACCCTCCACAATCTCTAAAACTTCTAATTCAATCAGTCCATCATCTATAAGGACTCGATCTCCTGCTACAACATCTTTCGGAAGATCTTTGTAAGTGATACTGCCAATGCTTACATCTCCAAGAATATCTCTTGTTGTTAATGTAAAATATTCTCCTTCTTCTAAAAATGCTTCCCCATCCTTAAAATTACCTGTACGAATTTCAGGTCCTTTTGTATCTAATAAGATTGCAACAGGTAATCCTAATTCTTTTCTAACTTCTTTAATGGTATCCATACGTGCTTGGTGCTCTTCATGATTGCCATGTGAAAAATTTAATCTTGTTACATTCATGCCGCTTTCCATTAATGTTTTTAAATTCTCTCTACTTTGACTTGCAGGTCCAATGGTACAAACTATTTTCGTTTTTCTCATACATACATCTCCTCCATCTATATAGATAATATCTTTGCTAATTCATATAAATCTTTATTCATTTCTTTCTTTAGGGATAGCGCCTTTGATATATCAAAATCACAAATTTCATTTCCCTTTATTCCTACTACCCTACTTTTTTCACCTTGCATCAATAATTCTACAGCCTTTGCACCCATTCTACTTGCTAATATTCTATCAAAAGCTGTTGGGCTTCCACCTCTTTGTATATGTCCAAGTATGGTAAGTCGCACATCTATGCCTGTTTTTTCTTCAATCTCTTTGGCAATTTCATAAGAGTTATCAGCAGCGCCTTCAGCTAAAAGGATAATGCTATGTAATTTACCTCTATTTTTCCCTTGGATGAGTCTTTTACATACATCATCTATAGAATATTTTTCTTCCGGGACAATAATGCTCTCAGCACCTCCAGCAAGTCCCGCATAGAGCGCAATATCTCCACAATGTCTCCCCATGACTTCAATGATATTTGCTCTTCCATGAGAAGTAGATGTATCTCTAATATTACTAACTGCATGAAGTACTGTATTCGTAGCTGTATCAAATCCAATCGTATAGTCTGTATAGGCTAAATCATTGTCGATTGTTCCAGGTATACCAATGGTCGGAATTCCTACTTGACTTAATTTTTCTGCCCCTCTAAAAGAGCCATCTCCTCCAATAACAACGATCCCTTCTATACCAAAAATTTTTATGACATTTAGCGCCTTTTCAAAACCACTCTTTGTTTTAAAAGCTTCACTTCGAGCAGTTTTAAGCATGGTTCCTCCTCTATGAATAATATCTGCCACAGAGGAAAGATTCAAATCTTTTATATCTCCATTGATTATACCTTCATATCCTCTTTTAATACCTACTACATCTAATCCATTATAAATGGTTGCACGTACTACCGCTCGAATAGCCGCATTCATTCCTGGTGAATCGCCACCACTGGTCAACACGCCAATTTTTTTCATTTTACCCCTCCCTTAATGATGATCTATTCTATTTTTTTAATTCTATCCTATTAAACAAAGGGAAAGTTCCTAGAAATAGTTACTTTCCCTTATAAGGATATGATTATAAATTCACTAAAACTTCGTGGGCTTCTTCTGCTTCACCGCTCGGAACCAAAACTTCATATACACCGTCTTCTTCTTTTCCAATACCTTTTAGTTTTACTAAAAAACTTTCTTGGATTAAAATTTCTTTAATTTTATTAGCATCTACTTTATTATGTGCCATATATACCACTGTCCACATGAATAGATCCTCCCCTTGAATTTGAGAAAACTGTTTTTCATCTATCATATTCTTGTATTATACCATACACACTTTCCGAATTATACATTTTACATGTTAAAATTTAATGTGTTGTTAAAAAGTTCATTAACCTATCTTTACACAATCTTCTCCTAATAACGCAACCAATTTTTTTATCAAATCCTCATTTAATGTTACCCACACATCTTCACTAACTTTAAGCTTTTTATGTTCTACTTCTATATATAAATACACTGGAACATTTCCTTTATATATTTTTAATAATGGTTTTATCTTTTGAAAAATTTTTCTGAAATCTTGCTCCTTACAAATCTTTATATACAGTTTTTGGTCTCTTATTTTCTGTGCATCTATACCATTGCTATTGCTACTTGTCTTCTTTAAGAGCGGTGCTATTTTATCTGCAATAATTTTAGGCTCTTCCTCTTCTCTCATACTGATTTTTCCTTCTATCATTACGATACCATCTTCCTGCAAAAGATGCATATATTTATCAAATATCTTTGGAAAAACCAATACTTCAATACTCCCAAATAAGTCTTCTAATGTAATAAAAGCCATCATATTGTTATTCTTTGTTATTTTGTTTTTTCTATGCGCAACCATTCCTGCTATGCGAATATACGTACCATCTTTTATATTATTCTCTTCATTTTCCTCCATATCAGTCAGTTCTCCTGCATTGATGGTTGAAACTTTTCTTATTTCTTCTTCAAATTCTGAAAGTGGGTGTCCACTAATATAAATGCCTGCCACCTCTTTTTCCATCATCAAAAGATTTTTCTGTATAAACTCAGCAATGTCTGGTAATGTATCACTTTTTACCGCATCTGGCAATGCATTCTCAAAAGTTTCAAATAAGGATACTTGTCCTTCTAAATTCCTTCTGCGATCCTGCTGTATGCCATCCATCGTCTTTTCATAAATGGCAAGCAGTTGTGCTCGATTCGCACCCATTTCATCAAAAGCTCCTGCTTTTATAAAGCTTTCAACGGCTCGTTTATTCATCTCTTTCATTTCAATTTTATTACAAAAATCTATAAAGCTTGTAAACTTTCCTTTTTCATTCCTTGCTTTTACAATGGCATCAATTACACCCATCCCCACATTTTTTACTGCCAAAAGACCAAATCGAATTTTTCCATTTTCAACAGAAAATTTTCCTTCACTCTCGTTCACACTTGGTGGTAGAATCTCTATATTTTTCTTCTTGCAATCTTGTATATATTGTGCAACCTTAGAAGCATTCCCCATAATACTTGTAATGAGTGCTGCCATAAATTCTACTGGATAGTAATGTTTTAAATAGGCTGTTTCATAACCCAGTACTGCATAGGCTGCTGCATGAGATTTGTTGAAAGCATATTTCGCAAAATCAATCATCTCATCATAAATTTGATTTCCAATTGCTTCAGGAACACCATTTCTTATGCATCCTGTAATTTCTATTTCCCCATTTTCATCTTTTTTTCCATGGATAAAATATTTTCTCTCTTGCTCCATCACATCCATTTTTTTCTTACTCATTGCACGACGCACTAAATCACTTCGCCCGTAAGAATATCCTCCTAGTTCTCTTACCACCTGCATAACCTGTTCTTGATAGATTAAACATCCATAGGTTACATTTAGGATCAATTCAAGCTTCGGATGTAAATATTCTATTGTCTCCGGATTATTTTTGTATTCAATATATTTTGGAATAGAATCCATAGGTCCTGGTCGATACAGAGAAATTCCCGCTACAATATCTTCAAAGCAATCCGGTTTTAACTCCTTCATAAACTGCCTCATTCCAGCACTCTCAAGCTGAAATACTCCGAGTGTATCTGCACGACTAATCAAATCATATGCATTTTTATCATCATATTCCATATTTGAAAAGTCAATCTTTACCCCATAGTTTTTCTCAATACTCTCTAAGGCATATCTGATGACTGTTAAGTTTCTTAATCCTAAAAAATCCATCTTTAACAGTCCTAATTCTTCTATCGTACCCATTGTAAATTGTGTGGTAACCCCCTCATTATGCACATATAGTGGCACATACGTATCAATGGCTTCTTTTGAAATTACCACACCTGCCGCATGAGTTGAAGCATGTCTCGGCATGCCTTCTACCGCTTTTGCTGCATCAATTAAATATTTTGCACGATCATCTGTATCATATTTTTCCTTAAAGGCTTTATCAATTTCAAGTGCCTTGTCGATGGTCATGCCTAATTGCATTGGAATTTGTTTGGCGATTACGTCGACTTCAGCATAAGACATGTTGATGGCTCGTCCCACATCTCTTATGGCTCCTCTCGCTGCCATTGTTCCAAAGGTAATAATTTGTGCGACTTTTTCTTTCCCATATTTTCTAACTACATAGTCAATGACTTCTTGTCTTCTTTCAATACAAAAATCAATATCAATATCTGGCATGGTCACTCTTTCAGGATTTAGGAATCTTTCAAAAATTAAGTTATACTTTATTGGATCAATATCTGTAATCCCAAGGGTATATGAAACAATGCTTCCCGCAGCTGAACCACGTCCTGGTCCTACCATAATGCCATTTTCTTTTGCATACTTTATAAAATCCCATACAATCAAAAAATACTCTACATATCCCATGTTTTCTATGGTTTTTAGTTCATATTCTAATCTTTCTTCAAGCTCTTTTGTAGGTTTTCCATATCTTTTTAATAATCCTTCTGTGCACAGCTTTCGTAAATATTGTTTTGCATCATAACTTTTAGGTACATCATAATTTGGCAGATGAATCTGATTAAAATCAAAATCTACCTGACACCGATCCGCAATTTTTACTGTATTATCTAAAGCTTCCGTTATATTTTGAAATAAGCTTTCCATCTCTTCTGCCGATTTTATATAGAATTCCTTGGTTGGAAATTTTAGTCTGTTTTCATCCTCTAATGTCTTTCCTGTTTGAATACAAAGGAGTATATCATGGATCTTTGCATCATGCTTTCTTAAGTAGTGAATGTCATTGGTTGCAACTAAAGGAATGTTTGTATCCTTACTTAATCGAATTAATTCCTTATTCACCAATTTTTGTTCTTCTATGCCATGATCCTGTAACTCCAAATAAAAATTTTCTTTTCCAAATAGTGCTACTAAATTTTGTGCGTCTTTTTTTGCACCTTCATAATCATTTTGGAGGATTCTTTGCTGAATATCTCCTGCTAAGCAAGCACTCAAAGCAATGATCCCTTCACTATATTTTTCTAAAATAGTATAATCAATACGTGGCTTATAATAAAAACCATCTACATATCCTAATGATACAATTTTCATTAAATTTTTATAACCCGTCTGATTTTTTGCCAAAAGCACTAAGTGTCCCATTCTTTTATCTTTTATTGGATCTTTATCGTTCATGCTTCTACTTGCTGTATACACTTCACAGCCTATAATAGGTTTGATGCCTTGTTTTTTTGCTTCTTTATAAAAATCAATGACACCAAACATGGATCCATGATCTGTTATGGCAATAGCTTTCATGCCTAATTCTTTCGTTATTTTTACCATTTCTTTAATTCTAGCTGCCCCATCTAATAAACTATATTCCGTATGCACGTGTAAATGGACAAAATCTCTCATAGCTACCTCCTCTCTATTTCCGTAATAGTTTTACAGACATCATTGCTTTTGATACAATTTCTTCATTATGATAAGCTGTAATATCCACTTTATAGAATTTTCTCCCTACATTAATAACATCTGCATGGACTTCAATCTTGTTTTCTAGCTGTAATGGCTTTATAAAATAAATCATGAAACTATCAATGACGCTATCTAAATTCTTTTGCTTTTTAATAGCAATACTTCCTGCACTAGACATAAGCATGACCAAAATACCAGCACTTGCAATCCCACGTTCATTTAGCATCATAGGTGTTATGTCTCCAGTAAGTTTTACGCCATTTTTTGTTTCTTCTACACCACATTGGTTTGAAACCATATGTTCAAAGGTTTCTGCCATATGAGGTTGGTTTTTAATATATTTTAGTCCTTTTATCACATCTTGACGGGTAATCACACCCATTAATTTTTTATTTTCTATAACAGGAATCATTTTCATGCCTTCCCAAATCATAATATGTGAAATGTATGCAACAGGCGTATCAAGCGATACGGTAATTGGATTTTTTGTCATAATATTTGTGATCAATTTATCAAGTGCTTCTCCTGAAATATCTTTAGGAGATATAATCCCTATGACACACAAATTATGATCTACTACGGGGAATCTACTATGTCCTGTTATTTTCATCTGTTTTTTAACATCACAAACCGTGTCCCCTGCCTTTAGAAAATATAATTCTTTTGTCATAATATCTTCTGTAATCAATATTTCTTTTCTTATCAATCTTTCATGAAGCGCCCGGTCGATCATTGTGGTAATGGTAAATGTATCATAGCAAGTCATAAGAATAGGGAGTTTCTTCTCATTTGCTCTTTTTTTAATTTCTTCACTACAAGATAATCCCCCTGTAATAAGAATAGCACAATCGTTATCAAGTGCAAGCTTGTGTACATCGTGTCTATTCCCAACAATAAGTAAATCCCCTTTTGAAATATATTTTTTCACTTCATCAACAGACATAGCGCCAATTACAAACTTATTGACCACCTTATAAATCCCTTCATGACCTCCTAAGATTTGTCCCTCTACAATATTTAATACTTCAGAAAAAGTCACCTTATCAATTCGTTTTTTCTCCACCTTCTCTATGCGTATCGTTCCTACTCTTGGGATTGTACTCACATACTCCTGTCTTTCTGCATCTTTTATAGCCTTATAAGCTGTTCCTTCACTTACATCTAGATCTTGTGCAATTTGCCTCACTGAAATCTTGCTTCCAATAGGTAAATCTTTTATATAATCAATAATCTGTTCATTTTTCGTCACATGCCTACCTCCTTCTGTAGAGATAAAAAATTCGCATGCTGCTATCGCAGCTACTCATATTATTAACGAAATTTCAAAGAACTCCTTTGCAATTTCCATTACTTAAAAAAAGTATGAATCATGAATTCATACTTATTATATCAAAAAACTATTCAATATTCTCTAATACTTCAATAATTGTAATTGATGGATTTGTATCAAGAGCAACTTCAACGATCTCCACGTATTTTTCTCCCTCTTTGTTCCTTAAGTATCTAACTTTTGGTCTATTTGGATAACTCTTATTCACCTCAGATACAATGCCCTGATCCCCTGTACTTAATGCTACGATGGTCCCTACAGGATAGCATGCTACATTTAGCGCAAAAATTTTTACGATTTCATAATCGAATTGATGTTTCCCCATAGATACTAAATATTCTATCGCTTCATGAGGAAAAATCCCCTTTTTATAGACCCGATCAGAGGTTAATGCATCATATACATCTGCTATTGCAAGAATTTTAGAAAATTCATGTAATGCTTGTCCTTTTTTCCCAAGTGGATATCCTAAACCATCATATCTTTCATGATGGGTAAGTACTGCTACGGCACTCAAACTGCTAATACTCGGATTTCTTTTTATGATTTCATATCCTAGCCTCGGATGCGTTTTGATGATTTCATACTCCTCATCCGTAAGTTTTTCTGGCTTATTTAATATTTCTTCAGGAATTGCAATTTTACCAATATCATGTAAAATGGCACCAATGCCTAATTTCTCTAGTTTTTCTCTATCATACCCCATGGCAATACCCGTAATCAGACATAATACACAAACATTTACTGAATGTCCAAAAGTATAATCATCTACCGCTTTGATATCTGAAAGATTTAGTATAATATCTTTTTTGCTCAATAAATCATCAACAATATTATTGACCGCACGAAATACATCTTTTGTATTGATTTTTCCACCCATATAAACATTATTCATTGTTTCTCGAATCATGTTTTTTGCCTCTAATCTATTTTGTTCACATATCACATCTTCAATAATAATATCGGCTGTTTCTTTTGTATCTATATATAAGGAACTGATACCAAGCTTTATTAATTTATCAATATAATTCTCTTTTACTATTACGCCCGCATTTAGTAGAATTTGGCCGTCACTACCATAAATAGCCTTTGCTAAAATCATTCCTGTCTTTAAAAAGTTGATATTTACTTTGAACATGGCATCCTCCAAAATTGAAATGGTAGAAAAAACTCTTATTTTCTCATTCATTCGCCATAGCAAAACAAAATCCTTTATTATTTTTTATAACCATTCCAAAAATGCTTCTATATTCCTACGATATATATTCTAAATATTTTTATTTATTTCAAAAAAACTATTCTGTATTAGAATAGTTTTAAGAATTTATTTCGGTTTCCTCAAGAAAGTCGACCAATGCTTCCATAGCTTCTTCTTCGTCAGGTCCAACCATACGAATCAAAATTTTCTCCCCTTTTGATAATCCTAAAGCCATAATACACATAATGCTTTTTGCATCCACCTTCTTTGTGTCTTTTTCAATAAAAATATCAGAAGTAAATTTATTTGATAATTGTACAAATAAAGCTGCTGCTCTTGCACGTAGTCCTTGTTCATTCATTACAATAATTTCCTTTTTAAGCATCTCTATCTTGCCCCCTTATTTTCTTTTGAGCTCTCACGGAAACTCTTTATCCCCTGTGATTACTCTCTTTTATTAATCAAAATTTTTATTAATTCCCCCATTTTTTTTGCATAAAATACTTG
>NZ_SLWV01000041.1 GCF_004345705.1 Marinisporobacter balticus
TATCTTCCACCATTCTTGTTTTTTTCTATTATACATAAAAATACCCTACAGGGTAGACTTTTTTTAATGTCTACTCTATAGGGTACATTTTAGATAGATATTAAGAAGGCTTTTTTTATTTCTTTAAGCGCAGTAAAATAACCTGATAGCAAGATATTCATGCCACAGATAATAAAAGAATAACTAAATATTTTTAATGCTTTTTTTGAAAGATGATAAACTATTATGTTAGAAGGAGCGATAAACATAGTCACCAAAGAGTCAGTGAAAAATTGACATATACATAAAAATAAGCAAGAGAATAAAAGTGTTGTTTTAAAGGACAAGCTTAAAAGCTTTTTGATGCGTGTAAAGTCTCTTTTTCCATAGTAAAAGCTGACTAAAGGCTGCATTCCTTGATTGATCCCTACCATTGTCATAATGACTAGATTATTCACATACATAATCACCCCAAAAGCAGCGATACCATCATCCCCAATATGCTTTAAAATCATATAGTTAAATAAGTAGACAGTAACACCAGTAGAAAGTTCTGTTAAAGCATCAGGAAAACCGATTAAAAATATACTTTTTAGGGTAGAAAAACGAAGCTTTGGTTTTGTAAATTTTAACTTTGATTTTCCAAAAATAAAATGAAATAAAAATGCTAAACATGAAATAAGCTGAGAAAGACCTGTTGCGAAAGCAGCTCCTTTTACCCCGTAGTTTAAAAGTATTACAAATATATAATCAAATATAATATTTATAAAAGCTGCTAGGCTTACAAAAACAATTGCAAAAAAAGGAAATCCATCGGCTTTGACTAAGACTTCTAATGAATAGGCTATTATAAAAAAAGGACTAAAAATAATAATGAATCTAAGATAATCCTTAACATAGATGAATGTTTCCTGACTAGCACCTAAGAATAAAGCAAAATCTTCTAAATATACTAATGACAATATACTAATGATCAGGCCTAGAAATGAAAGGATGATGATATTCAAAGTAAATATTTCATTGCTTTTTTTCTCTTCTCCACGACCCAAAGAAAAAGAGATTAGCGTAGAAGCGCCTATGGATAGGATCAAAGAAATTGCGAAGATCATATTGATAAAAGGCATTGCAATATTAACGGATGCTAGCGCAATAGGCCCAACACCTTTTCCTACAAACATACCATCAACCATTGTATATATGGAAAAAACCCACATAGCACTAATAGAGGGGATGAGATATTCTAAAAATTCTTTTGTTAAAGGATTGAAATGACTTGTTTTTTTAATTGTTTCCATAGGATAAA
Source organism: Marinisporobacter balticus (assembly GCF_004345705.1). Taxonomy (GTDB): domain Bacteria; phylum Bacillota; class Clostridia; order Peptostreptococcales; family Thermotaleaceae; genus Marinisporobacter; species Marinisporobacter balticus. The sequence goes on from NZ_SLWV01000041.1 coordinate 1,283, forward strand.
CTCCTTTATTGTGTTAATATTTATAACAAGAAACCTTTATGTATGAGTATAAAGGTTGGTACGATACCAAGGTCAATAGATGAATGAATAAAAATATGAAAAAAGTAGGTAGAATTAATGAAAAATGAATATACCATAGGAGAAATTTGCAAGTTATACAATGTAAGTCAGGATTCAATGAGATATTACGAAAGCAAGGGATTGATTACCCCAAGGCGTAGAGAGAATGGTTATAGGGTCTATAGTATTGAAGAAATATGGAAGTTAAATATTATCAAGGATTTAAGAAAATTAAAATTTTCAGTAAATCAGATTAAAGAATATTTAGAGGATCGGAGTATACATTCTACGCAAGCGTTAATAGATCAAGGAATTAAATTAATCTCAAAAGAGATTAAAAGTCTTGAAGATACGAACAAGAATCTAAAAAGAAAGCTAGATTTATTAAAGCAAATGAATGAAATTAAGGACTATGAAAAGATAGAAATAAAAAAGATACCGCCTAGGAAAATTATTTTAATAGAAGGAGATGTATCAAAGGATGAGGAGATCGATTTAGCTTTTAGAAAACTACAAAGTATCAATGATGAAAAAGTTTTTCTATTTGGGAACAAAGATATGGGGGCTTTTATATCTGATGAAGGGATGAAAAGAGGGATATATAACTTATATCAAAAAGTATTTTTCTTTGTAGAAAATATTGAAAATGATGATTATACATGCTTGCCTGAAGGGGATTATGCTACTTTAGTATACAAAGGAGCTTATAAAAAAAGTCAAAGATTTATTCCGCAGATGCTTAAGTATATAAAAGATCAGGGTTATTTTCTTATGGGAAATCCCTTAGAAATATATAGGGTGGATATACATCAAACAGCCAAAGAAGAAGAGTTTATGACAGAAATACAAATTCCTATCCATATAGGATAAATGATGTTGTTGTGTTTATGGAACGATCTTTAGAAGAATTTCAAAGCAGATTACCGAATGTAAATTTAGATCTTCGAGGTGACAGTGGTGTTGCAATAAGGTCATGCAATTTCTTCTGGATGGAATAATCCATAGGCTACAGTTTCAGAACCTGCACTTATACCAAATGTATGAACTTGATATAGTATTATGCCTTTCCCTTCACTTACTACTGTTTGCAAAGTGTTTTTATGAATGTCTTGAATCACACCTAGCGTTTCCCCATTTTCAAATATTTCCCCAGGACTCTTTTTAGGAAACCAAAAACCTGAAAAATTTGCCAAAGGATATCTAGCGTCCTTTATATCAATTAAAGGATATTGTCGTTCTATTTTATATTTCTTTGGTAAAATACCTATTGTTGCCAAAACTCGAATCAAATCCTGTTTATATTGACTGATAACATCTTGACTTTTTCGCGTAGCTCCGCCTCGTTCAACAAGTATAGAAGGTTTTCCCAAAAAAGCAGAATAGTTATAGGCACCTGTCGTTGCGGTTGATTGTACAATGACAGAGACATCAAGGCTACTTGCCATAATTCTTGATAGATCTATAACCTCCTCCGTTGTTTTTCCTGCATAATAAACAAAAGGCATGACTTCTTCATGGACATCTGCACCATGAAGATCTATATGATAGTCTGATAAGGAAACTAGTTCATGTTCCAAAGTATAAGCGATTTTTTCGGATATAGTCCCATTCATATTTCCAGGAAAAACTCGATTTAGATTTTTCTGATCCTCAGGTACAACTTGTTTTGAAAATGTGTAAAACCCATAGGGATTACATATTGGAACCAAAATAATTTTACCGATAATCTCATTTTCATCAATGGAATTTATCAGTTCTAATGCTGCTACAATAGAAGTTTCCTCAGCACCGTGTATACCTGCTGTTATTAAACAAGTTTTTCCATTCCCATTACCCATTTCGAAAACATCAATTTTAGTATTAGAATGCTTTATATGCAATTGATAAGTAATCATAATAACCTCCATTTAAGGTTTATTCACACTTATTTTTAAGTGCAAATAAAGTTTTGGTATATAAATTAACAAGCCTATACTTCTTATAGCATAAAACAGGAGTGAGGCTATCCACAACCCTGTATTTCCACTTGATTGGATCATCACATAACTGCAAATAATAAATCCTAGCAGCCCTAAAAATGTGGTAAGCGCAATTTCCTTAGTCTTTCCTAGTCCTGAAAAAATTCCATAATAGGATAATCCAATACCTGAAATCAACGGGAAAATTAATACAACCCACTGATAGCTAATACATATTTCATAAATCGGTTGATAATCTGTAAAGACAGTCCATAATCGAAATCCTACAAGTTGAAGTGCACTTACAGAAATAAATGCAATCACTAAATAAGCCTTGGTAGTTATTCTTATTATTTCCTTTAAACTTTTACCACTGTCATCGGTATAGGATGTTCCAGAAAAAGTACTAGAACCATTTGCAATTCCTTCGAATAGATATGAAATAAGGAGGTTACATTGAATAATAAGACTATTAGCTGCCAATATATCCTTACCAAATGAAGACGAAAAACAAACAAACAGGTTGTTGTGAATTAATAGACAAATTGTTCTAAACATCAGATCTCTGCTCATAGACAAATAACGGAATAGTGTATTTTTATCTAAAAAAGTATTTGCATATTGTTTAAATTTAGGAATATCATTTTTTAGAGTCAAAACACCTATAATTAGAGAGGTACATTGGCTAATTAATGTAGCTACTGCAACCCCTTTGACCCCAGAATTTAAATTCATGACAAAAATGAAATCAAGTATAATATTTAATAAATTACCAAACACCTGAATAATAAGGCTCTGCCTTATTCTTCTTTGACCCATAAGCCAACCTAATATTACGTAGTTTATAAACACAAAGGGTATCCCTAAGACAATAATTCTATAGTAATCCGTTAACCTCTCAGTAATAACTGTTTGAGGATTAATCCACAAAATATACGTATTTAAAATTATATTGTTCATCAACAAAATGAAAACCCCACAGCAAAATGCTAAAAATGCTGGCATTATGATTGCTCTAAATACATCTTCTTTATTTTGTGAATGCTTGGCTCGTGAACTATCAGCTGTTGTACAAACTCTTAGAAATCCAAATATCCAACATATAGTATTTATCAAAGTAGATCCTAAAGTAATTCCAACAATATCTTCTATACTTCCCAAATGTCCTATAACAGCAGTATCTGTTGCTGATAGTAATGGTTGAGTCAGTGTAGAAAACATAAATGGGATTGTCACTTTCATATATTCTTTTACAAATTGCGATTTAAGTTTCATATATTCCCTCTCTTTTTTAAAGAACGGAATACAACAATTTTTTTGCATAGTTATTAGAAACATCAGATAGCTTGGATACTTTTATTTCTTCAACAAAAGTACCTTTGTATAAAAAGTTTATACGATCACAAAAATATGTAACACTGGTCAAATCATGGGTGATAAAAATATATGTTAAATTTTTTTCAATTTGAATTTCCTTCAACAAATCCATAATTTGTACCTGCGTATGCGCATCAAGCGAACTTATAGCTTCATCAAATACAATGATCTCGGCGTGGGTAGCCAAGGCTCTAGCGATACATACTCTTTGCAGTTGTCCACCACTTAGTTCATGGGGAAAACGATTGAGATATTCCGCAGATAGCCCAACTGCGGTTAAATAGGATATTGTGCGATTTAAAATATCATCTTTTTTATTTTCTTTTCCAGTTTTTGAAAAGGATTCGGCGATTATTTCTCGCACTGGCATTCTTGGATTAGTAGAGGATGTATAATCTTGGAAAACTACACTCACTAAACATTTTTTCTTATTCTTTTTATTTTCATATAAAGGAGCGCCATTAATGAATACATCTCCACAATCAGGTTTTAACAATCCGCAGATTACCTTTCCTAGCGTACTTTTGCCACTACCACTTTCTCCAAGAATTCCAAGACATTCACCTTTATCTAAAGAAAATGAAAGATCCTCAATTACTATTTCTCGACTTTTTTTAAAGAGTCTCTTTTCATTCTCTTTTTTATAACTTACGCTTATATTTTTAACGGAAATCATGTCATATGCTCCTTTTTACGGATTCTTCATATTTCTGCGTTATCTTATTTCGCGTCCTTATCAACTGCCTTGTATAAGGATCACTAGCATTCTTAATGATTTCATCTAATTTCCCTTGATCTACTACACATCCTTGATTCATGACTAAAACTTTATCAGCAACTGCACTTATAACACCAATATCATGAGATATAAACACAATAGATTTTCCTCTCTGATTTTTTATGCGTAAAAATTCCTGGATAATCTCATATTGTGTTATTGCATCAATAGCAGTTGTAGGCTCATCTGCAATAATAATATCAGGATCCATCACCAAAGCTAACCCAATCATGACTCTCTGCAACATACCACCGCTCAATTGATGAGGATATTTCTTAAGAACTTCGTCTGGTTGCCTTATGCACATAAAATTAAGTATATCGAGTAATTTTTTTTCCATTTCATCATCTGCCATGCTAGTGTGGGTTCTTAGAGTCTCTTTCATTTGTTTTTCGATAGAAAATAGAGGGTCAAAGCAAGCCATTGGGTGTTGCATAACCAATGTTATCTTTTGCCCCCTTAGTTTACGCAAATATTTTTGAGGTGCGCCTATAAGATTTTTACCATTATAAATAGCTTCACCACTAACGCTAAATGATGAATCTAATATTCCTATAATGGCCTTCATGGTTATACTTTTACCACTACCACTTTCTCCAAGAATACCAAGACACTCTCCTTTATTGAGGACGAAGCTAATACCTTTTACTACTTGATTTAGACCAGACTGATCCTTTACTGTAACAAAAAGGTTTTCAACCTTTAAAACTGGGGTTTTCATTTGATCACCTCTTTTGGATCTAAAATATCTCTCATAACATCACCTAACAAATTAAAGGCAGAGACCGTTAATAGGATTGCTACTCCAGGAGCAAACATTTGCACTGGATTTGTTGTCATAAAATTTTTTGCTTCACTAAGCATTGCACCCCATTCTGGAGTAGGTGCTTGAACACCAAGTCCTAAAAATGATAGTGTGGATATATTAATCAATGCCCATCCAATATCTAATGTTGCAAGAACTACTAGATCAGAGGATATGTTAGGTATTAGATGCTTGATCAAAATATACCATCCTGATGAGCCAATACAACGAGAATAAAGTATGTAGTCCTTTTCACGATATTGGAGCACTTTTGTTCGAATCATCCTTGCATACCATGCCCATTTAATAAAAATATTTGCAAGAATTACGTTTATTACATTTACGCCTAGTAAAGCTATCACAGCAAAAATCATAATTTGACTTGGAAATGAAAGCATTACATCTACAATTCTCATTATTAATTCATCTATCCATCCTTTAAAATATCCAGAAAGTATCCCCATAAGACTCCCTATAAGGATTGTTCCAACCATTGTAACAATTGCCAAAAACAACGTAGGTCTTATTCCGTATATTAATCTAGAAAGGATACATCTGCCTAAATGATCGGTTCCTAAAGGGTATTCCATGCTAAATGCTTGAAATTTCATAACTAAATTGGTTTTATAAGGATCATTAGGGGTGAAAATAGGTGCAAAAATTCCCAACATCATAACTATAAGGATAAATAAAATCAGTCCAAGCCCTTGTTTTGATTTCTTTATTCTTTCCCACATCATCATGATAAGCTCCTTATTCTCGGATCAGCTAAATGTTGTAGGATGTCAAAAATCAGATTAAACAAAACAAAAAGGATACCTACAAACAAAATATATAACTGAATTATTGGATAATCTCTATTAAAAATAGACGCTATGCAGAGCTTGCCTAATCCAGGCCAAGCAAAAACATTTTCAACAACCATAGTTCCTGATATAAGTTGAGGGATACTCATACCAATTGCTACCATACATGATTGAAGAGAATTCTTTAAAATATGAAATATAGATATTCTCCAAGGATTCAAACCTCTAACCTTTGCATAAACTACATAATCCTCTTTCATATTTTCGAGCATATTGTTACGAATCAATCGGATATAGGTAGAAATATATGTCATAGCAATAGTAATTGAGGGCATTATAATATGCCTAAATCCTCCACTACCACTTGTAGGCAATAGTTTCAAGCGATAACTGATTAACCACATAAGTAATAACCCAACTACATAAGCTGGCATAGAGGTTGTTGCAAAAACTAAAATTCTAACAACTCGGTCAAATAAGCTGTCTTTAAAAATTGCACAAAAAAAACCTGTTGGAATGCTAACTATAATTACTATAATTAATGAACTTAATGCCAATAATATTGTGTCTGGCAATGTTCTAGTAAATTCTCCCCACACAGTTCGAGAAGGATTGATATAACTAACACCAAAATCAAGCCGTAGACAATTTCTCAACCATTTTAGATAACGTATAAAATAGGGATCATCTAGTCCGAGTGCTTGCGTAACTTCTTTAATAGCCTCTTCTGTTATAATGGGTGTCTGTCTAACGCGCAAAACCACTTCAGCTGGATCTGAAGGAATCATATTTATAAATACAAAACAGATGAAAGTAACTGCAAATATAAGTAAAATAGACACAAGTATTCTTTTTATTATATAAACTATCATAGATCCTCCACACAATACATTGGGATTCTTTTAAAAGAATCCCAATGTATTTATTTTTTAAAATGCATCATAGCAAAAGGTACTTCATATTGACTCTGGGTAAATACAACATTATTCAAATCTTTAGTAAATACGGCTTTATTGCATTCATAAGTTAAAGGTAGATATATTGCTTCTTCGTGCAAAATTGATAAAACCTCATTATAAAGTTTTTGACGCTCTTCTTCAGATGTAGAAACCATAATCTTGCTGATCATATCATCAAGATGGGTTTTATCTTCTAATCCTTGCTGAGCAGCATAATCACCATATACTGGCCGTTGCATAGCTGAAAGGGATGATTGAGGATCATAAGGCATTCCCCAGCTTATATTAAATACCATATCAAAGTTTCCAGCTTTCATATTATCTCTATAGGATTGCTCCTCTTCACCTTTAATGGTCACCGACATTCCTAATTTACTGTATTGTGATTGAATATACTCAGAAATTATCTTCTCTGTTACACTATCGCTATTATATAGAATATCAAAGGCAAGCTTTTGACCATTTTTTTCACGAATCGCATCATTTCCTACCACCCAACCAGATTCTTCAAGCAATTTTACCGCTTCTTGGAAATTATATTCATAAGGCTTAATCGCTACGTCACAGTAGGGTACAGTCTTTGAAAAGAGAAAATCTGCGGGTTCTTCTAATCCATAAAATATTCCGTCGGATATCATTTTCTTATCAGTTGCATGTTGAATCGCCTTTCTTACGTTTATATCTCCCAAAACAGGACTTTTCGAATTCATAAGCAACTGTCTTGTAGAAGTTGGTTTGGATAAAGCAATTTCAATTTCTTCACTATTGACATACTTATTTATGGTATCGGCATCAATCATATTTTTACCATAAATCAAATCAATTTCACCATTTTCTAGGGCTAAAATTCTTGTTTGATTATCTGGAATAACTTTAACTGTAATTTTATCTATTGCAGGTTCCTCTCCCCAATAAAGTGGGTTTTTTTCAAAAATAGCATATTCATCTGTTTTAAACTCTTTTAAAATATAAGAACCTGTACCTATATATTCTTGTACCCCGTCTTTTGTACTTCCATTAATCATCGCTTTTGGTGAAACCATAGCAAAAGGTCTAGTCACACCAAGCTCGGTTAACATAGGATAATATGGAGATGACAAGGTTATCATAAGCGTATTCTCATCGGTTGCTTCAACGCTAACAAGAAGATTCATCATTTCTAGCCATGTATGACGTTCTTTGTTTTCAATAATGGCATCAAAATTTGCTTTGATGGCATGTGCATCACAAATTTCCCCGTCTGAAAAATATACATTTTTTCTTATATTAAATGTATATACCTTTCCATCTTTACTTATTTTCCAACTTTCAGCAAGACAAGGTTCGTAACCATCTTTTGAAATTGTGACAAGTGTCTCATAAAGCATTTCTTGAGCATACATTTCACCAGCATAAAGATGAGGGTTTAGATCTCTAATATCCCTAAAGTTTACAAAAACTAATTCTTCTCTAGTCATTTTAGTTGCTTCATCTGTATTAAGATTAGAAGCAGTTTCTACATCACTAGTTTTTGAACACCCTGCGAATATACCTAATACTAAAACTATTATTGATAATATTAAAAATGGTTTAATTGCATTTTTTGTTATCATCGTATCCTCCTTATTGATAATTATTTTCAACAAGTATAACTATAGCATACAAGTTAATCTAATAACTAATATCTTTCTAGAAGCACCATGTTATAACAATATGTTATAGGTCTTATGAAAATAAATCTTTTAAATAGGCTACAAACATTTTTTCACATCCATTAAATAGTAAATCTTTTCGAGTAATATATCCGACTTTAATACAGTCCATACAATTTTGGATAGCTACTTTTCTAATTTCGTTATCATGGTAGTTAGGTTTCAAAAAGTCAAGTCCCAAGGTACATAAATCAGAATATCTTAACATATTCATCATCATATTATCACTGTTTGTATGCACAACATGTTTCATTTGATTTAATTTTATCAACCCATTGCTTAAAATATCTACATGCTCCATCATGGAAAAATAATCCCGCTTTCCCTGAATAAATTTTAGATTTTCTAGTTCTTTAAACGCTATCGTTTCTTTTTCATAATAGGGGTGCATTGGCCCAACATAGATACACAATTTGCAGGATTTCAATATTTGAAAGGATAAGTTCTTTTTGCTAAGAATTTGCCTAAAAGTATGTGCTTTATGCTCAGGATAAAAGACTACGCCAATATTTGTTAATGATGAATGAACGGACTCAACAACATCTTCAACAGTTCCTGTTATAAATTCAATATGTAGTGTAGATTCTTTGTGCTCCAAATAGTAATCTGCGACCATTCTTGCGATCATATTACTTGGAAATGCGGCAATCTTTAATTGGTCATAGGCTCTATCCTCAGCCAATTCTTCAACTATACGTACGGTTTTTATTATATTTTTAGCATAATCATAGAATTGGTCACCAAATCCAGTGGCAACAACACCTTTAGGTGTCCTCTCCATTAACTTAATACCCAATTCAGTTTCCAAGTTTTTTAGTATCTTACTGACATTAGGCTGGGATGTATAAAGTCTTTCAGCAGCTTTATTAAGACTTCTGCATTCTATTGCGGCCAAAAAGTATTCAATTTGCTTGAGCTCCATATTCTTAAACTCCTTTAATAAGAATAATACAATCCATTTGTATTTGTTAATGATATTCGTTATCATTAAGTGATATGATTATAAAATATATTTATCTGATAGTCAAGTTATAGCAACGAGTTTTTTTACATTAAATGATAAAATTTAGGATAAAAGCAAAAAAAATATGCTATAATTCAATTAAAATGTTTTTGGAGTGAAGTAAAATGATTGTAAAAACAAAGTATTTAAAAACCATGCTATTGCAAACTCAAAACCTATTTGAAGAGATAAAATGTATTTTTAATTATGAGAGAAAGGATAGCGGCAGTTTAAGAAAATCTATTCTTTTTTGCAGATATATAGGGATCGATGATAATGTGCAAGATTATATGAATAGATTGAAAGAATTAGATAAATATTTACAAACAATTGAAGTGAATTATATTCGTTTTACAAAGGGATTGGAAAAAGTTTTTGATATGGATGAAATAGAAAAAATGAAGGATATTATGGATCATTATAGTGCGCTTGAAGAGCAAGGAAGTATAAGTCGGTATGCATTGTTTAATTTGAATATGGGTTACGAAATAAAAAATGAATGTTTAGAATGGACAAAAAAACTTGCGTTTAAAGAAATATTAGATTTGTATGATACAAACAATAGAAATAAAAGCAAAACCATTAGAAAAAATTTTGGTGTAAAATTGTTATTTTGGATGAATAAATATCTGAAAGAACTGTTTGAAAATGCGTGTGATATAAATATAATCCATAAAATTGTATTTTATGGAGAAATTAAAAAACATGAGTTGTATTTCTTGATATTCCTATCTAAATTAGGGTGCGATATTATTTACATAAATCCCAAAGAAGATATAGAGGATGCAATTCCTGAAGTAAAGGGGTACTCAAACATTATAAGATGTAGAAAAATGCATAGTGAAATAGTACAATGGCTAGGAGAAACTAGTAAACAGGAAATAAAAAACATACCTAAAGTACAAGCGACAATAAGAAAAGAGCGCGTACATGAAAGACCTGAAATAAAAATAAATACATATAGGCCAGATGCGAAAAGACGGGTTGAAAAAAGCTATGAAGAAATTGCAAAGTTAGCAGAATCGGTAGTGATGATACAAGCATATGATAAAAATAAACAATTAATCGGGAAAGGTTCTGGTGTAGTAATTAGTGAGGATGGATTTATTATCACTAACTTTCATGTAGTAGGGAAAGGTGTATTTTTTGGCGTTGTTTTTGAAAATGATCCTAATGAATATATGGTATATAATGTCGTCAAATATCATCAGGATTATGATTTAGCCTTAATAAAAGTGGATAAGCCAACAAAACCGATTCAATTGAATGATAAGGATTTGGTAAGGGGTCAACAGGTTGTAGCAATAGGTAGTCCATTAGGGTTGTTTAATACGATTTCTGAGGGCATTGTATCAGGATTTAGAGAATTTGATCATATAAAAATGGTTCAAATAACAGCCCCTATTTCTCCAGGAAGTTCAGGAGGGGCATTAATTGATAGGTATGGAAATTTGGTAGGGATCACGACTGCAGGATTAGAAGGTCAAAATCTAAATATGGCTGTACCTGCCCAATATGTAAAACAATTTATTGGAAATATATTAAACCGTCCATAAAAAAAACAATGAAGTAAAAGTTTATCAAGATAGTATTTCGTGTAAAGATGAAATACCAACACCAGAAGAATTAATAAGATATGCTGTACAGAAAGTGAAAGAGAAACAGAAATAGACGGAGCAACAAGAGTATTTTGTTTGATAAATAGTGTTAAAATTTACTGTGTATAAAAAGCTATTCTAACACCTTGAACGTAAAGAAAACGTGTTTGAGGTGTTTATTTATTGGGAAAAATCCTTGACGGTTTTGTATCCAAGTATTAAAATGGTATTATAATATATTAGAAAGTAATTGATATTATCAGAAAGGATTCTAATATGAATAATGAAGGTTTAAACATTGAATACAAACGAGAATATGTTGATGATATTAGGAAAACAGTGATTGCCTTTGCCAATACAAATGGCGGTAAAATAATGATTGGTATTGCCGATAATGGAACTATAGTCGGTGTAGAAGATGCTGATAATGTTATGCTAAAGGCGACCAATGCTGTTAGAGATTCCATTAAACCCGATATTACACTTTTTACTACCTGCGAAAGAGAAATAATCGAAGGTAAAACTGTTATTGTTTTAACCGTACAAAAGGGAACGGCTTGCCCTTATTATTTATCTGGAAAAGGAATTAGACCGGAAGGTGTATATATTAGACAGGGGGCTTCCTCTGTTCCTGCTACAGAAACCGCAATACTAAAAATGATTAAGGAAACAGACGGAGATAATTATGAAGAAATTCGTTCCTTAAATCAAGAGTTGACATTTGATTATCTTCAAAAAGAGTTTGACACAGCAAATATAAAAATAGAAAAGTCACAGATGAAAACCTTGCATTTAATTGGTGAAGATGGTTTATATAGTAATTTGGGACTGCTGTTGTCCGATCAGTGTTCTCATACGATTAAATTAGCTGTGTTTGAAGGCACTACCAAAGAAATCTTTAAAGATAGATATGAGTTTAGCGGATCTTTACTTAAGCAGCTTCGAGAAGGTTATTCCTTTATCGACAGATATAACAGAACACGAGCTGAGTTTGAGGAGCTAACAAGAATAGATAAGAGAGATTATCCGACTACAGCAATCAGAGAGGCACTTCTCAACTCCATTGTCCACAGAGATTACTCTTTCAGTGGAAGTACGCTTATCAGTATATTTGATGATCGAATTGAAATTGTCACTATCGGCGGTTTGGTAAAAGGTATTTCAAAAGACGATATGCTACTTGGTGTTTCGATTTTACGCAATAAAAACCTTGCAAATGTTTTTTATAGATTAAAAATGATAGAAGCATATGGCACGGGAATTCCCAAAATTATGGAGAACTATCAATGTTATTCTATTCAGCCTAAAATTGAAATTACCGATAATGCTTTTAAAATTACATTGTTCAATACGATGTTTACACAAGAACAAAATAAGAATAAACCCACTCGCAAAGTATTTTACACAGAGGGTGAACAGCGTGTTTTAGATATGTTTGTTTCAGCTGATACAATAAAGCGTAAGGATATAGAAAAAGTTCTTTCTATTTCGCAGCCTATGGCGGTTAAACATTTGAAAAGTCTACTTGAAAAATCGGCTATTGAGAAAATTGGAAGTGGAAAAAATGTGCGCTATAAGTTGAAATAGAATTTAATTGGGGGCCTATTATGAGTAGAATAATGACAAAAATTGCAGAAGAAACCAATGGCAAGAGCTTTAAAACCTTTAAATATAGCTTTGACAGCACTGATATGCCCTCTTTCGATTATGATGATAATTCTGATATAACTTGGGAAAGAATGGGTGAAACGGTTACGCATAAAAAAGCCATTGATCTATCTATACAAGCTAAGAAAATTGCAACAGGAAAGCCTGCATTCACTTATTTTTTAGACGGTTCAAGAAGAGCATTTAAAGTCGATGATATTGCATATCGAAATCAAGTTTATCCGGTTATTGCAGGACAAATAGGTATTGGCTGTTGCAAAAGAGAAAATAAAGAAATGAAACCGTTTGATTTTGAAAAAAGATTGGTCATTGCATTGCCTAAAGTGGCTAATCAAGACGATTGGAACAAGAAATTATTTTTCAAAAATCTGCTTAAAAAAGTTAATATGGATGAAAGACTTTCAAAGGAAGGCATTGAATTTACAGACATTATTCCTTATTCATGTAAAAAAGATGAAGCTGAAAAAATGGAGAATAAAGGAATTGCTGTTATTCAAGATCTAATGGTTGAAAAAGAGAAAATGATGGTAGCAAAACTGGCTTCAAAAAATTTACTCAGTTATGATAGCTATCTATTAAAAGATGGTTCATTAGAATATCGTGTGGTCGATATGAAAAATGAGCGTGAAGTCCGCAATTTTAAAAATAATTATCGTTGGGTTATTGGTGCATCCAAGTCATTCAACCCGGAAAACTGTAAAGACCATAAGGGTAAGAATAATTCAAATTTAATTGTTGATTTAAAACTATACCATAGAACACCGGTAAATATGTACAGTTCTCCGCGTATTGGTAACATGAAGTTTGCCGTCTGGTATGTTCGAATTAGAGATAAAATTCACACAAGTAATGCGTTCGACGGAATATTAAAGTTAGAAAAAATTTTAGTGACTGACGAGCAAATAGCAAACGGAGTAGATACAGAAGAAGTAGATTGGATTACTGCAAATATCATCAATGAAAGAAATCCTGTGTGCTATGGAGATGATTTCAGGTGGGCAAACCATCTATATCCTGTCTATGTTACAGAACGATATGTTAAGAGCAAATATATAAGCAATACTATGTTTTTAAATTTATTTTAATGGAGGAACATTATGAGCAAGGTTATAGGAAAAGTAATAGCTACCGAAAAAAATCCGTCAACAATTGATGAATTTTATTTTTGGACAAATCCCAAATTGATATTGAATCCTTTTGATGTTGTTAAGGTTGACCATATAAACAAAAGTGTTTCGTATGCTGTTATTGAAGAAATTTCTCATATCACAGATACTGCAAATTTTCTAACGAACTATATTTCAAACGATTTCGGTGATGTTGAAGCGACTGAAAATACCCATAGAATAGGTATGAACTATGTAAAAGCTAAAGTTATTGGAAATACACAGAATATTTACATTCCGCTTTTAAACAACGAGAAAGTATATTTTGCCAATGCGAGTGAAGTTTCTCATGCCTTGGGATTGTCTAATATGAAAAATCCTGTTTTATGCGGATATTTGGAAATGTACAATGGTTCTGATGAAGAAGATAGAATTAAGTTGCCTGTGAATATGGATTCAAGGTTTTTGATTGGACCAGAAGGAGCTCATCTCAATATTTCAGGGATTTCCGGGTTAGCTGCAAAAACTTCTTATGCTATGTTTTTACTCAAATCTATACAAGATAAATGTTTGAAAGCTCAACAAAATAATGACGAAGATGTTGCTTTTGTTTTATTCAATGTAAAAGGAAAAGATTTGCTTGCAGTGGACGAACCTAATGAGTTTGACAATGAAGCGGACAAAGAAGAAACATTTGCTCTTTATGATGAACTTGGTATGTCAAAAGAGCCATTTAAAAATGTGACATATTATTATCCCTATTCTGATAGAAATAGCTGGAATACATATATGGATAAAAACGTACTTGAAGATCAACAAAATCTGAAAAAAGCTGGTTTTTATAAATATGAATATGAATATGATAAGGATAATCTTGATTTAATGTTTGCAAGTTTAGATGATCCTACACAGTCAATGGATTCTATATTAAACTACATTATTTCTAATCAAGGCGATTTTGGTAATTTAACAGATTGGGAAGAGTTTCTTGATGAAGTTCAGAAAAAATGTAAAGCAGGTGGACAGGGTGATAAAGAAATTACAGTTGGAAGCTGGAGGAAGTTCAATCGTATTGTCAGAAAATCCATTTATAAAAATGGTATTTTTGGTAATGTTCATAATGATAATGAAACTCGAATTGCTGATGCATTGAAAAAAATAAAGAAAAATGAAGTTCATGTAATTGATATTGCAAAATTAAATGAAGATATGCAAGGATTTGTTTTTGGTGATGCTGTAAGAACAATTTATGATTTACAACTTGGTCAGCTTAATAACGAAGATGAAGACTATACACCACCTTCAAAAATTGTTATTTTTATTGATGAACTTAATAAATATGCATCATCAGATTCACCTAAAACTTCACCTGTTTTGCGTCAAGTTTTGGATATTGCAGAACGTGGCCGCTCTTTAGGAATAATACTGTTTTCAGCAGAACAATTTAAGAGTGCAATTCATTCGAGAGTTACCGGAAACTGCTCTACTCATGCATAAGGTCGTACAAATGCAATCGAAATATCTAAGAATGACTACAAGTTTGTGCCTACGGTATACAAAAATATGATGACAAGGTTAAAACAAGGTGAATACATTATTCAAAATCCTGTGTTTAGATCGTTATTAAATGTTAAATTTCCTAAACCTATATACAAGCAATTTAAGGGAGGAAAATAAAATGGCTGTAATCGGAAAAAATGTCATTGAACATTTAACAACTGCGATGTACGAAAATAATAATATTATTTTTCGTGAATATATACAAAACTCAGCTGACCAAATTGATAAAGCAATTGCAACAGATATTCTTACAAAAGGAGAAGCTTGTATTTATATTGATATAAATGCGAAAAAAAGAACAATATCTGTTTATGATAATGCGACCGGAATTTGTAAAGATGAATTTGCAAAAAAATTATTAAGTATAGCTGATTCTGACAAAGACAGAAGTGAAGATAAGGGGTTTCGTGGAATAGGCAGATTAGGAGGTTTAGCTTGTTGTAATAAACTGATTTTTGCTTCAAGCTATCAAGGCGAGCCTATAAAATCAATTATGGTTTGGGATGCAAAGAAATTAAGAGAAGTAATAAATGATCCCAAACAAAGACCTGATGCATCAAATTTGGTGGATATGGTTACATCTTTTGAAGAAGAAAAATACGATAAAAAAGAACATTTTTTTGAGGTTAAATTGGTAGATGTAATAGAGGAAAACAACGAGCTTTTAGATGAAAAAAGCGTAAGGAAATATTTACAAGCAGTTGCGCCTGTTCCCTACCAAAGTGGATTTGTTTTTCGTTCAAAAATCTATGATTATGTGAAAGACAAAGATTTTAAACTTGATGAATACAAAATCCTTGTAAACGAAGAACAATTATTCAAAGGGTATACATCTAATCTTTATGAAGGCACTGTTGAGAAGAAAACCATCTATGATTCGATAACTGATTTAGAATTTAAGGAGTTTTACTCAACGGATAATGAATTATTGGCATGGATGTGGTTTGGAATTACAAAATATGAAAAACAAATTCCTGCTTTAAATAAAATGCGTGGAATTAGGTTGCGAAAAGAAAATATCCAAGTAGGTAACTCAGAAACTATGTCCTATCCTCGTTTTTTTAAAGAACCGCGTGGAAATTATTACTTTGTAGGCGAAATTTTTGCAGTTCATAATGCTTTAGTTCCCAATGCACGTAGAGATTATTTTAATATAAATCAAACTTGTAGAATTTTTGAAGAAGCACTAAAGCCTACTATATACATTGAATTGTATAAACTCTATCATTATGCTAATGAGGTGAAAAATGCATTAACGAAAAAAGCAAAGTATGTAGAAATTCAAAAAGAATTTCAAGAAAAACAGTCTTCTGGTGAGTTTGTTGATGAAGAAGATAAAAAATCTGCAATAGAGAAATTAGAAAAACATAAAGTGGCTGCCGAAAGTGCTACAAAAAAATTAGGGTTGCGTAGCTCAAATGCTGACGAAAACCCTGTGTATAAGCGGGTTTTTGAAACATTAGAGTCGGAATATAAAGCTGAGGAACCAAAAAAAGAACTTATCATAGAAGAAAAGCCAGAAAAAAAATATATAACACAAACTCTTTCTAAATTGGATAAGAAAGAGCGTAAGCTTGTGAGCAAAATCTACGCAATCATCAAGGCAATATTACCAAAAGATATGGCAGAAATGGTGGTTGCAAAAATACAGGAAGAGTTGAGCAAATAGATGAATAGAAAGATATTACTTGTCGAGCCAAATTATAAAAATAAATATCCACCTATGGGGTTAATGAAGATTGCAACATATTATAAAATGCAAGGGGACCAAGTTACCTTTTTTAAAGGCGATTTGAAAGAATTGGTATTAAATGATACCTATGAATCGCTGTTAGAACAACTATATGCAAATAATGGTGATGTGTTTTGGGAAAAATACAAACCTCAAATTTGTAATTATTTAAAAAAAGGCAGTCAAACTTCTTTTGAGGAAATACCATTAACAGAAGAAAATCCAATTATTAAAGAATTGTTAAAATATTACAGAAAATATTTTTATAACAAAGATTATTTTTTGCCAGAAAATCGTAAATGGGATAGGATTGGAATAACCACTCTTTTTACATTCTTTTGGGATATTACTATCAAAACAATTAACTTTGTAAAACAATTATGCAAATCGGAAAAAGATGTCATGATAGGTGGTGTAATGGCTTCTATACTTCCGGACAGAGTGAAAGAAGCTACGGGAATATACCCTTTTGTTGGTACTATCAGTATGCCTGGTGTATTGGATAACAATGACATTATTGTGGATACTCTGCCATTAGACTACTCTATATTAGATGAAATCGACTACGAGTATCCTGCTACTAATGCGTATTATGCGTATATGACAAGAGGTTGCGTTAATAAATGTAAATTTTGTGCTGTTCCGAAACTTGAACCACAATATAAAGGGTATATTCCAATTTCAGAACAAATAAGAATTACCGCAGAACATTTTGGCGGAAAAAAAGATTTATTACTTCTTGATAACAATGTATTAGCATCGTACCAATTTAATCAAATTATAGACGAAATAAAACAAGCTGGATTTACAAATGACAGTAAATTTTTACAACCAAATGTATTTGACATAACTATTGAAAATTTACGTAGTGGCTATAATGACAGAGGATATTTGAGAAATATAGTAAAGCAGTATAGAGCTTTAATACAAAAACATGGTGCTGAAAAAATACAAAAAGTTTATGATTTATTAGAAGAACATCATTTGCTTGAATTTCACACAGCAAAGAAAGAAGCAGTATTTGAAACCTATGATGCTGTAAAAGAGTTATTTGAAAATCATTATAAAAGGCGACCTAAAAAACGATATGTTGATTTTAATCAAGGTATAGATGCCCGATTAATTACTGATGAAAACATGGAGAAACTATTTGAAATTCCTATAAGACCTGTTCGAATAGCATTTGATAGCTGGAAGTTAGCAGAGATATATACGAAAGCAGTTAAAACAGCAGTTCGTCATGAACATAGAAACTTGTCCAACTACTTACTTTACAATTTTGAAGATAAGCCTATAGAGTTGTATCAGAGATTAAAACTTAATGTTGATTTATGCGAAGAATTAGATGCAAGCATCTATTCTTTTCCTATGAAATATCACCCGATAGAAGATCCGAACTATTTCAGTAATCGTGATTATATTGGTAAGTATTGGAACAGGAAATTTATTAGAACGATTCAAGCTGTGTTAAATTCAACAAAAGGTAAAGTTGGAAAAGGAAAGTCGTTTTTTGAAAAAGCATTTGGTGCCACTCCAGAGGAATTTTACAAATTGCTCTATATGCCCGAAGCTATGATAATTTACCGATTTTATTTTGAAGGAATAGGCTTAACTGATGAATGGTGGAATAAGTTTTCTGCTTTATCTGATGAAAAAATGGAAATGATTAAGCCTATTATTCATAAAAATGAATTTAACGATATTGAAAAATTATCCTATGATTCAGAAATTTTGGATCTACTTTCGTATTATGCAATTAAGCGTGATGATGCTGAAAAAGCACTTAAGAAACGATAAAATGTACCCTTTGTCAAGGACAATTTAAATAGCATTAAGAAGATGATTTCTGTACTGAACAGGAGTCATCTTTTTTAATCCCATTGATATTTATAATTATTGTAGTAAATCATATATTGCTGTACTTATTTTCTCAGCTCTTCTAAGGTTTCGCATGGTTTGATATATGCTTCATATTTAAAGTGGCCAAAATGATTCTTTAGGAGCATTATGCCAGCAGTTTTCCTGTCGTGACATAGATTGACCTAAACCATAATGCTTGGGTAATTTATTGAATATTGGACTTGTGTATGTACACCTTGATCAGAGTGAATGAAAGCATTTTTAGCTAATCTTACTTTTCTATTCTTTTTTAGCTTATGTAGTGTATCTATTGCTATATCTATTTTAAAGCTATCTGATACATGATAAGCTCATATTTCATTACTTATTTTAATTTCCTCTTGTATCTGTTTTTTATATTATACATAAAAACACCCTATAGCGTAGGTTTTTTAGTTGTCTACACTATAGGGAGCATTTTACGAAGTTTCTCGACTTTTTTATTTATCGATCCCTTCGCGACTTAAAACACCCTGTGTATAATAATGTTTGATTTCTTTCATCTCAGTAACTAAATCTGCTTGATCTATGATTTCTTGGGGTGCATATCTTCCTGTGAGGATTAACTCTACATTTCTAGGTTTCTCATTTAGTATAGACAATACATCTTCTGTAGATAAAAGGTTATAAAATATAGCAATGGTAATCTCATCTAAAATAACGATATCATATTTTTGGCTCATTAAAATATTTTTTATCTCTTTCAAGCCTTCTTGTGCAGCGAGGATATCTTCTTTATCAGGATCTTTGCTTACAAAACAACCATGACCATATAACGTTACATCAATAAAATCTTTTAAAAAGGTCAATGCTTTTAATTCACTATATTCCATGGATTTCACAAACTGAGCAATAAATACTTTTTTTTCTGCACCGGCGGCTCTAACTGCTAATCCTAGGGCTGCTGTTGTTTTTCCTTTCCCATTTCCAGTATAGACGTGAACGTATCCATTATCCATGATTTTCACCCTCTCGAAATTTTTGTTTGCCATAAGTTATTTAGCGGGTAAATATTAAAAATTTTTAGTGTATATATTTGTGTACTAGCTTTTATTATCTTTATTATATATAATTTTATAAGGGGATGGGAAATAAAAGTTAACGAAAGGAATGTAGGTTAATATGAAAGAATACAAAGTAAATGCTTATAAAATAGATTTTGATTATGAAGAGGATGATTATGATAGACTAAAGAATATGAAAAAGAAAGAATCATTTACGAACAAATCAAAGATGAAAAGATTTGAATTTGATTATGAAGAAGATTATTATGAGCCTATAGCAAGAAGAGATTAGTTTTGAAATAGGCTTCATTGATCAATGAACCTTTAAAGAAATAAAGAAGGCTATTGAGAAGCCCCTGATTACTAGAAGAATTTACACGGCTGTATGTTATTGATCTTAGCTATGATATATGTGATATTACTCAGTACGCACATAAACATATAGCAAGCAAGAAAATTTCCTGTGAGATTTTTTTAAAATATATTGACAAGACATTTAGAATGTGATAAAGTAGATTTTGTCACGCAACAGAAATCAAAAATAAAGCAGCAAAAAACTGCTTGACAGATTGAAACTAAAATGATAAGATAAGTAAGTTGCCAAATGGTGACGAAACAAAAGAATTGATCTTTGAAAACTACACAGTGTAAGAATTTAAGCCAGCACTTGACTTAAGTCAAGTACAATAAGTTCTAAGAACTTAAAGCAATAATGAGCA
>NZ_SLWV01000042.1 GCF_004345705.1 Marinisporobacter balticus
TTTTGTTTGAATCGGTCATGGTTATTCTCCTTTGTCTTAATAAATTTATTGTACATGACCTTAAAATATCTGTCTAATTAATTGTAACCTATCCATTTATTATCTTTAATAGTTGTTGAACAATAAAAGATAATTACGACTTAATTATATGTAAATCATTAATAAAGCATATTTTACTCTTTGTTTTTAGGATATAATCCTAATCTGAAAATTGATATCATTGCATTATAACCGTCACCTTGCATCTGATGGCAGCTATACTCTTATTAGTCATTTTGATCGGATGGTTGATCTGAGTTTGCATGGTTAACCCCCCATTTAATAAGGGTTTCGAAAATAGGTAAAAGACTTTTCCCTTCATCAGTAAGAGAATATTCTACTTTAGGCGGCACCTGAGTATAAATAACTCTATTTACTAAACCATTTTCTTCTAAGGCTCTGAGTTGTTGTGTTAGCATTTTTTGAGTAATTTTTGGCAACATTCTCCTCAATTCACTAAATCTCATAGTGTTTTCACCTAAATACCAAAGAATAAGTGATTTCCATTTCCCACCTATAAGGGCTAAACTTAACTCCATAGAACATTGATATTGGGTATCCTTATATTTTATCATTTATTTTCACTCCTTAAGATTTAATTAACTTTAAGTTTATTTGGTATATAAATAGATACTATGGAACTAATAAGTGCGTACTTGTTAATTGTCATACTATCATCTATTATTATATCATTAAAGGAATTTCATGTGAACAAGATACAAGTATAGAAGAAGTGAATATACAATTTTTACGCTATGCTTTTACCTATAAAAAATATTGTAAAAGAAGAAAAAAATAAGTCTGATTAAACACAAAAATCAACCAGAGGTGAATATTAATGGAATTAATTAAAGTAAACCAATCAAGGTGTATCAAATGTGGGATTTGTACGAAAATATGTCCGTCAGGAGTTCTATGTATGGGAGAGAATGGTCCTGAGGCAATTAATCCCCAAGCATGTATAGCCTGTGGACAGTGTGTTGCTGTATGTACTCATATGGCAATTGATAATATGAAAACACCATTGAACAATCAAACCAATCTAAAAGAATTTCCAGTTATAAATGCAGAAACTGCTCAACAGTTTCTTAGGTCCCGTCGATCAATTCGCTGTTACAAAAACATGGATGTGCCTCGAGACCAATTATTGAAATTAGTTAACATTGTACGTTTTGCCCCTACTGCTAGTAACCTGCAAGGAGTATCGTATATCATTGTTGGAGATAATAAAATACTAAAAAAAGCGACTGAAATAACAATAGAGTGGATGGAAGCACAGATCGAAAATCCTTCACACTGGAGTTTTCCTTACCATGTTCGTGCTTACAGGGATACCGGAATAGATAAAATCTTGCGTGATGCACCATATCTTATTTTAGCCACTGCCCCAAAGGATTTTAAGAATGGTCGAGAGAATACGATTTTTTCATTTGCCTACCTTGAATTATTTGCAACTACTCTAGGATTAGGTTCTTGTTGGGCGGGACTCCTTGAAATGTGTGCATTTGCAAATCATTATCCATTACTGGAGCTATTCAACATTCCGAAAGATAAGGTGTTAACAGGGGCAGTTATGGTTGGTTACCCCCAATATAGTTATAAGAGACTGGTAGATCGTAACCCATTAGATGTTACTTGGCTCGGGTAATCTAAACTCTAAATTTTTATATTAAGATATTTAATATTGAACTAAGAATATACTACAAAAATCCAAATTGTAGTTCCTATTATTTTAGTTAATAGATAGAACTAAAGTTATAAGTAAAACATTCTATTAAATTACGCATAATGATAATATGATAAACTAATAAACTTAGCGTAAACTCTTGACATTCAAGACTTTACGCTTTTTCAGTATCTCCAATTCAAAAATAAGTTCAATATATGAATATCAATACGACTTACTACTTGGAAATATTATACCATTTTTACAAACTTATAGAATCTACTAACACGAACTACATACGGAAACTGTTGCAATAAAGTGTACCCTAATGACACTATTAGAATATGTTTCACTAGGGTTATAAACATAATATATGAAATATATCAAACAAAAATAGACTTGATGAAACACCTATAAAACACCAAATGAACCACGTAATGGATATTAATTCCAGCATGTGGCTCATTTTTGCACGTATGTCGGATGTACCTCTTCTCCAGCAAACAAACGACTTCTATGTAGCTTGATGAGATAAAAAGTATGCTACTTTAAGAATTCCTTCCCCCTACTGGAAAAACTTTTTCTTTTCGATATATTGTTAACTATATTAAGATATTAATTTACCTTGAATAGCTGCTAATTCGCTCTCTATACTATCTTGAAAACAAACACAGTTACCACTATTGCATTCATAAATAAAATCATGCAGACTTTTACTTTTATAAGCACAAAAGTCACCAACAATAGCAATATTCATATTTATTCCTTCTTTCTATCATTTAGAAACGGCATAATCCTATCTAGTACGTTATATATCACATGCCCATTGTTTTTAATTAACTGAATGCTGGCATTAGGAATCAATTCTTTTATTCTTTGTGCAGTCTTATGTGCATAAACCGTTGAATCATTTTCACCCGCTATATACATTACCGGCATGATTAGTTTTTTCAACTGTTCATTTTTATAATTAAGCAAACATTAATTTCAATACATGGGATGATATATTTCATGACCCAGTGGTTGCCAATACAATCTTGGATCGAGTGCTACATCATGCTCATGTGGTAACTATTACAGGTAAGTCATATCGAATGAAAGATCATATGCGACCGATAGAAGATTAAAAAATGTACATTATTATATGCACACAAATGTACATTTA
Source organism: Marinisporobacter balticus (assembly GCF_004345705.1). Classification (GTDB taxonomy): domain Bacteria; phylum Bacillota; class Clostridia; order Peptostreptococcales; family Thermotaleaceae; genus Marinisporobacter; species Marinisporobacter balticus. Next base: position 2,871 of record NZ_SLWV01000042.1, read on the forward strand.
TAGCTTGACATTTATACTCATTTACTTCTTTTGCAGTACAAAAGCGATAAAGTTCAAGTATTTCCCACCGCCAGCTTCCATTGTTTTGCGGTCATTGACCGCAATCTCATTTTCTTGGTTCAGCCACACTTCCCAAAGTTCCTCATTGCCCTCCATCTCGTATATCGAAATGACTTTGGCGTCTTTACATTGATTTAAAATTTCTGTCCAATAGTGAATATCACGCAAGTAGATAAGCTGTTCCGGCGTCCACGAGAGAAGTAATTCTTCTGGTAGATTATCATGGCAATCTTTTTTCATGCCGGGAACACAGGCATAAATATAACCGCCGCTTTTGACGAAAGGTAGTAGCTTTGCATCCAAGTATTCCGGGTCGCGTCCCCAATAATTATAAGAATCTGTGCTGACTACCGCATCGAAAAATTCTTTTTCAAATGGCAAATCGAAGGCGTCGGCCTTGACTGGTATAATCTGTTCGTGGGTTAACCCCATCTCATCAAAAAAATCTCGGTTTACCTGCGGTTCGCTCCAAAGATCGGCGGCGTAAACAGTGAAACCATAATCGTGAGCAAGCATAATGCTGGTAACCCCTTGCCCGCTGCCCAAGTCGCAAACGAGGCTTCCGGCGGGAATTTTATTATTGATAAGCATTTCCTCCTGCAATTTTAAGGGGTTAGGTCCCATCATTTTTGCTTGTAATTCAGGCGTATTGTATTTTTGGCTTATACTATATTTCATTGTGATTGCTCCTTTTCTTTACTCATTTTCGCTGTGTTTTTTTTCATAAAGTGCTCGATGTGCGCCACTAAAAGATTCTTGGCTTTCTCTTTATCCGGGGATACGTCATAAATACTTAACAACAGGTAATACGGTGCATAAAACTCAAGTGCTAATTGCTTCGGATTACTTTTGCTCAAAACACCTTGTTCTATCATTTCGCGGAACAAATCTTCCATATAATCTACCGGCCCACCTGCAAGGCACTTTTGATACAGCTCTGCCATATCAGGATTTCTGTATTGCTCCAATGTAACCATTTTGCGGAAATTGCAGCCAAATTCATCCTCTGTCCAAAAACTGAATTGAGCCTTGATGAAAGCGTCAATTTTATCTACAGAAGTATTCTGGTATGGCAATGGTGCTTTCTCGAATACTTCTTCTGGAACCTCAAATTCATGCGCTCGCTCATAATCCATTTGATAGATACGCTCCACAATGCTGTCAAATATATCGCGCTTATTCTTGTAGTGCTTATACAAAGCTCCTTTTGTCATTCCAAGCTCCCCGGCAATAGCGCTAACCGAAACAGCTTCATAGCCATCTCGCGCAAACAAGCGGAGCGCGGTATGCAAAATATTTTCTTTTGTATCCGACATCTAAAAACCCCTCTCAAAATCAGTAAACTATCGTTCACCACTTATTATAGTAAACGATGGTTTACTTGTCAATAGGTAATTTCTTCTTTTTGACCAAAGGCACATTGGTAGGTCAAAATATCCTATGTCATCTATATTTCCACCCATTTTAAAGGAGCAAAAATCGTCATTTTTTTGCTCGATTTTTGCCCCGTTTTTTCTTAAAATCCACAACATATTGTGGTAAGCTTTCATTATTTATTATCTGAACCACATTTCGTCATCAGAACCACACACTCCGTATGCCGTGAGTGTACAATAATGATGACGTAAAGATCTGGTGGTTCCTTGGTGTCAAAACTTCTAATAAAGTCGCTTACATTTAAAGGCTTATTATTACATTCCTGAAAAAAACAACAATCATTTCTTGTCAGATATATCTCATGTTTTCACCCTCATTTACGTTGTCAGCGGCGGTTTTATCTTATTTGAGATATTTTTTCATATAATACCTATCAAATCCATATTCCTGTACTCTATCATAGATATCATATCCAAAACGGAGATAGATTTTTTGTTGAAACCTCAATGTTTTTCAACTAACAATTTTTTAACTTATTCTAATAAGAGCCTCTTTTTTCGGATATTCTTTTGCATTTCATGCAGAAAATAAGGTTTTTAGGTACACAAAACAAAACATCATTCATATATAAAGGTCCTGTGGTGCCCATTTTCCCTTACGGTAGCAAACCTCCGATGTCTAACGGGATCATCTCATTCCGAGAGTCCTTAATTCCTTCGTCCTGCCTGTCCATAAGATGGGTGTCATTTTTTCTCCATCATATACGATTCCCTTTGTCAGAATCGCATAAAAGATTCGAATTAGCTTACAGCATATAGCAACCAATGACTGTTTTTTCTTTAGAGGATTTTCTTTGCGGTTTGTGTAATACCTATGAAGTTCTTCAAATTCTTCATTCTTTGCCACTAGTGGTATTACAGCCTTAAATAGCAGCCCTCTTAAGCGACTTCTTCCTCGTTTACTTATTGTTGTCTGTCCCTTATGCTTTCCTGGGCTGTTTTCTTTCAGCGCATACCCCGCAAGTTTCTGTAGCTGTCTTGGAGACTCAAAACGCCGAATATCCCCAACTTCTGCTATAAATCCCGCTACCGTAGCAAGTCCTATTCCTTTTATTGCAAGCATTTCTTCTATTTCTGGAATAGCCTTACACAATTCTTCAAGGGTCTCCATTATTACAGTATATTGCTTCATTTTGCGTTCATAATCTTCCATCAGGGTTCGTAACTCTAGTTTTGCAGCGATATTTCCTTTGGAATATATGGGAAACTGAACCTTCCCTCAATGACAAGCTTTGCAATTGTTTTTGGATCCTTCCTGTCATTTTTGGTAGGGCTGTTATCATCAAGTTCTTTTGTCTGCTTCACATGATATGGATTTACCATAGCTATGACCATTCCGTAGGCTTCTAGATGGCTTCCTAAATTAAACCAAAATGCCCTGTAGGCTCTATACCTGCAACCGTTTTAGTCTTTTCTTCTCTGGTGCAGATAGCCTGAATCCAACTATTAAAAGCTTCAAACCCTGAAAGAGTGTTGCTGAATGAAAAAGTTTTGGCTAGCTCTCTGCCTCTCCAATCGAATGCTCTCACATAATGTTCTCTACTTCCAATATCAATTCCTACTACTAAAGTTGCTTCATCTACTTGATTAATCTTAAAATTTTGGTTATACTTCATCTTAAATACTTCCGGTGTGAAATTTGAATCTGTGTTATCTTTCGATCTTATTTTACACTGAGGTATTTTTTATTTGCTATCCTGATTACTTTTTAACTATACAGGAATGCTCCTAAATCCAAAAATCGCCCACCATGTAGCGAGCGATTTCATTTGAATATTTACATTGTAAACTCTTGTGTTAGCTCAGGTGAGCTTTCTTGTTCTTGCTGTGAAAATTCCTGTTTCAGTAGCAGCTCCATGCTGTAGTCAAGGATTTTTTCCTTTCTTTCTGATAGTATCACCTTATAAAAATCTTTCTGTATCTCTGTAATCGTAGGAGTTTCTTCCACCAGCTTATTGAGTATATCCATATCAATGCGTTCTGCAATCCTTTTCAGCGCTCGATTACAATCCTCATTTTTCAGTGAGGAAATATAATCAAAGTAGGAAATCTTGTTGCCGTTTTCCAAAATAGCAGCAGTAGGAAACACATAGATCCGCTGATTGATTTCCTTTTCATCATTTAGCACTGTCTGCATCCCTGCCTGATCCATTTGAGGGTATAGGCAAGAACCACAATCATAAATGGGAGCAATCTCAGCACACTGCTGCTGTTCATCAATCAGGATACCCCAGTTTCCGTTGTGGCGGTCAAAGTTCCCCAAGAAAGCATCTGCAATAAACATATCCCAAAAGAAGTCCTTTAGCTTTTGCGGTTCCACAAGGGATTGTTCGTCAATCGCTTTCATGATAGAGGAAAGCTCTGTACCATATCCGCTTTGTTCACTGTCCACGCAGGTGTTTTTGAGGTGCGCAAACTCCATTAGCTTTTTGCCGTCAGCAGTAAAATCCTTGCAGGCCACTACGATTTTTTCTTTTCCTCGCCTATCCGTATAGGTTCCAAGCAGGGTTTCCTGTACGGTAAATCCAAGCGTTTCAAAGATATGACAGGCTAAATATTCACTGATACAGCTATTGGTATAGCTCATCACTTTGCTTTTCGTTGGTACTGGCGGAAACTTCAGCATATAGCTTGTACCGTCGTACAAAACATTGATTTTATTTCCGTTGGCACCGCCGTAACCTTTAAATTTATTGACTTGGCAAGCTGTAAAATCAATCATTTCATTACTCCTGTTCTTCCCCATAGAGATATTTTGTTCTCAGATAATTTGCCTGTTCCTCTGAAATAATACCCGACCAGAGGTCTGCATTGATAGAGCCATACAACTCTCCCCACAGACAGTCCATGTAAGACACCTTATCTTTTTCACCCTGCAAATAATCATTGATTGCCTTTTGGAGGTGGGCAGAGAGGTTCGTTTCCAAGTAGGAGCGATCACAGGGTTTTCCGTTTTTCTGACTTTCAGAAGGCTCTCCCGTGAGGGCTAATATATCTTCAATGGTCATACCAAGTGCGCCCGACAGTTTCTGAAGGGTTTGGGCATTACAGCGTGTCAGGTTTGTTTTGCCGGAGCAGATATCCGAGAGAGTTGCCCAAGGAATACCGCTTGCTTTTGACAGGCTGTATCTGGACATTCCTTTTTCTTTTAATAATTCATTTATTGTCATTTTTATCACCACTATCATTATATCGGACTTCCGATATATCGTCAAGAGCGATTGCAACTATGACAAAAACAATTACCACCATTTCATGCCGTCAAAAGCTGCTCATAATCCATTCTCTTATTCATCATCTTCCACCTGCCTTCCCGAACAATTTTTCCTTGTACGTCGGAACGTGAACCATAAAGATATATCGCTCGTTACCGCATTTGTACAAACATACTCCACGCTGAGGAAATTTGATAAGATTGTATTCGCTTTCTTCAAGCTGTAAGGTATCCATATATATTTTCATAAGCGCTTATCTTCTTTTTAGCAATTTTTTCGCTCGATTTTTGCCCCATCTTTTCTTAAAAACCACAACATGTTGCGTTCAATCCCTACTTTTCACCTTCCGAACCACATTTCGTCATCAGAACCACACACTCAGTGTGGGACGAAACAGAAAAGATATCGGCTTACTTACAAATGCTGGCAATGGTATTTCCACTCTTGATAGGGATAATTACAGGAATAGCATCCGAACAGGAGCTAGAAGCTGGCTCATTTCAAATGCTTTTATGTACCCCCAGCAAAAAATATATCCCTCACCTTGGAAAACTTGCAGTCTTGTTGTTGTTTGGCATCGTGTTTCGGGCGATGGGTAATGTATTTTTACCGATTTCGTTGTATCTAAAAGCAGCTATACTTTTGTTTTTAGGAAATGTACCATTATATATGCTACAATATATTTTAAGCTTTGCTTTTGGAAAAGGTATAGGCATGGGCTTTGGCATTATTGGCAGCTTACTTTCTGCACTCCTTTTAGTACTAAAGCTATGGAGTGAAAAATGGGCGGGTAGAAAAAATGAAACGAATTAATATAGTAATTGTAATTGTGCTGATTTTTTGCTGTATATTTACCGGTTGTTCTGTTGTAGATAAGTTACAGGCGGATAGGTGTGCCGATAAAACACAGGGAAAAATCTTAGAGAGTGATGCACGACAATTTGTGTTTGAAGACAACACTTATACGATTTTAAATGAAACTGTTGAAAGAGATAATATTAGTGTATGGATTGGTATAACAGGAAACACGTGCTTTTTAAATAAAGACTATGAAATATTAAAAATCTATGATAATCTCTCCTACAAAGATTATTTGACTGAAATTACAAAAGAAATTCCGGCAGAAGCATATTATACTGCGCAATTTGAAAACATTTATAGGCTTACGGATAACAGAATAGCCATTGGTGTAGATGGAGAATTTCATGTGGCAAAGCCCTCTGATTATTTATCCACAGAAGATACGATAATAGAATTTGGAACATTGAATTCTGATGGAGATGACGAGACGAATTTTTGTATAAACTCCGAAAATGCAGGACAACTGCTGCACGGAGAAATTGTTTATAGAATTACTGAAACGAGCCTGTCAAGAGAGGATAAAGGAAAGCTGCTCCAAGTAATGGGAACACAGGTTGTGTTTGATGCGGAGTCTGGTCAGGTAATTCCAGAAAGTGAAGCTGTGATAGTAGAGATTAACTCTAAGTTGATGCGAGCTGAACCAGAAAAATAATGATAACAGGAGAGGTTAAATGGCAAATATTTTTGTAGTTGATGATGAAAAGGATATATGCAAATTATGCTGAACAAGCTTTGCAGAAAGTAGAAAATCAGCTTATACAAAGTGAATCTTTTGATCAATCATTGATTCCTTTCCCTTGTATCTATGTATTATATAGTAAAACAGGTGATGTTCAAAATAGTAATATGCGCGAAGACGAGATATCCCATGCGAAAGAGTATTTGTCTGGCAAGTTCAATACATTGAATGGAGAATATAGCTTATTCAACGCAGTGATGGGAGCAGCCTTGTAATCAAATATGATATATTGGCACATTTTGCATCCCCCATGCTGCACAAGCTGTTTCCAAAACCGGAGTTAGTGGCCATTATTATTTCATTCGGTTGCTTTATTTTGATAGCTGTCGTTATTGCCTTTAAATTTAGTAAAAAGCTAAAAATAGAACTTGCTCCACTTATCAAAGCTACTGATTCTATAAAACAAAAAGACCTGGATTTTGAAATTGTTCCTATACAAATTCGAGAATTAAATGCTGTTTTGCAATCCATAAACGAACTAAAAACAGCATTATCAGACTCCTTAAATCAGCAATGGAATATGGAGCAAAGTAAAAAAACACAAATTTCTGCCATTGCTCATGATATAAAAACCCCTTTGACAATTATTAAAGGCAATACCGAACTGTTGTTAGAATCAGAATTATCACAGGCAGATAAAGATTTGTTGCAATATATCCAATTAAGCTCGGGAAAGATTGAAGACTATATTGAATTGCTTATGACAGCTTCTACTGTAACAAACTCTGCAAAATTTCAGGAAGCATCATTTTTCGTTCAAAATTTTATTTTGGAAATTGAGAAACAAGCAAAAGCACTCTGTTGTGTGAAAAACATTACTTTTTGCATAGGAATGAAAATTCTGCCGGAAATATTTTACGGAGATGTGTTGCTTATTAGCCGAGTAGTTTTAAATATCCTGAATAACGCAGTGGAGTATTCCTATGATGGAAGTAAGATAGAATTTAAAATTACTGGAAGTAAAGAAGAATTGCCTTTTACTCTGGCTGACAGCGGTAAGTGATTTTCTGCTGCCGGACTTAAAAATGCTACGATGGAGTTTTTTACCGAGAAGACAGAACGTTCTGGAAAACACTATGGCATGGGACTTTATATTGCAAAATCGGTAGCTGAAAAGCATGGCGGACAACTTAAAATTGCAAACCGACAAGATGGTTGCGGAGCGGTTGTATCTCTTATAATTAAAAAGTAATGCGCCTTTGGCAAATAAGTCAAACTAAATATTTATAATATTCAGGGGGAGACCATTACAGGCAATGCCATGCAGTTTTGTTTGGATTATGGCGAAGGCAATGAGGATATGGTAAGAAAAGCATATGAAGCACTCAAAACAGATGCTAAAATTATCATCCCCCTTGCGCCATGTGAATATAGCCCCTTCATGGTAGACTTAATTGACAAAGGGCAGCAACGCTATCATAAAGACGTTTATACCAATATTTCACATTATCTAAACTTTAAGAATTCGAATAATTATACCTCTTCCATGCATTGTTTTAAATTTGGTTTTAGATTTTGTTTTGATTTTAAGATGAAAACTAGAATGATTGAAGCCATGTCTGCTAAAGGCTGCGCTATTATTAATCCATTTAAATTGAAAAATATTGGCATAATCAATACAAGTGGTATAAAAAATGCTCCTTGTCTGCAAACACTAATAGCTCCACCTTCTTTTGATTTTCCTAGCGCTAAAAAGAATGTACCATATACAAGTTGGAATCCAAGACCTAAAAAAATAATACCATTTAAAATAAGAACTTTTCGCCCTATACTCATAACCGCAGGATCATTTTTATTAAAAGCATAAATAATATCTTTTGAAAAAAGAAGAATGCATACAGTAACTATTGCACAAAAACATGTTGTCCACAGTAATGCTATATTTTTTGATTTTTCTACTCTATCCATTCTACCTGAGCCATAATTATAACCAACAAAAGCTTGAAATCCCTTTAAAAATCCAAATATAGCCATCGTTCCAAGTGACATTATTCTACTTGCAATCCCTATTGCTGCTACAGCGGAGTCACCATAGGCACTAGCTATGGTATTAGTACTTCCTAAAGCTATACTTGATAAAATTTGAAATATCATAACGGGTAATCCTATTTTAAAAATTTCTATATAAAGGTCTTTACTTGGCTTAATGTTTCTTATTGAAATCTTAAATACACTTTTACCACTTAATATATATGTTAAGTATAAAATTGTTGAAATAATTCTTGAAATAAGTGTTGCAATAGCTACTCCATTTATCCCCATCTTTAATACATAAATTGATACTATATCTAATAGCATATTTGTCATGCCACCAATAAGCATTGCAATCATACTAAATTTAGCAGCGCCTTCTGCTATAATCATATTATTTACTGTTACATTAAAAACATTAAAAACTAATCCCGAAATAAAAATAACTGCATATTCTCTTGCAAATGGAAATATTGTATCTGTAGCACCTAAGCACCTTAAAATAGGATTTACAAAAACTAACATGATTACAATAATAATAACCCCTACTGCTATGCTAGTAAATAATGCAGTAGAAGCGCACCTATTTGCTTCTTTATACTGCTTATTGCCAAGTAATCTTGCTAAATATGAAGATGCACCGCTTCCGAATAGTAATGCAATTCCAGTCATTATTAAACCTAATGGAAATACAACTGAAACAGCGCCCATTTGAGCAGTTCCTAATTCACCCACACAATAAGCATCAACCACATTATAAAGTGCTGAGATAAGCATTCCCACCATGGTAGGAATCCCTAATTTAAGTAATGCTGTAGAAATCTGTTCATCCTTTAATAAATATAATTTTTTATTATTTTCATTCATTTATTTTTCCCTCCATATTGTTTATAAATATTAAATAAGTATCGTTGTTTAACACATATACAGTATAGTAACTAAACACCATGTTCGAAAATTTTCTGTAACACTTTATGTGCTACAGAAATAGAATGTATAATTCTTATTTTATTATAGTCTTTCATCTAATGATTTTTCAAATTCTTTTAAAAGTTTCTCTAGTTCATTATATATTTCATCTGGCATATCTTTTAACAATAGAAATAATTTTTCCTCTGTCATTTGATGATATTTCTTGTGCATCTCATACGCACTCCATCCATCCTTAGTAAGTTCGAGTCTTACTTCTGTATCTGAATTAGGGGAAACACTTTTACTAACTACTCCTTTCTTAACTAACTTATAAATCATCTGTGAAACAGCACCTTTTGTAACACCCTGAATTGCAGCAAGCTGTGTAACATTAATTCCTTCATTGTTTCCAATTGAGTCTATTGTATGTATTTCCACTCTTGAAAGCTTTATATCTGTTCCATAACATCTTTGTCTGTTTTCTGTACGATTATACTTGTTAATACACCTTTCCATCATAACTGTTAATTCACTATAATCTCTCATACACTATTTCTCCTATATTCTAGTATTGTTTAGTATATATACTGTTTAGCTATTAAACAGTTATACTATACTCCTAATTTCAAAACATGTCAATACTGCTGTATATCCGATTTCAGAGATATAGGCGCTTTGGGCTAAAATAAATCTGATGAAAAAGCCAAAAAAATATTTATAAGTTAAATGTAGAATACCTTAATACAGGGGTACCGTTAGGAAAATGCGGATTTACAACGCTAAGCCCATTTTCAAGACGATTCCCTCATTTTTAACAACGTTAAGAAAGTTTTAGTGGTCTTAAAGAATCTAATGAGATCACTTTCTCCGAATTAAAATGGTATTCTCCTAGTAAATTAATATGTTCCCAGCCTAAAGGTGACATATGGTGCAATAAATCTTCATTAAAACTACCTGTCCGTTTTTGATATTCAACTGCTTTTGTTAGATGTAGAGTATTCCAGATACTAATGGCATTGATAATTATGTTTAAAGCACTGACCCTTTGAAGCTGATGTTGTATGGTTCGTTCCTTAAGCTCTCCTTGTTTTCCGAAGAAAATAGCTCTTGCCAGCCCATTCATGGCTTCACCTTTATTCAATCCTTTTTGTATTTTTCTTCTTAGCGATTCATCTGAAATGTAATTAAGAATAAAGATTGTTTTTTCTATTCGGCCCATTTCGCGTAACGCTGTAGCTAAACTGTTCTGTCTTGCATAAGAACCTAATTTCCCCATAATAAGGGATGCTGAGACTGTTCCTTCTCTTATTGAATGGGCTAATCGTAAAACATCCTCATAATTTTCTCTAATGACCTTTGTATTTATTTGTCCACGTAAAATAGCTTCTAGTTTTGGATACTCACTTGCTTTATCTATTGTAAATAATTTTGAGTCCGATAAATCTCTTATTCTTGGAGTAAATTTAAATCCTAATAAATGGGTCAATTCGAAAATTTGGTCTGTGTAACCTGCTGTGTCTGTATAATGATCTTCTATGTTGAGATCCGTCTCATGATGCAATAAACCATCCAAAACATGAATCGCATCTCGTGAATTAGTATGTATAATCTTTGTATAGTAAGAAGAAAATTGATCACTTGTAAATCGATAGATGGTAGCTCCCTTTCCAGTTCCGTAATGTGGGTTTGCATCTGGTTCTCTCCGTCATATAATTTCGAATGATAAACTAACTGATAATCTCGTATTCTCCTTCGTTTGGTTCCATGTATCTTCTGAAAACAAATATTCCTCAAAATCTCTATACTGTCTGCTGCCAACAATGGAAACATCTCCTGCCCGAACATGCTCCTGAAGTTCTGTTAAAACAGCCATTTCATAGTAATGACGATTGATTGTTTGGATCTATACCAATGCGGACAGCTTTTTCACTTACACCTTCTGCTTTCGCAATAGCTGTCTTACTCATGCCCATAAAATAATGAGCATAGATCCGCTTTGCCTGTTTGTCCGGCAGAGAAGCAATGGCAGCGTGGAGCTGCTGACTAGTGAGCTTTGTAGCGGTATTTCTTTCTGTCATATGTTGCCTCAGCTCTTACAGATTCCTCAAAGATTGCTAACAGTTCATCAGCCACTTCTACAAAGGTGTCTTGTGTGTAGTAGGGGTAATAATCTTTCAAATTTCTTGTTGGGTACTTTTGTATTTCATCTAATAGCCCATAGTACGCTTGGGCAGCAGTAAAGCTTTTTTTAATCGCTTACCATTGACAAAGACATACGATATATAAAGTCAAAAAAGGGCGAGCATAATACACCTACCATGTTTTGATTTTCAAAACGGCGGTTAAATTACTTACCTTATGGTTTGTGGACTACCGAAATGCAAACACAAGCAGCATGGCGATACCTAATACAATTCGATACCAACCAAACGCTTTGAAATCATGTTTTTTGATATATCCCATGAGGAATTTTATCACGAACACAGATACCGCAAATGCTACCACCATACCTATTACCAAGATGAGTAATTCAGCGCTTGTAAAGGAAATCCCGAATTTCAGTATTTTAATAGCACTTAAACCAAACATAACAGGAACGGCAAGGAAAAATGTAAATTCCGCTGCCGCTACTCTTGATACACCAATCAACAACGCACCTATAATCGTGGCGCCCGAACGAGAAGTACCGGGAATAATGGAAAGTACCTGAAATAGCCCGATTAAAAAGGCTGTCTGATAGGTAATATCTTCTAATTTAGAAGTAGTTGGTAACCGTTTTTTATTCCATATTTCAATGACAATAAAAGCAATACCATAGAAAATAAGGGCTGCCGCAATTGCTATTGGAGTGTGTAGATGAGCTTCAATATAATCGTCAAACAGGATAGTTATGACTGCCCCCGGAATACAAGCAAAAACGACTTTGAACCAAAGAGAAAACGTGTCCTTTTTGATAATAGGCTGTGTTTTGTCCCTAAACTGGAACGGAAACATTTTTTTCCAAAACATAACAACTACCGCAAGGATAGCTCCAAGCTGAATGACAACAAAAAACATTTCCTTAAATGCGTCGCTCATATTAAGCGTGATAAATTCGTCCACAAGAAGCATATGCCCGGTGCTACTGATGGGCAGCCACTCGGTAATACCTTCTACAATTCCAAGAAAAATAACTTTAAAAATTTCTATAAAATCAAGTGCCATTATTTTAAATCCTCCTTTTTGAAATGGTGATAGGTCATAAAGAAACCGACTGCTGATAACAAAAGAATAATTCCCACAGATACGGCAGTGGGGTAGCCGGTACTCTCGATTTTACCCTGCACAAGAAAAAATGTGGCTGTCCACGGATATATTGCACCCCATTCTTTATTTGCGAGAGCTGCACTGCCCATGACGATAACAGCAGAACCAATCATAGGGGAAACAAATCCCTTTGTTTTTCCTGCGACAAATACAAAAGGAGAAGTTGTTAAAAACATTAGGATACCGCCAAGTAAAAACTTTTGAAACCACTCGATTGCCACAAGCAAGCTGTATCCTTCCATTGTAAAAATAGCGTGGTATATTCCACAAACGATAAAAATACCTGCCCATGTCACAATGTTAAGAGTAACAATCCAAAGCAGTAAAGCACAAGACTTGCCAAGCAGTAGTTTTGTTCTTGAGATAGGAATGGGTAATATAGTTTTAAGTGTACTTTCTGTATATTCTCTACTGAATAAAAATGCAGCAATTGCCACATAAACCATCATATTTGTCAGTAGCATGGTATAGAGTACACTGCTGTTGTAAACATCAGATAAAGTAAAGACAAGCTCTGGTTTGTCAAAATGAGTTTGCAGAGCCTCTAATAGCATTAACAATGGTGTAGATAGCACCCCTGCAATACTAATTGGTATTATTTTTGACCGCTTTAATTTAAGCAGTTCACAGGAAATAATCTTAAGCAATGCCATCACCTCCAATCAGTTTAGAAAAGTATTCCTCTAAGTTTTCCTCACTGGCATTTATCTTTGTGACAAGTAGTCCATTTAAGGCAAAATCACGATTGATGTCCCCTATACTGTGGTTGAAATCGTAAACTTTTAGCGTATTGTCCTGCACCGTAAAGTCTGTGATATGATAGCGGCTTTCTAAAATTTTTGCAGCCGCTTGTCCATCCGACAAATCAAATTGAGTGTATTTTCGGTTCCTTTTGTGTAACTCTTCTATATCAACCTCTTCTATCAAATGACCCTCGTGCATAACACCAATAATATCTGCAATTTGCTCAATCTCGCTTAAAACATGGCTTGATATAAAAATAGTGGTACCATTGTCGTGGCTAAGTTTAGATAGAAATGAGCGAATTTCTGATATTCCAATTGGGTCAAGTCCGTTAATTGGTTCATCAAGTATAAGTAGCTTTGGCTCGTGCATAATAGCAGCGGCAATACCAAGCCGCTGTTTCATGCCAAGGGAATAGTCGGCAAAGACCTTTCTTTTTTCCTCATGCAGCCCCACAATTTCAAGAGCGCTTAGGACTGCGTTTTTGCAAAGTTGCCCTCGCAATTTAGCGAGAATATGCAAATTCTCATATCCTGTTAAATTACCGTAGAACCCTGGTGTTTCAATAATCGAACCTATTTTGCTATAAATAGCAGTTTCATTGTCCTTATAGTCTTTTCCAAACAGTCTGACAGTTCCATCTGTTGGGAAAGTAAGTTTCAACATCATTTTCATTGCGGTGGTTTTCCCGGCTCCATTTCTGCCAAGCAGTCCATAAATCTTCCCTTTTGGCACATGAAGATTTACCTTATCAACAACGGTAGCGGTTCCATATCGCTTGGTAAGATTATTAGTTTCAATAATTAATTCCATAAGCATTATTCCTTTCTGTGTATTTCTGTTTCTGCTGATCACAAATTTATTATCTGTTCCAGTGTGGTAAAAGCCAAGAAACCTACCGTCACAAAAGAAAAAAACTCCGACACTTATCGTGTCAGAGCCTGTTTTCAAGGGATTTATGGCAATTTTTATTTTGTTCTGCTTTGCTGTAGCAATAAAAATATCTTCACTGCAAAAAACAAGAAAAGCAGTATTGTTGCATATGGTTCTCTTGCCGCAGCAAATAAACAGATTGCTACCGCACCTATTGCGATAGAAACTTTCGAGGTAATGCTATACAATAACTCTTTATCGAAGCAAATAAAAGCAAGTCTGGCAATTCCAAGTCCAATTATAAATAAAAAAATAGCCCAATGTATTCCAATATCTAAATTTGGTAAATGAGTATTTGACAGAAGATTTACATGGTAAAACTGGTTGCCTTGAGGTTCTCCATAGATTGGTAATACAATAAGTGCAACTGCCAATACATCTATTATTCCGCTGATAATGTTATACATTCTTTTAACATTAGAGTAGTTTTCAGTTTTGGCAAGGGTAATCAGTTCTTCACCCGATAGCAGTTCATCTATGGTCACAGAAAAGAATTTGGAAATACACTTGAGTGACTCAATGTTAGGGTAGCCTTTGCCGCTTTCCCATTTTGAAATTGCTGTCCTTGATACATATAATTGCTCTGCAAGCTGTTCCTGCGTTAGGTTTTTCCCAGTTCTAAGTTGTTGTAGTTTTTCGTTAAATTCCATGCTTGGCCTCCTGTTGATTTTTTACTTTTATACGCCCATCAGCGGGCTTTTCTGCATCTTTGGGTATCATCCACGCCCGACCAAATTTTAGAGTGCCCTCAATGCGATTTTCTTCACATAATTTTTGTATCCGCCGTTCCGATATCCCCCATTTTTCAGAGGCGTTTTTCACCGAAATATAATCCATAATCAACTTCCTTTCGATAAAACAATATGCATTGATTATATACGGAATGACGAATAATAACAAGTGTCTTTTTGTCTTTTAGCCTCTCGGTTTTATCCGTCGTTGAGTTACTAAAATTCATAAGCTTGCAATCCTTTCCTGCTAAGAAATACCATAGGATAATATTGGTTTTTGAAGACTGAAGGCATTTTTTACAGCTTGTAATGCAAGGTTAGTATCAATAGATTTAGACATAGCATAGCCAATTATTTTTCTACTATATAAATCCATAACTGAAGCTAAATAGCACCAACCATCCTTAATTGTGTAAATATATGTTAGATCTATTACCCATTTTTCATTGATTGTAGTAGTGTTAAAATCCCTTTTTAATACGTTTTCCTGTTCCTCTATTTTTCTTTTAGAGGATGTTGGTCTGTATTTTCTTGCTATGATAGATTTTATTCCTAATTTCTTCATTAAACGTTGGGTTCTTTTCGAACTAATAGTTACACCTAATGTTTTTAGTGATTCATTTATTTTGATTGCTCCATAGCGATTTTTGCTTTCTTTGTGAATATTTATAATTTTTTTCTCTATCTCTACATTTTCTAATTCTCTGTTGCTTGGCTTCTTATTTAGGTATTTATAATAAGAGCTTCTAGACACCTTTAGAACCCTACACATAAGCTTAATATCATGATGTTTTTTGTTGTTAGTAATGAATTCAAATATAGTAGTTACTTCCTTGCGAATATGCCCATAGCCTTTTTTAATATTTCAATTTCCTCTTCAAGTTTTGCATTTTTCTTTAATAAATTTTTATATTCTTCTGCTGTTATTGTTGTATCTTTATCCACTGAAACAGGTTTATTTTTCTTTATCCATCCAGTTATTGTTGATTTTGATATGGCATATTCACTACTTAACGCTGTTAGGCTCTTTCCAGAGTTATAAAGCTCTACTATTGTTTTTTTGAATTCATCTGTATATTGTTTTTGACCTCTTGCCATTATAAACACTTCCTTTTCTTAGCTATATTTTAAAGTGTTCGGCTTTCAGTGTCTACAATATTATACTAACACCAAATTGAAAGTCTAATGCTAACCGAAAATAAGTTTAACCGGCCAGAAAATTTTTCAGCACGTGACTTTTTTATGAAAAACCTCCTTCCTACTATAG
>NZ_SLWV01000043.1 GCF_004345705.1 Marinisporobacter balticus
TGTTTGAATCGGTCATGGTTATTCTCCTTTGTCTTAATAAATTTATTGTACATGACCTTAAAATATCTGTCTAATTAATTGTAACCTATCCATTTTTCCATTTTCGCTCTAGTGAAAATAATTTATCACAGTAAGCTCTTCCTTTTGCACCTGCAGAACCTGGAATCTCTTTTTTTCTGCTGTCTATTGGAATTGCTTCTAGATAATACCTTCTTAGAGGGGCCCAACATAAACATCTCTTTATATTGGTTACTTTTTCATATCCTGCGTAAGCATCCGAAACAAGATATCCAGAAAAATTTTCTAAGAATTTTCTAGCATGTTCCCCTGAACGGGTAGGAGTATATTCAAACAGTATAATGGGGTTTCCTTCACATTCACCGTTTCTATGCATCCAAAAATAAGATTTGCTCGAGGCTTTTCGCCCTTTTTCTTTATTACACTGATGGGTAGTTTCATCACTCATAATGATTTCATAAGTGACTAACTTCTCTTTCATCCTTTCATACAATGGCTTTAACCAAAGAAAAGCACACTGTATTACCCAGTTTGACATATTTGCTCGAGATAAAGCAATGCCCATGCGCATCCATTCTTTTTCTTGTCTGTAAAGAGGCACTGCTAACATATATTTCTGATACATAATCCATGCTACAGAAGTTGGCGAAGCAAGGGAACGTTTCATAACGGGCTTAGGGACAGCAGCTTTTTTGATAACTGCATCCGGGTATTCATCACTCGTTCCACAATTACTACATTTATAAATATGTTGTACATATTCTGTAACCTTTACTCTTGCAGGAATAAATTCTATTTCACTACGTACTTTTTTCTTTCCTATTATAGATAGTGAAGAATTGCAAATATCACATAGGGCATCTTTTGGATCTATGATGCATTCCACTACCTCACGAGGTAAATCTTTTATGAGGCGTTCTTTATCACCAATTTTGCGTTTCAGTCTAGCATGCGCTTTTACGGGGAGCATTTCAGTAGTAGTATCACAGTTTATTTCAGGTTGGATACTTTCTATTTCATCAAAAATATAGAGCTGATCACTTAAAACAGTTTTCTCACTTGATGCCCCAAATCGTTGTTTTGAAGCTTGCAAAAGTGCCTGCGTAAGTGCTTCTATATTACGCTCTAAAATTTCGATGTGTTTTTGTTGTATTTCATTTTCATGACGAAGTCTTTTTTCAGACTTTTTTAAGATAGAAATTTCCCTGGCTAAAGCTGTCTGCATAATCATATATCCCCTTTTAAAAGATACTTCTATTATACCACGAAAACGTTGTAATTTCAACACGAATAGCAATTTTAGACGAGAAAAAGTACGAGTGTTTATAATGAAAAGATGAGAGAATATAAGACTTTTTTATTGAGAAATAGGTGGTATAAAATATCTTTTTATCGGATAAGTATTTTTAGAATACAGAAGATGATGCGTCTACATTTTTAGCATGGGCTTTTTTCTGATCTATTTGAAGGCCTTCTAAAAGCCAACGCAATTCTTGTTTATTGATATTCCTAAGCTCTCCTTTCGTTTTTGGCCATTGAAATTTCATATTTTCTACTAGATTTTTTGTAGCAAGCACAAATCCATTTCCATCCCATCTTAACGCTTTGATAGCTGTATGCCTTTTATTACAGAATAGAAACAAGCTCTTTCCTGAATAAGGGTCCATTTTCAATTGAAGGGCTACCATGGAAGATAGTCCGTTAATTTGTCTTCGAAAATCAGTATAGCCAAGTGAAACATAAATATGTTCTACACCATCGGCCATATGCGAAATCATAGCTTTTGCAGAACATTTAATAGTTCTGTCAGTGTGCAAGGATTGAAATTATCAGCTATGCCTATGGAATAATCTCCACAGTTTAAAGATAATCTGTAATCTGTAGCTGGTGCAACAAAAGATTTCCTATTATTTACTGGCTCAAGTACTACTTCTGCAAACTGTTGCGATTCTACTGTGTTTGGATTATGAAATATTTTCAATCGTTTTACCCAGTAGTGATAGGTACTGTCTTTTAAACCATGTTGCTTGCACCAAGCATTTATGCTCATGCCACTTTTGCGGCAGTCTTCAATTCGTTTAGCCCACTCTTCTGCTAGAGCAGAGTTTTTTGCCATTTAAAACCCTCCTGATAATGGTATTCTTTACAGTTACAAAGATACCATTATCAAGAGGGTTTTGCACTACGCTATTTGTTCCATCGCTTACGATGATGATTTGTTTTGATAGTGTCTTTGAATAAAAAATAATGTTTAATGGAATGAAGTATGTGATATAATTATATTATAGTAGTAAATAAGGGGTGATTAAATGAGTCCATTAGCTAAAGAAGTAATTCGGAAATTGAGTGAAGAACAGGATACACAAGTTTTGGCAGAAGTATTGGATTTCTATGAATATTTGAAGCAGAAGAAGCAAAAAGAATTTCAAAAGGGATGGGCTAGTATTGAAGAAGATGAACCTGATGCTGAAGAAATAAAAACATGCAAAGAATATAAAAAATCAGAAGAAGATTTAGTTCCTTTAGAAAATTTAATTAGAGAGTTAAATTTAGATGGAGAATAATTATAAGATTAATCTTACTAAAAAAGCTGAAAAATTCATAAAAAAGCGAGATTTTAATACTCAAAAAAGAATTATTAAAGCAATATTTAAATTACCGAAAGGCGATATTAAGAAATTAAAAGGTATAGATGATATATATAGATTAAGAGTTGGGCATTTTAGAGTTTTGTTTGAAAAGAATGATGATAAACTAATAATTATTGTAATTGATGTTGGAAATAGAGGGCAGATATATAACTAAAAGCTCTGGTGCCGGTCCCTTAACTTAATAACTTGTTAAATATTCTGAAAATTTAAAATAAAGAGAACAAAATGGTGATTTTGTTACATAGAAAATAATATTACTGCAATCTGTAGGGAAATAAATTACTACTTTATTATATATTTTGATATAATATGAATATAGAGGAAGTGATTTATTTATGAATAATAGGGAAAAGTATGATCATTGGGAACATATCGCAAAGTATGATTTAGATACTGCAAAAGCCATGTTAAATGCAGGAAGATATTTGTATGTAGTTTTTATGTGTCAGCAAGCAGTTGAAAAAATAGTTAAAGGTATACATGTATTATATACAGGGAATGAAGCACCTAGAACTCATAATATATGGATAGTTTTCAAGTCTGTTTTCTTGAAAGAAGAATATAAAAATTTAGTTTTAGATGAAGAGTTTGATAATAAATTAAAAAAATATAAGCCTATTTTCATGAAGCTATTGGCTTACTATATATCTGAAAGGTATCCATCTTATAAAGAAAAGGTTGGAAACGAAGTTACTAAAGAGATTGCATTAGATACATTTCAAAAATCTGAGGAGGTGTTTTTATGGGTTCAATCCCTAAATCAATTCAGCAGATCATAGAAGATTATATAAAGAAAATATCAAAACAAATTCCTATACAGAAGGTAATTGTGTTTGGTTCATATGCAAAAGGAAATTTTAGAAATGATAGTGACATAGATTTGGCTGTTTTTTCAGATTACTTTAAAAATATGAGTCGAGTAGATGGGATTATATATTTGCTTATGGAAGCATCTGATTATGATATAGACTTAGAACCTCAGGCGTTTACACTAGATGATTACAAAAATCCATTAGGAATTGTTGAGGAAATAATTAATACTGGTATAGAGATAGAAAAATTGAATTAAAAACATAAATGGTGCCTGTCCCTTAACATATTAGCTTATTGAAAGAGGAATAGATAATAAATGAATAGAAAACATATAATAGTTCTAATTTCTTGGATAGCAGTTATCCTTTGGATGTTCTTGATTTTTAACCTATCATCCCAAGTAGCAGATGAGTCTGACAAGCTAAGCAAGGGAATAACGGAGATTGTTATAAAAACAGTTGAGAAGGTTGAGCCTAGAGTGGATTTTGATATAAGTAGGTTCAATCATATTGTGAGAAAAAATGCCCACTTCTTTGCGTACCTTGCGCTTGGTATATTTGTTATGAATGCTATGAGGAGAAGTGGAAGATATGGGTATAAGAGTGTGGTTTTAGTTTTATTGATTTGTATCCTCTATGCCATATCAGATGAAGTGCATCAGCTCTTTGTCCCTGGTAGAGGACCAGGTGTGAAGGATGTATTGATTGATAGTGCTGGGGCGAGTGTTGGAACTTTGGTGCATTTAGGAATGAGCAGAATAAAGAAAAAGGTCATGATCAGAACATGAAGATTTTATCAGTAGGTGATTTTACGCTTTTATTTTACAATCAACTATGATATATTTACATTATAAATAAACATAAAGTGCTCTAGTAAAAATAGAGCATTTATTTTGGAGTGAATAATATGCGTAAAAAAATTTATAATGTTTTACTTTTGTTTGCGGATAGTTTAGCAATTAATGTAGCTTTTGTACTAGCATTTTTATTGAGATTTGATAGCAATTTTATGAATGGCGCACAATCTGTTAATTATTTCAATGTATATGTACAAAATATATTGACTTTTACATTGATTAAGCTAATCGTATTTTATTTTTTTGGGATGTATAATAGTCTATGGAAATATGCGAGTATAGAAGAATTAATGCAAATCGTTGCAACATCTTTTGTATCTACGGCAGCTACGCTTAGCTATACAGTGATCATGCAACACCATTTACCACGTAGTATTTATATTTTAACCTTTATGTTAGATATTATACTAATAGGGGGTATTCGATTTAGCTATAGAGCCGCAAGAAGAATAAGAAACAATGGGGTAGGCAGTAATAAAAATTTTAAAAGAGTGATGATTATAGGCGCTGGTCAAGCTGGTGCGATGGTGATACAGGAATTAAAGAATCATGAAGAATTAAACAGTATACCAATTGCAGTAATAGATGATGATGATTCAAAAGCTGGTAAAAAAATAAATGGGATACCTGTTTTAGGAGATAGATATCATATAAGGAAAATGGCAGAAAGAAAAAAAATTGATGAGATTATTATTGCCATACCATCATCTTCAAGGAAAGAAATAAAAGAGATTTTCGAAGAGTGTAGTAAAACTAAATGTAAGCTAAAGATGGTTCCAGGGATTTATGAATTGATTGATGGACAAGTAAGCATTAAAAAAATTAGAGATGTAGATATAGAAGATATACTAGGAAGAGAGCCAGTAAAGGTGGATTTAGAAGAAATAAGCGGATATATACAAAATAAAACAGTTGTAGTAACGGGTGGGGGTGGATCTATTGGTTCGGAATTATCTAGACAAATTGCTACCTTCAATCCTAAGAAACTATTGATTTTAGATATATATGAAAACAATGCTTATGATATTCAAAATGAGCTTTTAAGAAATTATCCAGAATTAAATCTTGAAGTGTTGATCGCATCTGTAAGGGATCGAAAAAGAATTGAAGAAATATTTTTAAATTATAAACCGAATGTCGTGTTTCATGCAGCAGCACACAAGCATGTTCCGTTGATGG
Source organism: Marinisporobacter balticus (assembly GCF_004345705.1). Lineage (GTDB taxonomy): Bacteria > Bacillota > Clostridia > Peptostreptococcales > Thermotaleaceae > Marinisporobacter > Marinisporobacter balticus. The sequence goes on from NZ_SLWV01000043.1 coordinate 5,518, forward strand.
AAGCAAGTCCTCAGGAAGCTATAAAGAATAATGTGTTTGGAACATTGAATGTAGCAGAATGTGCAGATACATATGGCGTAGAAAAATTTGTTTTGATCTCTACGGATAAAGCTGTGAATCCTACAAATGTAATGGGAGCAACGAAGCGTATTACGGAGATGATTGTCCAATCGATAAGTAGGAAAAGCAAGACAGAATTTGTTGCTGTAAGGTTTGGAAATGTTTTGGGAAGTAATGGAAGTGTTATTCCATTGTTTAGAAATCAAATTGCAAAGGGTGGTCCAGTGACAGTTACCCACGCTGATATTACGCGCTTTTTTATGACAATACCAGAAGCAGCCCAATTGGTAATTCAAGCTGGGGCGATGGCAAAGGGCGGAGAGATTTTTGTTTTGGACATGGGTGAGCCTGTAAAGATTATAGAATTAGCAGAAAATTTGATGCGTTTATCAGGCTTTGAGCCTTATGTGGATATAGATATTGAGATTACAGGATTAAGACCTGGAGAAAAACTCTATGAAGAATTGTTAATGGATGAAGAAGGGTTACAAGAAACAAGACACGCAAAAATCTTTATTGGACAGCCGATATTTATGGATTATAAGGTTTTGATGACAGAAATTAATAGATTAAGAGAAATTGTCATGGGTGATGGCGAGGATATAAAAGATTATATTGAGCATATGGTACCGACTTATACGAGGACAAGTTAGAAAACTTTTGAAGGGGAAAGTGAATATAAAAGAATAAGAAAGATAAAATGATAAGCCTTGAATATGCCATGTGTATTCAAGGCTTGTGTTGTTTTTGTTATGATATGTGGGTGGGTATAGTATAATAAACAGTATAAGGAACGGTTTGTTTAAAATAATTTCCTCATCAAATAATTTATCTATTAGAAGAGTGGTTTGCCCTATTTTGACTTCGATCTTATTATTACAAAGTTGAGTATCCATTATCAAAGCATTAAGATGGGATGGAAAAGGATTGTACTTACTACAAGAAATTTAGTAGAAAATATGAAGTTTCAGTGGCCAAAAACGAAAGGAGATCTTAGAGATATAAAAAGATAAAAAATAGGTAACTATGAGCATATAAATGCTAGATATGCATCATAATTACCTATAACTCCTACTCCCACTCAATCGTTGAAGGTGGCTTACTCGTAATATCGTAAACAATTCGATTTACATTGTCTACTTCATTTACAATTCGATTTGAAATCTTCTCAAGTACTTCATAAGGGATTCTTGCCCAATCACTCGTCATACCATCGCTACTTGTTACTGCTCTTAATGCTACTGTATGGCTATAGGTTCTTTCATCCCCCATCACCCCAACACTTTTGATATTAGGTAGCGCTGTGAAGTACTGCCATATTTCTCTATGAAGATTTGCTTTTCTAATCTCATCTCTAAGAATAGCATCTGATTCTCTTACAATATGAAGCTTATCTTCTGTAATCTCACCAAGAACCCTAATAGCTAGTCCTGGTCCGGGGAAAGGTTGTCTCCACACAACTTCTTCTGGAATTCCTAATTCTTCTCCAACTTTTCTTACCTCATCTTTGAACAATTGTCTTAGTGGCTCAATTAAAGAAAATTCTATATCTTCTGGAAGTCCACCTACATTGTGATGACTTTTAATAACCGATGCTGTATCTGTTCCACTCTCAATTACATCTGGATAAACCGTTCCTTGTACAAGATAGTCCATTTTTCCAAGTTTATTTGATTCTTCTTCAAATACACGAATAAATTCTTCTCCAATAATCTTTCTTTTTGTCTCAGGATCTGTTACCCCTTTTAGTTTTCCTAGAAATCTTTCTTGTGCATTGACTCTTATTAATTTCATATGGAACTTTTCTTTAAAAAGTTTTTCTACTTGATCGCCTTCATCTTTTCTAAGAAGTCCATGGTCTACAAAGATACATGTTAATTGATCTCCGATTGCTTCATGGACCATCACTGCTGCAACAGATGAATCTACCCCGCCTGATAAGGCACATAATACGGTTTTGTCTCCTACCTTTTCTTTGATTTCCTTAATACTAGCTTCTGTAAAATTATGCATATCCCAATCTCCACTACATCCACATACCTCATATAGGAAGTTCTTAATCATTTCTCTTCCATATTCAGAATGCTCTACTTCAGGATGGAATTGGACTGCATATAATTTCTTTTCGCAATTTTTCATAGCTGCTACTGGGCAATGATCTGTTGTCGCTGTAATTTCAAAGCCAACAGGTGCTACTTCTATATAATCCGTATGACTCATCCACCATTTTGAATGGTTCTTAAGATCAACAAATATGTCTTCACCATTTTTTATATTTAATTCTACTCTTCCGTATTCTCTTGTTTTTGCTTTGGTTACTTTCCCACCAAATAGATGGGCCATTAATTGTCCACCATAGCAGATTCCAAGTATAGGAATACCTAGTTCAAATATTTCTTTTCCAATCGTTGGTGCATTTTCAACGTACGCACTTGCAGGTCCTCCTGTGAAGATAATTCCCTTTGGATTTTTCTCTTTGATTTTATCTATTGGTGTCTTATAAGAAACGACCTCGCAATATACATTTTTTTCTCTTACACGTCTTGCAATTAACTCCTTGTATTGTCCACCAAAATCTATAACAAGTACTAATTCATGGTTTTTCATAGCTTCCTCCTTTAACCTCTTACACTATAATTTGGTGCTTCTTTTGTAATACTAATATCATGTGGATGACTTTCTTGAAGAGAAGCCGCTGTAATTTTAACGAACTTTCCATTATCTCTTAGGTCTTTTATCGTAGCTGTTCCGCAATAGCCCATTCCAGCTCTTAGTCCTCCAACCATTTGATAGATAATATCTTTTAATTTCCCTCTGTATGGAACCATTCCTTCTACGCCCTCTGGTACTAGCTTTTTAGCATCTTCTTGGAAGTATCGATCTTTACTTCCTGCAGCCATTGCGCTCATAGAGCCCATTCCTCTATATGTTTTAAAGTTTCTTCCTTTATAGATTACAGTCTCCCCTGGACTTTCTTCAGTTCCAGCAAATAATGAACCCATCATACAAACATCTGCCCCAGCAGCAATTGCTTTTGGAATATCTCCTGAATATTTAATGCCCCCATCAGCAATAATTGGAATATCATATTTTTTCGCAACACATGCACAATCATATACAGCTGTAATTTGCGGTATCCCAATCCCTGCAACTACGCGCGTTGTACAAATAGAACCAGGTCCTATTCCTACTTTTACAGCATCTGCTCCAGCAATTATTAATTCCTCTGTCGCCTCACCTGTTGCCACATTTCCTACAATCAGTTGTGTATCAGCGAAAACGGATTTCATTTTCTTAACTGCATCGATTACCCCTTGCGAATGACCATGCGCCGTATCGATAACAATTACATCTACACCAGATTTTATGAGTGCTTCTGCTCGCTTAAGCATATCTCCTGTAATACCAATAGCAGCGCCTACCAATAATCTTCCACGCGCATCTTTTGCTGAATTTGGATATTGTATTGCCTTTTCAATATCCTTTATTGTAATCAGACCCTTTAAGTATCCTTCATCATCTACAATAGGAAGCTTTTCTATTTTTCTGCTTTTTAGTACCTTTTCAGCTTCATCCATAGAGATCCCTTCTCTTGCTGTAACAAGATTTTCTTTTGTCATGGCATCTGCTATTTTTTTATTGATATCATTTTCAAATCTTATATCTCTGTTTGTAAGGATTCCTACCAATTTTTTATTTTCATCAGTTATAGGTACCCCTGATATATGATATCTTTCCATTAACTCTAATGCATCCCCAATCACATGCGCTGGTGATAAATAAAAAGGGTCTACAATGACACCATGTTCGCTCCTTTTTACCTTGTCTACTTCTAGTGCTTGTACTTCAATAGACATGTTCTTATGAATAATGCCGATGCCACCTTCTCTAGCCATAGCAATGGCTAATTTTGCTTCTGTTACTGTATCCATGCCAGCACTCATTAATGGAATATTTAATTTAATTTTTTTTGTGAGGCTTGTTTTTGTATCTACATCCTTTGGCAATACATTTGATTTTTGTGGCACTAATAATACATCATCGAAGGTTAAACCTTCTTTTACAAATTTCCCTTCCATATAACCCTTCCTTTCTATGCGCCTATGCTTTATTTTTATAGTTTTTCCATTGTATGCAAAAAAATCCATGCATATTTCAAGAGTGAAATTATTACATGGATTATCCATAAAGCTCTTCCCATTTCATGTATAACAATTCCACTCATAGTTAGATTATTTAAGGTAATCTTGTAGAAACATCCAGCCTTATTCTTAGATATATATGAGGGTGCACAATATTTATTTTTCTATATAACGTATCAAATATAGCTTATTCTGTCAATACGAATGCCAAAAATACAGCGCTAACAAGTAAATTTATTTTATTTCGGCGAAAAGATTCGAGTAACCTTGAAGATATTATTACATCCTGTATTTTTTAATGAATTTTAATTTCTGAGATTTGTGGTAAAATAGATGGAGAAGTTTTATGAAATAATAAAATATATGTAGACACAGTAGTTGTAGAAGGAGATGAAAATGGGCAAAAATAAATTTAAGGTAATTAAAGGTACAAAAAATCAAGATATTGATAGGGCGTACCGTTTTATAAAGGCAGATGTAACGAATACGAGACTAATGGGGGTTGTAGGACTTCGTATTACATGGGAACGAGAAGATGGACAACTTTTTCATCAATTTTTCCATTTGGATGCAGAAGAATATGGGTTAGATGATTATGAAAGTAGCATAGGGGGAGATAGAAAACAGCTTGGAACAATCGCTGCAAAAATGATGGGTGGATTAGGGGGAGACTTTGTTTCTATAAATGAAAGCGATGCAAAATATCTTCTACAAAGGTTTGTATGTAAGAATAAAAAAAATGGTTCACCACTGCCTGATCTAGAATGGGAATATAATTTTATGCTGAAAGAGGATGTAAATTTATCAGAAGAGGAAAAGCAAAGATTATGGGGCAAAATTTGTGAAGAAATCCATTCACCTACTCAGATTATCAATTATTTTATTATGCGATCAGTAGGAATGGATGACGAAGCTATAGCTTATTTATCGTTAAATAATGAGATCGATTATAAATTAGTAAACAAACCATCTACATTGCTAAAAAATGTAATTGAGATGGACCAAGATGGGCAAGGATTTACTTATATTACAGAATCGCTTATTGATGAAGAGGATGAATATAAAATGGTCGTATCAGAAATAAAAATCATCCATAAAGAAAATAAAGTTAAAGTAGAAAAGGCGGAAATAAAATCTATTATGAAGATTACGGGTAGAGAAGCAGCCTTTGCGCTACTAAAAAAAGAACATCTGCTTGTATATGATGTAAGAGATATGGGAAAAGTGATGGGGCTATTGGAAAAAGAGAAACCCCATGCAATGAAAAATAGTTATGAATTCGGATATTTATATACGGAGTTTAATCCTACGAATGCACATGTAAACTGTAAAACATATTATTTAAATGAAGATATTTATGGCATTTATTATATTACAACTGCAGATCAATTAGTGGTAGCAGCCTATGATCAAGAAAAAATAGATAAAATAGAAAATGACTTAGAAAATATATTTGGAGAATCAATAGAATTAGAAGAAATTATGGATTTAGACAATTCTCTTTTATATGAGTTTGTCCATAGTGCGTATGATAATATATTTGATTTTTTGGATGAAGAATAAGTTGACAGAACTTAAAATTATGTGATAACATGATAAAAATGAATAATGAAGCCTTTAATTTGGTCCAGAGAGGCCGAAAAGGACGGAATATGACGATACAAGAATAGGTATCTGTATTTGTTATAAAATTTTGCGACCTTTTGCTTCTGGCAGGAGGTTTTTTGTTATATATAGAGGGAGGGTACGATATGTTCATAGATGCTTTAGTAAAAGAAATAAAAAATAAAAAATGTAATATTGTTGTGGGTTTAGATCCAAGGATTGGATCTATTCCAGAGGGTGTAAAAAATAAATATTTCAAGGAATGTGGGCATACGATAAAGGCGGCAGCTGAAGCTATACTGGAATTCAACAAAGAAATCATAGACAATGTATATGATTTTGTACCAGCAGTAAAACCTCAAATTGCCTTTTATGAACAATATGGAGTAGAAGGATTAAGGGCATATATGAAAACTTGTAAATATGCAAAGGAAAAGGGAATGCTTGTTATAGGGGATATTAAAAGAGGTGATATTGGAAGCACTTCTGTGGCTTATTCAAATGCTCATTTGGGAAACATAGATATAGAAGGAACTATACATGAGACATTTGCTGTGGATGCCATTACTGTGAATCCTTATATGGGTGGGGATACTTTAGAGGAATTTATGAAAGATATAAAGGAAAAAGAGAAGGGCATGTTTGTACTTGTGAAAACATCCAATAAAGGATCAGGGCAACTCCAAGACTTAGAAGTTAACGGGAAAAAAATATATGAGGTTGTTGCTGGTTTGGTAAATGATTTAAGCCAGCAATCTATTGGAAAATGTGGATATGCTTCTGTTGGTGCTGTGGTTGGCGCAACTTATCCAGAACAATCTAGAACCTTGAGAAAATTAATGAAAGAATCATACTTTCTTGTGCCAGGATATGGCGCACAAGGGGCTACTGTAGAGGATATAGTAGATTGTTTTAATGAGGATGGATTAGGCGCTATTATTAATTCATCTCGTGGAATTATATTTGCATACCAAAAAAGTGAAAAAGGTTATACCGCAGAAAAATATGGTCAAGCAGCAAGGCAAGAAGCATTAGAGATGAGGGACGCGATCAATAAAGGATTAGAAACTGTTGAGAAATGCTACTGGTAAGGAGGAGATAATTTGAAAGATCGATTATTTTGTAAAGTATTAGAAAATATTGAGATTGCATCAAATATTTATAAAATAGAAATAGAAAAAGTAGAAATGCTTCAGAATATTAAGGCTGGACAATTTTTGAATATAAAATGTGATGATGCGTTACTTTTAAGAAGACCTATCAGCATTAGCTATGTAGAGACGGATCGTATAGGGCTAGTGATTCGGAAATCCGGAAAAGGTACAGTTGTTTTGTGTAATAAAAGAAAGGGAGAAATGTTAGATGTATTAGGCCCTCTTGGAAATGGCTTTACTATTGATGAAAAAGAGCAGCGTGTGATTGTTATTGGTGGAGGAATCGGTACGGCACCACTACTTGAGCTAGTAAAAAGATTAGAGGGAAAAGATGTGACGGTTTTGTTAGGGTATAAAACAGAACCTTATTTAGTAAATGAATTTGAGGAATATGTAAGAGATGTAAAGGTCGCAACAGAGGATGGTAGTTTCGGGCATAAAGGATATGTTACGGAGTTATTCATAGAAGCTATAAAAGAAAACAGCGCAGAGATGGTGTATGCTTGTGGGCCAGAGATCATGCTAAAAGAAGTACAGAGGATATGTAGTAAATATGAAGTAAAATCCCAAATATCTATTGAAGAAAGAATGGCTTGTGGTGTAGGGGCCTGTTTGGTATGTACGTGTAAGGTAAAAGCAGAAGAAAAAGGCGTTAAATATGTAAGGACTTGCAAGGATGGGCCTGTATTCTCTGGAGAAGAGGTGATTTTTCATGACTAAGATAGATATGTGCGTAGATTTAAATGGATTTAAAATGAAAAACCCTGTTACAGTTGCTTCAGGAACCTTTGGATTTGGGAGAGAGTATGCTGAATATGTGGATTTAAATCAGATTGGTGCGATTTCCGTAAAGGGGTTGACCCTAGAAGAAAGACAAGGAAATCCTACGCCCAGAGTTGTAGAGACGCCAATGGGCATGATTAATAGTGTAGGACTTCAAAATCCAGGAGTCGAATATTTCATAAAGCATGAATTGCCGTATCTTTCACAATTTGATACCAAAATTATTGCAAATATCAATGGAAATACGATAGAAGAATATTGCAAGATGGCAGAAATATTATCGAAAACTTCTGTAGATGCACTAGAACTTAATATTTCTTGTCCAAATGTAAAGAGCGGTGGGGTAGCGTTTGGAATAAATCCAGACATGGTGTACAAGGTAACAAAAAGTGTGAGAGAAAACTGTGGGAAATATTTAATTGTGAAATTGAGTCCAAATGTATCAGATATAAAAGAAATAGGGATTGCTGCAGAAAATGGAGGTGCTGATTGTATTTCTTTGATTAATACGCTTATTGGAATGGGGATTGATATTGAAACACAAAAGCCAATACTTGCAAGAGGTAGTGGTGGGTTATCAGGACCTGCAGTGAAGCCAGTAGCTGTTCGTATGGTGTATGAAGTGACTAAAGTAGTAAATATACCTGTGATCGGTATGGGCGGTATTATGGATTATGCGGATGCAGTTGAATTTTTCCTAGCAGGAGCGGATGCGATATCAGTAGGAACAGCAAATTTTATAAATCCTAAAGTGACAATGGATATTCTAAAAGGGATAGAAGGGTATATGGAGAGGAAAGGATATACTTGCGTAAAAGAATTTGTAGGAAAGTTGGATTTTTAGATTAGCGTGGAATTGTATGAAATTTGAAATACAAAGCGTGTAAATTTTGATAATGCGCGAGTTAAAAGGGATATCTCAAAATATATATTTTGAGATATCCCTTTTGTTTTTGATAGATCTCGAAAAGTTGTTTGGTAGGATTCAAATAAATGAGCTGTTTGTTTCTATAACACATTTGTTAGCGTAAGTGCTTCGTTTTCTTTCACAATATTAAATAATTTCTTCAAGGTTTCGATTTCTCCGAGAGATAATGAGACGTTTTTAGATTTTACATATTGACTTGCTTTTGCCATTGTTAAATCAATATTATCAATCTCATGATGGGGCAATAATGCAGCCCAAGTTTTTCTTGTTTGTTGCCAATGGTCATTGACTTTTAGCAGTTCACTATAAGCACTATCCCAATCTAGTGTTTGAATATTTTGACCAATATGGGTTAAGTCGTTTATAAATTTAGAACAAGTATTTTCAATGTTTTCGTAAAGAAAAAACCAAGCACCGATGACAATGACTATTGATAATAAAGTAATAATCAGTATTTTCATCAAATATTACACCCTATCTTTCTTATGAATATAAATTTCATGATTTGCATCTACAAAACAAAATAAAACTTCTTTTGTATTTTTGATTCCTTTTGTCTTTAGTTGAGAAGTAAGCCATGATTTTGAGTAATTGATCTTTTTTAGATTTTCTTCATTCACATGCCCATCAATAATTAAAGAGAGAGGAAGCCCAGTGTAAGAAGGTGTGATGTGCAGATCTTCTAAAGTGACAGGTCGTTTATTTGCTTTGGGAATAATGCTCAAATCACCATTGGTTTCTAAAATTGCAAACGCAACATCTGCAATATTATAATAGTCTTTAACTCGGAGCTGTTCTACTAAATCATTTATATTAATCCTCAAACGTTTTAGTTCTTTTTCGTTGATATTTCCTTTATGAATTAATATACTTGGTTTGCCACAAATCATGACCCTAGCTTTTTCACTCTTAAGATTTATATAAGAAATAAGAACTTGTATAAATAATAAAGCAAGAATAGATACAAAACCATTTATTAAAGGAATTGCTGTATCTTCCATAGGAAGAGAGGCAAGTTCAGAAAGCATCAATATAATGACCAATTCAAAGGGCTGCATTTCACTTAATTCGCCTTTCCCCATAAGCCTTAGACAAAATAAAACAAATAGGTATAATAATAGGGTACGTATTAAAATAATAATCATTTATTTGTGTCCTTTCTCTTATAAATAGTGCACTAAAATCTTTCGTTTGGTGTAAATTCAGTACGCAATGCGTACAAAGTTACTTTTTAAATTATGACCAAATGGAAGTTGTTTTATTCTTGGAAAATAACGATGTTGAAAAAACTAATTGACTTATAGGAATAGACATGGTAATATAGATCTTGTCGCTAACAACTGCCAAACATTAAACACGAACAAAATGTGACTTGATAATGGCTAAATAAGAAATTTAAAAAAGTTATTGACAGATTCGACAAAAGATGATAAGATAATTAAGTCGCCAAACGGTGATGAAAAAGTTTTGATCTTTGAAAACTACACAGTGTAAGAATTTAAGCCAGCACTTGACTTAAGTCAAGTACAATAAGTTCTAAGAACTTAAAGCAACAAAAATGAGCATTTCAGTTTTTTATTTTGAGCAACGGAAATTATGAACGCTAGTGAATAATTTCGTTGGCGAGATAAAATTTTGATAAAAATTTTATTTTGAGCAACAGAAGTTATGAGCGATAGTGAATAACTTTGTTGGCGAGATAAAAAAGTTGATAAACTTTTTATTTTAAGAGTTTGATCCTGGCTCAGGATGAACGCTGGCGGCGTGCCTAACAC
>NZ_SLWV01000044.1 GCF_004345705.1 Marinisporobacter balticus
AATACTAATCATATCAGATGCCTCCTAGGGGTTTGGTTCTTGTAAAATTAGTATTCCTAGGATTAAGGTATCTGATTTTGTTATTTTATGGAAACAGATAATTGATTACTTGTAAAGTGGTGTATTACTATCTTTTATAGATTGTATTTTTATATTAGGAGGATGAATCATGTATCTTTATAAACCAACGGGCGTTTGCTCAAACCAAATTGAATTTTCTGTAGAAAATAATGTAATTCAAAAAGTACAATTTCACGGAGGTTGTCCAGGCAACTTACAAGGAATCAGTCGCCTTGTAGAAGGAATGCATATAGACGAAGCCATCAAGCGGCTACATGGTATTACATGCGGAGGGAAATCCACCTCTTGTCCTGATCAATTCTCTAAAGCCTTAATATCCCTAAAAAAAGAGATTGCATAAATAAAATCGCCCTAAGGCGATTTTATTTGCTTAATATTTTTTTAACCATCATTTCTTTTGAACAACATAGATTTCTAATTTTTGCTTCTTTGATAAGTTTATCACACAGTGCAAATTTCTCTTTATAATATTTATCTTCTGATTTCAAACTATTAAACACCTCATGAATTTTATCGACTAATGCTTTATCACTAAGTCTTTTAAAGGGTCTAAAGGTAAGCTCTTTCATAAAAACTCCTCCCATTCATATACTTCAGTATATGAATGAGAAATCCCTTTATGATTCATTTTATAGAATATCGTTTTAACTTTTCATAAAATGAAGTTTTTCCTATTTCCAAAGCCTTCATTGTTTTATTTTTATCTCCATGATAAACTTTTAGCGCTTTTTCTATAGCCTTTTTTTCTGCATGTTGTACAACCTCTTTTAAAGTAGTCCCTTCCTCTAAGTCTATAGCATCTTTACTCTTTATAGATAAATGAAAAGGTCGTATAGTGTTTTCTTCTGCTAGATTCACTGCTCGTTCTAAAACATTTTCAAGTTCTCTGATATTTCCTGGCCAGTCGTATTCCAAAAAATAACAAAGTGCTTCATCCGAAATACTTTTATTTTCATATCCTAATCGCTTACATATTTTAGGAAGAATCTCATGTGCCAACCCATAAATATCTTGTTTCCTTTCTCTTAAAGGTGGCATCCAGATAGGAAAAACATTAATTCTGTAATACAAATCCTCACGAAAATTACCTTTTATCATCTCTTCTTCAAGGTTTTTGTTTGTAGCCACAATCACCCGTACATGAACAGCTACCTCTTTTGTTCCCCCTATACGAAAAAAAGTCTTATTCTGTAATACGTTAAGTAGTTTTACTTGTATAGATAGACGCATCTCTCCAATTTCGTCTAAAAAAATTGTGCCTCCTGAGGCCACTTCAAACAGGCCTCTTTTCCCTTCACGGTTTGCCCCCGTAAAGGCTCCTTTTTCATATCCAAATAATTCACTCTCTAAAAGATGTTCAGGAATAGCACCACAATTTACATGAATAAAAGGTTCATCTTTATATTTGCTCTCTTTGTGTATGGCTTTAGCAAGTAAAGTTTTTCCTGTCCCACTTTCCCCTAGTAGCAATACAGTTGAATTTGACTGCGATGCTTTATAAGCCATTTGCTTCACATGATGGATTGCACCACTTTCTCCTAATATTTCCGAAAATAGTTCTTGTATATTTTTTTCTTTTTGAAGCATTTTTTCCATTTGTTCAATACGAAGTAGGGCTTCATCTCTTTCTTTCATCACATTTTCAAGTATAGATAGGTCTTCCACTTTCAAAGCAGCGCCCACTCTCTTTCCATCTACACTGATCGGTAGCAATGTAGAAAGAGTAGGAAACCCATTAATCTCAGTAAATTTATCTTTATAGCTGATATCCATCCCTTTTGCTACTTGATAAAATTCTTTAATCGTGTGTCCTTCCTCGTGAATTTCAAATAGATCTTTTCCAATCACATCTAATTGTTCTACATCTTCACCCTTTGCTCTAAAAGATTTTCCTAATAATAAGTTTACAATATTTTCTCCACGGGCTGTATATCCTTCTGTTTGATAAAATTTTACACCTTTTGTATCCCCATCAAGCACTACCATATGTCCTATAGACCGAATATATGGCATTTTGAAGGTTTCATCCTCCACGGTTATTACAATCGTTTTTTTTATAAAATTTATATCTACATTTACTTTTATATCTTGAAAAACTGCATCTACAGTAAAATGATCTTTTTTGATTTCCAATTTTTGATGCTTATATACCGGTGTAATTTCTTTACTTTTATATGCGCCAATTCCAATAAATACATCTTTCAAATTTATTTCACCATCATCAATACCTATATATGCTAACTCCTTGGGCGTAAGGCCGCCATCATCTTTCCCTAAGCAATTGTCTCCAATAATCACAATATCTCCATGATTTATTTTTCCTGCATCATGTCCAATTCCTTGCCCATGGCGTATCCCGAATATTTCCTTTGCTTTTTCATTATATACTTGGATTTTTCCGCTATCATCTATAAAAATAAATCCCGCTGTCATCAACTCCGCAAATTGCCTTATATAATTTTTATTTTCAAACATATTGACCATCCTTTTAAAACGCTTTTTACTTTCTGTTTCTAAGTATTGTTCTCACTTCTCCAATCATGTATAAGGAACCCGCAAATATAACCACATCTTCAGGTTTTGCTAAAGCTAAAGCTACCTCCACTGCATCCACAATCTTCTCTTTTGTCAAAGTAGTTTTTTTATATTTTTCAGTCTTTTCTTTTAATACTTCAATCGCCATAGCTCTTGGATTGTTTGGTTTTGTAAGAACTAGTTTGTTTGCAAGAGGAATAATTTCATCTAGCATAGAATCATCTTTATCCCCTAAAATACCTATTCCCAAAATGATATTTTTATCTATAAAAAGTTCTTTTATTACTTTTGATAAAGCTTTCATTCCTTGTGGATTATGTGCCCCGTCTATCAATACATAAGGATCTCTTTGCATCATTTCAAGTCTGCCAGGCCAGATGCTTTTCTTAAGCCCATCATATAAAGCACGTCTTGGAATGCTTACCCCATGTTCTTTTTCTAATATGTACAAAGCCGTAAGGGCTACTGTAGCATTTTCAATTTGATGTTCTCCAAGCATGGATATAGATATATTTTCTAATTTTCCTTCTCCATAAAAAGCATGAAAAACTTGTCCACGATCATCCTTCTTTAATATTTCAATACCATTTGTAGGCACTTTCATCAACTTGGCATTTCTTTTACTACACACCTCTTGAATTACATGCATGGCTTCTGTTTGTTGTGGAAAAGATACCACAAAGCTGTTTTCTTTAATAATACCAGCCTTTTCATACGCAATTTTATCTAATGTATCTCCTAAATAGTCCGTATGGTCAAAGTCTATGGGTGTAATAACAGATACCAATGGATTTTTCACTAGATTGGTAGCGTCAAATCTTCCCCCTAATCCTACCTCTAATACGACAAAATCTACCTTTTGTCTTTTAAAATATTCAAATCCTACCGCCGTAACAATTTCAAATTCAGTAGCGTGATTCATCCCACACGCAAGCATTTCGTCTACTTTATCTTTTACAAATTCTGTAACAGCTGCTAAATCTTCTTTAGAAATATGCTCTCCACTCACGCGTATTCTTTCTGTGAATACTTCAAGATAGGGAGAAGTATAAAGGCCTACCTTATATCTCGCTTCCTTAAGTACATCATGAATAAAAGATGATGTAGAACCTTTCCCATTGGTTCCTGCTACGTGAATAATTTTTAGCTTTTCCTGTGGATTTCCCATTAAATCTAATAAATATGTAATATTTTCTAGCCCTAATTTGCTTCCAAATTTATACGTTTCATGGATATAGTTCAAAGCTTCATCATAATTCATACCTGCTCCTCCATTTTCTTAATTATCTACTATTTTTCACTTTATTATATCAAATTATAAATATATAAAACAGCCGGGTATAAAACCCGGCTGTTCATTATTTCATTTTATTTTTCATGGTCTCTAATCGCTCTACTACTTTATCCATCATAGACTGATAATTAGTTTGCTTATTTTTTTCTTCTTCTATTACTTGTGCTGGTGCTTTTGCAACAAACCCTTGATTTGAAAGCTTTCCATTTACTCTCTTTAATTCTTTTTCTAGCTTTTCTTTCTCTTTCTCAAGTCTTTCCACTTCTTTTTCAAAGTCAACCAATTCATCTAACGGAAGGAATATTTCTACCCCTGCTATAACCGCAGACACAGCATCTTCGGGAATCTCTTTTTTATCTTTTTGAAGTACTACTTCTGAAGCACTTGCTAAAGTCATAAAATAATCTTTTCCCTTATTGATTGCTTCATATACTTCATTAGATGCAACCATCATTACTTTTGCTTTTTTAGAGGGAATTACATTCATCTCTGCACGGATATTTCTGATGCTTCGAATCGCATTCATAATGATTTCCATATCTTTTTCTTCTTGTATAAAATTAAGTTCTTCTTGATATTTAGGCCAATGCGCAATAATCACACTTTCTTCTTTTATAGTAGGAATATACTTCCATATTTCTTCTGTAATAAATGGCATAAATGGATGTAATAGTTTCAAATTATTCTCAAGTACCTTCGTTAATACATATAATGCTGCATCTTTGGTATATTCATCTTCTCCGTATAGTCTAGGTTTTACGATTTCAATATACCAATCACAATATTCATTCCAAATGAAATCATAAATCTTTTGTACAGCCATTCCTAATTCGAACCTTTCTAAATTATCCGTGACTTCTTTAGAAACCCTATTCATTCTAGATAAAATCCATTTGTCTGCTAACGCCAAATTTTTCTCACAAACATCTTTATCAAATGTATCTTTATTTAAATTCATAAGTACAAAACGGGTGGCATTCCATAATTTGTTTGCAAAATTTCTATTTGCTTCTACTCTTTCTATATAAAAACGCATATCATTTCCAGGACTATTTCCCGAAATCAAAGTAAGTCTTAATGCATCTGCACCGTATTGCTGGATAATCTCTAGTGGATCAATGCCATTTCCAAGAGATTTGCTCATCTTTCTTCCTTGATCATCACGTACAAGTCCATGTACAAATACATATTTAAAGGGAATATCCTCCATTTGATCGAGTCCTGAGAACATCATTCGAACGACCCAGAAGAAAATAATATCATATCCAGTCACTAATACATCTGTAGGATAAAAATATTTTAACTCTTCTGTATTTTCTGGCCAACCAAGCGTTGAAAATGGCCATAATGCTGAACTAAACCAAGTATCCAGTACATCTTCATCTTGTTTTATATTGCTACTATTACATTTATCACAAGTACTTGGCGCTATTTTAGATACAATGATCTCTCCACATGTCTGGCAATAATAAGCTGGTATTCTATGTCCCCACCATAATTGTCTTGAAATACACCAATCTCTAATATTTTCTAACCAATGAAAATAAATCTTGTCAAACCGTTCAGGCACAAATTGTGTTTTTTGCTCTCTCACAGCCTCAATAGCAGGTTTCGCAAGTTCCTCCATCTTTACGAACCACTGTTCACTTAGTCTTGGCTCAACCACTGTATGACACCTATAACAAGCCCCCACATTATGGGTATGGTCTTTTACCTTTACCAAAAATCCAGCTTCATCTAAATCTTTTACAATCATTTTTCTACATTCATAACGATCCATGCCTATATATTTCCCTGCATGTTCATTCATTTTTGCTTCATCTGTCATTACGGTAATTTGCTCTAAATTATGTCTTAGTCCTACCTCAAAGTCATTTGGATCATGGGCAGGTGTAATCTTTACAGCCCCTGTTCCAAAATCTTTATCTACATATTCATCTGCAATAATAGGGATTTCTTTTTCTACGATTGGTAAAATTAACATTTTCCCTACTAAATGTTTATATCGCGCGTCTTCTGGATGTACCGCTACAGCTGTATCCCCAAGCATTGTCTCAGGTCTTGTTGTGGCAATTTCTAAAAATTCTTCCGAATCTTTTACAGGATATTTTACATGCCAAAAATTTCCTGATTGTTCTTCATGTTCAACTTCTGCGTCTGATAGCGATGTTTTACAATCTGGACACCAGTTAATCAGACGATTTCCTCTATAAATATATCCTTTTTCATAAAGTTTTATAAAAACCTCTGTTACAGCTTTATTACAACCTTCATCCATTGTAAATCTTTCTTTTGACCAATCACAAGAGTTTCCTAGCTTTTGCATTTGCTCTACAATTCTTCCACCATATTCTTCTTTCCATGCCCAAGCTCTTTTTAAAAATTCATCCCTACCAATTTCTTCTTTTGTCTTTCCTTCTTCTTTAAATATTTTTTCTACTACCTTTACTTCTGTTGCAATACTTGCATGATCTGTTCCAGGTAGCCACAATGTTTCATACCCTTGCATCCTTTTATATCGAATGAGTACATCTTGCAACGTATGATCTAGTGCATGCCCCATATGAAGCTGTCCTGTAATGTTTGGTGGCGGCAGTACAATTGTGTATGGCTCTTTATCAGGATTTGGTTTTGCTTTAAAATAAAGTTTTTCTAGCCAATGATCATAAATTCTTTTCTCAAATTCTTGTGGATTATAGGTTTTATCCAAGTTTTTCATTGTCATACTAACACTCCTCGTTTTTTAAGATATTCTTTAAGATATTCTCTAATAAATACTAACCATTTTGGAAAATCACCATACATAATCATAAAACATCCTATTGCACCTATGAAAAATCCTATCAGCTTCAAAATAACAGGACTATTCATATTAAAAATCTTTATTATGTATTTTGTTCCATATACCAAAATCGCACCCATCATTAAAAATATTACACCTATAAAAAACATATCCTCACTCCTAAGGAATAATTTTAAAATAATTTTTCCCCAAATAAAAAAACTCTCATCCTAATAATATATAAGGACGAGAGGGTTCTTTCGCGGTACCACCTTAATTCCAAAATTTCTGGCTCTTTCACATAGATAACGGAATTACCCGGCTAAACCTACTATTATTTCAATCCAGCAACTCAGAAGCTACCTTCAATAACTTCTCCCTAAGAAATCTTTCAGCCTACGAATTTCTCTCTCTAGAAGGATTTAATTATTTACTCCTCTTCTTCAATGTTTATTGCTATATAGTTATATTTCCATCATTATATATTTTTTTGCTCATAAAAGTCAATACCTACCTCCAAAAATTATTTTATGATCCTTAAAGAATATCTTCTTTCTAAGTAATTGATCAATTGTTTTACTAACTCTACGTGATTACTATTCAACACATCCCATTCTCTTTTATAATTTGCATAAATAAATCTTTTCACACTAGAGCTAGGTGCATACGGATTTCCTCCATGTTCAACAACATCTTTATATACGCATAATCTTGTCACTCTTCCCTCTCCACTTTGCAGATTTAAAGGGTTTATACCTGTTTCATTTTGTTCCTTATGTACGAGTGCATACCAATAAAAATTATCTACTCTTCCTCTTAAATATCCTGCTTTGTGTTTTCCATCATCAATCTTTATATTATAATTCATAAAACCCCACTTTCTGAAAACTTGATGACCTAACAGTTCTCTTTAATATTTATATTCACTATTCTTCCCATTTAATAATATTTTTTTACATTCATTCATAGGATTGATATAGTGAATTTTTTAAGGGGGGGCTTTTATGAAAACTAATTTTAATCTTTCTCTCTATATACTACAATCCATATTCGGATTTTTATGCAGTTTTATAGGTCATATATTTTTACAAGTCGCTAAAAACACCTTGTATACCTTTTCTAATACAACGCTTATGCAAAACCTTGCAAATCATGCTATCGCAGGTATTCTTTTAGCATTTATAGGTTTTCTATTGTTATTTTATCTTGTATTTGTCACAGCTTTTTTTCTGCTTTCACATTGGTATACCTTAAAATACATCCTTCGTATTTTTACGATCCTATGGATCTTTCTATTGTTCATTGCAACCCTATATAATGCAATCTCCATCTATCATATTTTAGGTTATCTATTTGTTTTTGCTATACTCATATTTTCTATATGTTTAATCTTCCATTATTTTCATCCTGAAATTTAAATTCAAACGCTTCTCTGAATTATTCTATATAGATACGTGAGTAATTACACAACAAAGAGAATAATTGAAATAACGTAAAAAACCGAGCAATATTTCTCGATTTTTTTACGTTATTATTCATTTTAAAATCATTTATTCGCTGTCATTACTTAATTTTTTGCCAAAAGAAATTTCATTAAAATCTTGATTCGCAAAACTTGCCCATGCATAAAATACGATTCCCAGTGTAAACCATCCTAAAATGATCCCCCATTCATATGGCCATGCAAGTGAAGCTGGCGCACCTGGTAGATAAAGGCACATCATGCCAAAACTTAAAACGATAGCAATTATTCCTACAAGATTTCCCTTCTTCACCTTGTATGGTCTTGGCATTCCAGGCTCTTTTTTTCTGAGTACAAGAAATGATATTGAAACGATTAAATAAGAAACCACGATTGTAAACCCACCTGCATTTCCCAACCAGACAAGCATACTTTTTCCAAGAAGTGGTGCAAATGCAGATAAAATCCCTATTAATAGTATTGCATTTACAGGTGTTTTGTATTTCGGATGGATCTTTGCAAGAAAAGATGGTAACATTTTAGATTCTGCCATTGCATATATGGCTCTACTACCGCCAACAAAAAAGGAGTTCCAACTTGTGATTATTCCTCCCACACCACCTATAATAACAACTTTAGAGGCAAGAGGACTATTGTAAAATACCGCTTTCATGGCATCAGCCGTGACAAGACTTGACTTCATTATTTCTTTTACATTAAGTGATGTTGATACACTATAGATAATCATTACATACCAAGCAATCGCCATTAAGACGGATAGCATAATTATTTTTCCGATCATCTTAAATGGAATATTAATCTCTTCTGCTGCCTGTGGTATAACATCAAATCCTACATACATAAACGGTGTCATTACTGCTACTGCAAATATACCACTTTTTCCATTGACAAACATAGGCTTTATATTTTCAATATGTCCATGAAATAGCGCTCCTGTAAACAGTGTGATTCCTATGCACGCAATGATAAGTGTGATTACCCCTTGTAGAAATGCTGCTGGTTTTACCCCAAAATAATTTACAGTCGTTATGAGAATAGAACTTAAGACACCAACCAAAACCCACGATAGATATACATCATACCCTACGATTGTATACATATACCCTTTAAGATAAGAAGAAAAAAGATATTCAAGAACAGTAGGCAAAGCAACTGCTTCAAATGCTACAACAGATACATATCCTAAAATTATAGACCATGTACATACAAACGAAGCTTTGTTTCCTAATGCTCTGTGGCTAAATACATGTTCCCCACCACATTTTGGCATTGCTGCTGTAAGCTCTGCATATGTCAGTCCTACAAATAAAACCATTATACCACCTAATATAAACGCTAACATGGATCCAAATGCTCCTGCCATTCTGATCCATTCTCCCGTGAGGACAACCCATCCCCATCCTATCATTGCCCCAAAAGCAAGGGCCATGACGTCTTTCTTTGATAATACTCTCTCGAAATTACCCGAGTCACCACTACTCATAAAAAAAAGTTCTCCTTTCAATTTGTTATTTTATTAACCACTAAAAACATAACAATGATGTTTTTAATAATTTTCTAACTTTATTATTTCATTTTATCAAATAGAAATCGAATAAATAATCACATTCTATAATATTCTAAATTTTCCACTTATTAAATCATATCTTAAAAATCCAACAAAGTCAAATTATGCAACAATTCTTTTCTCAAAATTTTGCATATACTATGCATATTTATACTGATAATATTCCCATCGATGTCTCTATTTTTACTTCTAAATTCTGCTTATCAAAAATCTTAACGCTGTAACCATTACTTCTTTTCATGAATATTATAAAAGCATGTAAAAACTTTTATTATTTTGGAGGGATTATACATGAAAAACATGAAAAAAATTTGTTTCGTTCTTTCTCTTATTTTTCTACTATCTATTACTTTAACTGGCTGTGGAGAAAAAATGTTAACAAAAGTTACCGTGGCTGAAGTAACCCATTCAGTATTTTATGCACCTCAGTATGTAGCCATCACAGAGGGTTTTTTTGAAAAAGAAGGACTAGAGGTGTCACTCATCAACGGTCAAGGGGCTGATAAAACAATGACTGCACTTTTATCTGACCATGTTACCTAAAGATAGGATTTACAAAAAGACTAGAGCCATTGGTTTATCTCTAGTCTTAAAACATGTGATACGAATTTTATTTTTTCATATTTTTTGTTTGTGCCTTATCCTAATTTATTTAAAGCAACATGATACCTTGGATCTTCAATGATGTTTACTTCAATAATTTCTTTTGCATCTCTAATAAAATCATAGCATTCTCTGCTTAAATGCTTCAAATGCAGTTTTTTCCCTAGACTTTTATATTTTTCTGTTAAAGTATTAATACTTTCAATCCCTGAATGATCAAAAACACGCGCATACATAAAATCTATCACAATATTTTCTGGATCATTTTTAATATCAAATGCTTCTACAAAATTACGAGAAGATCCAAAAAACAAAGCACCTCTTATTCCATATACCTTTGTACCATCTTCTTCTATATACGCATTCACATCAATTCTTTTTCCTTTTTCCCAAGCAAATACTAGAGAAGATACAATTACGCCTACAGCTACTGCAATGGCTAAATCCTCAAATACAGTAACCACTGAAACTAATACAATAACAAAAGCATCTGCCTTTGAAATATTTCTCATAATTCTAAAGCTTGACCATTCAAAGGTTGCGATCACTACCATAAACATTACGCCAACGAGTGCTGCTAAAGGAATTTTTTCTATCAAATTCGCGCCAAATAATATAAACCCTAATAAAAATAATGATGCTGAAATTCCAGATAATCTTCTACGTCCTCCAGAATTAATATTGATCATACTCTGTCCAATCATAGCACAACCGCCCATTCCACCAAAAAATCCTGTTACGATATTGGCAAGTCCTTGTCCCATACATTCTTTATTACTTCTACCTCTTGTATCTGTGATTTCATCTATTAACGTTAACGTCATAAGAGATTCAATAAGTCCTACTGCAGCAAAAATAAATGCATAAGGAAATATAACTTTAAAGGTTTCTAAATCCATAGGTAGATTAGGCATATGAAATTTAGGCAGTCCTCCTCCTACACGCGCAATATCACCAACAGTTCTTGTATCTAGTCCAAAAGTATTTGCGAGTACTGATACGACAATAATTGCAAATAATGAGGCTGGTATTGTTTTCGTCAATTTAGGCAAAAAGTAAGTAATCATCATGGTTAATAATACCAATCCTACCATGATCCACAACTCTGAACCAGTCATCCAATGTAATGTTCCATCGCTAGAAACTACTTTAAATTGATTTAATTGCGCTAAAAAAATCACAATAGCAAGTCCATTTACAAATCCTAACATTACAGGATGAGGAATAATTCTTATAAATTTACCCAGTTTTAATACCCCTACTAATATTTGTATAATTCCCATTACAACTACAGCTGCAAATAAATATTCTACACCATGCTGTGCTACAAGTGCTACCATTACAACAGCTAATCCTCCAGTAGCTCCAGAAATCATTCCTGGTCTTCCTCCAAAAATAGAAGTTATGAGACCCACTAAAAAGGCTCCATATAATCCCACTAACGGCTTAACCCCTGCAACAAGCGCAAAAGCTACAGCTTCTGGCACCAATGCCAAAGCTACCGTAAGTCCCGATAGTATTTCGTTTTTCACATTCATAGTTTCAACATTTTCTTGATTAAATAGCATACATTTCCTCCAATTCTTATAGTGTCACAAAGCATAATAATATCATATAGTCTATATAAAATCTACACTTATCTTCTGATATTCCAGAGCAATCGCATAAAATATAATTTCAACTATAACTTTTCACAAAGTTTTTTAAATAGCATTGCGCCCTTAGAATATGTGATGTGATTATTTTTCTTAAGAAATGACCTGAAGCAAAGGCTTTACAGGCATAGCAAATAAACCTTTATACATTTAACTCATAAACCATTTTTTAATTTATTTTCAATTATACTTTCTTTTATCTCTTATCTTTTCCGTGCGATTGCCATGAAAGTTACCACCACTATCTTTCTCGCAACTATTTCTAATATAAATCCAGTAATAAATATTATAGTTCTTTGCATATGTCTTAATATACGTACCCTAATGAGGTGATTTTTTTGAAAGCTGCCCTATACTTGCGTGTTAGTACTGAAGAACAGGCTTCTGGTGGACACTCTATTGAGGCGCAACGTCAGGAGTTAATCAAATACTGTGATGCATTTGATTATGAAATTTATAATTTTTATGTTGATGGTGGATTCTCTGCTAGTACCATGGACAGACCTGCATTAAAAAAACTACTTGCAGATTGTGGCAAATATGATTTAGCACTAGTATGGAGATTAGATAGGATCTCTAGGGATATGGCTGATCTTATGAAAATATTAGAAGTCTTTACAAACGATTATGTGATATTTAAATCTAAAACAGAAAACTTTGATACTTCTACTGCATCTGGAAAATTAATGCTAAATATGCTAGGTTCTTTTGCTGAATTTGAAAGAGCTTCTATAAGTGAAAGAATCCAATTAGCGCACAGAAAAATACTAAATGAAGGGAAATGGCGTGGTGGGAAGCCTCCTTTAGGATATACAATCAACGAAGACAAGACACTTGAAATTAATGAAAATGAATCTTTGATTGCAAAAAAAATATTTGACCTTAGTGCAAATGAAAACATGGGAACTAGAAGTATCGCGATTCATCTTAATGCTTTAGGATATTTAACTAGAAATCATAAACCTTTTACTAGCACTGCTATTGTTCGTATATTGAAAAACCCAACTTATTATGGTGAGATGATTCATAAAAGGCAACAATATGTTAAAAAAAATGGTAAGAAAACAGTAGTCTATACAGATGAATATCATACCTTTAAAGGTCTCTATTCCCCTATCATTTCTAAAGAACTATTTTTAAAATCTGAAGAAAATATGAATAGACGAAAGCTCAACCGTGGAGCTTCTTCTAAAATCCCAAACCTATTATCTGGCATCATATTTTGTGGGGATTGCAAAGAATATATGCTAAGAAATAGCAAAAAAACTGGCGAGATATTTTTCACTTGTAAAAGCTATAAACACTATGGAAAATGTAGGCATCATTACATATCAGAAAATGTAGTAATGAAAGAAATCAAAAAGAGTATTCAAAATATAGAAGCATCGCAGAATATGGTTTATAAAATGAATAAAAAATTAGTTGAAGAAAAAAAACATAAGTTACATACCATTAGAAATGAGCTTACTACACTACAGGATGGTATTCGTAGTATTTCAAGAAGAAAAGATAAGCTATTCGAACTGGTTGAAAAAGAAATCATCACCGAAACAGATTTCATCGATAGAAAGAAAAAATTATCCAAAGAACAGGAAGAAAAAAGCAAACTCTTGAAGCAGCTGCAATCTAATATAAATAATATAAATAATTACCAAGGAAATAAAAATTTTATGCGCCAGCTAACACCCTTTCATGAAAAGTTTGATACACTCTCCTTCGAAACCAAGAAAAAAATCTTAAATAAAATTATTGAGCGTATAGAAGTCTTTGATAATGATAAAGCTTATGCTAGAAAAAAAATTCATATCTATTATAAAATATAGTTCAACGTATAGGAGCAGAGAAACGATCCCTGCTCTTATTAATCTGATCCTATTCTTCTCTCCATTGATCTAAATGCATATACCCTTCCAAAATAATATCTACTACCACATCAGGCAAAACTCTATTCCCATCTTCATCTGGCGTTGTCATAAAAAAAGCGATAGACGTACCATGATCTTCTTGATACCTTTTTCCATAAGGTGTCTCTACCCAATGATTCATATGCCTAACTCCCCTTCAACATTTACTACTAATATATATGAAAGTTAGTTTTGTCTATATTCCTTTCATGAAAACCCTATCTTTTGCTATCATTACCATCGAGTCAAGTAGACATCGGTTTTATGGGGCCTGAAGCGTCTGTTTATGTTTTTAATCAAGGAAAAGAAGATTATGCAATAAACTTTGCACAACTAACTCAACGAGACGGTTCTTTCTTATTAGCGAGAAAACCTATGCCAAACTTTACCTTTGCTGATGTATCAGGAAAAACCATTATTGGTGGACGTAAAGGGGGTATGCCTGAAATGACTTTAGAGTATGTGCTAAAAGAGAATAATGTAGTTCCTGAAAAAGACGTAACCGTACGTACCGATATTCAATTCGCTGTTATGGCAGGAGCCTTTACTGGCGGAGAAGGTGATTTTGTAACATTGTTTGAACCTGTAGCTTCAATGCTTGAAAAAGAAGGGGCTGGACATATTGTAGCTTCTATTGGCGAAGCTGGTGGATATATTCCTTATACTTGCTATTGTGCGAAAAAAAGTTTGATAGAAAGCAACCCAAAAGTAATTCAATCATTTACAAACGCTATCTATAAAGGGATGAAATGGGTTGAAACACATACCCCTGAAGAAATCGCTCAATCTATTTCTCCACAATTTCCTGATGCAGATTTAGAAATCCTAACAGAAGTTGCAAAAAGATATAAAGATCAAGATACATGGAAACCTGATTTAGTCTTAACAAAAGAAGGATTAAATCATATGATGGACATTATAGAACTTGCTGGTGAATTAGATCAAAGGGCCCCTTATGAAAAAATTGTTACCACTAAATTTGCCCAAGAAGCAATGCAATCTATCCAATAACTTTATTGCCACGTCTATCGCATTAAAAATAATTTTTAAGGTTCAACGTCGAATTTTGTGATCTTAGAAAAACAAAAGTTAGTCAACAAAAATAACAATATAATTATTTCCAAATACATTTTGATTAATGGCTTAAAATCAATGTTTTCATTAAATATATTCTATAAATTATCATTAAAAGATATATTGACCTAACCTATTTTATGCTGTTATCACAAAACTTGATGTTGAACCTAAATTTTCATGCGATTACCATGATTTATTGAATGTTTATGTAGTAAACTTTAAAAATTTATGAGATAATAAATGTTAGCATAAAAGATTCATAAATTTTTAGGAGGACAAAATGAAAAGATATACGAAAGTAATTAGAATGACTGGATTTTATTTTACAAAAGAATTTGAAAAGAAAAAACATCATAAAAATAAAATAAGAGAATTGAGAGAAGAAACAATCGCAAAATTCTTTTTAGAAGGCGATATGGAAATCATTGTATATTTCGAAGAAAGCGATCGTGAGATTCTTATTACATCTTCTAGTGACCCAAAAGATATTCAAAAATATTTAGGGAATAAATTTATACAATAAAAAATCTCTACACCATTTAAAATGTACCCTTTGTCAAGGACAATTTAAAAAAGCCTATGCTACATTAAGAAGATGATTTCTGTATTGAACAGGAGTCATCTTTTTTAGATC
>NZ_SLWV01000045.1 GCF_004345705.1 Marinisporobacter balticus
TAGAAAGTAAATTGATTTTTAAAGTCATCTTCAATGGCTTGTTTGCTATGCCCATAAACTTATTGGACTGTTATCTTGATATATTTCAGACTTTCACCTCATCTATATTTTATAACATTTTTACGAAGATTCCTGCAATGATAACAGAAGCAATCGTTACCGTTGTAAAACCTCCTACAAGCATTTTAGGAAGCATATCTTCTAATACAAATTCCTTTTCTTCCTCTGTTTTACATACAGCTTTTACTGCTTCAATTGTTAAAATATAATCTGCTGGAAATCCAAATAGTGCTGTTAATGCTACTGAAAATGCCATTTCTTTTGAATATCCTAGTAACTTTCCTGCTAACGTTGATAAAATTGCCATACCAATTACCCCTAATACAATAATTCCTAGAAGAGGTCCTACAATTTCACCAAGCATTGCTGGTGTTGCTTTTGACAAACTCGCAAAGATGAATGCCATAAGAACCGTCATCATCCATCCAAAGGCATTGGCTTTATTTAATGCCCTTTCTTCAAGAAATCCTATTTGACATGCCAAAACACCAAATATTAGACAAACAACAAATTCATTTAAATGAATATAAGGTGCGGCAAAATGTGCAAGACATGCAACAATACCTAACTTTAAAAGAATAAAATAAGAAGTTTGATATTTCTCAGATAATGATGGAATAAGCTTTTTCTTACCTAATCCTTCTTCTTTACTTTTTTCTATTATTTGTTCATTATCTTTTTTATCTTTAAAAACATTTGATAACCTTTTTGCTTCTTTTTTTAAGCATAATGCTGTTATAGGATATCCTATAAAACCCTGCATAATATACATGCAAGTTGCAAGTACTGCCAAGCTTGTCAACCCCAAATCATTTGCTGCACTAGACATAAGGATTGACGCTACAACTCCTCCAGTAAGTGGTGGTGTTGCTACAATAACTGTTTTCGCTCCAAAGAATGCTTTACCAATTGTTAAGGTCATTGCACATACACCTAATATACCCATCATAGCAATTACTACGGTTTTCCACTGTGATAGTAATTCCCTAACACTCATTAAAGTTCCCATATGCGTTAATAATAAGTACATAGATACATAAACAACTGGTTTTACAAAAGAACCTTGATCAATTAAATCTTTAGGAAAAACAGTCCAAAACCCAATCAAAAATAAAACTGCTGAAACAAATACCGATGGAACAAATGCTTTTGTTTTTGTGGATACAATTTCTCCAATG
Source organism: Marinisporobacter balticus (assembly GCF_004345705.1). Taxonomy (GTDB): domain Bacteria; phylum Bacillota; class Clostridia; order Peptostreptococcales; family Thermotaleaceae; genus Marinisporobacter; species Marinisporobacter balticus. Next base: position 1,239 of record NZ_SLWV01000045.1, read on the forward strand.
GTCAATACCAAAAGAATAATCGTGAATGCTACGATAACACTTAATATCATTACTCCTCCCCCTTTATGATCATCTAAATATAGCCCATATATATAAGCTTTTTTCTCTTATATCTAATCGAAATAAAAATGATTTGTATATTTTTCTTTCCTTTATCACTTTAACAAATTAATACTTTTATGTATAAATATTCATTGTTGTAATATTACCAATATTTTCGAAATATGTCAATATGTTTCGAAAATATTTTGAATCTGCCTACCTCATTTTTAAGCTTTCTAACTAAATCTATTTTGTTTTATTCTTTGTCTTTATTAATTTTGAAAATTTTTAGTTGCTTTTTGTAATGTCTTTGTGTTAGAATAATTTACATAATTTCATAGCTTCGGATGAAGATAACGGAAGATTTTCGACCGTTATTGGACGAACCTCTGGAGAGACTCAAAAGAGCACCGAAGGGGAAAGCCAAATTTTTGGCGAAACTCTCAGGTAAAAGGACAGGGGATTTTAATAAAATAAAGAGTAGTACCATTTGATTTATTTCATGGTATCTTCTTTCATTTAAAATCTTGCTTTCTAGAGACGAATTATCTTCATTTCGTCTCTTTTTCATTTTAAGATTCGATACAATTTACACTAAAAGAGGAGATGATTTTTAATGAAATCAGTTGTTACAGTAATTGGGAAGGATAAAATAGGAATTATCGCAAAAGTTTCTTCTGTATTAGCAGAAAACCATATTAATATTTCGGATATTAGTCAAACTATTTTACAGGATTACTTTACTATGATTATGATTGTAGATTTAACAAAAGCAAGTAGTAATTTTAAGACGATACAAAATAAACTTGAAGCTGTTGGACAAGATATTGGTATATCTATCAAAATACAACATGAGAATATTTTTAATTCAATGCACAAAATTTCATAATAGGAGATGAAGCATATGCATAATTTTAATAATATAATGGAAACGATTCAAATGATTGAAAAAGAAAAATTAGATATTCGAACCATTACCATGGGCATATCTTTACTAGATTGTTGTGATTTTGATGGAAAAAAATCAAGAACAAAAATTTATGACAAGATCACAAAATATGCCCAAAATTTAGTTAAAGTAGGAGAAGACATTGAATCAGAAATAGGCATCCCTATTATTAACAAAAGAATATCTGTAACACCCATCGCCCTTATTGCGCAGGCAAGTAATGATAAAGATTATGTAGCATTCGCAAAAATACTTGATGAAGCAGCTAAAGCAGTAGGTGTAAACTTTATTGGTGGGTTTTCAGCCCTTGTACATAAAGGATATTCAAAAGGAGACAAAATCCTTATAGATTCCATACCCGAAGCGCTATCTGTTACTGAAAGGGTATGTTCTTCAGTAAACATTGGCAATACAAGATCAGGAATTAATATGGATGCTGTACGGGATATGGGCAAAATCATCAAAAGAACAGCTTATCTTACGAGAGAAAATAATAGTATTGGATGTGCAAAACTCGTAGTTTTTGCCAATGCTGTAGAAGATAATCCTTTTATGGCTGGAGCCTTTCATGGCGTTGGAGAAGCTGAATCTATCATAAATGTTGGTGTAAGCGGTCCTGGTGTTGTCAAAGCAGCCCTTGAAAAAGTAAAAGGTGAAAGTTTTGATATTGTTGCAGAAACCATCAAAAAAACTGCTTTTAAGCTAACTAGAGTTGGTGAATTAGTAGCAAGAGAAGCTTCAAAACGACTAGATGTTCCCTTTGGCATACTCGATTTATCCCTTGCCCCAACCCCTGCTATAGGAGATAGTGTGGGAAGAATTTTAGAAGAAATGGGTATTGAAAGCTGTGGAGGCCATGGTACTACAGCAGCTCTAGCTCTCTTGAATGATGCTGTCAAAAAAGGTGGCGTTATGGCATCTTCTCATGTAGGAGGCTTAAGTGGCGCTTTCATTCCTGTAAGTGAGGATGAAGGCATGATTAATGCTGTACAGCTTGGTTCTCTGAATATAGAAAAACTTGAAGCCATGACATGCGTCTGCTCTGTAGGTCTTGATATGATTGCAATACCTGGAGATACGCCTGATACGACGATATCAGCCATTATAGCAGATGAGGCAGCGATTGGCGTTATAAACAATAAAACAACTGCTGTACGATTGATTCCAGTTTTCGGAAAAACGGTTGGTGATGAAGCTGAATTTGGAGGGCTTTTAGGAAGAGCTCCTATTATGGCTGTAAGTAAGTTTTCAAGTAGTGATTTTGTAAACAGAGGTGGAAGAATTCCAGCGCCAATTCATAGTTTTAAAAATTAGTATTTTAGCAATCGAATCTACAAAATATAAGCTAGGTGAAAACTCACCTAGCTTATCTATACTTGCATATGATTTACTTTTATTCCTTCTAAACCATTTAATGTATCCATCATATTTTGTATTCTGCCCATATCTGATCTCAAATTTAATGTAATGAGGCCATGATTGATTTCTTCTGGATCATGAATCCCAAATCTTCCAACAATCAGATCTCCATTTTGAGTTAGAATTTCTTGCATGCGTGGAGCAGAATCTGTTCTATGATCTACGCTTATACTCATAACACTTAAATTATCCATATCTAATCCTCCCTATTACAGTTTCTCTAAATAGTTTCAACCATCCTCAAAAGAAATATACCTATTAAAAAATAGTTTGTAAACCGCTCAAAGTATCATATACTATTATTAGCAATCTTTATTACATAATAAGGGATAAAAAAAATAATTAAAATACCGCACAAGATTAGTGAACTTATTTTTAAATCATCCCTAAAGTTAAAGATAAGCTTTCACTTTCACATAAACTTAAAGATAGGTCAGGTGATACATATGGATCTTAATTCTATTCAAACAAAAATAAAAAACAGAAAAGCTATTCCTGAAGGAAAATACACATGCTTTTCTGTTTTAGTCCCAATTGTTAAAGTTAAAGATCAACTTCAACTTTTATTTGAAGTTCGTTCAGAAGATTTAAAAACCCAACCCAATGAAATATGTTTTCCAGGAGGAAAATTAGAAAAAAACGAGTCTACCAAACAATGTGCCATTCGAGAAACCTGTGAAGAATTAAATATTTCTCCCGATCATATAGAGATTATGGGGCCTTTAGATTTTTTGGTACTGCCTTATAATCTTATACTCTATCCTTTTTTAGGAACAATTTCTGGCATGAATACATCAGATATTCTGTTTAATAGAGATGAGGTATCCAATATTTTTACGGTTCCTATAGACTTTTTTATTAAAAATAAGCCGACAAAATATTACATAGACCTAAACGCCTCTATGCCTAATAATTTTCCATTTTCTATGATCCCAAGTGGCAAAAGCTATCATTGGCGAACAGGAGAATATCCTGTTTTGTTTTATCAATATAAAAACTATGTTATTTGGGGATTAACTGCTAGGATTATCAAAAATTTTGTTAATATTATGGATGATATGGAATCATAAGTATTGAATGTATACAATTCACAAGCCGTTATGAAAAATACAATTCAATTATACGTTATATGGTATTCATATATAACATATATACATGATATAGTATTTGCTGTATACTATATCTATATGATAGTTAGGGGTGAATTACAAATGGATATATCCGTATATGAATACCATTACAAAGAGATTAAAAATTTAGTAAATACATTGGGTGTTGACGAAGCAGATGATTTACTTAAAAAAGAACTTAGTCATATATCAAAAGCGGTTATGCATACACGAGAAAAGATTTCAAACATGAAACATACCATAAACAGTACTACAAATAGTGATGAACTCCTTCATCTAAAATACGACATTGAAGATACCACTAATCTTTTAAATACTCTACTTGGAAATTTAAAAACTGCTGATGAAAGGTATTTATGCTTTGAAAAATATTTAGCGAACCTACAAAACTTCTGGGAAAACTCGCTGGATTAAACCTTGTGATAAGTTGATCATATGCACATGTGAAAATTCTTTTAGTCTCACTATTTCTCTTCTTTGACAAGTAAATAAAATAACTTGATGTGTCTTTGCATATTGATATAAATAGTTTAAAACTGCATCTAGTCTACGTTCATCATATTGCACAAATGCATCATCTAATATAAAAGGTACGGAAAAATCTTTATCAAAAATGCATTGAATGATCCCTAATCTTAAAGCAAAATAAATCTGATCCAAAGTGCCATTGCTAAAATATTCTATCTCTTTGATTTGATTTTTTGCTGCATCCTTTATTTTTATTTCATACTCTTCAGAGATTTTTAATTGTTCATACTTATGGTCTGTAATGCTGCTTAAAATATCTCCAACTGTTTTATTGAGTCTAGGTCCAAAGCTCCTTTGTATTTCCTTAAATGCATCTTTAAGTATATCTGAAGCAATCTCTAAAGATGCTATGATTTCTTCATACTCCTCAATCTTTTTCTTACTTCTTTCCATTTCCTCCTCGATTGCTACTAGCGATTTTTTTTCGTGCAACCGGGTTTTTATTCTATGCTCAATATCCTTTATTTCTTTCTCTCGTTCAATCAATATTTGTTGCTGATTTTTTATAGTATTCTCTATTTCTTCTTCATCAATTGTTTCATTTATTTTTGTATTATTAAAGTTTTCATATACTTTTTTCATATTTTCTACATCTTGATCATAAAGTAATGCTTTATAAATTTCCTCTAAGGATCTTATCTTTTGTTCTAATGCTCGTTGATCGTTCAATTTACTACTACATTTATGCATCCAGCTTTCCACTTCATCTATTTTCATATTTTCTCCACAAAATGGTTTTATCTTTTCTATCATTTCTCTTTCTAAAACATTTAGGGCATCTTTTTCACCTTGAATATCTTTATGCATACAGGCTATTTCTTTTTTAATTTCTTCGATATTATTCGTAATATTTTTTCTCTGCATAAACGCATAGATGCACATAAGAAAACCAAGTACACTTATGCCATATAAAGAGCTATTTTTCATCCATCCCATTATACCACTTCCTATGATAGTAATAGCGCCAAGCATCATTGCAGTATTTGAATGGGTTTGAAGTTTTCTATTTAATGTCTTTAATTTTTTTTCTATCCTTGTCTGTAATCCCCTTTTTTGATCTTCACCTTCTTTATAACTGTTTTTTCGCTGTATCCAAATAGTATGCTTCTCTTTCATCTCATCAATAAAATTTTGATTTACAACATGTCCATTAAAATGTAATGCTTTGCTGATTGTTTCTTTTTCTTGAGAAAGTTCCTTGATCTCACCTTTATATACCATTAGTTTTTTGTACGCTTTGTAAATTTTTAATTGTTTTCGGTGTCTTTTTTCTTTTTCTAAATCTTTTATTCTATTTTCTAAAAGCTGTTTTTCTTCTATCTTTTTATTAGATAAGATTTGATCCTCAGAATTCTCTTCTTGAAGATGCATCCTCTGCCCCCATTGTCCTTGAAAATTAGCATAGTTTTCTTTTAGTTGATCTATTTTTCCTGTTTTTCTTCCATTGATTAAATCTTTTTTTGCCTGAGTTAAATGTTCTAAAGCTTTATGATAAGAAACATCTTCATCTCCACTATCCTGAAGGTTGCTAAGACGTTTCATAATTTCGTCTTCCCCATCCTTCCCTACTTGACACATGAGCTGTCTTACGAATGTAGTTTTTTCAAAAGCATCTTCTCCTAATCCAAAAATGTCTACCCCCGGTTTATCAGGATCAATATGATTTGAAGCTTTTCCTGTAACAACATCTAATACCCTAGATTCATCTTCTTTTTTCTTTTTTCCAAAAGTTCTTTGAATCATGTATATATTTTTATGGTTATCTTCAAAATAAATTGATCCAAAAGCATTTTCTTCATTCCAAGGTAAAAACCGCTTTCGATCATTTTCTCTTATTTTTTTCTTTTTTGAATCCATCCCATAAAACATGGCTTTTATAAATGCTTGTAGGGTACTCTTTCCAGCTTCATTCTCTCCGTATATGACATTAAGCCCTTTTTTTAATTCAATATCCATATCTTTTAACTTTCCAAACCTACCTGCTGAAATTTTTTTTATCATCATAGAAGATCTATCCCCTCTCCTTCTAAAGCTTTTATGCCAAACTTTAAAGCTTTTAATAATCGTTTCTTTTCTTGTTCATCGCAAGCTTGATACATCTTTTCTCTCATATTTCTTATAAAAATTCCTTTTAATGAAAATTCTTTTTCCAAAGCATCATAATCGAGAATCATCTGTGTATCATCTATTATTTTTATAAAGTAAAATTCTTCCTTTAGTTTTTGTTCTATCAAATCCGTACGGATACTAAATTTTTCTGATATTTCCCCTATTAAATGAATTTTGTATAAATGAGTTTTTTTATAGGAATTTTCTATTTGATCATTAATTTTTCGGATGATTTCCTCATAAGTGCGCGTTTCACTTATATCGATTTTTTTCACAAAATACTTTCGTTTACTCGTTTCTTGAAAACGAAGATGACAATATCCTTTTCCTAGTTCTCCAATCAATACCCCTTTTTCTCCCAGTTCATCAAACCCTCTACCCTCAGGACATCCACTATATGCAAAAAAAGTATTTTCTACGCTTTCAATGCCTGTGTATTTGTGTGTGTGGCCTAAAGCCAAATAATCAAGTCTACTCCTGCCAATATCCTCTATGGTGATCGGATTATAATCACTTTTTTGCCCTTTTTGTACTACCTGTCCATGTAAAACCATCATGTTTATATAGGATTCGTCATCGACGCAGAAATTTTCTATCAAAGATTTTCTTTCATATGACTTTGAAAAACCAACGCCATATACGCATGTATTTAATTCTGCTAAATTTACTTTACTGATTTTTTCATGAAAAATATATACATTAGATGGCCACTTCATCGTATGATAAAAAGATTTATGATCATAAAAATCATGATTTCCCGGGCAAAGAAATATCTTTGTATCAGAAATTTCTAGAAATTTTTTATGGATATAATCTAACGTGGTTTGCATCACACGCTTGTTATCGAATAAGTCTCCACTAATGAATAAAATTCCTACCTTTTCTTTTTTTACAAGTTCAATAATTGTCCCAAAGGTTTCACGTAAATCTTCTTTTCTACTTTCTGATTTATTCCTTGATAATTCAGAAAAAGGTGTATCAAAATGTAAATCTGCACAATGTAGAATTTTCACTTTATTCATTTCTAAACCCCCTAAGCAAAATCAAAAAATTATTTTAACCCTTATTATTCATCAAACCCAAGATTAAGCGCATCGAATGTTTTTTTCGCACTACCCATTCCTATTTTCTCATCATATCACAAAAAAGAACTATAGAAAAATTCTATAGTTCTTGAAAATAAACGTAATCTCCTTCGTTAGAAACCTATATGTACCTGTTTTTATTCAATCATTCAAATACGCATCAAATCTGCCATCTCAACTAAAGACGCTTCAATATTTGCTACAAGCTGATCTAGTTTTTCTTTCATATGCGTTCTACTCGTCATATTAAAACAAATATGTTGCTTATCTTTAAGATATCGAACCGCAAATCCATCATCAACAATGGGTCCATAACCAGCTAGTTTTATCCCCTTAACAGATGTGGTGCTGGTGCATACAGTGCTATGGGTGAGCGTTTTGTAGCCCTTATCTTTAAAAAAGGTAGGTAAATCATCCATGCCTATCTTTTTACCAAACTGTTTATACATGCTTAAGAGTCCAAATAAATGTCCATCTACCCCTTTTCCATTCTTACATTCATTGATTCTATCACTATGTTTTTGTGTGGCTTTGATTAAAGAGGTTACTTTTGTCTTATGATCACAATCATTTGAAAGTATGTTTCTTATAAATGCCATCGATTCATTTGATACACAATACATCACTTCTATACGGCCTTCTAAAAACTGTCTTGTCATGATCGGTTCATATTCACTATAACATTTCCCATATAGTTTATACTGCGCTAGTTGTATCGCTAATTGAACAAACGCATCTGGACTTACTTTAAATGTTTTGATGAGCTCTGTTCCAAACTGATCAAACTGCAAAATCCTTGTTTGTGTATCAATGATAGCCTGATCGAATTGATTTGAGGCACTGCGCATTGTTTCAGCTAATGCGCTGTTTAAGTGAAAGGTTAACTTTTGGGGTACCTCTTTTGAATCGATCGCTTCATTGCTACCTATTGGTTGCATATTTTCATAAAGATAGGTTGTAAATCTTGACATAATCGAACCATCTGTTCCCGTATGTTCCATGTTAACGCCGATTTCTCCGTTTTTAGAAATAATAAATTGTAAGGATTTATCATACCATCTGTTTTTCCCATTGCCATAAAGCATCATGTTTGAAGCCTCTTCTAAAGTATTTGTGTGCTGATCCTCTAAACATAATACAAAGATTGCTTTTTCGATTTTCTCTAGATGCAGTTTATTCTGTGCATCTATTTTTAGCAAGTCTTCCCTCGTATCTGCCCACTGATCTCTATTCATAGTGGTAAGAATTCCGATTCCTTGCCCTTCTTCTTTTTTACTTTCCTCTATAATATGTTTTAGATCTGCTTCAATCTCTGATGCATCTCTACTTTCCCCTGAGTCCTTCAATACATCTAAAGTGAATATCTCTGCCCTATACAAAACAATGATATGCTTTTGTTTAAACGTTGTTTTATGTAAATCCTTTTCTCTTTTGGGAATCCTTGTAGTAGAAAATAACTTTTTATATTGAAGCATACAAAGGGGTTTTCCCCCTTGTAATTCAACTTCTAATTCTTCTTGATCAATCAAAGCCTTAAATCTTAAAATAGATAAAGTAAGCGCTGTGGCGATATGTTTTTGTGTACACCCTAAATCTTTCAGCTTATTTTTTATGATATAAAAAACATTCCCCTTTATAATCAATGCATCACGCGGTTCTAAGTATATATCTTTCCAAAGAGGCGCCGTCCAGTTAGATAGATTGTTTTCCTCTGACCAGTCTATGAGCTGTTTTTGTAGCTTTTTCCCATCTTTTCTTTTAAATTCTTCTACGACTTCTTTTGTCTTGCGAAACGCCTCTTTTGTCAATAATGGTTCCACCCATTCCATAAAAGCATCGCAAGTGTCACTTAATTTAGGAATCTGTATTTTAGGTAAGCGCTCTTGGTTTGCAAATGTTTTTTTCATATGGCTCCCCCTCTAGTATACTTTTAAAATCCATCTCTACTTATATCTTATTGAATCCCTTCTTTAACCTTTTTTTCGATTTCAGCTGGAACCCATTTTGTCCATATTTCCTCATGTTCTTTTAAAAACCATTTTGCAGCATCCTTCGCATCTGCTTCATTCTCTTGCATATAAGCTAGTGCACTACTCGTCACTTCACTGCTTGTTTGATACTGCTTTAAGAACTGCTCCACTTCAGGTGCTTTTGTTGAAAATTCTTTGTTGACTGCAATCGTAAGATCTTGTGATGGGAATGCACAACGATAGCCATCCTCCCATTTTTCTTTTGTATAAGCTTCATCTTCAAGGAGTGTCATATCATACTTTCCAGTCACCCAAGTAGGCTCCCAATAATATCCTACCCAAGGCGCTTTATCTTCGATTGCTTTTGTAATAGATGCTGCTAAAGCAGGCGCTGATCCCGCTTGAAAATAGTTGTACGCTTTATCTAATCCATAGTTTTTTATCTTCTCTCTTAGCACTTCATCTGCTGTCCATCCAGGGATGGATCCAAAGATTCTTCCTTTATTCGGATCTTCTGGATCTTTAAAAATCTCCCAATACTTATGTAGGTCTTTTACAGATTTCAAATCCGGCGCGATGGGTTTAATTCCTTTTTTAGGATCCCCCTTGATTACATATGTGGGTACATATAACCCTTGCTTATTATCTGAATAGTTAATGGATAATTCAACAATATCTCCACTTTTAATCGCTTCTTGATATAATTCAACAATATTTCCCGTCCAAATCTCTGTATAAACATCAATATCACCTTGTCTAAGTCCTAATAAAGATGTTTGTTCTGAACCCATCATCTCAGTGGTTGGATATCCATACCCTTTTTCAATAATCGTACTTGCTACTGCATTATGAAAACGAATACTATCCCATCCCGCATCTGCAAAAACAATCGTTTCTTTCTTCTTTTCCTCATTTCCTTGCTCTTTATCTGCATCTGTTTTTCCACAAGCTGATAATAATGACACCATGACAAATAGTCCTATAAGCATCATTAAAAATTTTTTATGTTTTTTAATTTTCATCATTTGTAATTCTCCTTTGTTTGTTTTTGTTTGTTTTTTTTAGTTTACTTACTTCCCTCCCATTTCATACATATATCTGCATACATAAAAGAATTTTCGCGCTACGATGCATCTCACCAACAACATTTGAAATTTGTTTATACTGCTCTATTAGAATATATGCATACCCTTAGAATGATACCCTGATACAATAGAAATAGCTTGTAGTTGTTTATCCCATAGAATCTATGATTCGTTTGAAAATAATAGATTAGTAAATAATACGAAGTTTTAGATGAGTTTTATAGAAAACATTCAAATTTCTTTTACGTTCTATCTATAACTATACACTAATACCATGATTTGTCAAATGCCTGTTAATGTCTGTCCATAAAGAGGACTAAGGGATTACGTTAAATGGATTTCATATTTCGTTGATTTTATTTCTGTTTATCCTTAATTTTAAAAATAGCTTTCTTTCATGGGTCAATATTCATTTTTATGAAAATTATTCCATAAAAAAAGCTGTACTCATCCCATAAGGCTGTTTTTGTTTTTTTCTTAATTCTTGTTATCAAAGAGCACTTCCAATAAAAATGCCTTCATCTAATCCTAAATATCTCATGATCTTTATTTGACTCTTTTTAAGTTTTCTTTGGAATATCCGCCTTTTTAGTCTTTTTTCTTTTATAACCTTTATTGGAACGGTCTCAAATATATCAACAATAGCCTGTAGGATAGGCCTTTTCATTTTAATGTTGCCAGGCCTATAACAATTTCATCTTCTTTTTTCAATAGTTTTTTGTTTAGTAGGTTTTAGTTTTAGAGAATAGCAAACAGCGAATTTACATGGTATACCTTTGTATACTAACTCATATTCTTGTATCCAATACTCGACTTCTTTATTTTGTGCGTTTTCTAGAATAAGAATTTTTGCGTGTTCTCTTTCATTTAAAGCTATTTTTATTAGTTTCTTGGAAATATTTGTGGTTTCAGGAGTTCGAGTGATGAATTTAGTATGTATTAATAATTATTGTGGCTTCAATGATTTTCTATTTTTCTTTATTAGGTATTTCCACTAACGGTCTGGATATGTTGCGACGGTATACATGGTTTCTGTGGACTGTCTGGAAATAGCATGTTAGGTGATATTCTTCTTATTACTATCTAATAAGTTTCCCTTCCTTAAATTACGATCATGTAGTTTGCTAAGCACTATCAAAGAAATTATTGCTCCACATAATGCTAAAAACATATCCCATTGCGTATCCCATATATCACCCTGTGTTCCTAAAAATGCTTCCGCAGCAGTACCTGTTAATTCTGCAACAAACCATTCTATAAGTTCATAAGTTGCACTTATTGCTAAGCATATAGAAACAATAATAAAATTTAGCAATTTGCCTTTCTCTAATGTAGATTTACGTAAAAGTATTTCTCTTATTATCATAGCAGGTACAAAACCTTGAAAAAAATGGCCTAATCTATCATAATAATTTCTACTCAAATCCAAACTATCTTTAAGCCAATTAAAAAGAGGCATCTCTGCATAAGTATAGTGACCTCCAATAAGCAAAATAATTGCATGAATCCATATTAGTTCATATAAAAGATTGGATAGTCTAAAGCTCTTAAAAGTGAATATAATTACAATTAATCCCATTAGTGCTGGAAAAACCTCTAGAAACCATGTAAATAAATCCTTAGGATTTATCACCGACCAGCCCAATATTCCAATAAAACTTACAAGTAAAACATAATATACCAGTTTATTATTTTTATCCATATAGTAGTTCCTTTCATTCTCACTATTTGCAATAATACCGTCTCAATATTAAGGATGTTACCTAACGTTTCGTATCTCCAATTCCTCTGAATTGGACCATCAGAGCTCTTCTTCGCAGGCGGTGCTTGCACCCAGTGAAAAGGTGTGCGTAGCGAACGAAGATATTTTGTTAGAGGATATCCCGTTGCTATAGACTTTAATAAAAATCTATTTAATTAATTCCAAATACCTGCATATAACAGATTCAGCTAAACACTTTGATGCGTCTATGATATTAATTTTATTATGTGATTTTTCTAATACTGCATTTAAATCAGTGCAAGCTATTACAATACTTTCGATATCTTCCTTCTTTACATCTTCGATAAGTTCATTCCAGATACCAACGTTATCTATATTCTTTTTATCTAATTTTATTTTTTGAATCAGATTATTTAACTTTCCTTGCCATTGAGCTTTAAAGACAAATTCATGTCCACTATTAATTATACCTTTTTCATAAATTCCAGATTCAAATGTTGAACTTGTTGAAAATATAGTTACCTTTTGTGAACGCATGGGTAATTGCTTAATAGTCTCTTCTACAATATTTAATAACGGAACACCAATTGATTCTTTTAATTCATTAAAATATATGTGTACCGAATTACATGGCATCGCAATAAAATCCACACCAGCTAATTCAAGCTTTTGTAATCCTTTAATTATGGTCTTTTTCATAAGCTCATGATTTATTGGACGATCAATATAAAATGGTGTAGGTAAGGAATATACCATCATACATATGTGGAAACTCCTCATCATATTTTGCGCCATATTGTAATTGACATTCATCAATAACTAAATCGAGAAATGGAGCCGTTGACCTAGGTCCCATTCCTGCCAAAATTCCAATCAAGCTTCCATTCATATAAATTACCTCCTATAACTTTATACCACTTAAATACTATATTAGGGATTTCCTCTAACGTTTTGTACTCAAGACATTCCTTCACCAAACCTGATCTGGCTTGGTGAAGGAATGTGCTTTGGCTGCTTTTTATGCCAAAACGGACTTGAGTGCATTGTTATATGTAGTTTTAGTAACTACACTTTAAGCTGAATTACTCTTGCTATATTTAAATTTAATTCACATTATAATCAATATCTATACTTACACAAAAATACCACATAATTCAAATTTGAATACTGCGGTGTCCTAGTAAATTATTCGTTTTTTTAATTATGACGTAAATAAGAATTTTTCACTATAGTTTACGTTAAAAAGTTCAATACCAAATTTCTAAATTCCTTTTTATTACTAAACATAGCTGGATGATTTCCAGTCTTATAAATAACTAATTTAGAATTTTGTATTTTTAAATTAATACTTTTCAATATACTTTCAATATTAGGTATTAAATCATCTTTCAAGCTTCCTGTAATTAAAATATCATTTTCTATGCTACTAAGGCTACAATCGAAAAAATCACCTATATTTCTTGAAAAGTTTATAATTAAATTTGTATTTTGTTCAATAACATTTTTCCAGTCAGAGCCATGCATCATAAACCAAAATAACTTAGAACCTAATTTGTTTTTTGCTATTTTTCTATCATGTAAAATTTTTTGGACAAAAGCATAAGATAAATTTTCTCCCATAAAACTATCTACAATTATTTTATTAAATAAAGTAGGTTCTTCTAGTACAGCATTTAGAGCAATAATAGCTCCTCCGCTTGTACCTAACAAATTAACATTGCTAATACCAATATATTTACATAATTCTACAACTAACATAGCATTAAAATGCCAATAATTTAATGGGAGCTCGTTTACTCTCTCTGATTTTCCTTGACCTACTAAATCTAATAAAATCACCTTAAAGTTTTTAGAATAAAATTTAAATTCTGGTATAAACATTTTTGAGGATGCTGTATCCCCATGTATAATTACTAAAGGTTTCCCTTCACCATATACTTTATAATAAATATTAAAGTTTTTATATTTAAAATAAGACATCCTTAACCTCCCAATAATAAACAGAGTTCTCACAGAAACTCATCTGCCCCTGTGATTACTCTCTTTTATTAATTTAATTTTTTATCGATTCCCCCATTTTTTTTTGCATAAAATACT
>NZ_SLWV01000046.1 GCF_004345705.1 Marinisporobacter balticus
TTTATTAGATTGGATGCCATATGTAACTTATTCGCTTCTTTATCATAAAGTCTGTATCCAATTGGAAGGCTCAAATACTTGATCGTATCATTGTAGTTCAATGGAATATTTAGTACCAAAGAAACAAAACAATGTCCGTGGATATAACGATTTTTCTTATCTTTTGTAGCGTGATCAAACAGCTTGCCACAGCAATCAAATTTATGACCAAACTTTGGTTGCAAAGTATCATCAATAGATAAGAAAATCGTATCTAGTTTTAAACTTTTAGGTACAAGATTCAGTAAAATGCGTACAGTGATATTCATTATGTCGTTCAGTGAAAAATTTAAATAGGATAAAAAGTGATAGAAAGAATTCAAAGAACAACTAGAATACTTGCAAATAAAATAATCATATACGAACTTAATGGAACGAATTTCTTCAAGGCAAAGAATACCTGATATTAACCAAATGAAAATTTCGAAACTTCTTTTATGAAATACAGTTCTATATTGAAAAAAATATGTGTGTATGGTTTGCTTTATTGAATTATTGGAAATACTAATCATATCAGATGCCTCCTAGGGGTTTGGTTCTTCTAAAATTAGTATTCCTAGGATTAAGGTATCTGATTTTATTATTTTATGGAAATGAATAATCAATTACTTGTAAAGTGGTGTTGGATTTAAGTATATTAAGAAATATGGAAAGGATTTTTTTGAGAATATTCCAGCTAAAAACATTCTTTTTATAAATGATAAAGTAGTTAGTATTGATCTGGTAGATAATAGATTTGTATTAATTGAACAAAGTCTAAAGTAAAAAATAAGGACATATTTGAATGAATTTGGAATGAATAGCGTCGGATTTTATGGGATATTATGGATTGCTTACAAAAAAATAATAATTATTATATCACCAAAGATGGTAGTGACAATTTATATGTTTATGATCAATGTAAGCCCGCAGCAGATTAAAGTGGTTCCTCCACAGCGCTTTTTATAACTTGTGGGTTTTGAAACTGGTAGTTGCCATATCTGTGATCCATAAATAGCAATAAACAAATAAAAGTATAGCCATAGCATCTTAGTAGTACAGATAAATCAGGCATCCAGAAATGGATGCTTTTGTATTTCTTATTAACCGAAGAAACATGAAAAGGGGTAAAAATGGTTATGATATAGAGAACATAATAATCAAGATAGAAGCAGAAGATGATACAGATATTACCTATAGTATGGGTAGAAATAATATAATATGATTGAAATTGGATGAAAATGATTGAAAATGTAATGAATAGTGAAAAATAATGAAAGAAAACGATTGATTTTTGAATGATTTTTATTTATAATGATAGTATGAAAGGGTTAAGAGGTGACGAAATTGTTAACTGAGAAAAGACATGAAATCATATTAGAAATTTTAAAGAAAAAAGGATCAGTAAAAATAAATGAATTTGTAGAAGCTACAAACACATCAGAATCTACAATAAGACGAGATCTTAGTTTTTTAGAAAATACAAATGTATTAAAAAGAGTACATGGAGGAGCAAATTTACTAAAGGGAAGATTTAATGAGCCTACCTATAGTGAGAAGCAAGATCAATACATTCAGGAAAAGACAATGATTGCTGAGTATGGGGCATCGTTAATAGAAGATGGAGACTGTGTTTATTTAGATGCTGGAACAACAACATTTATGATGATTCAATATTTAGATAAAAAGGATATTGTTGTAGTTACAAATGGATTGAAGCATATTGATATGCTTGTAGAAAACAATATAAATGCTTATATTGTTGGGGGAAAAGTAAAGGCTCGAACAAAGGCTGTTATTGGAATAGATGCCTTAAAAAATCTAGAAAAATTTAGATTTGATAAATGCTTTATTGGTATTAATGGAATACATCCAGATTATGGATTTACTACACCAGATTCAGAAGAAGCAATTCTTAAGGGTACAGCTATAAACCTTTCTAGGGAAGCTTTTGTACTAGCAGATGAGAGCAAGTTTGGAGAAGCAGCTTTTGTGAAGGTTTCTGACCTGAAAAAGGCGGTCATTATTACAAACTGTGAGATTGAAGATTGCGAAAAATATAGAGAAAAGACTAGAATAAAGGTTGTGACAAAATAATGATATATACAGTTACATTAAATCCATCTATAGATTATGTAGTACAAGTAGAAGATTTTTTATTAGGGTCAGTAAATAGAGTGAATAATGATTACAAATATCCTGGAGGAAAAGGGATTAATGTATCAAGGGTTTTGAAGAATATGGGTGTAAGAAGTCAAGGATTAGGTTTTATAGGAGGCTTTACAGGTGAGTATATTAAAAGATATTTAGAAGATGAAGACATAGAGACAGACTTTATAACCGTAAAAGGAGATACAAGAATCAATGTAAAGCTTAAATCTGACGAAGAAACTGAGATCAATGGATCAGGCCCTTATATTATAGAAGAAAATATAAATGAACTACTTGAAAAAATGAATAAATTAACAGAAAAAGATTATCTTGTACTTGCAGGAAATATACAGAAGAGCTTACCTAGAGATATTTATTCAAAAATTCAACAAAAATGTATAGAGAACAAGGTTAAAGTAGTGGTAGATACAACAGGAGAAGCGTTGATAGCTACTTTGAAGCATCATCCTTTTTTAATAAAGCCAAATAAAGAGGAACTAGGAGAAATATTTGATGTTGAAATGAATACGAAAGAAGAAATTATTCATTATGCAAAGAATCTTATGACAATGGGGGCAGAAAATGTAATTATTTCAATGGCAGGGGAGGGCGCTTTGCTTATATGTAATGAAGGTGTATATCATGGGTCTGTACCAAAAGGAATTGTAAAAAACTCTGTAGGAGCAGGTGATTCTTTGATTGCAGGATTTATTGCTAGTTATTCACAAAACTTAAATGCAGAAGAAGCTTTTAGATGGGGAATTGCTTCTGGCAGTGCTACAGCTTTTTCACTTGATCTATGTAAAAAAGAAGAGGTTGAAAAATTATTAGATCAAGTAAAAATAAACAAATTCAAATAAAAGGAGGAAAAACATGAAAATAACAGATCTTTTAAAGAAAGATACAATCATTATGGAATTAAAATCTTCTACAAAAGAAGACGTAATTGATGAATTAATAAATAAATTAGACAATGCAGGAAGGTTAAATAATAAAAAAGAATTCAAAAAAGCAATATTAAAAAGAGAAGAAGAGTATTCAACAGGTGTAGGTGATGGCGTTGCTATTCCTCACGCAAAGACTAGCGCAGTGAAAACTCCAGCCTTAGCTTTTGGATATTCTAGGAATGGAATAGACTATGATGCTTTAGATGAAAAACCTGCGCATATATTTTTTATGATTGCAGGCAGCGAAAATGCAAATAATGAGCACTTAGAAACATTATCTAGACTATCTGTAATGTTGATGAACGAAGATTTTAGGAAAAAGATTATACATGCAAAACGCGAAGAAGAAATATTAAAGATTATAGAGGATCAAGAAAAATCAGATAAGAAAGACGAAGAGATAACAAATAATGATGATAGAGGGTTAGTTTTAGCAGTAACATCTTGTCCAACAGGGATTGCACATACTTATATGGCTGCGGATGCCCTTAAAAATAAAGCAAAAGAAATGGATATAGATATAAAGGTAGAAACAAATGGTGCTACAGGAGTTAAAAATATATTAACAGATGAAGAGATCAGAAAAGCTAAAGCTATAATTGTTGCTGCAGATAAACAAGTGGACATGGGAAGGTTTGAAGGAAAAAAAGTTATTCAGGTTCCAGTAGCACAAGGAATCAAAAATGCTGAAGAACTTATTACGAAAGGATTAAAGGGTGAAGGAACGATATATCATCATACTGAAAGTATAGGATCTTCAAAGGTTACAGGGAAGGAAAGAAGCGGATTTTATAAACATATTATGAATGGTGTTTCAAATATGCTGCCCTTTGTAGTAGGTGGAGGTATATTAATAGCCATATCATTTTTCTTTGGAATAAAGGCATTTGATCCAAATGACCCATCCTTTCATCCTTATGCAAAGCTACTGATGGATATAGGCGCTGGAAACGCATTCTTCTTAATGATACCTATTCTTGCAGGATTTATTGGTATGAGCATAGCAGACAGACCGGGGTTTGCACCAGCTATGGTGGGAGGACTTATTGCAGCAAATAATGGGGCCGGATTTTTAGGAGGACTTATTGCAGGCTTCTTAGGAGGATATATTGTTTTATTCTTGAAGAAAGCGTTTGCTAAGTTGCCAGATTCCCTAGAAGGAATTAAACCAGTATTATTATATCCTTTATTTGGAATATTCATTACAGGAATTATTATGCTGCTTGTTGTAGTAAATCCTGTAAAAGGTTTAAATTTAGGGCTGCAAAATTGGCTAAATAGCATGGGAACAGCTAATAAAGTATTATTAGGATTAATATTAGGCGGTATGATGGCTGTAGATATGGGGGGACCTATAAACAAGGCCGCATTTACCTTTGGTATTGCGATGATTGATGCTGGGAATTTTGCACCTCATGCGGCAGTTATGGCAGGCGGTATGGTGCCGCCACTTGGAATAGCTATTGCAACAACATTATTTAAAAATAGATTTACAAAAGGTGAAAGAGAAGCTGGAAAGACTTGTTATATAATGGGGGCATCATTTATTACTGAGGGTGCAATACCTTTTGCAGCAGCAGACCCAGGTAGAGTGATTCCGTCTATTATTGTAGGATCAGCAGTAGCAGGTGCCTTCTCCATGATTTTTAATATAGGACTTCCAGCACCACACGGCGGAGCTTTTGTTATCCCAATCGTTAAAGGAAATCCATTTTCATATATAGCAGCTATATTAATAGGTTCTTTTATAACCGCGCTTATGCTTGGCGTTCTTAAAAAACCAGTTAATAAAGAATAGCTATAAGGATGAAAATAGAGAAAAAACAATAGATTACAGCATAAAGGAGATAAAATTTTATCTCCTTTATTTGCGTGCGCCCAGCATGGGCGCAAACTAGTCGATGAAAGTCCAAAACTATCTGAAGAACGTGTGCAGTAGTTGATTCACTGTCAGTTTACTTCCTACCACATTTTACAGTACGGATATGAAAATGAGAATAAATTAAAGATGACTGTTACCATGAATTATATATGATTAGGAGAAATAGCTGTTTAATAAGAATTAGTTTCGTCCATGCCACGAGGAGGTAGATTTATGATCCACCCTTGCTTTGTTTAAAGTATTCTTTTATGCATTTATAACTTTCGTCGCTGATGATGTGTTCAATTCTGCAGGCATCCTTCATTGCTGTTTCTTCATTGACACCAGCTGCTATTAACAATTGAGTAAGAGTTTGATGACGCTCATATATTTGTACTGCTATTTCATAACCTAATTTTTCTAAAGTTATATAACCGTTCTCATCAACTTTAATATATCCGTTTTCTCGCAGTTTTTTCATCGCGATGCTTATACTGGGTTTTGTATAACCCATCTCATTTACTATATCTATTGAGCGAACCTGTCCGTTTCGTTCTTTAAGTATTAGAATCATTTCTAGATAGTTCTCTGCAGATTCCTGTATTTTCATTTTGATCACCTCGGGGATTATTTTGTGGATATAATTCTATATTAGTTTAGACTAAGCGTTTTTTCAAGGAGTGATTGATGTAATTGACAAATTTTAAATATAGTGATACTATAAATCGATGGTTAGTAATGGCTAACTAGAATGAAAGTATAATTTTTAGTATCCGCGAATTGAAGTATATAGTGTACCAAAAGCATACTATGCATGTTGTTAACGGAAGGGCAATGTTAAGTGATGCTTTTGATGAGCTTAAAAAGCAGGTAGCCATTTCCACAACTACATGGGTGGTTTCCTAATTATGATGATTTTGGATGTTGCTTTGGGATAGTTGGACACGAAAGAAGGTGTTTGCAATAAGTATTTTATCAAAAGAAAGGGATCTATATGGTCCTGAAATCAAAGTTGTTATACAAACAGATGTATAGATGGAAAGTGACAGTGGAAAAGGCGTCATGACCAGCTATCAGGTGTTCCCAGGGATTGAGTTTCTCTACAATGATTTTCATATGGGAAAATATTTTCACAACAAACCATAGGCATGTCACCTTTAAAATATCGCAAAACAAATCATCCAAACGGAGCAATATGCGAGCATTTGGAGTAGAAAACAAAAGGAAGAAACATTTTGTGTACGACTGAAGCTATCGCGTCAGGAAATCCTGCAACTCGCCGAAGAAAAACATAGTTGGCACAGACCCCTATACCTATACAGAAATCAAAATCAGGAGAATATGCACGATTTGAAAAGAATGAAAATTATTGGGTGCGATTCCGCTTATTATGATGAAGTCGTAGTGAAATATATTCATAAGGTGGCATCCAGAGTACAGGCACTCCAAAATGGAGAAATTGATATGCTATACGGGAATGTATTGATATCTTATGATGAGAGTTCAGGACAAATAGAGACTTTTTTAGCACATCAGTTTCCTGATTTAACAGGAGCTTATCAACGAAGCGTGTATTCCTTCAAAAACTTTCATGATGCGATTATGGGTTATAAAAAATGGGTAGTTGAATACACGATGTCCCTTCGTGCCCCAATGACGTGTTTTACAGTGTGCATCAATGAAATTTTCGCTTTCTTGATTCCTGCTGGAATTCTTTTAATTGCCTCAGCTGCTAATCATAATGCGTTTTTGCTTGATTTTATTTTCTATGTTTTATTCACCCCATATTGTACCGTTATGATGACTCGTATTCTTTTTTTAGTGAAAACTCAGTGCTAGCTAAAGATGCAGCGAGCCGTGTAATGAGCATTCTAAATGAAAAGCCACTGAAAGAATCGGTCCATCCGATTCCTCCAAAGGATGCTTCTGTCACATTTTATATTCCTGAAATCATTGCTGCAGTGATATCGGTAGTATTTATCGGTATAGGTCTGTTTATCATGGACTGGAGAATGGCGCTTGTACTTTATAACAGGTTATGGTCAATACAATCCAAAGCAAGCGAATGGGCGCTAAAATAGATACACACCTAAGGCGTTTCAAATTCATAGTCACTTACTTTACATGAACTGCTCAAACTATGGAGCAAAGGAATATTCTCGTGTCAAGAAAATTACAAGTACATTTATTATAAGTACAACCATTTTTTTCTTATTATTTTTCATTCCGCTTGCCATTATCCAAGGAATCACCAGCTTTAAGCGATATCATTTTTGTCTGCAGAGGTTCGAAAGCATCCTGACCTATCAAGTAAGGTTCTAAAATCTGATTTAGACTGAATTTAAGATGTTTTTGGAGGTGAAATTTAATGAATAAACAATTATTTTTGGCCGATACTCAAAATCAGCTTTCTTTCGATGATATGATTGAAAAAATAGAGAATATAGATAACCGAATAATATATCACTATAATAAAAATTACATGTATGGTAAAACTATACAATATGAAATGTTTAAAGGTATATGGATTGTTTATCATGATTTAGCATTAAAAAGATCAGACCTTTTTCCATTAGAAGTTAATGGCTTTATTCAAATAAACTATTGTATTTCTGGAAGATGTGAATTACATTATAAGAATAATAAAGTGTTTTATGTAGGCGCTGGTGATTTTGTAGTTGGTCTTTTAAAAAATAAACAATATAAACATAGTTTTCCTCTTGGTAATTATAATGGAATCTCCATAATTACAACTGAAGAAAAATTAGACAATTTCTTAAAAACAATTTTTCCAGAAACTAAGATAACAAGCAAGAAACTTCTTTTGAAAATTGAAGAGTGCGATGAATACATCGTGTTATCTAATAATCTTGAAATAAAAAATATTATGGAAGAAATTATTTTATCCAATCATGATTTCTGGAAAGAGAAAGCTGTTATTAAATTTGCCGAACTTATTTTGTTATTAATTTCCAATGATATAGAATTTTATCAATTAACTGGAAAATATTATGATAAGCAATTAATAAATAAGGTTAAACAAATAAAACAAGAAGTAACTGCTAACATAGAGGTTTATACTAAAATTGAAGAAATTGCTCAAAAATATCATATTAGTTCTAAAACATTTGCGGATTGTTTTAAAGCAGTATACAGGAAAACGTATTATGCGTTTATTAAAGAATTTAGGGTTAAAAAAGCATCAGAATTACTTCGGTCGGAAAATTTAACCATTGGAGAAGTTGCCATTAGGGTAGGTTATTTAAATGCTAGTAAATTTTCTAAAGCTTTTTTAGATATAATGGGGGTCACGCCAATTTGCTTCAGAAAAAACAATTCACTTACCGTTTTGGATTAAAAGGGAATAAATAGAGTAGATGAATAAATATTAGTAGGATATAATTTTAGAAGGTTAGCATAGTCTAACCTTCTAAAATTATATCCTGTTTGCATATTTGGAAAAACCTCAACAAAAATATCCATGAAAGCTCTAGATTTATCAATACGTTGAAATATCTGTTTGATAATAATAAACAAGGTTATCAAATAAAGGCAGTAAGTTTAACTAATTAAAATATTATACAAGGAGAGTTAGATATGAATGAAAGAATTAGAATTATGAGTGAAGAAAGTATTCCTACAGCATTATTGAAATTTGGTATACCTGCAATTATTGGATTCCTTATAACTGCAATATATAATTTTGTAGATGCCATATTTGTTGGTAGATTGGGAACGAGTGCAATGGGAGCATTAGCTGTAGCATTTCCTATATCAATGATTAGTATAGGAATTGGTTTGATTTTGGGAAGCGGAGCAGCATCCTATATTTCCAGACTTTTGGGAGAAGGCGAAATAAAACAGGCCAATGTAGCGTCTTCAATTGCATTTTTTGGAAGTCTGATTTTAGGAATAATTGCTATAATACCATCTTTAATTTTTTTAAAACCAATATTAAGGTTTTTTGGAGCAACAGAGACGATATTGCCATTTGCAAAAGCTTATATGTATATTTTTATTCCAGGTTCGTTATTTAATGTTATAAATATAGCATTGAATCACTTAGCTAGAGCGGAAGGCGCAGCTAAAACAAGTATGAATACATTGTTAATAGGCGCTATTCTGAATATAATTTTAGATCCGATTTTCATCTATACTTTTCATCTGGGAATCAGTGGAGCTGCGATTGCAACGGTAATATCACAAATTTTATCTACAATTTTATTACTTAGATTTTTTTACAGTGATAAAAGCAGTATTAAACTATCTATCAAGTATTTCACTTTATCTAAAAAAGTTCTGTTTGAAATAATCAAAATAGGAATACCAAATCTTGTTACACAGATATTGTCAGGTGTATCAATGGGATTAATAAATTCAGCAGCTTTTCCTTATGGAGATACTGCAGTAGCTGCCATGGGA
This sequence comes from Marinisporobacter balticus, assembly GCF_004345705.1. Classification (GTDB taxonomy): domain Bacteria; phylum Bacillota; class Clostridia; order Peptostreptococcales; family Thermotaleaceae; genus Marinisporobacter; species Marinisporobacter balticus. The sequence goes on from NZ_SLWV01000046.1 coordinate 9,400, forward strand.
ATTGTTAACAGAATATTTGCTATAGGAAGCTATGTTATCTTAGGCTTTTCAAAGGGTTTCCAGCCTATTGCAGGATATAATTATGGAGCAAAAAAATATATTCGTTTGAAGAAATCAATTAATGTTTCTCTTAAATGGACAACTTGTTTGTGTTTTATCTTAGCAATAATTCAGATTATATTTGCAAGCCCAATAGTATCAATATTTACTAATGAATCTAGAGTTCTTGACATAGGGGTTCAAGCTTTAAGGGCTTATAGTATAGTGTTTCCGGTTTTTGGTTTTCAAACAATTTATATGAGCTTATTTTTAGCATTAGGAAAAGGAAGAGAAGGTCTAGTATTAAGCCTAGGAAGACAAGGTGTGTTTTTAATACCTATTGTGCTTATTTTACCACAAATAATAGGTTTAAACGGTGTTATTCTTTCTCAACCAATAGCAGATCTATTAACAGTATTATTAACAATATTTTTTAATATTAAGTTGAAAAAGGATATGTTGGTAATGGAATCAATATAATGATTAATTTATTTTTAAAGTTAAATAAAGTGCGTTAAGTCAATTTATTTTAGAAAAAGAAATTCATTTACTACTTTGTATTAAAAAGAAACAAATAGAGTAGAGTAATAAGAATTGCTATATGATATGGTATGTGGGAACACGTCGGAGAAAATTGATTAATTTTGATAAGAAAATATAAAAAAAATGAGGGTTGAGAAATTTAAAAATCCCAGCCCTTATTTCTTTATATTTGTGATTTATTATTAATTTGCTCTAATTATCTTAAATCTGAAGGAATAGCTTTATTAGACCAAAAACATTTACAAATAATACCAATAGACATACTACCCCAATTATATGTTTTGACAAATATATTTTGCTTATGATTCTTAAATGCTAAATTTAAAGTTCTAATGGCTAAATCTGATGTAATTTCTTTGCCATTGAGTGTTGCGCTATTATAGCGTTTACTACCATTACTCAAATAAAGTTGAATCATTTGATTCTTGAATTTATAATAAGAATTTATTCGAGAAAATAATATTATTGACATAAAAATATAAAATGATAAAATGGTAATTGAGAATGCAAGTGATTTGCAATAAGGAAGAGGTAGAATTAATTTAAAAAAGGGTTTTATATACATACTAGTGATACCTCCAGTACATAGTCCTGTAAAGTATCAGCCAACACCTAGATAAATGGCTAAATTTAGAGAATCTAAAGTTTGTTTTTCTATAGGGGGTTCCTACTGAGGGAGCCAATATTTTACTAAAGGTAGAAGATTTAAATAAAGATATATAGGAATATTAGAATTAAAAAATAGACAAATTGAACAATTATCAGGAGGACAACTACAAAAGGTACTTATAGCCAGGGCTTTAATTACAGATTCTAAAATTCTTATATTATCTGTAAGAGGATACTTTGTTGTTACTTTTATTGGTAAAACATTAAATAAAAATGAAGTTTAATCATATAGGAAAGAATATATATGTATAAAATTGTATATATGCTACTTTTTATGAAATAGATAAGTCAGAACTCAGTTGTAATAAATTGAACTTTAATAAAGCTGATTAGAAAGCATTTTAGTGTACTGTTGATTCTAAGGGAGGGATTAAGCAGATGATTTCAAGATCTATTATGAATAAAGTTGAAAATGTAATCATTTTTCTGTTAAGTATTTTAATAATGATCTTTTTATTCAATATTATAATTAACTTTGAAGGAGATGCATTCTCCGTTATTCAAAAAGATTATTTAGAAGGATTCACTGTAGTCTTTTTAAGTATAATATTAGAAGTGATACCTTTTGTAATGATTGGTACTTTTATATCATCGATAATTCAAATATTTGTATCAGAAAGAACTATAGTTAAAATTATTCCTAAAAACAGACTTGTAGGACTTATTGCTGCTTCTTTAATGGGAATTATATTTCCAGTATGTGAATGTGCAATAGTACCTATAATGAGAAGACTAATCAAAAAAGGAGTACCTCTTTATATAGCTGTAACATTTATGCTTGCAGTTCCTATAGTAAATCCTGTAGTATTAGCTTCTACTTATTATGCATTTTCTGATCAAACTTACATGGTGTTTTTAAGAGGATTTTTAGGTTTAATGAGTGCTATTTTAATAGGTCATATAATAGGAATTATACAATATAAAAATGATCCATTAAAAAATAACACTCTGCATGAACATATAGGATGTAGTGATGAACATGATCACCAGCACCATCATAGTTGTGGTTGTGGACATCATCATCACTCAGTAAGTGTCAGTAAAAGAGGTTTTTTTTCAAAAATTATTGATATAATAGAGCATACAAGCTTAGAGCTATATGATGTTGGTAAATTTTTGATAATCGGAGCCTTTTTATCTGCATTAATGCAAACATTTGTATCTAGAAGCTATATCTTATCAATAGGACAGGGAAAAGTATCTTCAACTATAGTAATGATGATTTTAGCATTTGTGCTTTCATTATGTTCAGAAGCTGACGCATTTATAGCTAGAACATTTGTTGGTCAATTTACGACTGGTTCTATAGTAGGATTTCTAATATTAGGTCCAATGATAGACATAAAAAATACGCTGATGTTGAGTGGCTCATTTAAAATGAAATTTGTAGTAAAACTAATAACTATCATATCCTTAGTATGTTTTATTATGGCTATGTTAGTAAATATTATAGGGATATAGGTGATAAAATGAAAAGATTTAATATAAATGAATTAATATGGTTCATAATACTTATTTCGTTTCCCTACTATATTTATAAGCTATTTGCCACAGGGGAAATAAACATATATATGAATCCCAAAATGTTTAAATATGTACTTTTTTCTTTTTGCGTTTTTGTATTACTATCTATATTTCAAATTAGAAGAATATTTAATTCTAACAAAGTTAAAAAAATAAAATTAGGATATATTATATTTATAATTCCATTGTTTTTGGCTTTTGTAGTAAATCCAGATCGTTTAAATGCGCGAATAGTGTCTAATAAAGGCGTAAGTATAGTTGATAATAATTCAGATAATAGAGGAAAATCTATTATTAATAATAATGAAGACTCCATACAAATTGATATAAATACGAATAGTGATCGTATAAATAATCTCGATGCAGAAAAGTTTAGAGACACTTTAGAGAATGTATATGTAAATTTAGATAGCATGATGGGTGAAGAAGTTGAGCTATCAGGTTTTATCTATAGAGAATTAGATTTTTCTACAAATAGATTTGTGATTTCTAGATTATTAATGAGTTGTTGTGCTGCTGATGCTCAAGTTACTGGATTATTATGTGAATGGGATGAGGGGAGCAAGCTTCAAGATAATGTGTGGATTAAAGTTACAGGTATAATTGATTCAACTACTCATTATAATAAATATACTGAAAAAGAAGAAACTATACCATTGATTAAAGTTATTAAAGTTGAAAGTATTAAACCACCTAAAGATCAATATATATATCCATAATATAGATAAATGTTATAGTAGGAAATACTTTGAAAATGTGTTTTCTGCTTTTTTAGATTATAAAAATTAAAACATACTTGTAAAGTTTCTTGATAATAAGTACAGGGCATGATAGGCTCGTTGTCAAGAGAACCGTAGAATAAATGGCTAGAAAATCAAAATCACGAGAGATCATGTAAAAAACAACGAAAAGCTAACTCTGGGGTGTCAAATTTATCGAGAAAAGGTCAACAAAGTTTATTTCGTGATTAGCAGCAAAGTATTTATGAGCCATTAATTAAAAATTTTATAATAAGGATATAATTTCAAAACTTATTTTTATTTACCAACCTGTTTAAATATTAAATATGTTACCAATAATTGATCTCTTTTTTAAGTATAGACTTTTATATATACTAATAGTACATATAGAATCGTTGACATAATATATAAAAATACTTAAAAGGAGGGAACCTATGAGGTTTAAAAAAAGTATTATTACAACTGTATTACTACTTGCTGTTGCTTGTAGTACAATAGTTTTTGCAGCAACACCTAGCCTATATCAAACTGTGAAAACTAGACTATTCTCTATTGCGGATACTTATTTAAATAGAGAATCTGCGTTGATAGAAAGTGGGCAACAAAATCAGTTGCAATTAAATCAATATGTTGAAAGTATAGAAGATGAGATGCGGCAAGAGCTAGATGGCTATGAACAACAGCAGATTGAAGCAGCAAAACAAGAAATACAAGAACAAATCAACGCAGTAAAAGCACAAATTGATCAAGAGAGACAGCAAATAGAGATTGATATCAAAGAAAATATTAAACAAAAAATTAGAAGAGATTTAGAAAAAGAGCTTGAAAAAATAGAAAGAGAATTAAATAAGTAGAAATAATAAAAAAAGCTAGGGGGATCTGTAAAATGTACCCTTTGTCAAGGACAATTTAAAAAAGCCTATGCTACATTAAGAAGATGATTTCTGTATTGAACAGGAGTCATCTTTTTTAGATCC
>NZ_SLWV01000047.1 GCF_004345705.1 Marinisporobacter balticus
ATCTAAAAAAGATGACTCCTGTTCAATACAGAAATCATCTTCTTAATGTAGCATAGGCTTTTTTAAATTGTCCTTGACAAAGGGTACATTTTAAAATTCAAAGAAGGTTTTTTATCTTATTTCATTAAAAGAATTTTCATTTCCTAATTGACGTGGAACACATGCATTAGGAACTTCATACAATATCCCGTCAATGACCACATTTGTTTCTTTCATCAAATCAAAGTTTTTCATTTCTACTGTAACTGCATTTTGCTTAACAACTTTCACTTTTGGTCTTAGTGGAAAATCTGGCTTTATTTCTTCTACTACACCAATTTCTCCATTACTCAACTGCACTAAACTCCCTACTGGATAAGGTATTATTTTTTTTATAAAAACTCTTACCATATCAAAATCAAAATTTCCACCCGCACTACCCATAATGAGCTCAATAGCTTCATTTGCTGGCAAAGCCTTTCTATACGGCGTATCGGAAACCATTGCATCATAAGTATCTGCAATTGCAACAATTTTTGACAATTTATTAATTTTATTTTCTGTATATCCATAAGGATACCCTGATCCATCTATTCTTTCATGATGCTGCAACGCAATCAGTTTTACACTTGTATTCAAATCATATCGCTCTTTTAAATAATCATATCCTTTTTTTGCATGTTCCTTAACGATTTCATACTCTTGATTCGTTAATGCTTCCCTTTTCAAAAGAATCTCCTTAGGTATAAATGATTTACCTACATCATGTAGCATTGCGCCTATACACAAATCATACAATTCATCTTTATTTAAACCAAGTTCTATTCCTAAAACCAATGATAATACAGCAACATTTACTGAGTGTCGATAAGTATAATTGTCTATACTTTTTACATCTACTAAATTAATAACCATATTTTCACCCGTTAAGATTTCTTCTACAACCTCTTTAGATATACTATTTAATGATTGAAGATTTTTTTCTCTTGTTTGTAGTAATTGCTTTGCTTTTATCGAATTATTATTTTGCCCAAAATATTGATCCAAATTATCAAATGTATCTTTAATAGTAGTAATTGCAGAATTTCTTAGTTTTGGACTAATAATATCTTCAATCTCATTGTCACTATATTCATCATGAATATAGATACTATAGATACCATTTTCTTTAATTCTCTCTAAAAGATTTTGATTTAACCTTATCCCTTTTTGTAATAAAATTCTATTGTTTCGATCATTTAATGTTTGGGCTAAATACATCCCTTCCTTTGCATAATCAATGGGTACAAGTCTCATAGTCATTACTCCTTATATTTTCACTAAATATTTTCTTTATTAAATATTTCTTCTACTAAACCAATTATATCAAATTTCTACATTTTCTGCGGTTTTTTTTAATAGCATTAAAAATATTTATATTTTTATTTTTATTCTATCACTTGTCCTTCCTTTTTAGAACATGCAAATTTCTTGCAATAATTTTTTTCCCTCTCCAACTAAAGGCTCTGTTTCCATATATTCTTTTAAAAGCTTTATTAGACATCTCTGAAATTTCTTCTTCCTTAAGGGTATAGATCAAAGCCGTTTTAAATTCTCTCATATTTGTATTTGCTATATTTTGATTGTGAGGGCATATATCCTGACAAATATCGCAGCCAAACACCATATTGTTTTTCTTTAAGATATGTATTTCTTCCCCTGTCAGTTCTTCCTTTTTCTGTGTAATAAAAGATACGCATTTTCTTGGATCTATTTTAAAACCACCAAGGATTGCTCCTCCTGGACATTTTTTTATACAGGCACCACATCTCATACAAGTTTTATCTAATGGTTTATCTTCTTCAAAAGGATAATTATTTATGATATATCCAATAAACACGAAAGAACCATATGGATCTGTAATAATATGATTGTTTAATCCAAAATATCCTACCCCTGCTAAATACGCTAAATATCTGTCTACTAACGGTCCTGTATCTACAAAAGATTTATACGAAAATCCTTTTATATGTGCTTTAAAGAATTCTCCTATTTTCTCTAGCTTTTCTTTGATAATCATATGATAATCTATAGAATAAGTATATTTTGAAATATTTGAATTCTCAAAATTCCCTGTAAAATAAGGAAATAAACAAACAATAATAGATGCTGCATCTTCCATCTGCTCTTTAGGATCGGTTCTCTTTTTTAAATCTTTTTCTTCCATCCCTGTAATATACCCTTTATCTACGCGATCCCTTAATATCTTTTCTAATTCTTTGTAAGGTCCAACAGGTGCAATTCCAACATGTTCTATGTTTAACTTTTGACAAAATTGTATTAAACTTTTTTTCACTTTTATTTCTCCACTTCCTTATAATTTCATCTCTTCATCTAAATAAAATAGATAAATGAAGCTATCTTTTACTCGTTTTTGTGTTATTTTCTCTAAAGCTTCTTTATATAATGCCACTTGAACACGATATTTCTCTACAGTTTCTTCTTTATGCCCAAAACCTACATAATCTGTTTTATAATCTACTAAAACATATCCGTCCTCTTCCTCAAAATAACAATCTATAACCCCTTGAATTAAAAGGTTTTCTTTACAATTCTCTAAATCTGGTATTACCTCAACAGCTTTTTTTACATAATTAAAAGGTACTTCTCTAAAAACATTTTGTGATTTTAAAATACGCTCTCCAATATTACTCTTAAAGAAAGTAATAATTTTCAAAATATCTACTACATCTGCTTCTTCTGGTTTTAATAATTCAGCCCTTACCATTTTACGAAGTTGTTCTTCTATTTTTCCCTTACTTTCTATATGCTTCAAATCCAAATGCTGCATGATAAAGTGGATAATTGTCCCCTTCTGTGCTGGTGTAAAATCTTTTTGCGCATCCATAAATTTAGGCTTTTGAATTAAAGCGGGAATATTCATCCCCATCCCTGCTAGTTCCTTAAATGATATTCTTTTAATCTCCGTTACAGATAATTTGGAAGAAATTTGCGTAGCTATTTTATTCGGATCATACCAATTTAATCTTTTATCTACAAAATCTTTATCTTGTGGATCACTAATTTGGAAATCATTTAAAACCTTTTTAAATGCCAATTTATTTATCTTTTTTTCTACTTCTTCTGTTTGAATATCTTTTTTATTTATTTTTTTCACAATCCACTTAGAATCATCTTCTAACAGCAATGCCTTATCCCAAACTACCCCAGCCCACGCTCTTAATTTTTCTCCATCTTTATGTCTTATCAACGCAGAACCGATCCAATCTAAATAGCTTTTTGAACGAGATAAGTAGAAAGGATTGATTCGCCCCATCCATTTCTTTGCTGATTTTTCTATATCTCTTATAGATCCTAAAAGTATAAGCTTGTCTTTCGCTCTTGTAAGTGCCACATATAATATGCGCATTTCTTCTGATAAACTTTCTATTTTGATTCTATATTTCATCGCAATTTTTGCAATGGTATCTGTATATTGTCTAAGGTTTGGATCTACATATTTTGGTCCAATCCCCAAATCCTTATGGAACAATACTTGGGAATTTATATCCATTAAATTAAATTGTTTTCCCATACCTGCTACAATCACTACGGGAAACTCCAATCCTTTACTTTTATGAATACTCATAATTCGAACGACTTTATCATTCTCTCCTAATGTTTTCGCTGTTCCCATATCCCCACTACTATTTTTTAACTTATCAATAAATTTAATAAAATTAAACAATCCTTTTATGGATGTATTTTGAAATTGGCGTGCACGATCTGCTAATATTCTTAAATTGGCTTGTCGTTGTACCCCTCCAGGCATAGCTCCTATATAATCATAATACCCTGTTTCTTTTAAAAGCTTCCAAATAAATTCATCAATATGAATATATCGCGAAACTTCTTTCCACTCTTTGATCTTCTTCAAAAATCGAACGCATTTATCACTCAGTGGGTCATCAGCAGTCTTCATATATTCTTGTACAGCTTCAAAATAAGTTTTTTCTTTACTATGCATTCGAATTTGAATCATTTCTTCTGTATTAAAGCCCCCTATCGGAGAACGCATAATACTAAGCAATGGAATATCCTGCATTTTATTGTCTATTACTTTTAATAAATTCATAAAAATATTCACTTCTATGGCTTCAAAATAACCTGTGTTTATATCTGCATAAGCAGGAATACCTTCTTCAATAAAAACTTCTAAGAAAGTCTGCGCCCAATTTTTTGTAGCTCTAAGAAGCACAACCATATCTTTATAATTAATTTTTCTATATTGCATAAGCTTATTATCATAAATTTCCTGATCTATTAATTCTTTGATTCGTTTTGCAACAATCCTTGCCTCTACTTCCATATCCTCTAATTCTTCTAGTTCTTCTAGTTCAACGTCTACCTCTTCTTTATTTTTTTCTATGATATTTAGTTCTATTTCTAAATCGTTCAGTGGCTCATATTCAGCACCCTTATACAGATAAGCACTTTCATCATAATCTATTTCACCAAATTCCTTGGTCATAATATTTTTAAAAATAAAGTTAATTCCATCAATAACTTCTGCTCTACTTCTAAAGTTCTTACTCAAATCGATTCTACGATTTAATGATTCTGAATCTTCTTCGTAGGTTTCATATTTCTCAATAAAAAGTGTTGGATCTGCTAATCTAAATCGATAAATACTTTGCTTTACATCTCCTACCATGAATAAATTATTTTCTCTTTTAATAAATCCCAATATGGTTTCTTGCACAATATTGCTATCTTGGTACTCATCTACAAATATATATGCAAACTTTTTTTCATATTCTTTTGCTACTTGTTCATTTTGTAAAATTCTTAAAGCATAATGTTCAAGATCATTAAAATCCACAATGCCTTTTTCTATTTTTTTCTCATGATACATGCTTTCAAAATCATTTACTAAGTTATATAAATATCTCATATATGGATACAATTCATTCAAGTCTTTCACATATTCTTGTGGATGCTTCATCAAAATATCTTCTTTGATATCTTTTATAATCTCTTTTCCTTGTTCTCTTAATCCCTTTACTTCTTCTTTTAATACTTCATCAACATCTTTTGAAAGTCTACCTAATCTTTTATGTTTTGCATTTTGCAGTATATCATAAAAAACATTTAATCCTAATCTTAACCCATTACGCAATTCATCTATTAAATGAATGTCCTCTAAAATTGCATCATGATATCCTGCTGGTCCTAAAGGTTTTTGACACAAGTTTTTACTTTCAATAAATACTTCTTTCGCTCCTACTAATGCAATACAAATCTGATCTACAATAGCCTTATGCCATGTAGTTTCATCAAAAGACGATTCTTCTAAAGAAAATTCTTCAACCTTCTCTTTTAGCCATTCTTTTGGATATGGCTTACTTTGAATAAATCCATACAATCTTAAAACCAAATCCAAAAGAGGCGTATCCTCTTTATTTCCGCCAAACCGTTCTACTAATCCTATAAAGCCTTCCTCAGCCTTCTCATATTCCTTCTCAAATAGTTCTTCTAACGCCTCAGCCTTCATAATACTCGTTTCTGTCCCATCTCCAATACGAAAATTGGGATCTATATCAATCAAATGAAAATATTTTCGTACTACATTAATACAAAATGAATGGAGTGTACTAATAGATGCTCTATTTAACAGATTGATTTGCTTTCTTAAGTGTTCTTCATTTTTATCCTTCTTTTCTAGTTCCTTTAAAATTGCTGCACCTATTCTTTCTCTCATTTCTCCTGCTGCTGCATTCGTAAAAGTTACAATCAATAATCTATCAATATCTATCTTATCTTTTATGATCAATTGAATGATTCGCTCAACCAATACAGCTGTTTTTCCTGATCCTGCTGCTGCTGCAATCAAAAGGTTGCTCTCTCTTGCATCAATGGCATTTTGTTGATCTTTTGTCCACATAACCATTTTTATTCTCCTCCCTTGGTCTTTCATATACATCTATGTTAAGAGATAATCAATAGTAAGTTCACTAATCTTGGTCACTATTTCAATTTTTTTCTTATCCCTAAATATTTTTTATCATTTCAATCCTATACAAAATTATATCATAGTAGATAAAAACCCTCTATCTATTCAGATAAAGGGGTATTTTTATTTATATTGATTATTGAACAATCCTTTTAAATACTACTTAGACATATGAAGCATATTTACATTTTTAGGATTGAACAAGATCTTTTTTTCAAATCCTTGTTTTTCTTCAACAAAAATATAATCATCCACAAGTGCACTTGCTGAGCTCGGTTGTAAGGTTGTTATGTGCATCTTATTATCTTCATCTGTAGTATAAATCCAAAGTTTCAATTCTCCTAATTGAATGTATCCATCAAACAAAACAAACGCTCGGTCACTGTCCTTTACAAGCATTAGCCAATTTTGCCCATCATCCCACATAATCTCGCCATCAGCATCTCTCTCCGCTGCTGTATATAACTGAACTTCCTCATCCTCATTGTCCCCATCTACATCAATACGATATTTCTCAAGTAATGTTAGATTTTTTGTATCTATTAAATCTTTCGATTCAAAGATCATTTGTGTTTCATTTCCTTGATCCACTACATTATGATCCTTCGTGAAATAAAGTTTATAGGACACTACAAGCAGGATTAAAAAAATAGCCACGACTGCTTTCTTTCTTATATCTTTTTTCATTTTCGGTTCCCCATTTCAGTAATTATTTTAAATGAATATTTTCTATTAAATATATCTTCCTTGAGCATTTATCATGTCATAACCCGATTTCAAGATTTGCTCATATCTAAAGCAATCTACTACATGGTCATTAACTAATCCTGTAGCTTGTAGATAGGAATATATTGTAACTGGACCAATAAACTTAAACCCCCTATTTTTCAACTCTTTACTTACCACTTTAGATAGTTTAGTTTTTGCAGGAATTTCTGATTCATTTTTCCATACATTGATTACAGGTTTATAATCAACAAACTTCCAAATGTATTCACTAAAACTTCCAAATTCTTTTTGAATTTGAACGAATCTTTGAGCATTGTTTATGGATGCTTCAATTTTCTTTCTATTTTTTATTATTCCTTCATTTTTTGTGAGTTCTTCAATCTTTTTATTATCAAAATTAGCTACTGAAATAGGATTAAAATAATCATATGCTTTCCTGTAATTTTCTCTTTTTCTTAAAATTGTTATCCAGCTTAAACCTGCCTGTGCAGATTCCAATATCATGAATTCAAAATGTTTCCTATCATCAAATACTGGTACACCCCATTCTTCATCATGGTATTTAATATAAATTTCATCTTTTTTACACCAAGAACATCTTTTCATTATGGTATCCTTATTATCATATCCATAAATCTCCAAGATTTATTCCTCCTTCTAAATACATTTAAATTGCTAACGCTTTCATCTTAGATATTGGCATAATAATATCTAACCTTATCCATGATTAAAAAACTAATTAGCCAATAGAATCTTTCTAATCTTTCTTAATCTCTTAATAATAGATACTGTAAGGCTATATCCATATCCTTTATTTCTATATTCTTCAAGTACATTCAAAAATCCAATTGCTCCATCATCATGTGTCATAATCCAAGCAACTACGCTTCTATCTTCTCATATATACGAAATCATCCAATCTTCTACTACCACAAAGTATTCTTCATCTTCACATTTTTCTAATAATAATTGTAACTCATACTATGTTACTCATTACCCCCACCTAGCCGTTAGTCTTTGGACAAGGATATTTTATTTACTAAATCTATTTATAGCTACATTTTATCATTTTAAGTAATATATAGTAAGCAGATGTTACCTTATGAATAAAAAATATACCCCGAAATATTCATAGCTTTAGATTTTAATAATCATATTACAAAATATAGAATTATGATCTACAATTTTTTCATTTTTGTGTTTATATTTTGTGGTAGCATAGTATAACTCTATTTTTCTACGATTATTTTCCAATATATTTCTTCTAATAGAAACACTTATCCCTTGTTCTTAAAAATCTGTAAATTTTATTAACAGTGGGTTATAAATCTATTCCATTCATTCTACGGAAAATAGTCCATAAAAAGCACCATTGTTCAAGGTGTTTTTTATGGACTATTCTTTACTTAAATGAATTCAATACCAAATTCATCAATCTTGTTTGTATATCTTTCCCAATATTATTTAATCTCTTCTATTGATCCTATAGCAGCCCTTAGACCAAGAAGATAGCTATCAAGACCAAACCCACAAATCTGACCTTTTGCAATCTCAGAAAAAACAGAATGATGACGAAACTTTTCTCTTGCATGGATATTGGACATATGAATTTCAATAATTGGTACCGTAAGAATCGCTAATGCATCTCTTATCCCATAGCTATAATGAGTCCAAGCACCAGCATTAATAACCACAGCATCTATATTTTCCATAAAAGCTTGATGAATTCTTTCACACATATCTCCTTCATGATTCGTTTGAAAACTTATCACTTCAACACCTAGTTCTTTTCCAAGTTCTGTCATATTTTCATCAATCTCCTCAAGGGTGATTGTACCATATTGAATTGGATCCCTCTTTCCAAACATATTGTGATTTACCCCATGTAGCATTAATATCTTTTTCATTTTACTCCTCCTAGTACAATAAATTCGTAACATAAAGTTATATTTTTTCCTTTATTTATATATCATTATCAACCGTATCCACTCTTTAACCTCTGATCATCGCGTGAATGTTTGAATGATTAACAATTCCTTGATGCTCTTTCTTTTCATTTCTTCTTTGCTATTCATTTTCTGTTTTTTTAGGTCTTTCATGTCTTTCAGGTTTTTTAGGTCTTTGTTGTGCTTCACTTTTCATTTTATCCGCTGTATCTTGTGAGATTACGCCTGCCTTTACTAGTTCTGCAAGTCTATCTCCTTTTTCTCCTTTGTTATTCTTTTTCTCTTCAAAATTTGCTTTTCTTTCTTCCGTTGTCATTGCTTTTACTTTTTCCATTTCTAATTTTCTTTCTTCCGTTGTCATTGCTTTTACTTTTTCCATTTCTAATTTTCTTTCTGCTTTCTTTTCTTCATTGAATTCTTCCCATTTTGTCGCTTCACTTTGTGTGATGATTCCATCTTCTACTAACTTTTTTGTATGTTCTTTGAACTTTTCTTCTTGTTCTACTGCTCTCATATCATGCATTTTTTGTGCTACTTCATCCGCAATCTCTTGTGAAAATATTCCTAATTTTACGAGTGCTTCTAGTCCATTTCCTCTATCTTCTCTATTATTCTTCATTTCTTCAACATTACCTTTTCTTTCTTCCGCTGTCATTGCTTTTACTTTTTCCATTTCAGTTTTTCTTTCTGTTTTCTTTTCTTCATTGAATGCTTGCCATTTTGTTGCTTGTTCTTGTGTAATAACACCGTCCTTTACCAATTGGTTGATTTGCTCTTGCACATTCACTTTTCTTTTTTCTGTATTTGCTTGATCTCTATTTTGCATTACACCTTTTGTTTTTGGTATTTGTTGTTTTGAATTTAAGTTATCTGCAAAAGCCATACCTGCCATAGAAAACACCATTATGCCCACTAATATACCATTCATTATTTTTTTACTTTTCATTTTAATTCCTCCTCTTTTTTTATTTGTTTCTACGAGATTATTATAGGCAGGAATTGTGATGATTTCATGATGAATCTATGTGGTTTCTGTATAATTTTTTATTTTTTTAAAATTCTCATTGCATTGAATACAGCCAAGATGGATACACCAACATCTCCAAATATTGCTAACCACATAGGTGCACGTCCAAAGAATGCTAAGATCATGATCCCTAATTTAACAGAAATAGATAAGAAAATGTTTTGCCTTACAATGTTTTTTGTAGCTTTTGCTATTTTTATGGCATAGATCAGCTTTGATGGTTCATCATTCATAATGACTACATCTGCTGCTTCTATAGCTGCATCTGACCCTACACCACCCATTGCAACTCCTACATCTGCTCTCGCTAAAACAGGTGCATCATTGATGCCATCTCCAACAAATACAAGCTTTTTTTCTCCTTTATGCTTCATAAGTATTTCCACTTCTTCTACCTTTTGATTTGGTAGTAATCCATATTTATAATTTTCAATGCCTAATTCATGTGCTACTGTATGTGCTGTTACTTTTCTATCTCCAGTAAGCATCACGATACTGTTCATTCCTAATTGATACAAACCTTCAACTGCTGCTTTTGCATCTTTTTTTATTATATCCTTAATGATGATATATCCTGCGTATTTTCCATCAATAGCAGTATATACAATGGTTCCTGCTTCTTCACTTTCTTTTATATCAATCCCTTTTTCTTTTAAGAATGTACTATTTCCACTTGCAATATGCATGCCTTCAACATCTGCTTCTACACCTTTTCCTCTTGTTTCTTTATAATTTTTTATATTTTCCTTATTAGTTTCTCGTCCATATTCCTTAACAATAGATACTGCAATTGGGTGTGTTGAAAAACTCTCGACATAAGCTGTAAACTTTACTAATGTTTCTTTGTCTATTCCATTGGTTGTGATGATGTCATATACTTTAAACTGTCCTTCTGTCAATGTACCTGTTTTATCAAATACCATTACACCCGCTTTACTTAACGCTTCTAAATAATTCCCACCTTTCACCAATACACCATTTTTAGATGCTGCCCCGAGTCCCGCAAAGTAAGACATGGGAATGGATATAACCAAAGCACATGGACAAGAAACCACTAAAAATGTAGCACCTCTTAATATCCAGTCAGAAAAACTTTGTCCTTTCATAAATAGAGGTGGGATCATAGCAATTATTATTGCTATAAACACAACCGTTGGTGTATAGTATTTAGCAAATTTTGTGACACTTAGTTCTGTTTTCGCTTTTTTAGCACTAGCATTTTGAACTAGGTCAAGAATCTTAGACACTGCTGATTCTTTAAATGCTTTTGTAACTTTTACAGTTAATACACCATCTATATTAATACAACCACTGGTGATTTCATCTCCATCTTCTAAATCCTGTGGTACAGCTTCTCCTGTTAATGCTTTCGTATCAACAGAAGATGTCCCTTCTATAACAACACCATCTAGTGGTACTTTTTCACCTGGTTTTACAATAATTATCTCCCCAACACACACTTCGTCGGGCGATACTTTTTTGATTTGCTTCCCAATTTTCAAATTCGCATATTCAGGCCTAATGTCCATCAGTTTTGCGATAGATTTTCTGGAAGATGCAACAGCTCTCCCTTCGAAATACTCTCCAACCTGATACAAAAGCATAACCATTATTGCTTCAGGATATTCTCCAACCCCTATAGCAGCAAATGTTGCGATCGTCATTAAAAAATTTTCGTCAAATATTTCTCCTCTTTTAATATTACTGATAGATCTTTTGATGATATCTGCTCCAATGATTAAATACCCTATTATAAATGAAGCAATTCCCCATGTGTTTTCTTTAAAGAACATGGCTATTGCTAAGGCTGCTAAACTGAATCCCATTCTTTTTAATAGTCTATTGTTGTCTTTCTTTTTATCTTCTAACTCTTCTGTTTTATTCTTTTGTATTCCTCCTTTTTCCTTCACCCGAACTCCTGGTTCTACATCTATTGCTATTTTAGAAGCCTTTTCAATGACTATATGTTGTTCTTCCTTTTTCATTTCAATTGTTATTGTAGATGTAGCAAAGTTTAATGTGGCATGCTCTACTTCCTCTAAGGCATTAACCTGTCTTTCAATCTTTGATGCACAGTTTGAGCAATGGAGTCCTTCAATAAAAAGTTCAATCTTTATGGTATTTTCATGATTACTACAGTAAGAATGACTCTCTTCTTCATCTGAATATTCTCTCATATCTTCTTGTGTATAATTTTCATGGCTATGAACAACTTCTTTCATCCCACATCCATTATTATGATGATCCTTCACTTTATTATTCAATACCATTTATTTCTCCCCCTTATGTTTAATGAGTTCTCACAGAAACTCATCTGCCCCTGTGATTACTCTCTTTTATTAATTTAATTTTTTATCGATTCCCCCATTTTTTTTTGCATAAAATACT
>NZ_SLWV01000048.1 GCF_004345705.1 Marinisporobacter balticus
TTTTATATTACAGCAACATGAAATATTTTACAATTCTAAATAATAATTAAGATCCTTGATCATCAGGAACTTTGTTATGTAACTGATTGTTATTTAAGTATCATAAATCAAAACCTAGTACTTTTTACACGTATCTTGTATAGCTATCATCTCAAATTAATCCAATATTTTATATATCGATAGGTAAGGAGAATACCAACACATATAGGCATGGCATATGTTTTAGGAAAATTCAATAAAAAAAGAATATATACAGCTAATATATATATTACTACCCCTATTGTTAAGTTTATTAGCGCCATTTCAATTGTCATGTTAATGTTTTTAATAAAAAAATATGTGTAAATACCTAAACATAAAATTCCAAATACAATTAAATAGGGTGTAGCATATATTCCCTCGTTATAATCTATAAAAAAGTATCCTAATCCACCTAATAAAAAAACTACAACTGTTAAAATGACTTTTTCTACTGTATTTTCCATATAAAAAAACTCCTTTAATCCCTCTCTTTATTTAAGCCTATTTCGGTAGTACTCACTTAAGTTTGAAGATAATCCCATAGTATAGTAACATGGAATATTTTTCAAAGAGTTTGTTCATTGGTATAACAATAGTCACTATCATAGTGGCATTAATTATATGACACCAAATGATAGATATAATGGTAACGGAAAAACCATTATGGATAAGCAAAAAAAAGTCTATGAAAAAGCAAAAAAGCAACATCCAGAGAGATAGGCTAATGATATACGTAATTGGAAGCTTCCAGAAACCGTTGCATTGAACCCAGTTAGAGAAAAAGAACATATAGATGCTAAGATAAGTGGATAGACTAGTTTGACGAAGTGAACTATTTACATGAGGTAAGTATGGTAGCCTATTTTGGGCGTTGCCTTCTTCAGATGGCTACGCATAGGGCAAGCAAAAGCATACTTACGGAGGCTCAATGTCAATAGCAAACCGGAAGATTCAAATACGCTTGAAAAATTACTTTTGAAAATTTCATGCGACATTTTTTTTTGACAAACTCCGACACTATCATAACTATTTAATAAACTCGTCATAATGATTATATTCAGGATTATATTTGTATATTTCTTTAAGGTTTTTACTACCAAAATATAAAATATCATCCTTATATATGAGCCCAATTCTAACAGGTTCTTTTTCCTCACCTTTAACTATTAGATCGTTTGGGAAATCAAAAGATATAATATTATCTTTTATGATAACTTCTGATTTATATGTATGGATAACTGGAAGACCACTTCCATAGATCATGCTAAGAGCATATTTTGTATCATTCTTTTCATAAAAGTATATGCCATACCCAGCAAAACCATCTTCTAGTGTACTCCATTCTCTTTTTTTAATAGTATTCCATATCTCATCTTCAGTTAATTTAGTTGTTTTTTCTATCAAATAGACAATATCTGTTTCTTTTCTAACCTTAAAAACAACATTATCCTCTGAATTTATACTGCTCCTAAAGGTATTAATATTAATACCTAAATTACTAGGATAACCTATTATTTCACAAACAACTTCTTTGTCTTTTACAAATACAAAATGTGGCATACCCTCACTTACAGTTTCACTTACTTTTGCTTTAAAACCAATAATTTCTTGCACCATTTTTTTAGATGTATAGGGTGCAAATGAGTATACTGTGTCCCATTCAAATGGAGTAATATCCTTTAGTCCAATCTCTGTTTCATCACGCAATTCTTTAATAGTATCTGTAAATTTTTTCTCATTTGTACTTCTTTGAGATGTGCATGCCACTAAAATAAGGACACACATCATCAATACGATCATTCTCTTCATAATCTATGACCCCCTATATTCTTTATTCTCTTTATTAGAATACCACATTTTACCTATTATACTCAACAAGATTACTAGGGGTGATTGTGGCACTTTTATAAAAAATAAAAACAAGAGCATTAAACGCTTGTTGATGAACGCTCCTTTTTCAAGAAAAAAAATAGCAAGCATACATTTTCTGATTTGTCTTAAAATCGAACGATATGGCGTTACTTTTGATAGAAACCCAACTTGTTAAATTTATACCATTCGTCGATTTTTTCTACAGGATTAACATTCAAATACAACATAATTTCCCTAGCGAATTCTAAAGAAGCCGTACCATTTGCAGTTATGATATCCGAATTACAAACGGCTTGTTTTTCAACAAAATTACTGTCGCCCTTGTAGTGTGGCGCTTGTGACTTCATATACGTAAGTGTATTGCCTGAATGTCGGATATTATCCAAATATCCGTTCTCTGCCATAAAATTAGCGGCATTACAGATTGCTGCTACTAGAATATGATGCTTGATGGCATACGCTACCACAGGTTCAATGGCATTGTTTTTCTGTTCCATCCAAGCGTGACCCCCAATCAAAAGCAACATCTCGAAATTTTTTGGGTAATCACTTATAGAATAATTAGGAATGATTCGAAAACCGCCCATAGAAGTTTTAGGTTCTTTGTCCAGACTTAAAGTTTTTACAATATAATCCGTTTCTGATCCATTGAGTTCTGAACAAATATAAGCACTTTCCCAATCTGCATATCCATCAAAAATAAACACAAGTATTTCTTTTCATCGTAACACTTCCTTTCTTAAGTATTGTACAACAAAAAAGATGACACCTATATGTCATCTTTATAGAGCGCATTTATTCTTTTTATTCTGGTTTTTACTGCTTCTTTTAGTTCAAGAGGTGCTATAACTTTAACTTTGTCTTGAAGGCTGAAAACTAAATTAGTAGCCCATGCTAAGTCAGAAACAGCAAATAGAATCTGCCCCTTTTCTTCTGTACTGCTAATCCTATGAAAAAATTTAGCATCTATCTTATCTGTTAAAAGGAATTCATTCGTAACATCATATTCTAGTACAACTTCAAACCTTTCTGCTAATTTTTGTATTGTAGTCCTGTCTGTATTGGCAAGGACATTTAAAATTCCTAGTAATCTATCAATTTTCATAATAACACGCTTTCTTGAATCTTTTTCTATACTTTAGGGGCCTTTCTCTCCCCCATTAATATTTTAGTTAATGCATGTAAAAAAATACTGGAGTTTGTGAAATATTAGAATAAGCAATTCATATTCAATAATTTTGATGATAAATAATCAAAATATAAAATCTACTACTTTGGAATTTAAATTTTCACGCATTGCTACAAGTGTGTTTTTAGAAATACCCAAGCCTAAAAACGCACATATAATTATAAATTTATTGACTGCATATTTTTATAGTTTCACGAACATTATGGGTGATTTGAGCATAGACTTTAATGAAAGTTAAAAGTTTTATTATATTTTGTATAAGTTTACTTTACTTTTTGATAACTTTAGTTTACTATTAATGGTGTAATAAATATTTAAAAGGAGGTGTGGTGTTCAAATTGAAAAAAGATGAGTTTGGAGATTCTATTAAGAATAAGGTATATGAGTTTCGTGTACTTAAGCGATTGACACAAAGTGAATTAGCCAAGGCTGTAGGGGTATCAAAGCAAACAATTTTTGTTATGGAAAAAAATAATTATTCTCCATCATTAGTTTTAGCTTACCGAATTGCTGATTTTTTTCAAGTTGATATTAAAGATATTTTTACTTATGTAGGAAAGGATGATAATAATGATTGATATATTAGATAAATGGATGGATAGTAGTGTATATAATTTTAATATATTTGTTGGAATAACAACGATATTAGCAATTATATCAATAATTGCGATGTTTTATTTTTATAAGCAAATAGGAAAGCCCGATGAGAGAACCAGTATAATTTATTTAAAAGTATCAACTACGATGTTTTCAACGCTTGTATGCGCAATAGCTGTTTATATTTCTTGGGTTGACAGTAATATTATTTATTTTAGACAGTATTTGCTTTTTATATTTTCTATTTCTCTTCTTGCAGGAGCAATAATGTCTGCAATTCAATATAAAAAAGATTTTTCTTAATATAAATTTTAAAATATAAACCTCCTTAGAAATAAGGTGGTTTTACCATATAAAAACACCTAAATTAAGATCGTTATTTATTACTTTTATATTCCAGGAATGTATTGAAATTACTTCATTTGAAGCATATTATTTTATCTGAAAAAAGTAACGAATCTCCATCTTCATCGATGTTTATCACTCTCCAAAGTATCGGAACAGCGTTGTATTTCCCAAATTGTATATAATCTCCTGTTTTCAGATCTATAGCTTGCTGATGACTACATCCTGTCATAAAGCCTAAAATAAGTAAGATGTATAGTAGGCTTGCAATAAATTTCTTTTTCATAACGGCTCCTTTTAGTTTTAAAAAGACTTAATACTTACTAATTATTAGTTTAATGTATAAATTGTCTAAACCTATTTCCGATGAAAAATCATTCAAACCAATCGAAAATACATTAAATTTTATTAGGATTGAGAATCCTGTTTTCATGTCGAAAGGTGTATAAATCTATTAATCGTGTATATAAAGGGATACAGCCGAAATACGTGCAAAATTGAGCCACATGATGGATATTAATTCCAACACGTGGCTTGTATTGTTTTGATAGTAATATTTCATGTGACATATTTTTTGAAAAACATGCATTAATTCAATCGGAAAAATTGGAATATTATGTTCATAATTTCATTTTTTTCATTCTACTGAATGGCAATATATAAATAACAATGTGATTTTCCATCTTTCGTATATTCACTGGGAACGGTACTCTCATAATCCTCGGCAAATGATCTCTTTATATTGCCTGATTTTTGCTCAAGCCATACTTTTTCCCATGCTTTTCTTGTACATACACCTATTTCTCCGTTTTCATCTGTTTCATCATATTTTTTATATAAGCCTTTACTTACTGCTGTTTCCATTTTTTGAAAAAAGTCAACGGTTACAGCCATGATGGTAAGGTCATAATCTCCACTTTCATCACTGGAATAATTACTGTATTTTGAAACTGGAGAAACGCCTTGTTGAAAAGTATGCGCGGTATCAAAAATAATGGGTAGTTTTCCGCTCGTAATATCCCTCCAAATTTCACCAATTTTTTTTGTTCCTTCTTCAGAATTATTTGTTCGTATGGTTACTTCTTGCAATGTATAAGCCATAGTTTTACTCCTCTCCTTATATAATAATTACTATTTGCCATTGGATTATGTAAATAATCTTTACTTCACAGTATAATACCTATGTGACTTACTGATTATCAATATTATACCATATTTACAAACTTATAGAATCTACTAATATGGACTATATATGTAAACTGGATTGTCAGGTTAGTAATCCTATATTGATACGGTATTAAATATCCTAGTGATGAATGAATCCTATAATTGTTGAACCAGTTTACATAATCAGCTAATTGGTATTTTAGATCATCAAGTCTTTCGAAAGTTTGTCCCTTTACAAATTCAGTTTTGATAATCTTAAAGGTAGCGTCTGCTACTGCATTATCATATGGGCAGCCTTTCATGCTTAAAGAACGTTTGATATGGAATGTTTCTAATGTTTCGTCTATCAGTTGATTTTTAAATTCATTGCCTCTGTCTGTATGAAATACTTGGATGTTCTCAAGATTTGTATTTACCTTTGAAAATGCTTTTGCTACTAAACTGGCATCTTTATTTCGACCTGCACTGTAACCTATTATTTCTCGGTTAAAGAGATCTATGAGGATACAGATGTAATGCCAATTCGTACCAACGCTAACATAAGTTAAATCACTTACTGCAACATTTTTATTACGTTTGCGAAGCGCAATAAGTTCTTGCTCTTCAGGAGTACGATTATCTTTTTTCTTAAAAGAACCAGTATTTTCTGATTGCTTGATCCATTTATCTAATAAGGAAGCGGAAATATCATATTCTCTGACAATATCGCATTTTTGCTTATCATTTAGGTATAGTTGAACGAATTGATTTTTAAATTCATGCGTATATGTACGGCGTTTTCTTTTTTTGTTTGAATCGGTCATGGTTATTCTCCTTTGTCTTAATAAATTTATTGTACATGACCTTAAAATATCTGTCTACTTGACATGTATCAGTTCAGATCACCAAGAGCTTAATTAATCCGTAAACATATATTTGAGGAATAGTTGAAAGCTAAATAGAATTTTATAACTATATCCATATTTTCTAAATAATGTTAAAATAGATTTGAATAATTTATTCGCTAAACTAATGGTTAATGGGGAAATATGTAATTATTTGCAAAATATGATGCAAAGGAGAGAGTATATTGAAATTAAAAATATGGCAAGAAAAACTTTTCTTTTTTTTGATAACTGTTTTAGTTGGAGTTATACTTGCTGTAACTATAGGAGGACCAATTGTTGTTGTTGTAATGGGCGCAATACCACTTCTCTATCATTTATCTAAAACACAACATAAATAAAACTAAATCCCTTTGCAAAGGGATTTAGTTTTATTTATTATTAATTATTACATCAATAATTGTAATTACATATTGTTATTGATGTATTCTATTAATTCGCTGTCGTTGAATCTTGTACTGCCAATATTTCTAAATTTATCTAAGTATATTACTTCCATAGATGAAGGTTTATCCTTTACTAGATCAGATACAGAATATGCAAGTTCAACTTCAAATTTTAATACAGCATAATCACGGTTGTTCATGGTATCAATTTTTCTTTCTAGCGTAGTTGCTAATGCTCTATCAGAGCTACATACTGACATTAGTCCATAAGCTGTAGTAAGACTAAAAGCAAGAATTCCTGTAACAGGATTAATAAACCCTAAAGCTGATACACCTGTTGATGCAATTAAAGCTTCTAGATCAGATATACCATCTCTTAAATCCCACTTCATATTAATCAACGCTTGTTTACTGCAATATACATACATCTTTGCTCTTTTATACGATGTAGTCATTCCCATAATAAATCTCTCCTTCTTCATTCACATAATTTTTAATATTTGTCCTGGGTAAATCAAACTACCCTTTAGTCCATTAAGCTCCATAAGCTTTTGGACTGTCATGTTACAATGTCTTGCTATAGACCACAGAGTATCTCCTGTCTTAACAGTATAAGTATCAAAGCTACGATCGCTACCTAAGATACTGCATACTAGATTTTTAACCTCCGCTAAAGGAAAGTTTTGTCCAGGACAGGAAGTAGATCTTAACTCCCTATGGCCTTTTATAGTGCGTATACCATATTTGTTACATAGGTACTGGCATAGTTTCATAAGAGCTTCTAATTGAATTTTAAATACTTTTTCTACTTCAAAGTTACCTTGTAGGCATATACCTAAAGAACTTTGATTGTAGCCTTTACAATGAGCTCCTATGGTGTTCTCAGGCCTGCCCCTGTAGACTTGTCCATCTTTCGTGATAAGAAAGTGATATCCAAATCCACGGAAGCCTTCTTGTTTATGCCACCTATGTATATCATCTACAGTCGCACTACTATGTGCAGCATGATGAATGACTATCATAGAAGGCTTATTCATTTTTTTAAGATTATCTTTAAATGCTAAATTTGTTTCTATAATTTTCATCTTGCTCACACACCTTAAAAATATATCTTGAGAATTTTTAACCGGTTAATTGCTTCTCACTATATACAAGCAACTTTTAGTGGTAAAATGTAAACCCCCTGGAATATTTTTTTTGTTTTTCTTTTTAATCTTTGATAGGACATGTGATTATGACTAGGTTCTAAGCTTCTTTTTTGAATACATAATTTTTAATTTCTGATACATCCTCTTTAATATCTTCTACCAAATTCAACTTTTCGGTTAGATTAGATATAATATTTTGGTACTTAAGCTCCCTTTCTTCTTGACGAAGATCCCTTTTCTCTTGGGTTTTGAGAATATAAAATATAAGGGCTACTGTTAGTACTGTCCATATACCATTCCTTCCGGCTAGCTCTATGATCTTTTCTTCCAATTGATTCACCCCCAGTCTCTATAAAAAATTTTCTTAAGTTGTTTAAAGCTCTATTTTTGGCTCTATTAACTGCTTGTCTACTAATTCCTAATATTTGTGAGATGTCTTTTTCAGAAAAGCCCTGTATAAACTCCATAGTAATAATGTCTCGCTGTTGTTTAACTAAAGATTTTATTAATATGGATGTTAAAACAGTACTCTCTGTATCAGCTATACTGTCATCTGCTAGTATTTCGTGGTTTATTTCCAAACACTCTTTGAATTTGTTTTCATGTTTTTTGAGTAAATTCAAAGTTCTTTTTTTCAAATGCATATGTATGTATTTAGTGATTTGTTTATGATTTGAATCCTTAAATTTTTCAATATCAATATTTTGTATTAATTTTAGAAGTTCAATAATCAAATCAGTTTCTGCTTCTTCATAATGTAAACTCTTGCTTAGCTTTTTTAAGGTAGCACCAAAATCTTTTATAATTTCATAAGCAGCATCCTTATCATTGTTTTTAGCTTTTTCCAACAAAACGAATAATTCCATCAAAAGCCCCCCTTTTTGCAAAAAAAAATATCAGCATATACTAATCCCAAGCAGGTTTATAGCTGAATTTGTAAACGGGTGTAATTTGACTCGTTTTGTAAAATTTTGCTAATTAACTTTATGTCTAGGGTATATATGGAATTTATTTATAATTTTGTAAAATATATGACATATCTGATTATACAGAAACTAATTTTGTCGAATATATAACAAGCACAACACAATCGCAATTAAGTTGCCTTGGATGAAAAAGCTTACAATCATTTAAATTTCAAAAGGTAAATAGAATTTTGAAAAATATTTTTATATTTTCAACGATTTGAATACAACATAACATTATTTTTTATAGAATATGTTGGTAGAGTTATTTTAAAAAGTTTTGTGCCGCTGCATGAAACTTTTTTTATTACACTGAGTCAGTAGTTGATATGGATCACAATACATTCAATAACTTAAGATCCTAGCAAGTTCAAAAGATAGTTGGTTAAGGGCTTTATGATGGAGGGGCATTCTCCAAACCACCCCCTAAACATTTTAAACTCGTTTACAAATATAAATGTTTGTTTTTGAAAAATCACTAAAAAATATCAGGGCAATGGCTTTTAGGCGTGGCGGGGAGAGCCCTCGGGATTACCCTGATATTTTAACATACTAGAATTTTATTCTTTTGAAGCTAAAAAAATGGATTGTGTAATAAACCTCCAATAGTAACACAAGAGTACTTGAACTGCATATTTCCGCCCCTATAACGAGTGAAAATATGACAAGCTATGCACATACTTGGTGCCAAGCACCAATGGCATAAGTTTCTAGGACTTGCACCGCATTTTACGCCTATTGAAATCTGAATAAAATCGTGATACAATAGCGATAATATAGATAATGTCGATTAAAGGAGGTTTCTACAATATGAATTATATTGAAAGTCAATATGTTGAGTTAAAGGAAGTGGTAAATGTTGATTTCAAAAAAGAGATTGTTGCCTTTACAAATACGGATGGCGGTGAAATCTATGTGGGTGTGACCAAAGATGGCAATATCATTGGCGTAGAGGATACGGAAGGACAAATGGAACGCATTAGCAACATGATAAGAGATGGCATTAAACCTGACTTAACTGCGTATACTTCTATTGAGACGATAATGGATCAAGGTAAATCTTTAATCAAAGTAACCGTTTCTCGTGGAGAAAAAAGACCCTATCATCTGACCGACAAAGGGTTAAAACCTAGCGGTGTTTATGTTCGCCACGGTGTTACCTCTGCCCCTGCAAGTGATGAAGCCATTCGCCAAATGATAAAAGAAAGCGATGGAACCACCTTTGAAAGAGCTCGTTGTATCAATCAAGATTTAACCTTTGAGTATGCTGAAAAATACTTTAAGGACAGCAATGTGCAATTTGCACAGAATCACAAAAAAAGCTTGCGTTTGATTGATGACAACGGATATTACACCAATGCAGCACTGCTTCTTTCAGATCAGTGTGAGCACATCATAAGGTGCGCTGTCTATGAAGGTACAGGAAAAACAACCTTCAAAACACGCAAGGAATATTCCGGATCCATCTTAAAACAAATGAATGAGGCGTATGCGTTTCTTGCCCTAAATAACAATTTACGTTCTTCTTTTGAGGGATTAAAGCGAATTGATTATGCTGACTATCCTGACTATGCTTTAAGAGAAACTTTGCTCAATGCAGTGGTTCATCGTGATTACGATTATTCTGGTAGCATTATCATCAACATCTATGATGACAAAATTGAGTTTGTTTCCCTAGGCGGGTTGGTAAAGGGCATTACCTTAACAGATATTATGGGAGGTGTATCACAGCCAAGAAATTCTATCATTGCAAATATTTTTTATCGGTTGGAATTGATAGAAAGCTACGGCACGGGCATAAAAAGAATTTTAGAAAGCTATGCAGACTGTGCTGTTGAACCAACCTTTTTTCCTGCACCTTCTTCCTTTGTTGTTACCTTACTTAATCGAAATAAAATAACCTTAACCCTGTATGATGATACCTTGTCACAGGAAGAAAATGTAATGAATCTTCTTCAGGCCAAAGGCAAAATTACTCGTAAGGATATTGAGACCTTCTTGAAATGTTCTGCTTTTCCTGCGCGAAATGTAATAAATTCTTTATTGGCGCAAAATAAAATTATTAAAACAGGAGCTGCAAGAGCAACAAGATATACCTTAAGTAAATAATGAAATGGCAACAATGAACCCATTATAAAAGCATGCCTAAAGGGATAGAACCAACAAACGTGCCACCAGACGTAAAGTAGCTGGTAATTATTATAAATATAAGAGTAGGAAAATTATTAAGTAAATATTTTAAAATAGTAACACAAGAGCACTTGAGATTCCTATTTTTCGCCCCTATAACGCGCGAAACAAAATATTGTCGCGTTTAGAAAAGGTCTTAAAATGAATTTTATGAGGTTGTAGGATGAAATTAATTAAGATTTAGGGCATAAGCAAACCCCTAGGATGATCTAGGGGCAAATTTATTTATTATTTCTAAACAGTTTTTCTAATTCTTCTTTGCTGTATTTGGAAGACCTTTGTTCGAAGTTATTGAATTTGTTTACATTTTTAGGTTTTTCATTCGTATTATGTTTTTGAGCTGATATTTGGTGATAATGTTAAAATAGATTTGAATAATTTATACGTTAAACTAATGGTTCACATAGTTCTCGATTATATTCCCTAAGTATTTTTCAGATATATATTCATAAATATCGCCATTACATGGGTCTATTTTAAATTGTGATAATACCTCATACTCCCCTTTAGATTCATTCGTATACTTCATCAATATCATAACAACATTACCTGCTTCAAATCCATCAAATTCAATCATAGAATCCTTATATGAATCTTTTATTATATTATCTAATAAAAATTGTTTAATTTCGGACTCATCTATCGGCATAAATTCTTTTTCTTTTATAAATACATTGCCTATACATTGAGAACTGATAGAATCATACACATTTCCATTAGAAGGATTTACTACTATTTCAAGAGGTTCTGCCAAATTAGAAGCATCTTTATTAGTTATAGCAGAAAAAATATACCCTCCATAATTATCCATTCCGTTATACTTCATAGAATTTTCATTATAAGATATGCTTTTACATAGAAGATTCAAGGCTTGATCCTTTTCAATGTATTCTGGTTTTTGCTGAGAAGTTTTTATATTGCTTTTATAAACAAACAAAATTACTATAGCTATATATAACGTATTAATGATTTAACATTGGGAAAAATTACAATCAAATATTCCGCCTCTTTGATGATATTATGTAAACATAATCTATGAGGGGGAGGGATTGTGCATGTATACTGAAAATCATAATGAACAAGTAGAAATTAATGTTTTGAAAAAGCTATTACGAACGACTAATAATAAGCGTAT
>NZ_SLWV01000049.1 GCF_004345705.1 Marinisporobacter balticus
TTTCATATATAAATGAGCTCTAATGATAAAATTTATAGATTTTTAATGGATTGCATAAAAATTAAATTTTATACATTAGTTTCTGTGACTACTCAATTCTTTTACAATATTTTCATTTCTATCTTTTTATAAAAAAATATTTTTTTATAAAAGCTCTCCTTATGTTCATCCGTACAAATTACTATTGGTGTAGCTTATATGTATAGGCTTGTTGTTGCTACATTTACAATGACTTCTAAAAAACCACAGTTCCTTAATCCATTACTAATTCCTGCATTTATTAAATTCGCCTATATTGAATTCCTCTATGTTAAATTCATCTATTCGCTTATTGGGATCACCAAAAACAGCTTCTTGTACTGTTATTTTATCTTCATAAAAAGTAAATTTAGATATATCCTCTAAAATAGTGACTGCTCCATATTTAATTTCATCACAAGATTTCTTAAGCCAATCGTTCAAAAAATTATATAATTCATATATACTTTTTATACTATCTTTAATATCTTTAATTTTATTTATTGATTCACTCCCTATATCGTATCCTAATCTTGTATATTGTTTGATTTTAGCAAAACAATCACGAAAAACCAGTTCATAAAGCCCATCTAGCACATTATTTTCAATACTACTATCGACCAGATTCACTGTTATCGCATCATCCTTACCGATGTTGTCAAAAAATGTCGTCATAGAATGAGATTCCAAACTTTTAAGTCCCTCACAATACAGTTTTACATAGTCTCCCATTTGTGAAAATTTATTTTTCATTGTTTCTTCTATATCACAGTTTAATTGTGATATGTCATAATATGGAATATCTATTGGTATCTCTTTATTAGATGCTGGATTGAATGTTGTAAAAGGACTATAATTAAAGCTACTATACCCAGGTAATGAAACAGGATATGTTTTCTTATAGGATTCTAAATCTTTTATTTTGTTTAGATAGTTCTTTTCATTCTTGTCCATATATTCTTTAATAGATTTGGAAATCGCACCCTTTACATATACCGTTTCACCCAGACTATATAGTGAATTACCTATCATCTCATTTTCATCAACAAAGTTTGTCATATTATATTCTTTTATAGGCTTAGAATTAGCGTCATCTTTAATTATAGGCAATATACCAGGGGCATTAAAAGTTACTGATCTTACATTGTGATCTGCTTTTTTATATGCCATATACTGTGAAATTCCACCACCTAATGAATGTCCTGAAAATGATATTTTGTCATAATTCAACTTATTTTTCTTTATTACTTTGTCAACCCAATCCTCAGCAT
Organism: Marinisporobacter balticus; assembly: GCF_004345705.1. Taxonomy (GTDB): domain Bacteria; phylum Bacillota; class Clostridia; order Peptostreptococcales; family Thermotaleaceae; genus Marinisporobacter; species Marinisporobacter balticus. Next base: position 1,290 of record NZ_SLWV01000049.1, read on the forward strand.
CTAGCATCTGTTGAGGGCTACTATTGAATATTTTATCTCTATGTTTTTTATCGATTTCACTTAATTGATCTAACAACTCATCGGTTTTTTTTAAAAAGTTTTTATCAGAAATCTTTATATTCTTAATATCATCAGCTACATTAAGCATAGCATCAATAGGCATATCTGCTATTGCACCATCTGTTATTAAATCCTTTGACGCTGGACCTGTTTTCTGTGGATGCCCAGGTTCTGTTCCACGAAATGCAAATACTACTTCTTGTGTAGACTTTTTTCTATAAACTGTACAACACATTCCGCTTTCATACTCTTTCGTTCCATAATTGTTTTTGGCCTCCGGCGTGTCTTTATCCCAATTTCCATTCGTATAATCAATCATTTCCCAATCAGACATATTTCCACGTTTCCAATATTCTTTGCTCGCATCCTCACTATCATCATCTGCTTTGATCATAGCTTTAAAATCCTTATTAAATTGAGCCACTTCTTTGTCTCTCTTGTTTTTAGGTACCCCTTGTAATTTTTTAGTTTTCTTTAGCCTTTCAGAATAATGAATGTCTGCAAGTGATTCATCTTTAGAATATTTAATATCACCCTTTTCAAGATTGCTATATGCTAATTGAGATAAAATTAGATACTCTTTATCTGTTATACTACCCATGGCTTAATTCCCCCTTTATGCATATCATTGATGGCTGTTTTTTATTAGCAATGCTTCATCCGTTTTAAAAATTGGTTTACCTACTTCTCTAACAAAATATTGAATTAAATCTTTTTCATCCTTTACTTGTAAAAAATATTTCTTAGCAAACCCAAACTCACATTTGCTTTCTTTTTCATATTCTTCATCATGATAATCTATTATGCTTTGATTTATAAATGCTCTCACTCCATATTTATCAATGTAAGGTCTTGATATCTTTTCAAAAGATTCATCATGATAATCTACATATAGAGAGTATCTCATATCAAAGTTTTCTTCTATATACTCAATAACTGGTAAAATACACTTTGATTCGTCTAGTACATTTTCTTGACATAAATCTTTAAATTGTGCACAATATATTAGAATTCTACTTGTTGAATCCTTCTTAAAATCTTCATGGTACAGCTTTAATGCTTCCTCAAAGGTAGGTATTTTTCCCCTTATTTTTTCTTCATACAATATATCTGGGATAGATATGTCTATATAAAAATCAACATCTTCTCCAAATGATTTTTTTATAACAGGTGTTATGATTTTTTCAAATTCTTTTTCCCAAGCTGTACTTACATACCCATCATACAAACTGTTGTTCAGCTCAAATACTACTTCTGGACGGTCTTTTGGATGAATTTTATATTGGTATCCCCATGCACCATTTTCATTTGAATAAAAATCCTGATTTACTATAACAAATTCTTCATCATATTTCTCATTCAGATACGCTATCATTTCTTGTCTGTATTCCTCTTTTTCCTTTTCTGTAGGTTCTCCTATACAACCAGATATGAATACAGCCACTAGCATTATTATGCATATAAAGTATAGAAATCTTCTCTTTTTTACAGTTCGTAGTTTCACCATGATTTCTCAAACGCCTCCCAATCAGACATATTTCCACGTTCCCAATATTCTTTGCTCGCATCCTTACGATCATCATCTGCTTTGATCATAGCTTTAAAATCCTTATTAAATTGAGCCACTTCTTTGTCTCTCTTGTTTTTAGGTACACGTTGTAATTTTTTGGTTTCTTCTAGTCTTTCAGAATAAGTAATGTCTACTAATGATTCATTTTGAGATTTATTAATATCACCATCTTTAAGATTGATGTATGATAATTGAGATAAAATTAGATACTCTTTATCTGTTATACTTCCCATGGCTTAACCCCCCTTTTATGCATATCATTGATGACTGCTTTCTGTTGGCAATACTTCATCCTTTTTAAAAATTGGTTTACCTACTTCTTTTACAAAATATCGAATTAAATCTTCTGAATCATTTACTTGTAAAAAGTATTTCTTAACAAAATCAAACCCACATTTAATTTCTTTTTCATAACCATCATCATAGTTTTTATGCTTCTCTGGATAATAGATTCTTCCTGCATTCTTAAATCCTAGTACTCCATATCTATCAATATAAAGCCTTGATAATTTTTCAAAAGACTCGTCATAGTAGTCTATAAATAGACAATATTTAATACCAAAGTTTTCTTCTATATACTCAATAACTGGTAAAAAACATTTTGCTTCCTCTAATACATTTTGTTGGGATAAGTCTTTGAACCTGACGCCAGATATCATAATGCTACTTGTTGAATCCTTCTTAAAATCTTCATGATACAGCTTTAATGCTTCCTCAAAGGTAGGTATTTTTCCCCTTATTTTTTCTTCATACAATATATCTGGAATAGATATGTCTATATAAAAATCAACATCTTCTCCAAATGATTTTTTTATAACAGGTGTTATAATTTTTTCAAATTCTTTTTCCCAAGCTGTACTTACATACCCATCATACATTCTGTTGTTCATCTCAAATACTACTTCTGGACGGTCTTTCGGATAAATTTTACAGTGGTATCCCCATGCACCATTTTCATTTGAATGAAAATCCTGATTTACTATAACAAATTCTTCATCATATTTCTCATTCAGATACGCTATCATCTCTTGTCTGTATTCCTCTTTTTCCTTTTCTGTAGGCTCTCCTATACAACCAGATATCAATACAGCCACTAGCATTATTATGCATATAAAGTATAGGATTCTTATCTTTTTTACAGTTCGTAGTTTCAGCATGATTTCTCAAACGCCTCCCAATCAGATATATTTCCACATTCCCAATATTCTTTGCTCGCATCCTTACGGTCATCATCGGCTTTGATCATAGCTTTAAAATCCTCATTAAATTGAGACACTTCTTTGTCTCTCTTGTTTTTAGGTACACGTTGTAATTTTTTTGTTTCCTCTAGTCTTTCAGCATAAGGAATGTCTGCTAGTGATTTATGTTGAGAATCTCCAATGTCCTTATTTTTAAGATTGGTATATGCTAATTGAGATAAAATTAGGTACTCTTTATCGGTTATACTACCCATATCTTACTTCCCCCTTTATGCACATCATTGATGACTTTTTTCTGTTGTCATTGCTTCATCCGTTTTAAAAATTGGTTTACCTACTTCTCTAACAAAATATTGAATTAAATCTTCTGAATCATTTACTTGTAAAAAATATTTTTTAACAAAACCAAACCCACATATACTTTCTTTTTCATAGCCCTCATCATAGTTTTTATGCTTCTCAGGATAATATATTCTTCCTGCATTATCAAATCCTTCTACTCCATATCTATCAATATAAGGTCTTGATATCTTTTCAAAAGATTCATCATAGTAGTCTACATATAGAGAGTATCTAATATCAAAATTTTCTTCTATATACTCAATAATGGGTAATATATATTTCGCTTCCTCTAATACATTTTGTTGAGATAAGTCTTTAAACCGTGCACAAGATATTAAAATTCTACTTGTTGAATCCTTCTTAAAATCCTCATGATACAGCTTTAATGCTTCCTCAAAGGTAGGTATTTTTCCCCTTATTTTTTCTTCATACAATATATCTGGAATAGATATGTCTATATAAAAATCAACATCTTCTCCAAATGATTTTTTTATAACAGGTGTTATAATTTTTTCAAATTCTTTTTCCCAAGCTGTACTTACATACCCATCATACATTCTGTTGTTCATCTCAAATACTACTTCTGGACGGTCTTTTGGATGAATTTTATATTGGTATCCCCATGCACCATTTTCATTTGAATGAAAATCCTGATTTACTATAACAAATTCTTCATCATATTTCTCATTCAGATACGCTATCATTTCTTGTCTGTATTCCTCTTTTTCCTTTTCTGTAGGCTCTCCTATACAACCAGATATCAATACAGCCACTAGCATTATTATGCATATAAAGTATAGGATTCTTATCTTTTTTACAGTTCGTAGTTTTAGCATGATTTCTCAAACTCCTTATATATTTAAAAAGATTTTAGAAAAAACAATGAAACAAGATAATAGTCACCCTATAACTTGCTCCATTTATACAATAGTACATAAAAAGACAAACAAAGTTTCGTACTATTAATTGTCCGTTTAACTATTTACTGATTATTTTAACTTTTTAAGAAGTACTTTTGATCCAGTAGAAAGAGCTACTCCTCCTATTGTCATTGCCATGGTACCAAAACCTAATTTCACTTCATCACGACTCAATTTATCTTTTGATTTTTCATTATGCTCTGCTATTAGTTCTTTATCATTTTGGGCACTTTCCTCAGATAATGATTCTTGTTTGCTAGACAACTTTTCTGGTGTGGCATTTATTTTTACAAAATTCCCTTTTATATGAGTTTCATCTGTCATATTAATACTATGACCAATGTCTTTATTTCTTGTAATGATAAAGTTTTCTTTTGCAGACATTTTTATGTTTTTAGGTCTTACTGGCTCTCCCTCAACATCTGGTGGAAGTTCTCTTACCCCAAAGTTTATATTATTAGCCGCTTTTAGTGTAATGTTTTTTCCTTTAATATTTATATCACCGCTTTTTTTGAGCATCATACTAATCGCCTTTGCATCATCTACTGCAAAGCTTATATCCTTTGGTGTGATTTTCATCTCACTTCCTGTGGTATTTGAAAATGACTTATGATCAGGATTAATTGTTCTATGGTGGTATTTTTCATTACTTCCTGCTATTCTTACCGCATGAATTGCAATAGCATCTTTCTCATCATTTGTTGGAAAATAAATGTGTACTTTACTTTCTTCTACAGGCATACAATACCAAGCACTGCTCTCAAGTGCATAGGTGAAAAACTTATTATTGGGTCTTTTTATATAAGTATCATCTATTTGAAAATGTACTCTTACACTATTTCCCCTTCTTTCTTTCACAATAGAAGGAAGAGACATGCCAAATATTTTCGGATTTGTAGTATATATACTTCGTACACCTTTATATACTTGGAGCTTATATACATACTTAATATCTTCTTTATAGGTATGTATAAATACTCCTGTCACTTGACATCTTACATTGTTAAATATGACTTCTTCTCCTAAATAAAGTCTTATATTCGTTTCAATTTCCCAAGATGTATAGTCTTGTGTCATAAGCTTTTCTCTGGAGATATTTATATCTTTGTTGTATTTTTCTAGGTCTTTTGAAATAATATAATCTTTTTTATGAATCTCTATGTTATTATTTAGTCTTGGTAATCCAAAGTACATCCTTCCAAAATTTGCACCTGCATCGGGTAATAACAATGCTTCAAAGTGGGTTGCAAGCCTTTTAATAAAAGCCCAGTCTGTTTCTTCATACTGGAGTAAAAAATGATCGATCTTTTGATTTTTTGTTACCATATCTTGAAAGTCTTTTTTAGGATAGGTTGATAATACATTCTTTATAACTTCTTTATAGGTAAGATCTAAGTCACAAAATGTACGACTATTTTTTTTAATATCAAAGTCCTGGGTAAAAGATATACATGAAAGTTCTAATACATGAAGTTTTCCATGATAATCCATCTTTACATTAATAATTTTCCCTTGAAAAATGGGAACTTCCCTCTTTATGTGTCTGTTGTATTCCTTTACCACAACTTTGGTGCCTATTACCGGTTGATTGATATATTCAAGTATTTTATCTTCTTCTACTAAAACCTTTAAATTTAGACGGATATGTTCATTGATCTTCTGTTCTAATGCCATATATTCTACTTGCAAAATATCATATGGCAAGTCTATTTTAAATCCTTTATAAGTAACTAACACACCCTCTCCCCCTTATTACACCCTTTGTCCAGAATGGGTTATTGTTATTCTGCCCCCATATATGCAAGTAAGTGTACATGTATTTAATAATGCCTTTTGATCTTCTATTAATACATCCTTTTTTCCCCCGATCCATGGCATATTTATGATTGGTGTACATTGTCCTGCACTTTTTCCTGCCATCTCTTTATTCATTTCTTCTTCTGACTTTCTGCAGAAAAAGTCTATAATTTTCTCTATAAAACTCCTTATTCTACCTTTTCCCCTAACAGATGGATTCTCTGAACTCGTACAGCCCCCAAAAGGTAAAATATTAATATTTGGTTTACTATCTGCAACATTTAGTTGTGGAATATCATGTATAAATTCACCATGACTTTCTGGAAGAACTATTTTACTTGTTCTAAGTCCGCAAGAACATTTTATTTCTGCACCATGCACTACATATCTAACATCACTCATCATATCACCTCTATTTCTTCAAAACTCATGCCTACAAAATCTCTTCTTAAAATACTTTCTGCCATGTCTAGGACAACGATTAAGTATTCTCCTGTAGTCCCTTCGATTTGAAATATATTATGATTTTGTAATTTGTCTTTATCCAGTACTATATCCTTTTCCCAACCATTTTTATAAAAGGTTGTTTGATCACTAAGGCAATCTATTTTATCTGTTAATACCATATGGTATACCTTTTGTACTTTTTCTTGTATATTTGATAGTACTACTGTTTTATAAAGTAAAGTATGCTCATATATTTCAAATATTTTTTTTAATTCATCCGATATTAAAAATAAAGGATTTTCTATGAAATCCGTATACACACTATCTTGATTTCCTGTCACAAACAGGGTAGAAACGTCATTTAATTTATTTTCCTGGTCTTTAGTAAATGTTATATGCTTATTCCCTTTAAAATCTCGTAGCTTTATTAAATTCCCTATTTGCTTTTCTTGTTTCATGATAAAATATTTCATCACCATTCCCCCTCGATATAGATGTCTTGAAGCTGAGATGGGGATAGGTGTAAAAATGGAACATCTTCTCTTAAAAACATAGCCCCCTCTAATTGAGCATTTTCAAAGGATATATCTTTAAAGGTGGCGCCTACAAATGTTGCACCTCTTAGATTACTTTTATAAAAGTTTACATTTTTAAGGATAGTATTTTTGAAATTTGCTCCTAACAACATACTTTGTTTGAAGCTACAATCATTTATGGTGCTACCTTTAAAGTTTGCAAACATCATATTTTTCTCTATGCAAAGGGTATCTAGTATTTCACTGTCTTTAAAAACTGTATATACTAATGCATCTTTATTGGCTTCATCATTTGTTAATTTTAGTACTTCTAAAAAATCATTGGTTGTTTTTTTATTGGTATCCATTTGGAAAATCAACTCACTTTGATCTTGATACGCTCCCCATCTGATACAATAAACATCTGGCTTTTGTACTTTTTCAAACCAATCTTCTTCGTCTATATTTTGTAGCATCAATCTTGCTATATGTGCTATATACTGGTTATACTCTATGGCTTGTCTTAAAATAATTTTTTCTATATCACTTTTATTGATTTTCCCTATATAGGGTTTGCTTTTTTCATAAAGCTTTCTTTGTAGTTCTTCTAATGATTTGAATAAAAATGATAGGTCTATTTCTATGTATTGGGTATCATCATCTAAATACCAAGATTGATTGTATGTATTTAAGTAAATGGTATAGGTTTTATTTACAATACTTGTTCGAAGGATTGAAAACTGAAAATACTTTACTTTATACGCTTCATGCGCCTTTTGAAAATGACATACCTTTTCACAGATACTTTTCAAATGATCTATTACGGTATCTTTAAATAAGCTTTGATTTTTACGTACATCTTCATGAAAACCTTCTTCATATTTTTGTAGTAATTCCTTCACCGCTTCTTCAAAATCTATAAGGGCTTCTTCTCTTGTCATAAAATCTCTCCCCCTTAATTATTTTTCACTTCTGTTCCTTTTACTAAAATCTCACCCGCTTCTGTAAATTCAATCTTGCCACCTTTATCACACATAAGATCAATCTTTTCATTAGCTGTCATGGTCAATGTTTTTTCTGCTCGGATATCGATATTTTCTACTGCATTTACATGAATACTATTTTGTCCTATAATACTGATGCTTCCATCTTTATTTAATTTGATTGAAGCTTGCCCACTGTCACAGGATATGAGAATACCACTGGGTGTAAATCTTACTTCTTTATCATGTACTGTTCTTAAATATTTCACATCTGGATTGCCCATTCGATCTTTTTTATTCGTTTTCTTTGGTACATATCCACTTACAGCACTGACAGCAAAGGAATCTTTTTCATCTTTTGTTGGAAAATATACTCTTACCTGATCTCCAATCTCTGGCATGCAATACCAACCACTTCCATCAGGAGATGCAGCCATGGTAGAGTAAGGAAACCAATAAGCTTTTGATTTTTCTTGGGTCATATCTATGTGAAGATGTACTTTTACCTGATCTCTTTGTACTTCTAAAATCATTCCATCTACGGATACACCCATGATGTTTTTATTGTATAGTCTTCTTTGTCTTAATCCATTTTTGAGTTGTATTTTATATTTGTTATGAATAATTCCTTCTTTTAAATCATGCTGTACTTCACTGATATAAAAATCATGCCCTAAAAATTTTATATGATTGCCAAGTTTTAATATTTCAAAACTTTCTATTTCATAAACAGTAAAGTCTATTTCTTTTACATCCTTAATATGATTTTTTTGCATATACTCGTATAGATCTAAATCTTTATAGATGGTATAGTTATTCATTTTATTTGCTGTATCTACAAAAATATCTGGCGTTCCTATATAATAATGGATATTTTGAAGTTCTATCGCTGGGAATAATCCAGCATAAAACTTAGAAACAAACCTTCTTAAAAATACCCAATCTGTTTCAGCGTATTGTAGCACTAATTGACCTATCGGTACATTTGGAATTTGCATCTTATAATCAGATGGGCTATATTCCTTCATCACTTCTCTGATGAGATCATGAGAGGTCATATTTTTATCTTGAAAAGAGCGGTACTTTTTTGTAGTGTCCATAAGGTAGGTATAACTTTTTGCTTTGATGTAGATGTTATGCACTTGTTCTACTACTTCTATTTTTATTTTCGTAATAACCCCATGAAATAGTGATACTTTCTCATCATATTTTTGGTAGTATACTTCTATAGGTGTATTTTTCTCCGTTAAATGTATATCTTCGTCTTTTCTTTCATGAACCAATATTCCTGTTAGTTCCAAATTTCCATGTTCATTAATACTATTGGTTATTTTTAATTCTTTTATATATTCCATTTCATATGTAGAGATCCTTATATTTTCATATGATATTGCTTCGATACTCATATAAACTCCTCCCCCTCGTACACTAGATTTGTAACATAAAGTTACATCTTAATTTCCAATAAATGAATCAGCCCTTTGATCACTTTTTCCCATATGTTTATATCTTTGTAAAAACAATTGAAATTGCCTAGGATCAATTGTGTATTGGTATGATCTTTACTAAAAAAGATTACATTGTAGATATATCCTTTGGCTGTTGGTGTTTTGAATATGCCATAGTTTAAAAAGATATCTTCTTTTTTAATTTCTCCTTCGTCTATCCACTCAAGATATAAATCCATCTGTTTAAAATTCTTTTCCATGCCTTTTTTAAATGCATCAAAGCTCATGTCTAAAATATTTTCTTTCATATAGCTACACGTAAAACTTACACCGTCTATTTCATTTTTAAATGCCAAAGTTTTATCATCATTTGCTACTTCTTCAAAATAGTTTTCTATCATTGGTATACTGATTTTTCCATCTAAATAGATTCCTCTTTTGAAATGGATTTTTCTATTCTCCATCTCTAAATAACCATCTTCAATACATTCTACAACCTCCTCTAAAGACAATTGCTTTTTTTCATCATCTTTTATTTCCATATCCTTACTTTGATTTTCCTCTTCTTGTAATATTCTCTTTGTTTGTTTTAAAGCCGCTATTTTCTCATCTATAAAAGTCATATTTTGTCCCCTTCCATTATGAACAGCATTATTTTAATTATTCAAGCTGTTTATCTATCCCTAATATTCAAATGTCTATTTGACACTCTCACATGCAAAATAATTTTTTGTGTTCTTGCTAACTATTATGCTTATTAATAAAATAAGCATCATTATACTATGTAAAGGATTCTTCATATTACTGAATAATTGTAGTACTAAACATATGATTACGCCTTTATACGATCTTTTTCTTAAAAAAATCATTGTGATTATTGGAAATAATACCATAAAGAACATTTGTCCTAAATACCTTGCTACATTTTCTGGAGATATTGTTCCAATTTGATTTTGCAAACCCTCTTTAATCCCATATAAAAACCCAGCCTCCGCCTTTGTAGCTACAGCTATGACTATTAATAATGATAATAAAACTAAAATTATGGTTTTTGCATACATGGCAAACTGTAATAATTTTATACTAAACGTTTTTTTCATAATTATATCCATTCCTTTCGCTTCGCTCAAGGCACAAAACGCTATGAAACGTGTTGGCTTCGAGCGTTATTTCTTTTATCCTATAGATAT
>NZ_SLWV01000050.1 GCF_004345705.1 Marinisporobacter balticus
ACATTGAGTAATTCTTTGGGGAGCTACTGCAGATAACATACTATTTTCAAACAGTTCACAAAAACCATGTGAACCGTTGCAATATAGCAAGGACGTTCTACGAAATAGTGGACAAAGATCGGCGCATTATTGCGCTGATTGATGATATAGAGTGGTTATTAGGTATCAATTTAATGGATTGAATATGTGTTGTAGGGTATAGGAGGATTTTGAAATGTCCAAAGAAAAGATAATACGAATATATGAAGAACGAGCTAAGAAAATAAAAACTGTAGACAATAAAAAAGTTTTTCTAAAAGAATATAGGAAATCATTACTTTCAAATGCTAAAGGACAGGTTTTAGAGGTTGGTGTAGGAAGAGGAACTAATTTTCAATTTTATCCATCAAAAGTAAAGATTACTGCTGTAGATTTTAGCCCATCTTTGCTAGAAATAGCTAAGTCAACAGCTATTAAAGAAGGTATTCAAGTAGAGTTTGTTGTTTCTGATGTTGAAAAACTTGAGTTTAAAGAGAATTCGTTTGATACAATAGTTTCTACCCTCTCGTTATGCGCGTATGATGATCCGGTAAAGGTTCTAAATAATTTTAATAAGTTGTGTAAGTCAGATGGGCAAATTTTGCTTTTGGAACATGGAGTTAGTTCTAATAAATTATTTGGAAGGATATTGAACAAATTTTTAAATGTCATAGATGAATGGAATGTGACAAATATGGGTTGTCATTCTAACAGAGATATATTGAAGGCTGTTAAAGAATCAAATATCAAAGTTGAAAGAGTGGAAACTTGTTTATTAGGAACACACTATTTGATTTGGGCAAAGTCTAATCATGGAAGAAATGATTATTGATTAGTGAGAATTCATTGGGGTGCTACCGTACATAGCGGCTAAGCTCTGCGTGGCCAACACTTCGTAGAACAAAGAATTAGCATTACTTTACTAAAATATGTAAAGCAACGCTAATTCTAAGAACGTTAGGTAACATTAATAAACAATTATGAGAATAAAGAAAAAAGGGGGCTTTATGCCAGATTATATAATAATTATTTATTTGATATGTATAGCTTTAATAGTAATTTGTGAAGTAAGAAAGCGTAGAAAAAAAGGAGCTGTGATTGTAACATGTTTACATATACTAAATTATGATTTAGTATATTCTTTTATATGGTTGGTATTATCTTTGGGGATGTTTTCATTATTTTTAGATGATTTTTTCGATTATTACTCTTTTTTTGTACCTAAATACTTAAATAAATGGTATTACATGTTTAGCTACGAATATATTGTAGAAATAGAAAATCAACTTCTACAAAATGAAAATAAAATGTGGTTTGAATTGTGTAAAATTGCTTTTTATAAATCAGAATTACAAAATTTGTATATTAGTATGTTATGGATTACGAGTTTTGGTATGTTTTTCTATAGAGGAATACAAAAAAGTGAGGTTTGCACAAATGGAATATGGTTGCGAATGCATATGTACAAGTGGGAGAGAATAAAAGCGTATAAATGGATAACAGATTCAAATAAACAAAATCAAAAAGGACATATTAGGTCATATAAACTGGTGTTATATATAATGAATGGAAAAATTGATAAAAAACTACTGAATCAAGATACAAATGAAAAAGTAATTAAGGTTAAATCAATTGATAAAGATATAGTAGATAGAATATTAGAAGAAAAAAATATAATTATGAAATCATAAAACTAAGTAAAATCTAACATTATCTAACATGCTATTTGCATACATTCCACAAAACCCATGTGAACCGTCGCAATATAGCAAGACCGTTAGTGGAAATACCTAATAAAGAAAAATAGAAAATCATTGAAGCTACAATAATTATTAATACATACTTATAAAATGTTCTGATATAAAATTTTGGTTTTCGTATAATTATGATGAGACTCTTTTGATATATAGGCAAAAAGATTTGTTAGAGGGGGACTGTAGATGAAGCTTTTAAAATTAATAAGTATACTATTTGGAATATGCGTTGTGGCTATGGTGATACCAGTTTTGCTATGGGTGTTAATTCCTATTGGTTTTATTTGTTGGGAGCCAATATTAATAAGTGTTTATGAGATTTATGATTACTTAAAAAAATGATTATTACTAACTCAACTTTCGCATGACAAAAACACCATCTTCTCTTTGAAAAAATCAGGTAAACGAGAGATAAAGAAGTCTATGAATTCACTTATTTGTTGTTTACTTAGAAATAATTTATCTTGCAATGCATCTTTTAAAATATCTATAATAAGTTGCAATGCACAAGCAAAATGTATATCATCAAGTTCATCACAACAATAATAAAAAATATTGCCTAGTGTTCGGAAATCTTCATTTTTCCGTTTTTCTAGGGCTAACATAATATAACGAGTAAAAACAATGGTAGTATGTGCAACCAAAGCATCATATGAACGACATTGAAATTCCTTCGAAAGGCGCAAAAATGACTTTGTCATTTTGAAAAAGACTTCAATATCCCAGCGTTTTCCATAAATTCGAATGATTTCTTCTGCTTCTAATTCTAAATCTGTAGAAATCAATGCTAACCATTTTCTTGAGCGATTGCGATCACGAACAAAAACAATTTTTGCTTGAATAGGATTTTTAAATTCATCTGTTCCAATTTGAACAATTACAGATGCAAGAATTTTGGCTTTGCCACGCTTTTTCTTTACATTTGAATATAATGTTTTTAAATTCATTTGTTTATCTTTATAAGTGTAATATACTTTAGGCATTGCTTTTACCATTGCAATTGTATGTAGATTTTCTGTAAGAAGTTCCATTAGTATTCTAGGATAGGTAAACCAACTGTCAAATAAAACATACTTAGCTGGAATTCCAAATGATTTTGCTTGACGGATTAAATTCATCATAGCTGCAGGGCTTTTTAATACTGCATGTTTGCGTATTTTGTATCCATTTGAACGTTTATCAATGTTTGGGTTTTCAGAGCAAAGGCGATTACTTGCTTTATGAGAACTAAGCAAAGTAAAAGCAAGTGGTAAAAAAGTATTTCCATCCGACCAACCAAGTGTAAGCATTCTGAAACCTTTTTTGTATCTATTATCAGTATGATCATGTACTCTAGCAAGTAGTTCAACTGATTTACTCCTAGAGCGATCATACAAGGAATCATCAACAATTAAAACATTTACACGCTCCTCAGATGTTAAAGATTGAATACGGTTGATAATGATATTTGAAGAAAGAAGCAATAAAAACTTTCGCCAATTATAGCTAGTTGACTGCAAAAAACGGTAAATAACATCTTTAGCAAAAGGAAAATGGTCTTTTTGAGATTGAAGAATACGAAATAAATTTTTCCCTGTAAAAACAAGATAAAAAAGAATCTTAAAAATGAAGAGACAAGAAGATCCTTTTAACTTTAAAACATTAGACTGTCTTAAAAGCGAACCAATTTTATTTTCTTTGAAAAAAAATTCAATAGTAGAGTGCATTTGTTTTTCATTTTCTGTATAATTTGGTATAATTGAAGTCATCAAGAACATTCCTTTCCACGGTGAATTTGGTTGTGGTGACTTAATTATACCAAAAGACAGGATGTTCTTGTTTTTTATTGTAGAAAAAACACCATTTTTCAAAGATTACATGCAGTTTTTAAACTGCGAAAGTTGAGTTACTAATAATTAGATCCAGTATCAGCTAATATATTCTCAAAGGAAAAGTAATTAATAATAATAAATAGTTGTTTTACAGTGTATCACTAGTTTACAAGTAAATTAAGCTACATCTTTACCATAAAGAAAAGATGCAATAGCTTTAGCAACACCAGAATAAATTTTAGTGCTTTTGAGTGAATTTGCGAAACCCTCGAAAATTAATTCCTGTGTCAAAACATTGGAAATAGTACGTTTTATTTTTTGAGGACTTTCAAATTGATATTTCGAAAAACTTTCATTAATAAACGGCAATACAGAAACAAATGTGAATGTAATTGCTAATAAATTTACATACCGTTCTATAGCAGCTTTGTTACGTACCATATAATTACCAAACGACCAGAAAAATTTGTGTTGATAAAAAATCACTTCAATATTCCAACGCAAACTGTATGCACATAGTGGTAGATGATCATCTTGAGTCTGATCAAATTTCACATTTTGTACAGTGTTATGCTTAAATATTTGTATATTTTTTGGATTAATTGTACAGATAAATGCTCTTACTTTTGAAACGGCTTCTTTATCTTTTGTTGTAGCTGTCATATAAATTGGTTTTTTGAAGAGATTAGTCATTACCTGTTTTGTAGCAATACGATATTCACCAGCATCTGAAAATGTGAATTTTTTAATATTTAGTTTATCACCCTTTTCTTTTGGTCTACCTCTTTTTCCAGTAGGCTCAGGTGGCAAGTCGTATATGGCTGTGTCCCAGCGTATTGCCCCAATAATATCCAAATTGTCATATTGTTTTATAGTTTTTAAAACAACGCCTTTTGTATACCAGCTATCGCATAAAAGAATTACTTGATAATTGGTTAGGAGAGGCATAACAGTTTTTATTAAATCGGATGCCATATGTAGCTTATTTGCTTCTTTATCATAAAGTCTGTATCCAATTGGAAGGCTCAAATACTTGATCGTATCATTGTATTTCAATGGAATATTCAGGACCAAAGAAACAAAGCAATGTCCGTGAATATAACGATTTTTCTTATCTTTTGCAGCGTGGTCAAACAGCTTGGCACAGCAATCAAATTTATGACCAAACTTTGGTTGCAAAGTATCATCAATAGATAAGAAGATCGTATCTTGTTTTAAACTTTCAGGTACAAGATTAAGTAAAATACGTACAGTGATATTCATTATGTCGTTCAGTGAAAAATCTAAATAGGATAAAAAGTAATAGAAAGAGTTCAAAGAACAACAAGAATACTTGCAAATAAAATAATCATATACAAACTTAATGGAACGAATTTCCTCAAGACAAAGAATACCTGATATTAACCAAATGAAAATTTCGAAACTTCTTTTGTGAAATACAGTTCGATATTGAAAAAAGTATGTGTGTATGGTTTGCTTTATTGAATTATTGGAAATACTAATCATATCAGATGCCTCCTAGGGGTTTGGTTCTTTCAAAATTAGTATTCCTAGGATTGAGGTATCTGATTTTGTTATTTTATGGAAATGAGTGATCAATTACTTGTAAAGTGGTGTTACAGTGTATAACAGCTACCATGTAATTGCGTCAACTTCTTCAAGTTAGTCATTTTAGTATGAAGGTGGAAAAATTTGTAGTAATTTATAGTTTTAGGATAACAGGACTTCCACTAACATACTATTTACATACATTTCACAAAAAACATGTGAAACGTCTTAATTACCAGAAACGTTAGGCGACAGTGTAATAATATTTTTGAAAATGTACTTACAGAAAAGGAGAGGTATAATAATGTCATTTAGTAACTTTTATAACAAACTAGGGTTTGATGAGTACCCTTTTAGAATATTTACTTCAGAGTCAGAAAAAGACAAAAGGGAAAGGTTGTTCATAAAATTAAAGGATTATTCTTTGTTACAGAGTTCATTTGATAGCAAAAATTCTATAATTATTAATGGTGACAGGGGTACAGGGAAAACGATTATTTTGAATGAACTATACAAAGAATCTTGCAAAGAGAATAATATTGTTGCGTTTATTGATGACTTTGCGTCTATAGGTGAAAAAGAAAATATATTAGACTATTATAAATTAATAATTAAAACAATATCTGACAAAATCATTATATATTTATTTGAACATAAAAAACAATTAAGGAAATTAAAAAAGGAAGATAAAATTTTCCTGTCATTTTTAATACAGAGATATGCAGATAATTATACAGAAAATCAGTTAAGGGAAACAATAGAATCAATTCAGTTAGGAGTATTTAAAAAAATAGTTAATACAGTATCTAGACCCTTAACTTCGTTACTAAATTATGGAGCAACAGCAGCTACAAATTTTGGGTCGGAATTTTTAAATAAATCTTTTGGTGAATATCTTCCTAGAGTAAATATGGAAGAAATACAAAGTATTTTTCCTGATATTAAATTTCTAGTAGAGTCAAATTTTAATGATATAAATATGTCATATGAGTTATTAAATAAAATGTTGGAATTTTCAAAGCGTATAGGAATAAACAAGGTGACTATTATTTTTGATAAGCTCGACGAGGATGAGCGTTTAGAAAATGACGCTCAAGAAATAACAAGTTTTTTCAAAAATCTATTCATTGGTAATAAATTACTTTTAAATGATAATATTCAACTTATAATTTCAGTTTGGAAAATACCGTTTGATATGTTAAAATCCAAATTTAGAAAACAAAAACATTTTGTATACAATATAAATTGGAATTTTAGTGATTTAGAAAAAGTATTAAGTAACAGAATGAAAGTTTTTTCTAATAATAAAATTGAGGATTATAAAAACATTTTTGAAAATACAATTGATGATACTACATATAAAAATATTTTTAAACTATCTAATAATAATCCTAGAGATTTATGGCATATATTGGACAAGATTATTGTGGCTCAGTATGACATTGATAGTAATGCTTTGAGAATAAGTGAACAAGCTATAGCTACGGGTTTAGAACAATTTGTAGAGGATTTTGATTTTTATGAGTATTATCCAAGAAGAAAAAATGCACGTAAAAATACTAATGATGTATATTCATATATTGAGCATTTGCGTAAATTAAATAATTCAGAATTTACTAGAAGTGAATTAGAAAACTTTGCAAGTACAGGTGGGTCTACTCAAAATTATATAACTAACATGGTAAATATTGGAATAGTAAAGAAGACCGCTAAAAAAAGAGATGGCTCAGTAATTTATAAGATTGTGGATCCTAAAATAGAATATGCTATTAAAAATAATTTTGAAGTTAGCGCTTAGTTTACAACTAAAATATCACCTAACATACTATTTTCAAGCATTCCACGAAAAGCATGTGGAACGTCGTAATATAGCTGAACGTTAGCGGTCATATCTGGTATATAATTTGTCAATAGTTTAATATCAAAGAGAGAGGTTACGAATATGATAAGAAAGGCAAGAATTTTCCGTATATGCTTATTTGTAATATTGTTAAGTTCGTGCAATATAATGCACAATGATAATCATACTAATTCAGAAAAAATAATTGAGAAGAATAGTGAATCGATTAGTGTGACAGAAAATACCGAAAGTAGTTTTACAGGAATATATAAGTATGATTATGATTATGAAACAGATTCAAAAGATTTGATAGAAGACCATTATATAGTTTTAGAGATTGTTAATGAGAAACTTCAAGGCAGGTATTATGGAACAAGTGACGAATTTGATGAAGTACGAGAAGGGTACTATCCAGCATTTTTTGTTGCTGATATGAAAAAACTAAAAATTTTAGATAATGAAATTACATTTAGTATTGAGATAAAAGAAAGTGACTTATTTAGTAAAGCAATTAATACAAAGTATAAAACTGGTGAAGAAATTTCATTGAAGGAGAATCCTAGATGGGTGAATGCTCATATGATTGAAGGAAACAAACAGAATCCCAGAAATTACAAAGGAAGAATAGTTGGTGAGGAAATACTTTTAGAAGTAGAATATGGACCACGTGTTTTTAAAAGGGTGAATTGAGATGAATATACGACCGCTAACATACTATTTTCAGACATTCCACGGAAACCATATGGAACGTCGCAACATAGCAAGAACGTTAGCTGACAGCAGGACTAAGGAAGGAAATATGAATATTATTTTTTATAAATTATATTCATATTTCCCAAGTTAATTATTGCATTTGATTTTATCAAGACATCAAGACCTAGTAGACCATTAATGTTTTCATCCACAGTGCCTATATAGAAATCTAGGTTGTTTATTATTAAATCATCAAGAATTACACTATCAGCTTTTCGCTTTATATAATTATAAATACCATTAACGCCATAAAAGGTCTCTATTTCATCGTCAATAGTTACACAGAAATCAAGCGAATCTAAAGCAGAAGGCTCAATAATACAAGAGGATGCTCCAGTATCAACAACAATATTATCTATTTCAATTATTTTGCCATGATAACTTAATTTAATAGAAGTAAATAAGAGGTTGTCTCTGTATTCAAGATTCAATTGGATATCCTTCTGAATAAACCTAGATTTTTAATTAATTTTGTTTTTATAACATCATGGCTTGTATGGAAAACAATACTATTTCCTGTACTATGGGTTAATTCTAATGTAGCTTCCTTGTTATCTGATATTGTTTTAAGAATTTCCATATCATCAATATATAAATACCCATTGTCTTTATGAGAATTGAGAATATGAAGCTTTACCCATTGATTCGGATGGAGCTCTCTTACATCATTCCATTTCAAGATAATCACTCCTTAGAGAATATTTTATTAGTAATATTGTATCATAAATAGTGAAGATGATACATGAAAATCAAGATAAGGTGATTGCGGATGAAAATTGACGAATAGCCATCAGCTAACATACATTTACTAATATCCTACTGAAGATATGTAGGGTATCAGTAAATGTAAGACCGTTATCTACAATAGCAAGATACTAAAAAGAAAACAAAATAGATATTACACAATAGTAAAATTATACGAACTTGAAAGGAGTAAAATTATGAATGATATAATTATTTGGAGACTCATAGGAGCAACATTATTAATAGGTATAGTAAGTAGTATTAGTCAGATACGAAGTGATATTGCACGTATAAATGTAAATTTAAATAGGATTGCTAAACAAGTTGGAGTGCCTGATACAGTAACGGATGAATTAAAAAGTCTTCTTTTAGAAGGTGAAAAGATTAAAGCAATTAAAAAATATAGAATTGCTACTGGAGCGGGGTTACTTGAAGCTAAAGAATATGTTGATTCGTTAAGTGAAAGGGAATAAAATAGGTGAACAATATTCTTATATTGCGTAATATTAGAGAAACAAACATATAGAATAACAATTAATTTTATGAAAGAGATTAAGCTAGTGTAAATTAGAAAATTATTTGGTTCTGTACGGGTTATAGGGAGTTATTCTGGGAGCTACTGTAGATAACATACTATTTTCACATATTCCACTAAAACCATGTGGAACGTCGCAACATAGTAAGCACGTTATCTGTAATAGCAGAAGATTATAAAAAGCATAATAAGAATCACATAATATTACGAACTAAAAAAATTGTGTTTTATTAAAACTATCCAATGGATTATATCGGGGGATATTTATGAAGAAGAATTATTTTATACCAAAACATAAATTTGATTTTGAGGCAGTAGAGAGAATTAAGAATGCTGACTCAATAAGCATTCAACCAGTTTTGCCAGAAATTTTTGAATGGGTAGAGGACATTAACTGGCCTGTTGCACAAGAATTAGTAAAAGTGTTGGTTAAGTTTAATGACTTAATAATACCTTTTTTAAAGGATTTAATGCAGAAGCCTGATGGGTTGAGAGAATACTCTGTGTATTACGGTATGATGCCTTTGCTGACAAATAGGCAATTACTATTATTAAAGGATGAGTTGGAAAGGGTAGCGAGTAATCCATCACTCTTTGAAATAGAAGAAGAATATGATAAAATTGCACGCCAATATCTCCAGAAAATATTATGAAATCATACTAGAAAGAGTATTTTGTTTCTTATATTGTGTAGAAAGAGAATTTCACTTGTGAGGGAAAGTCTAGGTAGGTTAAATGATTAACAATTACTTTAAGATATTAGTAAAATATTAGTTTTTTCGGGTATTTCACAGATAGATAGATTTTTTAGGGGGATTAAGGGGGCTACTACAGATAACATACTATTTACATACATTTCACTAAAACCATGTGAAACGTCGCAATATAGCAAGAACGTTAGACGAAATACTGTTGCGGAAATGTTTAGCCTGTCTAAGGTTAGTAATACTAAGTGCTGCGCAATATAATATTTTGAAGGG
>NZ_SLWV01000051.1 GCF_004345705.1 Marinisporobacter balticus
ATCAAATTATTTAATCTGAGAACCGTTTGATTTTTTATCCTATTGTATACCCATTTAATCCGAGAATTTTTGCTACTTTAATTTGAGAATCGACACCTGTTGTTCCTTCTGATGTATAGCTTGTATCAAACTGATACCAGTTTGCTAATTCTTCACTTTGAGTAGGATCGATTGATAAATGAAGCTTTAGCTTGTCTCTCTTTACTGCAAGTACTTTCCCTTCTATGGATACCCCTTCAATTTTTTTGTTGTATAGGATGTTTTGTTTGATACTTTTTTCCTTTTGCAATTTATATCTATGTGTAAGGATTCCTTTTTCTAACGCTGAATTTTTTTGAACAACTGTAAATACGATTTTTTGATAGGTGATCTTATCTCCTAGTTCATAGTCATCCATACTTTCCACTGTATAAAAGATCCTATCTTTTTCACTAGCACCGCCGTAATTTTTCTCAAAGTCTAGATAATCCTTTATATTTTTTTCTATTGTATAGTTATGGTTTCTTTCTTCATAGCTATTTCCACGATTCATACCTATGTATATTTTAGGTTTGTTAGATTGTATTTCTGGAAATATCTTAGCCCCTACATGTGAAGCTATTCTTTTGATGAATTCCCAATCGGTCTCCTCGTATTGTATGATGGCACCATTTTGCTTTGCTCCTTTTGTTGCCACATCTAATACGTATCCTGCGTATTCTTTGATGACTTCTTTAAATATGTTGGTATATGGATTTTGTTTGTTTTGAAAACTTCTGCTTTTTGTTTTGAAATCTAGATAGATCGAATAACTATTTAGCACTAGATCAATGTAATACACATCATCTGTATGCTTGATGCTTACATTTACGGGTACGCCTGAAAAAATTATTTTTTCTCCGTCTTCTGCTTTTGATTTTATTTTTATATTGGTTTCAATGTTTAATTTGTATATTGCATCTAATTTTTCTGTTTCTTCTAGTATTCCTGTTATGTGGGCTACAGCATGGTTATTTAGACTTTGCTCTATTTTTAGCTTTGTTATCTTTTGAAGCTTTACGGGTAAATCGATTGTTAGATTTTGATAGGATAATCCACGCTTCATCCTTTATCACCTCACTTTAGCTTGACTGGAATAAATTGCATGCCACATAAATTCTTTCGTAAAATGTTTTCTGCTAGATGTAGTGACACAATTAAGTATTCTTGTTTTTCAAATAGTACTTTAAATATATATTTGTTTTTGTTTTCATCTTTTTTGTTTTCATCTTTTTTGTTTTTCATTTTATCTTGTATAATCGTTAAATCATCATATTTCATATGTGGCTTCATTTCTAAACAGTCCTGTACTTCTATATCTATTTTCCAATAGACCTTTTGATTTTCTTGTTTTTTGTCTGTTATAAAAAGAGGTATAGCTGTCATTTCATCTGCATAGATGTCTAACAATTCTTTTAGTTCATCTGATACACAGAAATTATACTTAAAGAGTTTTTTTATGTAAAAATAATCAACAAACGTTGTATTTTCATGAAACATTGCGTATGCAACACTTGCTTCTTTTGCATCTATATCGATTGTTGATAAATCAATCTTTATTGGTGATAAAACCCGATCATCATATTTCATTACAAAGTATTCCATATTCTCACCTTTATACTGTTTATTTTTTAATTAATTCTTACGTCCTCCCCACAGATATCAATCTTGCTATCAATACTTATTTCACTTGTTTTGCACTTAAGTTTAATCTGCTCACCCGCTAATATTTTGATGGTGTCTTCCGCTTCTAACTTTATCCCTTTATCTGTTTTAAACGAAATAGGCTCTGAACTGACTATTTCAATACCATTGTCTTGATTTAGCTTAATATATATAACCTTTGATTCTCCTGTTTCTTTGTCTATTCCATTGATGCATGTTATTTTGATCTCATCTGGGCTGAACTTTAACTCTTTTCCGTCTATTGTTCTAAAATATTTGATATCTGGATTTGATATTTTATCTGTTCCCTTATTCATGACTCTTATGGCGTTCATCCCTACCCCTTGATGTTCTTCTTTCGTAGGAAAGTAAATAAATACGGTGTCATTTATTTCTGGCATACAATACCAACCACTATTTCCTTCTGCCGTATACATGGTCGTATAAGGAAATTCCCATGCCTTATTGTTATCTTGAAATTTATCTATTTCTAAATGTACCTTCACTTTGTCACGCACTATTTTTAGAACTTTTCCCTTTAAAGACATCCCTGTTATTTGTTCATTATATAACTGATCTTGACTAAGACCCATCTTCGTTGAAAGCGCATATCTAAAATCTAAAATACCATTTTCCATCTCTACTTCTTTACTTTTTATGTATAAATGAATATTTTGATAGGTAACTTTATCCCCTATTTCATAGTCTTTTTCTGTCTCAATATGAAATTCTATGGTGTCTGATTGTTTTAAACTTGGATTTGTGTTTTTCGATGATTTCATGTATTGTGCGATGTTTTTTGTTACATTATAATGGTACCTGTAATCTAGACAGATAAATTTCTATTTCTTAATGAATCCTGTTATAATAAAATCAACTAAAAAAGGACGGTATTCATATGAAAAAGAGAAGAAGTTTCACACCAGAATTTAAAACACAAGTTGTACTTGAACTCCTTCGTGAAGAGAAAGAGTTGAATCAACTAGCTACAGAACATGAAATTGCCCCTAATATGCTCCGTAATTGGAAGAAAGAATTTCTTGCCAATGCGTCCAATGCTTTTTCTAATAAAAAAGATGTAGCTTTTGAAGAAAAAAAAATTGCCTATGAAAACAAAGTCGAGAGTCTTTATAAAACTATTGGTCAGCTCACGGTACATGTGGACTGGCTGAAAAAAAAATCTGAACAAGCTCTTGGATCTGGCTGGGAAGAAAGAACTGGTTACAAAGACCGATTCTAAGCTCTCCCTAAGCGCACAGTGTAAACTCCTAGATTTTAATCGTACAAGTATGTATTACAAGGAGCGAGAAGCTAACGATTTAGAAATTAAAATCAAACATGACATAGATTATATGCACACAGAACATCCTGCTTGGGGAACAAGAAGAATTGCAGCTACACTTATTGCCAAAGGATACCCTATTGGTAGAAAGCTTGTGCGACGCTATATGCAAGAAATGAGAATATATGCCATATATCCTAAGCCAAACCTATCTATGCCTAACAAACAGAATAAAACGTATCCTTATCTCTTAAGGAAATTACCTATCACTACACCTAATCAGGTATGGTCTATTGACATAACTTATATCCCTATGGGAAGAAGTTTTATGTATCTCACAGTTATTATTGATTGGTATTCTCGTTACATAGTAGGATATGAGCTTTCAGATACACTGCAAGTAGAATCTGTAATCACTTGTGTACGTAAAGCTATTAAATGTTATGGCAAACCAAAAATTATTAATAGTGACCAAGGTAGCCAGTTTACAAGTCATGAATATACTTCACTTTTAAAAGAAAATGATATTCTCATAAGCATGGATGGAAAAGGACGTTGGGCTGATAATGTTATTGTGGAAAGATTCTTTAGAACTTTGAAATATGATGATATTTATATTTATCATTATGTCACACCCAAAGAACTTAGAGCTGGTATTAATAGATTTATGAAATTATACAACAAGGAACATCCTCACCAAGCACATAATTATCAAACGCCTTATGAAGTTTATTATGGATTTAAGAAAGTAGCCTAATAAGCTGTATTTCCCTTATCCACAATTTTAGCTGTTTGCGTTCCTAAAGGGCTAAAGCCGCGAGAGTGACGTCTCTTTCCTTAACTTTGTAACATATATAGCTATAGGCTACCTAAGGGGAATTACTACTAAATGTTGTTTTAATAAGAACACTGATTAGCTGTAAAAATATGGTTCATTAAGAATTTTAAAATAGTTGTCTTGACAAAGGAACCACTATACATAGTAGTTGTAATTCTCTATTTTTCCTATTTCATTTCCTTCTAAAACGCCCAATACTATTTTAGGTCCAGCATGTTTCATGGATGGAACTAATCCCCTATTAAAATGGGATGCCATTCTCTTTAAAAACTCCCAATCTGTTTCTCGATATTGCATGATGAATTTATCAATTGTTTTGCCTTTCGATGCTTTATCGATTATAGCGCCACCTGCATAATTGCTTATAATCCCTTGTACCATATCCTTATAAGTCATATTTTTATCTTGGAAGGAACGATTTTCTTTTTTTACATCTGCCATAAAAGAGTTGGACACACCTTTTATTTCTAAATAATAAATCCCCTCTACGGCTTCAACTTGTATGTGTTGTATGCTTCCTTTAAATAAAATTTCAGAACTTTCTCCATCTATACGTATTTCTATTTGTTCTTCTGCCTTGACGCGCTTTACATAATCATCTTCATCCGCATCATTGAGTATGGCTGTCAAATATATATAGGCATGGTCATTGATGTGCTGTGTTATTTTCATCTTTTTTATTTGTTGCACACTCTCTATATTTGTTCTTAGTTGTAAGTAGCTTATAGCAGACATTTAGACCCCTCTTTCATATTCTTTATTCACTTTGACCTGACTGTTGTATTTTGATGATTCCACCATGCATACATGGTACGATGCAAATATTTAATAGGGCTAATTCATCACGAATCTTAAAATCTTTTTTGCCATTGATCCATTTGAGTGCGATAGATGGCGTACAAGCAACAGGAGGGTAGACTCTTGTGCACATAGAAAATGACATAATGTTTACATTTCCAACATGATCAGCAATGGTCGCTTGATTCTTTCCTTGCATCCTTGCTCCATGACTTTGTGGCACTTTTAATTCGCTCGTTGCTGTACCGAGTGTGCAGCTAAGTGTTGCACCTTCCTTAACTTTATAAATAGCCATATTATTTCTCTCCTAATCTACAAGTATTCTCTTTGATAGATAATTTCTATCTCTTTTCATGCCTTTGCTAGATTTGATTTCTTTCAATATTTCTACTAAAAACTTGTATAGTTTCTCATTTGAATAATCCTTATAATCTATTTCTAACCTTGCTGCTATATAATTTATAATCAGTTCTTTACTCATGGCTTCTTCCTTTTGTAAACACTGCATACAAAAGGCTATATCTAGTGGATTGCTTAGTTTGTATCCAAATGCTTCTTTTGCAAAATTTGTTAGCACGTAAGGGGATAGGGTACTATTTTTATAGGCTGAAAAATGTACATGAATCCTATTTAATGTGTTATACTCTGTTGTCATATCTTCAAAGTTCACATAATTATTTCTCAGTTTTGCCCCTTTCTTTAGCTTGAATCTACAAAGTTCTATTTCATCTTTATGGATGTGTGTATCACGATCTATGAAAATTTCTGTCCCATGACTTACAAAATTCTTCCTCTACTAAATATAGGGGATTTACTTAAAAACAATATTTCACCCCATTTCTATTTGATATTTATATCTGATATTTATATTCGATTAATTATTTTAATCCGTCAAAGAAATATCTCGTGTCTCCATTTATATCTTTTAAATAAAGTTTTAATGTAATCCGCTCTATAAACCTTGAAATACTCCCACTTGTATTTTCTTTGTCTAAACTATGAATCAGTATTTTTTCATCTCCACTATGGGTATAGGCACTGATTACATAGGGGAGTGTAGGTATACGTGTATGAATGTTTACATTCATATAACCAAACTTTTTTGCTTGTAAATATTTAAGTGCTCCCTTAAGACAGGTTAATTTTAGATCATAATGATCCTTTTGCGCTTTTTTATTTTTTCTAGACTGTATAATTCTACCTGGTACAAACTCTTTTAGAGCTTCTCTAAATAATTCTACTTTGCAGGATTGTCCTGTAAGTTTAATAATAGAATATTCTAAAAGCTTGTCCTCTTCATAAATATTTTCTAAAAACTTTTTGATAATATGATAGATATCTGCCCTTAGTAAAATGTTGATATCATAAATGCTTAATTTTAACGTTGGCGCATCTTTTATGGACGATAAAACTTAATAAGTCTCTTATAATAAAACAGCTCTCATCTTTAGTTCTAAAATATAAAATCATTTTTTTACCATAATCACTGTCTCTAATTTCATCTATAATAAAAAAATTCATGTTATAGGTTTCTTCTTTTATAATTTCTTCTTTATCAACTATTTTTACCTCTTTAAACTGAAGATGTTTAGATGCTTCAAAGAAATATTCTAGAGATATAGGGTGCATTGATGGTTCTCCAATGAATGTAATTTCTTATATACATTTTATAAAGTCTAAATACTTGATCCCAATACTATGTGTTTTCTTTTATCTTAAAAAAATACACCACAAGCTCTCTTATCTGTTTGTTTTCTAACATTGTTTCTAAGATATGCCCAAGGTCATACTCTATTTCATCAAATACTCTCTTTTCTAGAGATTGGTACATATTTTCACCATGTTCATATAAAGGGTATAAATACCCCCTTTAATAATTCGAGTTCTCACAGAAACTCATCTGCCCCTGTGATTACTCTCTTTTATTAATTTAATTTTTTATCGATTCCCCCATTTTTTTTTGCATAAAATACTT
>NZ_SLWV01000052.1 GCF_004345705.1 Marinisporobacter balticus
TCTATAGGATAAAAGAAATAACGCTCGAAGCCAACACGTTTCATAGCGTTTTGTGCCTTGAGCGAAGCGAAAGGAATGGATATAATTATGAAAAATAATCTTGATATTGCCTACATCATATTAACTGTACTTGTAACCATTATTTTAATACCTTTTGATTTTAGTTTTGCCTTAACAATAGGTGGTCTATTATCTATAATAGGAGTTATTTTCATCCAATCTTATGTTGAAATAAAATTCTTTGAATCTCGTTGCGACGAAAAAGCAAAGTATATAAGTAATAGAGCATATTCATTAGCCTTTAATATTACACTACTCACCACTATCATAATAAGTATGCTTATCGAATATTTTCATGTGCCAATGACAATGATGGTAGAATTTTTCAATATAATACTCATCATCGGTTGGTTATCCTATTCAATTTCTCTTGCTTTAAATCGACGAATTTATTAAGTCCTAAATAAAAGCCTTATCTTCCTTGTTAACCAAAGAAGATAAGGCTTTTCTAGACTCTTCATTATCCTTATCTTATAGAATCTTGCTTTGCCATATGCTATAATGTTTAGGTACAATTCAATATGTTTTTATGTGGGCTACTGGTATCACCCATCCCTTTTTGAAGGGAGGTGATACATATGAGTAACGACGTTTTAATATTACTATTTCAAGCTGGTTTGTTCTTAATAGCATTATTAACATTAATAGTGTTGCTTATAGAAAAAATCTCAAAAAAATAGTAGCCCCAACCGCAAATGGATAGCTACTATTTTTAAATACTGAAAATTTTAGTGATACCAGTTGCCTAAACAACTAGAATTGTATACTATAGGGTGTTGGTAGCACCCTATTTTTATTTTATGTGATTACTATTTATATTATATCAAAGTTTTTTATAAAATAAACCTTTAATCTGAAATTTTTGTCATAATTCTATGTACGCATTCAACCTCTTATTGCTTTTTCTTTTGAGGTTTCTTCCATCCACATTTCCATAATTTCATCCTTATCAAACAGCTTGTCTACTGTTTCTCTATTCTCTAGCATTTCATCTAATGCATCTTCTGTAAATCTTTCTAGACTTGCTCCTTTTCTATAGATTAAAATATCTTTAATCCTTGCATATCCTGTATCTGTAAACTCTTCATAGTACGGATTTATTTCTTGAATTCGCATTTCCTCTACATGATTATTTACCCATAGGTATAGCTCTAGTTCCTCAATATTATTTTCTTTATACTTCTTTGCTAGTTCTAATGCTCTGTTGAAGTCTTGAAGAATCTATTCTTTTCCTTCAATCATTCTTCATTTTCTTTATTAAAATCAAAAATGTCTTTCATTTTATCTATGTACATCAGAAAAGCAAATAACAATGTTAATAATATTAAAATTGTTATCCAAAGTAATGTTAATGATACATCTATTTGAGTTCCTTTGCTTAGAGAAATTATATCCGTTCCCTGATTTACCAAAAGCCCAATTAAGCCTCCCAAAATAACCGTTTCTAAAAGAAAAATCTTAATTTGTTTAATTCTTTGCTTTTCTTGCTTTTGTTTTATTTTTTCTTTAATTTCTTTCTCTATGTTTGGTTTACATGAAAGAATTATCTCTTGTCTAACATCTTCACATACTCTATCAACAAGACACTCTTTAATCTCATTCTTACGTAAGCGTAAATCCTAATACACCTAGAGATAAAGCTTCATTTGATTTTGAACTCACTATATCAGAATCCTTTGGAGCAGCTTTTATTACTTCATCAAACTTTCGTCTTGCATGAGCAAGGCATGCCACTTGAGTGACATCTTCAAGTTTGTTATAAGCACTATATCCATCGGTTTGAAGATATCCTTTATACCCATTCAAAAAGTTTTTGGGATGCCTGTGGGAGCGAGATTTTTGATAGTCATAAAGATAAATTGGTTTTTCACCCCATTTTGCAGATGCATAAAGCCACATATAATTGTTTTTGTTATCTTTTTCGTCTAGGCACTTTAAAACCGTTTCATCAGCATGGATGATAGGTTCTTTTAGAAGTTCTAATTGTAATCGATCATAAATGATTTTCAACCAATTCTGTGCACCTGTTATAATCCAATTCGCCATATTTTGACGTGACAAATCTATCCCAAAATTTATAAATGCCTTTTCCTGTCGATATAAGGGAAGTGCTTGGTTATATTTTTTCTCCATTATAAATGCTAGTAGTGAAGGAGATACCATACTTTTAGGAATCACTGGATTAGGCATTTTAGCTGCAATGATCGTTCCACCAACACCTTCATTATCACATTTTCTGCAAGCATACACTTGCTTAATGTGATGCACTACTTTCACCTGGGCAGGAATGATTTTTAATTCCTTTCTGACCTCTGTTTTCATTTCGTGAAGGGTTCCATTACATAATGGACAT
The DNA here is from genome assembly GCF_004345705.1 of Marinisporobacter balticus. Classification (GTDB taxonomy): domain Bacteria; phylum Bacillota; class Clostridia; order Peptostreptococcales; family Thermotaleaceae; genus Marinisporobacter; species Marinisporobacter balticus. The sequence continues at coordinate 2,414 of NZ_SLWV01000052.1, forward strand.
ATTTGTTCTTCTTCTGATAAAGTGTAATAAACTTCTTCTACTTCTAAATCTTCATAAGATTTACGGCTTTTAGATTTGCCCTTCTTTCTTTTTACAAGAATTTCTTCAATATCCTCTGAATCCTGTGGTTTCACCGACAGTTTTTCAGCTTCATTAAAGATTGAAATTTGCTCAGGATCAGTTTTTTCACTAGAAGAACCATATTTCTTAGCTTGGCTAAGTCTAAATTGTTCTTCATAGAATTTTACTTTTGCTTCAAGCTCCTCAATTTTTTGTTCCTGCTGAGCCACTTTATTTTCAAAAAAACCATTTTATCTTCAATTGTATTTTCGTCTATAACCCTTGGGTTTTCAATGTTTTTCATACTTATATTATACCATTTTTTCTTATGTATTCATAGTGAAAAAGCTGTAAATTCGAGATTTTTTCAGAATCTACAGCCTAAAATATTTGTCTTTCTTCTATTGGTTTATGCGCATATTTTTCTTTGATTGTTAGTCCATCAAGTAGCCATCTGAAGGATCTTTCGTCTATAGCTATATGTGTTCCACCAATATCATCAGGCCATCTAAATTTATCTTTTTCCAGCCGCTTGTAGTGAAGCCAAAATCCACTTGTATCCCATTCTAGAATTTTTATTTTATCACGGTTTTTATTGCAAAATACATAGAGATTTCTTGAAAATGGATCTAGCTTAAAGGTCTCTAAAACTATTAGGGATAATCCATCAATTGATTTTCTAAGATCTGTTGATCCAAGTGATAGGTATACTTGATCAATGCGATTTTTATTAAACATGTTTGGTAAGTATTCCTATTAGTTTATCAAGAATTTCCGCATCAAAGAATTTGTCTATTAGAAGAGTAGCTTTTCCTATTCTGACTTCAATCTTATTCGTACAAAATTGCGCATCTGTTATTGGTGTAACTATCGTTCAAGCAGTCTTTTCTGATTTTTCTAAAGGTTTATTGGGAAATTTGATTATGGATTATGCTCTCCCAATGCTTTTGATTTTCTTCACGAGCCATATTTAAATCACCTCAATTTCTTTTGAGATGATTTTATCATTTTTAAATTTAGTTTTATATGTGTCCTAAGGTTTACGCTTACATATAAAAAAGGGAAGCTGTACAAAGCTTTCTTGACAAAGATCAGGTAGCTTAATTAACCTCATAAACTGGTGTACATCTTTACAATAGGTTTTACATATTTCCTCCATATATCTAAATTATTATAATTCGTGAAAATTACTACAGTAAATTTCTCACTTGGAATGCGCACTACCACTGTTGTAAAGCCAACAGTTCCTCCAGTATGGTATAGGATTTTTTTGCCTCCCATAAAAAAATAACCCCACCCAAAACCATATGAATCCCCTGATTCAGAATCACGCACGCCATTTGAAAAAGCTTGGTTTAACGTCTCAAAACTTACCATTTTATCTGTATAAAGGGCTTGATCCCATTTATAATAATCCATTAAAGATGTATATATTCCTCCATCTCCAAGGGTGGCACTTGTAAGATTTTGATCCGTTTCAATATATTTACCATTCATCTTCGTTGTACCATAAGCTCTATTTTTTACTGTTGATATACCTTTTTCGTAGGCTACCGTATTATTCATTTTTAAAGGTTTAAAGATATTTTTTTCTAGAAACTCAGCAAAGCTCATTCCAGAAACTTTCTCAACAGCCATTGCAAGGAGAACATAATTTCCATCACAGTATTCAAATTTACTTCCTGGTTTAAGTTTAAGTCTATTTTCAGTTTTATATATATTGAATACATCTTGATCCTTTAACTGCTCTTTTTGATTCTTAGGAATAAGATCATAAAAATCTACTAAGCCTGATGTATGTTGAAGTAAATTTTTTATAGTAATATCATTTCCATATTCAGGAAAGTTCAGAAATATATCTGTTAGCTTTGTATCATATGTTAAAAGCCCTCTTTGTTTTAAAATCATAATACACATTGCTGTAAATTGCTTTGTCATAGACGCAATTCTGTAATTGGTATATTCATTCGCAGCAGTTTTTTTTTTATATCTGCCATTCCATAACCCTTTTTAATCAAAATATCTCCGTCTTTTATAACCATAACGCTTGCTCCATTAGATGTATTATTAAACCCTTTAAAAATAAAATCCATCTTTTTTTCTTTGCTTATAAAAAATTGAAACACGATTACAAAAACAATGCATAACAACATTAAGATTATAGCCAACTGATTTATCATTCTGTTCATGTTTCCATCTCCCCCTGAAATACCATTTATAAATAGTATACTTGAGTTTGGTTATTTTTACCATGTATTATGTAATTTTTTCTCCCAATGCTTATTTGACTTCGTAATGACAACGTTAATCTAAAATTATTAGAAACTAACTGCAAAATATGTGGAATTCATCTAAAACAAAAAACCTCACCTTCCTTGAAAAACCAAGAAAAGTAAGGCTATACTTTGGTGTACCCGAGAGGAATCGAACCTCCGAAGCACGGTTTAGGAAATTTGCTATCGGTGATTTTTTTCGCCATCGATGCAGTATTTCTGCCTATAACGTCCTTCTTATCCTGCCCTTGTCCGTGACACCGAGTGACTACTTATACCCCTTTTGACGACGTAGTAGGAAAAACAACTAGAAATAACTTAGAACAAATTAAAATATATGGAAATCTCTTTATGACTATTTTAGGTATTTCTATATTTAAAAATAATATTTGTATAATGAGCATTTTTAATAAAACCTAATTTAAGATTCGTTTTGTTCGTATTTTTCTACAAATGCGCCTTTATTTAAATATAAATCACACTTAGTCTATTACAGCCACTAATTTCCATCAAAAAACACTTTGCTTTTATTGTGATGAAACCCCAAGCTACGTTCATTATCATTCGTACAAAGTAGATGCATAAGAGCATTATCAACTTAAGTTAAAATTTACCTTGCGTTAATTTTTGTGCTTTTTCTTCGTCTATTATCACATAGAAGATACCCTCCTGCATTATAGCAGAAATAGGTAAATTGATTTCTTTTATATCTTCCTTTTCAATAGAATTATTTCTTACAATAGCAGAATATTTTTTGACTTCTTTTTTATCTATATTTGTTTCAATGTTTTTCGAGACTAGTTCATAAAGGGAACCTATATTTTTAAATATATCTGTCACACTTTCTTGTGTTAGAATTGCAACAAGAACATCCTTTTGAACATCTATACGAGTAAGATCTCCCTTCAGATATCCTTTTCTAAAACGTACCAGCATTTCTGCTTTTTTACCATCCAAAATTTGTGGCCCCTTCTTTAGTTCAATATGTAATCCTTGCATTGGATCTTCATAATACATATCCTGTGGCACATCATAGTTTATTCCTCCAATGGCATCAACAAAATGTCTAAAAGCAGCCGTATCAATCATTATATATTTTGAAATGTTAACTCCCAATATATTGTTTAACTCTTTCATAACCTGTTCCGGTGAATGTAAAGCTGCATAATTTCCTAGTTTTGTATCTCTATTTTCATCTTTAATCATAGTATCCCTTGAAACCGTCGAAATATTTAAATTTCCTGTACTTGGTTCATATCCCATTAGAACAAAGGCGTCTACAGGTGTGGTTTCTCCCAAATTTGCCTCTAGAACTCCCATAAATAGTACATTAATAATCTCATGATTAGATTCACTATCATCAATTGGATTCGATAACAGTAAAATACCACCTGCAACAATTATAAGAATAGATATTACTATAACCCATATTTTCGGTTTTTTATATTTCACTATGTTTTTCACCCTTTCACCTATATTACTTTCTCCAAAAGCAAGAAAACCATCTTTAAACAAATTATTTTGTTTCATTGAAATACTTATATATATCGTATAAATGAAACTACATGCGGACGCACAATCTATTGATTACAGTTTTTGGTATTTGATTTGCCCAATTGATAAACCATTGTACC
>NZ_SLWV01000053.1 GCF_004345705.1 Marinisporobacter balticus
TTTGTTTGAATCGGTCATGGTTATTCTCCTTTGTCTTAATAAATTTATTGTACATGACCTTAAAATATCTGTCTAATTAATTGTAACCTATCCAAATTGTACTTTCTCTAAATTTAGGATGCTTAAATGACATTACTGATATATTTCTCTCAAGTGCTTCTGCTAAACAATATGCTTTAATTTTTTCTGTATATTCACACTTATATATAGACTCATTATCTGAAAATAACTCTTCCTCCCAAAAAGGAGCAGCTAATAAACTTTTTAATCTTGCTATCTCTGCACTCCCCTTAGAACCCATTAATTGCATCAAACTCTTTTCTTTTGTAACCATCAACGAGTATGTTTCGTATCCAGATAATATATCCATATCTAAATTTTCTATAATCTTAAACATAGGCAAAGTTTCTTCTGCTAAACTATCAAAAAATTCATCGACATCCTTAAATTGTCCAGTTAATGAGAAATCATTTATTATAACGCTCATAACTATATACCAAGCATTCTATCTAAATCTATTTCAAACTGATCAAATAAGTCCTGTGGTAGATCAATAATTCTACCTCTTTTAGAAATTTTAATTTCACTATTTATTGTACAATTTCTATTATCTAAGCTTAAGAAATTAATAGACACCTCTTCATTAGATATCGCACTATTTGCTATGGCTACCCTTAGTCCATTAAAGAAATGGTCGCTATGTGTTTCAATTATTAACTGTCTATTTGCTTTTGAAATAAAGATAAAAAATTCTGTTAACCTAGATTGTGCTTTAGGATGCAAATGAATTTCTGGATTTTCAATGATAAGTGTTTCATTTTCTTCTAGTGATAAACACATAATAATTATGCTAATTAAATAACTTAATCCAGACCCTGTGTTTTTTGTTCTTACCTTTATACGACTTACTCCGCTAAATTGAGCTTTTAATTTATCTGTTTGCTTTATATCTTCTGTATTTAATCTACCACCTATAATGTGATCGAACCAATAGTTAACATTATATCCCAATGTTTTACTTACATTATCAACCAATAATGTTTCATCAATTACTTTATTTATATTTCTATCAAAATATGATAAGCAATACTCTCCTTGTAATCCAAACTTATAAATTTCCTTTGTGTTTTTTTCATAAGTATCCATATGTCCTATACGAGCTGCTGATAAATAATATAAGCCTTTGTCAAATGTTATATTAGACTTTGAAAAGTCGTTACTTCTAGATGAAGATTCTGAATCATCGAAAAACAATTCACAACTACCAGTGTTATCCTCAATATTAATCATTACATTTTTTGCATTCGTATTTAAATTTCTTAGTTCTCTAAATTCTCCCATTGATACTAAATTACCATTTAAATTAGGTTTACTATTTGACACGTTTTGACTTACCAATAATAAACTTTGTATTATTGTTGATTTTCCAGATGAATTAACTCCCACCAATAAATTCAAATTATTAAATTTCAATTTAATATTATCTATGGATTTAAATCCTTTTACCATTAAACTATTAATCACCTATTATCACCTCTATACCTTCTTCTGAACTCCGAGAATCAATCCAAGAGTCATTGATTATTACCTCTATAAATTGTTCTGAAATTTTCTCAAATCTATCATTCACTTTATTAACAGCATCTCTATGGTTAGCAATATTATCTAAAAAAATCTTATCATTAATCAATGCAAAATACTTTTCTTTTATAATTTCATCTAAATTCACATTATCTCCAAGAGTTATCATAATATAAACCAATACCTCAAATACATTCATGTTAATAGGTGATTTATTTCCTTTTTCACTTCTTGCCAACCTAAATGCATCTTCCCCTAAGATTCTATTTGCATTTTCCATAGCTATTTTAAATTTTTCTTCTAAATTAATTAAAATTGTTTCTTCTACAAAATTTAAATATTCCATAGTTTTGCCTAAAAAGTCATCAATATCACCTTCATATTCAATTAATTTTCCTTGCTCATCCGTTAATAATTTTTCAATCCATAAATAAAAAGCTATTGATCTTAATATTATATATTTATCTTTCATTCTCTTTGATTTTAATCCATTAGCTGTAGCTATCTTAAATAACTGATCTTTAGATAATTTTTCTAATAATTTTGTTGAATTCCCTTGATATAGTGCATTTCTCATTTCTTGATTATTTAATGGGGTTCCACCCCTATTTACCCTATCAAACACATGAAATTTAACTGTATCTGGAGTAGGTGGTTTTATTATTTGCATAATTAATTGATAGTCTTCTATCTTTGATTGATATATGGGGTCAATTTCATCAAATTTTTTATCTGATAAATTTCTTAATATCTTTAATTCTGTTAATGTAAATTTATTGTCTAAAAATTCAAAAAAAGCAGTTAATCTTTGTCTGCCATCAACAACAATTAAATTTCCAAACTTATCTTCTGATAAATACATTATGGGTATAGGCAACCCCATTAATACACTTTCGATTAATTCAGATTGTTGCTTTCGGTTCCATACTTTTTCTCTTTGAAAATCACTATCTAGAATTATTTGATTTCTTTTATCTGTTTTAGTATATTCAGTTGAATCACTTTTCTGTGTTTTTGTTCTATCATGTTTTCTTTTTAATTCGAATACAGAAAAATAACCTGGATCTATTTTAATATTTTCTAATGAATATATATTGTATGATTCCTTTTCAGGATTTAATGAATCTTCTCCGTCTAGCTCAGGATTTTTATTATCTATTCCATATTTTTCTTTATCAGCACGCTCTATCAAAATCTACACCTCTCTTATTTTCAAACTAACTTTCATATGAAAATATTGAATCTATTAATTTAATACAAGATATGCTTATACATACCCTGTATTAAATTACTATATCTTTGCTATTAAATCCATCTTAACTTCCTTATCCTTAGAGTTAATAACCTTAACCCCTTGGAATTTAGCATAGTTCACCTTAACCCCATCATCTAAATCGATAGATATTTTCTCATTTGCTAAATGGGCTACTACTTGATCATACTCTCTACATTCTTCTATCTGCTTCGCTATTCTACCTATCTTCTTCTTAGCAGCAGTTCTATCTTTTGCAGTGTATTCTTCTGAATCTACTATTTCTTGTTGCCTCTTAACTTGTGCTTCATACTTTCTTTGTAATGTATGAAGATAATCGGTTCTAACCTTTGCAACAGTTTGTTCATTGTATCTATGCATATAAACTAAAGCCTTAAATCCATCATTTTTACCAGACTCAAACATCCAGTAAATAGGTCTCTTTTTATAAACCTTTAAGTGATCCTTATAAAAATCCTTAATAAAGTATCTTCTAATCGCCTGCCTCACAGTTTCAGAAGACTTTCTACCAATAGAATCCGCAATAAAATCTAAGTTTTCTTCTAAAGTTTCATCACTATAAACAGTTCTAACAAATTCAATAAATCTTGAAACCATATCATCCTCAAAATATTCATCCTCTGTTATAGGAATAACATTATTGATGTCAGGCATAAAAGTAGCATCCACCCATGAATTTGATATAATATTACCCTCTTCGTCCTTCTCTATCTTTCTAACCTTTTTATCCTCTAAATTCCACTTATCTTTAAAGTCCCCACCAGCATAAACAAGACCTTCCACATCAATAGAATATCTACCAAGCATACACCCAACAGCATAAGAAATAAATGATTTTATATCCCTTTCTCTATCTGCTTTTCTAATCGTTATGTCTTTATCCTCAACTTCTGGAGTTAATTCTTCTTGTAAACCATAAATATCAATAAATATTCTGTTTAATTCTTCTTCATTACTCTTCAACTGAATAAAAGCCTCTTCACATTCAGTTTCCCATATAGTAAATACTGAACTTAATTTGTATTGTTCACCTTTATCTAGTAACTTTAATAATGGATGGATTTTGAAATCCCATGAGGTTTCAAATGAATTCCAATCTATTCTCGAAATATACATACACTGATTTACAACTTTCTTGATGTCACTATTATTATAGTTAATTTTTTCATTGAACGGTATTTTAGAAACATCTCCTAACTGATAAGACAAAGTAGGATTTAATATTTGTAATACCTTACAACTAATTTTAGAATTTAATAACCCTAATAATAGACTATAGTCCTTATCGTCAACATAAAATGCGGAACCAGTTATATCGTGTGTTACATCCTGTCTTAACTCTCTAAAAGTAGGATCAGATGTAGACATTAAATTGAAACTTATTCCTCTCTTATACCAATATTGTTCAGTAATTATTCTGCAAATTTTATCATTTTTATAATGATTTCTTGCCTCATTACTCCAATTTATTATATAACTAAAATTACCATACCACTTCCTTGAGCCTCCACCTTTAGTATATAATAACCACTTATGTCCAATACCGATAAAAGAATCATCTACTTCCCAAAACCATCTCAAAAATTTATCATTATTTCCTGTTAAATTTTGACCTACCGTATGGATTTTTTTATCAATTGATCTCAACTTAAATATAGTTCTAAATTTTGGTGTAATCCAATATGCAATAGGATACCCGTCTATAACTTTTAGTGATTCTCCACTACACAAATATACCTTTTCTCCATTAAGATAAGCATATTTCTTTTCATCTGATGACATATATAATTTAACATCACTGTATTTACTAAGATATTTATTTAAACTTCTATTTCTTATAGTAAAAGTTGTTGCTTGAACTACTTCCCCGCTTATTTCATCAAACGCACGCGATCCTAAATGCGCCATGGATTGTATAGTTTTCGTATCTACAATTTTTTTTCTTATCTTTTCAAAATACTGTAGAAACATCCATGAATGCATTGTAATCATCGACAAATATTCATTGTATTTAACATAATTAAGTCCTTTTACTATAAATACTGTAGATAAATCATTTTTTGCCTCATTAAAATTCACATCCAAAAAATTCTTCAACTTATTCCCCATATTTCTTCTTCCCATATAAGGTGGATTAGTAATACACACCTCATACTTCCTACTCATTATTTCTGCCTGCTTAATTATTGTAGGCAGTTTATCTAAAAGTAACCTTCTATAATCAGCAAACATTAAATTATCTTCTTTTCTAATTTCATCTAATCTTTGTTTTAATGCGTCAAAGTTTATTTTTTCAACTTCAAGTATAGACCCATATTCCTTAGCGTCATTAAAGGTTTCAACTAAATATTCAATATCTTTTCTTAACTCTTCATTATCTCCTACAAAGTAATCAATCGCTTCCTTAGATATTCCATTACTTTCTTGTATTGAACATAAATTTAATTCTAAGTGTTCTCTTTCTATCTCTCTAAACAATCTTCTATTGTAGTGCCTTGCCTTCATTATTAAAGCAAAACTTGCTAGTTGTGATGCTCTGTCGTCTATATCTAATCCATATAAATTATTTTGCAGAATCAATCTCGGTATTTCTCTTTCTGAATACCCTGCACTTTTGTATATTTCATAAAAAACATCAAAGGCATAAACTAATATATGTCCTGATCCCATGCATGGATCTAGTACCTTTATATCTTCTGGTTTTAGTTTGCTGTGTTCTTCTCTTATTTTCTTTAATTCTTCTTCTACCTCTGGCTCTTGCTGTGCTTCTTCTAGGTAGTATTTCCATTTTCCTTGAAGTTCCTCATTTGGATGTCCTTCTAACCATAGTCTGCCTAATGCGTTTTCTACCATATACTTAACGATCCATTTTGGAGTAAATAATTGTGTTGCAGCTGGTATGTTTTCTTTTGTTATTTTTATATTCTTTTTTAAAGCTGCAAATACTTCATCCTTCTTTTCTGATATGTAGTATTGATACATCCAACCTATTATTTCTACTTCTTCTTTCCAGTCTGATTCTTCTATATCATCTACCATTTTTCTTATTACTGACCCTTCTTCTAAAAGATTATCTGGGAGTAATAATTCTGTGTAATCACTTATCTTTTCAAACATTTGAGGTATGATCTCCCCAAGTTTATTACATTGTCTTACTAAAATATGCTTATAAACCTCTTCTCTATCTTCTGTTTTACCACTATCTAAAAGTTCATATATATGCTCTGCATTTAAATTTAATTCCTCTATTACTTCTGAGACTCTAGTTAAAACATCTGGTTCTGTTTTTCCTTCTACTTCTGATGAAAGAACTCTTATTCCACTTGGAAGATAATCATTTACTTCCATGTATTGTCGATTCTCAAATTAAAGTAGCAAAAATTCTCGGATTAAATGGGTATACAATAGGATAAAAAATCAAACGGTTCTCAGATTAAATAATTTG
>NZ_SLWV01000054.1 GCF_004345705.1 Marinisporobacter balticus
CTACAGAAGGTTCATTTGTAGAAATTGATAATGCAATGGATAATATTGAAGAGGACTATAACCTAATTACAGGCGATTATATAATCAGAAAGATTAAAGATGGGGAAATAATAACTATAAAAGGAAACAGAGATAAGAAAGAACTATTGAATTTGATAGATTTTGATGTTGATTTATATAAGCAACAGTTGTAGGAAGTGGACACTGTAGGTGATCTGAAGATTTAGATTATAGGAGGTAGCTGTACTTCGCCTAACATAGCCTTTCCATTATCCTATAAAAAAGCATGTAGGATAACGGAAAGGCTAAGACCGTTATAAGAAATGACGATATCGGAGCTATTCTTTGGAGTTTTGTTTGATAAATAGCGAGATGTTACGTGATAGTAAAATATTGTTCACTAAAGGAGAAAAAAACTATGGATAGATTAGTTACCAATTTAAACAAATATAATATTGAATATGAGATAATCAATCATAGTAAGAAAATAAATACTGCACAGGAGGGAGCTGATTATTTCGGTATAAATATCGGTCAAACAGCGCCCACACTAATATTAAAAACTGAAAATGGATATTATGCTTTGATTATTTCAGGGGATTATGGAAGGATAAATTTTGAAATAATCAAGGAAATGTTAAAGGTTCAACAGGTCAAATTAGCAAAACCCACTGAGGTTGAACAAGTTACTGGCTATAAGATTGGAAGTATCCCATTAATCAATCATGGATTACCAGTAATTATGGACAGGCAATTAAATCGATTTACATATGTATATGGAGGAACAGGAATATCACATGCAACATTAAAGATTAGCCCTAACGATATTGCAAAGCTAAATAATGTTGTAAGTTATATACGTTAAAGAATTAATTCGTACCATTCTTATTTTGTGAAGGATTATAGGGGTGAAAGGCGTCGTCACTTCTTATAACATGCTATTTGCATACATTCCACTAAAAACATGTGGAACGTCGCAACATACCAAAAACATTATCGGAAAGATAAAGCAGAGGACGCCACGTCCAGTGGCGGATTTTAAAAGATTGGCTATAAGATTTCAAATACGCCATATAATACCTGTAACATGCAGCTAAATAGGAATTTATAGGAGGATAGATATGGAGATAAGAAAAGTAACGGAAGATAAAAAACAATACATTGACTTGTTATTGTTAGCAGACGAGCAGGAAAATATGGTAGATAAATATCTCGAACGCGGTGAAATGTTTATTTTAGATGACGGCGGTATAAAAGCTGAATGCGTGATTACAATAGAAGCAGATGGTATTTATGAACTTAAAAACATTGCGGTCATGGCTGATTGCCAACGTAAAGGCTACGGCAAAAGAATGATAGAGTTTCTGTTTTCATGTTACCCCGATTGTAAAACTATGCTTGTAGGAACTGGAGACAGCCCTGATATACTTAGTTTTTATCATAAATGTGGCTTTACGGAATCACATCGAATAAAAAACTTTTTCACGGACAACTATGACCACCCGATGTTTGAAAACGGAAAACAGCTCGTTGATATGATTTATCTAAAGTGGGAGCGCTAAATTTCAATTTTACGAGCAATAAATGCTGTTGCCCATCAAGGTCAGCAGGGCGAGATTTAGATGTTTTTGGGATTTGCATAAGGGGGTGTGAACAGGTTGGATGTTGGTATAATAAAGTTACATAATAGGCTATCCAACATACTCAAATATGATTACATGGTTATTAGCTGTATTACTAAGTAAAAATGAATTTAAATTAAGCATTTCGATAAAGTAGAAATTTGAACGGCGGATTATTTGTATTTGTGTAGATGACAAAGGATAAACGAAATAAATTATACATGTAATACAGGGAGGATTCGTTATGAAAAGATCAATGATGCAAGCATATGTTACAAGAAGTGATGAGGCGGTGGCTCTTTATCAAAAGGCTTTTGATGCTATTCTCATCAGCAGTTATCCAAATGAAGATGGAACGTTTTTTCATTCAGAGCTTGATATTCAAGGGGAAATCTTAGCTGTGGCAGAACGAAATTCTGAATATGCTATTATTGGTGAGGAAACGGTTACAGGCAACGTAATGCAGTTTTGTTTACATTATGGAGAAGGTAACGAAGAAAAGGTGCGGAAAGCATATGAAGTGTTAAAAATTGATGCTAAAATTTTGATGCCGCTTGCACCATGTGAATACAGTTTACTTATGACAGATTTTATTGATAAATATGGTATTAGATGGTGCTTATTTGTATAATGCGACTTTGGGATAAAGAGAACAAAATGAGCAAAATACGAAATTGACAAATTCCAATTTGTGAGTGAGATTATAGGCGGAATGGGTATTTTGAAAAATGACAATTCAAGATCGTGTTATCCATGTTATGCAAAGAGATTATAGGTGTGTAGATAGGTGCAGTTTAAGAACATGACGTCCTGCCAGAGCTTCATCCATCCGATAACAATGCACTCAAGTTCGCTTTGCCTATTTTGGGTCATACCTTTTTATAAGCTGAAGCCAAAGCACATTCCTCAGCCTAAGATAGGAGCTATCTAAGACTGAGAAACGTCTTGAGTGCGGAGACGTTATGGTACCATTAAAATATTAGTCAGGTATAATAAAATATGGAGGGAAGATATGCAAGATAAAGCCCAACAAATTGAATTAAGCAAGCAACTCGAATTTCACATACAGACTAATTATGAAAAACTATATTCATTGATTTATAGGATGACCGAAAATCATCAAGATACCGAAGATGTATTACAAAATACGTTTATAAAGGCATATTCTAATATTGACAATTTTAAGAAAAAATCAAAACTGTCTACGTGGGTATATAGAATTGCAATTAATGAAGGGTGTAGATATTTAAAATCATGGAATAAATTACCTTTAATTGCTATCACCGAAGAACAGGGAGTAAGTGAAGAAACTTTTTTCAAGGGTTTAGAATATGAGCCAAGTATTGACGATGAATTGATCGTGGAAGATATGCGTGAAAAATGTATCCATGGATTTCTCAAATGTATTCCAAAGAAGATGCGAATTTGCTTTTTATTAAAATCATGCCTTCAATTAAAAAATAAAGATATCGCTGAGGTTCTTGAGATTTCTGAAGACAATGTCAAAGTTACTTTACATCGAGCTAGACAGAAACTCAAAGATATGTTTGAAATGAGATGCAGTTTGATTGATCCTCAGAAACCGTGTAAATGCTATCTCTGGATAAAATTTATGCGTGATCATAATCTGCCGTTGCCGTCAGGTCATGATCAGTTTAAGAATGATGACCTATTAAAACGTCATTTCAAGAATATGTCGGTACTTCGAAAAATAGATTATTTATATCATGCTGAAGGAAAAATGTCAAAGATAGAATTTATCAGTAAGTTGAAAAATCTTTCAGAAATTTTGTAACGATTCTGTTGTGTGATGTGTCTAACTTATGTAGGACTTAAACAATTTAATTTAGTTTCTATTAAGGAGGATAACGTCAAATGGAAAAGAAAATTGTAGCACCATGTGGAATCGACTGCTTTAATTGTGAGCTGTACAAAGAAAATGTAACAAATGAAATGCAGTCCAGAATATCTGATGCAACACAGATTCCGAAAGAAATGATTACTTGTGTAGGGTGTGCCAATGGTAATCAATGCTTATTCATCGAGTTGGAAGGAAAAAAGTGTAGAACTTTAGAGTGTGTAGAAAAAAAAGGCGTTGATTATTGCTTTCAATGTGATACATTTCCGTGTTCGTTCTTGATGCCTCTAGCAGATGGCGCGGAAAGATTTCCTCAAAACATCAAACTATATAATTTGTGTTTAATGAAGAAAATTGGCGTCGAGGAATGGGTAAAACAGGCTGCTGATATTAGGAAAACCTATTTCACTAAGAAAATTAAAATTGGTGAAGGAGGAAGTGAATAAGCAATAAAAACTGAGTAGGAATATGCGGTGTGCTGTAATCGCCATATTTTAACGGTACATAACAAAGGCTTACCCATATTTTACTTAGGAATATGTAAAACATGGGTAAGCCTAAACCCGTTATCTGCAATAGCAAGATAGCATAAAAAAGGTAAAATATATATGATATATATTACATAATAGTAGAAAAGTGCGAAATAAATATAATTTATATTTTGTTTTGGAGGTTATTATGGGAAAAACATTGTCTGGAATGTCGTTAGAAGAACTTTGGGAATTGTTCCCGATTATTTTAAAAGAACATAATCCTGCTTATAAAGAATGGTATTTAATTGAAAAAGATAAAATTGTCAATACCGTAGGTAGAAATGATATTAAGCGAATTAATCATATCGGAAGTAGTTCCATTGAAGGGTTGATTTCTAAACCAACAGTAGATATTTTGTTGGAAGTTGATTGTAATTGCGATATAGAGAAATTACAATCAAAGCTAAATAATGCTGGTTGGACATTGATGTCATTTGAAAGTAAACCAGATATAAACATTTCATTTAATAAGGGGTATACTTTAAATGGTTTTGCTGAAAAAGTTTTTCATTTCCATGTCCGATTTTGGGGAGATTGGAATGAATTGTACTTTAGGGATTATCTTTTAGTTCATAAAGAAGTTGCTAAAGAATACGGAAAATTAAAACAAGGACTAAAAGAACAATACGAATATAATAGAGATAGGTATACCAAAGCTAAAACAGAATTCATTATGAAATATACAAAGATAGCAAGAAAAGATTTTGGTAATAGATATGCGCCAAAATTATGAACATAATCTTTAGTTCTTATGGTGTGTACTATTAGAAGAACAATTATATAGAGGTGGATGAGTTCTAGTGAGTAGATTCGGGTGGCTACTACAGATAACATGCTATTTGCTATACATTCCACTAAAAACATGTGGAACGTCACAAGATAGCAAGCACGTTCTCCGAAACCATACACAAAGGACTCGGCGTCCTGTTGCGGATTATGGAAGACCATTTTAAGAGATTTATAAATCACATTTGTTTGATTATATGTAGAAGAGATTATTTATAATTGAAGAGGGTTATTAAATGAAAAAGCTATCTAAAAGATTTAAAATACTTATTGTAACTATTATATTGCTTATTGTGTTTTGTATTTGGCAGAATAACAGTGCTGTTGTTTCAAGTTCCGACTATTACAGCTCCAAGATACCTGCGGACTTCAACGATTTTAAAATTGTTCAAATTTCTGATTTGCACAATAAAATGTTTGGAGAAGATCAATCAAAGTTGTTGAGTCAAGTTGAAAGCTTGTCGCCTGATATCATTATTGTTACAGGAGATTTGGTAGATAGACGTAAATTCGATTTGGATATAGCCATGTGTTTTATTAATGGTGCTGTGGAAATTGCTCCCACTTATTATGTTTCTGGCAATCATGAAGCATGGTCTGGAAAGTATTCACAAATAACGCATCAATTGATGGAAGCAGGGGTTTATATCATGGATGATACTGCCCTTGAACTTTCAAAAGGAAGCAGCACAATACAAATACTTGGATTGTCTGACCCTGATTTTCTTACATCAGATTACTTGGAGGGTACAAATACCAGTAAATTAGAAGAACAACTGAAGCAATGGTCGAGAAGTGATAAGTTTAAGATATTACTTTCTCATCGACCAGAACTATTTGATTTATATCGCGAAAGTAATATAGATCTGATCTTTTCGGGTCACGCTCATGGTGGCCAATTTAGGATTCCATTTGTTGGTGGATTGGTTGCACCGGATCAAGGATTATTTCCCCAATACACAATCGGCAGCTATAGTAACGAATCATCAACTATGTTTGTAAGCAGAGGATTAGGAAATAGCATAATTCCAATCAGAATTTTTAATCGCCCAGAAATTGTTGTAGTAACATTAAAAAGCATGAATAAGAGATTATGAGCATTATCTTAAATAGTTCAAGTGTCACATCTTTCTTATAATGTGCAGTACTGGCAAGTGATTTGTTTAAGGGTGCGACGTCCTGTAGCCCTCTGAGAGCAATGTATTTGCATAAAGGTGCTGGAAGCACGTTTCAAGGGAAAGGTTAGAGCACCACATCCCTTCACAGGGAGCGAAGCTCTACCAAAGGAGAGGGTCAGGCGGGTCCGGTTCAGGGACGTCGCAAATGCGAGACGTTATCTGCAATATCAAAGCACCATAAAGAAGATGAAATGGCTATTAGTTAACTAACTTAATATTGTATGTGTTAGAAATAATAAATAATATTTGGAGGAGTGATAATTATGTCAGAAAACAAAGATAAACTCGTTGTACTTTGGACAAGTGGAGATCGAGAGGT
>NZ_SLWV01000055.1 GCF_004345705.1 Marinisporobacter balticus
GGCATGTCTACGTTAAATTTTTCAGCCAGTTCATAAGTACCCGCTGTGGTAACAACACCTTCTACAACCATTCCAATCGAATCCATTGCATCCTCTAATTTTTTTCCCTCACCAATCTGAATCCCGCATCTTCTATTCCTACTATGCATACTGGTACATGTTACAATCAAATCTCCAATACCCGAAAGTCCTGCAAAAGTATTGACATCTGCTCCCATCGCTTGACCTAGTCTTGAAATTTCTGTTATTCCTCTAGCCATAAGCGCTGCCTTTGCATTGTCTCCGAAGCCTAAGCCATCCGATATTCCTGCTCCTAGGGCAATAACATTTTTCAAAGCACCACCTAGTTCAACACCGATCACATCAGGATTTGTATAAACTCTTAGTTTAGGTGAAATAAATACATCTTGTATGTACTCTGCTACAGATTTTGAATGGGATGCCACAACTAATGTAGTCGGCATATCTCTACATACTTCCTCTGCATGAGAGGGTCCTGATAAAACTGCAAAAGCATTCCTAGGAAGCTCTTCTTTCACTACTTCTGATATTCTAAGTAATGTAGTATTTTCAATCCCCTTTGCCGCATTTACAATAATCTGTTTTTCACAAACTACTTCTTTAAAGCTTTGAATTACTTGCCGCACAGATTGCGAAGATACTGTCAAAAGAATAACATCTGTATTCATTACTCCATCTTGAATATTAGAAAATAGTTTAATATTATCAGGCAAAATTACCCCTGGTAAGTATTTTATATTTTCTCTTGTTTTTTTTATTTGTAAAAATTGTGCTTCATTTCTCATCCACAAATTCACATTATGTCCTTTTTTTGAAAGGGAAATGGCTAAAGCAGTTCCCCAACTTCCAGCCCCAATTACGCAAACATTTGATTTCATTGTAAATCCTCCTATTTTAGAATAAGCAAAATATTACCTTATTTTAGGTTTCCTCTCATCAATCAATTTGCACCTAAATAAGTCCAAATAAGAAGCATCTAAAACCTTTATCAAATATTAATTTATCCTATAATCACTTCATTTATCTATATTCTTAAAAAGTTCAGATTATATCTTATCATTTTTTTCTCTATGTATAATACTAATGGGTGTCCCTTCAAAACCAAATGCTTCTCTGATTTTGTTTTCAATGTATCTGCTGTAAGAAAAATGGGTCAACTCTCTATCATTAATAAATATAACAAATTTAGGTGGACGAACAGATGCTTGTGTAACATAGTATATTTTAAGTCTCTTTCCTTTATCTGATGGTGGCTGATTGAGTAATATCGCTTCACTAATCACATCATTTAATCTACCCGTTGGCACTCTCATTGAATGCTGATTTGCGATAAATTTCACTGTTTCAAGAATTTGGTGCACTCTTTGCTTTGTAACTGCTGAAACAAACAAAATTGGTGCATAAGGCATAAAAGACAATTCATTTCTAATATTCTTTGTAAATTGATTCATTGTATTGGTTTCTTTTTCAAGAAGATCCCATTTATTCACAACAATCACGGTAGCTTTTCCCTCTTCATGGGCATATCCTGCAATTTTTTTATCCTGTTCTGTCACACCTTCTGTAGCATCAATCATCAGCATACATACATTTGCACGCTCAATTGCATTTAGAGAACGAACGACACTATATTTTTCAATATTTTCATTTACTCTACTTTTTCGTCTAATTCCAGCCGTATCAATAAAAACATATTCATCCTCACCATGCGTAAATGGTGTATCTATGGCATCTCTAGTAGTTCCTGCAATATCACTTACAATCACTCTTTCTTCGCCTAATAGCGTATTGATAATAGAAGATTTTCCAACATTTGGTTTTCCTATTACAGCTACCTTTATAATATCCTCTTCATAATCTTCTTCTTCATTTTGTGGAAATCTCGCAACAATTTCATCTAACAAATCACCTAATCCTAATGCATTTGTAGAAGATATTGCCACAGGTTCCCCTAATGCTAACTGATAGAAATCATAAAAGGATACGGGTAGATTACTTGTATCTACTTTATTGACTACCAAAAGAACAGGTTTTCCTGCTCGTCTTAGTAAATTCGCAATTTCCTCATCATCAGAAACCAACCCTGCTCTACCATCTACCATAAAAACAATTACATGCGCAGTTTCTATTGCCATTTTCGCTTGATTTCTCATATGCGATAACAAAACATCATCTGATTCAAGTTCTAATCCACCTGTATCTATTAGCGTAAAAGAATGATTTAACCATTCTACATCTGTATAAATCCGATCTCTTGTAACACCCGGTTTATCCTCAACAATCGCGATTCTTTTCCCTGCTAGTTTATTAAAAAATGTAGATTTTCCAACATTAGGTCTTCCTACAATTGCAACAATGGGCTTAGCCATTAAAACACACCTCCACTATTTATCCTAACACATTTTCGACAAAATCTTCTCCATCTATTTTTGTAACGACGACACGCGTATTTAATGATTTTTCTAAATCATCTACACTCAAATCATCTAAGAAAATTTGTTCGTCTGCTTTTAACATACACGATGGGATCATCAGCTGCTCCCCTAAAGGTTTTCCCTTTAATTGCTCAATTAAATCCGTAGCTGTTATTAATCCAGTTACGGTTATTGTTTCACCAAAAAAATTGTTTTTTATTTCAAATACATTTATTTTTAAATCTCTAAACTTTTTCTCTATTTCTTTGCATGATCTGTTCATAAATTTATACGCCGATTTCCCAGTTGCAACACTTACTTCTCTATAAGCTAGATTTTTTTTATTTATCTTTTTTAGATAAGCCATCAATTCATGTTCAAATTTCGTCATGAGTCCTACACCATTTTCGATCTGTGCAAAGCCTTCATAATCTTCATATTTAGGTAATTTTCGATCTGCTAAAACATAAAATTCATCTGATAGATGAACAAAACGTGTATTTAATTTTTGCAAGAATTTGTCTTGCAAATTTTCAACTTGATTTATTACCTCCGTAGCAGATTCCTGATTAAAAATGGTTAAAGGATAAAGTCCCTCTCTAAATTTTGTGATTCCTACTGGTACAATTGCAATACTTTCAACGTTTGGATAAAGTTTCGATAAATCATGAATCGTTTTATCTAAATTCTCTTTGTCATTTACACCTGGACATAAAACAATCTGTCCATTCATTTTTATTCCTGCCTCTGCAAGTCTCTCTAACCTTGCATAAAGATTTTTTGCCCTTTTATTATGTAGCATTTCTATACGAAGGGCTGGGTCTGTTGTATGAATTGAAATATTAATAGGGCTAATTCGATATTTTATAATTTTTTCGATATCTACATCAGTCATATTTGTTAATGTGATAAAATTCCCTTGTAGAAAAGATAGTCTTGAATCATCATCTTTAAAATATAATGTTTTTCTCATATTTGGAGGTAATTGATCTATAAAGCAAAAAATACATTTATTTTGACAACTTTTCGCTTGGTCAATAATCGGGTTTTCAAATTCAATCCCTAAATCTTCATCAAATTCTTTATAAATAGAATACTTTTTTATGCAACCCTCTTTTTTTTCTATTTCTATTTCTAGGTATTCATCTGCTATAATAAACATATATTCAATAACATCTGCTATAGATTGTCCATTTATTTTGAGAAGTTTATCACCCTTCTCTATCCCTAATTTTTGTGCTTTACCTTTTTCATACACCTTTGAAATAATATTTTGTTGGGCTTTTTTTGTCATGATCCACACCTACTTAAAATCTAGTTTTAATATCTGCTTTTAAATTATATCATAAAATTTATTATCCTACACCATGATTTGTAATCATACCATGTTCCTGCATATTCCGTCAAGATGATTAGTGTCTAACAATCACATAAGAACCATTTTCAAGATCATGAACCATCCCCTTTGTTATTTTAGCTACCAAAAGTGATAGTTTCTCCTTTTCATCTTCTGATTTTGCGTAAAATATCGGCACTGTTGTTGTTGAAATCATACTTCTATCAGTTGTAATAATGGCAATGATACTCTCCGTAATTCCAAAATCCATTATAGTTCTCCTTTCAATTGATTATTCTCTTTTGATCCTGCTTTAGATTCTAAAGGTTTTCTTTTGGCTGTTTCAAGCACAGGCGTTCTCTTTACTGCTTCTATAAGCAGCTCTATACTTGGTTCCATTGGTATGATCGCCATCACAATATTTCCGTTATGAGGGTTTCTTCTAGCAATAGGTGTAAAATCTGGTTCATCTACATCTTTTCTAATCCCTAGCTGAATAGATGTATTATGT
The DNA here is from genome assembly GCF_004345705.1 of Marinisporobacter balticus. Taxonomy (GTDB): domain Bacteria; phylum Bacillota; class Clostridia; order Peptostreptococcales; family Thermotaleaceae; genus Marinisporobacter; species Marinisporobacter balticus. The sequence continues at coordinate 4,283 of NZ_SLWV01000055.1, forward strand.
TGTATCGCTTGTCTTTGTCCAACATTTGCAAGAGTCGCTCTCGCATTCGCATCTCTTGGTATGATTTCAACAGCCAGTCCATTCTCTTCATAAATTTTTCTTGATGCCTTAAGTCCAATATTCATAATAACAACATCATTAACCATAAGTAGTGGCCCATCAAAATGAATATGTCCAGATTTTACTTCTGCTATTTCCATAATCAATTGTCGCCTCAATAATCTTTTTAACAAAAATGCAATACTACCACCCATGAGCACAGCAAAGAATATTTGAAGAATGATGGTGAATTTCATTAATTTTATACTATAAAATGTAATACCCGTTACCAACGAAGTAATGATCACCATATAGTTTCTTGCTTCAAAAGCTTTTGCAATATCTTCAATATAAGCCGTTCCTCTTGGCACTAACTCTGTTGGCTCAATATTATCAAGGCTTTGCCTTTCCATACTCCGTACATCTCGAAATTGTTGTGCTGCTAGCGCTAAAAAAGTTACTGCACTATACTCTTTTTGCACTAAAGCAGGTATCGCTACAGCGCCTAAAGATGCCGCAATTATTCCTAATGTTAAATGTGAAATCAACCCTTGTGGATAACTAGGATATTGTCTTTGATCTATGCGAATCATATAAATTCTTGCTAATAGTCCCATTATTAAAGATATAATGATTTGTACCCCGAATTCATTCATAAACACCCTCCTATTTCTGTATATGCTTCTATTATTATTTGTTATTCTAATGGTTTTATGAAAAAATATTTCTATATCTTAAATTAACAAGCCATTAACAAAACTTTGATAAAACTTTAATTTTGTCATAGTAAAATATATATGTTTAATGCTGCTATATTTTCACAAAATGGAGGCGAATATATTGGACCGTGTAGATGAATTTGAAAATATCCTTGAAAAAAATTATGCAAAAGAACTTAATCCACTTACATTAAGTCAAAAAACAAAAATATAGTAGCTACATTATCCGTCCATAATAAAAATCTTTACTAAAAAAACAGTCAGACAACTGACTGTTTTTTTATATCTATGCAATTTCCTCCATGTCTTTATTGGGTTTATATTGGCTATAATTTATGATTTTTTTATAAACATCTTTCCAACTAAATACTCTTGTTATACCATAAATTAAGGGCTGTCTATTGTATTCACAATCTATTAAAAGCACATGAAAGCCTGCTAATGCTAATTGGATTGCATTTTCATATCGATCTTCAATAAATATATGACAATTCAGTTCCTTTGCCTTTTCTACTTTATAATGACTTCCTAGTAAAAACAATCTCCCATTAGGTAAATCATTGCGCTCAAACCATTTATTTGTTACATCCTGCATACGCGCTTCTCTCGCTGTAACATAATAGATATTATTGTTTTTTTCAATTCTTTCAAGAACATCTCTTGCATCGTTTCGTAGTTTTGCACTTAAATGAATTTCTTCCCCATACTGTTTATAAAAATTTAAGTAATCTTCTCTGCAAATCCCTATAACTTCATGAATATCATATTGTGTAACATGTTTTGGTTCAATATTTGTTTTAAAATAATTATTTGCCTTATCTAGCCAATAATAGGGTTCTGTAAGTGTACCATCAATATCTACACAAATATTTAATCTATTCACTTTAAAACTCCTCTCTTTTATAAAAGTAATTTTTCTTATCCTTATATTGATTTTATAACACCTATTTTAAAAGTATATTAGCTACATATTAATTTTGTGTAAAATAAAAAACCGTTCTAAAAAGTAAAATGTACCCTTTGTCAAGGACAATTTAAAAAAGCCTATGCTACATTAAGAAGATGATTTCTGTATTGAACAGGAGTCATCTTTTTTAGATC
>NZ_SLWV01000056.1 GCF_004345705.1 Marinisporobacter balticus
CCCCTCATAGATTATGTTTACATAATATCATCAAAGAGGCGGAATATTTGATTGTAATTTTTCCCAATGTTAAATCATTAATACGTTATATATAGAAAACTATATATTTCTTAGAATAGGGCTAACTAACGGATGAGATAGCCGCATTTTAATTTTTTTATCCTACATATTTTCAAAGTTCCCTATACAGATAGTCGTTGCACTCCCTTTCATAAAAATTTCAAATGCATCCTTTAATGCAACTTCTATGACCCCGCCTTCTGCTTGTACACGCACATGATTATCAAGCTTATTCAAAATATTTCCAATAACAACACTTGAACAACACCCTGTACCACATGCTAGTGTCCTTCCAGCTCCTCTTTCCCATGTATATACATTTATTTTATTACGTTCTTTTACTTCTACAAAATTCACATTTGTCTTTTTAGGAAATTTGGGGTGCGCTTCTATTTTATATCCTAAATCGTTAATATCTATCCCTTTTATATCTTCAACAAAAATGACTGTATGGGGTACCCCTACTAATACAGAGGAAAATACAATATTTTTCCCATCTATTTCTATATGCTTTTCGATTACTTTTTCATCTTTACATAAAACAGGTATCTTTTGTGCATCAAATATAGGTTTTCCCATATTTACTTTCACTAACTTTACTTCTCCTTTTTCATCTACTTCAAGCCATATCGTTTTGATTCCTGCTAAGGTTTCAACCCTGAACACTTCTTTATTTACAATATGATGATCATATACAAACTTTGAAAAACATCGAACACCATTGCCACACATTTCCCCTTGTGAGCCATCTGAATTATAATAAACCATTTTCACATCTGCCACATCACTTTTTTCAGCAACCATTATTCCGTCTCCACCCACACTAAAATGTCGGTCGCAAACCTTTATTGCCAATTTTTCATAATCATCAATTTTCTGTTCTATTCCATTAAATAATACAAAATCATTCCCTGCTCCATGCATTTTCGTAAATTTCATCCTATATCCTCCCTTGTTACGAATATTTCCTTTTTCGTTTAATCTCTCACATGTCCTAACAAATTTTAGCTATTCTTCATACTTTCACAGAAACAAGAAAAATAGTCATGCATTAAATTTTTAGCTAATAAATCTATTTATACATCTATATGTTCTCATTATACCTTTTTACAATTCATTTTTTAATAAATCTTCATAAGTTTCTCGCCTTACCATTAATTGATCTTCTCCGTTACACACCATAACGACTGCTGGTCTTGGAATTTTATTATAATTACTTGACATAGAATAATTATAAGCTCCTGTACTCTTAAACGCTAAAATATCTCCCGAGTGAAGTTTTGGAACTTCTAAGTCATATCTTAAAATGTCTCCACTTTCACAACATTTCCCTGCGATTGTCACTACTTCATCTTTCTCTTGATCCATTTTATTGGCAACAACCACATCATATTTTGCACCATATAGGGCAGGTCTTGGATTATCTGGTATACCACCATCAACCCCTACATAAGTTCTTACATCCGGTATTTCTTTAATAGCCCCTACAGTATATAATGTAATCCCTGCTTCTCCTACAATCCATCTTCCTGGCTCTATAATTACTAAAGGTATTAAAAGTCCATATGTCTTACATTCATCTATGATCGTTTCCATAATAGCATCTGTAAAATAAGTTAAAGGTTTTGGTTCATCTCCTTTTTTATAATATATGCCAAATCCTCCACCCGTATTTAATTCTCTTGTTACAAATCCTGTTTTCTTTTTCATGTCATCCATTAATTTAACCAATATTTTTACAGCTTTTATATGGGACGAATGATCAAAAAGCTGGGAACCTACATGAAAATGAAAACCCATTAACATAATATTTGACAGATCCATTGCCTTTTTAACGGCCTCATTTATAATATCTCCCTTAAGAGGTATCCCAAATTTAGAATCTACTTGTCCTGTGCTGATATACTTATGGGTATGGCTATCTACACCAGGTGTAATTCTAAATAAAATTTCTACATTTTTTCCAAATGCTTGTGCTACGCTATTTAATAATTCTAGTTCATACAGATTATCAACAACAATTCTTCCTACATTGTTTTTTACAGCTATTTCTATTTCATCTAATGTCTTATTATTCCCATGAAAAATTATTTTTTCCATTGGAAAATCTGCCTTGATTGCTGTATATAACTCTCCTCCTGAAACAACATCTATGCCCAGACCTTCTCGCTCAATAATTTTGCACATTTTCATGGTTAAAAAAGCCTTACTTGCATAAACAGCCTTTGTATTTTCATATTTATTTAAGAAATCATCTCTAATTTCTTGACATCTTTCATTGATATGCTCCTCATTCATCACATAAAGCGGTGTTCCATACTTTTTAGCAAGCTCTATCGTATCACATCCTCCAAAGTAAAAATGATTTGTCATTTTATTGATCGCATTCATTACTTCATCTCCTTCACATTTTTATTTTAAAACGAATCTATACGCTCCAATTTAATCATTTCATATTTCATAAAAGGTTCATCACTAAGTAATTTACACAAAATCGAATATTTTAGTTATTTACTTTTATTTTTGCAATATCCATGCCATTTTATAAATAAAATGATAAAATAATTTTCATTTATAGATCATTATCTCTTCTCAGCGAATTAAATATACTGTTTTCTCTCTTCTGATGAATCATTCCTTCAAAAAAAACACGCTTTAAGTCCGTATTTTATTGACTTTAAACGTGTTTTTATTTTTTATATGATTTTCACTAAAAATTATTTTTAAATAGTCATTTTTTATTACAATTATTTTCATGAATTTAATTTTCATAAATATTTATATCTGTTAAAATATCTGTAGCTAAATTTCGTTCACTTTTCCGAACTAGCTCTTCAATCTATGTAAACATTCTATTATTAAATCCCTTATATATTGTGATTTAAAGTCTATTTATAGTTTTTCCGTTTTTTTGAACTTATTCCGGTTTTCAGGAATAAAGAGGTACTTCCTTCATAAATCCTTTTTCTTTTATATCTATTTCTTCTTTTATTTCTTCCATGATTTCCATTCTTTTATTCTGATATTCTTCAGCAGTGACAAATTTAATATCTGCCCCTTCTTCTCTACTACCTAATAAAACCAAATATGATTTTAATCCTAGTTTTTTATTTCCAGAAATCTCTGTACCTGTTTGATCATTTCCTTAATTATGTATGGTCATTAGATATAAATTTATTGCATCGTATATATTTCCTTCAAAATCTTTTTATCTACTCATTTACATATTTTAACGTTTGCCCATATTATTCCTTTTGAAACAGTATAGATCTCTTTTAATCTTAGTCTATATAATAAACATCTATCTTTTTGTTATGCTTCTTAGCCCACGCTACTATTTGTTCTACATTTTCAGCATCTACAATCGCTTTTTGCCCTGCGCCTTCCCTTGCAAAATAGAACATCGCTTTACCATTTCTTTTTTGAACACTAATACGCTGTATTTGCGAAAATTTTATTATTCTTTCTTTTGTTCTTTTCATTCTCTTTGTTCGAATCAATATCCCTTCTTGCGTGATAAAAACTTTTTTTTCACAAAAAGAAATATAAATCAAAGCTACGCCTACAAATACATTAAGATACTGCTTGTTATATATGGAATCTCCAATCCATACGATTACTACTGCTATAATCAAGTATTGATACATAGAAGATAGCTTGTTATGCGTATACGTCTTAATCATATTTTTTCTTCCTTTCTATTCCTATTTGTTTTTTTAATATAGGATTTTGGATCAACAAATACACGATATCTCTTCCTTAATAATATCACATTCATTGCTATATTTTCAATTTTATTAAAGTTTTGAAAGTTTTCTATCACAACTAAATCCATGTGGGCTATTTTACACAGAAGTTACAATCCGCTCATCTACAACCCGAAATCTTATTGAAATGCCTTTTTCTCGTTCCCACAACTTTCACATAATCTTCACATGGCTTTGTAGTAGATTTACATTATATATGCCCTTATAATCAAATTAACAGGAAGTTTTGTTTAAATGAAATTTGCCAGTACTAAATAATGTCTAGGCTATCGTATTTTATGAAAGAAGGTGCGTATTATGAAGAAAATTCAAAAATATCGTTTAGGAGTTCAGATTCTATGCTTAGTTCTTACAATAGCTGGATTTTTTGCTGATTTTAGAGGAACTATGCTAGTGATTATAGGGTTGATGCTTTTATCTGGTGTATTCTACTGTGGCTGGGTTTGTCCTTTTGGATTTATGCAAGATCTATTCAGTAAGCTAGGATCATTGTTGTGTATTAAAAAGAGAAAGATGCCAATAGCCATTCAAAAGGTATTGGTATTCAGTAGATATATACTATTGGGTCTTGTTTTTCTCATTGGATCAGATTTCATTTTTAGTATTATGTCATTTGATCCAAGAGTAAATTTTGAAAAATTATTGTTAGGTAACATGGTTGCAATTAGTTTTATTGGTATCCTGTGCTTCTTTGTATTAATTGCTTTATTCTTTGAAAGACCGTTCTGTAATTACTTCTGTTTTGAAGGAGCTAAGTATGGTCTAATGAGTTACTTTAGATTGTTTACAATTACAAGAGACAAATCTTTATGTGTGAACTGCAAAAAATGTGATAAAGCTTGTCCAATGAATATCGAGGTATCAAAATGTAATAACTTAAGAGCCCTTCAGTGCATTAACTGTTTCCAATGTGTTTCTAGCTGTCCTGTAAAAGGTAGTCTTCATTATGGTAAAACCAACATGAAAAAAAGAGAAAAAAAGAGATATTTAGCTATGCTTACAAGTGTATTAGTATTAATTGGCGCTTTCTTAGTATATAATATTTATAATGGAGATAATCCTTTAAATATTAAAAATAAGCACCATGCTGAAGCTAATGTTGATAAAAACACAATGATTGAACCTTTGCCGTCAACATCAGATGAGATAACAGTGATTACTGACAAATGTGTTGAAAATTTAGGAGATGGGTCAGGTATTGCCGACGGTGTATACACAGGTAAAGGTGAAGGCTTTAAAGGTACCATTACTGTGCAAGTGACAGTGAATAATGAACAGATTATAGCAGTAGAAGTCATAGAAAACAGAGATGATAAAAAATGGTTTAATAGAGCAAATGATGTTATACCTGATAGCATTGTTGATTCACAAAGTACTGATGCTAATGTGGTAAGTGGTGCAACCTATTCATCTAGAGGTATTATAGATGGTGTTAAGGATGCGTTGAAAAATCAAAATAGATAATGTGGTGATAAGTATGAAACAAATATTTCTAGTTGAAGATGAAAAGCCTCTAAGAAATTTATTAGTATCTTATCTAGCAGATGCTAAATACTATGTAAAAACCTTTCATAATGGATTAGATGCAAAGAAACCTGATCTATGGATACTTGATATCATGCTTCCTGGTATGGATGGATATGCCTTAATCAAACAAATCAAGAGCAATACACCTGAAATTCCCGTCGTATTCATGTCCGCTAGAAGTGCAGAACTAGATCGTGTAATTGGACTTGAGATGGGAAGCGATGACTATTTGCCTAAGCCATTTCTTCCAAGAGAGTTGGTCTTGAGAGTGAATCGCCTTTTGAATATAAAGAAGAAACAAGGTGAGGTAATAGTTCCTCTAGGCCCTTATACCTTTCATAGACAAAAAAGAATAATCAGCAACAGCCATGAAGAAATAGTCCTAACCGTGAAAGAGTATGATATTTTAGAGTTCCTTATAGATAACCGCGGCAATGCAATAAGTAGAACAAATATCATTGATGCAGTTTGGGGTACAAATTACTTTGGATCTGAAAGGGTCATAGATGACACACTTAGACGCCTTAGAAAAAAAGTTCCTCATCTGCTGTCGATTCTCAAATTAAAGTAGCAAAAATTCTCGGATTAAATGGGTATACAATAGGATAAAAAATCAAACGGTTCTCAGATTAAATAATTTGAT
>NZ_SLWV01000057.1 GCF_004345705.1 Marinisporobacter balticus
CTACAAGTACTCCTTTTCCAAGCTTTGTTGGTGCTTGGAAAATCACATGATTTACAATATTTCCTGCACTCTTATCTAAAATATTGTATTGTCCTCTTCTTGGATGAATGGTAAAATTTCTAGAAGCAATCATTTCGTTTATTTCTTGAGAGTATAGACCTGCACAATTTATTACATATTTTGCTTCGATCTTTTCGTCTCCTATATAGATGCAATAGCCATTTTCTATTTTCTTTATATCTGTTACTTTGCTTTCTAGTCTAAGTTCTGCTCCATTATCTATTGCATTTTCAGCTAATGCTACTGATAATTCCCAAGGACTTATAATTCCTGCTGTAGGTGCATATAATGCGCCTATGATTTCTTCATTCAAATTTGGTTCCATTTCTCTTACTTGTTCTTTACTAAGTATCTTAATCCCAGGAATATTATTTTCAATTCCTCTTTCATATAATTCTTTTATGTGTTCTAATTCTTCTGCACTACTAGCAATAACAAAAGATCCTATTCTTTTAAAGGACACATCTAATTCTTCACAAACGCTATCAAACATTGTATTTCCCAATGCATTTAATTTTCCTTTAAGCGTACCTGCTTTTGCATCATATCCAGCATGAACAATTGCACTATTTGCCTTTGTTGTACCATTTGCTATATCCGTATCCTTTTCAATTAACAAAACTTTTAAATCAAACCTTGACAATTCTCTTGTAACAAAAGTACCAATCACACCTGCACCAATTACGGCTACATCGTACATAAAATCCCCTCCTTAAATGAAAAAAGCCGTACAAAGCTACGTCTATTTTTATAGACTAACTTTATACGGCTCTCCAAATCTCTGCCTTATAATTTTCTTGTTTTTATTATATCATGAAACTAATTTTCTACAAAGTTCTAGTTTTTATGCTTTTACTAAACCTTTTTTCTTGATTTATCACTCTACGTTTAGTTAAATAAATTTAGCGTAAATAATGCAATGCTTTCACAATATGTAATCATCAATAGTACTACTAACAATGCTACGATAAAAGGCCATACTTCTTTTACAAATTCTTCCAAAGTTACATTGACTATAGAACATACTGTAAACATCATAGATCCAAATGGTGGAGTTAATCCTCCAATCATAATATTTACAATAAAGATCATTCCAAAATGTATCGGATCTATACCGAATTCTTTAACTGTTGGTACTAACAATGGCGCTAATATTACTAGTGCTGCTCCTCCTTCAATAAACATTCCTATGAATATCAAAAGTAAGTTTATTACCATTAATAAAATAAACGGACTATCTGTCATTCCCATAAGTGATTCACTGATTACTTGGGGGATTCTTTCTAATGTAAGATAGTAACCGAATACTTTAGCACTAGATATTATAATCAATACTGCACCAGTACTCTTTACTGTATCCTTCAATACGATTGGTATATGTTTTAATTTTAATTTTTTATATACAAAAAATCCTACGATTAAAGAAAATAATACGGCGATCGCCCCTGCTTCCGTAGGCGTGAATACACCCAATCTCATTCCCATAATTATTCCAAAAGGAATCAGTAATGCCCAAACAGATTTTAAAAATTGTTTGAAAATTTCTACAGGAGATGCCATTTTATCTCTACTTGGATTATAACCTCTTTTTATTGAGATAATATGAACCGCTATCATCAAAGTCATAGCCATCAATATTCCTGGCATGTATGCTGCTAAAAACATATCGCCTACAGCAACATTTGCAATGATTGCATATAATATAAGGTTTGTTCCCGGTGGTATTACCGGACTTATTGCTGATGAAGCAGCTGTTATTGCTGCTGAAAATGGTTTAGAGAAACCTTTTTTCTCCATTTCAGGAACGAGTATTTTAGATTGCATCGCTGCATCTGCGTTTGCAGAGCCTGAAATTCCACCCATTAATGCGCTTAATAACACGTTAACCTGTGCCAGTCCCCCTCTAGTATGCCCTACTAAAACTTCCGCAAAATCCATCAATGCTTCACTTATTCCTGAATAATTCATTACAGAACCTACCATAATAAAGAACGGTACCGCTAAATACGGAAAGGATTCTATTGAAGTTACAAATTGTTGGATGACCATTTCCATAGGCATCGAAGTATTAATGAATATAAAATAAAATAGTGAAGAACCCATTAAGGCATACGCTATTGGAATATTTAGAAAAAATAAAATGAACAGAACTATAACTGGATAAAGAGACTCCATTTATTATCCCCCCCTTAACTTTTAGTATTTTCGTTCAAAAATGCTTTTTTGAAACTTTGTATTGAAAAATAAATTGAATATACTGTTATAAGTGCAAATGAAATGATCATAGATGTATTTATATATACATAAGATATCTCGAGTGCAGCAGTTATCTTTGTAGATCCTGCTACATATTTATAACTAAAGTAAAACATAAGTACAGACAAAATAGTTATGATGATAGAAGTAAATAGTTCTACAATGTTTTTACCTTTTTCTGGTAATATACTTGTTAATACTTCTACCCCTATAAGGCTCTTCGTTTTATAAGCGTTAGCAAATCCTAAGAATATAGTCCATACAAATGCACCTACAGCAATTTCTTCCGCCCAGTGATATGTAAATTTTAAAAAATATCTAGTAAATACGTTCATCGTTACTATAATTGAGGTCACAGCTAAGAAAAAACTCCCTAAATAAAGTTCAAAATCTTTTCCAAATTTTTTCAAAAAATTATTCATGTCTACCTCCTATAAAATTGGTAACCTATTATCAATCGCCAAAGGTTGAGTTTTAGGATAGCTTTGCTGACTTAAAATCGTTCTTGTTTACTAAAACTATTTTTCTACATAAATATTGGAAGGAGTTTTCCTCCTCCCAACTTTCTTAATTGTTATCTAATAAAAGATCAACTACTTTTGTTGTTGCTTAATTTTATCTAATTCTTTTAAGATCTCTTCATAGATCCCTGGCGTCCACTTGTCAAATTTAGTATATACTGGTGCAGCCGCCTTAAGGAAAGCTTCAGAATCTACTTCATTGAAATTTACGCCTTCTTTTTTAAGTAACTCAGCATATTCTTTTTCTAGTTTAATCGTTTCATTTAAGTTGTCTTCTTTACCTTTTTCAAATTCTTCTTCTATAATAGTTCTTTGTTCATCCGTTAAAGCATCCCAAACTTTAGTTGAAATAGTCACTGCTGAAACTCCTAATAAGTGGTTTGTTAGAGAGTATTCTTTAACATTTTCGTATTGCTTAGTTCCATAATAAGTCATTATTGAACCTTCTACCCCATCGATAACACCCTGTTGAATTGCTGCATAAGTATCTGGGTAAGGCATAGAAACAGGATTACCTCCCATTGCTTCTATCGTGTATGTATATAATTGGCTAGTAGGGACCCTTACATTTATTCCCTTCATATCTTCTGGCGTTGTGATTGGTTTTTTAGTCATCATACTTCTAAATCCAAATACCCAATCTAGTGAAAGTACCTTTACACCTTTTTCTTCCATTTGTTTGTTTAGATTTTGAACTAATGGTGTTTTCATCATAGCGAAATACTCATCAAATGTTTTGTACAAAAATGGTCCAGTTACAGCATTATAATCTGGTACATAATCTCCTAAAAAGTTTACCCCATCTACTAGTATCCAATCAGAACCTTGAACTACTTGTTCCATACCATCTTTACCTATTGGTAATATACCACCTGCAAACAATTGTAGTTCTAATGAACCGTTACTTCTTTCGTTTATAGCTTCTACTACTTTTTTCAATGATTTAGCTGTTTGCTCATCATCAACAAATTTTGTACTCACTTTGATAATTTTCTTTTCTACTTGTTTTTCTGCGTCAGTGCTTGCATTCTCAGCAGGTGCTTGAGTACCGCCACCACATGCCGCTAAAGACAGAGCCATAGCTAATACGAGTAACATTGACAAAAACTTTTTCATTAAATTTCCCCCTTGTTTATATTTATTTAGCAAGCTGCATAATTCTACAACTTGCATAAATACTACATTTTAATATATTGAAATCGCTAAGTCCCCCCATTTTTGGGTATATGTACATTATTTACTGTATATAACTTAAAAACTTATAGAGAGGAGAAACTTATACCCCTTTCATCTAAAGAATTAAACCTTTGTGATAGCACTACAATTACACTAGCTCTATATCTATGAAATCCTTTTCCTTGAGAAAGTTACAAGTATTCTATCCGCTTGCGCTAAAATCTTTGATTGCTTAAATTTTATTATTGTTATGAAAATGATAAAAAAAAGCCAACAATTAAACAACACAAATTAATATTGTGTATTTATTGTTGACACTCCACGTCTCCTGTCATCAATATCCTATTTTCCATGATTCTTTTTGTGAATTTTACAAATATTTTATATTTGCTACTAATAGTTCCTATGTTACCATATCTTTTTTCCTTTGTAAAGTACTTTAACCGTTGCAAAAATAAGAGGTCCCTCATCATCTAACATTTCTGAGGCAAACCTTTTCCTAAATTCTATCCTAGTCAATGCTCTAAAAGGACAGAAGATCCTTCTTTAGTCATTCCATATCACTTGTTGTACTCCTTTGACTTTTTTAATTTCATTATTAAAATCTATTTTACTAAATTGTACACAAGTCTTTAACATAAATTGTATATCAATAACTTTTTCTTCTATATCTTCTTGAAACTCATCCATTTGGCAATTGTCTTCATCTGTATTTCTAAATATCTTAATATCTTTTATTGTAATATTATTAGCGCCAAAGACTTGTCCCACATCTCCTACTAAACCTGCTCTTTCTGTACATTTTAGAATCAACCCTTTATACTTTTTCTTAACTAATCGTTTTTCAAATGTCCCAAGGCCCATTAAACAATAAAGAACTATTGCTGCAGTAGCTAAACCACCCACATAATATCCTCCACCAATAGCAAGACCCATTCCACCACATACCCATATACTAGCGGCTGTGGTTAAACCTTTTATATCATTTCCATTTCTCATAATTGTTCCTGCACCTAAAAATCCAATACCATTGACTACTTGTGCTGCTAGCCGCGCAGGATCTCCACTTTTTCCCAAATTATCAAATCCATAAATTGATATTAACATAATCAAAGCTGATCCAATAGTTACTAATATATGGGTTCTTAGTCCAGCAGGCCTATTATTAACTTCTCTTTCCATACCAATCAATCCACCAATAATAGCTGAGAGTATTAATCTTATTATAACTTCAAATGTACTAATCATCTTATCCCCCCTTTCATAGTTTGAGCTCTCACGGAAACTCTTTATCCCCTGTGATTACTCTCTTTTATTAATCAAAATTTTTATTAATTCTCCCATTTTTTTTGCATAAAATACTTGACACACGTATAAAAATTTGCGGTCATGCTCCTGAAAATACATTTTTTAGGAGGAATATTTTATGCTTAA
>NZ_SLWV01000058.1 GCF_004345705.1 Marinisporobacter balticus
CTACAAGTACTCCTTTTCCAAGCTTTGTTGGTGCTTGGAAAATCACATGATTTACAATATTTCCTGCACTCTTATCTAAAATATTGTATTGTCCTTTTCGTGCGTTAATTTCAAAAGTTTTAGATCCAACCATTTCATTAATTTTGTCAGCATAAACACCCGCACAGTTAATGATATATTTTGTTTCCATCTCTCCATTATTTGTATGCACTAAAAAATTGTCTGTTTTTTTATCGATTCCCGTCACACAATTTTCTAATTTAATTTCTACCCCATTATCTGCTGCATTTTCTGCAAGTGCCACTGCTAATTCCCAAGGACTAATTATTCCAGCAGTGGGTGCATATAACGCGCCTATAACCGCTTCATTTATATTTGGCTCCATTGCTCTTACTTTTTCTTGAAATAATATTTTCATATCTGGAATATTATTTTTAAGCCCTCTTGCATATAATTCTTTTATACTTTCCATTTCTTCTTCATTACTTGCAATAACAAAAGACCCCACTCTTTTGAAATGTACATCTAATTCTTTACATACTTGATCAAACATAGTATTTCCTAATCCATTCAATTTTCCTTTTAACGTATCCGGTTTTGCATCATATCCTGCATGTATAATTGCACTATTTGCTTTTGTTGTCCCATTTGCAATATCTGTCTCTTTATCTATTAATGCAATTTTTATATCAAACTTCGATAATTCTCTTGCTATAAATGTTCCTGTTATACCCGCACCAATTATGGCTACATCATACATATCATTTCCTCCTTTAAATAAAAATCAAAATAGCCACACAAATCAAACCTTTTACAGGTTAACTTGTGCGGCTCTCTTATTCTCAGCCTTTAAATATTTATATTGTCAACCTTATTATATCATTAAAGAGGTTCGCTGCAAACATTTTTTATAGCTATATTTTATACTATATTACTTATTCTTCTGACTCCCATTGCACCGATCTTTCAACTGCTTTCTTCCATCCTTTATACTTTCCTTCTTTAGACACTTCATCCATAGCTGGTGTAAATGTTTGATCAACATTCCATCTTTTTGAAATCTCATCTTTATTATTCCAGAATCCTACTGCAAGCCCTGCTAAATATGCTGCTCCTAAAGCAGTCGTTTCTATTACTTCAGGTCGATCTACTGGGACACCTAAAATATCAGATTGGAATTGCATCAAGAAATTATTTGCAACCGCCCCACCATCAACTTTTAACGCTTTTAAATTAATGTTTGAATCTTCTTGCATTGCTTGTAATACATCTCTTGTTTGATAAGCAATAGATTCAAGTGTCGCACGAATAATATGATTTCTATTCGAGCCTCTTGTTAATCCTACAATCGTTCCTCTCGCATACATATCCCAATAAGGTGCACCTAGCCCAACAAAAGCAGGTACCACATAAACACCATTTGTATCTTTTACTTTACTTGCAAAATACTCACTATCCGCAGCATCATTGATTAATTTCAATTCATCTCTAAGCCATTGAATAGATGCACCCGCTACAAAAATACTTCCTTCAAGGGCATATTCAACTTTTCCATCTACGCCCCACGCAATGGTTGTTAATAATCCATTTTGTGAAGGAATCACTTCTTCTCCTGTGTTCATCAACATAAAGCAACCTGTTCCATAAGTATTTTTTGCCATCCCTGGATTGAAGCAAGCTTGCCCAAATAATGCTGCTTGTTGGTCTCCAGCTGCTCCTGAAATAGGAATTTGTGCACCTCCAAAAGTATTTTCATCTGTATATCCATAAATCTCACTTGATTGCTTTACTTCTGGAAGCATTGAAGCTGGAATCTCTAATTCTTTTAAAATCTTTTCGTCCCATTTAAGTGCTTTTATATTATAAAGCATTGTTCTTGATGCATTTGAATAATCTGTCACATGTACTTTTCCTCTTGTTAAGTTCCAGATTAGCCATGTATCCATGGTACCAAATAACAATTCTCCCTTTTGTGCCTTTTCTTTCGCTCCATCAACATGATCTAAAATCCACTTAATCTTTGTCCCTGAGAAATAGGCATCTACAACAAGTCCTGTGTTTTCTCGAATATAGGTTTCTAAACCCCTTTTCTTTAAATCATCACAAATCGCTGCTGTTTGACGTGATTGCCAAACAATTGCATTATAAATAGGTTTTCCTGTGTTTTTATCCCATACTACTGTAGTCTCTCTTTGATTGGTAATTCCAATAGCAGCGATCTCTTCAGGTCTAATGCCTGCTGTTTCTAATACTTGTCTTGCTACGCCACTTTGTGTTCCCCAAATTTCCATTGCATCATGTTCTACCCATCCAGCTTTTGGATAAATTTGTGTAAACTCTTGTTGTGCAACCTTTACAATTTTCCCATCATGATCAAACAAAATCGCTCTTGAACTAGTAGTTCCTTGATCCAACGCCATTACATATTTCTTCATTATTTCTCCCCCTATCTTATTTTTAAGTTACGCCCCAAAGAATGTTACAAAGAACACCCCACCTAGTACACCCCCGATAATAGGTGCAACTACTGGAATCCAAGCATATTTCCAATTTGAATCACCTTTACCCGCGATCGGAAGTATAAAATGCGCAATACGAGGTCCTAAGTCACGCGCAGGATTGATTGCATATCCAGTAGTTCCTCCTAATGAAATACCAATCGCTACAATCAATGCACCCACAATAAATGGATTTAATCCTGCTGCAAACTCGTTTGCTCCAATTGCTAAAATTCCTAATACCAATACAAAAGTACCAATAATTTCACTCATTATATTTCCAAATGTATGTGGTATAGCTGGCCCCGTTGAAAATATTCCTAATTTAGCTCCTTTATCCTCTGTTTCAGCCCAATGTGGTAAGTAATGAAGCCATACAATTGTTGCGCCTATAATCGCGCCTATCATTTGAGCTACAATATACCCTGGAACATCTGCCCATGGAAACTTTCCAACTGATGCTAATCCTACAGTTACTGCCGGGTTGAGATGTGCACCACTGATATTTCCAACAGCATAAACACCCATCGCAACACCAAGGCCCCATCCTACAGTCGTTACAATCCAACCAGAAGCTTTTGAATAAGATTTATTTAATGTCAGTCCTGCATTCACACCACACCCAAAAATAATCAATATCATTGTTCCTATCACTTCACCCATAAAAGCTGACATATTATACCCCCTATTATTTTATTTAATACATATTTACGTTATAATATTAATTCTATAAAATGATGTCTAAATATAATGATTATGAAAAACTCTTCTATATATATTTTTTGCCTCTTTATACTTCAGCGATCCCCCTTTCACAATTTAATAACCGAAAAAACGATTTCCTTTGGACTGTAAAAATTTTCTTTATTTCTTAGGAGAACGTTTTCTTTTGAGAAAAAATTTTACCTATCCATCATCTCCTTCTTCTTAAATTTGTACAAAAATGAGCCATTCAAATCAACCTATCTTTATAGGTTGATTTGAATGGCTCTCCGTTTCTCCGGCCTTTAGTATTTAGTTTTATTTATAATAACATTTATAGAGTGATTTGTAAAGACTTTTCAGAAAATTGGTGTAAAGGTATGTATTTTTATTATCATATTTACATTTCTATATTTTATATCAAGCCTCTCAAATTCTCTATATTCTGCATTTAATTCATCTGCTTCTTAATACATACATCTTACATATACCAAATCTCTTCCTTGCTTGTAGAAATAGCCATAGCCCCAGCCTTAAGACTTGCAATTACATCTTCTTTATCATTAATCAGTCCACCTGCTATTATAGGGGTCTTTGTTTTTTCATATAACTTTGTTATAATCTTTGGCATAATTCCTGGCATAACTTCTATCGCATCTGGCCTTGTAGCATATACAGAATTTATTCCTGTATCTAATGATAGAGAATCCAATATAAAAAGTCTTTGTATGGCACGTATATTCATATTTTTTGCTTTCTTAACAAGACTACTCTTCGTAGTAATAATTCCATCTGGTTGCATATTTTCATAAATATATTTCAGTGCAACTGTATCTTTTGAAAAACCTTCCATTAAATCGATATGTATATAGATATCCATTCCTGCTTTTTTCACCTTATCTATAATACTTTTTAAATTAAAAATATTACCTGTCAATAAAAAAATAATTTCACAAGGTGATTGAATCGCCAAATCAAGTTTCTCTATATTATTTACTGCTGCAATAATAGGATTTGCTTCTACTTTATAATAAAACTGATGATCCACTTAAATTCCTCCTTTACAGATAAAAACTATCATTACACTATTTACATTAATTTTACACAATGTTTTCAGTTTTATGCTATAAGCATAAAAAAACACATATAACTAATCCTATACATAGGTTTTATATGTGGCTCTCTCCATTTCCATCGCCTTAAATTTTTTAGATTTAATTCATTATATCATTTAAAGAATATTGTGTGAATACCTATTAGAAAATAAAAAGATCTGAAACCAACTTATTTGGTATCAGATCTTTTTATTTAACCAGCAACGACCTACTCTCCCAGGCAGTTACCCACCAAGTACCATCAGCGCTGAAGGGCTTAACTTCTGTGTTCGGTATGGGAACAGGTGTG
>NZ_SLWV01000059.1 GCF_004345705.1 Marinisporobacter balticus
GGGGTTTGGTTCTTGTAAAATTAGTATTCCTAGGATTAAGGTATCTGATTTTGTTATTTTATGGAAACAGATAATTGATTACTTGTAAAGTGGTGAATAAACTTATATAAGTTGCAATAAATCAAATGAATTTATTAGATAGGATAAAAGCGTGTAGATGAGAAAAAATAGAGATTATTTATATAAAATAAGCAATATAGAGAGGATGTTTTTGTTGAAGGAAAGACAATTAGAAGAACTCAATAAAAGAATACTAGAAGAACATAAAGAAAAGGAAATTGTTTTAGGAACAGGAAGTATGAATAGCAAGATCTTACTTATAGGAGAAGCCCCTGGAGCAAAAGAGGTAGAAGTAAAATTACCTTTTGTTGGTCAGGCTGGAAAACATCTTGAGGAATTTCTTGAAATATTAGAATTAGATAGAAAGGAAATTTATATTACAAATACAGTAAAGTTTAGACCTACAAAAAAAAGCAGTAAAACAAAGGGCGAAATTAATAGAGCGCCATCAAAAAAAGAGATAGAGGACTTCAAAAAATATCTCTTTGATGAAATAGCGATCATCAAACCTCAAATCATTGTTACACTTGGAAATGTACCATTAAAGACGGTAAAAGGAGATGAAAATGCTAAAATCGGAGAGCTTCATGGAAAAAATGACAAGGTAAATATAAATGATCGTGAATATAATTTGTTTCCCTTATATCATCCAGCAGCAATAATCTATAGAAGAGAATTGAAGACTGTATATATTGAAGATTTACAGCAACTAAAAAAATTCAAAGAAAATAGCATAAAAGACTAGCATGTGAATTTTTAGCATATGCTAGTCTTTTATAATTTAAAAATAGTATTAATAATTTTATGTATTACAATTGGAAAAAAGTAAACAATAATTATTAGATATTGAAATAATTTGGCATATATATGAAAACAATAAGAAAGTAGTTAAATGAAAAGGAGGATAAAAAATGGCAAAAAAGATGAAAACGATGGATGGGAATGAAGCGGCTGCTTATGTATCTTATGCATTTACAGAAGTGGCAGCAATTTTTCCTATTACCCCTTCTTCTCCTATGGCAGAGAAGGTAGATGAATGGGCAGCACATGGAAAGAAAAATTTGTTTGGACAAACAGTAAAGGTGTCAGAACTTCAATCAGAAGCAGGCGCAGCAGGAGCAATGCATGGTTCGCTTCAAGGAGGTGCGCTTACCACTACTTATACAGCATCTCAAGGATTGCTTTTAATGGTACCCAATATGTATAAAATGGCGGGAGAATTATTGCCTGGTGTGTTTCATGTAAGTGCACGAGCACTAGCAGCGCATGCTTTATCTATTTTTGGAGATCACCAAGATGTTATGGCAGCTAGACAAACAGGCTTTGCACTCCTAGCATCGAATAGTGTACAAGAAGCGATTGATTTAGGAGGAATTGCGCATTTAGCTGCAATTAAATCTAGAGTACCATTTTTACATTTTTTTGATGGATTTAGGACTTCTCATGAAATCCAAAAGGTAGAATTAATTGATTATGAAGATTTTAGAAAGCTTTTAGATTTTGAAGCGGTAGCAGCTTTTCGTAATCGTTCATTGAATCCAGAACGTCCAGTATTAAGAGGTACAGCACAAAATCCAGACATTTACTTCCAAGGAAGAGAAGCTGCAAATCCATTTTATGAAAAGATCCCAGAGATTGTAGCAGAATATATGAAAGAAATTAGTAGTATTACTGGAAGAAAATATAAACCATTTGATTATTATGGGGACAAGGATGCAGAAAATATAATTGTTGCAATGGGTTCAGTTTGTGAAACCATTGAAGAAACAGTAGACTATTTGAATAAGCAAGGAGAAAAGGTGGGCTTAATCAAAATTAGACTGTATAGACCTTTCTCAGAAAAATATTTCTTTGATGTATTGCCTAAGAAAGTGAAAAAAATTGCTGTGCTAGATCGCACAAAAGAACCAGGGGCAGTAGGAGAACCGCTTTATACAGATATAAGGAGTATTTTCTATGATAAAGAAAATCAGCCAGTTATTATAGGTGGAAGATATGGTCTTGGTTCAAAAGATACTACACCTGATCAAATTGTAGCCGTATATGAAAATCTTAAAGAAAAACATCCAAAGAATCATTTTACAATTGGGATCATAGATGATATAAATCATACTTCTTTGAAAGAACAAAAAGAAATTGAGACAACACCAGAGGGAACGATTCGCTGTAAGTTCTGGGGATTAGGTTCTGATGGAACCGTAGGGGCCAATAAGATGGCTATTAAGATTATAGGAGACAAGACAGATTTATATGCACAAGCATATTTTTCCTATGACAGCAAAAAATCAGGAGGAACAACCATTTCTCATTTAAGATTTGGAGAAAAACCAATAAAATCTACATATCTTATTAACCATGCAGATTTTATTGCTTGTCACAACAAATCTTATGTATATCATTATGATTTATTAAAAGGACTCAAAGAAAATGGAACTTTTGTACTCAATTGTCCTTGGTCTGAGGGCGAACTGAATGAAAAGTTACCAGCCGCACTTAAAAGAAAAATTGCGGAAAAAAATATTGATTTCTATATAATAGATGCAGTGAAAATTGCGCAAGATATTGGTCTTGGTGGAAGAATAAATATGATTATGCAATCAGCATTTTTCAAATTGGCAAAAGTAATTTCAATTGAGGATGCTGTAAAATATTTAAAAGAATTGGTTGTATCTACTTACGGTAAAAAAGGCGAAAAAATCGTGAATATGAATCATCAAGCAATAGATCAAGGACTGGATGGACTTGTAAAAGTAAATGTACCAAGAAATTGGGAAAATGAAACAGATGTACCAATGCCAGAAAAAGACGAGCCTTATTTTGTAAAAAACATTCAAAGACCTATGGCGAAAAATGAAGGTGATGATTTGCCAGTAAGCGCATTTGAAGGGATAGAAGACGGAACATTCCCACTCGGCACAACAGCTTATGAAAAACGTGGCATTGCTGTGATGATACCACAGTGGCAAACAGATAAATGTATTCAGTGTAATCAATGTTCCTATATATGTCCACATGCGGTTATTAGACCATTTTTATTAGATGAAGAAGAAATAAAAAATAAGCCGGAACCTTTTGAAACAAAGAAAGCTATTGGAAAAGGTTTAGAAAATATGCAGTATCGTATTCAAGTGAGTCCATTAGATTGTACAGGATGTGGAAACTGTGCAGATATTTGTCCAGCACCGCAAAAGGCATTAGTCATGGTAGAGGCAGAAAAAGAAACTTTAAGGCAGCAAGAAAATTGGGAATATGCAGCGAATAATATTCCTATGAAAGATGACTTAATGAATAAGTATACACTAAAGGGGAGTCAATTTGTAAAACCATTATTAGAATTCCATGGTGCTTGTGCAGGATGTGGAGAGACTGCTTATTTAAAATTGGTTACACAGCTTTATGGGGATCGTATGATGATTGCGAATGCAACAGGATGTTCATCTATTTGGGGAGGCAGTGCCCCCTCTATTCCGTTTACAACTAATGATAAAGGAAAAGGTCCTGCATGGGCAAATTCATTATTTGAAGATAATGCGGAATATGGCTATGGTATGTATTTAGGGGTAAGTCAAATAAAAGAAAGATTGAAGGATTTAATGAATGAGGGATTAAATTCAGATTTAGACCAAGATTGTAAAGATGCAATGACAAATTATCTACAGGAAATGCATGATGGTGAAGGATCTAGAAAATCAGCAGAAACATTACTTGCTTTATTAAAAGAGTATAAACATAAAGAAAATCCTATTGTTACGGAAATATTAGAGAAAAAAGATTTTCTCATTAAGAAATCTGTATGGATTGTCGGTGGAGATGGATGGGCTTATGATATTGGATATGGTGGATTAGATCATGTCCTTGCATCAGGAGAAGATGTAAATGTATTGGTATTTGATACAGAAGTTTACTCAAATACAGGTGGTCAATCTTCAAAGGCTACACCAACAGCAGCAGTGGCAAAATTCGCATCATCAGGTAAGAAAATACGTAAAAAAGATTTAGGATTAATGGCTATGAGTTATGGTTATGTATATGTTGCACAAGTAGCTATGGGTGCAAATATGAACCATACAATCAAAGCAATTGCTGAAGCAGAAAAATATAAAGGACCATCATTAATTATTTGTTATGCACCATGTATCAATCATGGCATCAAGACGGGGATGGGAACTACTGTAGTGCAGGAGAAAAATGCAGTAGAAGCAGGATATTGGCATCTATATCGATATAATCCTACTTTAAGTGAAGAAGGAAAGAATCCATTTGTTTTAGATTCTAAAAAGCCAAAAGCACCGTTTAGGGAGTATATTGAAAGTGAGATTCGATATATGTTACTTAAAAATACATTCCCGGATATGGCAGAAGAATTATTTAAAGAAGCAGAAACACACGCAAAAGAAAGATACAATAGTTATCATCGTTTAGCTGAAATGAAATATGAATAAAAAACTAAAATGTACCCTTTGTCAAGGACAATTTAAAAAAGCCTATGCTACATTAAGAAGATGATTTCTGTATTGAACAGGAGTCATCTTTTTTAGATCC
>NZ_SLWV01000060.1 GCF_004345705.1 Marinisporobacter balticus
ACATTGAGTAATTCTTTGGGGAGCTACTGCAGATAACATACTATTTTCAAACAGTTCACAAAAACCATGTGAACCGTTGCAATATAGCAAGGACGCTATATGACATTATACACTAGGTAATAAAAAAAAACGAGGTGGTAAAACTTGAATGTTATCAAAACAGACTCTAAAAGTATTGATTTTATAAAACTTATTAATTTATTGGATAGAGACCTTCATAGTAGATATGAAGAGATACAAGCGAACTATAATGAGCATAATAAAGTAGATAGTATTAGCAGTGTTATTATTATATATGATGGTGATATCCCAATTGCATGTGGTGCTTATAAGGAACATGACGCTACATCAGTAGAATTAAAGAGGATTTATGTAATAAAAGAATATAGAAGACAGGGTGTAGCTAAGTTAGTTGTCAATAAGTTAGAGAATTCAGCAAGAGAAGAAGGTTATATGTATGCGATATTAGAAACAGGAATAAAACAGTATGAAGCAATTAATTTATATAAGTCCATAGGATATAATGTTATTGACAATTATCCACCTTACATAGGAAATAATAATAGTATATGCATGAAAAAAAACTTAAAAGATGGTAAGGATGTGTATTTCCAAAATGCCGATGAATTTATATGAAATTTCAAGTATATTAGTGTGGATTTAATATATTTCTCAAAGATTTTATATTCTATACCAAATATTTTTCATCGCTCATTTGGTTAGTGTTATCAATACTATTATCATAATTTAACGAACTTATTGTGAGAGAAAAAATAAACGCTTCATCATTTAGCAATTAAATGCTAGAATTTCAAATGTGTTACGGTGATATTATATATTTTCATGAGTTACAACTTTGTTACATGCATTCTAAATCGAAATATCTTGACAAGACATTCTATTTGGTAATAACTGTATTACCGTATATTTTTTGCGTCTTGTGAGCACTACCCCAGCTATAACAAAAGAATAAGAACAACAAGAGAGAAAAAAAGGATGTTGGAGCAGAATTTTTGGTAAGTAAAATTTCATATAAATACCAAGAACGTTTTTAAAAAGCTCCTGGTGTGATCCAGGAGCTTAACTATGGGCTAAACATATATTTGAGGAATAGTCGAAAGGCAAACATAAATATATAACTATATCCATATTTTATAAATAATGTTAAAATACGCCTAGATAATTTATGTGTTAAACTAATGGTTAGTGATAGAAAAAATATATTATTGTATCTTTAAAGTCTCATTTATTTTGGTAAATAAGATAGGCATTTATTTGATAAACATAAAATTTTCAATATTGAACTTGCTTAGTTATAGCATGATAAAAAAATAATTCAAGATTATTTAGGGAGGAAGGAATATTGAAATTTTTAAAACTTAAGAAGCTGTGTATACTTTTAATTATAATGATTATATTAAATATTACTAACAAATTAACTTCTTATGATACTGTTTATACCAGTATACTAGCTAATATCCCTTTTGTAGGTGTTAGCTTCATAGCTACAACGGAAGGGGTTAAAGGATTAGGTGGAAATATAAGATTTTTTGATGTTGAAAATAATATTTATTATGACGGTTACATATACAATACTTTTTTTTCCTTATCACGATTAAGACCTATCCAATTGTTTGAAATAGTTCCAAATATAAAATATTCATATTTTAAGATAAAAGCAATAGGTGGAAGGAAAGATACATTCAAAAGCAAAAAATATCAGAAAGAGATTTATAATTGTAGAATTATTGAAGTAATCCCACTTACTTTAGTTTTGAACAAATGAAGCCTTTATAAAATTATCCTTATCGCTGTTATGAAGCAATAGTAAGTATAGCATCTTTTACTGATGTATTTTTCTCTACTTCTTGATCTAATGCGGTTTTGGAGAAAACAAGTTTTCCCAAGGAAAATCTTCTCAAGCAAATACGAAGCTTTTTAAAACTAAGTTCTGATGTCCAAGGGGTATCCCCTTGATAATCTTGTGCTTGAAGCCAACTACTATTAGCATATTTTAGCAGTGCTATCTTTCCAACACTATATGCTACCGCTACAAAATGTATAAATCTGAATGTAGGCAATAGAGCTTGATGCTGATAATCTCCTAAGCCTAAAAGCTGCTTCATATCTCTGATTGCTATTTCGATAGAAAAACGTGAGCCATAAATTTCAATGATTTGAGTTGGATTCAGCGTTATGTCTGTACTGATTAATGCCATTACATTACTACCCAGTTTTGTGACCACTATTCGTACTTTGCGGTCAAGCTCTAATATCCATAAGTCTTTTGCCACAACTTCAATGGCTCTTATTTCTCTATATAAGCATACAGATATCGATTGGATAGGTTCAGTTTTAAAAAGATCAACTATTTTTATCTTTTGTCCTCTTTTTCTTGGTCTGCCACGTTTCTTTGTTTGAGGTTTCTCAGGGTCTAAATACCCCACTGCATTTCTTTTTAATTTTGTAATCATATGAATAGGAGTTTTTCTACTCAAAAGTGGTTGTATAAATGACTTATTACTAAAGTAAGTATCTGCTACTACCCTGACAGTATGCTTACAGGCCCAATCTTCAAACTGGAATAATGTAGTATGGGCATTGTCCCAGAAGCTCATGGGAGTTGCTATTCCATCCGCATCACACATTTATTGAGCGGGGTTCAACTTACCAGATATATTAAAAAATAAAGAGTATTTAAGGAGTGATTCTATGAAGAAATGTATTGTAATAATGGGATAGTCAGAAAAGTAGCACACACTACACTAGATATTAAAAGGAGAGGGTTAAACATGACTATTCCAAATTTAAACAAAGTATATCCAAGAAGTAATGATTACCAAACTATATATCTTAAAAATGTAATTACAAGAGATAATATAGAAGTTGGAGATTATACAATATATAATGACTTTTATAATGACCCAAGAGATTTCGAAAAAAATAATGTACTATATCAGTATCCTATAAACAATGATCAATTGATCATTGGGAAGTTTTGTTCAATTGCATGTAAAGCAAAGTTTCTCATGACCAGTGGAAATCACACAATGAAATCACTATCTACTTATACATTTCCTATTTTCGGAGAAGAATGGGATGAAGCATTAAAGCCAAAAGATGCTTGGGATAACAAAGGTGATATTATAATTGGAAATGATGTATGGATAGGATACGACGCTATAATTATGTCAGGTGTGAAAATTGGTGATGGTGCAATTGTTGGAACCAGAGCAGTAGTTACTAACGATGTTTCACCTTATACTATTGTTGGAGGCGTACCAGCAAAAGTTATAAAGAAAAGGTTTAGTGATAATGTAATTTTAAAATTGCTGAAAATTAAGTGGTGGAATTGGTCATACGAAAAAATCCAAGCAAATATTAAGTACATTCAATCAGGAAATATTAATAAATTAGTTTAATGTTTTGCAACGTATTATTCTTATATTATGTCGCAATATACTAAGGGCAATAGCCCTTTTTTAAATGCTATTTTCTAGGAGGTTATTTTTACATTAATCGTTGTCGTACCCCAATTAGTATTATGTTGCACTGAAATTGCTTATAATTTAGATTACAAAGACGGTTTACAATGTTATTGTAACTTGTCTGTAAATATAATATATTTTGTTATCTCTTTTATTGACAAAGTATAACATTTGTTTATTTTTAGCCATAGGGAGGGATCAATCATTCATCTCAAATATTAAAATTATGTGTTTGCTACCTTTCAGCATTAGATATCTTAATATGCTTTTCATTCTTTCTGACATCTTTACTATTTTTCTTCATTTTTTCAAAATAATCAACAATCTCAATCGTAGTTTCACGCGAAAACATAAGGTGTTCAATACCAACTGGTTTTGATTTTCTAATAAAAAATACATGAGCATTATTACAAATACTATTTCTATCCCCTGGTCTGCTCCACTTCATTTCTGAAATTCTTGATATTTCAGCATATTCAACATGATGCATACATACACCGACTTTAAATCGTACCGTA
>NZ_SLWV01000061.1 GCF_004345705.1 Marinisporobacter balticus
ATTATAGGAGGTAGCTGTACTTCGCCTAACATAGCCTTTCCATTATCCTATAAAAAAGCATGTAGGATAACGGAAAGGCTAAGACCGTTATAAGATATAGAAAGTTTTAAAAGAAAAAAAGAACTATGGAAGAGGATAGAAAAAATGAAGATTAATAAAAATATATTGAATGATTTTCGAAATGAAATAGTTAAAAATATCAATATGATCAATTTCATTGAAAATTATCCTATTGACATTATATGGAGTAAAGGTGCATCTATATTGGTAAGAGGAAAAAGTGATGAAAACTGGATTTATATTAGTAGTTCATCAGAAGATGAGTTGCAATTATTGTTAGAAAAATGTGAAGATGAAGAATACTTTGCAGTAGTAGAAGATTGGATGCTTCCTTATATATGTGAAGGTAAAATCGTAGATTGGAAATTATCATGTATAAAGTTAGTTTTGCCAGAAGAAAAAGTTTTACATAAAATTAAATATGAGGTTAGTGAATTAACATTAAATGATGTTGTATATATTTATAATAATTCAAAATACAAAGATTATACAACTTTAGAATATATAAAAGAGAGAATAAAAAATGGTATTAGCTTAGGAATTTATGAAGGTAAAAGTTTAGTTGCTTGGATTATGACACATGATGATGGAGCAATTGGATTTTTGAATGTACTTGAAGAATATAGAAATAAAGGATATGGATATAGTCTTACAATATCTATTATTGAGAGATTAAGAAAGATTAGAAAAATTCCATTTGTTCATATTGAGGAAGATAATAAAAAATCCATAAATCTAGCAACCAAGATTGGATTTGTTAGAGATAGAAAAGTTCATTGGATTAAAAGAATGAATAACTTTTAGCAGGGCTTAAGATTTGCTACATCTTATAACATAGCTTTTCTATCATCCTACAAAAATCATGTAGGACGACGGAAAGGCTAAGCACGTTATCTGCTATTGGGTACTAGTTAAAAATGTGACATACTGTTGTCAGACTATCAATGATATTATAGATAGTAAATATATTATGAAGGGATAGGTGTGTTTATGGTATGTAATAATAGTGGGTGTTTGGGCACTGAAAAGAGTGGTTTTCTTATACCAAAATGGGATATAGATTATAATAAAGTGAAAATTATTATGATTTCAGAAGCACCTCCTAGAGATCCATCAGCATATTTTTCAGACGATCAAACTGATTATATGACTACCACGATCCAAGCATTTAATGATGCCGGATTAAATGTAAAGAGCCTTCAAGATATTATATCTCTTGGGTTTCAAATAACAACAGCAATAAAGTGTCCTAAAGTAGATTACAGTATACCTAGTAGTACTATTAAGATATGTAGTGAATTATTAGAAAGTGAGTTGAATCTCTATAAGAATGCCAAAGCTTATATGTTAATGGGGAATGTTGCTATAAGTGCAATAAATAATATTGCACGAAGACAAATTGGGAAAAGAGTTATTCCAAATAAATCTACCTATAAAATAAGAAACCAAGAGTTTATGTTTAAAGATATAAGGATATTCCCATCATATTTACAAACGGGAAAAAATTATTTAATTGAAAAATCAAAGCGTAGCATGATTGCAGAGGATATAAATAGAGCCTTTAAGTATATATTATAAAAAAAGAAAAGATAGAATTGTGGATATTGTTGCTTGAAATAATAATACTCTATAACTTCCGTACCCAACATCAGATAACAATGTGTTCAAGTTCGTGCGGTGGGTGAAGTCTCTGGAGCTGAGCCGCAGACACCCAAGACACTAAGCCAAGTCTGGCTAAGTGTCTTGGGTGTCTTGAACACGGACCGTTATATGACATGTAGTAGCCACATCATTCAGAGTGCGAATTTGATAGAGAAATGCTTATGAAGTGATGAATGTTTATTTTTATATTTAATTAAGAAAGTTAAGAATTAAATGTGATAAGTAGGAGGATTTAAACAATGGAGAGAGTATCTTCACATTTTGAAACCGGAGAAGTTCGTAAAACCGTTGGGGGAACAATGATTCCAATAAGTTATGATTTTTGGAAACCATTAATAGATTATTTTATCAAAAGGTGTAATAAATTTAGAATAGATTGTTGGTATGAAGAGGTTGAAGGGATACAAAGAGCACAGTTATTTGGCGAATCAGTTCAAAGTGATATTAATAATATGAAAATATTTGAGGGTCAAATTACTGAACAGTTTATCAAGGAATTAATAGAACACCCTTTTGATAAAGAAGGTAAGATAAAATGGTTTTCAATTTTTTTTATGAATGATAAGGATATGATTTTATCTAGTGAACATTATGGCAGTGAGTTTTCTACAGGATGGATCACTGATGAGGATATAGAATTTATTCGATGCACAATACCCAAGGAGTTTTGCTTTCATACATTTAAGGAAGATGAATTTGTTATAGATCTAGAAAATGAAGACGACTAATGTATAGACATGATATAGATAAAAAAATCTTTAGAGGTGACTGATTATTGTAGATTAAAGTCATCATGGGGTCTGGTGCGTCATATAACATACTATTTTCAGGCATTTCAGCAAAAACATGTGAAACGTAGCAACATAGCAAGACCGTTAGCTAAAATTAATAATATATTTCTAGAATTTAGATTGCATGAAATAGTTTTAGGAGGATGATAAAATGATACGTATTAAGTGGAGAACAATTATAGTTACTACCATTTTAATTGTTATTTTTGGAATAGTTATGCTAAGGATATTTTCTCTTAAACCCTTTGCTAATAATATAAAAAATATTAGACAAGATATCTCGAAAGAACAAATCATTAATTGGATAAAAGTACAAGGAAAGAATGAGAGATATTATTATGAAGGTCTTTCGTATGAATTAGTTAACTTAGATAACGATCCTGAATTGGAAGTAGTTGCAAAAATTGTTGGTGGAGTACATTTAGGACAATTTTTTATTTTTGATAAAAGACAAGATGAAAGATACCACTTAATAACAGAACAAGATTGGAAAATAGAAAGTTGGAATTTATCTAATCCTATTGCTAATCATGTAGAAGTTGGAAATAAAAAAATATTTGAAATAGTAACGAGGACAGGAGGTACAGGAATAGATATTTATAAAGTTTATTTGTGGTATATAGAACAGGGGAAGTTTATTGAAGCATGGCAAGGAATATTAAAAGATCGATCAAGCTTTAGGGATGATTATTTATTTAAAATAGGTAATTATCAATTTAATGATGAAAATGATCGAATATATGCATGGTTGAGTAGTTACAAATACCAATCGGATGGAGTTACACTTAAGGAAAAATTTGGAACAAATACAATGATTTATAAATTTGATGGAACTCATTTTGTATTGGATACAGAAACTGGATTTACAAAAACAAACTAATAACTTAAATGAGTATTAAAAAGGATCTGAAAACTTCAGCTAACATACAGTTCAAGATATCCTACTAAGAGCATGTAGGACACCATGAACTGTAAGCACGTTATATGTAATTTTAGATAAACAGAGTGACAGCTTAAAAATCTGAATTTGGTTTCATTGAGACACAATTTGAAAAATTTGCGAACTAACTACTGATATTTTTGATACGAACGATGTTCTTTGACAATTGAATAATGTGGTGTTAAAAAACGAAATTGTTTTACATTTATTACAATAAAAGTTGTAAATTGTAATATAAATATGATATAATTGCCATTGGTTAAGTCAAAATAGTAAAACATAGTGAATTAATAGAGTATATGATTGGAGGTATTATAATGGGAATTTTTAATAGACTTAAATAGTCTATATGTTGAGCAACTACTAACTCTCCCATATGGACTATTTGAAATAAATATTCATTTTTAAAAAATTAGTAATGTTTGAGTAGTCACAGAAACTAATGTATAAAATTTAATTTTTATGCAATCCATTAAAAATCTATAAATTTTATCATTAGAGCTCATTTATATATGAA
>NZ_SLWV01000062.1 GCF_004345705.1 Marinisporobacter balticus
TGTCGATTCTCAAATTAAAGTAGCAAAAATTCTCGGATTAAATGGGTATACAATAGGATAAAAAATCAAACGGTTCTCAGATTAAATAATTTGATTCAAGTACTTTTCTCAAGTTATTTCAGAAAAAATATAAGGACATAAAAAGCAAGGATTTTGTAAGTATCTACAAAATGACCCTTGCCTAAATTTCCACAAATTTTTTTGAGATTTTATTTAAAAACTTAATTCATTTTGTGCTTGATAGATCACCTCTTCATCGATTTTTCGTAGTTTTTTGCTGTAAGCATACAAAAGTGCTCCTGTCATTAAGTTGTTTATAAGCCGTGGGAAGCCTTTTGTAATGCCATAGATAGCTTCGTATGCAGAAGTTTCAATTAATTCTTCGCTACATCCTGCAATCTCTAATCTAGAAATACAATAGGCGTTTATTTCATCCTTTTTTAGACCTTGTAGCATATATTTAATGCCAATTCTTTGTTTCAATGGTTGATTGATGTTTAATGACAGTTTATTGCGAATCAATGGTTGTCCAGCTAAAATTAAGATAAAAGGATTCTCACTATCCATCGAAAAATTAAATAGCAATCGTATATCTTCTAGTAGTTTATTTGATGCTAAATGAATTTCGTCTAAAATAATAACAGGCGTTATTCGGTTTTCTTTATAAAGTGTTAAGATCGCTGATTGTATTTGGTGAAACAAAGCAATTTTTTGATACTTTGGTTCTTCTCCAAGCATATAGGCTAATGCACGATAAAACTCTTTTACTGTAACGGTTGAAAGAGCAAAATAACAAGGTTTAAACAACGAAGGATTTAAATGATCCCTATACCTTCTAAGACATGTAGATTTTCCTGCACCTGGTTCTCCAATCAAAAGACCAATTCCTCGTGTTTGTTTAAGATATTCTAATCTTGCTGAAATTTCCATATATTCCTTGCTTTGAAACAGCAAAGATGAATCGATTTCTTTCGTAAATGGATTAAATGTCAAAGAAAAAAACTGCGTAAACATTACACAACCTCCTCCTTATCCATATTTTCATTCATAACATCTCTAAAAGAGACCGTTTGATTTGAAGGTATAAGAGAGTTTTTAGCTTTATTGTCAGATGTTACAAAGTGAGTGTTTTCTTCAGATGAATCTTTTGTAGAAAGTGGTTTTGACGTATGGTTTTTACGTTTTACATAAGCATTTTCATACATATTTACTTGCCGTGCTTCACCGATTTTTTTATTATCTTCAAAAATGAAAATAGGTTTTGTAGCGTCAAGGAGCCAATTAGGATCATAGCGTATTTCCACTTTCTTGTTTGAAAAAGCAGGATTCGTTTCATAAAGTAATGTTTTAAGTTTAATGGTGGCATCATGATGAACTTTTCTGTTTACCCTCAAAAGAAAATGTTCATTTAAAAGATCTGGATCACTTATTAAGTGAATGTGATCAACCTGCTTCATAAAGAAATCTAAAGGGCACATTCCTAAAGCAGAATGTTCTCTACATTGATAATCTTCTAGCAGCCACTTTGAAAAACGGTTGTTTAAATCATCTAAATCTTTTATTTGTGCTAGATCTAAACAACTTAAAAATCGCATACGAACCGTTTGAAAAAAACGTTCAATTTTACCCTTACTTGTAGGGGTATAAGGTTTTGCATGAAGGAGAGAAAAACCAACTGAAGCACAGATCATCGAAAGCTGAGAGCAGCGATAAATAGTGCCATTATCTGTATACAAAAGCTTAGGAACACCTCTTGATAAAAGTGCATTTTTTAACGTACTTCGAAGAGATTCAAAATTTTGTTCAAAATGAAAACTAGCATGTGTAATTAATCGAGAAGCGTCATCTATGTAAGCTAGTAAATAGGTTTGCTTCTTTTTTCTTCCTACGGTTAAATAAGGACCATACATAACATCTGCTTGCCATAGTTCATTGATGTATTTGTGAGAAAATCGGCGCAATTCATCACTAGAAGCTTCTTGATCTTGCTCATTTAAAAGATCAGGATGAATAGCTAAATATCTGTAAAAAGTAGCAAGGGATACATCTTTTGGAACAATGATATTTTCTTTTATTAATTCTTCATAAAGCATTCGTTTTGTGATACGGGGATACTGCTTGACTTTAAGGATAATATGATCACCAACGGCTGGGTCGATTTTTCTGCTTTTTCCTTTATCACTTCTACCACCTGGTTTTAATGCTTCTAAACCACCTCTGAGATAAAGGTGATACCAAGTACAAAGGGTTTTGGGTGAATAATTTTTTAGACCATAATGAGGCATATCAATCGCTTTTGCACAAACTTCCTCAAAATAGCGCAGTTGATTATTCACCTGCCCATTTAGTACTGGACTGATTAATGAAAAACGTTTTAATGCGATTTGATTACAAATTTCTTTCGACAACATATTGCATTCCTCCTCATGATGAATACTCTCATAAAGAGACTTGGCAAAAAAGTCAAACTGCAACCGTAAAAAGGATTGTTGCTGAATAAGAATCCATAAAAGAGGCTACAATCTAACTACATCATACTGAAATAAAATGATGTGTAGCTAAAAAAGATTGATTGGAAGCCTTAAAAAATTGTTCTGAAAAGCTGTGGGAGGCTGGGAATAAATTTTTGATGGTGGTGATTACTTTTTTAGCTTTTTTATTTTTTGTTAAATGAGCATCTGGTAATTTAACCAAAGGATTTATTGAGCGAAGAATTGTTTGAACAAAAGAAAGATTGGAAGTGAAACGATTACAGTAGAAAGAAATATGCTGCTTTGAAAACAAAATATTAAATTTCATCCAAATGTAAGCAAGTATCTTCTTATAAGAGATATCGTTTTTAAAAGCACAAATTAAAACTTCAATAATAACATGGAGAGCATACTGAAAATAGGGTACACAAAAAGAAGGGAGAAAAGAAAAAGTTTTTCCGCAATAAGGGCAATATCTACGATGAATATAAATATGCCCTTGATATTGTTCACTAAGAGAGTAACGTTCGTATCCACCATGTTTTTTAGGTGCTACATTGATTTTGCAATAAGGATTAGGGCAGGAGTTAAGAATGGGAACAGCAACCTCCTTCCCTTTTTCTTGTTCAATGTAATTAGATATACTACAATCAAATATAAACTGCATAAAAATAACTCCTTTTTTAAAAGGAGTATATCCTATTTTTTCTATAATAAATCAATATATAATGAAAGAATTATTTCAGTAAAAGAATCTTATCGAATTATATAATCTGAGAAAATTATGCTGTATTGAAGAAGGATAATTTGAGAATCTACA
>NZ_SLWV01000063.1 GCF_004345705.1 Marinisporobacter balticus
TTTTATATAAAAATGAGCTCTAATGATAAAATTTATGGATTTTTAATGTATTGCATAAAAATTAAATTTTATACATTAGTTTCCGTGACTACTCAGTTTTTAAATAGCTCGTTTCAGAATCTTATAACTCGCATAAATACTAAATTTAAATGTGGTCGAATGAAGTTTGTTATGCCTTTGTTTGTGGATATTCCTTTATGCTATTGTATTAAATGCTTTTTTCTGTGTATAAGTTGTAACCTATATTCTGCAACTACCTAAATTTTTTAAGGTAACAAAAAACAACAATAAAATAACATCATTATCCTGTTATTTTATTGTTGACACTCCCATTCTCCTGTCAATAATATGAACTTATCAAAAGTGCTACTTACATTACAATATATTTTATAATTTCCATAATTCTTTTTTTCCTGTAGACGCTCCCAACGCCCCTGATTTTAATATTTCAATAATATCTTTTTTGCTCTCTATTAACCCGCCTGCAATAATAGACGTAGACACCTGTTTTTTTATACGCTTAATTACACTTGGAATCACGCCTGGCATTACTTCAATCATGTCCGGTTGTATTGTTTTTATACTTTTAATTGCCACATCATAAGATTGATTATCGATCAAAAAGAAACGTTGCACTGTAAACATTCCTTTTGATTTTGCAATTTTTATATGACTACTTTTCGTACTTATAATCCCATCTGGGCGAATAATTTTAGCAATATATTCAATTGCTTTAGGATCTTTTGCAATTCCTTCTAATAAATCCATATGTACTAAAACACTCTTGTTGACATTTTTTATTTTATTAACATATGATTGAATATTAAAAATATCTGCGTGTAATAAAAAGATTGTTGTCACCTCAGACATAATAGCAAGCTCTAAATCTTCTTTCTTTTGAACAGCTGCAATAATAGGATTTTCTTCTATTCTTCTAATGACTATATCTCTCATAACATCAACCCTTTTTATATTGATTTTCTATACGTTGTTATTTTCCTAATAGCCATTTACTTTATTATATTATTTTATAACTTCTCCTAATTCTTTTATAGATGGAAATACATAGTTCGCTTTAATATTAGACGCTTCATACATCTCTATTGTCGTTTCTCCACTCATAACAAGCACAGATGTTATACCAGCAGTTACTCCTGTTTTTATATCTGTATATAATCGATCTCCTACTATAGCAATCTCTTCTTTATTTAAATGGTATTTTTCTGTTATTGCATCTACAATATATTGGTATGGTTTCCCGATGATTAATGGACGTTTACCTGTTGAAGCCTCTATCATTGCAATCATAGCACCTGCATCTGGCATACATTTATTATCTTCAAGGGGACAATTAAAATCTGGATGTGTTGCTATATATTCTACACCATCACGAATCAAATCGCAAGCAATCCAAACTTTTTCATATGTAAGTGTAGTATCAAAGCCTAATACAACAAAATCAGGTTTTTCACTTCTATCTTTAATCAGCTTAAAACCATTCTGTTCAAATTCTTCTTCTAGCAAAGGCGTTCCCATTAAAAAAATCTTAGCGCCTTCTTTTTTCTTTTTTAAATAAATTGTAGTAGCTTCTCCTGATGTAAATACATTCTCTTCCTCTACTTGGCAGCCAAGTTTCATTAATTTTTCTTTATAAGCTTTCCTATTCTTTGAAGAATTATTTGTTAAAAATAAAAACTTTATATCTTTTTCCTCTAACATATTTAGAAATTCAAGAGAACCATCTATTAAATCATTGCCCAAATAAAAGGTTCCATCCATATCCAAAACAAAACATTTTATATTTTTCAATTCTGTCACTTATATTCCTCCTAACCTTTCTCAATCATTTAAGTATATCTGGATAATTTGTAATCATTCCATCCACACCCATTGTTATGGGTTTATTTGATTTTTTTTACATCATCCACTGTCCAAGTATATACTTTTATATTTTTATCGTGTAATTCCTTAATTATATCTACATCCACATAATAATTACAAGGATGACAGCTATATCTAGACTACTCAGTAACTGTTTATTAAAACAAAATGTGCTTTTCAGTTTATGGCTATAAAAATCATTCTGATTTCTATCATCAAGTTCTAACGCTTAAAGAAAACCTAATTTAAAGATATTCTTGTACTTTAACTTTTTAGGAAAAACACCATCTGAATCAACTTTTAGTAGATTTTTAGAAAAATTGCTAAGTCAAATGAATTGGAAAGCTTATTCCATAATTTGGTTATTAACGTTAAAGAACAAGATATTATTGATGATGGGAAAAATCCTAATCGAAGAATAAAGCGAGATACAAATGGTAATAACATACGATGGTTTGACCGGAAACCATGAACCTTCCTAATTCTTTCTAATGTGTTATTTCTAATTTCTCCTCTTCCATTATTCGTTTTATCTAAAGTCCAATCATAAAAAACAACACTCTCTCTTTGTACATCCATTTCTATTCCATCTCATTCTTGTTTGATGGCTAAATTCATAGCTCCTATGCTCATATAATCTTTAAAATAACATGTGTGTGACTAAAAAAAAACAACAATGAAATAGCACAAAGATTGTACTAATTTATTGTTGACGCTCCTTTTCTCCTGTCATTTATATTTAATTGAGCGATACACTTTTTGTCGAATCTTTTTATACTTACCAATATTTTAGCATATGTATTTTTAGTTGTAAAGAATTTTTGTGTTTTCCAGCTCTGAAGATTATTATCATTTTCTAAAAAAACAAAATAATAAGGATATACATTTTTGCGTATATCCTTTTATTCTTCCTTACATATTTCTTGTAGCAACAAGATCCACCCCTGTATTTA
>NZ_SLWV01000064.1 GCF_004345705.1 Marinisporobacter balticus
AAGTAAGAGCATTTATCTGTACAATTAATCCAAAGGATCTACAAATATTTAAGCATAATACTGTACAAAATGTGAAATTTGATCAGACTCAAAATAATCAGTTACCACTATGTGCATACAGTTTACGTTGGAATATAGAAGTGATCTTTTATCAACACAAATTTTTCTGGTCATTTGGTAATTATATGGTACGTAACAAAGCTGCTATCGAACGGTATGCAAATTTATTCTGGTGTTGCTAAAGCTATTGCATCTTTTCTTTATGGTAAAGATGTAGCTTAATTTACTTGTAACCTAGTGTATTTGAAAATACTCATAGGAAAATAGAGTTATACTATGCTACCACAAAATACAAACACAAAATGAAAAAACTTTAGATTATAATCCCATATTTTGTAATATAATTATTGAAATCTAAAGCTATGAATATTTGAGGGTTAATTTATTTTTCAAACAAATATGTTATTTGTTATACCACCAATCAAAGAGTTATGCTATAATATAGCAGAACGTATGTTTGAAACTACTTTTAAAAAGGATGTCTTAAAAAATGACTGGTAAAAACCATATGTTATTTGGTTCCGTAGCTAGTTTATATTTTTTACCAAAATTAGGTTATGAACCAGATATCATGACAACTACAGCAGCTATTATAAGTTCTTTGATACCTGATTTAGACCATCCAAGGGCAAAGATTAATCAAAAAATTCTCCCTATAAAAAATAGACTTGGTAAAATATTTTTTTATTGTGGTATTGGAAGTTTCTTGCTTTACCAATATGGTATTGAAAATCGGTTAACCCTTGCAATAGCTATTTTGCTTATTATGATTGGATTTTCTCGTCATAGAAGTTTTACACATAGTCTCATTGGCTCATTTGCCATTTCTTCTGTTGTTTTTTTTGTGCTTAGAAATACTCTCCCTTATCCTGTTCTTTTATCTTTTATAGTAGGTCTTTGCTCTCATTTAATAGGAGATTATATGACAATTACAGGTATTGGACTCTTCTATCCTTTTACGGATAAACGGTATCGATTTGTATTAATCATTTCTTCATCAAATATGGCTGAACCCTTTATTGGGTTGTTTTTTATCTATTTAATTATCCATTATTATATCAACAATGATTTCTCTATGAATTTTTTTTATAGTCTATTTTATAGTCTATTTTATATGTTTAAATAATCAAAAAACATCCCTCCATAAGAAGGGATGTTTTTTGATTATTTATTTTATTGACTATAGTTTTGCACATTTAAAAAAACTCCCAAAAATTAATGTAATAATTTACAAAATAAAAGAGGAATATAAATACACTATCCCCCTAAATAAGGAGTGATTTTCATGTACATATATATTCCTCAAGAAACCTTATAGCTGTTACTATTTCCGAAGAAACTGTTATCCATACCGAATTATAAATATTTTGTTAATTTCATCTGGTGCCTTTTAGTGACTGAAGGTCGAAAAAGCACTAGAAATATCTATAGGTATTGTTTCTTTTATAAAAAGCATCTTACATGTTTGCTGAAAACTTTATGATCCATGGGCTTTATTATTAGCATATAATACCACTCTTATTGCTAAAGATTCAAAGAAAATATCTAGTATTCAAAAGTGGCATAATCATAGTGGTAAAGCTAACATAGGAGGCCATATTGTTGGACATCACTGAGGTAGCCTTGGCTTAGTTGGTTCATTTTTATAAAAAAATCATATGTTCCCTACTTATATTTAAAATAATATCAGGTAAATCTAAACCCTTCCAATGGATGTGTAGTCCAGATAGTAGTATAGAACTAATGAACTTTTGGCAAAATGCACATGCTATTGATTTTACTTAATTATTTATTCTTAAATTGTAAATAATGAATTTTCCACTATCGTTTTTTAATCTTAGTTATTATTAAAAAACAAAAAATACGATTTCTTATCGTATTATATAACATCGTCTGTTTCTTATATATATGGTGCGCCCAGAGAGATTCGAACTCCCGACCTTCTGATTCGTAGTCAGACACTCTATCCAGCTGAGCTATGAGCGCATACTAAATAAAAAAATGGAGGCGGCACCCAGATTTGAACTGGGGAATAAAGGTTTTGCAGACCTCTGCCTTACCACTTGGCTATGCCGCCATAAATTGGTGACCCATCCGCGGCTCGAACGCGGGACACCTTGATTAAAAGTCAAGTGCTCTACCAACTGAGCTAATGGGTCTTATTGGCTGGGGTAGCAGGACTCGAACCTACGGATGCCAGAATCAAAATCTGGTGCCTTACCGACTTGGCGATACCCCATTGTTTTTGGGGTGGGTGATGGGGTTCGAACCCACGCATGCAGGAGCCACAATCCTGTGTCTTAACCACTTGACTACACCCACCATATTTATGGAGCGGAAGACGAGATTCGAACTCGCGACCCTCGCCTTGGCAAGGCGATGCTCTACCACTGAGCCACTTCCGCATAATTTCTTATGTTGAATTTTACACTATATTGGTGGAGGAGAGTGGATTCGAACCACTGAAAGCTCAGCTAACGGATTTACAGTCCGCCCCCTTTGGCCACTCGGGAACTCCTCCTGAATTTTATGGAGCTGGCGAAGGGAATCGAACCCCCAACCTGCTGATTACAAGTCAGCTGCTCTACCGTTGAGCCACACCAGCAAAACAATTTCATGCTTTTATTTTTATAATTGCCTTTTAAAGAAATTGGCGACCCGGAAGGGGCTCGAACCCTCGACCTCCAGCGTGACAGGCTGGCATTCTAACCAACTGAACTACCGGGCCAATTTTGGTGGGC
>NZ_SLWV01000065.1 GCF_004345705.1 Marinisporobacter balticus
TATTGCTTTAAGTTCTTAGAACTTATTGTACTTGACTTAAGTCAAGTGCTGGCTTAAATTCTTACACTGTGTAGTTTTCAAAGATCAATTCTTTTTTCATCACCATTTGGCGACTTAATTATCTTATCATTTTTTGTCGAATCTGTCAACAACTTTTTTTCAAAAGTCGTATGTTGCAAAATTTCCAAGTAATAATCCTAAATGCAACTTCTTACTTAATATTCACTAAGTTTTATTTTTTTTAAAAGTGACGACAAGATATATCTTACCATGTTTATCTTCTTAAGTCAACTAGAAATTTATTCTAGTTCTAAACTCCTACCCCTTTAAATAGGGACAAGTAATACTATACCATCATACTTTTATATAGTCAACAGTTTTTTAATGGAATTTAAATCAATATTGCTCTCTTTCTCTTATTAAATATCTTTATGATCCTATGTATCCAACTGCAAATATTAGTTTTGACATAATTAATATCTGACATACACGAACATTACTCATATTTCTCCCTTGGCATCCTAGTTTTTCAGTATGTTTTTATGTCATATATATTCAACAACAACGTAAAATTATATCTTTTCTATTTACAAGGATATAATATTTTTATAAAATTCTGTGTATAAATATTCGTGTGCTGCTATCTTAGTTACACATTTCTCCAACGAACTTTCACTTTCTACTCATGGAAGTAGCTGTGTTGAAAGTTGGTTAATGATTAAAACGAACTAGCAATGTCAGGTTATTTATGATTTGATTATTCCTAAGATAAAAGGTAAAATTTAAAAAGAGATAATTATGATGTATCTATACAAAGTAGTTTCATTATGTCATAAAACAGACTAAAAAAATTAAGCAGTTTTAAAGATATTTATATATCTCTCTGGTTTAAAACTGTTTATCCCAAAAAGGAGGCTTATTATGTTATCTTCTAAATTAAAAGAAATTACCCCTTCTTATACTATAGGTATAAGTACAAAAGTAAAAGAACTAAAAAATCAAGGACTAGATATCATTAACCTAAGTATTGGAGAACCAGATTTTTTTACCCCCTCACCTGCTAAAGATCATGCTATCCAAGCAATCCAAATGAACCACACCAAATACGATGCAGCTGCTGGTTTATTAGATCTGCGTAAAGCAATCCAAAATAAGCTTGATATTGAAAATAATGTTTCATATGCAGTAGATGAAATTGTTGTATCAAGTGGTGCAAAGCATGCCATCACCAATACACTTATTGCTTTATTAGATCATGGTGATGAAGTAATTATTCCCAAACCCTATTGGGTTAGTTATCCAGAAATGATTAAACTTGTAGGAGGCAAGCCCATTTTTTTAAATACCCAACGAAAAAATGATTTCAAAGTAACTCGGAAAGAAATTGAACAAGCAATTACGCCTAAAACAAAAATAATTTTTATCACAAATCCTTCTAATCCAACAGGAGCAATATATTCTAAAGATGAATTGAAAGGAATTGTTGATATCTGTCTGAAAAATAATATTTATATTTTGGCTGATGAAATATATGAAAGTATTTGTTATGTAGATTCTTTTACTAGCATTGCTTCGTTATCAACAGAAGCTAAAGATATAACGATTACGATAAACGGACTTTCAAAATCTGTGGCTATGACGGGATGGCGAATTGGTTACTCTGCAACAAATATGGTATTAGCAAAAGCTATTTCTGCAATACAAGGCCATCTCGTATCCCATCCTAGCACAATTTCTCAATGGGCTGGTGTTTCAGCTTTAACATCCTGTCAAACAGAAACAGCTGAGATGGTTCATACTTATAAAACCAGAAAAGATCTAGCTATATCTGTCCTTAAAAAGATAGAATCTATTGGGTTTATTAATCCTCAAGGTGCTTTTTACTTATTTATTGACATATCTTCTCTAAAGGATAAATTTAAATGGCATCATAGTTTTTCTGTAGCCTTTTCAGATATACTTTTAACACACGGAAAAGTAGCAGTTGTTCCTGGAATTGCGTTTGGTATGGATGATTTTATTCGAATCTCCTATGCATGTGATACAGATGAATTATTAGAAGGACTCAATCGAATGAAAACTTTTATAGAAAATTTATAAGGAATAATTAAAACAACCCATCTTTTGATTATCTCTAATGTTAAAAAAACAACACCACGCAAATGTGTGGTGTTGTTTTTTTGATAGAAGTTAAATTTTATTTGATTCAATCGTTAGAAATTTGTGGATAGATTCTAATTATCTCTATATTTTTCCACAGTATTTGTTATTTATATCTTATCCTTTTTTCTTTTATATCTAAGTCTTGCTCTTGTTCTGTGTATAAATTATATATTCTATAAATTTTATCAACAACATATGCAATCTATTCACAAAATAAAAGACTTAAAACGAAACAAGTTCGCTTTAAGTCTTCTATGTAACCAGCAACGACCTACTCTCCCAGGCAGTTACCCACCAAGTACCATCAGCGCTGAAGGGCTTAACTTCTGTGTTCGGTATGGGAACAGG
>NZ_SLWV01000066.1 GCF_004345705.1 Marinisporobacter balticus
TCGCATTCGTATTATAATAACCATTGGCTATAGTTGAAGAATTTAGTCCTACTAATCCCCCTACTTTTGAATCATGACCTCCTGTAATATCCCCTGTGGCATAACTGTTATTTATTACACCCGAATTATCTCCTACTAGTCCTCCTGCTTTTGCCTCATTGCCCATAGCACCAGTTGAAACAATAACAGAAGCTGTAGAACAACTATTGTTTATCTCCCCTAAATTGAATCCTGCAAGTCCTCCTGCTACTGAAAAATTTCCTTTAGCTTCAATAGAACCCGTTACATAGCTATTTTTTATTGTCGCCCCACTGAAAGCACAACTTCCTACAAGACCTCCTAGATTTGCCATATTCTCCGAAGAAACTATATGAACATCAACCCCAATATTGTCTATAGTTCCAACACTATATCCAAATAATCCAAGATATCTATGCTCTGTATCAGGGCTTGATTCTGTTCCTATGTATATATTACTGATGTTATGTTTTTTTCCATCAAAGTGTCCACTAAAAGTTTTATTAAAATCACCCCCATAAATCCCTATAGGCGTCCACTGATGGGCTACTAAGTCTATATCCTGTGTTAATTCATAATATGCTCCTTTATAAGTTGCATTACCTGCATTAACTTCTTGTGCCATAAAGGCTAATTCTTCAGCACTGCTTATTTGATATGGCTTTGCTTCTGTTCCCGAACCTGTAAGGCTTGATACACTCCCTATATTGTCCTTCCAATAACTAGGTTGTTTGATATCACTAGCTACTAGTTGTTTTTGATAAAATCCGGCTACTTTTCCATTGGCATCTACGTCATATACTTGTAAATATTTATTTTCTGCTACTCCTGTTGTTATATTGGATTCAGATGTATAGGGATCTACCAGATTATCCCCGCTTGTTGATGCATCCTCTGATGTAGGGGGTGCTGATACCAAACTATCTGTAATATTCACTACAAATTTTGATGTTTCTGTTCCTGTGATTTTTGCTTGAGTTGAACCTATGTCTGTTCCCGGTGATATCGTTACGGTTAAGGTTGGTGCTGGGATTATAAATGTTAATGTTGGAAAGTCATCCGGTTGAACCATCCATGTACTCCAATCGGTTTGTAAGCTGTCGCTAAGAGCATTTGCAAATTCTTGTTCTTTCATTTGTTCTAATGTTTTAGATATTGTAGGCTCTGTGCTTAGAGGCGGCACACCAAAACCAATACCTTGTGCATTTTTGACACGATTATTAATCGTTCGTGTAGCCCCACTGTTATAGTAACAATTGTCAATTGTGCCACCAGTACTAAACTTTCCTAGAAACAGTCCTACATATGCATTATTCCCTCCAGTAATATTTCCTGTTGCATAACTGTTACTTATGATTCCTGTCATGAAATTGCTTCCTACAAGTCCTCCTGCTGTTGCATAATTTCCAGTGGCACCATCAGCAACGATAACAGAAGCTGTAGAATAGCTATTGCTAATTGTTCCAGAATTGTTTCCTACAAGTCCTCCTGCATTTGAATAATTTGCTTGAGCTGTAACAGAACCCGTAACGTAACTATTTTTTATAGTTCCATGGGAGCAATACCCTACAAGTCCTCCTACTCCTGCCAGTATCTTCGAAGAAACTATATTTACACTAACTCCAATATTTTCTATAGTTGAGCCATTACTACTATATCCAAATAACCCCGCATATTGCATTGTATATGGATCGGTTGATGTTCCTATAATCACATTCGTTATCTTATGTCCTTTTCCATCAAAATGTCCATAGAAAGTTGTTTGAATATTCGACGCACCTTCATAGCTCCCTATCGGCGTCCACTGATGTGCTACTAAATCTATATCCGCTGTTAATTCATAGTATGCTGCATTGTAATCTGTATTACCTTCATTGATTTCCTTCGCTAAATACGCTAATTCTTCTGCACTACTTATTTGAAACGGCGAATTTTCTGTTCCTAACCCTTTACCTGCAAGGGTTACACCCCCTATATGATCTTTCCAATTACCTGATGTTGGTACACCTGCGTTTACTATGTTGATTGGTAACATGGTAAAAATCATTGTGATAATAAGACAATACCCCATTAACTTTTTCAATTCTATTTTTTTCATTAACAATCCCCCCAAATAAAATAGAGCTCTCACGGAAACTCTTTATCCCCTGTGATTACTCTCTTTTATTAATCAAAATTTTTGTTGATTCCCCCATTTTTTTTACATAAAATACTT
>NZ_SLWV01000067.1 GCF_004345705.1 Marinisporobacter balticus
GA
Organism: Marinisporobacter balticus; assembly: GCF_004345705.1. GTDB lineage: Bacteria > Bacillota > Clostridia > Peptostreptococcales > Thermotaleaceae > Marinisporobacter > Marinisporobacter balticus. Next base: position 3 of record NZ_SLWV01000067.1, read on the forward strand.
ATCTTCTTTTTCTGTTAAATCTTCTTTTTTTATTTTTATAGATTCCATCTCTCCAGGAGCCAAATGTTTTTTCTTTATTCTCATAATTTCTCTTCCATCAATCTTTACAACCATATGCATATTTTGATATATATTATCTACTCTCATAAATAGATCTACTGTATTTTCAACATTTTCTGCTCGAACCATGTGTGGGACAATATATCTTATTCCATCTCCAGGTTCTGTTTTAGCTGTTTTCGCTTGTACTTTGATTTCTTTTTTAATATATCTTGCAGCATTTTTCCCTGCTCTTCTACTTTCTTCTGTTACGAAGTCTACTAAATCATGTACATGAACGACATTTCCACAGGCAAAAATTCCTTCTATACTTGTCTCCATTGCTTCATTTACGACAGGTCCTGAAGTAATTGGATCTAACTGAATACCAGCATTTTTAGAAATTTCGTTTTCTGGTATTAATCCTACAGATAATAATAATGTATCACAATCATAATGCTTCTCTGTTCCTTGAATAGGCAATCTATTTTCATCTACTTTTGCAATGACTACACCTTCTACCCGATCTTTTCCTTTAATTTCAGTTATTGAATGACTCAGCAGTAGTGGAATATCATAGTCTTCTAGACATTGTACAATATTTCTTGTTAGTCCTCCTGAGAAAGGCATTAACTCTGCTACAGCTAAAACTTCTGCTCCTTCTAATGTCATTCTTCTTGCCATGATGAGTCCAATATCGCCTGAACCTAATATCACTACTTTTTTTCCTACCATATATCCTTCCATGTTTACAAATCTTTGAGCTGTTCCTGCACTAAAAACACCCGCTGGTCTGGTTCCTGGTATATTAATAGCGCCTCTTGTTCTTTCTCTACACCCCATTGCAAGGATAATTGCATTTGCTTTTATAGACATAAATCCATCTATCGTATTTATTGCACTGACCATTCTTTCTTCTCTTATATCAAGCACCATTGTGTCTAATTTATATTCAATACCCATTTCTTTTAGTTCTATAATAAATTTTTCTGCATACTCAGGACCTGTTAGTTCTTCTTTAAAGATATGCAATCCGAACCCATTATGAATACATTGTTGAAGGATTCCTCCTAACTCTCTATCTCTTTCTATCACCAAGATATTATCTACACCATTTTTCTTTGCTTCAATCGCTGCTGCAAGTCCTGCAGGACCTCCACCTATTACAACAAGATCATATTTGAACATATTCTCACCTCTCATTTTGTCTTTCTTAAGATATTTTCATATTTTCTAGAACTTCTTCTGATGGTTTATTCTGTTTTGTTGGTTCTGTTAAAATATAAGATTGCTTACTATCCTTCACAACTTCTGTAATATCCATCTTTAATTCTCGTGCTAAGATCTCCATAACTCTCGGTCCACAAAACCCGCCTTGGCATCTTCCCATACCCGGTCTTACTCTTCTTTTTATAGCATCTACTGTTGTTGCACCTGCATTTCTATGAATTGCATCTATAATTTCACCTTCGGTAATATTTTCACATCTACACACGATTCTTCCGTATCTTGGGTCTTCCTTTATTAATGCAGCTTTTTCTTCATGGCTTAACGCCATAAATTTAATCACTGGTTTTCTAATTGGATTAAACTCTTTTTTTTCTTTTAAATCTTTTTCAATTCCTTTAAAAATATCTACTACATATTGTGCAATAGCTGGTGCTGCTGATAATCCTGGTGATTCAATTCCTGCAACATTAATGAATCCTTTTACTTCTTTTGATTCTTCTATGATAAAATCTCCTGTACTTGGTGTTGCTCTTAATCCTGAAAAACTTGTGATTGTTCCATTAAATGGTACTTTCTTCGTTGTCTTTTTAGAAGCTTGTCGAATAAATTCAATTCTTTCACTTGTTGTTGCTGTATTTTCTTTGTCATCAGTATCTTCTGCATCTGGCCCCACTAATAAATTCCCATGTACTGTAGGTGCTACAAGTACTCCTTTTCCAAGCTTTGTTGGTGCTTGGAAAATCACATGATTTACAATATTTCCTGCACTCTTATCTAAAATATTGTATTGTCCT
>NZ_SLWV01000068.1 GCF_004345705.1 Marinisporobacter balticus
TCTACGATACAAGGTAATAGTCCTGTAGGCAAAACTTAGACGAATTCGAGTATAATCCAGAGTACCACGAGACACGTGAAACCTTGTGGGAAGCAGGGGGGACCACCCCCCAAGGCTAAATACTACCTAGTGACCGATAGCGAACAAGTACCGTGAGGGAAAGGTGAAAAGAACCCCGGAAGGGGAGTGAAATAGAACCTGAAACCCTATGTTTACAAGCAGTGGAAGTTCTTTATATGAACAACCACGTACTTTTTGTAGAACGGGCCAACGAGTTACGGTATGCAGCAAGGTTAAGGTGTTAAGCACCGGAGCCGTAGCGAAAGCGAGTCTTAAGTAGGGCGAAAATAGTTGTATGCCGTAGACCCGAAACCGGGTGACCTATCCATGAGCAGGTTGAAGCGGAAGTAAAATTTCGTGGAGGACCGAACCCATGTCTGTTGAAAAAGGCTGGGATGACTTGTGGATAGCGGAGAAATTCCAATCGAACTCGGAGATAGCTGGTTCTCCCCGAAATAGCTTTAGGGCTAGCCTTAAAGGCAGTGATACGGAGGTAGAGCACTGAATGTCCTAGGGGCCCTCACCGGTTACCAAAGACTATCAAACTCCGAATGCCGTAATCATAACTTTAGGAGTCAGACTATGGGTGATAAGATTCATAGTCAAAAGGGAAACAGCCCAGACCGTCAGCTAAGGTCCCAAAGTACAGGTTAAGTGGAAAAGGATGTGGGATTGCACAGACAACTAGGATGTTGGCTTAGAAGCAGCCACTCATTCAAAGAGTGCGTAATAGCTCACTAGTCGAGTGATCCTGCGCCGAAAATTATCGGGGCTAAAACCTGTCACCGAAGCTACGGCTTGTATCAATAGATACAGGGGTAGGGGAGCATTCTATACGGATTGAAGCTGTACCGTAAGGAGCAGTGGACTGTATAGAAGAGAGAATGTTGGCATGAGTAGCGAGAGGTAGGTGAGAATCCTACCCGCCGAAAACCTAAGGTTTCCTGAGGAAGGTTCGTCCGCTCAGGGTTAGTCGGGACCTAAGCCGAGGACGAAAGTCGTAGGCGATGGACAACAGGTTGAAATTCCTGTACCACCGAAGATTGTTTGAGCGATTGGGGTGACACAGTAGGATAGGTCAAGCGCACCGTTGGTTGTGTGCGTCTAAGCGTTTAGGGAGTCGATATAGGCAAATCCGTATCGATAATTCTGAGGCGTGATGGGGAGCGAAATATAAGTAGCGAACTTACTGATTCCACACTGTCAAGAAAAGCCTCTAGTGAGATCTAGGTGCCCGTACCGTAAACCGACACAGGTAGGTGAGGAGAGAATCCTAAGGCGAGCGAGAGAACTATTGTTAAGGAACTCGGCAAAATGACCCCGTAACTTCGGGAGAAGGGGTGCCACGTTAGGGTGTTAAAGCCTGAAGTGGCCGCAGAGAATAGATCCAAGCGACTGTTTAGCAAAAACACAGGTCTCTGCTAAGTCGAAAGACGATGTATAGGGGCTGACGCCTGCCCGGTGCTGGAAGGTTAAGGGGACGTGTTAGAGCAATCGAAGCACCGAACTTAAGCCCCAGTAAACGGCGGCCGTAACTATAACGGTCCTAAGGTAGCGAAATTCCTTGTCGGGTAAGTTCCGACCCGCACGAAAGGCGTAACGATTTGGATACTGTCTCAACAATAGACTCGGTGAAATTGTAGTACCGGTGAAGATGCCGGTTACCCGCAGCAGGACGGAAAGACCCCGTGGAGCTTTACTGTAGCCTGACACTGGATTTTGGTATTACATGTACAGGATAGGTGGGAGACT
>NZ_SLWV01000069.1 GCF_004345705.1 Marinisporobacter balticus
AAGTCTGAAATATATCAAGATAACAGTCCAATAAGTTTATGGGCATAGCAAACAAGCCATTGAAGATGACTTTAAAAATCAATTTACTTTCTATTAAGTGGTTTCTTTTATCCGATAACCTTGAGTTTTTGCAAATAGAATCGCCTGTTCTACCGTGATCTCACGGTCTACTGGAAGAACATCCGATTTTTTATACAAGTCTGCATTATAAGGTTCTTTCTTTTTAAGTATCATGTAGATAGCTGTTAAAAGCATGCGAGCAATAGCAATGATTGCCCGTTTATGCCCACGACGTTTTCGAAGTTTTAAGTAGCGGTTACGGATTTCAGGATGCTTTTCACTTTTAACCACTGAACTTGCGCATTGGACTAAAAGTGGTTTGATATAGCAACCAGCTTTTGAAATTCTAACAGACTTTTTCTTTCCGGCGCTTTCGTTATTCGTAGGTGTAAGCCCTGCCCAGGAACATAAGTGCTTAGCTGTTGGGAACACGTCCATATTGGCACCTATTTCTGAAACCACGGTAATGGCGGAAAAGATGTTTTTAAAAGACGGAACAGTTAAGATTAAATTTATTTCTTCTGAGTAGGGAACGGAAAGAGAGAGAATGATAAATTCAAGTTCTGATTTTCGATCCGCAAGATCTGAATGATGTTGTTTGATGATTTTAAGTTTTCCTGCTTGTTCAGGAGTAATAAACCCATCAACCGCAAGTTCAAGTTCTGAGATCTTCTTTTTTAAAGAACCATGTATAAGTGGTTGTAAGTCAAAGGAAGAGTCTAGTGGATTTTCGAGAATTTTATCAATGATTTTCATTGAACTTTTGCCAAACGTATCTGACACGACATTGCCCAGCTGAATGTTAGAAACCGTTAAACAATTTTGTAGTCTGTTTTTTTCACTAGACATAAAATTGGTTAGTTTAGAGCGATAGCGCATCAAGTCTCTAAGCTGTCGTATTGGAAGCGGTGGCATAAAGCTACCCGCAACAAGGTCGTGTTTGAATAAATCAGCAATCCACTGAGCGTCTTTGTTATCTGTTTTCTTACCACGGATTGCTTTGACATACTTTGGATGTGCGAGGGTGATGTTGCAAGAATTTTCAAGTATGTTAAAGACGGGAATCCAGTATTTTCCGGTAGACTCCATACAGACTTCTTTACAATCATGTTCACAAAGCCACTGTGACAGTTCCTTCAAACCTTTAGTATAGGTAGAAAAACGATGGCGTTTGTAGGTAGTAATCCCTTTATTGTTGGTTTTAGCAATACAAGCAACAACGAAAGTTTTGTGGACATCAATGCCACAACAAACTGGATGAACAATTTTTAATGCCATTAGAGAAATCTCCTTTCAAAGAATTAAAGGGAATAACAGCATTGACTGATTGCCCAGCTATAAACGAGTAATGTTTATACAAAGATAAGTCTGCGTGCTCTTGTGTCACACTTATTTGTGCTTGGAAAGGCAATCTACACATATAATTATGCGGTCACTCCATAGTTGGAGCAGCCCACTCACCTCCCCGTGGTTTGTAGTGTACTGTGTTCCCAATATCTATAGGATAAAAGAAATAACGCTCGAAGCCAACACGTTTCATAGCGTTTTGTGCCTTGAGCGAAGCGAAAGGAATGGATATAATTATG
>NZ_SLWV01000070.1 GCF_004345705.1 Marinisporobacter balticus
TCTTATGCTTAAAAATTGGACTTCTCATGCTGAATATCAGCAATTTATTATTTCAAATCTCTCTTCTTTCTACAAAACTTTTCCTAAAAGAATTGAAGAACTTGAACCTTCTATTTCTAAACTATATTGCTTAGATTTAGATATTCTTGGAGAAATATTAAAACCTCATTATTCTACCACGGGTAGACCTGCTACCCTTCAACCTGAAATATTTCGTTCGTTTTCTTTAATGCTTTTTCAAAAAGAAACAAGCATTACTAAATGGGTTAATAAACTTCAGACTAATGACTTATTTGCAACCTGTATCGGTTGCACTAGCGATAAAACACCTTCTCTTGGTGCTCATTACGATTTTATCTCTAGATTGTGGTTATCTGATTTATCAGCTGACAGAAGTAATCTTAAAAAAACATATTCTTATAAGAAAAAACCTTCTAAAACAAAAACCCCGGGTAAGAATAAAAAACTTCCTAATAAACGATCTGGTATTGTTAAAAAGATTGCTAACTTTTTGGGCAATGGTCGTTCATTCGCTTGTAGATTTGAAAAATTACTTCAAAAAATATTCACTCTTGTTGCTGTAGCACCTTCTTTTGATCTTAACTTAATACATAAAGACAAGCTTACGCTTGCTGGTGATGGTACTTGTGTTCACTGTCATTCTTCTTACTATGGCACCAAAGTTTGCAACTGTTGCCAAAATGATATTTATAATTGCAAATGTGATCGTAAACTTTCTGATGTTGATGCTAACTGGGGTTGGGACAGTCATGAAAACCGTTGGTTTTATGGCTATACACTTTATGCTCTATCTAGCTACAACAAAGAATTCAAAATAGATTTACCTGTCTATCTCCGCTTCGTACAAGCAAGTAGACATGATAGTATTACTGGAATAGTTGCATTGGCTGAATTTAGAGAACTGTTACCGCAGTTTAAAATCTCTAATTATGTGCTTGACTCAGCCAATGATAACTATCCTACATATGAATTGTGTTCCAAATGGAACATTAATCCCTTTATTGATTTGAACTCCAAGAATAAAGGAAATTCAAAATATCCACCCACCTTATCTATTAGTGATAAAGGTGTTCCAATATGCATAGGGAACCACGAAATGGTTTATAACGGTTTTGAAAAAAGCCGTTCACGCCTTAAATGGCGTTGCCCTAAAGCTTGTGGAAAGATTCAAAGTTGCTCTTGTTCTGAAGAATGTTCACCTTCTACATATGGTCGAGTAATCCATACTAAACCTGCATGGGATTTACGCTTATTTACCAAAGTCCCTCGTGGCTCAAAACAGTGGAAATCAATTTATAAAACTAGAACTTGTTCAGAACGTATAAATAATCGTATTCTTAATGACTATAGAATTCATTCTTTAAGAATGCGTGGTAAAAAGCGTTATTCCTTTATGACTATGATTGCAGGCATTAATATTCATCTTGATGCTAGAATTAAAGTTTCTGGTTTTAATATTTTAAATTTATTAGAATAACAGTTTAGCAATTAAATATAATTTTTTCAGCTTACACTTTGTAGGT
>NZ_SLWV01000071.1 GCF_004345705.1 Marinisporobacter balticus
TTTATATAAAAATGAGCTCTAATGATAAAATTTATGGATTTTTAATGTATTGCATAAAAATTAAATTTTATACATTAGTTTCCGTGACTACTCAAATAATGAAATTTCTCTATTTTTAAATCCATCTAGATCCTTTATATTCACTAATAGTTTTTCCAGTCCAACTTTTAAAAGCCCGGGTGAAAGAATTAAATTCATCATAGCCCAATAAAAATGCGATTTCTTTTGTTGATACGTTCGTATTCTTTAGATATTTTTTTGCAAACTCCTCTCTCACAGCACTCAATTCTCCTTGAAATGTTGTATGTTCTGCTGCTAATTTACGTTGTATGGTACGTTTGCTTATTCCAATTTCATTGGCCAATATTTCTATACTCGCTTCCCCTGTAGGTAGCATTTTGGCTAAATTTGTTTTCACAACAAAAGCAAAACTATGGTCTTTTTTCGCCTGCTCTAAACGTTGATCTAGTCCTTTGAGATAAAAATCCCAAGCCCCTTGGTTCTTTGTCAAAAATTCCTGCTCTAAATCTTCTTTTTTAAATCGAATAATATTTTGATCACCTACTGCCGGTTTTACACCAAAAAAATCTTCATACTCTTGTTCTCGAATTTTTTCTGTACTTTGAACCAATACTGGCTTTATACTTTCTCTTGTGCCTATAGAAAGAATACGATTCATAAATATCATTTCAAAAGCGACCAATCCTAAGGGCAAATAATTATTTTCTTTGTCTGATTTTATGATTAAATCTACATACTCATCATGCATATTAAGTTCAAATATCATCGGTGCAACCAATATTTTATATTTTATAACTCGTTCCAATGCGGATATACCATTGTTACTTAAAAGTGCTACAATCAAAGCCGGACTGAACATTTCCGGTTGTATTGCCATTCCTGCTTGCAGTGGCAACATCATTTTCTCACCGTAATCCGTCAAAGTATCCCACATGCTATAATATTCATCTGTTGTAACCATAGGCTGTGGAAGGTCAAACAGATCATATGGCAGTTCTGCTTGTCTTAAAAACTCAGACAAATCAACCCCTAAATCTTTTAACAATAATTTGTAGTTCCCATCTAATAAAAATCGTTTTAAAGGCATCATCTAGCTACAATTCTCTCCTTTCATGATTAATTTTTTATTATTTTTATTGTGCTTATTTTAAGCTATTTAGTTAACATATTTATACATAAAGTTATATAATTTATAATAACAGATACAAGGCTAAAAATACACATCATATCACGACACAGAAACATCATTTCGTGCCAATATTTTCTATCGTTGAGACATTACTACTATATCTAAATAGCCCCACACGTTGAGATATAGTATATGGATTTTCTTTCGTTCCTACTAGTACATTATACTTATTAATTGTAGATTCTCAAATTATCCTTCTTCAATACAGCATAATTTTCTCAGATTATATAATTCGATAAGATTCTTTTACTGAAATAATTCTTTCATT
>NZ_SLWV01000072.1 GCF_004345705.1 Marinisporobacter balticus
CGGTTAGATAGCCGACTTCGGGTGCCCCCAACTTCCATGGTGTGACGGGCGGTGTGTACAAGACCCGGGAACGCATTCACCGCGACATTCTGATTCACGATTACTAGCAACTCCAGCTTCATGTGGGCGAGTTTCAGCCCACAATCCGAACTGAGACTGGCTTTTAAGATTTGCTCCGGATTACTCCTTCGCTTCCCGTTGTACCAGCCATTGTAGCACGTGTGTAGCCCAAAACATAAGGGGCATGATGATTTGACGTCATCCCCACCTTCCTCCGAGTTATCCCCGGCAGTCTCTCTAGAGTGCCCACCATTATGTGCTGGCAACTAAAGACAAGGGTTGCGCTCGTTGCGGGACTTAACCCAACATCTCACGACACGAGCTGACGACAACCATGCACCACCTGTCTCTCTGTCCCCGAAGGGATTTCCTCGATTAAGAGTAATGCAGAGGATGTCAAGTTTTGGTAAGGTTCTTCGCGTTGCTTCGAATTAAACCACATGCTCCGCTGCTTGTGCGGGTCCCCGTCAATTCCTTTGAGTTTCAATCTTGCGATCGTACTCCCCAGGCGGAGTGCTTAATGCGTTAGCTGCGGCACCGAGGTTCGACCCCCGACACCTAGCACTCATCGTTTACGGCGTGGACTACCAGGGTATCTAATCCTGTTCGCTCCCCACGCTTTCGTGCCTCAGCGTCAGTTACAGTCCAGAGAGTCGCCTTCGCCACTGGTGTTCCTCCTAATATCTACGCATTTCACCGCTACACTAGGAATTCCACTCTCCTCTCCTGCACTCAAGTTATGCAGTTTTAAAGGCTTACTACGGTTGAGCCGTAGCCTTTCACCCCTAACTTGCATAACCGCCTACGCACCCTTTACGCCCAATGATTCCGGATAACGCTCGCCCCCTACGTATTACCGCGGCTGCTGGCACGTAGTTAGCCGGGGCTTCCTCCTAAGGTACCGTCATTATTCTTCCCTTAGGACAGAGCTTTACGACCCGAAGGCCTTCATCGCTCACGCGGCGTTGCTGCATCAGGCTTTCGCCCATTGTGCAATATTCCCCACTGCTGCCTCCCGTAGGAGTCTGGACCGTGTCTCAGTTCCAGTGTGGCCGATCACCCTCTCAGGTCGGCTACTGATCGTCGCCTTGGTAAGCCATTACCTTACCAACTAGCTAATCAGACGCGGGCCCATCCTATACTGATAAATCTTTGACTCACACATCATGCGATGTTAGAGTTTTATGAGGTATTAATCCCGGTTTCCCGAGGCTATCCCTCTGTATAGGGCAGGTTGCCCACGCGTTACTCACCCGTCCGCCGCTAAGTTGTTTTAAAGCAAGCTTTAAAACAAC
>NZ_SLWV01000073.1 GCF_004345705.1 Marinisporobacter balticus
TAAAATGTACCCTTTGTCAAGGACAATTTAAAAAAGCCTATGCTACATTAAGAAGATGATTTCTGTATTGAACAGGAGTCATCTTTTTTAGATCCCATTGATATCTATATTTATTATAGTAGAGCATATATTGTTTAATTTCTTTCTTTAACTGTTCTAAAGTTTCACATGGCTTTATGTATGCCTCATCTTTGAAATGTCCAAAGAATGATTCTTGGGGTGCATTATCCCAACAATTACCACGCCTTGACATAGATTGTCCTAAACCATACTTCTTTACTAATTTTTGAAAAGTTGGACTAGTATAATGTACCCCTTGATCCGAATGAATAAATGCACCTTTAGGTAATTTAATTTTTCTATTCTTTTTTAGCTTATGTAGAGTATCAGTCGCTATATCTAACTTCAAACTATCAGACACATTGTATGCCACTATTTCATTTGTAGATCCATCTTTAATTGTTGATAAATATGCTTTTTTACCTTTACCATAGAACAAATATGTTATATCTGTAAGGAGCACTTTCCCTGGTATATTTTGTTTGAAATTTCTATTTAGTAGGTTTGGCAAAACAGTATGTTCTCTTGTTGCTTTCATCATTCTTCTATAGGGATTAGCTTTTCTAATAGGACAAATAATGCCATATTTTTTCATTATCCTGCGGATACGTTTTAAATTGTATATGATGCCATACTGACCTTCTAATGTCATTTTAATCTGCCTAGCTCCTTTTTTACGCCTTTTAAAGTTATATGCTTTTAATATAATATCTTTAACTATCTCATCTTGAGTATTACGTTGATCTCTTAATGTCTGTGATTTTAATGAAAAGTAGTTGTAATATCCAGAACGCGATACCCCTGTTTTAGTACATAGATGACTAATCATATTTTTAAGTTTGTATTTTTTTATTGCTGAATCTATGAGTATAAATTTTTGTTCTGTTGATAACGCTATTTCTTCTTTCTCAACCCCCTTTCCATCATATCGATTTTTTTTAGCAATTCATTTTCTGCTTTCAGTAAATTATTTTGTGCTTTAAGTCGTGTATATTTTTCTTCTATTGAAAGTTCTTTCTCACTCGGTCTTCCTGAATTCTCTTTTCTAGTGTCTTGCAGTCCGCATATGCCATTTTTTCTATATGCAGCACGCCATCTTTTTCCCGCTGCTTTAACACGTTCTATCCCAAGAATATTTATATCAAAACCATGTTCTTCGAATATCTCTCTTGGAAATTTCCCATTATCGTTTTCTACTATAAAAACACGCTTAAATTCATCTGTATATGTAATTCCCTTAATGCTGACTTTTTTTACATATTGATTAC
>NZ_SLWV01000074.1 GCF_004345705.1 Marinisporobacter balticus
AATCAGAATGTCGCGGTGAATGCGTTCCCGGGTCTTGTACACACCGCCCGTCACACCATGGAAGTTGGGGGCACCCGAAGTCGGCTATCTAACCGTAAGGAGGAAGCTGCCGAAGGTGAAATCAATGACTGGGGTGAAGTCGTAACAAGGTAGCCGTATCGGAAGGTGCGGCTGGATCACCTCCTTTCTAGGGAGAAACGGTTTAACTTACACTGTGTAGTTTTGAAGGATCAATTTGCTTCGCAAATTAATCCGGCGCCAACCAAATTTCAAAATGGAAATTTTGGAATTTCGGTTGCTTAAAGGATCAAACCTTCAAAACTTGTATTTTGAGCAACAAAAGTTATGAACGATAGTGAATAACTTTGTTGGCGAACTACTTTGAACAACAGAAATTATGAACAATAGTGAATGATTTCGTTGGTGAACTACTTTGCACCTTGAAAACTGAACAATGCATATAGAACAAAAAAATCTCAACGAAAGTTGAGTTGCGTATCAATCATCAAATCAAGCTTTGCTTGAAAGATTGAATGATCGCTTAAATGAATCATCTAGATCCTATGATTTACAAGGTCAAGTTATAAAGAGCATAGGGCGGATGCCTTGGCACTAGGAGTCGATGAAGGACGTAGTAAGCTGCGATAAGCATCGGGGAACCGCAAGCAGGTTTTGATCCGGTGATTTCCGAATGGGGGAACCCAGCTAGGGTAATACCTAGTTACCCACTACTGAATAAATAGGTAGTGAGGAGACAGACCAGGGGAACTGAAACATCTAAGTACCCTGAGGAAGAGAAAGAAAAATCGATTCCCTAAGTAGCGGCGAGCGAAAGGGGATAAGCCCAAACCTAAGGAGTTTCTCTTTAGGGGTTGCGGATATACTCATTAAGAATGAAGAATTTGTAGCCGAAGAGATCTGGAAAGGTCTACGATACAAGGTAATAGTCCTGTAGGCAAAACTTAGACGAATTCGAGTATAATCCAGAGTACCACGAGACACGTGAAACCTTGTGGGAAGCA